>NZ_AKKK01000009.1 GCF_000281065.1 Arthrobacter sp. M2012083
AACCAATTGAAAAACAATCGGTATCAACAAACTTGGCACACTATTGAGTTCTCAAACAACAGACACTACCGGCACCACCAAACCCCCACCCAAGGGACCAGGATCGCTCCGGAGCAACTTTTCAAACTTACCGGCTGGATCTCTCAGAGTCAAATCGGCCAGCATGACTTGATATTTTCCTTGCGGTATCTTGTCTGCGTGGCGATCTCCACTCGGGGACCAGCGCGGGTACTAACTATACGCCTACTTCTCCGAGATGGCAAAACCCGGCAGCGACACGCTCCTTCCGCCAGGCAAAATCCCCGGAAACACGGGCGGAACGTCCCGGAAAACACAGGAAAGAGGGCCCGGAAGCCAAGCTTCGGGCCCTCCCCTGACGTAGGTAACTACTCAGCCGGCGTGAACCAGGAAGCCCCAAGCGGGGGAAGCGTGACAGTCAAAGCTGCGGGCTGGCCATCAGTTCCGGGTGTCGAAGCCTTCAAACCTCCAGCGTTGACGACTCCGGAGCCGCCGTACGTTTCAGAGTCGGTGTTCAGGACTTCCGTCCACTCACCTGCTGCCGGCACACCCAGGATGTAGTCCTTGTGAGGCCCCCCCGAGAAGTTCACTGCACAAACCAACGGCTTGCCATCCTGATCCCAGCGGATGAAAGTCAGAACGTTGTGATCGGCATCCGCGCCATTAATCCACTGGAAACCGCCGGGTTCGTTGTCCCGCTGGTAAAGGGCCGGCGTTGACGTGTAGAGCCCGTTGAGGTCCTTAACCAGAAGTTGCAGTCCGCGGTGCGCGGGGATATCAGCAAGGAACCAATCCAGCCCGTACTGTTCGGACCACTCGGCTTCCTGGCCGAACTCCGTACCCATGAAGATCAGCTGCTTGCCCGGGTGCGCCCACTGGTAGGCAAAAAACGCACGCAGGTTTGCCAGCTGCTGCCAGCGGTCGCCGGGCATCTTTCGCAGCATGGAGCCCTTGCCGTGAACTACTTCATCGTGGCTGATGGGTAGCAGGAAGTTCTCGGTGAAGGCATAGACCATGGAGAACGTGATGGTGCCGTGGTGCCACTTGCGGTTGATGGGGTCTTCGGAAATGTACTTGAGCGAGTCATGCATCCAGCCCATGTTCCATTTGAGGCCGAAGCCCAGCCCGCCGTGGTTGGTGGGCGCCGTAACCCCCGGGAATGCCGTGGATTCCTCGGCGATGATGATGGCCCCGGGGTGGGACTTGTAGACGGTGGCGTTGACTTCCTGCATAAAGGAAATAGCCTCGAGGTTCTCCCGGCCGCCGAACTTGTTGGGCCTCCACTGACCTTCTTCACGGGAGTAGTCCAAGTAGATCATTGAGGCCACGGCATCAACGCGCAGGCCGTCGATGTGGAATTCCTCCAGCCAATACAGAGCGTTGGCCACCAGGAAGTTGCGGACCTCGCTGCGTCCGAAGTCGAAGATCAGGGTTCCCCAGTCGGGGTGTTCGCCCAGGGCGGGGTCTGAGTGCTCGTACAGCGGCTGGCCGTCGAACTGGGCCAGCGCCCAGGAGTCCTTGGGGAAGTGTGCGGGCACCCAGTCGAGGAGGACGCCGATGCCGGCTTGGTGGAGCGAATCCACCAGGAACCGGAACTCGTCCGGGTGTCCGAATCGTGAGGTCGGAGCGAAATAGGACGTCACCTGATAGCCCCACGAACCGCCGAAGGGATGCTCCGCGACCGGCATGAACTCAACATGGGAGAACCCAAGCCACTTCACGTAGTCCACGAGTTCCTTGGCGAGTTCCTTATAGCCAAGGCCAAGTCGCCAAGAGCCCAAGTGCACTTCGTAGACGCTCATGGGCGAATTGTGCGGATCCTTCCGGGCGCGGTCATTCATCCACTCCGCATCCTTGAAACGGTAGCTCGCGTCCACCACACGTGAAGCAGTCAGCGGCGGAACCTCAGTTCCGAAGGCCAGCGGGTCGGCTTTTTCCACCCAGTGACCGGCCTTGGTCAGGATCTCGTACTTGTAGCACGCCCCTGCTACAACGCCTGGGATGAAGAGCTCCCAGACACCCGAGGAGCCCAGCGAGCGCATACCGTGGGAACGGCCATCCCACCCGTTGAAGTCGCCCTTCACGCGGACGGCTTGGGCATTCGGGGCCCAAACCGCGAAGGAGACTCCGTCCACCTCGCTCAACGCCGAGCGGTAGTGCTGGACGTGCGCGCCAAGGACATCCCAAAGGCGCTCGTGGCGACCTTCGCCGATCAGGTGCAGGTCCACCTCACCTACGGTAGGCAAGTAGTGGTACGGGTCATCGATGGTGACGGGTTCGGCGTCGTACACCACTTCCAAACGGTAGTCCGGCACGTGGCCGGCCTGCAGCGGTTCCAGGACTGCAGTCCAGACGCCGTGGGCCTCATGGGTCATTTCCGTGCGGCCGGCTTCAGTCACTACAACCACGGACTTTGCCAAGTGTTTCACCGTACGGATAGTGACGTGGCCATGATCGTCCAAGTGCGCGCCAAGTACTGAATGCGGCGCGTGGTAAGCGCCGGCGGCCACGCGTTCCAAGGTCTCGGAGTCCACGTGCAGGGGAACTCGGGGCCGTTCGGTGCGTGCAGAGCCAGTCATGTCATTACCTTCCGCTGTAGCTGCCGCATGCTTGCCGCGGCTTGTGTTGTCGAGGATTCGTCGAGATGCGTTCACCGGGATCGACAGCCAGTCGGGCCGGTTCCGCAACTCGTAAACAACCTCGTATAAGGCCTTGTCCAGCCACAATGCCACAAAGAGCGGCGAGCGGCGGTCTATGGTTCCCGGGGTGACTTCGCTGTACCCCTCAAGGAATGCGGCAGCGCAGTCATCCACCCAGGTCTCAGGCACCTGCACGGCCGCTCTTTCATTTTCGCGCGTGGCGGCGCCGGCTGCGTAGTCGAATGAACGCAGCATGCCCGTGACGTCCCGCAAGGGAAGATCGGGGGTGTTCCGTTGATCGATGGTCCGGAGCGGCTCGCCCTCGAAGTCAAGGATGGCCCACCGTCCCGGCTGCCCCTCAGCCCCGGGAACCCACAGGATCTGCCCCAGGTGGAGGTCGCCATGAACGCGTTGCAACTGGCCGACGTCCCCGGGATTCAGTGCTGCCAGCAGCTCATCAAGGTTGTCGTCATAAGGCCCGACGGCGGATGAGGCTTCCGCCCAGGAGCCGCGGACACGCCTCGCTACAGTCGCGATGATATCCGGCCCCTGTTCCTGTCCGTCCTGGGTGCCGAACGTTTCTGCGAGCCTGGCGTGAACCGTGGCAGTAGCAGCGCCGAGACCGCGGGCTTCTGCCGTGAAATCCTTGCCGGCTGCGGCTGCCTCTACGGCCAGGCGCCAGGCATCCATCCCTCCGGCAAGGAATTCGTGGGCGACCGTCAGCTCACCTGTGGCCGCTATGGAACCGTTCGACGCCGGCTCGTGCCACGAGCCGGTAACCCAGCCGAGCGTCGCGGGAACTTCGCTCGTTCCCGCTGCCGTCAGGGCGGCGCCAAGTTCCACTTCGGGATTCTTGCCGGCGGATAGTACCCGGAAGATTTTAAGGATCGCAGCCGAGTCGCCGTCGTCAACGATGACGGACGTGTTGGACTGCTCGCCGGACAGGACTTTCACAGAGGTAGGTTTTTTCGGCAACGCAACGCGGCCGCGCGTGAGGTGCCCTTGGGCTCCGCCCGCCTTCCCTTCACTGCGCATAAGTTCCAGCCAGGCGGTGACAAAATCCGCATCGTAGACGGCGTCGTACACGAGCTGCAGCCCAAGGTCGGGACCCGCAAGCTCGCCCAGCAAAGCTGTAGGAGCATCAGCCAGGGGTTTGCTTCGGTAACTCAACGGAACCTGAACGACGTCGGTCCGCGAACCGCCGTCGGCTGTCCTGTGGGTCACCGCCATCAGCACAACTTCAAGCACGGCCTCTCCGCCGGTATCCGGCAGCCTGAAACCGCCCACCTGCTCCAAGGCAAAGTCGGGGCTCTTGACCGGGAACCAGCGCTTGCCTGGCAGCCAGTTCCGGAGAAGTCCTTCAATGGAGGGGTTCAAGTTTTCCTTGCTCATCTCATCCTTTGGAGGTCACCACGGGAATCGCCTGGGTAAAAGGCGACGAGGGATTCGAAAATGCCGAGCGCACCCGCAGCCAATAGAAGCTGTGGCTGCCCAGCATCACGGTCAAGTGACCGTTATCGCCGACCGCCGGGAAAGGCTGGCCGCCGAAAATATCGCGCAGGCCGCGGCCTGCAAACTCAGGCACATCCAACGTTGCCGCAACGGGGTGCTGTGAAAGGTTGAAAACGCACAGAATGGTCTCCGCGTCCTCTCCTTCAGGGTTGCCAGCCGGCAACTCCCTGACGTAGGCCAACACGACTTCATGGTCCGCCTCAATATGCCGGAAGCCGCCCAAGCCAAACACCGGGTGGTTCTTCCGAACGCTGAGGATCTGGCGGGTCCAGCGCAGCAGCGAACCGGAGTGCGCGGCCTCGGCTTCAACGTTGGCCATGCTGTAGTTGTAAACCAGCGACTGTATGACCGGAAGGTAAAGCTTGCCCGGATCGGCTCCTGAGAAGCCAGCGTTGCGGTCGGGGTTCCATTGCATCGGGGTACGGACGGCATCGCGGTCGTCGAGCCAAATATTGTCTCCCATGCCGATCTCGTCCCCGTAGTACAGAAAGGGGCTCCCCGGCAGGGAAAGCAGCAACGCGTTGATGAGCTCGATCTCGGAGCGGGAGTTATCCAGCAGCGGAGCCAAACGTCGGCGGATACCGATGTTTGCCCGCATCCGGGGATCCGGGGCATACCAGCCAAGCATGGCGGCGCGCTCTTCCGCAGGTACCATCTCCAGCGTCAGTTCGTCGTGGTTCCTCAGGAAAGTCCCCCACTGCGCACCCTTCGGAATTTCCGGCGTGTTCCGCAGGGTCTCAATGATGGGAGCGGCCTTCTGGTCCCGGAGGGCGTAGTAAAGCCGCGGCATGATGGGGAAATGGAAAGCCATGTGGCATTCCGGGGCTTCCTCGGTGCCGAAGTACTCCACCACTTCATGCGGAGGTTGGTTTGCCTCGGCAATGATCACCCTGCCGGGGTAGTTGGCGTCCACCATCCGGCGAAGGTCCTGCAGGAACGTGTGGGTTGCCGGCAGGTTCTCGCAGTTGGTGCCGTCTTCTTCGAACAGGTAGGGAATGGCGTCGGCCCGGAAGCCATCAATCCCTTGGTCCAGCCAGAACCGGATCACGTCATAGAGCGCCTCGATCACTTTGGGATTCTCGAAGTTCAAGTCTGGCTGGTGACTGAAAAAGCGGTGCCAGAAGAACTGGCGGCGGATGGGATCGAAGGTCCAATTAGATTCTTCGGTGTCAACGAAGATGATGCGTGCGTCCTGGTATTTCTCGTCCGTATCGCTCCACACGTAGAAATCGCCGTAGGGACCCGTTGGATCCTTGCGCGACTCCTGGAACCAAGGATGTTGGTCCGAGGTGTGGTTCAAAGGCAGATCGATGATCACCCGGACGCCACGGGCGTGGGCCTCGGCAACCAGTCGCTTGAAATCGCTGATGGTGCCGAACTCGTCCAGCACGGACGTGTAGTCCGCGATGTCGTAACCGCCATCGCGCAACGGGGAATGGAAGAACGGGGGCAACCACAAGCAATCGACACCCAGCCACTGGAGGTAGTCCAGTTTCTCGATCAGGCCGTGGAAGTCGCCGGAACCATCCCCGTTGGCATCCGCAAAGGCCCGCACCAGTACCTCATAGAAGACTGCCTTGCGGTACCAGTGCGGATCATGCTGGAGACCTGGGGCGTTCAACTCGAAGGTGTTCTTCGGAGTGAAGTACTGGCTGGGGTTCTGCGGAGAAAAACTCACTAAGGCTGCCTCCGGATGCTCAGTATGTGTGCCGGTTCAACGTGGGCGTCCAGCCTGACGTAGTTGTGCTCGCCCCACTCCCAGCTCTGGCCACTGATCAAATCGTCCACCCGGAAGCGGCCGTCCTCGTTGAAGTCCGTGGGGTCCAGTTGCAGGGCCGCCAAGTTCAGCGAGACTGTGCTTTCCCGGGTGCTGTGAGGATCCACGTTGACCACGATGATCAAAGTGTCCTTGGTGCCGTCCGGGAGCGTTTTGTGCTTGGAGTACACAATCGTGGCGTCGTCGGTGCTGCTGTGCAGCGTCAGGTTCTGCAGGTCGCCCAAGGCCAGGTGGTTCTTGCGGATGGTGTTGAGCCTGGTGATGTACGGCGCCAAGGTACGCCCTGACTCAGCCGCACCCTCCCAGTCCCTCGCCTTGTACTCGTACTTCTCGTTGTCGATGTACTCCTCGGCGCCCGGACGGGCCACGTGCTCGTACAACTCATAACCGGCGTAGACGCCCCACAACGGGCTTGCCGTAGCAGCCAATACGGCCCGGATGCGGAACGCGGCCGGACCACCGTACTGCAGGTACTCGGTGAGGATGTCCGGGGTGTTCACGAAGAAGTTCGGACGGAAGAACGCGGCGGTCTCATGGCTGACCTCGTGGAAATACTGCTCCAGCTCAGTCTTGGTGTTCCGCCATGTGAAGTAGGTGTAGGACTGCTGGAATCCTGCGCGGCCCAAAGCATGCATCATTGGCGGGCGTGTGAAGGCCTCCGCCAGGAAGACAACCTCGGGGTTCTTCTTGTTGATCTTGCCGATCAGCCATTCCCAAAACCACACAGGCTTGGTGTGGGGATTGTCCACGCGGAAGACCTTGACGCCGTGGCTGATCCACAGTTGCACGATCCGCAGGATTTCCTTGGAAAGGCCGGCCGGGTCATTGTCGAAGTTCAGGGGATAAATGTCCTGGTACTTCTTCGGCGGGTTCTCTGCGTAGGCAATGGAACCGTCCACGCGTGTGGTGAACCATTCAGGGTTGGACGTCACCCAAGGGTGGTCCGGAGCTGCTTGCAACGCCAGGTCCAGGGCAACTTCGAGTCCCAGCTCGTTAGCGCGCGCCACGAACGCATCAAAGTCCTCAAACGTACCCAGTTCCGGATGGATGGCGTCATGTCCACCGTCCTTGGAACCGATGGCCCACGGCGAACCTGGATCCTGCGGCCCCGGCGTCAGCGTGTTGTTGCGCCCCTTGCGGTGCTGGTAACCGATCGGGTGGATGGGCGGCAGGTAAATGATGTCGAATCCCATTTCCGCCACGGCGTCGAGCCTCCTGGCTGCCGTGCGGAAGTTGCCGGAGGTCCACACGCCGGTGGAGTGATCCAACACGGCGCCCTCTGAACGGGGGAAGAACTCGTACCAGGAACCGCGGCCCGCGAGGTCGCGTTCCACCTGCAGCGGGAAACGTTCCGAAACGGTCACCAACTCACGGATCGGAACGCGTCCGACGGCGGCCAGCACCTCGGGGCTGAAACCGGCACCAAGGCGCTCCTCGGCAGTCTTGGTGGTGTCGGCCAGCACGACGGAAGCGGCACGCAAGGTGCGCTTCTCCACTGCGCTGCGCCCGGCGTCGTCGTCAGCGGCTTCCGCGAGGAGGGCAGCGCCTTCGGCGAGCATCAGCTCGACGTCAATGCCGGCCCCTACCTTGACCTCGGCGTTGTGATGCCAAGTGCCGTACCGGTCATGCCAGGCCTCAATGACGAAGGACCAGGCACCGGTGCCGGTGGGCGTGATCAGGCCCACCCAGCGGTCCAGGCCCTTCCATTGCTCGCCCTGGGCCGGGGTCAGGCGTACTCGCTGACGCTCCTTGCCCCGGGGATCGAGCAGCACAGCGGAGACGCCCAGCTGGTCATGGCCTTCACGGAAGACCGTGGCGCCGACAACCAGGTCCTCGCCTGGCAAAGCCTTCGCCGGGAAACGGCCACCCTCAACCACCGGCTGCACGGCCGTGATGGGGAACCGGCCGAAGCGAAGTCCCTCGGTGATGTCCGTAGTCGTCTTGGATTTCAGAGCGGTGATGGTTCGCGCGGTTTTCGTCACAACCACGACGTTAGCGACAAAAATCACAGAATGCTAAGCACACGACCTATCTCCTTGACGCAAGATGACTTTTACCTAAAAGAAACCCAATCCAGTTCCGGCTGCCATGCGAGTCCGTTAGTGTGGCGCTCGTGAAGGCTATTCGAAGGTTTACAGTCCGTACCGTCCTCCCCGAGCCCATCAGGCCCCTGGCCCGTCTGGCAACCAATTTGCGCTGGTCCTGGCACCGGCCCACACGGGAACTTTTTGCGAGCCTTAACCCGGCTCTCTGGGAGGAATCGCAGCACGACCCCATAGCCCTGCTGGGGTCGATCAGCCGCGAGCAGTTACAGGATCTGGCCAATGACGGCGAGCTGGTGAACCGGGTCCAGAGCGCCGCAGCAGACCTGGACCGATACCTGAGCGAACCGCGCTGGTATCAAGGCCTCGGCGAAGACGCTCCGGCCTGCATCGCGTACTTCTCGCCCGAATTCGGCATCACCGAAGTACTCCCGCAATATTCCGGGGGCCTCGGCATCCTCGCCGGCGACCATCTCAAGGCCGCCTCCGACCTCGGCGTGCCGCTGATCGGCGTCGGGCTTCTGTACCAGGCCGGATACTTCAAGCAGTCGCTCTCCCGCGACGCCTGGCAGCAGGAGACCTACCCTGTACTGGACCCTGACGGCCTGCCGCTGACCTTGCTGCGCCACCCGGCCAAGGACGGCGCCCAAGGTAAGCCGGTCCACATCTCCCTGCCGCTGCCCAACGGCCGCGAGCTCCACGCACACGTGTGGCGTGCCGACGTCGGACGCGTTCCGCTGCTGCTGCTGGACTCGAACGTCCCCTCCAACGACGAAGCCGCGCGTGGCATCACCGACCGCCTGTACGGCGGCGGTGGCGACCACCGGCTCCAGCAGGAACTCCTCCTGGGCATGGGCGGCGTCAAGGCGCTGCGCGTCTACCAGGAACTCACCGGCACACCTGCTCCGGAAGTGTTCCACACCAACGAAGGCCACGCAGGCTTCCTGGGGATCGAACGCATCCAGGAAGCCATGTCCGACGCCAACTCGCCCCTCAGCTGGGACGAAGCCCTCGCCGCCGGCCGCGCGTCCACTGTCTTCACGACGCACACGCCCGTCCCCGCCGGCATCGACCGCTTCGAGACCGTGCAGATCAAGCACTTCTTCGAAGCTGGCTTGGCGCCTGCCGTGCCTACCGAGCGGATCCTTGAACTCGGCCGCGAGAATTTCGACGGCGGCAACCCGTCCGTATTCAACATGGCTGTGATGGGCCTTCGGCTGGCGCAGCGTGCCAACGGTGTGGCCAAGCTGCACGGTGTGGTCTCCCGCGAGATGTTCGCCGGTCTCTGGCCAGGATTCGACCACTCCGAAATCCCCATCACCTCCGTTACCAACGGTGTCCACGTGCCCACGTGGGTGGACCCCCGTATCTCCTCCCTGGCACGAAACCAGTTCGGCGCGGAAGCCGAAGCCCTGGGACGCTGGGACCTCGCGTACAACGTCAGCGACGAAGACGTCTGGGCCCTCCGCCGCGAGCTCCGAGCACAACTCATCGAAGACGTTCGACGCCGGCTCCGGGCCTCCTGGAAGAAGCGCGGCGCTGCCGATGCCGAACTCGGCTGGACCGACTCCGTATTGGACCCCGATGTCCTCACCATCGGATTCGCACGGCGTGTGCCCACCTACAAGCGGCTCACCCTCATGCTGCGCGACCCTGCCCGTTTGAAGGCCTTGCTGCTGGACCCCAAACACCCCATCCAGCTGGTCATCGCCGGAAAATCGCACCCCGCAGACGACGCCGGCAAGAAAATGATCCAGGACCTGGTCAAGTTCACCGACGACCCGCAGGTCCGGCACAGGATCGTGTTCCTGCCCAACTACGACATCGCCATGGCGAGGACATTGTTCCCCGGCTGCGACGTCTGGCTCAACAACCCTCTTCGACCCCTGGAAGCCTGCGGCACCTCCGGCATGAAAGCCGCCATCAACGGCTCGCTCAACCTCTCCGTCCTGGACGGCTGGTGGGACGAAATGTACGACGGCGAAAACGGCTGGGCGATCCCCACAGCCAACAACAACGCATCCTCCGAGGAGCGCGACGACATCGAGGCATCGGCACTTTACGAGCTGCTGGAAACTCAGGTAGCGCCGCGGTTCTACGGAACCACTGTTGCCCAAGGCGCCGGAGCAGCAGGACCCTCCGAATCCAGCCGCGAAACCGTACCCACCCACTGGGTGTCCATGATCAAGCACACGCTGGCTAACCTCGGCCCTGCAGTCTCGGCCGAACGCATGCTCCACGACTACGTCAACAACCTTTACTGCCCGGCCGCTGTATCCGGGCGACGCGCCGTTGCCGAGTCCTTCAAGGAAGCCAAGGAACTCGCAGCCTGGACCACCAAGGTCCGGAACGCCTGGCCCGAGGTAGTGGTGGAACACGTTGACTCCGTGGGCGTCTCCGAGGAACCCCAGGTAGGCGACTCGCTCCAAGTCAACGCCTACGTGGCCCTCAACAACCTCACCCCGGACGACGTCTCCGTGGAAGTGGCCTTCGGCCGCGCGGAAGACACCGACGAGCTCGAGGACATCGTGGTGGCCGAACTGGACTCTTTGGAAGACCTCGGCGGCGGACGCCACCTGTTCAGCGGCTCCCTGGTGATCAACCGCTCAGGGTCCTTCGGCTATACCGTCCGCGTGTTCCCGAAGCACTCGGCGCTGGCTTCCAAGGCTGAACTGGGATTGATCGCGAACGCCTAGACCTTTGTCCTCCGGGACGTTCCTGGCCCGCTTTTCCGTTGTTGTTCAACGACGGATAAGCGGGCCAGCGACGTCGGGGCCTGGCTCCACGTACTTCCTGATTGCTGTCGGCTTCAATCGTGGCGATTCGCCGCCTTGATCCCGGCCGGGATGCTAACAACCGACGTGACATGGTTGTGGTCCAACGAAGAGGGCCTCGTCCGTGGTGCGCTGCGGGGGTTTTTCGCGTTCAGGTCCCGGCCACAAGCAGGACAAGACCCCAGAGGAAACCTAAGGGGCTTATATAGCGATCGTGATCGTCTGCGTCGGAGGCGTGCAACTTGCATGCTGACTAGCGGAAACTGCCTGTCCTGCACGCCTGTTCTTGCCTGTGTCGTCGCACCAGTCGATGTCGAATGGGAATGCCACAACGGCGGCTTCCCCTGGCGCAGTCTCGAGTGGAACTCTAAAAGTGTAAGTAAATCCACCAGCGTCATCCATTGGCGCCAAAGCGTCAAGGACTTTGCGTCCGGATGAATCTTTAATTGTTATCAGAATTCGGGCGTTCTTTCCGTAGCGGGGATCGCATCTCGCATCTTGCGCCTTCACGGTGACCTCTTCGCCGACTCTTGTGGGCGAGGGAGTGACCGAAAAATCAGGTGGGAGACACGGGGGCCGCCCTTGGGAGGAAGAGTTGCATCCTGACATTGCCGCGGCAATGACCAGCACACTCAACGCGGCAACTGGTGCCCGAAGGAAGCCTTGGACTCGAAAAGGACGGCCGGAAGAGAACATCATTTCTTGATTCTCCTCACAGTATTTGTCCTTTGGAATCCGGTCTCAGAGTTTGTAGCCACATCGTTAATTTGCATCGAATGATACAAGTCAAAATGGATAAAGTACTCCAGTGCAGGCCCGCATGAAACGAAGCAATTTGTTGCTAATATGCATCACTTCACCGGGCCAGCTTTGCACTGGAAACTTCAATCTCAAACTTTTGAAATAATCGGAATATCTATAGAAATATTCAATGTTTCGCGTCACGATTGAGTTGCATGCACAAGGACGCCGGTGCCGTAAGGCCCCGCTGGACCGACTAATTCTCGAAGACCGCGATGACTGCCAGGTCTCGTCCGGCGTAGCGCTCGGCGTCTTGGAGGATTTCGCAGACAACACCGAAGGACCGGTCCGTACGGTAGGCCGCGGGGACCTGCCAGAGCATAGTGACGGGGCTTCCGTCGTCCTCCGAGAGGGCGTCGGCGTAGTCGTGCAATGAGTCGTTGAGGGCGTCGAGGTTCACGCCGTAGTACTCGGGGAAATCGAGGACCTGGCCGAAGACCTCGAGGACTGCCTGCTTTGTGGTTGCCGGCGGGACCAGAAGTGTCCTTCGGCCGGCGTCGGAGATCTGCTCTTGCAGTTCTTCGAGGGTCCAGGTGTCCGCGGAGTAGATTTTCATGGGCTCCTCTATTTGCCTTCGACGATAAACATGAACGACTCGTAATGGTCAGGGGTGTAGTACTTGGCGGAGTCCTTGCCCACAATGATCCGGCGGGCACCCCGGTCAGACTCTCCCGGCGTGGGCACGGTGTATTCCTTGTAGAAACCGCTGGACTTCTTAGGCAGCAAACCCTCGAAGTTGCCGAAGTTCACCCCATCACGGTCGTACGGGTACGGGCCGCCTTTGGCGATCAGGGCAAGGGTCTGACGGGCTTCCTTGGGCAGCTGCGAAGCGTTGATCGTGGGCAGCGCCGAGGGGTTCGCAACGGCTGGCGGCGTCGGCGCGGTGCCGGGTGCCGGCGTCGTGCTTTGCCCTGCGGTTGGGACGCCGGAGGGCGGCGCTGTTGTGGGCGCCAGCGAGCCACCGCCCACCATCGCAACCACCAGCACGACGACGGCAATCACCAATGCCGCGAAAGCCGCCAGCTTGTTGGGGTTTCGGCTCATCCGGTGGGCTCCCCTCGACGGTTGCTTGGTTACGTGCGGTAGATGTTGATCGTGTTGGCTTGCAGGATATCCCGCTCACCCGAGGCCACCAACGCGCCCTTCCGGCGCTCGTGCAACACCGACGTAGTAAAGCGGAGCTCGAACATGCGCTTCCCGATGCCCGACTCGCTCAGGATCTCCGGCAAGACCATTTTGACGTCCTGATTGCTGCCGTTCACCGAGATCAAGCCACGAATCTCACTGTCCTCGTGCCCCATCAGCAGCTGGATCGAGCGGACGGTGGGATCATTCCAGCGCGCCGGAGTCATCTTCTTACCCTTGTCGTCAAACCACTGAAGGCTCGAGTCATTGGCCTGCCCTGGGAAGCTTTCAGGTTGGTGACGCAGGAACCAGCGTCGGAGTCGAACCAGTTCACGAGTAGTCCTGAACATGGCGTTGGCTTCCTGGGTCCGGCTCCAGTCCAGCCATGCCGTGGGATTGTCCTGGCAGTAGGCGTTGTTGTTGCCCTGCTGTGTACGGCCGATCTCGTCACCGGCTGTGATCATCGGAACGCCAAAGGACAGCAGCAGCGTCGCCATAAGGTTGCGGATGGACAGTGACCGGGCAGCCACGATGGCCTCGTTCTCGCTGCGGCCCTCGAAACCGTGGTTGTAGCTTCGGTTGTCGCCGTGTCCGTCGCGGTTCTGCTCGCCGTTGGCCTCGTTGTGCTTGCGGTCGTAGCTGACCAGGTCCTTCAGCGTGAAGCCGTCATGGGCGGTGATGAAGTTGACGCTGGCAAGGCGGGTGCGGCCGGATGATGCGAAGAGATTGGCAGAACCCGCCATGAGCTCAGCCAAAGACGCCACCGAGCCACCATGTCCACCGGCCTCCATAGCCGCCCGGTCGGACAGCCAGAAGCTTCGGACTCCGTCGCGGAAGTGGTCATTCCAGTCAGACCATCCCTGCGGGAAACGGCCGGTCTGCCAGCCGCCGTAACCAACATCCCAAGGCTCGGCGATCAGCTTGACCTCAGAGAGCACTGGGTCCTCGGCAATTGCTTGCAAGAAGGGGTGCTGGGGATCGAAAGTGTTGCTGGCATCCCGGCACAGGGTCACTGCGAGGTCGAAGCGGAACCCATCCACATGGAAGTCGTTTACCCAGTACCGCAGGGAATCCAGGGCCAGATCCACCACTACGGGATCACTGAAATCCAAGGTGTTGCCGCACCCGGTGGTGTCCAGGTAGCGGCCGTGGGCATCGTGTCTGTAGTAGCGTTTCTCAGCCAAACCGCGGAAGCTCAGCGGCGGGCCGTCAGGGCCTGCTTCGGCAGTGTGGTTGTACACCACATCCAGGATGACCTCGATCCCCGCCGCATGGAGCAGTTTGATCATCCCCTTGAGCTCGTCCTGCACCGCGTGGGGGCCCGCATTCCGCGCCGCTTCCGTTGCGTAGTCCGAGTGTGGGGCGAAGAACGCTGCGGTGTTGTAGCCCCAGTAGTTGGTCATGCCCAGGTCCTGGAGGTGCGACTCATCCAAGTGGAAATGGATCGGGAGCAGCTGGACAGCAGTAATGCCGAGTTCAGTCAGGTGCTGGATCATCACCGGGTGCGCCATGCCCGCGTACGTTCCGCGAAGGTGCTCCGGGATGTCCGGGTGGAGCATCGTCTGGCCGCGGACATGCGCTTCATAAATCACCGAAGTGCGCATGGGCGTTCGCGGCGCCTGATCATCGCCCCAGTCAAAACCTGTCTCCACGTGGACGCTTGTGAGGAACTCGCCCCGCTGGTCCACCGCGCGGCCGTAGGGATCGAGCAGCAGCGGCTGGTCGCCGTCGTCGTCCAGGTCCAAAGCCGGGATGGACAGAGGGAGGCCGCCCTCGCTGGGGGCAGCGCGGAAACCGTAGCGGGTGCCCGGGGGCATGCCGTCCACCAGGCCAAAGTGCACGCCGTCCTGCACATTGGACAGAATATGCGCGCGCCAAGGTGTGCCTGGTGATTGGAACACCACTTCCACCCGTTCCAGGTCGGGAGCGAAAACGGCCACGTTCACCGAATGGTTCTGCGTGGTTTCGGCGTCGAAAACCCCGGGCTGGGGCGTGCTCAGTCCGAGGGGCCTGGGCTGCGACGCGTCCAGGGCAGCTTCTGTGTCAAAAATTGGCATAACCATTGCTTGCAAGTTTAGTTCCACGCCAAGTATGTACCGCGCGGGCCTGCCATGTGACGACGTTCAGCGTCGTGATTTCATTACTTGCCCGAAACTGGCGGGATTTCATCCGCCGCTCACGTGCTGGAATGCTGCCTTCGCACTCTCCGCGATTGAGCTGGTTCGCATCGATTGTGTCGCGTCCACTGCCCCGGACCAGTCCGCTTGGCATACTGGGACGGAGACAACAGGAGGTCTTATCGTGCGCGTGGCACTTGCCCAAGTCATCACCGGCCGGGATCTGGCCGCGAACCTGCGGCTCCTTGAGGAGTACGCCCGCCGGGCCAAGGACGGGGGTGCCGAGCTGGTCGTCTTCCCGGAAGCGATGATGCGCGCGTTCGGAAACTCGCTGCTGGACATTGCCGAGCCATTGGATGGGCCGTGGGCGAACCAGGTGCGATCCCTCGCTGACGAACTTCAGTTGGTGATCGTGGCTGGCATGTTCACCCCGGGCACTCCCTCCGATTCGGGATCCCCGCGCGTGCGGAACACGCTCCTCGCCACCGGACCCGGCGTGGAAACGAGCTACGACAAGATACATCTTTTCGACGCGTTCGGCTTCGCGGAATCGGACACCGTTGAGGCCGGTACGGATCCGGTAACGTTCGACGCCGGTGGCCTCACCTTTGGGTTGGCCACCTGTTACGACATCCGTTTCCCTGCCTTGTTTACGGCTAACGCACAGCGCGGAGCCATTGTGAATATCGTTTCCGCCTCGTGGGGATCCGGACCGGGTAAGGCCGAGCAGTGGCAACTTCTGGCCCGCGCCCGCGCAGTGGACACCACCACGTTCGTGCTCGCCTGCGGCCAGGGCGATCCCGCCACTCAGGGCGTTGAGGTCAAAGGGACCGCGCCCACCGGAGTGGGGTACTCCGCCGTCGTGTCCCCGTTCGGCCAGGTATTGGAAGCCCTGGAGGGCGAACCGGGCGTCATTTTCTACGATCTCGACCCCGCAGTCGTGGAAGAAGCCCGTACCAAACTCCCAGTGCTGGCCAACCGCCGCGACTTCTAACCCTCTCTCACCTCCCCACCCCTTCCCACCACCCCTCTCTCACCTCCCCACCCCTTCCCACCACCCCTCTCTCACCTCCCCACCCTCACGGTGGCCGTATGGTTTTCTGCGACAGCAAGGTGGGAGATTGCGTTTCGGATGAACACGCCCAGAAGAAAATACGGTGCGGCGTTTCGTGAGGAAAGGTCAGCGCCTTCTTTGCCGTGCAGCAAAAGTAGAGGGCTTCTACGAGTACAACTAAGCGGAGAAGGCCAACCAATCCGGGGCCGCCGTGCCGGCGTTGAAGGTATCCGGCAGAACATCGGCCGCAAGACCGCGGGACATGAGCGAGCGACCCACCCAAGCCCGCGGGACATGAGAGAGCGACCCACCCAAACCCGCGGGACGTGAGAGAGCGACCCACCCAAACCCGCGGGACATGAGAGAGCGACCCACACAAACCCGCGGGACATGAGAGAGCGTTGCACCGCAGGCGCACGAAAGGCGCCGCGAGGGCCATCCGTAAGCGTGCGTCAATGCGACGAAGGAGCAGCACGCGGAGGATGGCGCTTGCGGCGCCTTGGCGAGGAGGATGGCGCTTGCGGCGCCATGACTGAGGACTAGCTGGCGCGCTGCCTCGACACTTCGTACAGCGAGATTCCGACGGCCATGGACGCGTTGAGCGACTCCATGGCGGAGTCGATCGGAATCGAGACGATCTGGTCGCAGTTCTCGCGGACTAGCCTGCTGAGGCCCTTGCCTTCGGAACCGACCACGATGCAGACGGGTTCGGTAGCAACGGTGAGGTCGGGCAGCGAGACGTCGCCGTCGCCGTCCAAGCCAAGGACGTAGATGCCCATGTTCTTGAACTGCTTGAGCGCGTTGTTGAGGTTCGCAGCGCGGGCAACCGGGACGCGCACAGCGGCGCCGGCACTGGTCTTCCATGCGGATGCTGTGACGCCGACGGAGCGACGTTCGGGGACGATGACGCCGTGGCCGCTGAACGCGGATACGGAGCGGATGATCGCGCCAAGGTTGCGGGGGTCGGTGATGCCGTCCAGTGCAACGAAGATGGGGGCGTTGGAGATGTGCCCCTTCTTCCACTTGGCGAGGGTTTCCTCGGCGAGGTCGTAAGCGTCCTCGTATTCGTACGGCGGGATCTGCAGAACGAGGCCCTGGTGGACGGCGTCCTCCGTCATGCGGTCCAGCTCAGCCTTGCCGGTTTCGAGCAGCGGGATGCCACGCTCAGCCGCGAGTTTGAGGGACTCCTTGACGCGGTCGTCCATCTCAATGCGGATGGCGACGTGCAGGGCCTTGGCCGGGATGCCTGCGCGGAGGGCTTCGACCACCGAGTTACGGCCTGTCACGAGCTCTTCAGTGGCACGGCCCTTGGGACCGGAGCGGGCGCCGGCGCCACCGGGACGGGTGCCCGTTCCGCGCTTGGCAGCCGAGCGCTCAGCCAGCTGCTTGTTCTTGTATGCCTTGTGGTAGGTGCGTTCCTCCGCCTTGGGCGTTGGACCCTTGCCCTCCAGGGCCTTGCGGCCGTGGCCACCGGTTCCGGTGGTGGGGCCCTTCTTCTGCTTGACCGACCGGCGACCATTGTTGGCCATGAGATTCCATCCTTGATTTTGTGAGTAAGTCTGGAATCAAGTCTACTGACCCGATGCAATTCGGCCGCCGCGCCGGTTCCTCAGTCGCGTTTGAGGCTCCAAGTGGCGCCATCCGCACCATCTTCGACGACGACGCCGGCCGCGGCAAGTGTGTCCCGGATCGCATCGGATGCTGCCCAGTCCTTGTTGGCCCTGGCAACGGCACGGGCTTCGAGTTGGGCTTCGATCAGCACTTCCAGAGCGGCATGCTCGCGCCCTTGAACAGCTTCCGGGCGTTTCACCGAATCAAGGCCAAGAACTTCGGTCATGGAGAGCACGCTGTAGAGAGCGGTTTTCGTACTCTCCAAGTCGCCGGAAGCCAATGCCGTGTTTCCTGCCCGCACGGTTTCGTGCAGCACGCCGAGGGCCTGAGGCACGTTGAGGTCGTCATCCATGGCCGCGATGAAAGCAGCGGGCATGTTGGCCTGCGGGGACACGTCCGAGGCGCCTGTACCCACCTTGGAGGATGCTTTGTGGATGAAACCGTCAATACGCTCGACGGCGGCTGCGGCTTCCTGCAGCGACGTAGGCCGGTAATCCAGGATGGAGCGGTAGTGTGCTTGGCCGAGGTAATACCGAACCACGCGCGGTGGGGCGAGCTCCAGCATTTCGGCCGGGCTCACGGTGTTGCCGATGGACTTGGACATCTTTTCGCCCTCGTAGGTGACCATGCCGTTGTGCATCCAAAAATTGGCGAATTCGTCACCGGCGGCCTGGGACTGGGCCATCTCGTTCTCGTGGTGCGGGAAGCGAAGATCCAGTCCTCCACCATGGATATCAAACCGCGGGCCCAAATACTTGGTGACCATGGCTGAGCACTCGAGGTGCCATCCGGGACGGCCGGCACCCCAAGGGGATTCCCACTTGGCGGTGACGGGTTCGCCGTCTTTGAAACCCTTCCACAGCGCGAAGTCGCGGGGATCGCGCTTGCCTCGGGGGTCGGCGTCGGGCGCTCCCTGCATGTCATCGATGTTCTGCCGCGTCAGCGAGCCGTACTTGCTCCAGGAACGGACGTCGAAATAGACGTCACCGGAATCATCCAGTGCGGGGTAGGCATGGCCTCGGTCGATGAGACGCTGGATGAGCGCGTGCATTTCCGGGATGTGCCCGGTAGCACGGGGTTCATAAGTGGGCCGTTGGACACCGAGGGATTCATAGGCGTTCTCGAATTCCTGCTCATAGCGGTAGGCCAAGGCCCACCACTCTTCGGCTTGGCGCGCCGACGGTTCAGCGTCCCAGTCCGGACCGAACGACTGCGCGGACTTGGCCAGGATCTTGTCGTCGATGTCCGTGACATTGCGCACTACCGTAACCCGGAGGCCGCGGAATTCGAGCCAGCGGGTCAGTTGGTCGAAGGCTATGGCCGACCTGACGTGCCCCACGTGCGGCATTCCTTGGACGGTGGCCCCGCAGTAGTACACGCTGGCCTTGCCGTCTTCGAGGGGAACGAAGTCACGGACTTCGGCGGAGGCGGTGTCATAGAAGCGCAGGGTCACCGCTCCAGATTAGCCGATGACGCGGCTAGGCCTGCCTACTTGCAGTATTCGCCGATCTTGTTGAACTGCACCTTGAGCTTCTCCTGCTGGTCCTGGGTAGCTGCCCCGAGGGACGACGACGCCGCTTCGTCCATGATCGCAGCCATTTCCTTAATGGGGTTACCGATCTCCGGAGCGAGTTTGCCTGCGATCTGGTGATAGTGCTCGGCGATCTGCTTGGACTGCTGTTGCTGGTTGCCGTCGGGCTTGAAGGTGTCGTTGTTCAGGAACTCGCAGCTGGCTGTTACGTCCATCGTTTGGGTCCCGCCGCAGCCGCTCAGCAGGAGCGATGCAGCCAAGCCTGCGGACACCATAGCGGAGCGCACGACGCCGGCACGTGGCTTAACCATGAGGCGCCCCTTTTGCGGGACCGGGCTCGGTTGCCGTCGTCTCGTGTCCGGAGACCGGGTACACCAGGGCCGTGGCAACAGCGGAGATACCTTCGCCGCGACCGGTGAAACCGAGGCCGTCGCTGGTGGTTGCCGTGACACTGATCGGCGCGCCGGCAGCTTCGCTCAAGACCTTCTGGGATTCTTCCCGGCGCGGACCGAATTTGGGACGGTTGGCCACGAACTGCACTGCCACATTGCCGATCTCGAATCCGGCCGCGCGCACAATGCGTGCCGCTTCGCCAAGAAGCTTGACCCCTGAGGCACCTGCGAACTCGGGACGGTCAGTGCCGAAGTGGGTGCCCAGGTCACCGATTCCGCACGCAGAAAAGAGCGCGTCGGCAGCGGCGTGAGCAACGCAATCGCCGTCGGAATGCCCTGAAAGCCCCTGTTCGCCTTCCCAGAAGAGCCCGCCCAACCACAGCGGCTGCGGGTCATTTTCGGGAGCAAACGCATGGACGTCTATGCCCACACCGGTGCGGGGAAGCACCATGTTTTGGTTCAGTGTCATCAGCCTTCAACCCAACGAATCCCCAGCGGGCCTTCCAGCAATCCCTCGGCAATGATGAGATCCAACGGCGTGGTGATCTTCAGCGACTGGCTGGCCCCGCGGACAGCGTGGACCGGAACGCCGAGGAGTTCCACCAGCATGGCGTCGTCGGTGACAGCTGCGGACTGCTTGTCGTCGAAAAGTTCAGCGGCTTCGTGTGCCCTCCGCAGGACCGCCAGTTCGAAACCCTGCGGGGTTTGCACGGCCCGCAACTGTTCGCGGGGAGCTGTTCCCGTGACAACTTCCGGGGCGATGGAGGAGTCTGAGCCATTCGTCTCGGCAACAGTTTTGATAGTGTCCACCACAGGCATGGTGGGAATGACGGCCTTCGCACCGGACGCCAAAGCGTCGGAGACGCGCTGGAAAACCCGTTCGGGTGTAAGGGCACGTGCGGCGTCGTGGACCAGGACCAGTTCGGTTCCGTCCTCCAAAGCAGCCATGGCAGCCCGGACGGAATCCGCGCGGGAGGAACCGCCGTCGACAACTGAAATTTCGGGGCCGCCGTCCACCAGGTCAATGGTGAACTCGGAGATCGATTCGCGCAGTGCCGTGTCCCCCTTGGGCACGGCGACGCAGATCTGGCGCGCGACATCCGAGGCAACCACCCCACGGAGGGCATGCATCAGGATGGTTTCTCCGCCCAGTGGAACCTGGGCCTTGGGCATGCCGTAGCCGAGTCGCTCACCGGAGCCGGCAGCAACCACGATCACCGCCGTGACGGCGCGCTTGGAAGGAATACTCATGGACACCAGAGTACTTCGTGGCAAAAAGAAACCCGGCGGCGCTTTCGCACCACCGGGCTCAATTCTTAGGAAGCCAAGACCTCGTCGAGAACGCTTGCAGCCTTCTCTTCGTCTGTCTTCTCAGCCAGGGCCAGTTCTGAAATCAGAATCTGCCGCGCCTTGGCCAGCATCCGCTTCTCACCTGCGGAAAGGCCGCGATCGTGATCACGACGCCAAAGATCGCGAACGACCTCTGCCACCTTGATGACATCGCCTGAAGCAAGCTTCTCCAGGTTCGCCTTGTAACGACGTGACCAGTTGGTAGGCTCTTCAGTGAACTCGGCGCGGAGAACGTCAAACACGTGCTCCAAGCCTTCTTTGCCCACTACGTCCCGGACCCCAACAAGGTCAACATTCTCTGCTGGAACTTCAATGGTCAGATCACCCTGAGCCACCTTGAGCTTGAGATACATCTTCTCTTCGCCCTTGATGGTGCGCATCTTGATTTCCTCAATTTTTGCTGCACCGTGGTGAGGGTAAACTACTGTCTCGCCGACCTCAAAAACCATGTGGACTTTCCCCTTTCCCGCAGATTAGTCTATCACGATTAAGGCATACGACTGGCATCGGACAGGCCCTTCTGCCGCGCCAATAAAGGGAATAAGGCCTTAAACGACTTCCTCCAAGGTCTTGACGTATTCCGGTAAAGGTGCTTTGAGCAAGCAACGTGCGATCAAGATCTCCTCCGTTGACGGCGCCACATAGCCTTCCCGAATCCATATTTCCGGGGGTTTGCCGATAGGCTATGGCTGAAAAGTGTTCCAATGACTCTTGAGGAGTAGGTGTCGTGCGCAATACTGCGATGAACCCTGTCCAGCGCGGCAAGCTGGCAATTGCGGCGGCTGCAATCGGCGTCGGTCTTCTGTCCGTCACCGGCTGTGGATTCGTCAACGCCCAGCAGACTACCCACCAGTACTCGGCATCGGACGGGATCAAAGCTGATCTCGGTCCCCTGCAGCTACGCAACATCCTGATTGTTGCCTCGGGCGAGAACGAGCCCGGCCGCGTTATCGGCGCCGTCTTCAACACCTCCGCCACCGACGCCACCCTCACCGTGAGTGGGGCCAACGGCGCCCAGACCGAAATCCCGGTCAAGGCCAACGGGGAGACGTTCCTGAACGACACCGCCGATGCGGCGATCCTCAGCACCGCGGGCGTCATCCCAGGTGGCCTGGTTCCGATCACCATCCGCAGCGGTTCCGACTCCGCTACCGTCAACGTCCCGGTGCTTGACGGCACTCTGCCTGAGTACGCCAAGTACCTGCCCACCACGCCGACCCCGACGGCAACGCCGACGTCCACGGCTACGTCCTCGGAGGCACCGGCCGCCGGTCACTAGGCACGCTACACACCATGCAGCAAAGGAAGGGTCCCGCCTCGGCGGGACCCTTCCTTGTGTGTGTAGCTGCCAAGCTGACGACGCCCAAATTTGCCCGGGCCACCCTGCCGGGCCGACGACACCCAAATCCGGGCATCGTCAGCCGCTTTCCGTGGTGCCAACGAATATGCGCGTCGCCGGTAGGGAAAGCTCTACGGCTCGAACTTGTACCCCAGTCCGCGCACTGTGACCAAGTAACGCGGCGCTGACGGGTCCGGCTCGATCTTGCTGCGAAGCCGCTTCACGTGGACATCGAGTGTCTTGGTGTCCCCCACATAGTCCGAACCCCAGACACGGTCAATCAATTGTCCACGCGTCAATACCCGGCCTGAGTTGCGGAGCAGCATCTCCAGCAGCTCGAACTCCTTGAGCGGCAGCGAAACCTGCTCCCCGTTGACGCTCACCACGTGACGTTCGATGTCCATGCGGACTGGACCGGCCTGCACGGTGGACGTCATGAGTTCCTCCGGCTCACCCTGCCGGCGCAGCACCGCACGGACGCGGGCCACGAGCTCCCGGGACGAATAAGGCTTGGTGACATAGTCATCCGCTCCAAGCTCCAAGCCAACAACCTTGTCGATTTCCGAGTCCTTGGCCGTCAGCATAATGACGGGAACACTGGAACGCTGGCGAAGTTGTCGGCACACTTCCGTGCCCGGCGTTCCCGGCAACTGCAGATCCAGGAGGACAAGGTCGGCACCGTTCCGGTCGAATTCCACCAAGGCGTCGCTGCCGTTGTCCACTACCTCGACGTCAAAACCCTCTTTGCCCAGGAGATAGGACAGGGGGTCGCTGAAGGACTCTTCGTCCTCCACTATCAAAATCCGGCTCAAGCGCTGGCTCCTTGCTCTTGGGCGCCACTGGCGCCCCCTTGATGATTCACGTGATGGGGTTCTTGAATCGCGTGATGAGGCTCGACGGCGGCATCAGCCGCCGGAAGTTCGGAAGATGCAGCCGCAGCGGAAGCCGGAAGGCCGGCGTCGTCATCCTGGCCTTCCATCTCAGGCAGGCGGATGGTGAAGGTTGATCCTTGGCCGGGCTGGGACCACACGGTTACCTCGCCGCCGTGGTTGGACACGACGTGCTTGACGATGCTGAGCCCCAGGCCAGTGCCACCGGTATGCCGCGATCGTGCTGCGTCGACGCGGTAGAACCGCTCGAACACACGCTCCTGGTCCTCCGGAGTCAGGCCTTCGCCTTGGTCCGTGACAGAGATGGCCACCACGCCCTCGCGCGTCCGGACGCCGACACCTACACGCGTGTTTTCCGGTGAATAGCGAATGGCGTTGTCGATCAGGTTGCGGAGTGCTGTCACCAGGAGGTCGCGGTCGCCGAAAACCAGCGACTCGGAGTGCCCGCCCACCACGATCTGGATATTCTTGCTCTCAGCCGGCAGCTGCGAGCGGTCCACGGCCTCGGTGATCACCGTATTGATATCCACCGCGTGGCCCTGCTGGGCAACGTTGGCGCCCTGCAGGCGGGAAAGTTCAATGATGTCCTGGACCAAGGCCGCCAGCCGGCCGGACTCCTTGTGCATGCGCTTGGCGAACCTGCGCACGGCTTCTTCGTCATCAGGCGACGCTTCCAAGGCCTCGGCCAGGAGCGAGATGGCGCCGACGGGTGTCTTGAGTTCGTGGGACACGTTGGCCACGAAGTCGTTGCGGATCTCCTCAGTGCGGGTGATCTCAGTGCGGTCGTCAGCCAGCAGCACGATGTATTCCCAACCGAGCATGGCTGCCCGGACCTGGACCACAATGGTGCCCTTGCCCAGCGGACCGCGCGGGAGTTCGTACTGTTCCTCGAGGATCACCCCGTCCCGGCGGACCTTGGCGGTCATGTCCAGGAGTTGCTTGTGGACCACCGTGTGGCCACGCACCAGGCCATAGGCATACGCTGCCGGACTCGCACGGACTACGCCGTCGATGGCGTCCACCACGACAAAGGCGCGCCCGACGACGGCAAGTACTTCCGCTGCGCCCTCAGGAAGCAGTGGCTCAGTCACGTCCAGGTCCACGATGCTGCGTTGCCGCTCGCTGATCCTGAACGCGAGCATGCCAAAGACGCCCAACGACAGGCCTACGAGACCTGCGACGACACCTATGAGCAATGGATCCACGTGTCCAGCTTATGCTGTGGAAACACGGGCAAGCAGTGATCCAGCGCCAAACGCCGACGGTTCAACTAACGTTCATCTAAAGGAGCCGAACAGTTCACTGGCCCCTGACACAGTTACTGGTTGGACTGTCAATGGTTTTGAAATCCGACCCCCATTGTGGGAATAGGATTTCCAAGGAAAGGACGCCTTAGTGCGCAAGGTTTTTCAGGAGGAGCTCACCCAGGTAGGTGACGACCTCATCGAGATCTCCAAGCTGGTTCACGAAGCAATCACGAAGGCTACTACGTCCTTCGAAGGCGCCGACGTGGATCTTGCCCAGGACGTCATCGCGGCAGATGCCCGCATCGACTTCCTGCAGAACAGCCTCGACGAGCGCGCCATCGACATCCTTGCCCTGCAGGGTCCTGTCGCGAGTGACCTCCGCATGATTGTGGGTTCGCTGCGTATGAGTGCGTCGCTTGAACGCATGGGAGACCTGGCCCGCCACGTTGCCCAGCTGGCGCGCCTGCGCTACCCGGCCACCGTGATTCCGGCGTCGCTGACCCAGACCTTCAAGGCCATGGCCCAGCACGACATCGAAATTACCGCCAAGGTGATCGAACTGCTGGAGACCCGCGATCTTGAGGTAGCCCGCGACATCCTCAAGATCAACATCGCCGTGGACGACCTCCACCTCAGCGTCTTCAAGGCCATTGCTTCCCCCGAGTGGAACGAAAGCCCGTCCACCACGGTGGATGTCGCCCTGGCCAGCCGCTACTTCGAGCGCTTCGCCGACCACGGCGTCTCCGTCGCCCGCAAGGTCACCTACTTGGTGACGGGCGAATGGCAGCCTGAAGGCTTCTAGCCTTTCGCTACTGCAGAACAAACGACGACGGCCGGTCACCTAAGTGACCGGCCGTCGTCGTAGTTTCAACAGTTAGGACTTTTTGCCCTGGTTGGCCACTGCGAGGATGGCCTGTGCTGCTGCGTCGGGGTCCAGGTAGGTTCCGCCCGGGTTGATGGGCTGGAAGTCCTCATCCAGTTCATAGACCAGCGGGATGCCCGTGGGAATGTTCAGCCCGGCGATGGCGTCGTCGCTGATGCCGTCCAAGTGCTTCACGAGGGCACGCAGGGAGTTGCCGTGGGCGGTGACCAGAACGGTCTTGCCGGCCTTGAGGTCTTCCTTGATGTCCGATTCCCAGTAAGGGAGCAGGCGGACCAGGACGTCCTTGAGGCATTCGGTGCGCGGCAGTGCGTCGCCGAGGTCCTTATAGCGGACGTCGTGTGCCTGCGAGAATTCGCTGTCGTCGGACAGGGGCGGCGGCGGGGTGTCGTAGCTGCGGCGCCATTCCATGAACTGCTCTTCGCCGTATTCGGCAAGGGTCTGGGCCTTGTCCTTGCCCTGCAGGGCGCCGTAGTGGCGCTCATTCAGGCGCCAGTCGCGCTTGACGGGGATCCACCCGCGGTCGGCCTTGTCCAAGGCCATGTTGGCGGTGTTGATGGCACGCTTCAGGAGCGAGGTGTAGAGGACGTCCGGAAGGATCTCGTTCTCAACCAGGAGCTCTCCACCGCGCACTGCTTCTTCGCGGCCTTGATCGTTCAGGTCAACGTCCACCCAACCGGTGAACAGGTTCTTGGCGTTCCATTCGCTGTGGCCATGGCGCAGCAGAATCAGCTTGTAAGTCATGGTTTTCATCCTAGCCGAGCACTTACGTGCCCTGCCCGGCGTTACGTCCGGCAACGAACCCCGCGGACTGATGCGGGCAAGGATAAAGTGGGGGCCGTGGTACAAAAAGCGGAACGGGTGGGCTCTCCCCGCAGCCGGGGCGGAAAGCCGGTTGGCAACATCACTCGCGGCACCACGAATCCCAATCGCATGCGCCGCTTGGACCGCTGGTTGGCGGGACCCCAAGCGTGGCGGCTGCGCGCCGCCGTCGACCCCCTTGTTGTGGACCTTGGCTATGGCGCCTCGCCGACCACCGCCGTCGAGCTTTTCGAACGGCTGCAGGCCGTGCGCCCGGATGTCCGGGTCTGCGGGATTGAGATTGAACCGGAGCGCGTGCGCAGCGCCAAAGCACTCGAGCGACCAGGACTGAGCTTCCACGTGGGCGGCTTCGAAGTCCCTGTTCCCGGTGACCCGGTTTTGGTGCGGGCATTCAACGTGCTGCGGCAATATGAGGAAGCGGACGTCGCCGGAATCTGGCGGTTGGTGCAGTCACGGCTGGCGCCCGGCGGCCTGTTCATTGATGGAACCTGCGATGAAATAGGCCGGCGCGTCACGTGGGTGGCGTTGGATGAGGAACGTCCCTTGAGCCTGAGTTTCTCCATGCGGTTCGGCAGTTTCGAACTGCCTTCCGAGGTCGCGGAGCGGCTGCCCAAAGCCCTGATTCACCGCAATGTGCCGGGCGAACCGGTCCACGCGTTCCTACAGGCCATGGATAAGGCCTGGCTGGAAGCGGCACCCTTGGCTTCGTTCGGAAACCGGCAGCGCTGGACGGGCATGTGCCGTTCACTGCGAGACGTCGGATGGCCGCTTCAGGATGGTCCGGCAAGGTGGCGTCTAGGCGAAGTTACCGTGGCATGGGACGCCGTAGCGCCCCGCTAAGCCTTATTTTCCAGTATCGCCTTTACCAGGGGCCGTACGGACCGACATTTCGGTTGCCGCCACTGCCGGCCTCACGCACGGCGGGGCGGACATCGGCAAGGTAGACGCAAGCAGCGGTCACGGCAGCGATGCCAAACAACCCCAGCCCGCTGCCGCCGGTGAGGACGGTCAAGGCGCCGATGGCCAGCGCCACGCCAGTGAGCGCAAGCCAAAAGGTCTTGGTGCGCTTGGAAGCCGCCACGAAGAGCGTCGGCTTATGGCGCAGGCAGTCCGCGAAGGCCCACAGTTCCAAGGCAAGGGCTACCAAGCCAAGGATGAAGTACACCGCGTTGGTGACAATCGCGATCAAGAATTTTCCGTCCACGTTCTCCAGCCTAACCGTCCAGCGACTTCAGCGCTTGCTCAAGGTCGGACCAGAGGTCCTCCACGTTCTCGATCCCGACGCTCAACCGGACCAGATTCTCCGGGACGCTGAGCGGCTCAGCCGTGTGACGGCGTCGGCGTTCAATCAGCGACTCAACCCCGCCCAGGGACGTCGCCGGAAGCCAGAGCTGCAAAGCTCGGACCATTTCGTCTGCGGCGTCGGCACCGCTGCGGTGTTCGTCGCCTGCGATGTGGATGCAGAGAATGGAACCGAAACCCTTCATCTGCTCCTTTGCGCGTTGATGGCCCGGGTCCGTGGGGAGGCCGGGGAACCGGATGGCTTCTACGCGAGGGTGGCTGCTGAGGCGTTCAGCGAGCGTCGCAGCCGAGGCTTGGGAACGCTCGATCCGCAGCGCCAACGTACGGAGGCCGCGCAGTGCCAGCCAGGCCTCAAAGGGTCCGGCGATACCGCCGTGGATGATTCGGTGGTGAAGCAGGGTGGCGCGCAGTTCCGGGTCGGACGTCACCAAGGCACCAAGGACAACGTCCGAATGGCCGGCCAGGTACTTGGTCACTGAATGAAGCACGACGTCGGAACCCAGGCTGAGCGGCTGCTGCACCAAAGGCGTGGAGAAGGTATTGTCCGTGACCACGATTGCGCCCGATGCGTGTGCGGCCTCAGTGAGCGCGCGGACGTCGGCGATGCCGAGCATCGGGTTGGTGGGGCTTTCCAGCCAGAGCAGGTCCGCATTCTTGCCGTTTTCAGGCTTGATGAGGGCTTTCACCGCGTCCGTGTCCGTGATGTCAACGGTCCGAAGCTCCAGGAAGCCCTTCTCCGCCAGTTCAGTGGCCATAACCAGGGAACCTGCGTAACTGTGAGAGGGCATCACCACCACACCGCCGGCGGGAACAAGCGACAACGCTGAGCTGACCGCTGCCAGGCCGGAGGCATACAGCAGGCCCGGCAGGGTGGCGCCTTCAAGTTTGGCCAGCGCATCCTCGAAAGGATCCCAAGTAGGGTTCGCGTAGCGTCCGTAACCGCGGTCGCCGTCGCCTAATGAACCTGTTCCGAAGTATGTGGAGGACAGGACGATTGGCGGATTCACTGGCTCGTCGTGAGCACGGTCGGGGCGACCGGCCGCAACGACAACAGTTTCCGGAGACAAATCGGCGGCGTGCTGATCGGAAAGGCTCATGGTTTCAGCGTAGTCGTGGGCAATGCTGTGGATAAAAGCCGTCTCGTATGCCGGTGGTCGGTAGGCTAGTCGAGTGAGTATTAAGAGCCCAGGCCTTTTCATCGCCTTCGAAGGCGGGGACGGAGCGGGCAAGTCCACGCAGGCCGCCCGGCTCTCTGACGCCCTCGAGTCACGGGGCTTTTCCGTGCTGCGCACGCGCGAACCAGGCGGCACCCCCATCGGCGAGAAACTGCGTTCCCTGGTCCTGGACCACGGGCACGGCACCATCGATCCCCGTACCGAAGCCCTCATGTTCGCCGCCGCCCGCGCAGCCCACGCCAGCCAGGTGATTCGTCCCGCCCTGGCCGACGGAACCGTTGTCATTACGGACCGCTACATCGATTCGTCCGTTGCCTATCAGGGCGCCGGCCGCGGCCTCGGCGCCGAGGGCGTTTTGTCACTCAACGAATGGGCCACCGAAGGCCTGCATCCGGACCTGACAGTACTGCTCGACGTCGACCCCTCCGATGGTCGCCAACGGCGCACAGCCGGGGACGCCACCGAGGACAGGCTGGAGTCTGAGCCTGACGACTTCCATTCCGCCATCCGGCACGCTTTCCTGGACCTTGCAGCAGCTGCACCGTCCAGTTATCTGGTGCTGCCCGCCAACGCCGACATTGAAACGTTGGCCGCCCGGATTTTGGAGCGGGTGGAGTCGCTCCTCGTTGACAACGGAGTGCCTGCTAATTCCGCGTCGCTGGAAAGCGAAACCGTTACGGGCGACCGCCCGTGAGCGTCTGGGACGACCTCCAAGGGCAAGCGCCAGTCGTTGCCCAGCTCAAGCAGGCGGCGCAAGGCGAAACCGGACTTACCCATGCTTGGCTGTTTACCGGCCCGCCGGGATCCGGCCGTTCGAACGCAGCCAAGGCCTTCGCCGCCGCCTTGAACTGCGAGCAGGACGACGTCACCATGCGTGGCTGCGGCGAGTGCGCAGCGTGCCATACGATCCTCGGTGAGACGCACTCGGATGTAACGTTCGTGCGCACCGAGAAGGTCACCATCACCATCGACGAGGCCCGCGAACTCGTGTCCAAGGCGGGCGACCGACCGGCAACGGGGCGGTGGCGGATCATCGTTGTGGAGGATGCTGACCGCATGGCAGAGCGCACCACCAACGTTCTGCTGAAAGCCATTGAAGAACCCACTCCCAGGACCATCTGGATGTTGTGTGCGCCCTCCCCCGCCGACGTCCTTGTCACCATCCGTTCGCGATGCCGTCCCGTGAGCCTGCGGCTGCCGCCAGCCTCCGACGTCGCTGACCTTCTGGTGAGGCGGGACGGCGTCGAGCGCCAACTCGCGGACCGTGCGGCGCGTGCCGCGCAAAGCCACATAGGGATCGCCCGGCGCTTGGCCCGCGACGCTGATGCGAGGCAACGTCGGATGGATACCGTTCGTATCCCGCTTGGCCTGCGAGGCGTCACCGCTGCCGTGATGATGGCCGAAAAGCTGGTCAAGATCGCCACCGAAGAAGCCAACAGCTCCAACGATGAACGCGACGCCGCAGAGAAGATCGCGCTCCTGGCGAGCCTGGGCGCTCCGGAATCCGGCACGCTTCCACCGTCCATGCGTAGCCAGGTCAAGCAACTTGAGGACGACCAGAAACGGCGTGCCAAGCGCTCCATCACCGACTCGTTGGACCGCACGCTGACGGATCTTCTGTCTTTCTACCGGGACGTCCTCATCATCCAATTGGGGAACGCAGTGGAACTGGTCAACGTTGAACTCAAGAGCGAACTGGAAGAATTCGCGGGCCATTCAACGCCGGAAACCACCCTGGCCCGGATGGATGCCATCAACAAAGCCCGTGTCCGAATCACCACCACCAACGTGGCGCCGCTGTTGGCGGTCGAGTCCATGGCCACCAGCCTCATCCAGCAATAGGAGAATGCATGAAGTCCGCACCCCGCCGGTCCGCCGGTACCCCTTCAAGGGACCGGTCTGCCCAGCTTGATGCGGGTGGTGGTTCGGCAGGCCGGGGTGCTACAGGGCGGGGTTTAGCAGGGCAAGGATCCCGCCGTGGGTTCGCGGCGCTATGCATTGCCGTTGCTTCCATGCTGGTATTGAGCGCCTGCACCCTTCCGTTCATGCCAACCCCAACGGCCAAGCCATCCACCAGTACGGTGGATCCGTCCATCGCTGCCTCAGCTCCTGAAGGCTTGGAAAAGTTCTACTCGCAGTCGGTGGAGTGGGGTTCATGCGAAGACGGCTACCATTGCGGCAAGGTTCAGGTGCCGAAGGACTACGCTGATCCGGCGTCCGGGGACATCACGCTTTCCGTCATCAAGTTGCCCAGCACCGGCAACAAGCAAGGGTCCATCCTGGTAAACCCCGGCGGACCTGGTGGCTCCGGCGTCGACTTCATCAAGGATGCCGGCAACACCCACTTCACCGAGAAGCTGCGGGCCAACTACGATGTGGTCGGTTTTGATCCCCGGGGCGTGGGCCGCTCCGCTCCTGTGACCTGCATGACCGACGCCGAACGTGACGCCGCCCGTGAAAAGGTGTTCCGCAAGAACACGGACGAGGGTCTTGCTGCCGCCCTTGCCTTCAACAAAGCCTTCGCTGAGCAGTGCGCCCAGCAGACCGGTGATGTCTTGGGCCACATCGATACCGTGAGCGCCGCCAAGGACCTGGACATCCTTCGCGCCGTGGCGAACGATGCCAAGCTCAACTACCTGGGCTTCTCCTATGGCACGTTCCTCGGATCCACTTATGCTTCGCTCTTCCCGGACAACGTGGGCCGCGTGGTCCTTGACGGCGCCGTGGATCCAGCAATCAGCAACGAGGAGCTAACAGCCGGTCAGGCACGCGCCTTCGAAAGGGCCCTCCGCACCTATGTGACCAGCTGCCAGGGACAGCAGCAGTGTCCCCTGAGTGGATCCGTGGACAACGGTGTGCAGGAAATCCGTGACCTCATCAACGCCGTTGACCAGAATCCCCAGACCGCCAAGGACGGCCGTCTGGTGACGTCCAACGACTTCGTCAACGGCCTCATTCTGCCCCTCTACAACGACCAAAGCTGGCCGGCCCTTACTCAGGCCCTGGAGAGCGCCTTCTCCGGTGACGTCTCGCAGATGATGCGGCTCGCGGACCTGGGTGCAGACCGCGAACCCAACGGAACATACAGCTCCAACTCCGCTTTCGCGTTCCAGGCCATCAACTGCCTGGACTACCCGATGGTTACGGACACTGCCGGCATGCGGGCCGAAGAAGACCGTCTCTTGCAGGACTCCCCCACGTTCGGTGCGTTCTTCGCCTACGGAGGTGTCACCTGCAAGGACTGGCCCTACCCCAGCACCCGCACACCGGCACCCGTGGATTACAACGGTTCTGCGCCCATTGTTGTGGTGGGTACCACCGGCGATCCCGCCACCCCGCTCGAGTGGTCCCAGTCGCTGCGCAAGCAACTTGAGAATGCTTCGCTCGTCACCTGGGAAGGTGAGGGGCACACAGCCTACGGCCGCGCGAACTCGTGCGTCAGCACCGCCGTCGACGACTACTTCGTAGATGGAAAGCTGCCGCAGGACGGCCTCACATGCTAAAGGTGCCTGGCTTCCCGCTTCTCCACCAGGAGGGGGAGCTGCTTGATGGAATCCACGACGACGGTGGCTCCGGCCGCGCGTAGCGTCGCTTCCGAGTGGGAGCCGGTGAGGACGCCCGCCACGAGGGATGCTCCGGAACGAACGCCCGACAGCATGTCCGAACTCGTATCGCCCACCACTGCCACCTCCCGCACGTCGTCGAGGTCCAGTGCGAGCACGGCAGTCAGGATCATGTCCGGGTAGGGACGTCCGCGCCCGGCATCGGCAGGGCAGAGGCTTAAGTCCGCCAGGCCCATCCACCCGAGCGATTCCAGCACCATGTTTTGCGTATGGCGGCCGAATCCCGTGGCCAGGCAAATCTGCATACCGGACTCACGCATCCATAGAATGGCGTCCTCCGCTCCGGCAATGGCGCGGACACCGCCGTCCTCAATGAGATCGTCATAGGTGTTTTCGAAAACTTTGTTGGCGCTTTCGGCCACGGCCGGATCCTCGAAGAGGTGACTGAAGACCGTCATTTTCGAGAAGCCCATGGTGTCCCGGGCATAGCCGAGCATGCTCTCGAACCTGTTGGTGCCCGGTTCGATGCCGTGTTCCACAAGTGCTTTGGACATGGCCCGCTCTGTGCGGCCATCATCGGTGATGGTCGTGCCCACCATGTCCACGACGGCTAGCCTCAGCCGGTTCGGTGCATGGCTGTCGTCCCTGCTAATTTCGTCCCCGTTCAATGCGTCCCCGGTCATGGAGCGGCTCCTTCAGCTTGTTACGCGACTTCGCTTGTATGCATGGCGGATGGATCTCGCCACAGTTGATTCCCCAGCTTCCGGCTGCAGGGAAACCACGGCCTGAACCCGGTCCGACGCGCGGGTGAACATCCCCGCAACGGCCGCCACTGCCCTCGTTTTGACCCGGGTGCGGTGCCTCTATTACAGTTATGTCTTGCGTGATCGCCCGGGAAACCGGTGATGAACGCGGTGCTTCCTTAGCTCAGTCGGTAGAGCGTTTCACTCGTAATGAAAAGGTCATCAGTTCGATTCTGATAGGAAGCTCGTAGACAACCCCCGGAAATCAAGGATTTCCGGGGGTTTTCTGTTTTCTTGACACATCTAGAACCCGTGAAAATCGGCGAGGCATCTAGTGTTCCTGGCGCTGGCACAGAAGATATCAGAGGCGCATGGCGGCCAACTTACTATTGAACCCAACCAAGATGGTGGCCTGACTGTCACGGCTTTGTTGGACTCTTACCAGAGGTCTGACTTAGGCGCTCGATAGCGGATGCGAGGGAGCGTAACGGATGGCTGCGGTTAAGGTCGCCGGTTCGGGTGGCCAGATACACGGTGTTCAGCGGCGCAAACTCGGGGGTGTGCAAGGCCACGAGTTTCCCCGCGACGATATCTTCTTCCACTAAATAGCTGGGCAACACAGACATTCCGGCGCCAGCCAGAACGGCCGCGCGCACTCCGCGAAGATCCGGAACGATGCAGTTGCTCCTGAGATCATCAGGACGTCTCTGGAAGACGGTCCGCCAGTAACGGCGAACGATCGGCAGGTTCTCGGCGTAGGCAACCACAGGAATCCTTGCCAGTTCAGCCTCCATTGGCTCGTCACCCGGGAGGCTGGTTTGCCAGGACGGCGCTGCCACCAGTACAAATTCTTCGTCGAAGAGGGGCGATGCCGTAACACCCTGGAGCCGGGGACGGACTGCGCTGACCACCATGTCCAGGTGGCCGGCGCGCAACTGCTCAAGCAAGTCGTCAACCAGTCCAAAGCGAATCCTTAGCCTGACTCCAATGGCTTGGGTGAGCTCCGGGGTTCCCGGCAAGAGCATGGCCGTGACGAACTCTGCCGGACCGCCTAAGTGAAGAGACTCATCTGCTCCTGAAACGTTGTACACAAAGGCGAGATCGTCCAAGGCGTCGATGTGCGGGCCAACGTCACGCGCCAATTCGTCGGCTTTAGGAGTCGGGGTGACGCCCGCGGGGCTCCGCTCAAAGAGCCGCAAGCCAAGGTTCAGTTCCAGGGAGTGGACATGCGTTGAGGCTGTTGGCTGCGAAATGCCCAGCATTCTTGCGGCTTCGGTCAGGGACCCCACACGGTAAACCGTGAGGAAGGTCCGTAAGTGTTCCATGTTGTGAGTGGCCATCGGTGCAATCCTCGCATGGGCACGCCCAAAGAATTCCTATGGGGGCCACAGCATTCTCTATGCCAATGCGGCAGTCGCGAGGAGCACCATCGAATAGCGACCCGCTTTACCTTCTCCCGAAAGGAACCTCATGTCCCGCATTCTTATGGTTGTTTCAGCAGCCGATTCCCTGGAACTCGCTGACGGCACCCTCCACCCCACGGGCGTCTGGGCCGAGGAACTCGTAGTTGCCCATAAAGCCCTCAAAGCCTCGGGCGCAGCCATCACCATCGCCAGCCCGGGCGGAAAGAAGCCAACGGTGGACCCTGGCTCGTTGAACCCGGACATCGTGGGCGACAAGGAAAAGGTTGAGGAGTTCAAGCAGTACATCGGGGAAATAGCAGACGAACTCGAAACCCCCCACTCCCTGGGCGCCGTCAATGTGGCCGAATTCGACGCCGTCGTCCTGCCGGGCGGGCACGGTCCCATGGCCGATCTTGCCACGGACGCCGAGCTCGGTGCCTTGCTCGTAGCGGCGGACCATAGCGGAAAAATCATCGCTCCCTTCTGCCACGGCCCCGCGGGCTTGCTCAGCGCCACTGCCTCGGACGGCAGCTTCGCTTTCGCTGGCCGTGAGCTGACGGTATTCACAGACGAGGAAGAGCTCACCGGCGGCACCGGCGAGAAAACCCCCTGGCTGGTCGCCACCACGCTCGCCGAGCGGGGCGCGATCGTGAAAGCAGGCCCTGCCTGGAGCAGCTTCGTGGTCCGCGACGGCAACCTCATCAGCGGTCAGAACCCGCAGTCCAGCGAGGCTGTAGCGGCCGCCGTCGTCTCCGCGCTCACCGAGTAAACCCAGCCGCTAAGAACCGCCAACGACGGCGACCCGACCGGACCGCTGTCAACCGCGGCGCGGTGGCGTCGCCGTCGTTTAGCTCTATCCTCCCAATCCAACAATGGCAATACTGAGACTGTGAAAGAGCGGTCAGATCGAGCGGCCGAACGCCTCCGGAACTGGCTGAAGGCGCTCGGCTCCATAGGTTCTGCAGTGAACCAGGGAGTATCCGTTGACGAGCTTCTGACCATGGTGGCCAAAACCGCCAGCGAATTGATGAGTTACGATTTTTCCTCGGTGACAGTCCCCGATGCCACTGGTACGGTCCTGCAGATCCGAGGTTCTTACGGCCTCTCCGATGAGTACATCCGGGACGTCAACTCACTCCACCCGATCCGCTTGCGAGGCACGTCCTTGCGCTCCCCGTCCAGCCAGGCCTTTGCTATGGGCATACCCATCCAAATCCAGGATGCCGGCACCGATCCGTCCCTTGGCCCATGGGCCGCGGCAGCGCTTGAGCAAGGCTACACGTCGATGATCGCTATCCCGCTCAACGCCCCGGGTGGCACCTTGGGGATCCTCAATTGCTTTACACGGCGGGCCCATCATTTCGACCCGGAGGAAGTTTCACTGCTTGCGGTCCTGGCAGACCAAGCTGCAATCGCCATCAACACCGCCCGACTTCGTGCCGATCAAACCAGCACCATCATTAAGCTGAATGCGCTGAATCAGACGTTGGAGGAACAATACGAGCTCCAACGGCAAGTGGCCGAAGTTCACCAGCGGCTTACGTCCTTGGCTCTCAGCGGAGGTGGCTTGGATGACATAGGAACGGCGCTTTCAGAGCTGCTTTCACGCGCCGTGGTGATCCGAAGCGGCCACGAAACGGTAATGTGCGGCTCCGCGTCTAAGTCGGACATGCAGTTGGAAGCGCTGATGAAAGAGGCAACTCAAGGCGTTCGACATCCCGTAAAAGCCGGCACAGGCCTCACCAACGTTACGTTGCGCCTCGGTGATGGGTCACGAGCCTCTGCCATTCGTGCTGCCGTGGTGGTCAAGGAAGAAGTCGTAGCCTGGATATGGACTATCGGCAGCGTAGAAGAATTCACCCCGTTGGACCTGAGAGCGATCGAGCACGCGGCCACAGTTGTTGCCTTGGAACTCCTCAGCGCCCGGAGCGCCGCCGAAGTGGCTTGGCACCAGGCGGGGGAAATCCTCAGGGAGATCCTTACCACCCGGGGTCCGCTGCCAGCCTCACTCATCACACGGGCTGCGCGGATGGGGCACAATCTATCCCAATCGCATGCCCTCATCCTTTGGTCTGGCATCCCGGAGAACACCACTGGCCTGCAGGATCGGCTCGCTGGCGCGGTTCACCACCTGGTGGAGTACACCCGTCCCCAACCGTTGATGGGCTTTCACCATGATTTTGTTGTCACGCTGTGGCCTTTAGGGGACAGCCCAGTGGAGTCCATCCGCCCCGTCGCAGAAAGTCTGCGCCTCGTCCTGAGGGATGGCGGTGAGGGAATCGATGCTTCCCTTTCGGTACTTACGGGACCGCTATCCGGCCCGCAGGGTTACCTCGAGGCGTTCTCCGTGGTCATGGGCGCGGCCCATCTGGCCCGGCTCAGGGGAATCGGCGGGCGAACCCTGCTGGTGTCCGATTTGGGCACGGCGGGGCTATTGCTTCAGGTGCCGGACTCCTCCAAGGTCCGATCCTTTTGCGAAGAAGTCCTGGGGCCTTTACGCCGGCACGACTCGTCCCGACGGACAACCCTGCTTCAGACGCTCAGGACCTTGATGCGGAACAACCTGGACGAGGGCGTGACAGCCGCACAGCTATCACTGGACATAGATGCGATCGCGAGGGACCGACGGTTGGTCGAGAAACTCCTGGGTAGGGAGCTGACGAATGTGGCCACCCTGACGCATCTCGCCGCCGCGTTGGAGCTGGAGGATGTTCTTACCGCGCTTGATGCAGGGGGACACTAAACCTGGTCCCATGAGAGTCGCTGGTCACACGAAGGCTGCTTGCGGCAAAGTGCGCACCAGGGGTGCCAGTTCAGCAATTCCTTCGGCCTCCGCTAGTGCCTGTTCCAATGCGCCGTCATGCACGGGCCGCGCTGAAGCAAGCAATTCACTCCCTTCGGTTGTGAGCTCCGTGTAGATACCGCGCCTGTCATCGGCACAGAGGATCCGCCGAAGTAGTCCGCGCTGCTCAAGCCTGTTCACCAGGCGCGTCGTTGCGCTGGGAGAGAGAGCCGTGGCCCGCGCCAGCTGTTGCATGCGCATGTGCCATCCGTTTTGCCGGTCCAAAGCGTCTAGGACGGTGTACTCAACCACGGACAGGTCCGCCGTAGTTTGGAGCGCTTGTTCAAGCGCTCCTTCAATCAGCCCATGGAGGGCAGTCAACGTTCTCCAGCCTTGGGCGCGCACTTCTACGGCGTCGTCTTTGATGCTCATGGTTGTTCCTTTCGAGGCGGCGTGACACCGAATGAGAGATAGTTGCTTGCGCGCTATATTTTCGTATGCAATGATTTATACAGCGCCTGCAACTAACAGCTTACGCGCACTATCCTCTTCCGTACAGTTAAAAGGAGAACGTCATGCCCATTGGGCTCATAGCCTTGGCCTTAGGTGGCTTCGGAATCGGACTCACGGAGTTCGTCATCATGGGACTTCTCCCCGAGGTCGCCGCTGATTTCGCGGTCAGTGAGGCGACAGCCGGCTGGCTGATCTCGGGTTACGCCCTCGCCGTAGTGGTGGGCGCATTACTGCTGACGCTGGCGATGTCGCGCATGGACAGGAAGACGGCCCTTGCCATACTCCTGGGTGTCTTCATCGTAGGAAACGTCCTATCGGCGTTCGCTCCGGACTATTGGACCATGATGGCGGGCCGGATTATTGCCGCGTTGGCACACGGAGCGTTCTTTGGCATCGGTTCCGTCGTCGCAGCCGGCATGGTGGACCGCACCAAGAAGGCCGCGGCCATTGCCATCATGTTTACCGGCCTCACCGCCGCCAACGTCCTGGGAGTGCCGTTCGGCACCATGCTGGGACAAGCAGCAGGCTGGCGCTCCACTTTCTGGGCCATCAGCGTGATCGGCATCTTGGCTCTCGTGGGAATCCTTACCCTGGTCCCCCGCCCCAAGGACGCCGACTCCACTGAGTCCGCGACCCTTCGCAGCGAACTCAGGGCGTTCAAGTCGGGTCAGGTTTGGCTGTCCATTGCCGTCACCATCCTGGGATATGGCGGAATGTTTGGAGCCTTTACCTACATCGCTTTCACGCTGACCGAGGTTTCGCACTTCCCGGCCGCCACCGTCCCCTGGTTGCTGATCCTCTTCGGTGTGGGACTCTTCGTGGGAAACGCCCTTGGAGGAAAGGCTGCTGACCGAAACGTCGACCGGACCTTGCTGGTGATACTTTCCGTGCTGCTTGTGGTCCTGGTGGCGTTTGCCCTGACCGCGGACAACCAGCCTCTTGCCATCGTGTCCTTGGTACTCATGGGCGGCTTCGGTTTTGCTACCGTCCCAGGTCTGCAAATGCGCGTCATGGCCTATGCCAGGAGTGCCCCCACCCTGGCATCCGGGGCAAACATAGGCGCGTTCAACGTGGGCAACGCTTTGGGAGCCTGGCTGGGCGGCGTCACCATCACGGCGGGCCTCGGCTATACCTCCCCTATTTGGGCAGGTGCGGGGATCACACTACTTGGGCTCATTGTCATGGTGTTCGCTGCAACAGCCGCCCGACGCTCCGCCCAGCGAGTGGCACAATCCCCCGAAGAACAGCAACCAACTGAGCAGCAACTCGCGGGATCCCAACTCTAGCCCTCCCCGGATCGAGAGATGATAATGACCTTGGAAACAGCCCCCTTTCCTGCTCGTTCGCCCGCCCTTAGTGCCCTCTGCCGGAACGGTTCCGGCTTGAGTATCGGCGTCGAGTTCCCCCTGGACAACGACTTTGCCAGGCATGGTCGGCCAGGGTCGTCCGAACAGTTGGGCATTCCGGACCTGACCCACCAGCGGCGCAGGGCCGAATTGGCGGACCGGCTGGGTTTCAAGGCCCTATGGCTGCGCGATGTTCCCCTGTGGGTTCCAGCCTTTGGTGACGCCGGTCAGGTGTTTGACCCGTTCCCTTACCTGGGATACCTGGCCGGGGTCACGGATTCGATCCTGCTGGGAACAGCCGCAGTGGTCTTGCCTCTGCGCAATCCGCTCCACGTAGCCAAGATGGCTGCCTCCATTGATCAGTTGTCCGGAGGCCGCCTCATACTCGGGGTTGCCTCAGGCGACCGGCCCAACGAATATCCGGCGTTCGACGCCGATTTCGACTCCCGCGGGGAGCGGTTCCGTTCGTCAGTGAACGCCATCCGGACGGCCTGGCGGGAGAGTTTGGGACCGAAGGACACCGTGAAGGTCCTGCCCCCGCCCGCCCAGGACGCCATTCCGTTGGTAGCAGTGGGACGCGCGCAACAAACCACTGACTGGATCGCCTCCACCATGGACGGCTACATGACCTACCACCGTCCCGGGCCACTGATGCAACCAGTCGTGAACCGATGGAACCACGCAGTCCCGGACGGCAAGCACAAACCCTTGCTGACAACCATGCTGCTTGACTTGGTCGATGATCCCTGGGCGCCGGCCGACCCGATCCGATTTGGCGCCCGGTTGGGTCGCAACTCACTTATCCGGTACCTCGAGGAGCTGGAGGAGTCCGGCGTCGGGCATGTGGCGCTGAATTTCAGACCCAGCCAGCGCCCCGTCGAAGACGCGCTGGAGGAAGTTGCGAAGCACGTCCTGCCGGCTTTTTCCTAGGGGAAGATCGAGTCGACGTATCCGCCGTCTACCCTCAAGGCGCCTCCCGTGGTGGCCGAGGCCTGGGTCGAGCTGAGGTAAACCACCATGTTGGCAATCTCCAGCGGGTCGATGAGCCGTTTGATCAGGGAGGCAGAACGCTCGGTGGACATGAATTTGTCCTCGGCATCTTCCCACGGCAACTCCGAGCCAAACTTCTCTCTGATGAAGCGGACGGCGCCATCGGTCTTGGTGGGCCCTGCGATCACCGAATTCACCGTCACGCCGGAGCCCGCGGCAACCTTGGCGTAGCCCCTAGCCGCGGCCACCAAGGCAGTTTTGGAAACGGCATAGTGCAGCATGTCATGCGGCACGGAGATGGCTGCATCGCTGGCGAGGTAGAGAACCCTCCCCCATTTTTGGCGCATCATGGCTGGCAGGAGGGCCTGCGTCAGCCGAACAGCGGAAAGGAGATTGACGTCCAGGTACTCTTGCCAGTCCTCGTCCGTAATATCCAAAGCATCCTTCGACTCGTAGATACCGAGGTTGTTCACCAGGATGTCCACTCCTCCTACCTCGCGGGCGAGCGCCGCAACCCCCTGCTTGGTGCCGAGGTCCCCCGCTACGGTCCTGGGCTTGCGGACATCAGCGGCGGCCGAGATGTCGGCAGCGGCGTTGTCCAGCGAATCCTGGCTGCGACCGCTGAGCACCACCGTCGCTCCGGCCTTGGTCAGCTCCTTGGCGATCGCCAAGCCAATACCTTGGGAAGAGCCTGTAACCAAGGCGGTCTTACCGGTGAGATCTATCTTCATGGTGAATGGAATCCCTTCGAAACGACTGTCGAGTGAAGTACTCTATTTTCTATGCTACGGACAAACTGTCCGCAATGCGATATATGCGTCGCTGATTTCTTTGGCGTTCAGGCGCAGGGCTTGATGAAAGTGGAGTAGGAAATGGATCAGAATCGATTCCTGGGAAAAACAGTCATGGTCACGGGCGCTGGGTCCGGGTTGGGCGCTGCTGTCTTCAAGAGGTTCCTCCTTGAAGGAGCAAACGTAATCGGCGTGGACCTCAGCGCAGAATCAATGGAGCGGTTCCGTGAGCGGAACTCCGTCCTGTCCGGTCAAATGACGCTCAAAGTTGGCGACGTCGGTGACTCCGATGCTATCGAAGCAATCATCAATGAAAGCGTGGAAGAACTAGGGGCGTTGGATGTCTTGGTCAACAACGCTGGGATAGCTCCGACCGGGCCCGCAGCGGCTACATCGAACGAACTTTGGCGGTCCGTCATGAAGGTCAACGTGGATGGTTTGTTTTACGCAACACGGGCTGCGCTCCCGCACCTGATCCGGTCCCAAGGCAACATTGTCAATACCGCAAGCGTCTCGGGCATTGGCGCGGACTACAACTATGCCGCCTACGACGCCTCGAAGGGTGCTGTCCTTAACTTCACGCGCAGCGTAGCGGTCGATTACGCCCAACGGGGTGTGCGCTGCAACGCCGTGGCACCCGGGCCAGTCCTCACGCCCTTGCTGCAGAAGAACCTCGACTCCATGGAGGGGCTGAAGGAGGCATTCGGACGCTCCATCCCCCTGGGCCGGATAGCGGCATCCGAAGAAATAGCACCGGTCTTTACCTTCTTGGCCTCGCCTGATGCATCCTATGTCAACGGGCACATCCTCACCGCAGATGGTGGTGTGACGGCCTGGAACGGCCAGCCCAATCCCAACGACCTTTAGACATGACCGCGTCTCCCGGAATCGCATCGGTTACTCCGAGACGGTTCCGGGGGTGGCACCTCTTTCCACCTCACTGCTGGTTAGGGACCCGACGCCCGGTCCGGGTGCCGGAACGAAAAGCTCCCTGCGCAAATCACGCAGGGAGCTTCGCTGGATCAAAGTGTCAATCAAGTCCGTTTGAGAGGAAGATTGCCACGGTCGCTGATGACGGCCAGCACAATGACCACTCCAATGACCACGGGTTGGAGATTCGGCGACACGTTCAACAGGGTAAGCCCGTTGTTGAGAACTCCGATGATGAGAAGACCTATGAACGTACTGAACATCGAGCCAACACCGCCTGACAGACTGGCACCACCGATGACTACTGCCGCGATCACGCTTAGGAGATCTGAAGCACTGCCCGCGGTTGGCTGGGCTGAATCCAGCCGAGCTCCCACAGCCAGGCCCGCCAAGGCGGCCAGGAAACCGGCGATGACGTACACGCGTGCCTGGGCCAGCCTCACACTGATGCCGGAGAGCCGGGCGACCTCTTCATTGCCGCCGATGGCGTAGAGCTGCCGTCCAGAGGGCCGGTACCGCAACCATAGCGCTGCGAGGACGAAGACCAGCAGCATCAGATACACCTGCAAAGGTATGCCCAGCAGTCGCGTCCGGGACAGGCCGAGGAACCACTCAGGGAAGCCGATAACCGGGTTCCCGTTAGTGATGTACAAAGCGAGTCCCGCCCCGGCAAACATGGTTGCCAACGTGGCGATAAATGGCTGGACGTGCCCGAAAGTCACCAAGAGTCCGTTCACCAGTCCGATGAAAGCCCCAAGAATGAGCCCGCAGACCATGGCAAGCCAAAAGGGCAAACCTATTTCCTTGTAAAGGAAAGCGGTGGCCATGAACGACAATGCCATCGTGGAGCCCACGGACAGGTCAATGCCTCCCAGGATAATGACCAAGGCGGCGCCTACGGCCATCATTCCGATGTAGGAAACCTGGCTGAGGACGTTGATGAGGTTGTTCGGCGTCAGGAAGTAGGGCGAGAGCAGGGACATTGCGATGCAGATGACCACCAGCCCTATCACCGGGCCCGGAATATTCTTGGCGAGTTGCTTGATTCTCGTTTGCCATGGCTCCTGGCCAATACCTGCTCCGGTATTCGCCCGGGCGCCTGGCTCGACTTTAGGGCCGACGGTGTTTGTAGAAGGCACAGTCTTATCTTTCTTTTTTGAAGGGTATGGGTGCACTACGGCACTGAGAGTTCCATGACACGGTCAGGGAGGGCCTCGTCACGGCTGAGAATGCCGCGCTGCTGCCCCCCTGCCATGACGAGCACACGATGAGAGAGTCCGAGGACCTCTTCGAGCTCTGAGGAGACAACGATGATGGCTACCCCGTCGGCGGCCAGTTTGCGAACAATTTCATAGATTGCGGCCTTTGCGCCCACGTCCACGCCACGCGTGGGCTCGTCAAGGATGAGGACCTTTGGTTTCCGCACTAGCCACTTCGCCAGGAGGACTTTCTGCTGGTTTCCCCCGGAGAGGAAAAGGACAGGAATGTCCAGGTTCCCACGGATGTCCAACTCCTGTGCCTGTGCGCGCTCGACGCGCTTCACGGTCCTACTGGACACGAAACCACTGGGGGTCAGCGTCTTCTCCCACGGCAGGACCATGTTCTCGCCTCCGCTTCTACCAAGGTTCAACCCTTGGCCTTTGCGGTCCTCTGGAACCATGAAAATGCCTTGTCGAATGGCACTGGCAACGTTGCTGATCTTCACCACTTTGCCGTCGACGACGATCGTGCCGGCGTCCGCACGATCGGCACCGGCAAGGGTCCGGACAACTTCGGTGCGGCCTGCTCCTACAAGACCAGACATCCCAAGAATTTCCCCCTTGCGCACAGAGAAGGAGATATCGCTGAACGCTCCGTGGCGAGCCAAGTTCTTGACCTCCAGCACGACATCCGGCTCAGCGGGTTGAGGGGCCTCGTGTGCGTACACGAACTCGCGGCCCACCATGGCGCGGATCATCTGGTCCTTGCTGACATCGCCTGTGTCCCAGGCCATCGCCCTGTGCCCGTCGCGGAGGCAAAGAATTTCGTCAGCTATAGCCGAGATTTCGTCCAAGCGATGGCTGATGTAAATGACGCCCGCACCCCGGTCACGAAGGACCCTGATTTGGTCGAGAACCTTCTCGGTTTCCTCCTGCCCCAAAGAAGCTGACGGTTCGTCAAAGATCACGTATGACGGGTCCCGCAGGATGGCCTTTGCGATCTCTATTTCCTGCTGCGCGGCCATCGAGAGTCCGGCTACGGGCCGCCGCGGATTGATCTTGGCTCCTAAAACGGCCAGGGCCGCCTCGGCCTGCTCAGCCATGGAGGCAGTGTCCACGCGGCCCCGCTTCTTCGGCCATCGCCCCAGGAACATGTTTTCGGCAACGCTGAGCCGCGGGACCATCTTGATTTCCTGATGAATAATGGCCACGCCGCTGTTTAGCGCAGAAGCCGGACCCGTCGGGGCGTAGGGAAGTCCATTCAGGAACATCTCTCCAGCATCCGGTGACTTGATGCCCGCCAGTATGGAGCTGAGGGTGGATTTACCTGCGCCGTTTTCCCCGATGAATCCAAGAACCGTGCCTGCTCTCAGGGTGATGTCCACTCCATGCAGCACAGTGTTGCCGCCGTACTGTTTTGTGAGGCCTATGCCCCGGAGTGCCTTGGGCTCCTCGGTCAGCGATCCTCCATTGAGAGGTACCGGTCCCGTGCTGAGGATTGACATGTTTTCCTTCTTAGTTTGGGTAGCTCCGGCCCGCCCGCGCTGCGGGCAGGCCGGACTTCTGCTATTTCGCGGGGCCGTAGTATCCGGCGGAACGAGCCTCTTCAAGGTTTTCCTTGGTAACCAGGACCGTGGGCTGCAGCTGTTCTTTCTCAATGGACCCGGCCTCACCGTTCATGGCTTTGATGGCCGTGCGGACTGCAAGCTCACCCATTTGATACGGCTCCTGCGACATCGTGGCCAAAACCTGACCGGACTCGATGGCGTCGTAAACCTGCGGGAAGCCGTCCACACTGACGATCTTGAGGTTGGAGCGCCCGGCTTGGGCTGCCGCCTTGGCCGCACCGAGGGCCATTCCATCGTTCTGGGCGAAGATTGCCTGCAGTTCAGGATTGGCAGTCAGCACGTCTTGCGCCACGTTGTAGGCCTTGTTTTCGTCCCAGTCAGCGTTGGTGGTGGAGACCACTTTGATGTCTGGATTCTTCTCAAGAATGCTTGCGCATCCCTTGGAACGCTCAATTTCCGTGGAAGAACCGAGGACACCCTTGATGATGGCGAGGTTGCCCTTGCCGCCCATCTGCTTGGCCAGGTAGTCACACAGTTCCGTGGATGCCTTGATGCTGTCGCTGCCAATGAAGGTGGTGACATCGCCTTGAGGACGCTGGTCGATGGCAATGACGGGGATGTTGGCGCCCTTTGCCTCAGCCACTCCCGCTGCGCCGGCTGTTGCATCCTGCATGGCGAAGATAACTGCGCCGACTTGCTGCGTCACGAGGTTCTGGACTTGGTTGACCTGCTGCGACGAATTGCCATTCGCGTTGAGGACCACAAGCTCGTAGCCTTCATCGGCAGCAGCCTTCTTCATGCCGTCAACGGCTGCAACGTAAAAGAGGGAATGAAATTCAGGCATGGAAACACCGATTGTCTTCTTGCCCGACCCGCCTGCGTTGGCGGCGTTGTCCGCACTGCAACCAGTCAGCGCCAAGGCGGCCGTGGCGAGCATGGCTAGCGCGACGCCCAACGGGCGACGGTAACGCGGCTTCCTCTGCTGTCCAACGTGGGCTGGCTCTGTTTGCGCTGAGCGGCTTGATTCGTTCATCACGATGGGCCTTACCTCTCTGTAAGAAAATCTCGAACGGTGATGAGTGTTGGGGTGTGGCTCTTCGCAGTGTGGGTGCGTTGCGGGTTGTACCGCGGTGCCGGCGACCAGGCCGAGAACCTGCGAAGGTATTTCCAGTCTGTGAGGACCGTCACGATAAGTCCAAGTCAAAGATGCTTGGTTGCCGATAACCCTGGGTTATCGGCATTCGGCGTAACAGTGCTCACCAAGCGGTGAAGCCGCCATCCACGACGAGGTCCGCGCCCGTGCAAAAGCTGGCGGCAGGAGACAGGAGAAACAGCGCTGGCCCTGCCATCTCAAAAGGATCCGCAGGGCGGCCCAGCGGTGTGTTCCGGGTTACGGCTTCGTCCAAAATGCTCGCCACTTCGGCGCGATCGTTCATAGGCGTTCGCGTGAAACCCGGAGAGATGGAGTTGACGCGTATGCGGTACGGCGCCCATTCGGTGGCCAGCGATTTCGACAAGTGCGCAACAGCGGCCTTGGAACTGTTGTAGTGCGACTGCAACATCTCCCGGTGGGAAACGATCCCGGAGATGGAGGCCAGATTCACGATTGCACCCCCTCCGTTCTGCCTCATGGCCCGAGCTTGCGCCTGGCAGCTGAGGAAGACCCCGGTGACATTCACACGAAAGACGCGCTCGAACTGATCCGCGGTCATATCCTCCGCTGGGACCGCACCGGCTATTCCAGCGGAATTCACTGCCGTGGTCAGGGGCCCCAATGAGCCCTCGGTGCGTCGCACTGCAGCCTCCATCTGCTCAGCACTGGTTACGTCGGCAGCGATAAACTCAGCGTTTCTTCCCTCAGCTTCGATTGCCTCCAATGTTGCCGAAGGATCGCTGGAAGGCAGGTCAACCAAGGCCACATGACTGCCCATCTCCGCCAGGGCGATGGCGATGGCACTACCTATGCCGGACGCCCCACCCGTCACCATCGCGACGCCGTCGTCGAGCCTGAACGAGAGCTTGCCATGGCTCATATCAATGTCCTCCCGCCTCGGCGACTGCCTCCGGCCGGCAGGCAGCGGGCTGCTGGCCGCCTAGGGAAATGGACTGCCTTGAGGCCGGCTGGGCCGGCCTGTAGTGCGCCGAGCCTCCAAGTGTGGCGGCGATGCGATCCAAGGCACGCCGTGATGCATGGACTTGCGAAGACTTGACGTCCTTGACGCCGCCCACCTGCATCAGGCGGGAGCGGACCAGACCGGCAAACGTCACCGAAATAGCAGGGCATGAGTGGCAGGCATTGTGGAAAGCAACCGTGACCACACCGTCCTCAACACCCTCGATTGTCAGGTCGCCTGAGTGGCCCTTAAGCAAGGGACGAATATAGGCGAGCGCCTCCTGAAGATCCTCGTCAAAGGGACCAATGTTCTCTGTCATGGTCACAGCAACCCCAGTTCCTTCTTCTTGAGTTCAAGATCAATCCCAAGTCCCCGGGCGAAATTCAGGCCAAAGACCTGCTCTTTGATCTCAGGGGTCAGCTCCGGGTATCCGTATTTGTCCTGGAGTTCTTCAGGCATCTCGAGGTTGGCCCAAGTGTCGATGTACGTTTGCATGTGAGGCCACAGAAACCCCTCTGATCCATAACAAAGCTTGTCCGCGCCGACGAAGAGCAACGTCTGGCCGAGGCGGTGCAGCATGGGGTAGGGCTGGAGGTAGTACTGGTTATGCCATAGCGGAAGCATCAGGTAGATGTTGGGAAAGCGCGACGCGATGCTAACCAGTTCATCAACGTATGGATCGCCAAGGTGGTGGATACCAAAGTTCAATTCCGGGAAATCATAGGCCGCCATTTGTATGTCGTTAGGACGGAATGCTTCCACTGGCTGCATACCCAAGGGGTATCCCTTGTGAAACTGAACCATCTTGATTCCCAGCTCAATGGCCTTCTCCCATAGTGGGTAGGCGATCTCCTTGTCATCTGCTCGCCAGTGATGGTTCTCGTCGTGATACTGGTAGAACTTGAAGCTGACAGCCCCCCATTCCTTGACCTGCCGCTCCATCTCTTCCAGAGCGAACTCCAGCCCCTGCCACACTGGGTCAACGCCACCTGTGAAGTAAAACCGGGAAGGGTTGGAAGCGGCCAGCTGATAGTTCATTTCCGCTGGTCCCAAAGAGTTCTGCCATTGCCCGAAGAGCGGAACAGTGCACACCATGGCAATATCTGTGTCCGACTCCTCAAAAAGCGTCTTGTTCGCCCAGTCAACGTCCACTGGATCGTAGAAGTCGGGCTTGTCGGCAGGGCCCTTGGTTGCCATGAGCTTGTTGAACTGCCCCTGATTACTGCGGTGGGCCCGGACCTGGCGGCCGTCCCCGCCGGGCCGCACCTGCCGGTCGGTGAAATCCTGAGTGTGAACCACGCAGTCGAAGACGAACATACCGTTTTTCATCGTTTTCCCTCCAAGGATTAATGCAGAGCTGCAGCGAAGGCGATACTCGGCATTCGGGCGGTTGAAATGCGGACGCCAAGCCGCTGGTGATCTGATGCCTCCAGCTTGTGGCGCGGCGCACAGGAAAGTCCAAGAGCTATTTCCAGCCGATCGCATAACTTATGCTTATAAGGTGACTTTGAGACAGATGGAGTACCTACTGGTAGTAGCCGAAGAGGGATCCTTTACGCGCGCCGCTGAGCTCCTTCGCGTTTCACAGCCGGGGCTCAGTCAACAGATCCGGGCTCTTGAGCGCGCGGCTGGTGGAGAACTTATCGAGCGGACCACTGGAACTGTGCGGCTGACGCCCGCTGGCAAGGCCTATGCCGAGCATGCACGAATTGCATTGAAGGCGGCCGAGGACGCTAGGAAGGCCGCCCGCGAGGTCCTAAGTGGAGAAGCGGGAGAACTGGTCATCGCCACGGTACTTTCGATCGCCGCCGGAATCCTTCCCCCGTCCCTGCTCCGTTGGCACACGGACAATCCCAAAATCCCGGTCACACTGTTGGAATACGCCCACAGGAGAACGCTGGAAGAGTCCGTGGCATCCGGTGCCGGCGATCTCGCCGTAGGGCCCACTCCCAAGCAGTGGGGTGGACCCGTCATCGATCTCGGACATGAAATATTCGTGCTGTACCTGGCTCCGGATGATCCCATCCTGAAGAAAGTCCAGCCCTACGAAGGCGAGGTGCCCAAGGGTGCGCCGCAGTCGCGGGGAGTCCTTCCGGTGAGCGCGCTCCATGCGCATTCCTGGATCACTTTCGAGGGCAACCATGGACTGGGCGAGTTCATCCGTGAATACATGCAAGCCGCCAATGTGACGCCGGAGTTCGTGTTCCACACAGGTCAAATAGACAGCGCTGTGAAACTGGCCGGCGCGGGGGCCGGGGTTGCCCTGCTCCCGGCAAATGCCCTGCCAATGGACGGTCCTGGTGTCGCTGTGGAGCCTTTTCCAGCTCTTACCCGCGATCTTGCTGTGTACAGCCGCACCAAGCTCTCACCCACGGCCAAAAGATATGTGGAACTTCTGCAGAAACTTCCCGCCGTTCTTGAGCCTCCCGAAAGCCATCGCCGCAGGCAAAACCCTCTCCAGCCATAACAAATGCTCATGGGTGCCTAAACGGAGTTCTATTAGAGGCCCGGCATTTACCATGAAACGATGTTGGCGGGCGCACAGTGCGGGATCCGCAGCGTCTGGTAGACGTTCAGCCGAAAGGAACAAGAGTGTCTGTACTCGTCACCGGCTCAACCGGATACGTCGGACTGGCCATTGCGTTGCGGCTCAAAGCGGCGGGCCACGAAACATTCGGGCTAACCGATACCGTGACAGGGACGAAAGTCTTGGAATCCAGGGACATAACTCCGATCCTGGCCACGCTTGAAGACGGAGAAACTATCCGGAACGTCACCCAGCTGGTTGATGCAGTGGTGGACGTCTCCGGTCACTTGCCAGCTGCCAAGCTATTCCTTGCCACGTTGGAGGGGACCGGCAAGCGATACATCCGAAACAGCACCGCCAGGGTGTACGTGGACGCTTCGCTCGGTTCGCTGAGCAGGATTGTCCACAAAGAGGGAAAGGCCGTGTCTCCCATTCGCGGACTGGCTGAAATTCTCGAAACGGATGCTCAGGTCCAACAGGCTTCCGAAAGAGGCATTCACACCACCGTCTTACGTCCTTCCATTCCCTACGGAGAGGCCAGCGGGCCGGTGATCGGTGGGCTGATGAAGCGCGCCATCACCGCAGGGCGAAGCCTCTACGTTGGTCTTGGCGCCAACAGGCAATCACACGTGTACCTTGCGGACCTCGCGGAGTCATTTGCCTTGGCGATAGAGAAGGCGCCCTCCGGGAGTTTGTACAACATTGCTGCCGGCGAATCTTCCCTCGCTGACATTGCCCAGGACATCGCCACAATTCTGGGGTACCCGGACGCACAGTCATGCACCATGGACGCTGCCTACGAGGCATACGGCGTGAAATTCGTCGATGGCGTCCTGGCCGGCAACTGCCGTGTTGATGCAACCAAGGCCAGAATCGAGCTTGGATGGCAGCCCAAAGGTCCCGGCCTGCAGGACGAACTCCGCGAGGGATCATACGCCCTGATGTGGTCCTAACCTCCAGGCCAGCCGCCCAATAGCGGCGAGCCAAAGCCATAAGCAGCGCTTTGGTCCGGCATTGCATTCTGGTCTTGGACGCCCCGCCCGCCTTCGTGGAACCATTGAAACAAGCCCAATCGAGGGCTCCAGGATTCTCCAACTCCCACTAACGCAAGAATTCACAGCCAATTCCTGACCCTCGAACCCGAGACCCGCCGCCCCTTGGCAGCTAGGCTCGGTGTCCTCTGCGAACATCTGATTTGCATGAACAGAGGAAGGCAAATGGACCCATGAACAGAACATTCAGTGGCAAAACTGTCCTCATTACAGGTGCGAGCCAAGGAATCGGGCTCGCGGCCGCAGAACATTTCCTCAAGGAAGGAGCGAACGTTGTTGGAGTCAGCCGCGAATCTGCGGAAATGGCAAGCACAACCAGCACGAATGCCAACAATTTTCTCCACATCTCCGCGGACCTATCCCTTCCCGGGACGCCTGGGACCGCGGTGCGGCAGGCCTTGCAACGCTTTGGCGGGATCGACGTCCTGGTCAACAACGCCGGGGCTGTAGCCGTCCGGAAGGGCTTCCTGGATGTCACCGACGAAATGTGGGAATCCACTATGGAGCTCAACTTCATGGGCTACGTGAGGATGAGCCGGGAGGTTCTTCCCCACATGCTTGAAGCCGGTTCCGGATCCATCATCCACGTGGGATCGGAAGCAGGACGAACCCCGTTGGTGGACGCTCCGGACTACAGCGTTTCTAAGGCAGCAATTTTGTCCTTGTCCAAGCTCCTGTCGCGGGAATTCGGGCCAAAAGGAATCCGGTCCAACGTTGTAGCTCCGGCGCATATCTACACACCAATGTGGGATCGGCCCGGAGGTTTCCTTGACTCCCAAGCCCGCAAATTCGATGTGCCACGGGAAGAAGCAATCCAGGCCTTCGTGGAAGATTCAGGACTCCCGGTAGGGAGACTGGGGACAGCCGACGACGTCGCTCCAGTGATCCTCTTCCTCGCCTCACCGGCCGCAGGCTTTATCACGGGGGCCGAATACACCGTCAACGGAGGCGTCACTACGTTTGTGTGATCCTCCCTCGCCCCATCTCGAGAGGACACTTCGTGACAACCCAGGAAAACCAAGCCACCATTCCGCAGGGAAGCCAGCGGGCAGGGATCGTCGTAGCCCGGAACTTCAATGACTGGTCCGCCGAAATCCTCGATGACTTTCATGACAACGCCTACAACTTCACGGTGGGACACCGCATAGTCTCCGAAACGAAGGACGTGAGGGTGTGGGAGATCAGACTGGACCCCGGTCACCGGCTCCCCGCCCACCGCCACGTCCTGGACTACTTTTGGACCGCTGTCAGCGCCGGACACAGCAGGCAGCACGAAGACGATGGAACCACCAGGGAAGTGGACTACGCGGTGGGTGATACCCGTCATTTTCACTTCGGACCCGGCGAATACCTACTTCACGATCTGGAAAACATCGGCCAGTCCCAGCTGGTCTTCGTCACCGTTGAACACAAATCCAATACCGAACAACTGAAACAACAACAGAGATAGGGCGCAGGAAACACGATGTTCTACCAACTCGTCAGCTTCACCTTTCCCGAGGACATCACGAGTGAGGCACGGACCTCCTTTGAGGACGCTCTGCGGAACCTTCCAGAAAAGATCCCGGAACTGGAAGACGTACGGGTTATCCGCGCATTCGACGATGTCAACGTCACCGGTTATGTGTCTGTCTTCGCTTCGGAAGAGGACTACCAACGGTACCTCGAACACCCGGATCACGCCCCGATCGGAGTCCTGGCCGAAAGCGTCTGCTCACGCATTCGACGCCTCCTTCTGGACGACAACCGTCCCAGCATCCTGGCCGCGGGCCAGCAGAATGAGCAGCTAAGCCAACTGGCCTGAAAAGTCCCACCAGAGAAAATTACGCCAACACTAAGGAACCCCAATGCATATCTTCGTCACTGGAGCCACTGGATACATCGGACAGGCCGTTTCCCAACGACTGCTCCAATCCGGCCACACGGTCAGCGGCCTCGTCCGGAGCGAAAGCGGCGCAAAGGCGCTGCGTGCCCGCGGGATCGCTCCTGTACTCGGAGGGCTCGACGATACTGCGGTCCTCCGGGAAGCAGCTTTGGCTGCCGACGCAGTTGTCGATACGGCAACGGCCGATCATGCTGAATCCACCCAGGTGTTCCTCGCGGCATTGGAGGGAACCAACAAGAAATTCATCCGCACCAGCGGAACGGGTATCTACACGGACCTGGCACAGGGCGAGCTAAACCCGACAATCTACACCGAAGAGGTCCAGCATTCCCCTGCTGAGATTGTTGCCACCCGGTATGCCACGGACCTTGCCGTGATCGACGCCGCCAGCAGGGGCATTCACACAGTAGTCCTGCGTCCCTCCATGATCTTTGGCGATGGCGCCAGCGAACAGTTGCCATTGCTCATCCGCCAGGCCATCACATCCGGACGCAGCCTCTACGTAGGACGGGGTGACAACCGTTGGTCCAACGTGTACATCGCTGACCTTGCTGAAGCCTACTTCCTGGCCTTGGACAAGGCTCCGGCCGGCAGCGCCTACAACCTGGCGGCCGGTGAAGCTCGCATGGGAGACATAGCCGAAACCATCGCCCGGCTGGTTGGGCTCCCGGCAGCCGAATCGTGCACGCCCGACGTCGCATACCAGGCATTGGGCCAGCGCTGGGTGGACGTGGCAATTTCCAGCAACAGCCGCGTTGACTCGGCGAAGGCTCGCACGGAGCTGGGTTGGAATCCTGTAGGACCTGACCTCCTGGACGATCTCGGATCCGGCTCATACAAGCGGATCTGGGCTTACAAGGGAGACCCGCACGACCACGTCCAGGCCGTGGCGATCGACGACGCGCTGGAAGGTGTCGACTCGCACTAAGGGCGGGAACCGCCGTCGAACGCTACGGCAACAACGCGCGCACGACGCGTGCATAATGGTTTGGGCCGGGCCTATGGCCCGGCCCAAACCATTTCAGATGAGAACAGCAGTGTGGAATGGAATGTCATGGAAGAAGTTCAGAACGTGAGCCAAGGCCAGGTCATGGTGGTTGGAGCGCACGGAGTCATAGGGCGGGCTGCGGCTTTGCACCTCGCGGACGCAGGGTGGGATGTGGTGACAGTTGCCAGGCGCGGACCCCTGGCGGAATTGAAAGCACGGAGCAACGTCCGGCACATAAGCGTAGACCTCCTCGATCCGGAGTCAGTGAAGGAGCGTTTCGCCTCCCTGACGGCAGTCACCCACGTGGTCTACGCCGCCTACCTGGACATGCCGATGCGGACTGCCGTGGCACCGAACACCGCCATGCTGGTGAACACGCTGGATGCCCTACAGTCGCTGGGTGCCATCCTCACGAGAGTGGTCATGGTGGGAGGCGGAAAGTCCTATGGCGAACACCTCGGCCACTACAAGACACCCGCGAAGGAATCGGATCCGCGCTTCCTGGGGCCGATTTTTTACAACAACCAGGAAGACGCCCTTAAACAGCGCGCTGTCGACCGGCATTTCTCCTGGACAGTTCTGCGCCCCGATGGAGTGTTCGGCTTCAGCGCGGGATCTCCCATGAACATCGTTAACGGATTGGCCGTTTTCGCCGCAGTCAGCAAGGAACAGGGCGTGCCATTACGTTTCCCTGGCCTCCCGGGAACGTGGAACGCCCTGCATCAAGCCACGGATTCGGCGCTGCTGGCACGCGCCATTTTGTGGGCGCTGACCGCTGACCGCGCACATGCAGAGATTTTTAATGTCACCAACGGCGATAATTTCCGTTGGAGCCAGCTTTGGGTCGACCTAGCCGAGTTCTTCGACATGCCGACGGCGGAACCCCAGCCGGTGCCGCTGGTGGAGCACATGAGCGATAAGGAAGACCTCTGGCAGACCATGGTGGCCCAGTACGGACTGCGTCCAACCCCGTGGGACACCATTGCGTCGTGGCCATTTGTCGAAGGCTGGCTGGCGTCCGACTTTGACATGGTGCAGAGCACCATCAAGATCCGGCAGGCCGGTTTCCACGACTGCATCGACTCCCACCTGAGCCTTCGAAACCATTTGGGCTTCCTGCGCAGCAACCGCTACATTCCGTAGGCACTACCCGCTGCCAAAAGAAGCCAGGGCCCGTGGTTGCGAGACGCGGGCCCTGGCGGATTGTGGATGGTAAGTAGTGGCGAACTTACCGGGAGAGAAGGTAGTCGGGGTCCGGGGCGGAAACGGAGATGCCCTCTGGAGAGAAAACTACCCGGGGGAGGATGGTGGTCGGTTCCTGCACGGCGAGCGCGCCCCAGGCAACCGCCCGTGCCAGGGCCTCACGAACCACCTCATGCGTGAAGGGGGCGGCTGAGGCATGGGGCAACGCGCTGAGATATCCGGCCAGGGCAGCGTCCCCGGCCCCGGTGGTGTTGAGGACTTTAGCTGAGGGTCCCCGCGCCCAGAGGACCTCGTGCTCGTTCACTTCAACGAGTCCGTCACTGCCCAGGCTGGCCAAAACCGTCCGAACTCCCCTTTTCCGGAGCAGGTTTGCGGCGTAGACCACATCCCGCATGGTCCTCAGCTGCGTTCCGGTGATATCTGCGAGCTCCTCCTTGTTTGGTTTCACCAGGTCCACGGGATTTGCTGAGGACGCCCACGCTCTGAGGGTTTCACCTGATGTGTCCAGGCAGGTTGAGGCACCAGCCCGGCGTGCCGCCCGAAAGAGGTCCCCGGGATCGACTTCGCGGCCCGTCGTGGTGTCCGCCGGCAGTGATCCTCCGAGGACGAGCCAGTCCGCTTTGACCCGTTCGACTTCGTGAAGTGTTGCCGCGCACAGTTGCTGCCACTTTGCAGTGGACAGAGGTGCGGCACTCTCATTGAAGTTCGTGGTGGCACCGTCCGTGTCGACAATTATCGCGTTCACACGTGTGGGCGCAGTGACCTCCACGGTCCTGAAGACTTTCTTACGAACGCTTTCGCTGCCCTCGGCCAGTTCAAGGTCCTCGGCGTTGATGGGCACTACAGCGGTGGCGACATTCCCAGCGAGGCTAAGGGCGCGTGCAACATTGATGCCCTTGCCTGCGAGGTACGTTTCCACCCTGGTGGCCCTGTTAACGTGGCCCTCGACCATTCGATCAAGAAAGTAGACCCTGTCTATCGCAGGGGCGGGAGTGAGGGTGACGATACGCGACAAAGATGATAGCCCTGTCTGCTTCACTGTTTCACGTGGGCCCAGGGTCTGGAGTGGCTTGGACATAATGGCCTTCATTCACTTCCGCGTGTTCAGGCTGGCCTTGATCTGCTGGGCGACCTTGGCAGGAGACAATCCGTATTTATCCAAAAGGAAATCGTTTGGTGCAGACTCGGACCAGCGATCCTCGAGTCCGATCCGGGTCACCCGCGCGGGCTCTTGTGATCCAGCAGTAAGCTCGCAAACGAGCCCTCCAAGTCCACCCAGCACGCTATGTTCTTCCACCGTGACAATCAGCTGAGTGCCGCCGAGTTCATGCAGCAACTCATGCTCATCCAGGGGCTTCAACATCGGTACGTGAATGTGTTTCGCCCCAATACCTTCCAGCTCGAGGGAATCCAAGGCTTGCGAAACCCTTGAGGTCTGCACGCCCGTGGAAACTACCGTGAGATCGGAGCCGTCCCGCAGGACGACAGGCTTGTACGGGGTAAAGACGTAGTTGTCTTCAAAGACGGCCTGAACGGCGTCCCGCGCGAAGCGAATGTAAACGGGTCCGTCGTACTCCGCCACCCACTTAATCGCCGCGCGCGCTTCCGCCGCATCTGCGGGGGCGATGACGGTCATATTCGGCATGGCCCGCATAATGGCAAAGTCTTCGATATCCTGGTGTGTTTTGCCACTGGAACCGTTCAGTAAGCCGGCATAGGCCGCCGCAATACGAACCGGGGCCTTGGTCTGTGAAACAAGCATTCTCACTTGGTCCAGCGCCCGGTGGGTGAAGAAGACTCCGAACGAGGACAACCATGGTCGGTATCCGAGAGTGCTGAGGCCGAAAGCCATGCCAACAATGTTCTGCTCGGCAATGCCTACTTGGATGAACCTGTCCGGGTGGGACTCAGCCAGGATATCTGCCCTCGTTGACGTTGCAAGATCGCCATCCAGAATGAGGATCCGCTCATCCAGATCCGAAAGCTCAGATAGCGTCTCACCCCAAACCTGACGTTGCGCTTTGGTGCTCACTTGGCTGCCTCCATGTTCTGGCCGAGTTCTTCGCGGGCGATCCGCAGTTGTTCTTCAGTGGCTATGCCGTTGTGCCACTTGTACGTTCCTTGGGTAAATGAGACGCCGAACCCCTTGGTAGTGTTCGAAATAATCGCTGTCGGCTTGCCGGAAACTCCGCGAAACGACTGGGCAAAACTGAGCGCGTCCGAAATTTCCTTCAAGTCGTGCCCATTGATGCTGATCGTGTTCCAGCCAAAGCCAGTGAACACGGCTTCCAAGTCCACGTGCCCCACGGGTTCGCTGCGGTCGAAGCGGTCCCCCGGCCCAGCCGGCCAACCATATTGTTGAAGGCCGTTGACGTCCACGATCGCGGTGAGATTGTCGAGCCCAAACCTTGGCGCGGATAGGACCGTCTCCCACACCATGCCCTCTTCGATCTCGCCGTCACCCAGCATGACCCAGGTATGGAAATCCTTTCCCAGTTTTTTGGCTCCGAGAGCCATCCCCGCACCGCTCGAGAGGCCTTGGCCCAATGATCCAGTGGACGCATCGACTCCCGGGGTCAGAAGCATATCCGGGTGCCCTTGAAGACGAGAGTCTCCGTGATCAAAGCTGGCCAGTTCGTCTACCGAGAAGTACCCACGCAGGGCTAGCACCGTGTAGAGGCCGATGGCGCAATGGCCTTTCGACAGGATGAACCGGTCCCGGTCCGGGTCCTGAGGACTATTTGGATCTATTCGCAGGTGCTTGAAGTACAGCGATACAAGCACGTCCATAGCGGACAAGGGTCCACCGATGTGTCCGGCTTTGCTGGAGGCAACAGTGTCAATGACCCGCCATCGGGCTTCCTGAATGATGCCGCTCAGGTCCAGGTCTGTGAGGACCTCGGTTTTTGTATTCATGGGGTAAACCTCTCTCAACGACGTGATTTCAATTTACCGCCGAGTGGACAATCTGTCTATGGGATGAGAATAGAAAATGAGTGCGCGTATTGAGGGCAGTTGAAAGAGGTGTGGAGTGGCTGCCCCGCGGCAGCAATATATTAGGGGGTCTTGAGCGCTTCCTGGATCCGGGAGGAGGACGTCAGCAACTCGTTGGCATACTCCGACTCGTTCCCCAATATGTCATCAGTCAACCCGGCCAGAGAGATAGCGCAGCTAAGTTCGCCAGCGGGCCCGAAGACCGGAACACCCAGTGCCGAAACACCGAGGGTTACATCTTCGTTTGAGACACTGTAGCCGCGTTCGCGAATCGCCCTGCCGTCGCGTTCCAGGGACTCCAGCGAAGTGAGTGTTTTGGGCGTCAATTGTTCAAATGGGGCACCTGAAAGCCGAGAAAGCAGGCCGGGAGAATACGCAAGGACGGCCCGGCTCGTTGCACCAGCGTTGACCGGCAACGTGCCGCCAGGGCTGAGAGCAAGCAGGGAGACCCGGGTGCCCCTGACCCAATCAAGGCAGGCCACCCGGCTACCCCTGGGGGCGCAAAGATACACAGTTTGGCCTGTGACCTGATTCAACCGTTGAAGTTCGCCTTGCGCCGCCCTGGCTTCGGGGAGCGCGTCCAGAACCGCGCGGGCCAGGTGAAGTACTTCCACACCAAGCTGACTACGCCCATTCTCGGCCGTGGAGACGAGACCTACCAGCTTCAGCGCATCGATCAACCTGTAGACGCTGGGGCGCGGCATATCGAGCTCCTCCGCCAATTCGCTGATTGGCAAGGCTCCCTTCTCGGCCAGGGAGTGGAGCAGCTTACTGCTCTTAGCTAGCAACTGGATTGGCTTGGCCATGGTCCACCCCTCCATCACGTAAATCCGAACCGAGCTTTTCACTCACGGCCCGCGCCGCGTGGGTCACCAACGCGACGGCATCAAATTCGCCGGAAAAGAGGCGGCGCGACAGTCCGCTGATGGACAGGGCAGCAACGACGTGACCCCTATGGTCAAAGATCGGAGCGCCAACACCTCCAATGCCATCAACCCAGTCAGCCTCGGCGACTGCCACACCATGAGCAGCTGTTTCAGCCAACAGCTTCACTAGCTGAGCGCTGTCGGGGGCTATGGCGCTAATAGGGGACTTGGAGGCGAAATCTCGAAGGTATCGGGCCACGAACTCCGGGGCTTCAAAGGCGAGTATCGCCCTGGGGGCAACCCCTTCCCCCAGCGGCAGCGACTCACCCAGCCGAAGGCTGTGTATCTGGACGTCGCGCCCATCAATTCTCTCGATGCACACGGCCGAGAACCCACGACGAATGCAGAGGAACACGGTCTCCCCGGAGGCTTCATGGAGTCTGGTCAGTTCCGGGAGGGCAAGCCGGCGAAGGTCAAGTTGGGCTTCGAGTCGAGATCCCAACAGGAGGAAGTCCAAGCCTAGGCGGAACTTGCCGCGCTTGGTGCCTTGCTCAACCCACCCAATCGCGTCCAGCGACGACAGCAATCGGTACAGCGAGCTCACGGGCTCCTCTGTCGCCGCTGACAACTGCCCAACAGTGAGCTCCCCCGACGCGGCCAGCGCCTGAAGAACGGCGGCCGACTTAGTCACCAAGCCCATGCCTCCGGCGGAAGCGTCCACATTCTCAGTCATATTGCTTCTCTCACCCCGCGGACAACCTTTCACATTGACGATACGGGGCGGGTTAGCCCCAAGCAAGAAACAAATATTCTCGTATTACAGACAGATCGTCCGCATGGCGATAGAATTAGAGGACACCACCCGGCAAGGAGAACAAGATGACATTTGTCCCGCGCGAGAGCGAGTTGCTCGCCTCGGTACCCACTGGCCTACTGATTGGCGGCGAATGGCGTCAGGCTACCTCCGGCGCAATATTCGACGTCGAAGATCCCGCCACTGGAAAGGTCCTGGCAAGCATCTCGGACGCTGGCCCCGAAGACAGCTTGGCTGCCCTCGACGCAGCCGTTGCCGCCCAGGAGTCATGGGCCGCCGTGGCACCGAGGGACCGCGGCGAAATCCTTCGCCGCGCTTTCGAGTTGGTCACAGAGCGGGCCGATGATTTTGCCCTGCTTATGACGCTTGAGATGGGCAAACCTTTGACCGAAGCCCAGGGTGAAGTCGCTTATGGGGCCGAGTTTTTGCGCTGGTTTTCGGAAGAAGCCGTCCGCACATGGGGCCGCTACTCGGTTTCTCCCGATGGGAAGTCACGTCTTCTGGTTCAGAAGAAGCCGGTGGGGCCCTGCCTCCTGATTACACCGTGGAATTTCCCCCTCGCTATGGCCACAAGGAAGATCGCGCCCGCCGTGGCCGCGGGGTGCACCATGGTACTCAAGCCAGCCAGGTTGACTCCACTTACTTCCCAGCTATTTGCCCAGGTCATGCAAGAGGCCGGCCTTCCCGCCGGGGTTCTCAACGTGGTTCCGTCCACGAGGGCTGGCGCCACCACCGGACCGCTGATCAAAGATTCCCGGTTGCGGAAGCTATCCTTCACCGGTTCCACGGAGGTCGGTAGGCGCCTGCTTACCGATGCCTCGGAGACGGTGCTGCGAACCTCGATGGAATTGGGTGGGAATGCGCCGTTCGTAGTCTTCGACGATGCGGACATTGATGCCGCCGTGGATGGCGCCATGTTTGCGAAGCTTCGCAATATGGGCGAAGCCTGCACCGCTGCGAACCGGTTCATCGTCCAGGAGTCAATCGCTGACGAGTTCACGGAGAAATTTGCAGCACGCATGGCCTCACTGACTACCGCCCGCGGAACGGAGCCAGGCTCACAGATCGGGCCCATGATCGATGCCAAAAGCAGGGACAAAATCCACTCCTTGGTGACAGAGGCGGTATCTGCCGGCGCCACGGCAGTTTCCGGCGGGGCCCCCATTGATGGGCCTGGCTACTTCTACGCGCCAACAATTCTCACAGGAGTCTCCGAGGGGTCTCCCATCCTCTCCGAAGAGATATTCGGCCCCGTCGCACCCATCGTTACCTTCTCAACGGAGGAGGAAGCGATCCGACTCGCCAACAACACGGAGTACGGGCTTGCGGCCTATGTTTTCACTAGGGATTTGAACCGTGGTTTGAGGATGAGCGAGAAGCTCGATACCGGCATGCTGGGGCTGAACGCTGGGATCATCTCTAATGCGGCAGCCCCCTTTGGTGGAGTAAAACAATCCGGACTCGGTCGCGAAGGTGGACTTGAGGGTATTGAGGAATACCTTTCCACCCAGTACGTCGGCATCGCTGTTCCGGCTGGGGCTTAGGAAGTCCAAAAGGGGCGGTGACTGCGGTCCGCGCACGTCTTGCAAGGCAACCGCGGGTCGCAGCCGGTCCAATCTGATGCGATGAGATGGGCTAAGAGCGATTTAGACGGCCGAGAGTGGGAAGCTGAAGAGTTTGACCGGCAGGAACCGGAGATACAGCGACATTTGCGACCCTCATTAATCTGTCTCGGGTGCGGCGCCCCGGCAGCCTTTCAGTCCTCGTCGGCCAGGCGAAGACCCACGTTCGGGGCACACCACCGAACTGGCTGCGTCGTCTGCACTCCAGGGTGGGGCGTGTTTCGGTACCTCACGTGAGACGCCCAAAGTGCCACTCGGCACTCCGTGCGGCCTTTCAACGTTTGCAACAGGACTTGCGACAGCCCTTCCGACAAGAAAGACACGGCATGCAAGAAGCGCATAAGAAGCGAAACTCAGTGACTGTACTTGCCGACAATCGCCACGAACGCGACGACCGTCTCGAGGCTGCTGTCGCATCACTGCGCGACATTGCCACAGAACTCCGCATAGGGATACTGGTGACGCGGGAAAGTCCCCAATCTTTCACTGTCGCGGTCAGTCCGTTGGTTCCCTTCGGTATGACACGGGAGATGGACGAAACTGTAGACATCTGATTGTGGTGTCACACTGCACATCCCAATCACTCTGACCATCACGAGTGGCTATTTCGGGAACATGCAGAGGCGCCTTGGCGGAGATGGGCTGGGAATGATTCGTCGCTTTTTCGTCACTGGACACCGCTCCTTTCCAGCTCCTGAGCGAAAAACATGTTCACTCGTTATGAAAAGGTCATCAGTTCGATTCTGATAGGAAGCTCGGCAGAGAACCCCCGGACATCAAGGATTTCCGGGGTTCTCGTGTTTTTCCTCTCATGCTCCGACTGTCGTCCGACCGAAATATTGAACACCACGAGGCGACCCCCTTCCACCGCGCTGTTGATGGGCCTTCCTTGAGGCGCGCGATCAGCGAATCGCGCAAAGAAGCCGGGCTTACCCAGCACGAGCTTGCCAGGCGGCAAGGACTCCGGCAACTAGCTAACCAGCGCCCGGTACCTGGCCCGCCGCCCTTGGCCGCCCGCGCTACCCAGGTTGGCCAGGACGTGGAGTTCGACGGCGATCACGTCACCGAGGCGGCAGCAGAACTCAACCGGTTCGGTTGCCGCGTCCTGAACTTCCTCCAACACCACATCCACCACCCCACTGGCCGCGAGCGCGGCAGCGGTAATGCCTTGGCTTTCGGCGAGCGCCGCAGCAAGAGACGTGCTCCGGTGCACTATTGCGCTGGCACCCTCGGGTGGAAGCGGGGCGAGCCAGGCGTTGCGTGCGGCGATGGTCCGGTCGGCGGGCAGGAGGGCGAGTGCCCCTCCCCCGGTCCCTTGCCCCAGTAGGACTGACAGTGTAGGGGTTCCCAAGTCCAGAAGGTCGTACAGGGACCGGGCGATCTCGGCGGCGAGCCCACCTTCTTCGGCGTCCTTGGACAATGCCGCGCCGGGCGTGTCGATAACCGTAACAAGTGGAATGCGGAGTTCCTTGGCCAAACGCATCCCGCGCCGGGCATCGCGCAATGACGCCGGCCCCATCGCATTGTTCCGTTGATGGCCCACCACCACACAGGAGGTTGTCCCGAACCGGGCAAGAGCCACCAGCATTCCGTCGTCCTTGGTGCCATCCCCCGCACCGCGCAGCAACACCACGCTGCGAGCGGAATGCTGAAGGAGTTCGCTTGTGGATGGCCTCAGAGTGTCCCGCGAGCGGATAACGGAGTCCCAGGCCGTTCCGTCGGCGGGTTCGGCGAGTTCTCCGATGCCGGTTGCCTGCGCACCGACGAAGTCCTCGGTCGGCCGAAGCAGATCCAGCACCCGCCCGAAGTAGTCCCCCAAACCTTCGGGCGGAACCACGGCATCCACGAGCCCATGATCGAACAGGTTCTCCGCGAGCTGGACGCCGGCTGGGAAGGCTTCACCGTGCAGGGCCTCATATACACGCGGTCCAAGGAATCCCGAAAGTGCCCCCGGCTCCGCAGCGGTCACGTGCCCCAGTGATCCCCACGACGCCATGACCCCTCCGGTGGTCGGATGCCGCAGGTACACCAGATACGGCAGGCCCGCAGTTCGATGGGCCTGCACGGCCGCCACGATTTCCACCATGGCCAGGAACGCATTGGTTCCCTCCTGCATGCGAGTCCCTCCGGACGCCGGCATGGCCACCAACGGCAGCCCAAGGTCCGTGGCGCGTTCGACGGCGGCTACCAGTCTTTGCGCTGCATCCCGCCCGATTGATCCGGCAAGGAAAGCAAAGTCGGACACCACAAAAGCAATGCGATGGTTCCGTATGCGTCCCTCGCCTGTGAGGATGGATTCGTCGCTGCCGGATTTCGACCGGGCTGCGGTCAAGTCGGCAGCGTACCCGACGTTGGCAGAGCCAACCACCCCCCGAACGGGAGCATCCCACGAAACGTATGTCCCGGCGTCGAGCACGTGATCCAACAGTTCGCGTGCACCGAGTCGCCGGCGTGTGGCAGTGGCCGCCATTCAGTCCACCTCCATTGAGGCCAGCCATTTTCGGACACCGTCGCCGTGTTGGTTCAGTAGCGGCGGGGCGGTGTGGGAGCGGCGGGTGGATTCTTCGCCGGTAGCATTGTCGAAGAATCGAAGCGGTGGCCCCGGCAAAGTCACAGACCCTAGGAGAGGGTGCTCGACGTCTACCAACAACCCTTGGGATACCAGCTGCGGCCATTCATAAACTTCTTTGAGGGTACGCACTTTACCGGCAGGCACTCCGGCGGCTGCAAGCTTGGCAAGCAGCGGCTCTGAGTCGTAGTTGGCGAACGCGGACTCCACCACTTCAATGATGCGGGTACGGTTACGGACCCGGTCGGAGTTGCTGTCGAGGCCGTTGGCATCGATGCCGAAAGCGGAGGTGAAAGCAGCCCATAGCTTCTCGCTGCCGACGCTGATCTGGACGCTCCCATTCCGGCATCGGAACAGGCCGTAGGGTGCGATGGACGGGTGATGGTTGCCTTGAGCCTCAGGTTCCTCCCCGGCAACTGTGACCTTGGTGCCTTGGAACGCATGAACCCCAACAAGCGAGGCCAGCAACGAGGTTCGAACCACTTGCCCCCGGCCAGTGCGCTCACGCTCCAACAGGGCGGCCACCACCCCGTATGCCCCATACATGCCGGAGAGTAGATCGGCAATCGGGACACCCACGCGCTGTGGATCATCTGGACCGGATCCCGTCAGGGACATCAGCCCGGCCTCGCCCTGAAGAATCTGATCGTAGCCGCTGCGGCGTGACTCCGGGCCGTCGTGGCCGAAGCCCGTGATGGACAAGATGACCAGCCGCGGATTGATGCTATGCATGGCATCAGTGCTGAAGCCGAGCCGCTCCAGGACACCGGGCCGGAAGTTCTCGACCACAACATCGGCACGCTCCAGGAGCTGGCGGAGGACGGTTTTGCCGTCCTCGCTCTTGAGGTCCAGGGCCAGGGATTCCTTGTTGCGGTTGCATGACAGGAAGTACGTCGCCTGCGGCTCCTCCTCGGGTCCCACGAAGGGCGGTCCCCAGCCCCTGGTGTCATCCCCGGAGCCTGGGTTCTCTATCTTGATGACCCGCGCTCCAAGGTCTCCCATCATCATGGACGCGTGCGGGCCTGCGAGCGCCCGGCTGAGGTCCACCACCAGGCGCCCTGCCAGGGGACCATCGGCTGTCTGGAGAACAGGGGCTGTTTCTGTCAGTGCTGAAGTCATGGAGATTCCTTGAAGTGAAGTTCAATTGCCCAGCCGGGACAGGAGGACGGCGACGGCGGCAGAGACTCCGCCTGCCAGCGAACCTTCCAGCTCGGGAGCGAAGAACGGCGAGTGGTTGACTGGGATGGGACCCGGCCCTTCGTGGCCGGCTGTGGGGGTCCCGCCGAACATCCAGAACACGGAAGGCGCTCCGATAGCGGTTCCCAAGTGCCCGAAGTCCTCGCTTCCCATCATTGGCGGGGTGATTGCGACAGCCTCTTGGCCAAGCGCGAGTCGCAAGGCCTCAATAACGGAAGGAACGGCGTCGGGATCGTTGAAGCACTGCGGGAAGCGGTACATTTCCTCGATGTCCGGTTGCGGCGCTCCTGAGGCGGCGGCTTCTGCCGCGATGATGCGGCGGACTGCGGCGAGGACCTGGCTGCGGACGTCCTCGTCGAACGTGCGGATGTTGAGGGTGAACTCGGCCGACTCCGGGATGATGTTCTCCTTGAGACCCGCGTGGAAGGTTCCTACGGTCACGACGGCGGACTTCCGCGGGTCCAGCTCACGGGACACGATGCCCTGCAACCGGGTGACCATATGCGCGGCCATGACGATGGGATCGATGGAATCCTGGGGCTGTGAACCGTGCGACTGCTGGCCGTGAACGGTGACCCTGAGTGAATCTGCCATAGCAGCCACCGGTCCGCTGGAGATGGCGACCGTACCCACGGGCCGGGGCATGACGTGCTGGCCGAAGACCACCTCCGGCCGCGGGGCCTTGTCCCACAGCCCGTCGTCGAGCATCGCGAGTGCACCGGCGGCAGTCTCTTCACCGGGCTGGAAGATCAACACCAGCGTCCCCGACCACGCGTCCAAGTTGCCGGCAAGCACTTCGGCGGCACCCAGCAGGCTGGCCACATGGGTGTCATGGCCGCAGCCATGCATGACCGGGACAGAAGTGCCGTCCGGCAAGGTGCCCATATCGGTGCTGGCGTACTCCAACCCGGTGGCTTCCTCGATAGGCAGGCCGTCCGAGTCGGCACGGAAGGCCACAACGGGACCATCGTCGTTGCGCAGGATCCCCACCACACCGGTGCCCCCGCAACGGAAGTGCTCAATTCCAAGGCCGTCCAGCTGTTCCTCGATCAGAGTGGCGGTGGCAAACTCCTGCATGGACAGTTCCGGATGTGCGTGGAGGTGCCGATAGAGGACATGGAGCTTGGTGATCTGGACTGAATCGAGTTTGAGGGCGGTCACTGTGGACGTCATGGGTCTTGTCTTCCTCTTGGATGCGGGTAGTCACGCTGGCGGGGGCTGGCTACTCTTGACGGATCGCGGGCGCCGCGGGGAATCGCTTCACGCGAAGGATCCACGACAGCAGGATGGTGCCCAACACGACGATGGCGGTGGACACCATCGCGAGCGACGGCACCAACGGCAGCACAACAAACACGACGACGGCTGAAACCAAGAGTGCGAACACGGTGGTCCGGGGCTGCTTCATGGAGACGATGGCCTGCACCAGGACCGCGCCCAGCACGGCGGGCAGTACGTACAGACGAGTGACGAGCAGTACCGATGGCGGGATGACGCTGATCAGCCATGTGCCCAGTAATCCCACAAAGAATGCCAACGAGAATAGGTGCACCACTGCTGCTCCGCAGATGGCTACGACGGCGGCAAGTTCGGCTCGTTTGCTTCCTGGCTTTGCCCCGATATTGGTTTGTGCGATCAGCGCCGCGGGAAGGAGTTTGCTGGAAATGTTTCCGATCATGAACGCTTGGTACATGCCAGCGGGTCCCAGAATCGGGTAGTACGTGAGCGGCTCCACGATCCAGATGATGCCGAAAGTGGCGGCTACGGCGGCGAAGGCGATCCACAACTGGGCGGCAGCTATGTCCAGGCCGCCGAAGAACACCAGGTATAACGGACCTGCGATGGAGATCAAGAGCCCTGCGATCATGGTGATCTGACCCCAGCGGGAGGTGGTGCGGTTGAAGTCCGCCATGCCGGTGCTGCTGGTGGTGGGAGCGGATGTGATGGAAGACATTGGGGATGTTCCTTTCGTGCTCAGAGGAATGACGGCGGCGACAGGTTGGCTCAAGCGCCGACAGCAAGGTACGCGGCGATGAGGCCGACGACGATCGAGAAACCGAGTCCCCATTCCCGGAGCCAACTCGTGCCGAGTCTCTTGGCCAGCAGCAGGCATACCCCCATGACGGCCGCGGAGACAGCGAAGGACAGGAGGTGGGTCCCGGATTTCGGCAGTTCAGTAAGCCCAAGGCAGGAAAACGCACCGATCAGTGCCGCCGCAGGGACAATTGCCATGGCGGCCGGATTCACGGAACGGATTTTCGCGTCGCCTTTGCGGAGCAGTGGCGTCAGGATCAGGGTGGCCAGCATCCACATGGCACCGCCGATGCTCATGACGAAGAACGCCACAGCAAAGACGCTCTGGGTGTAGCTGGCGTCACCCAGTTTCGCTCCCATCGTCCCCGCAGAAACGCTTGCCGCTGACACTTCGTACGCCGCGGACCCTATGAGGCCGATCCGCACAAGGACTGCCGGCGCCCCAAAGAGGCCCAGTAAAGCGATGGCAACGAGGCACACCGCCAAGGAGGGACCGATGGCCGATACAGCGCCGGAGCGGAAGGACGTCTTGATGTCCTGAGTGCTCATGCCCACGGAAGGGGCAGCCCGCCTGGCGGCATTCATGAAAATAACGGACTGAATGATGATCACCCCGAAGACGCCAGCCACACAGATCCAGAGGACGGGGTTGTTGGCGAGGGCCATGATGTCGGTGGCATTGTTGGCGAGCGCTTGAAGAGCCAAGGGTTGATGCAAGGGAACCTCCCAGGTGTTGGCCCCTTGGCAGGTCCCCAACCGGACTACGCTGTGCGGTTCGGGGGCGCTTGGGGGCTAATCCTTACCATCGACCAGATCGGTCAGTGGGATACCAACACCTTCCGCTATGAGACGCATCACATGCAATATCTGACGGAATCAGCCGCAATCTTGGCAGAATCAGTCAAGGCTTGCCTTTGGTTGTTCCGAGGCTTCCGTCGTCTTCTGTGACCGGGCACACTTTCAGGAAGTAGGAATCCAGCAAAGGAGCACCATGCCTGACACCCTTGGCGAGTTGTCCGCCGTCGAACTCTCCGCAGCCATCCGCGATAAGAAGGTTTCCGCGCGCGAAGCCCTGGCCGATCACTTGGATCGCATTTCCGAGGTGAATCCCGCGATCAACGCTGTGGCCACCCTCGACCCGGAAGGCGCCCGGGCACTGGCGCTTCGCGCGGATCAACTCACGGCTTCCGGGGCCGCGTTACCTCCCCTCCACGGCCTGCCCATGACGCACAAGGACACCAATAACACCGCCGGGATGCGTACCACGCAGGGCTCACTGGCCCTACGTGATTATATTCCCGACGCCGACGACCTCATCATTGCGCGCTTGAAGGCTGCCGGCGTGGTGAGCACCGGGAAGTCGAACGTTCCCGAGTTTGGTGCGGGCTCACATACGTTCAACGACCTCTTCGGTACCACCACCAACCCCTACGCTCCCACGCTGAGTGCCGGCGGCAGCAGCGGCGGAGTGGCCGCCGTCGTCGCCGCCCGCGTCCAGAGCATCGGGGACGGCAGCGACATGGGCGGATCGCTCCGCATCCCGGCGTCCTTCTGCAATGTGGTGGGCTTCAGGCCGTCGACGGCGGTGATCCCCATGCCGTCGGACATCAATGCCTACGCGTGGCTGGGCAGGACCGGCCCCATGGCACGCACCGTGGAGGATGTTGCCTTGTTCATGTCTGTGACGGCAGGCAAGGATCCCCGCGTGCCGCATCCGGCCGGCCTCGATCCGGAGGTCTTCCGATCCGGCTTGGAGACGGACATGCGGGGGGTCCGGATCGGCTGGTCCCGCGACTTTGGCATCGGGGTGCCTGTGGAAGCCGAAATCGTTGACCACCTTGAAAGGCAACTGGCCATCTTCGAGGATCTTGGAGCAATCGTGGAAGAAGCCACCCCGGACTTCAGCGAAGCAGACCTGGTGTTCGGCAACACCCGTGCCCTGGACTTCGCCGCGGGCCTGGGGCCGATTCTGGAGCGTGCCGGCGATGTCATCAAGCCTGAAGTGCACTGGAACGTGGAGAAGGGATTTGCCCTCACGGCGCGGGATTTGATTGAGACCGCAGCCGCCCGCAGCCGGCTGGAATTGAGCGTCCAGGGTTTCTTTGGACGCTACGATCTCTTCGCCAGCCCCTGCGCCCAGGTCCTCCCCTTCGACGCAACACTGAGGTACCCCTCCGACGTTGCAGGGGTACCTTCAGGGACATACTTGGACTGGATGCGATCGGCTTGCCTCCTGTCCGCCACAGGGCTTCCCGTGCTCAGCGTTCCGGCTGGATTCAGCTCCACGGGCCTGCCCATCGGCCTTCAGCTCGCCACCAACCACTACACGGACATGCAGTTACTACGTTATGGCCGTGCATTCGAGCAGCAGACCGGGTACGCGTCCGTTGCCCCCGTGATAACGGCTGAGCCGGCGCCGTTTACGACGGCGAGCGCATAACCCGGCCTCCGCGCTTGCGGGCGTCCAGAAGGATGGAAACGTCTACTCCTGCGGCGCTCTGAGCCCACTCCGACGCGGTAATGAAACGGTAGAGGGACGTCATGTCCTCCACTGTCACATCCGCCATGATCTGATAATTTCCGGCGATCGCCACGGCGTAACGGACATTATGCAGCTCGGCCAAGCTTTTTCCCACGTGCTCAACATGCTGCGGCGAAGCCCGGATCCACAGGAGCGCTTCCACACCCAAGCCGAAAGATGACGGTTCGACGATCGCCCTCAAATGAACTTGGTTATTGGCCAATAACCATTCGCTGCGTCGGCGGGCAGTGGCTTCCGAGACTCCCACCCTGCGTCCCAGTGCTTCGAAGCTCATCCGGCCATCAGCACAAAGCGCATCAACGAGCTCATTGTCCTGCCGGCTCAGGTCTTGCCGCGGGACCAGGATGCCGGAATCTTGCGTGAGACTCGAGCGGAGGGCCTCCACTTTGTCTGCGGGAAGAATCTCCGGCCGCCACCCTCGGATAGTCCTGAAATAGCGAAGCACGGGGTAGCTGGTGGAATCACGCAAGCCGATGGTGGATGGCAGCTCATCGGACAAGACGTCACCCATGCGTGCCGGTTCAGTGAGTATTTCCGCCACGCAATCGCCGGTCCCGGTGGTGGTGTAGACAAAAGTGGTGTCTGCCCGTTGCGACAGAGCGTGGGCGGCGGCCCGCAAAGTTCCGGGCGTGCACCGCATCTCCACCAGCACCACCGTCTGCTTTGGCCTGATTCCCACCACGGCTACCGCTCCGGATTCCAAGAGTTGGGAACCCCGGCGAGCAACAGTGCGCTCCGCTTCCCCTAAAACGGCAGCCATCTTCCGCCAGGGGCAACGCGGATCCAATTGGAGGGCAGCAACGATCTGCCGCTCCAAAGCGTCAAACGCCACCATGCCAACTCCGTCCGTCCGTCGATCAATTTCAACACAGACTTCGGTGCGCTGCGTCACTGAGGCGAGGGCCGTCGTCGAGCGTTAACGGCAGGTGCCCCGCCCCCAGGAAGGGGACGGGGCACCGCGGTAAAGCTCGGAGAGGTTAGGCGAAGTCGGAAACTGCCGGGTCCGGTCCGATGCGGCCTTCAGCACCGCGGTCCAGGCCGTTGATGGCCTCGACGTCGGTGGCGTCCAGTGTGACGTTGAGCGCCGCGAAGTTCTCCTGGATGCGGGACTCGGTGACGGACTTGGGGATTACCACGTTGCCGATGGCCAGGTGCCAGGCGATGACGACCTGGGCCGGCGTGGCATCATGCTTGGCGGCGATCTCAGCCACAGTAGCGCTTTCGAGCAGCTCGCCACCCTGGCCCAGCGGGGACCAGGCCTGCGTCAGGATGCCCTTGGAAGCGTTGAACTCGCGAAGGTCGGCCTGGTTGAAGAACGGGTGCAGCTCAACCTGGTTGATGGCCGGAACGACCCCGGTTTCATCGATGATGTGCTGCAAGCCTTCCTTGGTGAAGTTGGAGACGCCAATGGACTTGACCCGGCCGCGCTTCTTGAGCTCGATGAGGGCCTTCCAGGTGTCCACGTACTTTTCCTGCTTGGGCTGCTGCCAGTGGATCAAGTACAGGTCCAGGGTCTCGAGGCCGAGACGATCCATGGACTCCTCGAAGGCTGCGAGAGTGGATTCGTAGCCTTGGTCTGCATTCCACAGCTTGGTGGTGATGAAGATTTCCTCGGCGGAAAGGCCGGAAGAAGCAATGGCCCGGCCGACGCCTGCCTCGTTGCCGTAGATCTTGGCGGTATCAATGTGGCGGAAGCCGGCCTCGAAAGCCTGGCGCACCACCTTTTCGGCTACATCGTCTTCAACTTGCCACACCCCGTAGCCGAGCTGGGGGATGGTGTTGCCGTCGTTGAAAGTAAGTGTTGGTGACGAAGTCATGTCTGCCATCCTGCCAGCACGTGGCCCCCTAAAGCGCCGAATATTACGCAGATCAGCTATACGCTTAACTTTTTGCACGCAAGGAATAAAGGCGCGCGCGGATAGTTGCGAACGCGTTGCATTTAGTTCGGCTGCGATTCAGGCGTCGAGTTGACGCTCCGCGTCTGCAACCTGTTCAAATACAGACTCAGCCCGCCGCCGAACCGACAAAGCACCTACTGGGACGGGCCCAACGGCCAACCTCAACATGGCCGCAGCCTCTGCCGTGGTGGCGAGGGAATTTCCTGCTTTGGACAAAGCCCGGTGCACACCGGCAAGCCCTCCCGGGACATCCAAACCGTCGCTGGGAGACCTTTTCTGCGCCTCAACGCAGATGCTTCTCACCCTTGGCGACAACTCGGCCAGTTCGTTGGCTATTTGCACGAGCTCGTTGTAGAGCTGCTCATCATCCACGCCCTCAAGGACCTGGTGGTACCGATCCAATCCCCGATGGAAACGGTCATGGGCGCGGCGCCACAGCCCCTTGCCAAGCTCCAGATCGTCCTTCCGCCCTTGCCGGACGGCCCCAAAGAAACCCACCTGGGAACTCAGAGGTACTGACCCGGACCGTGGTCGGGGTCTTCCCTGCGGCCCTGGGCGGCAGCGCCGGGCGCACCGGGTGCAGCCGCCCGCTGGGGCTGTCCGTTCTCACCAATGATGATGCCCGGCGCAATCACCGTTCCCGGCGGGAGCTGACGGAGCTGCATCTGCGCGGCCGCGTGCTCTTTGGCAGCCTGCTGAGCGGCGATCGCGGCCTGGATGCCATGAAACAAACCCTCCAGCCAGCCAACCAGCTGCGCCTGCGCAATGCGAAGCTCCGCATCGGAAGGCGCCTTCTCTTCGGGGAAAGGCAAGCTGATTCGTTCCAGCTCCTCAATAAGTTCCGGAGCCAGCCCGTCTTCGAGTTCCTTAATGGAGCGCTCATGGATCTCCGCAAGGCGACCGCGTGCAGCGTCATCCAAAGGTGCGGCCTTCACCTCTTCAAGGAGCTGCCGGACCATGGTGCCGATCCTCATCACCTTGGCCGGCTCATCAACAAGTTCGTGAAGGTTGCCTCCCTTGGGTTTGGCATCCTTCGCCACCCCTTCCGCCGGAGGTTGCTGTGCCGTGGGCTTCTCAAGGCCCTCGTCCAGCGTTGTTCCCTCTACGGGGGTGTCGTCCGAAGCCTCATCCGTGGGCTGAATGTTGTTCAGATCGCTCATTCGTTCATACTCTCACGTGCTTGAAGGGAACCCCGGTCCAAGCCTTGGTTTTGGACTTCGTTCGTAGCGAAACTTCGTCCCGAACGCCGGCTCAGCAGCACCTGCCTTGCGGGTTGCTGTCCTGCCGGTCCATCCGGTCCCGCCAGAACTCGCGTTCAGTCATAGCGGGACCGGAATGGGCCGTAGCTTCAAAATGCTCCAGGTACTTCTGGTACGCGTCCGCCCCCATGAGCGAGCCCATGTAGGTGGCGAAGCCCCGCAGGCCCCTAACGACCGTGTTCATCAGTGCTGAAGTCCATTAGTGGTGGCCCGCCTTCTGGCTCCGTTTCTCCGCAGGCAGGGCGTTCCATTCTGCGAGCAACGTCTTCTCGGCAGCAGTCGGGAACAGCCCGGCCGGTGCGTAAACCTTGGAAGGAACGGGCGGGTCTTCATGGTCCTGGCCGCCGCCGGCGCGGATTGCCTTGATGGTTGCCAGGAGGGCGGCGACGATGACGATAATGCTCAGGGTCACGAAGATGACGGAAAGCACGCCCTGGATCATGGTGTTGCGGACCACGGCTTCCATCGCTGCAACGGTCTTGGCTGTACCAAACTCCGTCTTGCCGTCAGCGAGTGCCTTGGAGAACGCCTGATTGTTGGCGAAGTAACCCACTGCAGGGACTGGCGAGAAGATCTTGTGGAAGCTGGCAGTGATGGTGACTACGGCCGCGAACGTCAGCGGAACCGCCACGATCCACAGCCATTTGAACACTCCACGCTTGGCCGTGATGGCCAGGCACACAGCCAGCGCTATGGCCGCCAGCAGCTGATTGGCTATGCCGAACAGCGGGAAGAGCGTGTTGATGCCACCCAGAGGATCGGTGACGCCCATCAACAGGACTGCGCCCCAGGCACCCACCATGATGGCGGTGCAGAGCCAGGCTCCGGGCCGCCATGAGGCTTCCTTGAACTTGGGAACAAAGTTGCCGATGGAGTCCTGCAGCATGAAGCGGGCAACACGGGTGCCCGCGTCCACTGCGGTAAGGATGAAGAGGGCCTCGAACATGATGGCGAAGTGGTACCAGAAAGCCATCATTCCCGGTCCACCGATGAACTGCTGCATGATGTGCGCCAAACCGACTGCCAGGGTGGGAGCTCCGCCGGAGCGGGAAATAATGCTTTCCTCACCGACGTCCTTTGCCGTTTGAGCCAGCACCTCGGGGGTGATGTTCACATTGGCCAAGCCAAGACTGTTCACCCACTGCGCGGCGGATTCCACGGTGCCGCCGGTCAGGGCGAGGGGCGCGTTCATGGCGAAGTAGATGCCACGGTCGATGGAGATCGCAGCCACCAGCGCCATGATGGCCACGAAAGATTCCATCAGCATTCCGCCGTAACCGATAAAGCGGGTCTGCCGTTCCTTCTCAATCAGTTTGGGGGTTGTTCCCGAGGAGATGAGTGCGTGGAACCCTGACAGGGCGCCGCAGGCGATGGTGACGAACAGGAACGGGAACAGGGCTCCGGAGAACACGGGGCCGTTCTCCCGGCTGGCGAACTCGCTGAACGCAGGGACGGTGATTTCCGGGCGCACCACGATGATGGCGACCGCGAGCATCACGATCACGCCGATCTTCATGAACGTGGAGAGGTAATCACGCGGAGCCAGGAGGAGCCAGACGGGAAGGATTGCGGCGATGAACCCGTAAATGATGATGCCCCAGGCGATGGTGACTTTGTCCAGGTGGAAGAAGGCTGCACCCCACTCGGTACCGGCGACGGCGCCGCCACCAATGATGGCTGCCATCAGGAGCACGAAGCCGATGATGGACACCTCCATGACCTTGCCCGGCCGGATGAAGCGCAGGTAAACGCCCATGAACAAGGCAATGGGAATGGTCATACCCACGGAGAACACGCCCCACGGGCTCTCACCGAGGGCGTTGACCACCACCAAGGCGAGGATGGCCACAATAATGATCATGATGAGCAGCGTGGCCACGAGGGCTGCCGTGCCGCCAATGACGCCGAGTTCCTCGCGCGCCATCTGGCCGAGTGAACGGCCACCGCGTCGCATTGAGAAGAACATGACCAAGTAGTCCTGGACGGCGCCTGCAAGAACGACGCCGATAATGATCCAGATAGTGCCGGGAAGGTAGCCCATCTGGGCCGCGATGACGGGTCCCACCAACGGTCCGGCACCGGCGATGGCGGCGAAGTGGTGGCCGAACAAAACGTTCCTGTCAGTACGGACGTAGTCCTTGCCATCGGCTTTGTATTCGGCAGGGGTAGCGCGGCGATCGTCCGGCTTGAGCAGATAACGCTCAATAACCTTGGAGTAGAACCGGTAACCGATCAGGTACGTGCAGACAGCGGCGAAAACGAACCAGATGGCGTTGACGGTTTCACCGCGCACCAGTGCGAGCATGAACCACGCCACTGCTCCCAGCAGCGAAATGGCAACCCAAAGACCGATCTTGGCCGGGGTCCACGTGCGTTCCTCCGCTTCACGCACGGAGTCCTCCACAGCCGGAGGAGGCAGCGTGGGATCCAATCCTTCCGCAAGCTTGGATTGGTCAGAAATCTTGCCCATATCTCCTCCTTGAGAACTGCTGCGGTGACGAATGTTGCGGTGGGGACCGCGGCGTCGGGTACTTCTCCTCACCTTAACAACCGACACGGACAGGATAGGGCGGTACACGGCAAACGTCTGCAGGTACGCGGTGAACGGTCATGACCCTGCGCCGGACGTCAGCTCTCCCGCCGAGGAGGAGCCTGCTGGCTCGATCCCCCGTTTACCTGGCCTTGGACCATGCGGGCCTCACAGAGATCCAACCAGCGGACTTCAGCTTCGGCTTGGAAAATCAAGGAATCGAGCACCAGGAGCCAGGCAGTGTCGGAGGACCGTTGGTTGGCCGAGACCGCTTTCCTGGCCTGTGTGTGCTCCTGCAGGGCCTTGACCGAAACCTCGCGCTGGGACTGGATCACCGCGGACGTGTCCACGCCGGGAAGCGTCACGGCGAGCGCCAACTTGATGGCAATTTCGTTCCTTGGAGGATTGCCCCGGTCCACTGCACCAGCGAACCAGGCCTCAACTTCCTCAGCCCCCGCGTCCGTGATGCTGTAGACGACGTGCCCGCCGCCGTCGTCGCCGTCCTTGCTGACCAAGCCATCGCGCTCAAGCCTGTCCAGGGTTGTATAAACCTGGCCAATGTTCAACGGCCAGGCGGCGCCGGTTCGGTCCTCAAATTCGACACGCAGCTCATAGCCGTACCGCGGCTGGTCCTGGAGCAGGGCCAGCAGGCTGTGCCGGATGGACATATGGCTCCTCGCTGCGGTGGGCGGATGAAAACAGTTGGGCGGCCGATTCAGAGGAGAAGGAGGACCTTGCCCACATGCTCCCCGGAGTCGAAATACTCGTGCGCTTCCCGAACATTCTCCAGGGGGAAGGACTTTGCGACGAGGGGCCTGATCCTGCCATCAGTGAGCATTGGCCACACGAACTCGCGCACGGCGGACATGATGATTCCCTTTTCGGCGACCGGGCGAGGCCGGAGCGCTGTTCCGATAACGGCTGCACGTTTGCTGAGGAGCTGACCCAAGTTGAGCTCCGCTTTTGTTCCGCCTTGCAGGCCGATGACGATGAGTCGTCCGTAATCGGCGAGCGCCTCGACGTTCTGTTGCAGGTATTTGGCACCCACGACGTCGAGGATCACGTCGGCGCCTTTGCCTCCGTTGTGCGCCTTGAGGCTTTCAGCGAAGTCTTCTTCGGTGTAGTTGATGGCGATATCGGCGCCGAGGAAGGCCTTGGCGGTGCCCACCTTCTCGTCAGTGCCGGCCGTGGTGGCCACCTTTGCGCCATAGGCTTTGGCCAGCTGGATAGCCATGGTGCCGATGCCACCGGTGGCGCCATGGATGAGTACAGTCTCGCCGGGTTGCAGCTGTGCGGTCATGATCAGGTTCGAGTACACGGTGGCGGCAACTTCGGGCAGGGCAGCGGCTGTAACCAAGTCCACGCCTTCAGGGATGCGGAGTACCTGCTCCGCCGGAACGGCCACCTGCTGGGCGTAGCCACCGCCGGACAACAGTGCCACCACTTTGTCTCCGACGGAGAACGCTTTGGTTACGCCGGGGCCGAAAGCCGAAATGCGGCCGGAGACTTCCAGCCCGGGAACTTCCGAGGCTCCTGGGGGCGGCGGGTAGAACCCGCGCCGCTGCTGGACGTCGGCGCGGTTCAAACCCGCAGCCACTACGTCAATGAGGACCTCGCCCTCGCCCGGCACCGGTGACGGGACCTCGCGGACTTCGAGGACTTCGGGCCCGCCTGGCTCTGAGATATAGACGGCTTTCATGAAGAACTCCCGGTTTCTTGCTTGTTTTCCAGCCCCGGGGCAGGGGCAGGAATACGTGATGTTTTGGAACAGCCAACTCCCTATGAAACACTACTAGGCGAGGAAGGTTGTCCGAGCGGCCTAAGGAGCTGGTCTTGAAAACCAGTGTGCGGTAACCCCGTACCAAGGGTTCAAATCCCTTACCTTCCGCGAATGAGATGCCCCGGGTTCCAGGACCCGGGGCATCTTTGCGTCCCCGGGCCTGTCTTGCGGACGAGTGTCTGCGGCAATGCCGCCCGAACTGAGAACTGACACCCGGAAAATCATTGAAAGTGTCAGAGGCCCCGCATAGTGTTCTGTCTGTCTCCACCCCACTGACATCGGCCGCAGCCTGGCTGCGGAATAACAACAGGAGCCTCACCTATGCCCAAGCCTGATATCACTCCCGGTTCCCCTTGCTGGATTGACCTCGTGACGTCCGATACGGAGAAGGCCAAGGCCTTTTACACGGCTCTTTTCGGCTGGACCTATGAAACCGGAGACCAGGAGAAGTACGGCGGCTACATCACGGCTTCCAAGGACGGCCGGATGGTCGCGGGCATCATGGAGAAGCAGGCGGACATGGGCGCAATGCCGGACGTTTGGTCCACTTACCTCCGCACGGATGACATCAAGGCGACCACCGAGGCCGCTGCCGCCAATGGCGGCCAGGTGCTCCTGGAACCCATGGCGGTCCCTGAGCAAGGCAGCATGGCCATGTACGGGGATGCCTCCGGCGCAGCCGTAGGCGCCTGGCAGTTCGGTGAAATGAAGGGCTACGAGGTCGCGGCGGAGGCAGGAGCTCCCGCGTGGCATGAACTTCTGGCAAAGGACTACGAGTCGGCGGTCACGTTCTACCAGAACGTCTTCGGCTGGGACACGGAGGTCATGAGCGACACTCCGGAGTTCCGTTACACAACCCTCGGCGCCGGCGACGACGCCAAGGCAGGCATCATGGACGCTTCCGGATTCCTGCCCGAACAGGTCCCGTCCATGTGGAGTGTGTACTTCGCGGTGGAGGATACGGATGCTGCCGTGGAGCAGGCCGCAGCCCTCGGCGCCACGGTCATGCAGCCCGCTGAGGACACACCGTTCGGGCGTCTGGCCACATTGTCGGACCCAACGGGAGCTGTCTTCAAGGTCATTCAGGACTTGGGGCAGACCGCCTGATCGGCCGCTTTTCGGATCCTTGTCCGGTCCCTCATTGTTGACCCAAGGTCAACCCTCTATTCATCCGTTCGTGTTCAGCTAGGCCCGAGGCAGCTTTACCCGGGAGTAACTTCCGGTACTCGCCCACTTCATAAGACAGTGGGCGCCATTCATGGAGCCCCACAGGGCTCACTGATGAAAGTTCGAGCGGATGAAACGTATGCATTGGAAATCCTTGGCGGGCACTGTCCTGTCGGCGGGGCTTATCACCGCCCCGTTGACGGCCGTGCCGGCCTTTGCAGCTGATGAGCTCGCCGTCGGCCCGTCGACGGTGGTGATCAACGAGGCCTATCTCAGCGGTGGCAGCAGCGGTGCCGCCTTCAAGAACAAGTTCGTTGAGCTCTACAATTCCTCGGACGCGCCGGTCAGCCTGGCGGGCTGGTCGCTGCAATACCGGGGTGCCACGGCCACAGCTGCACCCACGGGAATCACTCCCCTGACGGGCAGCATTCCCGCGAAGGGGTATTTCCTCGTCCAGGGGGCCACCAACAGCAGTACGTCCACCGCACCGGCCCTTCCCACGGCCGATGTGCAGGCCACAGGCACTCTGAACCCCAGCGGAACCACTGGAACACTCGTCCTGGCCAAACAAGCCACTGCTGTCTCCCCGCTGCCAACGGGTTCGGTGACGGGCAACACCGCCATCGCTGACCTCTTGGGCTACGGCACCTCCAACACTTTTGAGACCGCCGCAGCCACCGCACCTACCAGCAACGCGGACGTCAAGAGCCTGAATCGTGCCACTGGTGCGGACACCGACTCCAACGCCGCAGACTTCAGCCTCAGTGCAACCATCACCCCCACCGCCTCCAACGGCGGCGGAACCCCGCCGGTCGATCCCCAGCCGGAGCCCGGCGTCAAGACCATTGCCGAGATCCAGGGCACCGGTACGGCCAGTCCGTTTGTCGGCAGCACCGTGACCACCAGCGGTAAGGTCACCGCCGTCTACGCAACCGGCGGCTTCAACGGCTACTACGTGCAGACCGCCGGAAGCGGCGGTGAAAGCGCGGGGGCGGCAAGGACGGCGTCGGACGCTTTGTTCGTCTACTCACCCTCCACAACGTCAGCGGTCCAGCCCGGCGACTACGTGCAACTCACCGGTGTCGTCAGCGAATTCGCAAACCAGACCCAGCTCACCGTTGAGGCGGCGGGGTTGAAGAAGCTGACCGAAGCCGCGCCGGAGGTTAAGTCCACGCCGTTCACGCTGCCAGCCAATGAGGCCGCCCGGGAAAGCCTGGAGGGCATGCTCCTGGCTCCCCAAGGTGACTTCACGGTCACGGACAACTACTCCCTGAACCAATACGGCGAGATTGGCCTCGCGGCCGGTACGTCTCCGTTGGTGCAGCCGACGGCGGTAGCGAGCTACGGTTCGCCGGAGTACGCCGCTGTGGTGGCGGACAACGCGCTGCGCGGCATCAAGCTCGACGACGGCGCATCCACCAACTTCCTCAAAGACGCCACCACCAAAGCCCAGCAGTTGCCGTACCTGACAACATCGGATCCTGTACGCGTTGGCTCCCCGGCGACGTTCCGGACCGACGTCATCCTGGGCTATGGCAACAACTCCTGGAAGTTCCAGCCCCTTGCCGCGCTGAGTCCGGCCAATGCTGAGTCGGTCCAGCCGGCAAGCTTCACCGCGACCCGGCCCGAAGGTCCCGCCGATGTGGGAGGCAATCTCAAACTGGCTTCCTTCAATGTGCTGAACTACTTTCCCACCACCGGTGACCAGCTCGCCGGTTGCGTTTTCTACACCGACCGCGACGGCAACCCGATCACGGTTAAGGAAGGCTGCAACGCCCGCGGTGCTGCCAACGCCGAGAACTTCGAGCGCCAGCAGACCAAGATCATCGCCGCCATCGCCAAGTCCGGCGCCGACGTCGTGTCCCTTGAAGAGATCGAAAACTCAGCACAATTCGGCAAGAACCGCGACGACGCCCTCTCCAAGCTGGTGGGCGCCCTTAACGTCGAGGCCCCCGGAGTCTGGGACTACGTGCGCACACCCGCAAATGCTCCCCCGCTCAGCGACGAGGACATGATTCGCACTGCATTCATCTACAAGAAGGCAGCGGCAGAGCCCGTGGGTGAATCCATCATCCACAACGACACCGTTGCCTTTGCCAGTGCTCGCAAGCCACTGGCCCAGGTCTTCAAGCCGGTTGGTGGAGATGACGACAAGAAGTTCATCGCGATCGTGAACCATTTCAAGTCCAAGGGCTCCGCCGCCACCCCGGATGACACGGACAAGGGCCAGGGCGCCTCGAACATTGCCCGCACCAAGCAGGCTGAATCGCTCCTTAACTTCTCCAAGGACCTCCAAGCTTCCAAGGGAACGGACAAGGTCTTCCTGATCGGTGACTTCAACGCCTACGCCAAGGAAGACCCCATCAACGTCCTCACCGCAGCCGGCTACACCGACCTCGAGGCAGGTACCGGCAAGCACTCCTACCTCTTCGGCGGCATGGTGGGCTCCTTGGACCACATCCTGGCTTCCCCGGCAGCCCACAAGGTGGTCACCGGAACCGATATCTGGAACATCAACTCTGTGGAGTCCGTCGCGCTGGAGTACAGCAGGTATAACAACAATGTGACCAACTACTATGCCGGGGACGAGTTCCGGGCAAGCGACCACGATCCCGTGGTGGTGGGCCTGAACCTGACCGCTGACCAGCCGGCAACCGTTGACCTGCAGTTCCTGGGTATCAACGACTTCCATGGCCGGATCGACTCCAACACAGTCCTCTTCGCCGGAACGGTTGAAAGGCTCCGCGCTGCAGCAGCTTCTGGCGCTACGGCCTTCATTTCCGCAGGTGACAACATCGGTGCTTCCCTGTTCGCTTCTTCGGTAGCGAAGGACCAGCCCACCATCGACGTCCTTAACGCGCTCGAACTGCAGGCTTCGGCTGTGGGCAACCACGAGTTCGACGGCGGTTGGGCAGACCTGCGCGACCGCGTCGCAGCTGGCGGTACCAACGCGAAATTCGCCTACCTCGGTGCGAACGTCTACCAGAAGGGCACCACCACTCCTGTCCTGCCGGAGTACAAGGTCCTGGACATGAACGGCATGCGGGTAGCAGTTATCGGCACTGTCACGCAGGAAGTTCCTTCCCTGGTGACCCCTGCTGGAATCACCGATCTTGAGTTCGGCGATCCTGTGGAAGCGATCAACCGGGTGGCCGCGAAGATCAAAGCCGACAACCTGGCGGACCTCATCATCGTGGAAAACCACGACGGCGCTGCTTCAGGAACGCCCGAGGGCGCCACCTTAGAGCAGGAAGTTGCGGCCGGCGGACCATTCGCCAAGCTGGTCAACGAAACCACCCCCGACGTCGCCGCGATCTTCACGGGGCACACGCACAAGGAGTACGCCTGGGACGCCCCGGTACTGGACGCCAACGGCCAGTCGACCGGCAAGACCCGACCCATCGTACAGACCGGCAACTACGGCGAGAACGTGGGCAGCGTGACCCTTACGGTGGATACCGCAAGCAAGTCAGTCACTGCTTACCGGGCCGCCATCGTGGACCGGACAACCGATACCGCTGAAAGCCTCGTAGCTGCCTACCCACGGGTGGCGACTGTGAAGACCATCGTGGACAAAGCACTCGCCGAGGCTGCCATCATCGGCAACCAGCCGGTGGGCGCAGTGACCGCTGATATCACCACGGCCTTCACCCCGGATCCGGCCGGCGGTGCCCCCAAGCGCGACGATCGCGCGAACGAATCCACGCTCGGCAACCTGGTGGCGGACTCCCTGGTGGATACGCTCAAGGCGCCCGAACTGGGTGCCGCGGAGATCGGCGTCGTGAACCCCGGCGGGCTGCGTAACGAGCTGTACTACGCGCCGGACGGCACCATCACTTACGCGGAGGCCAACGCGGTCCTGCCTTTCGTGAACAACCTTTGGACCACGTCCCTCACAGGTGCGCAGTTCAAGACGCTCCTGGAGCAGCAGTGGCAGACAAATGCTGACGGGACCATCCCCAGCCGCCCGTACCAGCAGCTGGGAGTGTCCAAGAACGTCAACTACACCTACGATGCCGCCCGCCCCGCAGGTGACCGCGTCACCGGCATCTGGGTCAACGGCGCTGTGATCGATCCTGCCAAGCAGTACAGGATCGGAACGTTCAGTTTCCTGGCTACCGGCGGTGACAATTTCCGGATCTTCAAGGAGGGCACGAACACGAAGGACACGGGCCTGGTGGACCGCGATGCGTGGATCAAATACCTGCGCGAGCACAATCCTGTCTCACCGGACTTCGCGCGCCGTTCCGTTGCCGTGGCCAACACCACAGCGGCTGAGGTCAAGGCCGGCGACTCCATTACCCTGGCCGTCACCAAACTGAACCTCACCTCGATCGGCAGCCCGGCCAACGCAACGTTGAACGCCGCGTTCGTGGACGCCAAGGGCGCCGCAGTGACGCTCGGTTCCGTCCCCGTGACCTCTGGGGCCGCCACATTGGACCTTAAGGTTCCCGCCGCGGCGGCTGCAGGCACCGGCACAGTGGTCCTCACCGCCGTCGAAAGTGGAACCGTGGTGAAGGCCTTGGTGACAGTGGCTGAGAGCGGTCCGAACCCGCCGCAGTGCACTGCCCCTACCAAGCCGTCCAAGTGGTACGACATCGCAGGATGGCTCCGGTACGCCTTTGCGTGGCTGGAGTATCAGAGGTGCCTGAGGGGCTAATCCCCTCAGCCATCCGGCCTTCCAAGAGCAACGGTAGGGCCCCTTACGATCTTCTTCGTAAGGGGCCCTGCGTTTTCCGGGCTTACTGGCGGTTCCGGCCTAGCTGATGCCCGTCACCGTCCGAGAATGCTCCGCGCTATCTCATCTGCATCGCGGAGGGTCCGCTGGCCGCTCGCGTAGGCAGGTCCGGTGCGCGGACGGGCCTCAGCGGCAATGGCTGTCCCCCACTGCGACGCGGACAGTTGGAGGCCCAGGACATACAGGTTCCTGGTGATGGAACCGTTCGCCGCCAGGGGCCTGTAAGGATGCGGTTCAACGTCAAGGCCAGTGGTCTGCATGGGCGTGCCCTCAACACTCATCATGATCTTGGTGCGCACCAGCCCATCGGCCATGAGCTGTTCGAGAAGGGGCGACAGGTTGATGCCCACCCTATTTGCCGGCGACATCGCCTCTACAAGAGTCCTTGCTTCAACCGGAGCGTCGCGCACCCATGGCGAAACCGCCCGGAACACCTTGGCTCCGCGGTCCACGCTGAACTTCGGGTCCGGCCCCACGAAGCTCACGACGCCGGCACGCGCCAAAGCGGCCAGCTGCTCCGATCGCAGTGCAGGCGCTCCGCTTGCCAGACCTTCTACAAAAGATTCGAACCAGCCGCGCAAACCACCCAGCCACGATTCATCGGTGATTCCCCCGTCAGCGACCACGGATTTGAGGATCGCCCGCCCGGTGTGGAGGGCACCGATCGCCATCTTGACAGGGTCCGCCTCACCCAGTGCTGATCGTCGCGCATCATCATCAAGGTAGGCCGTGATGGTGGCGTCCAGCTCGCGCCGGGAAGCGAAGGTCCGCCCAGCGAGCGGCGCCGCGAGCCCCCTCAGGTTCAGCCGGCGGGAGGCCACCACGTGTTTTTCCACGACGTTTCCCACCTCGACTTCCCAGTTCGCGGTGGTGTGCGCATGCGGTTGGAGCGCATCCTCAAGGTCGGCAAGGAACTGGGCGGGGTCCTTGATCGCGGCAGGCTGGGACCGCGCAAGCGTTGAGTAATAGGCCCAAAGTGCATCCCGGTGAAGCAACGGCCAGAGGTCATGATCGAACCCCGGCTGGATACCGGCTGCACGGAAACGGTCTACGGCGTCTTCCGTGAGGTAGCGCATGGTGATGCTGCTGGGGTAATAGCCCGCCAGCCCGGCCTTCGCGCGGTACGGGGTGCCTCTGCGGGACGCTGCAATGATCTTGGGCTCCCGGCCCGAAGCCCGGTACTCGAGGATACCTGCGCCGGGCGTGCCAGCCTCGACGAACTTGCCGCCGCGCCCCTCCGTCAACTGGCCCATGACATCGAAGAAGTTCAGACCCATGCCGCGAACCAGTACGGGCTCGTTATCCGGCACCGCCTGCCAATCAACATCGGCAGGCGGTGCCGGCGGGAAATACATCAGGCCCTGATCCTCCGCGGCGCTCTTGAAGGCCCTCTGCTCGGGGTTCAGCCGGGACTCAATGTGGCCCAAAGCGAGGACCACGGAACCGACGGTGAGCGTCCCGCCGTTGTCGAGTTCGACGTCGAACCCGTCTTCCTTTTCGCCCTTCGCGGGCCGCGCTGCGACGGCGAGCGCCTCATGGAAGGTGACCTCGACGCCGTCGGGCAGCCGTTCCAGCAGCCCTTCCAAAGTTTGGCGCAGGTACCGCCCGTACAGCGCGCGGCTGGGGAAGTCGTGCGATTCAAGGGTGGCCAGTTCCGCCTTCTCGGCATCGTTCAGTCCCTGGCCGTCACGACGACGGGCCTCCCGCCATTGATCGAACGAACCGCCAGCGAGCGGACGTGCGAGCTGGGGGTCCTCGGGGATGAGGGTGGGATAGAACGATTGGGTGTTCATCAAGTAGAGACGTGACTGCTCCGGCTGCCACACGTGCCCGGAACCGGCCGGATAAGGGTCCACAACATCGATGAGAAGGGTGGTTCCCGGCACGCTGTCCGCAGCCCAATTCGCGAGCAACCGCTCGAGGACACTGGTGCCCCGAGGGCCGGCCCCGATCAGGGCAACACGGTTGGTTTGCGATTTAGCCACGCTCAAGCCTAACTTCCTGTGACTTGCTTACTGTTGAAGAGTGTTGCTTGGATGGGGCGATGACCACCACAGAAGCTGATCAGTCGCCACTTCCCGAGAATGAAACTGCGTCGGCCCCCGGCCCGCGGCATGCAGCGGAGGTCGCGCCTGAGCCCACGGATGAAAACGTTTGGCTTGAGGACATCCACGGCGAAGAGCAGCTGGCGTGGGTCCGCGAGCAGAACGCCCGCACCGAGGAATTACTGGAGGACTCGGAGTACGCGGCCGTTGAGGCTGGCATCCTGGAGGTCCTCGACTCCACCGATCGCATCGCAATGGTCTCCAAACGCGGCGATTTCTACTACAACTTCTGGAAAGACCAGGAACACCCCAAGGGCCTCTGGCGTCGAACGACGTGGGACAGCTATCTCACTGAGGAACCTGAATGGGACGTCCTGCTGGATATCGACGCCCTTGCCGCCGCCGAAGGCATTGAGTGGGTCTTCCATGGTGTCGGCTTCCTCCGTCCTGCCGAGGGGTCCGGGTACCGCCTGGCCATGGTTTCGCTCTCCCCCGACGGCGGCGACGCTGACCGCCATCGCGAGTTCGACGTCGAGTCCCGCACCTTTGTGGAGGGGGGCTTTGACGTGCCAACAGCCAAAGGCAACGTCAGCTGGCTGGATGCCGACACTTTGCTTGTGTCCAGCACGGCGGACGGGCTCCCCGCAACGACGTCCTCCTATGCCCGCACCGGAGTGAAGCTTCGCCGCGGCCAATCACTGGCCCAGGCAGAGCGCCTCTTCGAAATCCCTGAGGACCACATGTTGGCCATGGTGGCCCACGATTCCACCCCGGGCTATGAGCGGACCTTCGCCGTGGACTACATCGATTTCTACAACCGGAGTACGTCACTGCTGCGTGACGACTCCTGGGTGGTCATCGATGTTCCCACAGATGTGAACATCAGCGCCCACCGTGATTGGCTGCTGTTCCGTCCGCAGAAGGACTGGGATGTTGCGGGTGTTCTGTACCCTGCCGGTTCCTTGCTGGCCGCGGACTTCGAGTCCTACCTGGCGGGTTCCCGGTCATTGCTGGTCCTGTTCACGCCGGACGCCCACACGTCGCTGCAGTCCTGGAGCTGGACCAAGGACTACCTCCTGCTGAACCTCCTGCACGATGTGTCCTCCGAAATTCGGGTGTTGGATCCAGCCCGTCCCGATTCTGAAGGCGGCTGGACCTCCACCGTCCTGGACGCCTGCCCTCCCCTGCATGACGTCAATGCCTATGCCGTGGATGACGAAGACCCGGGCGCTGAAGGCAACGATTTCTGGCTGGTGGCCACCGGCTTCACCACGCCCACCACCCTGACCAGGGGGACACTTGTGGCCGGCGCGGCGAGCCGGCACGCCGAGGTGAAGCGGTCGCCGTCGTTCTTCAACGAGTCCGACTACGAGGTCCAGCAGCACTTCGCCGTCTCCGAGGATGGGACCAAGGTTCCCTACTTCCAGGTCGCATCCAAGGACCTGGTGTTGGACGGTCAAAACCCCACCCAGCTCTCCGGTTATGGCGGGTTCGAAGTTTCCCGGACTCCGGCCTACAGCGGAACCATTGGCCGGGCCTGGCTGGAGCGCCGCACCTTGGGCGTATCCTCCGACGACGGAGCTGCCGCACACTCACGCGGTGGTGTCTACGTTGTTGCCAACATCCGCGGCGGTGGCGAATACGGTCCGTCCTGGCACCGTGCAGCGCTCCAGGAGAAACGGCACCGCGCCTACGAGGACTTCGCAGCCGTGGCGAAGGACCTCATCTCGCGAGGCGTCACCAGCCGCCGTCGACTCGGTTGCGTAGGCGGTTCCAACGGCGGCCTCCTGGTGGGCAACATGCTGACCCAGTACCCGGAACTGTTCGGGGCTGTTTCCTGCGGGGTGCCACTCCTGGACATGCGCCGCTACACCAAGCTCTCCGCCGGATACTCCTGGATCGCCGAATACGGCGACCCTGATGTTCCGGTCCAGTGGGAGTTCATCCGTACTTTCTCGCCGTACCACTTGCTTCACGACGGTGTGGAATACCCAGAGACGTTCATTTGGACAGCCACCTCCGATGACCGTGTGGGACCCGTCCAAGCCCGCAAGATGGCGGCGCGAATGCAGGCCATGGGTATCCCGAACGTCTGGTTCCATGAAGCTCTTGAAGGCGGCCATGCGGGCGCCTCTGACAATAGGCAGGCGGCGGCTTTGCAGGCGCGGAGCAACCACTTCCTGTGGCGTTCCCTGGCTGGAAGTAACTGACACTCCGTCTGTTTTGCGCTCGACGGCACGTTCTGCGTATCCTTGGTGGGCTAGCAATAGCAAAGGGAGACGTGCCAGAGCGGCCGAATGGGCTTCACTGCTAATGAAGTGTGGGGCACAACTCCACCGGGGGTTCAAATCCCCCCGTCTCCGCGAATAGGTCCCGGTTTTCGAACCGGGACCTTTTGCGTTAAGCCCTCTTCGCTCCGCCGCTGACTTCAGCCCCGGCGTGACGATGGAGGGCAAGGCTGTCCCCCGTGCTGATCAGCATCAGGACGGCCATGGCAATGAACGCGCCCTTGTAAGCTGCCACGTGGTCCGCCCCGAACACCTGGGTGGATTCGAACAGGCGCAGGAACAGGGCACCCACCGCTATGCCTGCCGCCGCCGCCAATTGAACCAGCGTCGCGGAGATGGCGTTGGCTGAGGGCAGCTGGCCCGGGACGATGTCTGCGTACTGCACCGAGGCGTAAGCGGAAAAACCGATGGAACGGAATGCGCCGCTGAACAGCAGCAACGCAAAGATCAGTGGCTCCGGTGTTTTGGCGTCCAGGAAAGCGCACAACGCAAACGTCACGGCTGAAGCAAACGATGCAAAGACGAGCACCGGCTTGAACCCGAATCGCCTTATGAGTGGCGTGGTGGCCGGCTTGATTCCGATGTTGCCTACGAACACTGCGGCGACCATGACTCCAGCTTTGAGTGGATCCCAGCCAAAGCCGTCCTGGAACATCAACGGCAGCAGGAAAGGGACCGAACTAATGGTCAGCCGGTAAATGAAACCACCGGTGGAAGTCGCCCTGAAAGTCCTGGTGCCAAAGACGCTGAGATTGAACAGGGGGACATGGGCTTTTCTCATCCACCACACGGCACCAGCCAGTGACAGCACTCCGGCAGCAACTACCGCCGCGGCAAGAACATTGGACGCATGGCCTCCCAAGGTCTCCAGCCCCACAACCAGGGCACCCACGCCCAGCGTGGTGAGCAGCAGCCCGAACCAGTCCAACCGCCTCTTGGCATCAAATTGTGTTCGCGGCACCAGCCTGAGGGCGGCAATGAAGGCGGCCAGACCGAGGGGGACGTTGATGATGAAGATCCAGTGCCATGACAGGAAGGTGGTGAGAGCACCGCCCACCATCGGGGCCAAGACCGGAGCCAGCAAACCCGGCCACACAAGATATGCGGTGGCGCGGAGAAGCTCCGACTTGGGGGTGCCTCTCAACACCACCAGAGTGCCAACCGGAACCATCATGGCTCCGCCCATGCCTTGGGCCACGCGGCTCAGCGTCAGCATGGTCAGGTCCGAGCTGATGGCGCAGAGCAGGGAGGCAATGGTGAACACCGATATCGCCAGACAGAAGATCTGCCTGGCACCGAACCGCTCGGCGAGCCAACTGCTCAAAGGAATTCCCATCGCCACCGTCACCAAATATGCGGTCATGGTGATGTTGATGTCTGCCGGCGCCACCCGGAAATCGGAGGCGATGCTGGGAATGGCAGTGGTGAGGATGGTCCCGTCCAGGAACTCCATGAAGAACGTTGCCGCCACCAACAAGGCCAGCCGTGGCCGCCAACTGGTCTCGTTGGCCGAATCGACGTCCGTGTTGGGTTTTGTGCTCATGGCTCCGGTCCAAGTTCAGGCTGGTGGCCCGCGACAGGCGAGCAGGCGTGTTTGCTCGATCCTATAGACGCAGAGTGGGAGCGATCACAACATGACGTAGTTCTACCGCCCCCTACCTGCCCTCACTGGCCCGCGTAGGGGCTAACCGGCCTGGGCCAACGCCAGTGGCAGAACCGCGCCCACACCGGCTTGGCGCAGTGCCCTCGCAGATACGGTCATTGTCCAGCGGCTGTCTATGAGGTCGTCCACCAGCAACACAGGCTGCCCACCCGTACCCGCCAAGGCTTGGGCAAGTTCGGGACCAACAACAAGCCTGTCCCAGACTCCGGCCAGCCTGTAAGCGCTGTTGCCTCCACGTGCCCCCGTCGGCCCTCCGTGCTGGGTTTGCAGCTGGCCGAGGTACGGCATTCGTCCTATCCCGGCAATTCCTTGTGCCAAGGACTCCACCAGCTGCGGCTTGCTCCGGGACGGGACGCTGACCACCGCCGAGGGCCGTCCGACGCCGCTCCACGGAGTTCCGCCCTCGGCTCCCGACCACTCGCGGAGTACTTGAACGCAGGCCTGCAGCATGGCCGGATCCACTGCCCGATCAGGCGCCCCTGCGGCAAACAGCTCCCGTAGAGCGCCGCCCCAGCCCAAGTCGGTTAGCCTGGCCAGGATCCGCCCCTCGGAAACACTCTCGTCGGGCTTGATCTTTCCCTTGACGGTCACGCCGAGCCGATCCATGCCACTGGGCCACTGAAGGCGCGGTTCCACGGCTATGCCGGCACGCCGGAGAGTTTGGCCTGCGGCGTCGGCTGCCGACGCTGCGACGTCCACCGGGAACCAGCGGCCGGCGCAGTTGTCGCAGCGTCCACATGCTGCGGCTGTTTCGTCGTCCAGGACCGAGGTGATGTATTCCATGCGGCAACCAGCCGTGTCCTGGTAGATCACCATGGAATCCTGCTCATCCACGCGGGCCTCTGCGATGCGGGCATATCGCTCGGCGTCATAGTTCCACGGCTTGCCGGTGGATCGCCAACCGCCTCCAACGCGCTCTACGGCTCCATCCACCGCCAGGACTTTGAGGAGGAGTTCCAATGGCGTGCGGCGAAGGTCCACCCTGGCTTCCAGCGCAACGGTGGAAAGGGCGGAGCCTGCTTCCCCAAGAGCCCTCAGCACAGACTCGGCCTTCTCGGCCGAGGGCATGGACGCGGTGGCGAAGTACTGCCAGATTTCCCGGTCTTCAGAGCCCGGCAGCAACAGGACGTCTGCGTTGGCTGCTCCACGTCCTGCACGGCCAACCTGTTGGTAGTAGGCAACAGGTGACGACGGAGCCCCAAGGTGGATAACGAAGCCCAAGTCCGGTTTGTCGAATCCCATTCCCAAGGCGGACGTAGCCACGAGAGCCTTAACCTGGTTCTCCTTCAACAGTTGCTCAGCACGTTCCCGGTCCGCAGGGTCCGTCCTCCCCGTGTAGGACAAGACGTTATGCCCGGACTCCGCAAGAAGCCGCGCAGTGTCCTCGGCCGCCGAAACGGTGAGGGTGTAGATGATGCCACTACCGGGCATGCGGGCGAGGTGTGTCAGCAGCCATCCCAGCCGATCCCTGGAATCGGGCAGCGTCAGGACACCTAGCCGCAGCGATTCGCGCCCTAGTGCGCCACGTATGGTCAAGACTCCGGCGCCAAGTTGTTCCTCAATGTCATGCACCACCCTGGAATTGGCGGTGGCGGTGGTGGCCAGAACGGGAACTGACTTTGGCAACTGTGCAATGAGGTCCGCGATGCGGCGGTAATCAGGGCGGAAGTCGTGTCCCCAGTCCGAGATACAGTGTGCCTCGTCAATCACCAGGAGCCCGGTGCGACGAATGAGCTCCGGAAGCTGGTTCTCCCTGAAGGAGGGGTTGGTAAGCCGCTCCGGAGAAACCAAAAGGACATCGACCTCATCCGCGGCAAGCTGAGCCAGGACAGTGTCCCATTCCAAAGCATTGGCGGAGTTGATGGCGACGGCGCGCACTCCTGCCCGGGCAGCTGCGGCCACTTGGTCACGCATGAGCGCAAGCAACGGCGACACAATCAACGTTGGACCGGCGCCCCGCCGGCGCAACAACAATGACGCCACGAAGTAAACCGCTGATTTCCCCCAACCTGTGCGCTGGACTACCAGCGCCCGCCGGCCCGCATCCACTAACGCCTCAATGGCTTCATACTGTCCGTCGTGGAACCGCGCTTCGGGGTTGCCCACCAGCTCACGAAGGCACGCCAGCGCCTGCTGATGGGTAGGTGATTGCACTGAAACGGCAGCGTTTGGGGAGTTGTTGGCCATCAACCCAGTATTCCAGCCGACCCTGACAGCCAGAACCTGGGTGCCCTGCTATGTGGATAACGGCTATCCACAGGTCATCTCATCAAGTTCAACCCCAGCTGCCTTGCCACAGTAGGATTGAGCCCGTGACTAGCGAGCAGAACAAGACATTCGACCTCTCGGCTTCCTTCAAGGCGTACGACGTCCGGGGCATCGTGGGTGAAACCATCACGGCTGAAATCGTAGAGGCCGTTGGCGCTGCCTTCATCGACGTCCTGGGCTTGGAGGGCGAAACGGTACTGGTTGGCGGCGACATGCGTCCCTCCTCTCCGGAGTTCAGCCAAGCCTTTGCCAACGGGGCAGCCACGCGTGGCGCGAACGTCCAGTTGCTGGACCTCATCTCAACCGACGAGCTCTACTATGCATGCGGGGCCTTGAACGCAGCCGGCGCAACGTTTACCGCCAGTCACAACCCGGCCGCCTATAACGGGATCAAGATGGCCAAGGCCGGCGCTCAGCCCATCTCTTCGGAGAGCGGACTCAAGGAAATCCAAGCCCTCGCTGAGCAGTACCTGAACACCGGCGTTATCCCGGCGGCGGGCACCCGGGGCGAGATCGGCGTCCATGACGTCCTGAAGGACTACTCCGAGTACCTGCGGAAGCTCGTTGACCTTTCCGGCTCCCGCCCACTGAAGATCGTGGTGGATGCAGGTAACGGCATGGCCGGGCTCACCACCCCTGCCGTACTCGGCGACAAACTCCTCCCGGCGCTGCCCTTCGACATTGTTCCCCTCTATTTCGAACTCGACGGCTCGTTCCCCAACCACCCGGCCAACCCTTTGGAGCCGGAAAACCTGCGCGACCTCCAGGCCGCCGTCGTCAAACACGGTGCCGACATCGGCCTCGCCTTCGACGGCGACGCGGACCGCTGCTTCGTCATTGATGAAAAGGGCGAGCCCGTTTCCCCGTCTGCGATCACCGGCATGGTGGCCCGTCGTGAGATCGCCCGAGCCCAGGCTGCAGGTGAAGAGACCCCGGTGATCATCCACAACCTCCTCACCTCCAAGGCCGTGCCCGAGCTCGTAGCCAAGGATGGCGGCCGTGCTGTACGGACCCGGGTGGGTCACTCGTTCATCAAGGCCGTCATGGCCGAGGAAGGCGCAGTGTTCGGTGGAGAGCACTCGGCGCACTTCTACTTCCGGGATTTCTGGAACGCTGACACCGGCATGCTTGCCGCCATGCACGTCCTCGCTGCTTTGGGTGAGCAAGACGGCCCGCTCTCCGAACTCGGCCGCCAATACGAACCCTATGTTTCCTCTGGCGAGATCAACTCCGAGATCGAAGACAAAGCCGGTGCCGTGGAGCGGGTTCGAGTCGACTTCGAAACCGAAGACATCGACATTGACCACATGGACGGCAGCACGTTCACGGCCAAGGACGGCAGCTGGTGGTTCAACCTTCGCCCATCCAACACCGAGCCGTTCCTGCGCCTGAACGCCGAAGCCAAGGACCAGGCAACCATGGAGAAGATCCGTGACCGTGTCCTTGCGCTGGTTCGGGCCTAGGAACGGGCTGGCATGACGCAGATTCCGTCCGAGGCTCGAATCTCGCCTGAATCCGAATTGGCCGCAGTCGTGACCGAAGCCCTTGGACTGGCCGACGCTCAGTTAGTCCTCAACAAGAGCTTTGCCCCGTTCGTCTTGATGCTCGGCACCGACGGCACCATCCACCGCGGCGAAGTCCCCAAGGAAATTCGGGGGACCATGCCCCCGGACCCACTGCTGTCCGTGAAGCTGACCATTGATCTCTTCTCGGGCCATGCCGAAAACTTCCTCGCGATGGTTGCTGTACTGGATCCGCAGACGGGCAAGAACGAGGACACGCTGCACTTCTGGGCTGAACACCGCAGTGGCATCAGCCAAGTCATCCGTGTGGACTTCACCCGCAAGAAATTCCTGAAGCACCCCAGCTTGAGTGACCCCCGGGTCGAAACCCAGGAGCCCTACGTATGGGCCGGCCGAGCCGCTCCTGCTGAGGAATGGTGGCATGAGGGGCTCTCCGAGCAGGCCATTGAGGATGTTTTCGATCTTGTTGGTGCCGCCGTACCCTTCGCCCAGGATCAATTGGGGAAGACCGGCTCGTTGGCGCCATATGGTGTCACCACAGATCTCAAAGGTGCGATCGGGCACCATATGGGCTACCAAGAGCCCAACGAGGACGACGAGGTTGATTCGGAAGAGTCCCTCCAGTTACTGACAGACGGTTTCCGCCAAGGGATGCAGTCGTTGCGGGGTACGTGCGTCATCAGCGATGTCCGCCTAACACCCAGTAACGGCGAAGGCGATGCCCTTGACGCTCTTAGGCTCCACATCGAACACACAGAAGGTCTTTCGATGCTCCTTCTCAAGCCCTATGAAATCGACGAACAGACCCGGACGGTCGCGTTCGGCGAGACAGCAGTGATGCCAACTCCTGCACGGGTGTGGTCAGCATGAGCGAACAGCCCACCAGCGCGCCGCGTGAAGGCGAATCAGTCCAGGACCGCGAACTCCGCGAGACGCTGGGCACTGCACTTGGTACCGCCCAGGAGCACATCCAACAGAATGGCGGATTCTTCCCGTTTGGCGTCACGCTCTCAAATGATGATGAACTGCGGCTAGTGATGATTGCCCCGGGCGAGCCTGACGAAAACGGCGATGTGGATGCCGGACAGATGTTGACCGACATCCATGAACTGCTACGGCAAGGCCGCGATGATTTCAAGGCTGTAGCAGTTGTGAGTGACGTCAGCCTGCCGGATCATGGTTCTGACGGCATCCATGGTGCCGCCGAGCACCGGGACGGCGAGGTCCGTGCTGCAATTATTCCGTATTTTCCAACACTGGACGGTTTTGAGTTCAGTGCCATGGAGCCCGATACCCACGAACCATCCATCTGGGTGGACTAGACCTTATCCGTGAGCTGATCCCATGAAAATCAACGCCTTCGCAGATGTCAGTCTCCGCGCGATCATGGTGTTGGCCGCGGCTCCAGAGGGCATGCTGCTGACTACCCAAGCGGTGGCGGATGCCGTGGGGACACCGTACAACCATGTCAGCAAGGCAATGGTCCGCTTGCGTGCACTGGGCTACATCGATGTTGAACGGGGACGGCTAGGCGGTTCCCGGCTCAATGAAACCGGTCGGAGGGCCACCGTCGGCGAAGTCCTTCGGCATCTGGACAGCCGACAGGATCCGGCTGAGTGCCAATCCCCCACCAAGAACTGCCCTCTCATCAATGAGTGCGGACTGCGCCATGCAATGAACCGGGCCAGGGAAGCGTTCTACACAGAGCTCGATGCCGTGGTTATCGCTTCCCTCCCCCATGCCCGGCAGATGAACCCGGTGTTCCAATCCATAGGGCTTCGGCCGGAGTTCAGGACCACTGCGGCGCAGTCCTAGTCGCAACAGGAACAACAGCACCTCCCAAAAGCCTGTTCTGTCAGGTTTGCACATCTCTTCTACGCAGTGTAGAAATTGGGATATAAATATAAGCATTTCGCGTGCTTATATATTCGGTCGGCGAAACCGGCCCCTACAGCCAGGAGAATCATGCTCTCGGAAAAGTCCCGCCCCATCATTGAAGCCACGTTGCCACTGGTTGGTTCAAGGATCGGCGCGATAACCGTCGACTTCTACAATCGGCTCTTCGCGGCGCACCCTGAGCTGCTCGACGGGCTCTTCAGCCGTTCCAACCAGCGTTCCGGAGATCAGCAGCGGGCGCTTGCCGGGAGTATTGCCGCGTTCGCAACCCATCTCATCAACAACCCGGACACCCTTCCGGAAAGGGTGCTTTCCCGCGTTGCGCACAAGCACGCCTCCCTCGGAATCACCGAGGATCAATACGGAGTGGTCTACGAGCACCTCTTTGCAGCCATCGCCGCCGACTTGGCCGACGTCATCACTCCGGAGATCGCCGAAGCCTGGACAGAGGTGTACTGGCTCATGGCAGACGCCCTGATCAAGCTGGAGAAGGACCTCTACGCATCCCAGGCGAACCACGCAATGTGGACGCCGTGGCGTGTGACCAGCAAGGAACCGGCAGGCAAGGATTCGGTCACGTTCACCTTGGAACCGGCAGACGACACCCCGGTTACGCCAGCAGAACCCGGTCAATACGTCAGCGTCAAGGTCCAACTTCCGGATGGCCTGCGCCAGGTGCGCCAGTATTCGCTATCCGGCGACGCGGGCATCAGCCGGACCTTCACTACCAAGCTGAACGACGGCGGTGAGGTGTCCACCGCCCTTCACACCGGCGTCGAGCCCGGCGACATCCTCGAAATTTCAAACCCGTACGGGGAAATTACCCTCAGGAACGGTGACGGCCCCGTCATCCTGGCCTCTGCCGGTATTGGCTGCACCCCAACGGCTTCCATTCTGCGGTCGCTCGCCGAGGCTGGCACGGATCGGCAGGTCTTGGTCCTTCACGCCGAGAAGACCATGGACAACTGGGCACTCAGCAGCCAGATGACCGCGGACGCAGCGCGAATCCACGCTGACCTGCAGCTTTGGCTCGAGTCTCCCCACCCCGGAACCAACCACGGCTTCATGTCGCTGCGTGAACTGGACATGCCCGCAGACGCTTCGCTTTACCTTTGCGGCCCCCTCCCCTTCATGAAGAAAATCCGCGATGAAGCCATCGATGCGGGAATTCCGGCCACCCGCATTCACTACGAAGTGTTCGGCCCGGACGTGTGGCTCGCCAACTAGGGCACGCACGCCAACCGGGACAATAGCCCCAAGCACGACGGCGGCCCGCCACCTTTCATTCGAAAGGTGACGGGCCGTCGTCGTTCACTTAAGAACGCCGTTGTTCCTAAGAGGTCTAGCCCAGACGGGTCTTGAGACCGTCCAGCTCGGACTGAAGTGCCGCCGGAAGCGACTCGCCGAAGTTTGCGAACCATTCCTCGATGGACGCCAGCTCGGTTGCCCATTCCTCGGGGTCGACACGAACGGCCGACTCAACCTCGGCCGGGGTCATGTCCAGGCCCTCAAGGTCGATGGATTCACCGGTCGGCACGAAACCGATCGGAGTTTCCACGGCGTCAGCCTTGCCCTCGAGGCGCTCGATGGCCCACTTGAGCACACGGGCGTTGTCTCCGAAGCCAGGCCAGGCGAAACCGCCTTCAGCCGTGCGACGGAACCAGTTGACCAGGAAGATCTTGGGCAGACGCTCCGGGTTGGCCTTGGCGGACAGGTTCACCCAGTGGTTCAGGTAATCACCTGCGTCGTAGCCAATAAACGGCAGCATGGCCATTGGGTCGCGGCGGACCACGCCAACGGCGCCGGCGGCAGCAGCCGTGGTTTCGGAGGACAGCGTGGAACCCATGAAGATGCCGTTTGACCAGTCACGGGCCTCGGTGACCAGCGGGATAGTGGTCTTGCGGCGGCCACCGAACAGAATCGCGGACAGTTCCACGCCTTCCGGGCTGAAGTATTCTTCGGCCAGCATGTCGATCTGGTCGATCGGTGTGCAGAAGCGGGAGTTCGGGTGCGCAGCCGGGGCGTCGGAGTCCGGAGTCCAGGACTCACCGCGCCAGTCGGTCAGGTGTGCCGGAGTTTCCTCCGTCATGCCTTCCCACCAGACGCCACCGTCGTCGGTCAGTGCGACGTTGGTAAAGATGCTGTTGCCCTTGGCGATGGCGCGCATGGCATTGGGGTTGGTGCCCCAACCGGTGCCCGGCGCAACGCCGAAGAGGCCGGCTTCAGGGTTGACGGCGCGGAGTTCGCCTTCCTTGCCGAAGCGCATCCACGTGATGTCGTCGCCAAGGGTCTCAACCTTCCAGCCCTTGATGGTGGGATCGAGCAATGCGAGGTTGGTCTTGCCGCAGGCGGACGGGAAAGCGGCGGAGACGTAGTAGGTCTTCTGCTCAGGGGAGGTCAGCTTGAGGATGAGCATGTGCTCGGCCAGCCAGCCTTCGTCGCGGGCCATCACCGAAGCGATGCGCAGCGCGTAGCACTTCTTACCCAGGAGGGCATTGCCACCGTATCCGGAGCCGAAGGACCAGATGGAGCGTTCTTCGGGGAAGTGCACAATCCACTTGTCGGTGTTGCACGGCCATGCGACGTCGGCCTGGCCGGCTTCCAGTGGCGCGCCCAGCGAGTGGAGGGCCGGAACAAAGAAAGCGTCGGTCTGCGTGATGCGGTCCAGGACGTCCGTTCCGATGCGGGCCATGATGCGCATGGAGGCAACAACGTAGGCGGAGTCGGTGATCTCGACGCCAAACTTCGGGTCCTCGGCATCCAGGTGGCCCATGACGAACGGAATGACGTACATGGTGCGGCCTCGCATGGAGCCGGCGAAGAGTCCGCGCAGCTTCTGCTTCATCTCGGCCGGGGCCATCCAGTTGTTGGTGAAGCCTGCGTCGCGCTCGTTCTCGGAGCAGATAAAGGTCTGCTCTTCTACTCGGGCAACGTCGGCAGGGTCAGAGAACGCCGCGAAGGAATTCGGGAACGTTTCCGGGTTCAGCCGCTTCAGCGTTCCGGCCTCGACGAGTTCGTCGGTGAGCTTCTTGTTTTCTGCTTCGCTGCCATCAACCCAGTGGATGCGGTCCGGCTGAGTCAGCTCGGCAACTTCCTCAACCCAGGCCAGCAGGCGTGCATGCGTAGTAGGTGCCTTCTCAAGCAGCGGCAGTCGCGCCAGATCGCCCATTGCGGTTCCCTTCCTCGGGTTCAGTGGTGTGTCCTAAACGATAGGGGCCGCGGACCAGACCAATCCGCTGTCAGACATCGGACATCCCAAGGCGCAGGAGGCCAAAACCGCTAGAAATCAAGGTTTGGCGATTGAGAAAGACGAATTTAAGTGACAAAGGTCACGTAGACCGGTCTAGTTGCGTAGATTACAGCTTTTCGATTTGGAACTTCACATGAACTTCTGTAAAGTTTATTGAGGTTCGAGGGGGTCAGAGAAACAGACCGCCGGGAATCACACGAAATGCGCCCATAGCTCAGCTGGATAGAGCGTCTGTCTACGGAACAGAAGGTCAGGGGTTCGAATCCCTTTGGGCGCACAGATCAAGACCCGCACCGGTTCGCCGGTGCGGGTCTTTTGTTTTCTTGAATGAACCCACCTAAGCAGCAGTTCAGGCCGTTTAGCGGGTTCAGAGCGGGCGTTAGCTGTGACTCAGTTGGGTGAGCCACAGCGGAAGGTGACCCGCACGCAGAAACGCAAGGGCCGCCGTCGTACTTTCCAAAGAAGTACGACGGCGGCCGCTTCCGTTAAGGTCCGGAGCGTTTACTCCCCCACAGCGTCACTGATGCGGCGTCGGATGCCGTCAAAGTGCCGGTTGAGCAGTTCAGAAGCAGAAACCTTGTCGCCGGCAGCGACTGCTGCATAGATGCCGCGGTGCATCGCAGCGGTTTTCGCCAAGTCCTCGTTGCCCGGGCCAATCTCTACGTGGATCTTCCGGTAGACCTTCCAAAAGACACCCATGAGGTTGATCAGGAGCTCGTTGTTGAGGGGCTCGAACAGCCTGCGGTGGAACTCGGCATCAGCGGCGACGAAGTTCTCGCCGGCGGCAGCCAGCTCTTCCATCTGCTTCACGGCTTCTTCGATGGAGGTGAGCTGCTCTTGGGTCATGACATCCATGGAGGAACCAATCAGCCCGGATTCGAGCGCCTGGCGCACATCCACCAGCTGCAAAGCTTCGAGTCCCTGATGGCGCAGCGAAAGCCGGCCGCGGAACGTCAGGCCGTCCGCGAGGGCGTCAAAGTTGCTCGGTGCCACAAACATGCCGAAGCCATGCCGGATCTCAATGACACCCAAGGCTTGAAGCACTTTGAGGGATTCGCGGAGGGTGTTTCGCCCTACGCCAAGCGCGGCAGAGAGCTCACTTTCGGTCGGCAACGGGTCGCCTGCCTCAAGCTCCCGCTCAAGGATCAGTTCCATAATGTCCGACTGCAAGGCGCGCAGCCGGGCCTGCGCGCTGAACCGCGCCTGCGGAACCACACCGGAAGTTGTCATGGCTTCTCCTTGCCGATGCACCTGCCCCGGGCTCCGGCGAAAGCCGGTTTGGGAAACATGTGCGGTGTTAATATTGAAGCGAGCCTAGTGCCCGCCCAAGAATGAGTGACTCGCAACATACAATATCGGATGTCCCACCTCCCCGATAGCTAACAGCCGGGAATTCCCCGAGATTTCCCCCACGGACCGGCCGCAGCCGGCAATTCCTCAGACTCACGGTCTCCAAGCAAGCGTCATTTCTCACTTGACGTTCCGTTGTGACCGCCCTTACAGTTTCACTACGAGCATCGGACGTCCTACATCCGATAACCCACGAAATGCGAATGGTGAGGCACCTTATGAGCAAGACGATCCAAAGCCTGCCGCTGGTCAACGACGCCAGCCGCCGGAACTTCCTGAAGCTAAGCGGCGCAGTTGGTGCAGCAGCCGCCTTCACGGCAACCCTCTCCGCGTGCGGCGGCGCTGCCAGCACCACTACCGGGTCAACTGCCAACACCGCGGCCGTCAATAAGGACCTCATCATTGAGGCAGGCATCTCCTACGCACTGTCCACCGGTTTCGATCCCCTGAGTTCGTCCGGAGCCACACCGATGGCAGCGAACCTGCACATCTTCGAAGGCCTCATTGAACTCCACCCGGCCACGCGTCAGCCCTACAACGCCCTGGCAGCTACGGATCCCATAAAGGTCAACGACACCACCTACCGGGTGACCATCCGCGACGGTGCCAAGTTCCACGACGGCTCCCCCGTCACCACCGAAGACGTCGCTTTCTCCTTCACGCGCGTCATGGATCCGGCGAACAAGTCACTGTTCTCCCAGTTCATTCCCTTCATCCAGGACGTCAAGCCGCTCGATGCCAAGACAGTGGAGTTCACGCTCAAGTACGCTTTCCCCGGCTTCGGACCGCGCATCTCCGTAGTGAAGATTGTCCCCAAAGCACTCGCCACCGATCTAAAAGCCTTCGACGCCGCACCCGTTGGCTCCGGCCCTTACAAGCTTGTCTCAGCGGTCAAGGACGACAAGATCGTCTTCGAAGCATTTGCCGATTACAACGGTCCCAAACCTGCACTGGCCAAGGGCATGACCTGGCTGCTGCTCTCGGACGCCGCAGCCCGCGTTACCGCAGTCCAATCCGGCCGCGTCCAAGCGATCGAAGACGTTCCCTACCTGGACGTCGACGGTCTGAAGTCCAAGGTCAAGGTTGAATCCGTCCAGTCCTTCGGGCTGTTGTTCCTCATGTTCAACTGCGCCAAGGCCCCGTTCGACAACAAGCTTGTCCGGCAGGCACTTCACTACGGCATGGACAAGGAATCCATCATCAAGAAGGCCCTGTTCGGCAACGCCAAGGCCGCGACTTCCTACTTCCAGGAAGGCCATCCGGACTACGTCAAGGCCAAGAACGTCTACGGTTTCGATACTTCCAAAGCCGAGGAACTGCTGAAGCAGGCGGGCGTCACCAACCTTGAGTTCGAGCTCCTCACCACGGACACCGCCTGGGTCAAGGACGTCGCCCCGTTGATCCTCGAATCCTGGAACAAGATCCCGGGCGTCAAGGTCACCGTCAAGAGCCTTCAGTCCGGCGCTTTGTACAGCGACCGCGTTGGCAAGGGCGACTTCTCCGTGGTGGCGGCACCGGGCGACCCCTCGGTGTTTGGCAACGATGCAGACCTTCTTCTGAGCTGGTTCTACTCGGGTGCGACCTGGATGGACAAGCGCGCCTTTTGGACCACCCCGGAGCGCACCCGCCTGCAGGAACTCATGAACAAGGGCTCGCAGGCTTCCGGTGACGAGGCCAAGAAGATCGTCGGCGAAATCGTGGACATGGTCTCGGACGAAGTCCCGCTATATCCGGTCTTCCACCGCCAGTTGCCCAGCGCCTGGGACGAGAAGAAGCTCAACGGTTTCCAGCCCCTGCCCACCACCGGCCTGTCGTTCATCGACGTCGGACGAACTGCCTAAGCACCCTTCGAGTTGTGAGGCCTGCTCTGCGGCCTGAATCCCTCAAATAGCCCGCAGAGCAGGCCCCGCAACCAGCAGCACCCAACCAACCGGAGAACAAATTGGTCACGATATTGCGTCTGCTTGGCCGCAGACTTGCAGCATTGCCATTGATGATCCTGGGCATCACGTTGCTCGTCTTCCTCGTCCTGCAGGCCGCTCCCGGCGACCAGGCAAGCTCGGCCCTCGGCGACGGTGCCAGTGAAGAAGCGAAGCAACAGTACCGCCAGGAAAATGGCCTCAACGATTCCCTGGTCTTGCAGTACTTCCGATTCCTCGGCAAGCTCCTGCAGTTCGACCTCGGCGTCACTACCCCGCCGGCCAAGTCGGTGGCTTCCATGATTGGCTCGGCGTTCCCCCTGACGTTGCAGCTCACCTTCCTGGGAGTCCTCATCGCGATAGTGCTCTCGCTCGCGTTCGGCATCCTCGGCGCCCTCTACCGCGACAAGTGGCAGGACCAGTTGGTCCGGGTCTTCTCCATAGCCGCGATCGCCACGCCGTCGTTTTGGCTGGGCATCCTCCTCATCCAGTGGTTCGCTCTCGGAGCCAACCCGATGTTCCCCTCAGGCGGAATTGCGACGCCGGAGTCCGGCTTCGGCGGTTGGCTCAATTCGATGGCCCTCCCGGCTTTGGCGCTCGGCATCCCTGTGTCAGCGTCGCTGATCCGCGTGGTCCGTACCTCCATGGTTGAAGAGCTGGACCGCGACTATGTCCGCACCGCTATCGGGAACGGCGTCCCCTACCGCGAAGTGGTTTCAAAGAATGTCCTCCGCAACGCGCTCGTCACCCCGGTGACCGTGCTAGGACTCCGCGTGGGCTACTTGCTGGGTGGCGCCGTCGTGATTGAAATGATCTTTGCCCTGCCCGGCATGGGCCAGCTGATCCTCAACGGCATCACCAACCTGGACGTCAACCTGGTCCAGGGTGTGGTGCTCACCATCTCCGTCACCTTCGTTCTGGTGAACATCGTGGTGGACCTTCTCTACCTGCTCATCAACCCCCGAATCAGGACGGTATAGCTCATGCGCAGCAAGCTCGCAGAACGGCTAAGTGCCCCGGGCATTCGTTTCAAGGCCCTGCCCTGGGGCTCCCGCATCGCCCTGCTCTTCCTCATCATGATTGTCCTGGCGGCCATCTTCGCACCGGTCATCGCCCCGCACGATCCGCTGGAGACCTTCATTCCGGCCACGCCCCCTGGCGCTGAGCACTTCTTCGGCACCGACCGGCTGGGCCGCGACATCTTCTCGCGACTCCTCTTCGGTGCACAGTCGTCGCTCTTGATCGGCCTCGGCGCGGTTGCGCTGGCCATCCTTGCCGGCGCGCTCCTCGGTTCCTTTGCCGCGACGTCAAGCAAGTCCGTAAATGAGATCATCATGCGGCTCATGGACATCCTCATGGCATTCCCCGGCATCGCGTTGGCTGCCGTGTTGCTGGCCGCATTCGGCAACTCGGTTCCGACGATCATCATCGCGATCGCCATCATCTACACTCCCCAACTGGCACGCGTGGTCCGCGCCAACGTGCTGGCCCAGTACGGCGAAGACTACGTCCGTGCCGAACGCGTGATTGGTGCCGGCCGTTTCTACATCCTGGTCAAACACATCGTCCGTAACACCGCAGCTCCTGTGCTGGTGTTCGCCACGGTCATGGTTGCCGACGCCATCATCCTCGAAGCCTCGCTCTCTTTCCTGGGCGCCGGTGTTCAGGATCCTGCGCCATCGTGGGGCAACGTGATTTCCTACGGCCGCAACCTGGTCCTGTCCGGCGGTTGGTGGGCCACAACGTTCGCCGGTGTGACCATCCTGCTGACCGTACTGTCCCTGAACATCCTGGCCGAGGGCCTCACCGACGCCATGGTGAACCCGAAGCTGCGCCGGGCACCGGTGGTGAAGGACGACGACGGCTCCACCGCAGTCCTGGCCGTGGACACCGAGGTTGCAACGTCCGTAGCCCAGCCTTCCGTGGTTGAGGAACACGAGCTCGACGGCGTCCCCGGGGCTTCCGGCGCCACCGTCACTTCTGACGTCGGCACTTCAGCCGTCCTCACTGATGTGAAGCTGGCCGCCGCCAACCCGCACCTCCTGTTAGACCGCGAACTGGAACTTCTGGCAGCCATCGAAGCTAAGCGCACCGACCGACTCCCGCAGGTATCTCCCGGTACCCGCAACGTTCTGGAAGTGAAGAACCTGTCCATCCGCTTCCCGGGCCGCTTCGGTGACATCGCGATCGTGGACAACGTCTCCTTCACAGTCCGCGAAGGAGAAACCATGGGCTTGGTTGGCGAATCCGGCTGCGGTAAATCCATCACCTCCTTGGCTGTCATGGGCCTGCTGCCCAAGACCGCCCAGGTCACCGGCTCCATCAAGTTCGATGGCAAGGAACTTCTGGACGCGAAGACCCAGCACAGCAACCCCAAGGCCTACGAAGGCCTGCGCGGCGAACAAATTGCCATGGTCTACCAAGATGCGCTCAGCTCGCTGAATCCGTCCATGAAGATCAAGGACCAGATGGAGCAGCTCACCAAGCGCGGAGGCCGCAAGACTCCCGCCGAGCTGCTGGAAATGGTGAAGCTTGACCCCGTCCGGACGCTCGCCAGCTACCCGCACGAGCTCTCCGGAGGCCAGCGCCAGCGTGTGCTGATTGCCATGGCCTTGTCCCGTTCGCCAAAGATCGTTGTTGCCGACGAGCCCACCACTGCCCTGGATGTCACCGTCCAGAAGCAGGTAGTGGATTTGCTCAACGAACTGCGTGAGCAGCTCGGGTTCGCCATGGTCTTCGTCAGCCACGACCTCGCCCTGGTGGCCTCGCTGGCGCACCGCATCACGGTCATGTATGCCGGCCAAGTGGTGGAATCCGCACAGGCTTCCGAGCTCCTGCGAAACCCCAAGCACGAGTACACCCGCGGGCTGCTCGGTGCCGTCCTCTCCATCGAGGCCGACGCCATCCGCCTGCACCAGATCCCCGGCACCGTCCCCTCCCCACGGGACTTCGCCACGGGAGACCGGTTCGCCGCACGTTCGCTGCGCGCCGACGCAGACCCGAAGCAGAAGCTGGTCCTCACCACCGTTGCCTCCGCAAACGGCGATGATGCCGACCACTACTGGGCCAGCCACTTGAAGGAGGACGCGAAATGAGCGAATCAACCGGAAAGCCGGTCATCGAGCTCAAGGACGTCAAGGTCTACCACCACGCGCGGACCGGTGGCCTCTTCCGGCCGAACATCGTCAAAGCCGTGGATGGTGTGGACTTCACCATCAGCCGCGGCGAAACCGTGGGCATCGTCGGTGAGTCCGGCTGCGGCAAGTCCACACTCGCGTCTGTGCTCGTGGGACTTCAGCCGCCGACGTCGGGCAAGGTTTTGTTCCACGGAAAGCCGGCCATCAAGCGGAACGCGGCCATGCGCAAGCAGTTCGGCCGCTCAGTCTCCGTGGTCTTCCAGGACCCGGCGACGGCGCTGAACCCGCGCATGACCATCCAGGACATCCTCACAGATCCGCTGCAGATCCACGGCATCGGCAACGCTTCCTCCCGCGCTGCCAAGGTCAAGGAACTGTTGGCGCTGGTGGGTTTGCCCCAATCGGCGGCCGAAGTGACGCCGTCGCAGGTTTCCGGCGGCCAGCGACAGCGTGTGGCGATCGCCCGCGCGTTGGCTTTGGACCCGGACATCATCGTGGCTGACGAGCCGACGTCGGCCCTGGACGTTTCCGTCCGCGCGCAGGTCCTGAACCTGCTGTCCGACCTGAAGACCCAGTTGAACCTGGGCATGGTGTTCATCTCTCACGACATCCAGACCGTCCGCTACGTCTCTGACCGCATCTGCGTCATGTACTTCGGCAAAATCGTCGAGCAAGGCACAGCCACCCAGGTCTTCGACAACCCCAGCAACGACTACACCAAGAAGCTGCTGGGCGCCGCGCCGAGCCTGCTCCACATCTAGTTTTTCCCTTCACAAGCTACAAACAACGGAGAATTCTGTGTCCACTCAGTTCCAGGGCGTCATCCCCCCGGTCATCACCCCCCGCCACGCAGACGGCAGCATCGACACCGCGTCGCTGAAAAACGTCACCAAGCACCTGATCGACGGCGGTGTGTCCGGCCTTTTCGTCCTGGGCTCCTCCGGCGAAGTCCCCTACCTGACCAACGACGAGCGTGAGCTGGTGGTCTCCACCATCGCCGATGCCAACGCCGGAGCTGTCCCGTTGATCGTGGGCGCCAACGAGCAAACCACCAACCGCGTGATCGAAGAGGCCCGCAAGGTGGTTGACCTCGGTGCTGACGCGATCGTAGTCACCTCCATGTACTACGCGATCGGCAATGCCGCAGAGACCGAAACGCACTTCCGCAGCATTCACGCCGCTATCGAGAAGCCGATCTTCGCCTACGACGTCCCGGTCCGCACGCACTTCAAGCTGCCCACCGACCTCCTGGTCCGCCTCGGCCGCGATGGCGTCATTGCCGGCGTCAAGGACTCCTCCGGCGACGACGTTTCTTTCCGCCAGCTGCTGCTCGCCGCTAAGGACATCCCAAACTTCGACATCTTCACCGGTCACGAAGTTGTGGTGGACGGCGCACTCCTGGGCGGCGCGCAGGGCGTTGTTCCGGGCCTTGGCAACGTCGATCCGGCCGGTTACCGCCGCCTGTTCGATGCCGCGAATGCCGGCGACTGGGCTCTCGCGGCAAGGGAGCAGGACCGCTTGGCGGACGTCTTCGAGATCGTGTACACCCCCAACGGTCGCGTCTCCGGTGGCGCCGCTGGTCTGGGTGCGTTCAAGACGGCACTGCAGGTGATGGGTGTCATCGAGTCCAACACCATGAGCTCGCCGATGCTTTCCTTGAACGATTCCGAGACTGCAGCGATTCGCGAAATCCTGGAGCGGAACGGGCTGGTCTAAGCTTCATGACCCACGTGATCGGCGTTGACCTCGGCGGCACCAAGACTGCCGCCGGGGTTGTTTCCCCTGCAGGTGAAGTGCTCATGTCGGAGACCTTCCCGACGTTGAACCGGGCCGGTGGCGAAGCCATCCTCGACGCCACCGCTGCGCTGATCGCGGGCTTGGTAGAGCGCGCTGCCGACGCCGGAATCTCGGTTTCCGGCGTCGGTATCGGCTCCGCCGGGGTCATCGACGCTTCTTCCGGGGCTGTCTTGTCTGCGACGGATGCGATTCATGATTGGGCCGGAACTGAGCTTGTTTCGGGCTTGTCCTCGCGGCTTTCGCTCGCTCCTTCGATGGTCCGTGCCGTCAACGACGTCCACGCCCACGCCCTCGGCGAAGCTTGGCTGGGCGCTGCTGCGGGATCCTCGAGTTCGCTCATGGTGGCCTTCGGGACCGGAGTCGGCGGCAGTTTCGTGCTGGATGGTTCCCCGGTTTTGGGTCACCGCTTTGTTGGCGGGCATGTGGGGCACTTTGCTTCTCCATACGCCGCTTTTGAAGGGTCGCCGCTGCCCTGCGTGTGTGGCGGTTCCGGGCACGTTGAGGCGATTGCTTCCGGCCCTGCCCTTTATGAGGCGTTCCTGCGGTTTGGGGGTTCTACCCTGGATGCGGCGGACTCCCGGGGCGTGTTTGCGCTGGCGACTTCTGCAACTGACGGGCTCGACGGCGGTGCTGGCGCAGCCTTTGCGGACAGCCGCGCCGCCGCACTGCGTGCCATCGAGGTTGCGGCAGCAGCAGCGGGCCAAGCCGTGGGCGGACTCATCAATATCCTCGACCCCGAAACCGTGGTGATCTCCGGTGGCTTGGCCGACGCCGGCGAGCTCTGGTGGAAGCCCATGGAGTTCGCCTTGCGTCAGGAACTCCTGGCTCCGTTGGTTTCCGTGCCAGTTGTCCGGGCAACTCTCGGCAACACCGCTGCCATTGTCGGCGCCGCAAAACTCGTCCTTAAGTAAGGGAGACATCATGATTCTCACCCCCGAAGGCCTCGAAGCGTTACGCTCCCAGTTGATCGTCTCTTGCCAGGCCTATCCCGGGGAGCCCATGCGCGATCCCCGGACAACCGCCCAAGTGGCCGCGTCAGCGGTCATTGGCGGGGCTGCGGCGATCCGCGTCCAAGGGTTGGCCGACGTGCAGTTCACGCGCACCGCCGTCGAGGTTCCTGTCATTGGCCTCTGGAAGGACGGCCACGACGGCGTCTTCATCACCCCCACGCTCTGTCATGCTTTGGCCGTCGCGAATGCCGGCGCGCATGTTGTAGCGATCGATGGAACGCGGCGTGCCCGCCCGGATGGGCTTACCCTGACTGCGACCGTGGCCGGAATTCACGCGGAATCGCACGCTTTGGTCATGGCTGATTGTGGCTCGTTCGATGACGCCTTGGCAGCCGTGGAGGCCGGAGCTGACCTCATTGGCACCACATTGTCCGGTTACACCGGCGAGCGCCCCAAGACGGAGGGCCCGGACTTGCCGCTCTTGGAGCAGATCGCTTCCGCTGAGTTGGGTAAGCCGCTCATAGCGGAAGGCCGCATCCATACCCCGGCCCAAGCGCGGCAAGCCCTCGACGCCGGCGCCTTTGCTGTGGTGGTGGGCACCGCCATCACCCACCCGGCCAGCATCACCGGCTGGTTCAAGGGCGCGATGCACGCCTAGCCACGCGTTGCGGGGCCCGCTCTGCACCCTAAAACCCACGCAAACCCTGCAAAACGGGCCTCACAACAAAGGGGCACAACTTGCGGGGCCCGCTCTGCACCCTAAAACCCACGCAAACCCTGCAAAACAGGCCTCACAACGCTTAGGGAGCGGCGTAGGCTTTCCCCATGACTGCCGAGAGCTCCCGGGAATTCGACGTAATCGTGATCGGCGCGGGCGCCGTAGGGGAAAACGTGGCGGACCGGGTGGTTCGCGGCGGCCTGACGGCGGTGATTGTCGAGAGCGAATTGGTGGGTGGTGAGTGCTCTTACTGGGCGTGCATCCCGTCCAAGGCGCTCCTCCGTCCGGGGAGTGTGCTCCACGCTGCCCAAGTGGTGCCGGGAGCGAAGGAAGCGATCACGGGAACGATTGATGCCGAGGCCGCACTGAAGCATCGGGATTGGTTCACCAACAATTGGCAGGACGGCAGCCAGGTTGAATGGCTGGACAGCGCAGGCATTGAGTTGATCCGTGGACGCGGCCGCGTTACAGGCCCGCGCGAGGTCCAGGTGGAGGGGCTCGACGGCAACAGCTACGCACTGAAGGCCCATCATGCCGTGGTGATCGCGACAGGTTCAACCCCTACCATTCCGGACATCAAAGGCTTGAAAGACATACCCGCCTGGACAACCCGCGGCGCCACGGCGGCAAAGGAAATTCCCAAGCGTCTTGTGGTGCTCGGCGGCGGTGTGGCGGGCGTGGAAATGGCGCAGGCATTCGCCCGGCTCGGTTCGGATGTCACGTTGATCGCCCGCGGCCGCTTGCTGAGCAGCTACCCGGAGGAAGCTGCAAATCTGGTCCTGGCAGGGCTTCGGGCCGACGGCGTCGCTGTGCATCTGCACACCGACGTGAAGAAAACGCAGAAGAACGACGACGGCACAGTGACGGTCACGTTCGACGACAAAACCGCCACCGCCGACAAACTACTGGTCGCGTCCGGACGGCACCCCGCTTTGGCCAATCTGGGCCTGGAAAATGTGGGAGTCGAAGCACAGGACGGCAAGCCCCTCCAGCTCACAACCGATGCCAGCGGACTCGTCGAGGGCCCGGCCAGCGACGGCACCAGTGGGCTTTGGCTCTACGCCGCCGGGGATGCCGCTGGCAAAGTGCTGTTGACCCATCAGGGAAAGTACGAGGCCCGCGCCACGGGCGATGCGATCGTCGCGCGGGCAACCGGCAAACTCACCGGCACCCCGAAACCATGGAGCCCATGGGCCCACACGGCGAACGACCATGCCGTCCCCAGCGTTGTCTTCACCGATCCCGAAGTGGCATCGGTGGGCCCAAGCCTTGAGCAGGCACTCTTGCAAGGCAGGAACGTCACCGGCGTGGAACTTCCCATCGACGTGTCCGGCTCCCAATTGCACTCTCCCGACTACAAAGGCTGGGCGCAGCTAGTGGTGGATGAGGACCGGAAAGTGATCCTGGGCGCTACCTTCGTAGGCCCCGGCGTCGCCGAGCTCCTCCACTCTGCAACCATCGCGATCGTGGGCGAAGTCCCATTGGACCGCCTCTGGCACGCAGTTCCGTCCTATCCGACCATCAGTGAAGTATGGCTGCGGCTCCTGGAGAAGTACGGCCTCTGAAAAGTACGAGCTCCAAAAGCTCTATTTGAACTGACCGGTCAGTTTAGTTAGACTTTCAGCAGACACCATTTCTGCGAAAGGCTTCATTGTGCTGTCCGTACAGCAACTCCAGATCAACGGCCGCCGGGACGATCTCCTCCCGGCAACATCACTCCAAGTCCGGCGCGGCGAACTCCTGCTCGTGGCCGGAGAGGGCCAGGACCAGCGGACCGCTTTGGCTTTGGCTCTGAGCGGCCGCATGAAGCCAAGCGACGGCATCCTGAGCTGGGACAACACCACCAAGACCAAAAAGATCCGCCTCGCAAGCGCCTTGGTGGACTCCCCGGGCGTCAACGAACCCGAGCAGCACCTGAGTGTCCGCGATCTGGTTACCGAAGACCTCTCCCTCATCCCTCGCCGTTACCGTGGCGCCCTCCTGAGCAAGCCCTGGCTGAAGGTCAACAGCTTCGAGGACATCGCCGGACTCTGGATAGAACAAATTCCGGCCGCCCGCCGGCTCGAACTTCTCACCGCGCTTGCCCTGGCAGATCCGGCCACCGATCTCCTTGTTGTCGACTCCCCGGATCGCCACAGTGCCGATCCCGAGGCTTGGTTGCCCCGGCTTCAGGCATTGGCGTCCGACGCCGGGCGGCCCCTTGCCGTCGTCGCCGTCGTGGGTGCCCTCCCGGAGAACTGGACCGGCCCCGCTGCGGTGATCGGCAACTCCGTCTCGCATCCACCTGAACCGGAAGCGGAACCCGCCCCCGCCCACATCAAGCCAGGCCAGGCCAAGCACGCGGCCGAGCCGGCAGCGGAAGCACCCCACAAGCCTGAAACCTCCGCAGCGACCACAGCAGCTGCCAAAACTGAATCCGAAAACCTTCAAAGGACTGCAAAGTGACTGTTCTGCGGCTCGCCCGCTCCGAACTCAAGCGCATGACCGGCGGGCTCCTGCCCAAGCTGACCATCCTCGCCCTGACCATGGTCCCGCTGCTCTACGGCGCCGTGTACCTGTACGCGAACTGGGACCCGTACGGCAACCTGAACCAGATCGACGCCGCCTTGGTGGTGGAGGACACGGGAGCAACGTCGTCGGACGGTACTGAGCTGCAGGCCGGCAGGAAGGTGGCCGACAGCTTGGTTGAAGGCCACGTCTTCAACTGGAAGCAGGTGTCCAGCGCGGAGGACGCAGACGCGGGTGTTCGTACGGGTGAATACGCCTTCGCGTTGCGCATTCCCAAGGATTTCTCCGCCAACTTGGTCTCGCCCGGCAGCTTCGACGCCGCCAACCAGGCCATGCTGCACGTCACCACCAACGACGCCAACAACTACCTCCTGAGCACCATCGTGGACAAGCTCACAACAGCCGTACATTCAACGGTGGCCAAGGAAGTGGGCGAGGAAACAGCCAACCAGCTCCTCACCGGTTTCGGCACCATCCATGCCTCCATCGTGAAGGCTGCTGATGGCGCGTCGGAACTGGCCACTGGCGTCGGGAAACTCAGCGACGGCGCCGCGACACTCCACAGCGGCACCACCCAACTGGTCACAGGCGCCGACCAACTCGTGGCCGGACAGACCCAGTTGCGGGACGGCGCGGCACAACTGAACACCGGTGCCGGGCAGCTAAGTTCGGGACTGACCGAGCTCAAGAACGAAACCGCTACCCTACCAACTGATTCGCAGAAACTCGCCGACGGCGCAGCACAAGTAGCCGCAGGAAACGCCGAGCTGAACGCGAAAGTCCAGGACGTCGTCGGGCAGCTCGAAGCGGCGGACAAAGGCCTCCGCAACCGTGTGGTGGAATCGAACGCACGACTGGTGACTGCGGGTGTCCTGACTCAGGAGCAGGCCGACAAGGTCCTGGCGGACTTTGACGCCGCCGCAGCATCGAGCCCGGTAACGGACGCGAAGACCAAGATCACTGGTGATGCTGCCAAGATCCAGCAGCTATCGGACGGTTCAGCTGCCGTCAGTGCCGGAGCATCCAAGCTCGCCGCCGCGACACCAGCCCTGACCGACGCGATCTCGAAGGCTGCCGACGGAGCCGGACAGCTGAGCACCGGCGCATCAACGTTGGCCGCCGGGCAGCAAACCGCCCTGGACGGGGCCGCCAAGCTCGACGACGGCGCTCGCCAACTGGACAGCGGCGCCAGCCAGCTCGCCAGCGGCGGAGTCACAGCCTCCGACGGCGCCCACACCCTGGCCACCGAGCTCGCCAAAGGCGCGGGAGACATCCCCAACCCAAACGATGAACAGAAGAGCAGCGTGTCCAAGGTGATCGCGGATCCAGTGGCGGTGGACAACGTTTCCCAGGCTAAGGCAGGTTCCTATGGCGCCGGGCTGGCACCATTCTTCCTGACCCTCGCACTGTGGATCGGCGTATTCATGCTGGTCCAAGCCATGCGACCCATCACCCAACGGGCCCTCGCCTCTAACGCCCCCGCGTGGAAAATCGCCGTCGGAGGCTGGCTGCCATTCTTCGTGGTCTCCGTGCTGCAGGCCACCATCCTCACCCTCGTGGTGAATCTCGGCCTGGGCCTGAACCCTGCGCACCCCATAGGGATGTGGCTGTTCATGCTCGCCGCAGTGATGGCGTTCAGCGCGATCATCCAAGGCATCGTGGCGCTCATGGGAACGCCCGGAAAGTTCGTGGTGCTGATCCTGCTGGTCCTGCAGCTCGTGTCCTCAGGCGGTACGTTCCCGTGGCAGACCACGCCGATGCCGCTCCATGTTGTTCACGAGGTCCTGCCTATGGGATACGTGGTGACCGGCATGAGGCACCTGATCTACGGAGGTGAGCTCAGCATGATCTGGCCCACCGTACTTGGCCTGCTTGGATACACTTTGCTGGGAGCGGCACTATCAACGCTCGCCGTCCGCAAGCACAAGATGTGGACCCTTAAGACGCTGAAGCCGGAGATCGCAGTATGAACACCATGGAGCCGGTTCCTTTCCAGGCAGATTCGCGGGCGGAAGAACACGGCCCCGCGGAGAAGAAACTTCGTCCCGGCCGCACTAACGCCACTAAGCAACGCCTGTTCGAAGCCTCCATGGAGCTGATCGGCGAGCGCGGCGCTGCGGGCGTGACCGTGGATGAAATCGCGGCCGCCGCCGGGGTGTCCAAGGGGACTGTCTATTACAACTTCGGCAGCAAGTCCGACCTCATCGCGCAGCTCTTGCGGCACGGTGTGGACATCATGCTGGTCCGGCTCCAGGATGTCCGTGGACAGGCCAACGACCCCCTGGAATCCATGACCAACATGGTGGGGCAGGCTATGGAGTTTATGGACGATTACCCCTCCTTCGCCCGCCTGTGGGTCAGTGAAAACTGGCGCACTCCCGGCGAATGGAGTGCCGTGTTTGCCGAGCTTCGCGCTGAGCTCCTGGCCGTGATTGGTTCGGCCGTCGAGAGCGTCGCGTCCGGGTACAAGGTTGACGAGAGCATTGCCCGGGGGTCCCTGGAGGCGGCGATTTTCGGAGCGATTTTCGTGGTTGGCCTCGACCGGCAGACGTACAACCCTGAGCGCACCCGCGAGCAGAGCGTCGCAGCCGTCATGACCATCATGCATGGGTACGTCATCAAGTAGCCCTACCTAGCCCGTTGTGAGGCCCACTCTGCAGGTTCTTATTGGCTCTTAGCGTGCAGAGCGGGCCCCGCAACGGTATCCAACTGCAATGTACGACGGCGTGGCGTGGCCACCTGGTCGGCGATGATTAACCTCATGCGTCACATGGGGAACAGTGGGAAGCTTGCGGTGGTGTCCGCGTTCGTCTCCCTCGGGCTATTGGTTCTGGCCGCTGTGGTGCTTGAGGAACTGGTGTTGTACCTTTTCCTGGGTTCCGTGCTGATCTGCTACTTGGCGTCCATCGTGCAGGTCTTCAACCGGCGACGCTACTTAGTGGTCCTCCTCGGCGCAGCGGGGACCAGCCTTTTCATCGGTTGCAGCATCGCCTTCCTGCGAATGTGGGGCATCGCGTTCAATCAGGACGCCAACGCCTTGGGCAGTGCCGTGAGCACCCAGGATTCAGATATCTACTTCTACTTGGCCGCCGTGGCAGGGTTTGGGACGCTGGGCGTGCTTTTCCTGGGTGCTGTTGTGCCATCGTTCGGTTCGCGAACTGCAGCTCCCGTTCGACCGCGTCCGGCTGTTCAGCGCACCCCTTCACCCCGCAAACCTGCTCCGCGTGCAGGAACCCCCACCAAGCGCCCTGCTGCTACGGTCCCGCGGTCGTCCGGCGCAGCGAAGGCCCCCAGTGCAGCGAAGGCCCCTGCCGTGAAGCGTCCCACTTCCCGTACACCAACCACGGCAGCCAAGCGTCCGGCGTCGAGCGCTTCCACCCCACGAAAGCCAGCCCCCAAACGCTAGCTCACCCAACCAACCCTGCATTGCGAGGCCCGCTCTACACGCTTCCACGAGATCTAAACGTGCAAAGCAGGCCCCACAACGAACCAACCCTGCATTGCGAGGCCCGCTCTACACGCTTCCACGAGATCTAAACGTGCAAAGCAGGCCCCACAACGAACCAACCGGGCGGGTCAGGAGTCAAAGCCCAACCCGACGGCGTCGAGCGCTTTGAGGATCAGGTTCCGTTTTCCCTGATTGTGGTCGGCGCGGTCCATGGACCAGCGCGTCAGGTTGATGCCCAGGGAAGCCAGGGGCTCAGGAGGGAACGGCAAAGGGCGCTTCCGGACCATTTCCACCCGGGTGCGTTCGGTATCCAGGCCGGCCAGGAGATCCAACAGGACGTCGGCGGCAAATGCCGTGGCACCCACGCCAAGTCCGGTGAAACCTGCCGCGTACGCCACCCGTCCCTTCCGCGCCGTACCGAAGAACGCGCAAAACTGCGTGCTGGAATCAATAGGTCCGGCCCACTTGTGCGTGAACTTCAGCCCTTCCAACTGCGGGAAAGTCGTGAAGAAGTGCGAGGCGATCTTCTCCCACGTCGCGGGCTGGTGCTCGTGCCGCTGGTCCACCCGCCGACCCCAGAAGTAGAGGGCGTCATAGCCACCGAACAGGATCCTGTGGTCCTTGGTCATGCGGTAGTAGTGGAATTGATTCGCAACATCCCCAATCCCCTGGCGTCGGGACCAGCCGATGGACTCCAACTGTTCCGCGCTAAGCGGCTCGGTCATCAGCGCGTAGTCATACACGGGCACCGTCATCAGCTGGTTCCGTTTGAGCAGTGACGGAAACACGTTGGTACCCAGGACCACGTTGTCCGCTTCAACGTTGCCTCGTTCCGTAACAACGGTGACGCCCTGTTCGTGGTCCTTCAGCTCGCGCACACGGGTGTCCTCGTAGATCACCACGCCGAGCTCTGTTGCCACCCGGGCCAGCTCAAGTCCCAGTTTGTAAGGGTGGACCATCGCCACGGAGTCTTTATGCCAGCGGCCTGCCAGGTAGGTGGGCGAGTTGACCTCTGCCCGCACGGCTTCCTGGTCCAGGAAGACGCTGCCGGGGCTGTCGTCCTCCCGGAGCCAAGCCACCTGGTGTGGTTCCACGGCAACGTTGAGCTCGCCGGTGCGCTCCCATTCGCAGTCCATGCCGTACTTTTCAATGGCTTCCTGCATACGATCCAGGTTCTCCATGCCTAATCGATCGAGCGTTTCCAATTCATCAGGCCAGCGGTTCTTGCCATTCTCGTGGCCGTGGGTGAGGCTCGCCTCGCAGAAACCGCCGTTGCGTCCCGAAGCCGCCCATGCCACCCGCTCCCCTTCCAGCAGGATCACCGTCCGGCCAGGATCGCGTTCCTTGGCGCGCAGCGCCGTCCACAATCCGGTATAGCCGGCACCGACGATCACGAGGTCCGCGGCAGCATCGCCGTCAAGCCGTGGATAGCGCGTGGCTGAGTCCTTGAGGTGGTCGATCCAGAACGGCCGGTGGGCGGCGCCCTCCAGCGCACGGGATACGACGGCGGCCTGCGGGACATTCCGTTCGAAAACGGTGGTATTCACGGGAATTTCTCCTACTTCAATGGTTAGTCTCTTGCCGGTCAGGCAGTGACCGGCTCGGCGTCCCACAATGGCCGGGGACGGGAGGCGATGAGGTTCCGCGTGTAGTCGTCACCGGGGTCCTCAAGGATTCGAGCCGTTGGCCCCTGCTCCACGATCCGTCCCTCATGCATCACCAGGAGCTCGGAACAAAGTCGTGAAACCACAGCCAGATCGTGGGTGACAAACAAGATGGTCAGCCCGAGCTGGTCCCGCAGTTCCTCCACGAGCTCCAGAACTTGGGCTTGGACAGAGACGTCCAAGGCACTGGTGGCCTCGTCCAGCACCAGGAGCCGGGGGCGGGCAGCGAGCGCCTTGGCCAACGCAACCCGCTGCCTCTGCCCACCCGAGAGTGCGCGAGGCCGTGCATCAAAGCGTTCCGCTCCGATGCCCACCCGCCCCAACAGCACCCGGGCGCTGTCTTTGGCTTCCTTGCGCCCTTGCTTCTGATGCAGGCGGAAGACATCTGCCACTGCGTTTCCTACGGGGATGCGCGGGTCCAATGAGAGGTATGGATCCTGGAACACAATTTGGACATCCTTGGCCAGGACTTTCCGTTCTGAGGCTTTCAGGGGCCTGCGCGGCCTACGAACGTCCCGCAGCGTGAGTTCACCCGATGTTGCAGTTTCCAGCGCCACTACCAGCCGGGCCAGGGTGGACTTTCCGGAACCCGACTCCCCCACGATGCCCAAAGACCCACCCTCAGGCAGGGCGAAACCGGCGTCGTCCAACGCGGTGATGATTTCGCCGCGAGGCAGTTGGTAAGTTTTGGATAACCCTGAAACCTTCAGCAGGGGTGACCCTGCGACCACCGGCGTAGCCAAGCCGCCCACTTCAATCACGGGGGTAGCCTCAACCAACTGCCTGGTGTAGTCCTGCTGGGGGGTCAGGAAAACGGTTTGGGTTTGCCCCTGCTCCACCACTTCGCCCCGGCGAAGCACGTAGACGCGTTCACACAAGCTGGCGGCAAGATTGAGGTCGTGCGTAATGAAGAGCATGCCCATTCCCCGTGACTGTTGCTCTTCGCGGAGGAGCCTCACGATCCCCGCCTGGGTAGTGACATCCAGGGCGGTGGTGGGCTCGTCGCACAGCAACAGATCCGGTGAGTTCAGGAGTGCAGCTGCGATCATGACACGTTGGAGCATGCCGCCCGAGAGCTGATGCGGGTGCTGGTCCATGAGCTCCTTGGCATGCCGCAGGCCCACCTGATCCAACTGCGTCACGGCCCGTTCTGTTGCCTCGGCCCGGGATAAACCATCAAGCCTCACCAGGGTTTCAGTGAGGAAGTCCCCCACGGTCCGGACGGGGTTGATGCCTGCCCTGGGGTCCTGGAAGATCATGGAAGCGCGCCTCCGCCGCAGCTCCATGAGGCGTTGCTTGCTCGCTGTGAGAGTGTCGAGGCCCTGAACCGATACGATGCCGGAGGACTGCGAGCCGCCAGGAAACAACCCCAGCGCGGCCCGGGTAGTCAGCGACTTGCCTGAGCCGGACTCTCCGACCAAGGCGACCGCTTCGCCGTCGTTAACGTGCAGGGAGACACTGTCCAGCAGCGGCGGCCTGCCCGGAAAACCGAGCGTAAAGTTTTCGATCTGCAAGAGCTGGCTCATGAAAGTTTTCCTCCGATGCGGTCTGAGAGTTCCTCGCCGATGACGTTGACGGCCACCACCACCAGGACCACTACCAAGGCGGGCCAGAAGGCGGGCAGGATGTAGCCGCCCAGCAGCGCGCCACGGGATTCCTCGATCATGGCGCCCCAGTCGCTGGTGGGCGGTTGCACGCCGAGCCCGATGAAGGAGAGCGCCGCGAGGTCGGCCAGCACATAGCCAAAGTTCAGTGTTGACTGCGCGCCAACAGTGGGAATCAGGTTGGGGAGAACCCGTCCCAGCACCACCCAGGGCGTCCGGAATCCAAGCACGCGGTAGGCCTGGACATAGGGCCTGCCCCGCTCAGCAACCACCAGGGACTGCGCGAGCCTGGCAACATACGGAACGTAGGCGATGGTCATGGCCAGGATGGGCGCGAAGAGCCCTTTACCGAACAACGCGATGGCGAGCATGGCCATGAGCAGTGCGGGGAAGGCAAAGAGGAGATCGAAGAGGCGGCCCAAAACCTTGCCCACCCAGCCCTCGGACCAGCCGGCGACAAGGCCAAGCAGCAGACCCAGGACAGTGGAGCCGATCACCACGATGGTGGGCCCCAGCAGGGAGGTCCGCCCGCCGTGCATGAGCCGGCTGAGCAGGTCACGGCCCAGCGCGTCGGTCCCCAGCAGGTGTTGTCCGCTTGGACCGGCAAGGACATTGTTGAGGTCCACATAGTCGGGGTCGTACGGTGCCAGGACCGAGGCGAACAGCGAGAGAAGTACGACGGCGGCGGCCACGGCGAGCGCGCCCCACGCCATGGCTGACAGGAGGCTGCCGTAACGGCGAAGGCCCACCTGCGGCAGTTGGATGGCTAACGTCATCGGGACTCCGTTCCGGCCGCGATACGCGGATCAATGAGGGGTTGGACGAGGTCCACCACGGTGTTGACCAGGACGAAAGCAGCCACCACCACCATGACGATCGCTTGGACGACGCCGAAGTCGAGCCTGTCGATGGACTGCACCAGGAGCTGCCCGATGCCGGAAAGGCCGAACGTCCGTTCGATGATGGCGCTGGAAACCAGAAGTCCGGCAACAAGTACGCCACTCACGGTCAGGATGGGACCCAGGGCGTTGCGCAGCACATGGCGTGCCACCACCGATCCGCGGGCGAGGCCGCGACTGGTGGCGACCTCCACGTGTTCGCGGAGCAGTTGCTCGTTCATGGAGGAACGGGTCACCCTGGCCACCATGGCGATGTAGGTGATGCCCAAGGCGAGCGCCGGGAGGGTGAGATGCCAGATCCGGTCCCATCCGCCGTCGCCGCTTCCAAAGGAGGGAAACCAGCCCAAGCCCACGGAGAACAGCGCCACCAACGCGATGGCGGCTACAAACGGCGGCACCGCTCCAGCGGCGGTGAGGGTGATGAGGATGAAGCGGTCGCCGAAGCCCTTGTTCAGGCTGGCAACAATGCCGGCGAACAACCCCAAGACCGTGATGAAGACCGCGGCGAGCGCCACGAGTTGAAGGGTAGTGGGCAGTCGCCCGAGCAGGACGTCGGATACATCTTGGCGGTAAGTCAGCGAACGGCCCCAATCCCCTCGGAGAATGCCACTGAGCCAGTTCAGGTATTGTTCCCAGGCCGGTTGATCCAGGCCGAACTGTCGGGTGATCTCTTCCAGTGCCTCGGGCTTGGGGCTACGTCCCCTCAGCAGGAAGCGTGCCGGGTCACCGGGGACCAGGAAGCGTGAGAAGAACACGGCCAAGGAGGCAACGAACAACGTCAGCAGCAATGCCAGCAGCTTCTTCACGATGTACACCGCCGGGCGGACTGCCCTGCGTTTTTCCCGCTTGCGGGCGGAAACGCCCGGCGTTGGTGCCTGCGCGTAATCGGTAGCGGTCATGTCAGCGACCTCCTATCTGGGCTGCCCACGGGAAGTACATGTAGTTGATGGAGGGATCCGCGCCTGTAATGCGTTTGCCCAGCCACATGGACGTGACGGTTTCATAGAGCGGCCCCCACACCACTTGGTCGCTGGCCAGCTGGGCGGCTTCGCCCGTGAGTTTGCCCCTGGCGTCGGGGTCCTGCACGCCGTACGCGGAGTTCACCAGGTCATCGAATTCCGGGTTGCTCCAACCGCCGTAGTTGCTGAAGTCTCCGGTGCGCAGCACGCTGTACATTTCCAAGGGCTCGGTGCTGGAGAGGTACCAAGAGGTGACCAGGAGGTCTACGTTCTTGCGCGACTCGGGGTCTGAGAACAGCGTGGTGTATTTGTCGTTGGACATGGTCTGGATTTCGGGCTCCAGGCCAATTTCTTTGGCCGCCGAGGCGATGGCCCGTGCCGTGATGTCGAAAGCTGCGTTCAGCGAGGCAGTGGCGAAGACGAAATTACTGCCCTCGGCGCCTGCTTCCTTCACGAGTTTCTTGGCTTCTTCCAGGTCATAGGGTGTGGACTGCAGACCGTCGAAAGCCTCGTCAGTAGTTTGCGATGCCACGTCCTTCCACACACTCTTGGTGGTCAAGGCGTCCGTCTTCTTCGCGTAGCCCTGTTCGGCCGCCTTGATCAAGGCTTCGCGGTTGATGGCCATCATCAGCGCCTTGCGGACCCGGACATCCTGGAAAGTGCCACCGAGATTGGTGAAGACCAGGCTTTGCACCGACGTGTCCTCGCCGAAGTACAGCGAGCCGGCATCCTTATTGGCTTTCAGGATGTCCATGGCATTGGAAGGGATGGCGAAGCCGCCATCGATTTCGCCCGTCTGGAACGCGTTGATGCGCGACGTGGCATCAGGAAGCATCTTGAAGGTGACCTGTTGGGACTTGGCTTTGAGTTCCGGGTCCCAGTAATCATCGAAGCGCTTGAGGGTGATGCTCTCACCGGCTTCCCATTGCTCGAATTGGAAGGGGCCGGTGCAGTTCACACCTGTGCTTGAGTTCCCGTAGTCCTTGCCGGCAGCTTCCAGCGTTTCCGCGGACTCCACCACGCCCGTTGCTCCTACCAAGGAGCTGTTGAACACGTAGTCCGGCCGGGTGGTGGTCACCGTGACCTCGAAGTCGCCGGTCTTCTCGATGGACTCCACGTTCTGGTAGGCGGAGGCCCAGAAGGATCCCACTTCGGGGTCCACGTGGCGAGTCAAAGAGGCTACGACATCGTCAGCTGTCATCTCACTGCCGTCGTGGAACTTCACGCCCTGCCGGATGGTGTAAATCCACGTCAGCGGATCAGGGTTTTCAACTCCCGTGGCCAAGCCCGGCGCCGTGGACAGGTCAGCGTTCCAGCGGAACAGCGATTCACACACATTGGACAGCACAGTGTTGTCCGGGTAGTCGAACGCGTACGCATAATCCAGGGAGAACGGCTCCGCGTACATGGCCCAGTTGAAGTTATCGATCTCCTGAGCGGGGGCCGGCGTGGAGTCTGACATGGTGAACTTGGCTCCGCTGGCGGTGTCAGTCACGCTGGCGGGCCGGACGCCGCAGCCGCCCAGGACCAACCCGGCCACGACGGCGGCGACGCCAATCGCGGTGATGCGCGACGGCGTCGTCCGCGGTTTCGAGCGCACGGCGCCCTGTGCAGGTTGGGGCGCTGGCTGCGGGCTCATGGCATCACCGGGACAGGTTGGGCTTGACTGTTCCGGGTGAGTGCGCGGTGGTAGACGCACTCGCCCCCAATCCACGTCTGCGTCACCAACGCCCGATGCAGATCCTCCGCAGGGAGGTCGAAAACATTGAGGTCCAAAACTACGAGGTCGGCGAGTTTTCCCGGTTCCAGCGTTCCCGTTTCTGTATCCAGGTGATTGATCCAAGCTGAACCCTGCGTGTAGGCATCCAGGATCTGTTTGAGGCTGAGCTTTTGTGATTCCGGGCCGAGCGGGGGCAGGTCCTCCCCCGGTGCTATGCGGTTCACTGCCACGTGAATGGCCGCCATGGGATCCGCCGTGGAGACAGGCCAGTCGCTCCCGGCCACCAAGCGGGCTCCGGCGGAAGCAAGCTCACCAAAGGGGTAGTGCCTGTCCTCGGCACCCGGCTCCAGGAACGGGAGAGTCAGGGTGTCCATCTGTTCTTCGTGGCAGGCCCAGAGAGCCTGGACGTTGGCCGCCGCATTCAGTCCGGCAAACCGGGGAACATCCTCGCTGCGGACCATCTGAAGGTGCGCCAGATGGTGCCGGTTGTCGTTGGCCCCATTGCTGTTCCGTGCCGTTTCAAGTGCATCCAAAGCGTCAGTCACGGCGCGGTCGCCGAGGGCATGGAAGTGAACCTGCATGCCGGCCGCATCTATCGCGGTGACGAGTTCCTTCAGCTCTTCGGGTTCGAAGAACTCGATGCCGCGGTTGTCCGTGTGGTGGCCATGATGATCCAGGTAGACGTGGTGCATTGCGGCTGTGTAATTCTCGGCCACACCGTCCACCATCACTTTCACTGTGTTGGCGTTGAGCTGATGGTGGTCGAAGGTGTCGGCGACCCTGTCCCGGCGTTCCGCGATTGCTTCCAGCTGGGCCATTCCGGCTGTCCTGTCCCACCATTGGCATGCGGTGACCCGGACTTTCAAGTCTCCCGCCTTCGCCGCGTCCATGTAGACGTCCAGATGGTCGGCATGTTCGCCCTCGGGAATGGGAACCCAGGCGTCCTGCCAGGCGGTGATGCCCTGCGATAGCAACCGTTGCTGGGAAGCGAGAAGGCCTTGGTATGCCAACTCATACGGGACCGCTGGCTTGACCGCATTGAACAGGTCCATGGCCCCCTCATGAACTGTGCCGGCGGGCGTTCCGTCTTCTTCGCGTTCCAGCCGGCCGCCCTCAGGATCAGGTGTTTCCGCGCCGATTCCCGCTGCTTCAAAGGCGGCCGTGTTGGCCCACGCGCCGTGGTGGTCCCTGTTGACGAGGTAGACGGGCCGGTCCGGCACCACGGCGTCCAGAAGTTTCCGTGTTGGAGTGCCGCCCGGGAAGAAATCCATGGACCATCCAGCGCCCAGGATCCAGGGTTCATCCGGGTTGTCGGCTGCGTAACGGGCCACCCTCGCCACGGCTTCCTCTGCGCTGGTGGCCTCCGTCAGGTCGCACTGAAGCAACTCGATTCCGGCGAAAATAGGGTGGATGTGGGCATCCTGAAAACCTGGCAGCACCAGTTGCCCCTGCAGGTCCACCCTGCGGGTGTCCGGCGTGACAGTTCCGTTGACGTCATCAGGCTTTCCGACGGCGATGATGCGGCCTTCGGCTACCGCCAGGTCTGCGCGGAGGGGCCCGGCGTCGTTGCCGGTATACACCCATCCGTTCTCAAACAAAATCTCTGCGAGCATGGTCGAGTCCTTTCGTGGGGAAATTCAACTCTGCGAGACACGCTATGAGCCGCATCACATTAAAGTCAACAGTGTTGACATCAATGCTGACAAAGACCTTGACTGGACCTTGAAAGGAGGGCGCCATGAATCATGTAGGTTGATAACCAACCCGGGAACACATGGAAGGCGGACAACTGATGGTGCAGCCAGCACAGTCGACGGACCGCCGCACGCGCCTTGACCCGGCCACCATCATCGACGCCGTCCTACGGATTTCCAGCCAGGAACTCGGGGAACGGCTGACCGTGCGACGACTGGGTCAGGAACTTGAGGTGGACGCCACCGCCGTCTATCGGCATTTCCGGAACCGGGACGCAATCGTCAGGGCAGCGCTGGACCAGTTGTTCATCATGTCCGTTGAGCGCACACTGGCCACGGCACGCGACAAGGATTGGCGTGCCCGGCTGGAGACCTACCTTGACGAACTCCTCAAAGCCTTCATGCAGCACCCCTCCTTGGGCAGCGAGTCCTTCGCCACGGACACCTACGGCCCCGGCGAACTGAAAGCGATCGAGTTCGTCCTGCAATGCCTCACCGACGCCGGGCTGGAAGATGACCGCGTGGTGCACTACTACGCAGCCTTGGAAAGCTACACCCTTGCGCTCGGCGCCGGCATTGCGGTCGAAATCCAGCGGCTTCCGGACTCCGAGGGCCACGATCCCTGGCTCAACCCCCGGGTTTTTACCCGTATCACCGGTCGCCCGCTCCTTGAAAAACACCACGCTGCACTGCAAAACCTTGATTCCCTCAAGGCGTTCCAAGCCGGCCTCTCGGCCATCCTGGACAGCGCCGAACGCGAAAGCACCCGCCGACCGCAGGCCTGACCACCTGCCTCACAGTCTGCTTAGCCAGCAACGAAACCCACCCTTCCCCGCACGACGCCACCATCCGGCGTCGTCCATTCAGCACTGCCCGGACAGCGACGCCCGGCAGGGAAAGCACGGTACCCTCATGCACCAGTTCATCAACGGAAAGCTGCTGTCAGGAACCTCCGGAAGCAGCCTCGATGTCATCAATCCGGCTACCTCGGAGGTGGTGGAAAGGGTGGGTCTGGCGTCACTTGCGGATCTGGAGTCGGCAGTGGCAGCGGCCCGCAGCGCCTTCCCGTCATGGTCCCGCACCGCGCCGGGTGAACGTGCCGGGATACTCCAAAAATTCGCCCGTATCGTCGAAGACCGTGCAGAGGAATTCGCCCGGGTTGAGAGTTCGCAGACAGGTAAACCGCTGCGGTTGACCCGCGAATTCGATGTCCCCGGCACCATCGACAACATCGACTTCTTCGCAGGCGCCGCACGACACCTCGAGGGCAAGGCCACCGCGGAGTACTCTCCCCAGCACACCTCCTCCATCAGACGGGAGGCGATTGGCGTAGTGGGATCCATCGCGCCATGGAACTACCCCCTGCAAATGGCCGCGTGGAAGATCCTTCCGGCCATCGCCGCAGGCAACACCATTGTTCTCAAGCCTGCCGAGATCACTCCGTTGACGTCACTGATGTTCGCGCAAGCGCTCAGTGACGCCGGCCTGCCCGACGGCGTGGTGAACGTGGTGGTGGGCGACGGTGCCACGGTTGGGGCTGCGCTCATGCGGCACCCGAATGTGGACATGGTCTCTTTCACAGGATCCACCGCAGTTGGCCGCACAGTATTGGAGGCCGCGGCCGTCAACGCGAAGCGCGTGCACCTCGAATTGGGCGGTAAGGCACCTTTTGTTGTGTTCGACGATGCCAATCTGGACGCTGCCGTCCATGGCGCCGTGGCCGGTTCGCTGATCAACACCGGGCAGGACTGCACCGCGGCCACCAGGGCTATCGTGCACCGGAGCGTGTATGAGGAGTTCGTAGCGAAGGTGGCCGCCCGCTTTGATGGGCTCGTCCTGGGCATCCCAGGGGAAACCACCGCAGATCTAGGCCCCCTCGTTTCCTTCAAGCAGCGCGACCACGTAGCCGGAATGGTGGACCGCGCCCGCACCTACAGCAAGGTGATGGCGGGCGGCTACGCCCCTACGGATGAGGGCTTGGAAAATGGCGCCTTTTACCGGCCTACGCTGATTGTTGACGCGGCGCCGGACTCGGAAATCGTGAAGGACGAGGTGTTCGGCCCGGTTCTGGTGGTCCTCCCGTTCGAAACGGACGACGAAGCGATCCATCTGGCCAACGACACCGTCTACGGACTGGCCGCCTCAGCCTGGACGAACAACCTTCAGCGGGCCTTGCGGGCAACACGCGAGATCAAGGCCGGCTGTGTGTGGGTCAACGACCATGTTCCGATCATCTCCGAGATGCCCCACGGGGGCTTCAAACAATCGGGGTTCGGCAAGGACATGTCCGCCTATTCCTTTGACGAATACACCCAGGTGAAGCACGTGATGTTCGAGTTGGACGGCGTTGCCGAGAAGGACTGGCACCGGACCATCTTCAAGCTGCGCTGAGTCTTCGCGTTGCGAGGCCTGCTATGCGCGCTTTATCGCGATTTATAGCCGCAGAGCGGGCCTCACAACGGGCGTTTCCGGACGGACTTTACGTCCGGCGCCGAGCACTGCGATGGCAACTCCGAGGAGCAGAATCAGCCCTCCCAGGATCTCCGTCAGCGTAGGAATCTCGTTGAGGACAAGCCAAGCGGCCGTCATCCCCACCACGGGGACCAAAAGCGTGAAGGGCACGACATCGGAACTCGGGTAAAGCGACAACAAGCGGTTCCAGATGCCGTACCCAATCAGGGACGCGAACACAGCCGTGTAGATCGCGCTCACGATGGTGGCGGGTTGCAGGTCCGTGAGCGTTGCCAGCACGGTGTCCGGCCCATCCACTACCAGCGATAAGCCAGCCAATGGAACCGGGACCACGGCGCCGGACCACACCACCAACCCCAACCCGGAAGCGGCCTTCGTGTGCCTGGCCACCACATTCCCGACCGCCCACGACAACGCCGCGGCCAGAACGATCATGAGCGGCAGAACCGGAGCCACGGCACTTCGCCCCAACGCCACTACGGCTAAGCCTGCGATGCCCAGAGCCACGCCGGTTAGTTGTCGCCGGCTCGGCCTCTCTCCCAGGAATCTCGCCGCAAGCAAGATGGTGAACAACACTTGTGCCTGGAGCACCAGCGATGCCAAGCCTGCCGGCATCCCAAGTGCCATGCCTAGATACAGGAGGCCGAATTGGCCGGCACTCATGAAGAGCCCGACGCCGACAATCGCCTTCCAGCCCACGTCTGGTTTGCGGATGAAGAGGATGAAGGGAAAGACCACCAGCAAGAAGCGCATGGCGACGAAGAGCAGGGGCGGGACTTCCCTGCCGTTCGTGTGCAGACCGAGGTCGATCGCAACGAAGTTGATGCCCCACAGGACAGCAACCACAACGGCAAGGGCAGAGTGGCGAAGGTTCACAACTACACTCTGGCCTTCTTTTGGTTGAAGCACCAGCGTTGAATTCGACATGGAACAGCGTAGATTTGCTTCATGATCGACATCTCAGCGCTTAGGGCCTTGGTCGCCGTGGAGCAGCATGGCTCAGTGGTGGCGGCATCGGACGTTATGGGCTTCAGCCCCTCGGCAATTTCGCAGCAGATCAAGAAACTTGAAAAACAAACCGGCGTCACTGTGCTGGAACGAAGCGGCCGTGGGGTGCTCCTCACCGAGCGTGGCTTGGCCCTTGCAGGTTATGGCCGGCGGATCATGGGTGAGCTTGAGGAACTGCAAGCAACGCTGCTCGCCGACCCCGCAAAGCCTTCGGGTCTCCTAAGGCTCGTGGCTTTTTCTACGGCATGCCGCGGTCTGGTGGGACCTCTGCTCGGGCGGATCGCCGCTACCCACTCTGCCTTGGGCATCACCGTCCTGGCTGAGGATCCGCGGGAAGCGGTGCAAAGAGTCGCCTCAGGCGAGGCCGAACTCGCGGTGGTACACAACTGGAATTCGGTGCCCTTGGTGATCCCGGAGAACCTGGTGCATGAGGACCTCTGCATCGACCAAGCCGACGTCCTCGTCAGCAGCACCCACGCACTGGCGGTGCGCACCGCCGTCGAGCCTGAAGATCTTCTGGACGAGACGTGGATCAGCACCCCGGCAGGAGCCATCTGCAATGAGGCCCTTCTACAGATCTTCGCTGGACTGGGCAAGGTCCCACACATCCGCATCTACGATCCCGACTTCTCCACCCACATCGCCATGGTGGAACAAGGGGTGGCCGTGGCACTCGTACCGAGGCTCGGAAGGCCTCCCCTTCCCTACGGAGTCGTGGCCATCCCGGTGATCCGTCCGGTCCAGCAACGGTCCGTTGGTGTTGTTTACCGCAAAACGATGACAGCCAGTCCCAACATTCGACTCGCCGTGAACATGCTGCGCGAGATAGCGGCGGAGCTACCGCTGCCGCGGAGCTGACGAGGAGCGACCAACCTCACAGGAGGGGAACAGCCGGCGCCAGGGAAGGTTGTTAGCTGCGCAATGACTATTTACGGGGCACTGTGAAATGCGTCAGCCTGGCATCCTGCCCATCGAGCTCAGCCCACGGCTTTTCTGTTTCCATTACCGTCAACGCGCTGGTTGGGTAACGGGTTGCAGCATCCATGTAAGCGTCGTGGTCAGAATCGCGGGAGGCCAGATGCATGGCAAGATCCTGAACTCCGGGCATATGCGAGATAACCATCAACGTGGTCACGGTGTCGGGGACGTGGTTGATCACCGTCAACATGCGGTTGGCTGAGGCTGAGTACAAGCCGTCCTCAAGTTTGGGCGTCGGCGCCTTGTCCCCCAATTCATCGCAGACCCAGGTACAGGTCTGACGAGTCCTCAACGCTGACGAGCACAGGATGAAGTCGGGCACCACGCCGTGCTTGAGCAACCACTTACCAGCCAACGGAGCCTCCCGGTGCCCACGCTCCTCCAAGGGGCGCTCATGATCGGGCACGCCCATAGGCCAATCAGCCTTGGCATGCCGCATGATCACCAGGCGCTTGATGTGATGGTCACTCATAGCCCAACCCTATCCGCCGCGGAGCCCAGCGGCTTCCCGACCCCATTAGTGCCGGTCCCCCGTCACCAACTTTGACGTCGCGGCACCCCCGACACGCGGGTGGAACAGGCGTGTCCAAGGAAATTTGGCAGCCAATGTGGGTGGTGGCCGCACACGGGCCCCTCGAACAAAAGCCGAAAGGCGGCACATCCCCACAACGGCGTTGCTGCTGGGCCAACCCCCAGCGGGGGGAGGAACGAGCGCAGGCGCAGAGGGATGATGCCGCCTTTCGGCGTAGTGCTCCTTAGATCGAGTATTCCGGAGCGGCCCAGACGATAACTTCGGGGTGCTCGTAGAAACGGTAGCCCTGGCCGCGGACCGTTCGGACTGTGTTCGCGAGGCGGCCGAGCTTGGAGCGGAGGCGGCGGATGTGGACGTCGATGGTGCGCTCGTTCGGCACTTCCTCGGCGTTGCGCCACAGGCCTTCGAGCAGTTCGTCGCGGCCCACGGTGCGGGTTCCGTTCTCGACGAGGTAGTTGAGGAGCTCGAATTCCTTGAACGTCAGGTTCAGCGATTCGCCGTCGAGGTGCACTTCGCGGCGGGCGAGGTCGATCAGGACGCCGGACGGACGGGCTTCCTGCTGGGGGGCCGGGCGTGCGGCTTCGGTGCGCTGGCGTGCGGCGACAGTGGGGTCGCCGAAGGTGGAACGCACGACGTCGAGTGCGGAACCGGGTGCGCCGGCGGGGGCAACTGCGACGGCGGCATAGCTCTCGGCGCCGGTCACGAGGGACTGAGCGTAAGCCCGGATTTCCTGGGCGAGCTTGGCAATGGAGGTTCCCGCGGCAGCTGCGGTTTCTTCGTCAATGCCCATGTAGAGGACGAATCCGCGGGCCACGTTGTCGTTGGCAACAGGGCGGAGTTTGTCCGACTGGGCGATCACAGGGGTGGGCGCAGTCATGGGCGCCGGCTCTGCTGTGGGTACTGCGCGCAACTGGCCATAAGAGTTGGGATTGTAGCCCTGCGGCACGTATCCGGGGGCCTGCTGACCGGCGCCTTGCGGAGCCGGAGAGTAGCCGGGACGGTTGCCAAAGCCGGGGCGAAGCCCTGCGTTTGACGCGGCCTTGTTGGCGTTACGGACGGAGATGTGGACGTATCCAGATGCAACTGACATGGAGTGCTTACCTCAAAAGTGAATAGCCGTCATCGCGGCTTCGAATGCTGGTTGTCCCCGCAATGAGTTTGGGGAGGGGCGCCCAACGCTGGGCTAGGGGGCGAATGCCTGAAACTTCTTGGGGTGGAAAGTTAGGCTTGCATTCGACAACAGCGGTCATCATGGCCAGCGGGTGCGCTGGGCCAGGTTGCTGCGGCTGCAGGTGCTGTTGAGTTCTTGTTCACATTGGAAGTGTGCAACGTAACAATGGCAACACGCAAGTAACAAAGCGCCGAACCGTCCACATTTTGAGACACAGAGGTCTATTGTGTCGCAAATCACAATTCAATAGTTGCGGTAAATGAACGCCAGTTCATTCGACCAACTCAGCAAACATTCGCCATTTACTGAATATTATTCGGCATATCGGCGATGATGTGCATGCTCGTTCCCCCTAACGCTCCCCCGACGGAATCTCACGATCTGAAACACTTGTTGTCCAATCACGGCTAGTCTTTCGGACCAATTTTCAGGACAGAATCTGCTACAAGCCGTAGAAACGTGGCTGAACTTGGTCTATGGAAACCTTGGGCACGGAAGCGTGTCCGGCAGGTCCCTCCTCGATAGTCTGATCTCACAGCGTCCACACAGGATGGCCAAAGCGTTGGCAAACCAGCAGAACGGAGAGTTATCCCATGGCCTCCTCGCACTCCATGACCAACAATCTTCCCCAGCTCTCCCATCCGGACGGCTCCCCCATCCGTGCCTTGGTGGTGGATGACGAACCCAGCCTTGCCGAGCTGATGAGCATGGGCCTGCGCATGGCAGGCTGGTCCGTTGCGGTGGCGGGCGACGGTCCTGGGGCAGTGAGGTTGGCCAAGGACTTCCGCCCTGACGTGCTGGTCCTGGATGTCATGCTTCCCGGTTTCGACGGCGTCGAGGTCCTGAACCGCATCCGCACCTTCGCCCCGGAAGTTCCCGCCCTGTTCCTCACGGCCAAGGACGCCGTGCAGGATCGCATTGTCGGACTCGCAGCAGGCGGGGACGACTACGTCACTAAACCGTTCAGCATGGAGGAAGTCCTCCTGCGCCTCCACCGCCTGGTCCAGCGCTCCGGCGTAGCCGCCATGGACACCGCCGAGCTGGTGGTAGGCGACCTCACGCTCAATGTAGATACCCGGGAAGTAACCCGCGCAGGCCAGGACATCCCGCTGACCGCCACCCAGTTCGAGCTGCTGCGCTACCTCATGGAGAACCCCAAACGAGTTGTCAGCAAGGCCCAGATCCTGGACCGCGTGTGGGACTACGACTTCGGCGGCCAGGCCAATATTGTGGAGCTCTACATCTCTTATCTGCGCAAGAAGATCGAAGCCAACCATCCCCCGATGATCCACACAATCCGGGGTGCCGGATACGTCATCAAGCCCGCGGACTAGGCATTGAGCACCCTCTCAGGAGTGCCCGGGAAGTCCGGAGCGGCCGGAGAGCCGGGCGGAGAGTCTCAGCGCAGTTGGCTCAATCCCTCCACTTGGCACTTGCGCACACGCTTGGTCCTGGTGGCCATGGCCCTGCTGGTCACCATTTGCGCTGCGGTGGGAGTTGTCAGCTACGCGTCCATGGACATGGTCTTCAACAGGCAGCTCGACAGGCAGCTGGAGCAGGCGTCCAGCCGCGCGAATGACTTCGGCAGGCCGCCGTCGAACTTTCCGGCATCCCCCGGCAGGCCGGATCCTTTGGAGGCGCGAGGGCAGGCGGCGGGTACGCTCAACGCGAGGATCGACGGCTCCACCGTGCGTAGCTCGGGTTTGATCGACGCCCAAGGTAACCGCGTCTCGCTCTCAGCAGACGACGAGCAGGTCCTGGTGTCGCTCCCCACGGACAACCCACCCGTGGACCGATCACTGTCCAACGGCGATTACCGGCTGGTGGCGGTCAAAACCACTTATGGCGACGTGATCGTGACGGGCCTGCCGCTCGCGGACAAACAGAGCGCCGAAGCCTCGCTGGTGTGGACCATGGTGCTGGTTTCGCTGGGTGGCCTGGTGGTGATCGGCCTCGTGGGAACGGTCATCATCCGCCGAACCATGCGTCCGCTTGAGCAGCTCTCCGAGGTGGCCACGAAGGTTTCGCGCCTGCCTCTCGACGCCGGTGAAGTGGCACTTTCGGTGCGCGTACCGCCGTCGGCATCCCACCTTGGAACGGAAGTGGGCAGCGTCGGCCATGCCTTGAACCAGATGCTGAACAACGTTTCGAGCGCGCTGGAAGCACGTCAGGAAAGCGAAACCAAGGTGCGGCAGTTCGTGGCTGATGCCTCGCATGAGCTGCGTACTCCCCTGACAGCCATCCGGGGCTACGCCGAACTGCTGAGGATGACGGAGAATTTCACCGAGGACGGCCGGAAGTCGCTGGCACGTGTCCAAAGCCAGTCCCTACGCATGACCGCCTTGGTGGAGGACCTACTTCTGTTGGCGCGGTTGGACGAGGGGCAACCCATCAAAGTTGAGGACGTGGACCTGACACAGCTGGTAATCGAAACGGTCAGCGACGAGAAAGTCATGGCACCGGACCACCTCTGGCAGCTCCAGCTCCCTGAAGAGCCCATCACCGTCCGCGGCGATGCCACCCAACTTCACCAGGTGCTGGCCAATTTGTTGTCCAATGCCCGCAAACACACGGAACCCGGTACCACCGTGATCACAGGCGTCATGCTCTCTGCCGATGGCAGCGCCATGGTCACAGTGACGGATAACGGTCCCGGAATTCCAGAAGACTTCCAAGGCCGGATCTTCTCCCGGTTTGCCCGCGCTGACGCCGCTAGATCAGGCGCTGAGGGCACCTCCGGACTCGGCTTGTCCATTGTGGAATCCATCGTTTCCGCGCATGGCGGTAGCGTGGAAGTGACCTCACGGCCGGGACGTACCCAATTCGCCCTCCGACTACCGGCAGTCAGCACCGAAGGCATATAACGAATCGGGCAAGGCGACTCACCGGCGTCGTGATCTCTGTTACCTAAATGTGACTTCTGCGGAATCCTCCTGTACCGTCGAAAGGGTGGGTCGTCCCTAGCAGGCCCACATCCGGGATGCGCCGAGCTCTGCCACTTCCCGGAGTCCGTTCTTTCTCCGAGGCAGAGACGGGGGACCCAGAGTCTCCGGGCAAGGCCTTTTGGCCGGCCCTTGGGGTGAAGCCGCAGCGTGATGCGCGGCCGGATGACCTCATCCGAACCCGACAGCTAACTCCGCAGGCGCTGAGAGGTAATCACATGTCTGAATTTAACGATCAGACGCGCCCTTCCGCGCGTCACCGCGACGAACACAACGCACCGCTCACCAAGTCGCAGTCCGTCCTCAAGAACGCAGCCCGCCAGGGTAAGTCCGGCCACCGCATGTCCGTAGTAGCCGGTGTTGTGGCAGCTGCACTGGGCGTTGCATCGCTCGGAACCGCCGCAAACGCCGCACTGACCCTCCCTGAGGCCAGCCGCGTAGCCGGAACCCAGGCCAGTGCGCAGGTCAACACCAACAAGTCGGCTGAGATCTCTGCTTCCCTGAATGCTGCCGCCGAAAAGGGCGCAGCCGACAGGGCCGCCGCGGATAAGGCAGCTGCTGACAAGGCCGCCGCCGATAAGGCTGCCGCTGACCAGGCCGCCGCCGCGCAGGCCGCCGCCGAAAAGGCTGCCGCTGACCAGGCTGCTGCCCAAGCCGCAGCTGAAAAGGCTGCTGCTGACGCTGCTGCCAAGCAGGCCGCCGACGCCGCTGCTGCCGCTGCCGCCGCGGAAGCCGCAGCAGCTGCTGCCGCCCCCAAGGCTGTGGATGACCCCGCTGCTGCCAAGGCATACGCACTCAGCATCCTTGGCAACTACGGTTGGGGCCCGGGCGAAATGACTGCCCTGAACACGCTGTGGGAGAAGGAATCGAACTGGAAGACCACGGCGATGAACGCTTCCAGCGGCGCCTACGGCATCGTCCAGTCCCTGCCTGCTTCCAAAATGGCTACCGTTGGTCCTGACTGGGAAACCAACTACCAGACCCAGATCAAGTGGGGCCTGAATTACATCAAGGAGCGTTACGGATCCCCGTCCGCCGCTCTGGGCTTCCACTTGGCGAACAACTGGTACTAAACCAGACTGCTTGATTGCCGCGCCCGTTGCCGCCGTTCGCACCAGTACCCACTGGAGCGGATCGCGGGAACGGGCGCGGTTTTGCCGTTTCACGGCTCCCCGCCGAAGAACGTTATGCCTCCGGTTCGGCCTCCACCGCACGCCGCACGGCTGCGATGGAGGCCGCGACATCCCCGGCGTCCGTAGTCCAGTTGCTGACCGAGATCCGTAGAATCTCGCGACCACGCCACGACGAACCGGACATCCAGACCGCGCCTTCCGCCATAAGCCGCTGGGTGATCCGGTGGGTACGGTCATCGCTTCCGAAACTCACCGAGACCTGCGTGAACGCGACGTCGTTGAGTACCTCCACGCCCGGGATCGAGGACAGGCCTTCAGCCAAGGCGCGGGCATTTGCTGCCAATCGGTCCACCATGGAAATCACGCCGTCCCGGCCCAGTTGCCTGAGTGCGGCCCACACCGGTATGCCCCGGGCCCGGCGGGACATCTCCGGAACCTTCTCGAAAGGATCCCCAGGTCCGGCATCCGTGGCAATGAGGTAACTCGTGTGAACGCTGAAGGCACGCCTCAGGGCTTCCGGGCGGGCAACGATTGCCAGGCCACAGTCGTAGGGGACGTTCAGGGTCTTATGAGCGTCGGTTGCCCACGAATCTGCGTCCTCCACACCCGCCAGCCGACCTCGCAGCTTCGGGCTCACGGCGGCCCACAAACCAAAGGCACCATCCACGTGCACCCACGCGCCGCGATCGTGTGCCACGGCTATGGCTTCCTCCATGGGATCAAATGCCCCCGAGTGGAGGTTGCCGGCTTGCAGACAAACCAACGATGGGCCGGGTTGCTGATCCATGGCGTCAGCCAGGGCGTCGGGAAATATCCGGCCTTCGTCGTCGGCGTCTACCGGAATACAGGCGCCCAAACCGAGGTATCGCAACGCCAGATCCACTGCGGCATGCCGTTCCCGGCCGGCAAAGGTTGTGATGCGCGGTGCGCCGCTGAGACCGAGCGCTTCGAGGTCCCATCCGGCCTCGTCCATCAGGTATTGGCGGCCCGCGGCCAACCCCACGAAGTTGGCAGTTGTGGCACCCGTAGTGAATCCGACGTCGGCAGTGGCTGGCAGGTGCAGGAGGTCCAAAAGCCAGGCGGCGGCAGATTCCTCGATGGCAGCGGCGGCGGGGGTGGCGAACCGGAGCCCGGTGTTTTGGTCCCAGGCAGAGACGAGCCAATCGGCGGCCATGGCGGCGGGCAAGGTTCCGCCCATGACCCACCCAAAAAACCTTCCGGACTGGATCGCCATCAAGCCGGGCTCAGCCAGCGCGGCGAGCTCGTCCACTACTTCCGCGGCATCGGTTGCTCCGTCCGGGAGGCGCGGCAGGATGCTCTTGGCTACTTGGTCGGCATCGGATGAAGGGCGGACAGAACGGGTGGGAACCGACGCAAGCCACTCACCGGCGTGGACCATGGCCCGCTCCAATGCAGCACCGTACGCCTCCGGCATCGCAGACATGCGCACAGCCTACGCCCGGTTCACCGCTTGGAACAGCCCTTATCCCGGCGGTACTAGAGGGTGAGCGTCAGGAGGTGACCGCCGTCGTCGTCCTTCACTGCGGTGACGGTGACCGCCGAGTAGTCCGGGATGCGCCACATGCCCGGCTCCAGCCCGCCGCCGGCGTCGCCCACCACAACGGTCCGCATCCCCGCAGCTCGCGCAGCAGCGATTCCGGCAGGCGCATCCTCGAAAACCACGACGTCGGCCGGGTCGGCTCCCAGCAGCGCCGCCGCCTTCAGGTACCCCTCAGGATGCGGTTTACCGCGGGTAACCGACTCAGCAGTGACTGTTGTTGATGGCATGGTTAGCCCGGCCGCCTGCATACGGATACCGGCCAGGATGCGATCCGCGGACGTGACCAACGCGATGGCGTCATCCGGCAGTCCCGCCAGCAGGGCTTCTGCCCCGGGAAGCGCTATGACGCCGTCGGTCCGGGAGCGTTCCATCTCACCCAGCTCGGCGGTCAGGGCTTCAAAGTCAGCGCCGGCGGGCGCATACCGGCGAACGGTATCGCCGGCCTGGACGCCATGTGAGGTGCGCAGGATCTCGTTGTAATCCAAGCCATAGCGCTCGGCGAACTCCAGCCACACTTGCTCCACGATCGCCGTTGAGTCCACCAGTGTGCCGTCCATGTCGAAAAGGACGGCACGGACGGTCAGCACTGATGATGCGGAGAAGGGTGCGGCAGGATGGCTCATGGATCCATCCTGCCGCACACTCATGCGGTGGCGCTGAAATGTGACTTAGCCGTTTGGTCGCTGCGGTAAGTACTGCACGGCCCACTTGTTGCCGTCGGGGTCAGCGAAGTAGACGAAGTGGCCCCAATCCTGAACGTCAATATCGCTGACATCCACGCCGTTGGCCTTGAGTTGCTCATGCGCCTTGTTGATGTCCGCTACCACCACTTGGAGGCTGGGCGCTGTTCCCGGAGGGGCATCGCTGAGGCCCTCCCCGATGGCGATGGAACACGCAGAACCCGGCGGCGTCAGTTGCACGAAGCGGATGCCGTCCATGGGACGCTCATCGAAATCGGCGTTGAAACCAACCTTGTTGACGTAGAAATCCTTCGCCCGGTCGACATCGGACACAGGGACAAACACCAGTTCAAGTTTCCAGTCCATGCGCCACAGGCTAACCGGGCGCATCGGAAAGCGGTAGAGGGCTTTCTTAACCCGCTACGCCGTAGAGGCGGTCACCGGCGTCGCCCAAGCCCGGCACGATGTACGACTTTTCGTTGAGCTTCTCGTCAATCGAGGCCAGGACGATTTTCACGTTGGCATCGGAGAGTTCCTCTTCCAGCTTGGACAATCCCTCCGGAGCGGCCAGCAGGCAGATGCACGTCACATCCGACGCACCACGCTTGAAGAGGAACTTGATGGCCTCGCGAAGGGTGCCGCCAGTGGCAAGCATGGGGTCCAGGACGAAGATCTGGCGGCCGGTGAGGTCTTCTGGAAGGCGCTCGGCGTAGGTGATGATGTCCAAGGTTTCTTCGTCGCGCGCCATGCCCAGGAAGCCCACCTCAGCGGTGGGGACCAGCTTGGTCATGCCCTCGAGCATGCCAAGGCCGGCGCGCAAAATCGGGACCACCAGCGGAGTGGGCTTGGTGAAAGCCGTGCCAATGGTAGTGGTGACGGGGGTTTCAATCTCGACTGGCTGCGTCTTGACCTCACGCGTGGCTTCATAAGCCAGGAGGGTGACGAGTTCTTCAGTGAGCTGCCGGAAGACCGGTGAAGGGGTGTTCTTATCCCGCAGAACGGTGAGCTTGTGAGCGACCAGCGGGTGGTCCACGACGAGTGTGCGCATCCCCCAAAACTATCATTGAGACATGAGCGCCACCGAGCCGTATCACGCAGAACACATGGCCTGGATGGGCCTTGCCCTGGACGAAGCCCGGTTGGCGTTGAAAACTGACGACGTACCGATCGGCGCCGTCGTGTTGGGGCCCGACGGCGGAGTGCTGGGTTCCGGACGCAATGAACGGGAAGCGCACGGAGACCCGACCGCCCACGCGGAGGTGGTGGCCATTCGTCAGGCCGCTGCTTCGCTTCGTCAGCGCGCTCACGATGCAGGCGCCGACGATGATGGCTGGCGTTTGGAAGACTGCACTTTGGTGGTCACCCTCGAACCCTGTGCCATGTGTGCCGGGGCGATTGTCCTGGCCCGTATTCCCCGCGTCGTTTTTGGCGCGTGGGACGAGAAGGCAGGAGCGGTGGGTTCTGTGTTCGATATCCTCCGCGAGCGCCGCCTCAATCACTGGGTGGAGGTGTACGCGGGCGTACGCGAGGACGAATGCGCAGCCTTGCTCAGGGACTTCTTTGCCTCGCACCGCGTGCCCTGATTTCCCGGCTTCCCAGGTTCCCGGCTTCCCCGCGAGATGGCTTTTAATGCCAATTCAGAACCCTGGGATGGCCATTAGGTGTCACCTCGGTGGGCATCCAGGGCCTTCAGAACGATGGCAGCGGTAGAGCCCCAGCCTTTGAGATGCCCCCTGGCTGTCATTGCTGCGTTCCGCCAGGTTTGTTGCTGGGCGTGATCGGTGAGCCAGCTCCGGAGGGTGCTGGCGAGTTTGCCAGGGTCACTGAGATCCAGGGCCGTGCCAGCCCTCGTGTCGCCCAATGCTTCCACTGCTCCTGTCCCCCGCCGAACGAGCACGGGGACGCCGTGGGCCAACGACTCCGTGACGGACATCCCGAAGCTTTCGGAACGCGAAATCAGAACACTCAGGTCTGCGGTGTGCCATTGCTCTTCGAGGGCATCGCCGGTCAGCTCGCCAGTGATGCTGATTCGGCTTTCGAGACCGTAATGCTCGACGGCGGCCCTCACCCTGGCTGCGTAGCCCGGGTCAGCGTCTTGGGAGCCTATGAGGGCCGCGGTCCACGCGAGATCTTGAACCCGGCTGAGCGCCTGTACCAAGAGTGTTTGGCACTTGTTGGGCAGCAACGCGGCAACGGCCACGATGTGCTTGGGCTCTGAGCCTGCGGATGCGTCTGCATTGTCCGTGCCAGGCTTGGCGATGACGATGTTTTGTGTCCCGTGCTTTGCCTCCAACTCTGCCGCTGCGTGAGAGCTCGGACAAATGATCCCGGTCGCTGCAGCCAGCGCCTTGGCTTCAAGGTCGCTGTGGCCAGCCAACGCCATGTGGGAGAGTATCCAGACCTTGGTCCCGGCGCTGACCGCGCCAGCGATCTCCTCCGGCGCCCCGCTGGCCACCAAGCCGTCGGCAATCACTGTTGTACCGCCGTCGAGCATGTCAGCGAACCGCTGCCGGTCCGCCGGGCTCCCAACGGGCCAATCGCCGTCGACCGTTAGTGTGTCAACGGTGGCGCCGAGGGTAGTCAGGTGCTCGGCGAGCTTGGCGTTGTACTTGTTGCCGCCGGAGCCGTGCCGGACGTTCCCAGGGACCAGGAAGCGGATGTGCACTTACTTGCCCGGGAGCTCCAGCGAGTAGCCCGCCCAGGCATCAGGGTTCTCGCGGAGGACGACGTCAATGCCAGTGAGTGCCGGACCGTCCGCCGTGTCCTGGATTTGGGCGGCAATGGCATCGGCGATGTGCTTCGCGAGGGCCTCCGTTGTGGAGAGCTTGCCCTTGAATGCGGGGTGTTCGTCGAGGTTCTTGTAGTTCAGGTCGGCGAGCACTTCTTCAAGGATGCCGCCGGCGGCACCTATGTCCAGGACGATTGCGTCGTCGTTGAGGTTGGGCCGGCGGAAGGTGACTTCAGCTACGAACGTGGCACCGTGGAGGCCCTGGGCTGGGCCGAACGCTTCCCGGGGAAGGCTGTGGGCGACCATGAAGTGGCGTCGGACGGTCAGGCTGAACATGTATTAATCCTCCGGGTTGGGGTAGGCGACCACATGGCAGAAACCGCCTGGCCGTTCGAACAATTTTGTGAGTGTGGTGGGTAGGTTCCGGAACAGGCATTCGCTGGTCAGGAACGTGTCGAACAGCGGTTCCCTTAATTCGAGTGCCGCCTGTTCCAAGCGCTGGGCGTTGGTTCGCCGGTGCCGTCTGGGCAGGGCGACAGCACCCACTTGGCTGGAACGAATGTTCAGCCTGCGGGCGTGGAAGTCCTCGCCGAGTGGCAGGGTGACTTCCTTGTCGGCAAACCAGGAAAGTTCAATGACATCGGAGTCGTCGCCGGCCAGCTGGAGGCTCAACTTGAGGCCCTCATTGGAGGCGGAGCAGTGGAAGACGATGTCGTTGTCGTCCTTCGCTTCCTCGGGAAGTGCGAAGTCCACGTTGATGGTTTCCGCCAGCTTTCGCTTCTCGGGATCGGCGTCCACCAGTTGCAGGCGGCCCAGCGGATACTTCCGCAGGAGAGTCGCCAAGACGCCACCCACCAAACCACCACCGACGACGGCGACGCGGTCGCCCAGCCTTGGCCCGGCTTCCCAAAGGGCATTGATGGCCACCTCAACGATGCCGGTGAGCACAGCCCGACGTGCTGGCACGTCCTCCGGGATTGCGGTGAGTTGGCTGGTGGGGATCACATAAAAATCCTGGTGCGGGTGCAGGCTGAAGACCGTTTTTCCCCGCCACTCGTCCGGGCCTTCTTCAACAATGCCGACGTTCAGGTAGCCGTATTTGACGGGCCCCGGGAAGTCGCCCTCTTGGTGCGGGGCCTGCATCAGGCCAGCCACTCGCTCTGGTACGCGGCCCTCGTGGACAACGCGCTCAGTGCCGCGGCTGACCCCCGAATACAGGGTCCTGACCAGAGCCTCTGATTCTTGCCTTGCTGGCAGGACCTCCGGGCGCAGCTCGCCATCGCCCGTCTCCGTGACCCAATAGGCCTGGGCTTCGTGTTCTTGTTCATGCGAGATAGTCATGGTGCTTACGAATCTATCGGTGGGGGGCTGCTGACGGAAGTTGGCTGTGTCTTGCTTGTTCCTCGCGCGGCTCCACGCGGCCTCGTTTTGGGGAACAGGGCTCAACTCCGGTACCCTATTTCAGTTGGTGACGTGTCCGAGCGGCCGAAGGTGCAACACTCGAAATGTTGTTTGGTGTAAAAGCCAACGTGGGTTCAAATCCCACCGTCACCGCCACGTGAGAAGGCCCCGGTTCCCTTTATATACAAGGGAACCGGGGCCTTTCCTTATGTGCGGGCCAGGTTCAGCGGTAAAGCCGGAATCGCCACCGTCTACCCATGGACAAGCCGCGCGCCGAAGCAGATCTCAGTGGCTCGTGACCGTAGCCCCGCATCCAAGCCTCGCTGCCACTCCCTAAGGGGCGCTTTACTCGCTCCCACCCTGCCCGATGGGTGATCAGCGAGCCGAACTGTACATGACTTTACAGAAATGAAAGTGTCATATCGAAAGTTAGTCAATTCCATTGACTAAACAAATAATGCTCTCCTAGCCTTCGTGAGAAAGGTTTCAGGCTTCCACACCCAATAGGAGCGGACATGGCAGGAGTAGAGCACTACACCGTCGGTGGGCGCCAGATAGGTGCAGCAGACGCCATACCCGTCTATGTGGTTATTCATGCTGGGGCCGCGCAGTGCATGGGGACTCACTGATGATTCCTGAATCCGCGGTCCAGAGCGCATATGAGAACCGCTACGGTGATCAAGTCGAGGTACCCGTTGAGGTGCAGCACACCGTAAGCCAATTGCTCAATGATGCCTGTGATGACATCACGCCCTTTGACTTGGGGCCCAAAGCTGACAACCCGCCATTGGCGCGACGTCGACGATGGGGTGTGCACCTGCAGTTGGCTCCCCTCGTTGACGATTCCACGTGGGGAATCGGCGACTACGGATCTCTCGTTCGTCTGGGACAGGAGGTGGTCACGCATGGCGCCGACTTCGTGGCCATCGGCCCTACCAACTGGGAGTCGATACTTCCTGATGGTGGACTTGATTCTTCTCCCTACTCACCGGTCAGTCGCCTGCTGCATAGCCTGCTGCATGTTGAAGTGACTACCGTGGCCGGATGGTCCTCAATCCCGCCAGCTGACCGCAAGGAACTATGCCGCCGCGGTGCCCAACTAAATGCAGCCTCCGCGGCAAGGCGCGATGACTTGGATGTATTGAAACTCAAAGCCGAGGCATTGCGATCCATCTTTGCGCATAACGAGCCCCAGGTATCCGGGATTGATCCACGCTCATCGGAGGGCTTGCTGGCGTCCGCACTCGTTCAGTACCTACAGGAGAGACGGGTCGCTGCGCACTACTTCGGCACGCTTGACGAAAAGCAACACGTCGAATTCCTGGTTTGGCTACAGCACGTTGTCAAAGGTCAACTCGCTGTTGCTCACGAGGAGCTCCGCGCGGCCGGCATGGATATCGGAATTGTTGCAGATCTTCAAGTTGGCGCCTCTCAAGACGGGATCGACCAAGAAGTCTTCTCTGGGTGCTATTCCCGTACATTGAGCATCGGTACCCCACCGGACGACTACGTTCCAGATGGTCAGAATTGGCGACTCGCCTTCCCCGTGCCGCATCGTGATCAACACCGTCCCTGCGCTCAGAGGTTGGCACTAGCCACCGTCGTCGTACCGGTCGGGGGCGTCCGCATAGACCACGTGTTGGGAATACAACGACTATGGGCGCGCCTCCCGGATGGGGCCGGGACCTACGTCCACTTCGATGTTGAGGCCCAAATGGAATCCATCCGCGAGCTTGTTGACCGGGGAAAGTTGGTGGTCGGGGAGGATCTCGGCAATGTTCCAGACGGTTTGCGCGAAGTGCTTGCTGAGAGTGGCGTGTACGGCACCGATGTAGTTTGGTGGACCCGCGGCACTGATGGATCGCTACGGACGGGTCTCACCACCGAAGGCCGTGAGCAATCGATGTTGCTGATTGCCTTCCACGACACGAGTTCCACGGCCTGTTTCATCACCGGCGAGGATTTACGCCTCCTGGACAGCATGGGTCGGTTGGGAAGGGACCTCACGCAGGCGGAGAAGCAGCGATTCAGCGACCTCGCCGAGTTTGGGGTTGGACCAAACAGTGATGCCGAGGACGCGCTGCTCTCGATCTATACTTTTGCGTTCTCCTCACGACCAGAGCTCGTCAGCATCTACTACCCAGACCTTCTTGGTCTTGAGTGCACTGAGAACGTACCTGGTACCGGTCCCGAGGACCATCCAAACTGGGTGCTTACCTACGGCGATCCAGATCTGAGCATTGAAGAGCAACTAGGCGGAAAGTTGGCCCGTCAGCTGCTCGCCCTCAAACGATGAAGATTCGCGACCGCGGCTTTGTGCCCTTGGTGATCACGCAGGCTGCATCGAACGTCTGCACCAGCACGAACACGTTTATTGCCATCTGGCTCTTAAGCACGCCCTCGCTACCCACTCTCCTCCTCGGAGTGAATCAAGGCGTATTCCTGGCCACACTCATGCTCGGCACCCGTCTCAATCCGTTGGTCGTCAACTGGCTCGGACTGCGGCGCAGCACTCTCTTGCTGCTCCTGCTCGAGGGGCTCGGATTGGCTGGCCTTGGAGTTTGGATCGCCGGGCAGGCAACGCCCGAACCCAACTTTCATGATGCTGTCGGCATTGTGGTGCTCGCTGGGATCACCACGTTTGCGGGCGGCCTGAACGGGCCATCTTGGGTCACAGTTGTGGCCCGGTGGGGAGGCGACCCGGCAGGACGATCACGCCGTCTGATGGCCGACAGCGCGGCTTTTCAGTTCGCGGCGGCCGTCGGCCCTCTGGTCGGCTCGATCTTCGTCAGCAGCGGTTCACTCCTCTGGTTGCTGCCATCGCTGAACATGGCAACGAATGCGGCGGCGGCCGCCGTCGTCGGGTGGGGTACACGACGGTACCCCCTTGGCTCGGCCAAGCTGCCCGAGGAATCAGAGTGCACCGAGGCCAGCCCCATGCGAGCCAACGCAGACGACACGCGGAAACCGAACCAAGGAGGTTTGCTGATAAGCGTTCGGTCGCTGCCGCTGCTCACTTTGCTCGTACTTGCCGCATTTGCCGATCCACTACGAACCGTCTTACCTCTCATAGTGCGGGAGGCGGGGGGCGCGGCGGGGACACTGGCTTCGACGTCGGCTGCGCTGGCGGTGGCCGCCGCTCTGGCAACGGCGCTGGCCTCTGATAGCGCCTGGGCAATCCGGATCAGCGATTGGATGCGGGCTGGCGGAACCTTCTTAGTACTCAGTCTCGGTGCGTTGGCATGGCTGCTCGGGGGCAGCACCGTCGCTTTCGTCGCGGGAGCCCTTCTGCTTGGGCTAGGGTCTGCCACGCTCTACGGTCAGCTTATGGCCGCCGCTTCCGAGGCCGATCAAGCCGAGGGCCGGGAGACGCGCTATGTTGCCGACGCCATCTTGCTCCGAGCCCTGATCTCATCTCTTTTCACATTCATACTTACCAGCGGTTGGGGGGACACGGCACGCGTGGCCACCATCGTGGGAGCCTCAGCGCTGTCTGTTATGGGCGTCTACGCCGTTGGTCGGAGCATTCAACGGAGGCCCACCTCATGATTCTCACCGCCAACGAGATCCGCGCCCAAGTAGAGGGAGGCAATATCACTATCTCCCCTTTCGAATCTACGATGCTCAACCCGAACAGCTACAACTACCATCTGGGCCCGACATTGCGGGTCTACCCGCCGGGTATTCACGACTCCTTGCGTCCGCCGTCGCCCGAGGAAGTCGTCATACCTGCAGAGGGTCTGGTTCTACAGCCGCGGCAGCTTTACATTGGCAACACCGTAGAACGCATCGGGAGTTCTTGTTACGTCCCTTCACTGATCGGTCGATCCAGCCTTGGCCGACTTGGGATGTATCTGCAACTGTCTGCAGACCTGGGCAACCTGGGCGCGTCACACCAGTGGACTCTCGAGATCACCGTCGTTCAACCTCTGCGTGTGTATCCAGGGATGGCGTGTGGGCAGGTCTCGTTCTGGGTTCCCCTCGGAGAAGTGTCCCTGTACGAGGGACTTCTAGGGACGTTGTCCCCGCCCACTGTGCCCTCGGCCACCACGATGAGGAAGGCGTTCGACCGATGATTCTCACAGGACCTGCGATCGAGCAGGAAGTACGCGACGGGACGATTCGAATTGCGCCCTTTGCGGCGAACCAAGTCAATCCCAACAGCTACGACTTGCGATTGGCACCTCAGCTCCTCGTGTATCGCGACCGACTGCTCGATGTGGCGCAGGATAACCCGGTGGACAAGATCACAATCGGCCCTGACGGGGTGGTCCTGCAGCCGGACCGCATCTACTTGGGTGGCAGCGTCGAGCACGTCGGTAGCGACCATTACGTGCCGATAGTACGGGCAAAATCAAGCATCGCTCGCCTTGGCCTGTTCGTCCACGTGACAGCTGATCTGATCGACCTGGGATCGCACGGTCCTACCACCTTCCAGCTGCACTCGGTTCTGCCGCTGCGCGTCTACCCGCACATGCGGATTGCACAAGTCACTTATTGGGTCCCGCGAGGAAGGATCGAACTTTACGACGGCAAATACAGCCTTGCCAAGGCGCCAATGGCCTCACAGGCCTACCGCGATTTCACCACAACAGGAACCGAGGAGAACACCGTTGATGACAAATCAAACCGTTGACAATGAGGAACGTGCCCGTTATTGGATGTCTGTGCTGGGAGATGACTACCTCCGCAGCCATTTCAGCACCGATCAACCACTGGCGATCCAGCAGTTGACGCATAATCGCTACCGAACCAACCCCCGTACCCTGGTGGACCATACCTTGGCCTGTCTTGATCTCGACGGTACTGAGGCGGTCCTCGACGTCGGGTGCGGCAACGGATTTGTCTTGCGGGATGTCGCGTCGCGAATGCGCTATCCCGGGAGCATCACAGCAATAGACCAGTCGGCGGAGATCCTCAACGTCGCGAAGGAGAATGTGAACTTCACTTGGGTTCCGGTGGATTACATCAACGGCGACGCCCGGCAATTGGACACCCTGATCGAGACGCAGTTCGACTGCGTCATGGCCAATTTCCTCTTTCACTACATCGATAACCCGGGTCAGATGGTGAGCCAGTTGCGAAGGGCCACCGCCGAAGACGGGCTGGCCGTAGTGACTGTTGAGGGTCTGGACTCGATGCCCGAAATGTACCAGCTGCATGAAGAGGCGATGCACGCAGTCGGCATTCCCGCAGACGTTATCGAGCGTGCACCGAAAGGCCGACGCGGCACTCTCTCACCGCATAACGGCCGGGCCATACTGGAGCAGGAGTTTCCCCACGTTACTGAGCACCCCTATGAGGACTGGTTACGTTTCGACGAAGCACGGCCCTTCATGGAGTTCTATGCCTCGGGTCACCGGTACGCAGGGTTGGAGAAGGTCGCGGGTGATAACGTCAGCGAGGAGCAGTTCACAGCACTCTTCCTCGACGTGCAACGGCGGGTTGAGGAGATTATCGACCAGCAGGGATTCTTCCGGTTGTCCAAGGTGAACGTCGTATTCGTGGCCCGGGCCTCATGACCGCAAGAGTTGCTCTGGTAGGGCGGCCGGGAGCAGGAAAAACCTCTTTAGCCGCCGCTTTGAAGGCGAGGGATGGTCACTGGTTGCAGCTCACTATGGCGAGACCGCTCTATGCCGCACAGGCTGCGCTTTTCGATCGGATGGGTGTACCTCATCACGAGCTTGGACAGGACGGTGAGTTGCTGTCCTTCCTGGGCGGGCACATCCGACAGCGCGACCCACAGGCGCTGACGCGGCGGGTGATTGAACGAGCGGACTGGTTACAGGCACTCTCGAGCGAGCGATCGATTGTCATAAGCGATGCTCGACCTGTGGACTTGGATGAGTTGCGTTACGCCGGCTTCACCGTAGTGCTGGTGCGGGCACCGGAAGAACTGAGGCTGGCCCGCTTGCAGGCCCGTGATGATCTAACGGAGAATCCGGACTCGGCGGGCGTCGAGCTCAAAGCTCAGGAACCTACCGCCGATATCTATGTGGACACTGCCGGATCGCTCGCAGATCTCGAGGCCAGCGCCGAGGCTCTGCTGAGAGACTTGCCCGCTGCTCCGTATCCGACTCAGGCCGGGGCGGTAGCGCTGAAAGAGCTCGGACGAACTCTCTACAGGGAGGCGAGCGCGGCAATCACGGGTGTTTACCGGCCATCGCGGCATCAACTCGGATGCGCGATGCTCGGCGATGACGGAGAGTTGGCCACCGGCGTTCACGTAGAGGCTGAGGTGGGTCGTGCATCGACTTGTGCCGAGAACGGTGCACTGGCACAAACCATTGCCCGTGGGGCCAAACCCGTCGCCATGATGACGGTACGTCATCCTCGTCCGGAGGAGATCCGCGATGTGGAGATCATGCCGCCCTGCGGCCTGTGTCGCGAGCTGCTTTGTGGTTATGGGCCTGACGCCATGGTCTGGTTGCCCTCTGGACAGGTCCGTCTGAAAGATCTACTTCTGCACAGGTACATCGGAACGAAATGGAGAAATCATGGTTGAGCAGCTAGTACTCACCAACGTCTATGCGCTGGTTCGCGACCGCCACAACCCAAGTCGCATCCTGTTGCAGCAACGGTGGAAGCCCGAATCAGATCCGGTAAACAGCGGACGTTGGGAGTTGCCGGGCGGTAAATGGCGCGCCTTTGAGCCTTTGGCCGCATGCGCCGAGCGTGAGGTGGAGGAAGAAACCGGCCTCAGCGAAGTGGAGGTGCAGGTCAGCCAGACCGACCACGAGCTGCTGGGGGACAGAGTACAGGTCAGCGAAGCGATTCAGCTGGTACAGATGCTCCAGGGGCCGTATCCCTCACTTCTGGCGATTGTGGACGTCCTTGCCTCCGGGTTGCCCCACTCCACTGGAGACGGATCTCGTGAAGTGCAATGGATCGATCAGGAAGTGCTGATGGAGATGATGCAGAATGAGCCACACACGTTTACAGCGCTCAGCTTCGCAGCACTTCGGCACCGGCTCTTGGCGCAATGACGGTTGGCTCTGCCTGGGTGGGGCGTGTTTCTGCAGCAGACGTGGCCGACTTGGCGTATGTGCAGGCTTGGTCACCCAAGCAGCGAGGTGTCACCGCAGAGATTGCCGGGGAGCTTGCGTTCTTCGGTCGACAGGCACCTCAGCGTCGTAGTGTTTTGGGGTGGACCAGCACGCGGGACACTGCCCTGGTTGAAATCGACCATTCGACTTGGATTGCTCCCCAGGTCCGTCTGCGACAACAACTGCTTTCGGCTGCCGCCGGAGGTGATCTCCTGGAGGAAAGCGGGGTACCAACAAGCAACATTCCCAGTATTGCTGCTACGACTTCAGAGCTGGTCGCCCAGCGCCGCTGGGCGCTTGTACCATCGGGGCGCCATGATTTTCGGAGTCCGGACAGGAGGGATCCGGAGGTCTCCTGCGCGGTGCCTGTCAGTAGTCGGCTGGGGCGGATTTCGGAGTTCGGCGCCAGCTACAGCCTGTGCTTCAACAGCGGCTACTACATCTGGCTGGAGGAAGAGTTCGCCGACGGATTTGCCAGTAGCGGCGACCCGATCGGACTAGAGGTGGTTGACGGCGTGATTACGTCGCCGCCCACGGCCTCACGCTCGGCGCTGCTGAGGGTGCTGGATGCCTCCGGCAAGGACAAAATGATCATAAGGCAGGTGGATGTGTGTGACCTCACCATCACCCTCCCCGGGGGACTCGTCATCCATGGCGAAAGGGCTGTCTGCCGGTGTTCTCGTTCAGTTGACTGTTTCGCCGCCGCAGGCGAGGTTCACATACTCACACGGGCCCGGGGTGCAGACGCCGCGGTCCCAGTGCCCCAGGGTTTCATCGGGCTGACGCTGTACGGCCGCCAAGTGGTCCAGATTGGTCGCCAGAGCACATCCTGCCCGGCCAACGGGCTCGTCCTCCTCATTCCAATATCATCTGCCAAGCGTCTGTTGGAGGAGGTTGGAAACAGTGCTTGGGTGATTTATGACCTCGAACTGGCTGGTTCCCGCGCCTTGTCAGGTACTCAAGTGGGGCCTACCGTGCTTCGCAGATCTGAACCCATCGACGTCGCCAATGAGGTTGCCGAAGGGCACGAGGTGTATCGCCCGACAGAGGAGTTCGGCCAAGAGGCTGTACCGCCAGTGTCGCTGACAGTTGAGAAGATCGTGGACGAGCCGCGAGGCAGGGCCGCCGTCGGAATTACTCCTGCAGGAGACGTCTGCGTGCTCGTCGCCGAGGGTTGTGAGCCTCGATCCATCGAGCTGGGTTATGACAGCTTGGGCGTGACCTCGGCGGAAATGACGTCCGCGCTCCTTGAGGCAGGGTGTCGCGACGCTGTGTTGCTCGATAGCGGCGGAGCGGCCAATATTTCACAGTTCGGACGCCTTGCCCTCCCGCCAGCTGACCGTAACGATGTGGTCGGAGTGCCCTTCGAGCGCTACGTCCCCGGGGCATGGCGACTTGCGACGTCGTCCGAATCCGGCTTGTCGCGTGCTTGGTAGTTGGCTGCCTTTGGATGCTGGGGCGTAGCGGCATCTGCCGTCTACCGCATGGTCCGCTGGTGGAACATATCAGAGCGGGCTTAATCTGATTTGTTCCACCAGCGGACCTGTTCCGGTGTATCTCTTACAACGCTACCGAGCGGTCCCTTCCGACTTCCACGGCGGCGTCCGCCCCTCAGGGCACGAGATTAGAACTTGTATTCAAAACCACCCTCGAGGCCGGACTCGAAGACCAGAATCCCGGTGGCCGCCGGCACGTCAAGCACAACCTTTCCAGTGACTTTCTCGCCTGGCCCCATGCCCGCGCTGGGGAACTGCTCAGCGTCAGGAATGCATGAATACGTCGCGATACTGGCGAGGGAGCCGTTGAAGGTGGTGCCGTTGGCTGCAATGTACTTAAAGTCGAAACCGCTCAAGGTGAACTTTGGGTACGCAGACTCTGCCAACTCGGGCGTGGTCTCAACCGTGATATCAACTGCCACCACGTTGCCATTCTCGGAGGGACGGGCATACGGTTCGGTGCACGTGACCGGCGCGATGCTGTTGACGGTGAACTTGGTGTGGACGTCGCCGCTCCTGCCGTCACTAATGGTGCCTATGTCGCCAAAGGCCATCACGAGGTTTCCGCGACTGTTGGTTTCCACATCGTCCGCAGGTGCGGGCGTCGGGGTTGACTTGGTGACAGGCTCAACAGACGGAGCTGTTACCGGGGCGGACAGGGCTGCGGTAGTGGCTATGCCCTGGCTTACGTTGAACGCGATGCTGGCAAGGATCACTACAGCGGAGACGATCAGGGCGACCAACTTGTGGCGGTCGTAGCCCTCAAGCGGGCGACGATACTTATCCGTCTGCTTGTTGGCCAGAACCAGGATGAGGTCCACCAACGCCCAAATTCCGAGGCCGCCAAAGGTAAGAAGCTTGGCAATACCGGTGCCGATCTTGCCAAGGTAGAAGCGGTCAACGCCGAGTACTCCCACCAGCAGCGCCAGAAGCCACGTCACAAGGAAGGACTTGGGCGGCGTGGATGGCGCTTCGAATTGCTGAGGGAATCCCTGCGGCGGCTGGAAAGGCTGGCCGTACGGCTGCTGGAAACCCTCCTGCGGCTGCTGTCCGAACGCCGGCGGCGCCTGGTAACCCTGGGGTGCAGGCGGCTGGTAGCCCTGGGGCACGGGCGGTGGTGTGTAGCCAGGCTGATCTTGACTCATGAGGGTCCTTTCAAACGCCGCGTTTTTAGGCGCGGCTAAACACAAGTGGGTTCGATGCGAGTGGATTGCCTTTGTGCTCTGGCAATGAGTGCGTGCTAAAACAGCGGCGCTAGCCTGTCTAATGCCCCCAAAGTTGCTTCCCCAAAGCACCGGCATATGCACGGTAATTCGGATTTTACAGGGTGGGGGAAGATTAGTTTGAACACGACCGGGCTCATGAAACCCGGCTGACAAGGGGGACTTATGCGTTGCCGCATCACAAGGATTGCCATCGCTGCCGTTTCAGTCGGACTGACCGTGGGCTGCTCCGCCCCCAACCCGCTTGAAGTGGACCCGGCGAGAACGTCAGTCGAATACACGTTTCGAGACAGTTCCGTCCCGCCCGAATACCACCGCAGCTACGTGATCAAGGCCTCCAGCACAGAGGCCACCATCACCGTGGATTCTTACGGCGATGTCCTTCGTCAGGAAACTTCCGCAGTACCGGCGGAGACGTGGACCAAGGTAACGGATCTGGTTCGCAGCCTGCCGGAACGGACCAAAAACATCAAAACCCAGAAACCTGGCTGCGCAGGTGGAACTGCCTCGAAAATTGTGGTGCGGGAAGGCGATGTGGATCGCTACTCCCAGCACATCGAAGACTGCGGTGGTGGCCCTGTTGCACCCCTAACGGATACAGCCGCCCCGTTGGAAGCACTCTTCGACATGAAAGACCTCCTGAAAACCAATGGCTGAAGTTTTGAGGAACCGGATCTCAGCGCCTTGGAAGATCCAAACCCGCGAGACCTAACCCTTAGGCGAAGGCAGGCGTAGATTGAGGCCGGATGCCGAAAGACACCCTCGGAACCCAGACGGGCCGCGGAGGCAGCAATGGCCAAGCGCACACAGAAAAGCACCGACTACGCGTTCGTCACAGTGTGGCAGGTGGCGGGTACACGCGAGGAAGTAGTGGACGTCCTGGGTGACGCCGCGGCTCTCAAAAAGTGGTGGCCCTCCGTCTACCTCACGGTCACGCCCGTAGCCCAAGGCGAACCGGATGGAGTGGGTGCATGCTTTGACCTTCATACCAAGGGCTGGCTCCCCTACACCCTGCGTTGGCGACTCACTATCACCGAACCGGTGACACTCGAAGGCTTCGCGCTCACAGCCGAAGGTGACCTCAACGGCACGGGCCGATGGACATTCGAGACCGACGGTCCGGAGGTGGTCGTCACCTACGACTGGCGGGTCAGTGCCGCCAAGCCATTGCTTCGCCGTCTGAGTTGGCTCTTCAAACCGGCTTTCTCTGCCAATCATCACTGGGCCATGGCCCGCGGTGAGGAAAGCCTGAAACTTGAGCTTCGCCGTCGACGGTCCCGATCGGCAGCGAATGTTCCGGAGCCGCCGAAACCGACTTTCGTCCGTTCTCCGAGGGGTTAAGCCGAGCTATCCACAGAGGCACCCATCCGAGTCCTGCCCGGCGCCGAACTCCCGATAGAATCAAGACGCCGACAATCAAGCAGCAACAGATGAGGGAGGGCCCGTGCGCACATCGCAGTCCCGGGCGCCCTTTCATGCGTTGCGGTCGGGAGCCATCTCGATTGTGGTGGTTCTCCTCGCTGCAGGGGCCCACGTCATGGGTGGCGGAGAACTTCCCACAGCGCCGGTCCTGCTTGCGCTCGTCGCCCTGACGGCTCTGGCTGCCACACTCGCCACCCGGTCCAGGCTGAACTTGTTCACCCTGGCGGGACTCTTGGGCGCAGGGCAGTTTGCACTTCACGAAGCTTTCACAGCCTTGAGCCCGATAACGGCCAGCGCGCCGGGAACGAATCACCACCTCGGCGGCGAAGCCTTGAGCCCCGGGCTGGATATCGCGGCGACGCACACCCATGAGCTCGGCACATCCTTTGGCACCATGATGTTTGTGGGCCACGTCCTGGCCACCATTGCTTCTGCCGTCGTCCTGGCAAAGGGCGAAGCTGCACTGTGGCAGCTCGCCGCCTGGCTGCGGCCGCTGCTCGCCCTGCCCACGTTGGTGTTCAGGCCCGACGCCGGTGCCTCGACTGCCGCTGTAGGCGCACCCGACATCTTCATCCCCCGCCCGTGGCGGAACCTGAGGCAAGACAGCCGCCGCGGCCCGCCCGCCGACGTCGTACTTACCTAGTTCCACCCGGCACCTGCGCGCCACAATCTGCGCGCCGCAACAGCAAACCCTTTGCAAGGTGACGGGTCCCAAACCCGTACCCCGCGCCGCATAATCCGGCGCCCCCGAAAGGCACTTCCCATGAAATCCTCGATTCGCCGCACCCTGTCCGCTACCGCCGTCGCTGGTGGAACCGCCGTCCTGATGATGGCCGGCATGGCCGGAGCATCCGCGCACGTTTCTGCAGATCCAAACAAAACCGCGGCCAATTCTTACGCGCTGGTGACCTTCGGAATCCCCCACGGTTGCGACACCTTCGGCACCACTAAAGTTGCCATTTCGCTCCCCGAGGAACTGAACGACGCCCAGCCGACGGTCAACCCCAATTGGACCGTGGAGAAGGTCACGGAGACCCTCGCGGAGCCCAAGAAGCTGGATGACGGCACCTCCATCACCAAGCGCACAAGCCAGATTGTGTACACGGCCAAAGCGCCTCTGGATCCGCACCTGCGTGACGCCCTGGTTTTGTCGGTCAAGCTGCCCGACGCGGCAGGCAAGACCATCTACTTCCCCACGCTGCAGACTTGCGAACAGGGTCAGACCGACTGGTCCGAAATCGCCAAGGAAGGCCAGGACCCGCATGATCTGAAGGCTCCCGCACCGTCGGTCACCATTACCCCTGCCGATGCAGCAGGCGACCACCACGCTGCAACGACGGAATCCACCGAGCCGGCCTCCGCGGTAACTGACGACGGTTCGCAGGCCCGCAGCTGGGCCGGCCTGATCGCCGGCATTGCGGGCTTGGGCTTGGGCGGTGCTGCCTTCTTCCGTAGCCGCGCTGCCAAGCCGGCAGTGGCCAAAGCCGACACGAAGTAGTTGACGTCGGGTTGGTGCCCGGAAGATCACAATCCGGGCGCCAATCCGCACTTCCAGCCGTGGCTGAATTGACTCGATCCATGGCCGGAACCAAGCTGGTGCCCATGTGGACTCAGCGCATCAAAACCGGTCTTGTGACGACGACGGCAGCCGCTGCGCTGTTGCTTCTTGCTGCTTGCGGGCCAAGCCCCAGCCCGTCGGGGACCAGCAGTGCCCCGCCACCTTCCTCGACGCCGTCGGCCTCGGCGCCGGCGACGTCAAGCCCTCCTTCTGCCACGGCCACGGCCACGCCATCACCCTCAGCTACATCCGCGGCACCCGCAGCACCCGCGCTGTGCAAGGCGGCGTCCCTCAGCGCCGCAACAGACGCGACAGGCGGCGGTGCGGCCGGCAGCATCTACGAGAAGCTGATACTGACAAACACCGGCACGGCTCCCTGCATCCTGGAAGGCTTCGCCGGCGTCTCCCTGACTGCCGACGCAAACGGTGAACCGATCGGCGAGCCCGCAACCCGCGAAACCACAACTCCGGTGACCCGGATTGAACTGGCTCCGGGAAAGTCGGCGTGGGCCGAAATCCGCTACACCCAAGCCGGCAACTACGGCGACTGCACCAAGGTGCCCGCCGCCGGTGTCCGGATCTACCCGCCGAACGACACCGCGTCACTTTTCGTCCCTGAGCCCCACGATGCGTGCAGCAACGCCGGGATAAAGCTCCTGACCATCACGGCATTCCAGGCAGTCTGACCGTCTTCCCACGGCTCCGGCTTATTCTGTCGGAGCCGTGGGGCATGATGGAGGAATGCAGGAGCCGCAGGCGCCGGATGGCGCCATCAGCCGATTCAGCCAGGCAACCAGGGAATGGTTCCTAGGCGCTTTTTCCGAGCCCACACCCGCGCAGGATGGGGCGTGGAACGCGATTTCCTCCGGCTCTCATGCCTTGGTCGTGGCTCCTACTGGCTCCGGCAAGACACTTGCAGCTTTTCTCTGGGCCCTCGATCGCCTGCATTCCAAGCCCAGTGACACGCTGCCGGGACTGGAGACCGTCCCGGCCAACGGCAAGGGGCGGGCGAAGCGCCCCAAGACCAAGACGCGCGTCCTCTATATCTCGCCGTTGAAGGCACTGGGTGTGGATGTGGAGCGAAACCTCCGCGCACCCCTGATCGGAATCACCCAAACCGCCAAACGTTTAGGGCTTCCGGCACCGCTGGTCACAGTCGGCGTGCGTTCAGGAGATACGACGGCGGCCGATCGCCGCACGCTGTTGACCAACCCGCCGGACATCCTCATCACCACCCCGGAATCCCTGTTCCTCATGCTGACGTCCCGTGCACGGGAAACGCTCAGCGAAGTGGACACCATCATCATCGATGAAGTGCATGCCGTAGCCGGAACCAAGCGCGGCGCGCACTTGGCCGTTTCCCTGGAGCGACTGGACGCCCTGCTCCCGAAGCCTGCCCAGCGTATCGGGCTCTCCGCCACAGTCCAGCCTCGCGAGTTGGTGGCCCAGTTCCTGGCGGGGCAAGCTCCGGTGGAAATTGTCGCTCCGCCATCCAAGAAGAACTGGAACCTCACGGTCACGGTTCCTGTGGAGGACATGTCGGATCTGCAGGGCGCTGCGGGAGCATTCGACTCCGGGCCAGCATCGGGCCTGCAACCCCAGGCTTCCATCTGGCCGCATGTGGAGGAGCAGATCGTGGATCTGGTCCTGTCCAAGCAGTCCACCATTGTCTTCGCCAATTCCCGTCGGCTGGCGGAACGTCTCACGGCCCGGCTCAACGAGATCTACGCTGAACGCCAGTTGATGGCGGTGGGCGGTAGCGAGTGGGCGGCTCCTGGGGCGGCCGACGCCAACCCCGGAATCCCGGCTTCCACGGCCACTCCTGCGCACATGATGGCGCAGGCTGGAAGCACCACCGGCGCCGATCCTGTACTGGCCCGCGCGCACCATGGTTCGGTTTCCAAGGACCAGCGGGCCATGATCGAGGACGACCTCAAGTCCGGCAGGCTCCGCTGCGTTGTGGCAACCTCGTCGCTGGAGCTCGGCATCGATATGGGTGCCGTGGACCTGGTGGTCCAAGTGGAGTCACCCCCGTCGGTGGCCAGTGGGTTGCAGCGCGTCGGGCGTGCCGGGCACCAGGTCGGCGAGATCTCCGAAGGCGTGCTCTTCCCCAAGCACCGCGCGGATCTCCTGCACACCAGCGTCACCGTTGAACGCATGCTGAGTGGGCAGATTGAACGCCTGAGTATTCCCGCCAACCCGCTCGATATCCTGGCCCAGCAAACAGTGGCGGCTACCGCCTTGGGCAGCATCGACGTCGAGGAGTGGTTCAGCACTGTCCGTCGCTCGGCGCCGTTCGCGAGCCTGCCACGCTCGGCTTTCGAAGCCACCCTGGACCTCCTGGCCGGAAGGTATCCTTCGGACGAATTTGCAGAACTACGGCCCCGCATCGTCTGGGACCGGCATGCCGGGACCATTGAGGGCAGGCCCGGTGCCCAGCGCTTGGCAGTGACTTCCGGTGGCACGATCCCGGACCGAGGACTGTTCGGCGTGTACATCATCGGCACGGAAGTCGAGGGCTCAGCTTCTCCAAGCAGCGCTGACGGAAATGAACCGACTGCCTCGGCCCGTGCTGCCAAGGGAGGACGCCGCGTTGGTGAGCTCGATGAAGAAATGGTCTACGAATCCCGGGTGGGAGACGTCTTCGCCCTCGGTGCCACCAGTTGGAAGATCGAGGACATCACCCACGATCGCGTGCTGGTGTCCCCCGCTTTTGGCCAACCCGGCAAACTTCCCTTCTGGAAGGGTGATTCCCTCGGCAGGCCCGTAGATCTGGGCCGCGCGCTGGGTGCCTTCATCCGGGAGCTGTCGGCCGCAGACGAAGCCCCGGCCATGGAACGTTGCCAGGCCAGCGGATTGGATGCCTTCGCCGCAAGCAACCTGATCCAGTACCTCAGGGAGCAAAAGGAAGCCACGGAGATTGTGCCCAGCGACCGAACCCTGGTGGTGGAACGCTTCCACGATGAACTCGGCGATTGGCGGGTAGTGCTCCATAGCCCGTTCGGCATGCCCGTTCACGCCCCGTGGGCACTCGCTGTAGGGCAACGACTTCAGCAGCGATATGGCTTGGATGGGTCGGCGATGGCGGCCGATGACGGCATCGTGCTGCGGGTACCCATGATGGAAGACGAACCACCCGGTGCTGAGCTTTTTCTCTTCGACCCGGAGGAACTCGAACAAATCGTCACCGCCGAAGTAGGGGGCAGCGCCCTGTTCGCATCCCGGTTCCGCGAATGTGCCGCCCGTGCCCTGCTTCTCCCCCGCCAGAATCCGGCCAAGCGCCAGCCCCTGTGGCAACAACGCCAGCGCTCTGCCCAGTTGCTGGATGTCGCCCGGAAATATCCTTCATTCCCCATCGTTCTCGAGACAGTGCGGGAGTGCTTGCAGGATGTTTATGATCTGCCAGCCCTGAAAGACATTGCGGCATCCGTGGAGCGCAGGGAACTGAGGATCGTGGAAACCACCACGCAGCAGCCCTCCCCTTTCGCGAAGTCCCTGCTGTTCGGTTACGTGGCCCAGTTCCTCTACGAGGGCGACTCCCCCTTGGCGGAACGGCGGGCTGCCGCCCTCGCCCTCGACTCCACACTCCTCAACGAACTCCTTGGCCGCGTGGAACTGCGCGAACTCCTGGACGCCGCCGTCATCGATTCAACGGAGTTGGAACTGCAGCGCCTTGCCCCGGACCGACGGGTTCGTGGCATGGAAGGCGTCGCGGACCTACTGCGGCTGCTCGGTCCGCTCAGCGTTGAAGAAGTAGCTGAGCGGCTCCAAGGGCTGGAGCAAACTGAGCTCCAGGGGGTAGATGGCCTCGGGGAAACCCCGGCGGCGGCGCCACATGGCAGCGTCGTGGACGCCGGATCCCACCTTGCGGCATTGCAAAAAACCAACCGCGCGCTCAAGGTAACCATCGGCGGCGTCGAGCGTTTTGCGGCAATTGAGGACGCTGCGCGACTCCGTGACGCCATTGGTGTTCCGCTGCCTATGGGCGTGCCGCTAGCGTTCATCGAGCCGGTCAGCGATCCCCTGGGGGACCTCGTTTCGCGCTACGCCCGCACCCACGGACCGTTCACCGCGGCGGAGGCTGCAGCAAGGCTGGGACTGGGCGTGGCGGTGGTCAATACTGCCCTTAAGCGCCTGGCTGGTGACGGCCGGGTGGTGGAAGGCGAATTCCGCCCACACGCCGTCGCGGAGCAGCCCTCCGAGGCAGCCGACTCAGAGCTCATGAGCGTGGACGCCCCGCCGTCCAGCGAATGGTGCGATGCCGAGGTCCTGCGAAGACTGCGGCGTCGCTCGCTCGCCGCGCTGCGGGCCGAAGTGGAACCCGTGGACACCGCCGCCTACGGCCGGTTCCTGCCGGCATGGCAGAACGTGACCTCGCCAGGTAAGTCCCGAAGCCAGGCACTTAGGGGGTTGGACGGCATCATCACTGCAGTGGACCAACTGTCCGGAGTGCCCATACCGGCATCCGCTTGGGAACCCTTGGTACTTGCGAGCAGGGTAGCGGACTACAAACCGGCAATGCTGGACGAACTCATGGCCGCCGGCGAACTCCTATGGTCCGGCGCAGGATCCCTCCCCGGTAACGACGGCTGGATCAGCCTCCACATAGCCGATTCCGCTGAGTTGACGCTCAACCCAGACCCCGAATTCGAACCCGGCGATGCCCAGCAGCGGCTCTTGGAGCATTTCAGCGCAGGCGGCGGCTACTTCTTCCGGCAACTCACGGATGTAGCCGGTGGCATGGACGCAGTGTTGAGCGACGACGCCGTGGTGTCTGCCCTCTGGGACCTCGTCTGGGCCGGCCGCGTCACAGGCGATACCTTCGCTCCCGTGAGGGCCATGATCGCCGGAGGGAAAACCGCGCACCGGCAAGTCGCCAAAGCGCCGAGGGCCCGCGCCCCGCGCATGAGCAGGCTTGGCCGTTCCCATGGGACGGGCCTGCTGGGCTCTCCCGGGCTAACGGGTGGTCGCTACGGCTCGGCCACAGGCGGTGTTGCGCCTGCACCGCCGTCGGCAGTGGGTCGCTGGTCAGCGCTTCCCGCGCCGGAGCTGGACCCCACTATCCACGCCCGCGGCACGGCTGAGCTTCTGTTGGACCGCTACGGCGTGGTGACGCGTGGGTCGGTCATGGCGGAGAACATCATCGGCGGATTCGGGCTCATGTATAAAGTGCTGGCCCGTTTGGAGGAAGCCGGGCGTTGCCGCCGCGGCTACTTCATCGAGCATCTGGGGGCCGCCCAGTTTGCCGTCCCTGCCACAGTTGACCGATTAAGGTCGTTCACGGAGGACGCCCGTATCTCCAAAGCCGAGCCATCCGCGCTTGCACTTGCCGCTACTGACCCCGCCAATCCTTACGGTGCTGCCCTTCCTTGGCCGGCGCTCTCCGTTGACGCCGGTTCCGGGCACCGGCCGGGGCGCAAGGCCGGAGCGCTGGTGGTGATGGTCGACGGCGCGTTGGTCCTTTACGTCGAACGTGGCGGCAAGACGCTGCTCACCTTCAGCCAGGACGACGCCGTGCTGACGGTTGCCGCACAGGCGCTGGTTGATGTGGTGCGACGCGGGGCCGTGGACAAACTCTTCATGGAGAAAGTCAACGGCCACGATCTCCTGGAAACACCGATCGCCGTTGCCCTGGCGGCCGCGGGCGCCTACTCCACTCCGAAGGGACTCCGTATCCGTGCCTGAAGGCGATTCCATTTGGCGTGCCGCGTCACGGCTGAACGAGGCGTTGGCCGGGAAGACCATCAACGCCTCCGATTTCCGCGTGCCACGATTTGCCACCCTGAACCTGGCGGGCTGGACCATGGCCGAGGTTGTTCCCAGGGGAAAGCACCTGCTCATGCGCTTGACGGGCCCTGCTGACGAGGAACCCGGTGCCAGCAGGAAACCCCGTGCCCTGACCATCCATTCCCATCTCAAAATGGAGGGAAACTGGATGATCTATCCACCGGGTGGTCGCTGGACCAAACCCGGCCACACGGCCCGGTGCGTGCTCCGCACGGACTCCGTAGACGCCGTCGGATTCTCGCTGGGCATCCTGGAAGTGGTGCCCACAGCTGAGGAAGACAAGATCGTCGGACACCTGGGGCCGGACCTGCTCGGCCCCGACTGGGACGAGGAAGAAGCGCTGCGCAGGCTTCGCGCCGAACCGGACGTCACTGTGGGATTCGCGTTGCTGGACCAGCGGAAGCTTGCGGGCATTGGCAATATCTATCGATGCGAGGCGTGCTTCTTGTCCGGCATTCACCCTGCCCTGCCCGTACGAGACGTCCCTGACCTTGCCAAGACAGTCAACGACGCCAAACGGCTCCTCGGCGAAAACCTGGGTCCCGGGCGGAGGACCACCCTGGGGCCGCGCGCCATGCGTCCCGGGTATTGGGTGTACGGCCGGGAACGCCAACCGTGCAGGCGCTGCGGCACTGCTGTACGTCGCGGCCTCCTTTCCGGACCGGACGGAACGGAAGAACGGGACATCTACTTCTGTCCGCGCTGCCAGCCGGCTCCATAGACCAGCACAAAGCTCAACAAGGTGCCGGACCACAACAAGAGGCCGGGCCTGGCCACTTAAAGCCGGCCAGGCCCGGCCAACAACCGCCGCGACGGCCGCGCGCACCTGCCAGCCCGGCCCGCTACTCCAGGAAGCTCCCCAGCCGCCCCAGCAATAGCCGCCGGACACCGCAAGCTGCGCGCCGCCGTCGGACGTTTTCTACGCCATCCGCCACCACTTTTGGTTGGTGGAACCGGCGCAATCCCACAGCTGCAACCTTGCACCGTTGGATGAATTCCAGTCAGTCGCGTCCACGCACTTGTCCGCCTGCGGGTTCACCAGATCCCCAGCGTTGTTCAGGACGAATTGCTGTGCCGGACTGCCATTGCAACTGGTGAGTTGGACCCGTGCACCGTTGGCCGTTGATCCCCACGCCACGTCCATGCACATTCCCAGTGACCGAATAGTGCCGTTGTCAGCGAAAGTCCACTGCTCCGACGCTGCCGTATCGCAGTCCCATAGTTGCAAGGGGACCCCATCAGTAGCCTGCCGACCGGCCACATCAATGCACTTGCCGGCATAGCCCTGGATGCGCGTGCCGGCCGCAGAGGAAGGCGCCGCCGGAACGGAAGCAAGCTCATACACGCGGACGTAATCAATCAGCAGCGACTGCGGAAACGCCGTATCCGAGGCTGGTGCGCCGGGCCAGTAGCCGCCCACGGCGAGGTTCAGGAGGAGGAAGAAGTTGTGGTCAAACACCCACGGTCCGGGAGTTGCTGCCTTGGTCTTTCGTGAGAAGGCCGTTCCGTCGATGTACCAGGTGATGGACTCAGGCCCCCAGTCCACCGTGAACGTGTGGAAAGCATCGCCCAAGGCTTTACCATCGGGCAGGGTGTAGCTGGCGTTGGAGGCGTTGGCCCCGGAGTAGCCCGGGCCGTGGATGCTTCCCCAGACCGTTCCGGGTTCCTTGCCAACGTTCTCCACGATGTCGAGCTCGCCGCTGGTGGGCCAACCGTCGGAGAAGACGTTGTCGCCGAGCATCCAGAAGGCGGGCCACATGCCGTGCCCCTTGGGCAGTTTGAGTCGGGCTTCAAACCGACCTTGTGTTCGGCTGAACTTGCCGGCGGTCAGGAGCCGCGAGGACGTGTACTGGCACGTCCCGTAGTGGCACTCATATCCGGCAGGATTCTCCCTCCGGGCAGTGATGGCCATGTTTCCCTGCCCATCCGCTGCAGCATTATTCGTGCTGTTGGTGTAGTACTGCAGTTCGCCGTTGCCCCAGCCGGATCCTCCGGTGTCGTGAGTCCATTTTCCGGGGTCCGGGGCCGTGCCGGCGGGGCCATTGAATTCGTCGCTCCACACCAGTGATCCAGGTGCGGGCATACCAGCGGCTGCCAGCGCGGACGGTTCCGGGGCTATGAGGGTAGCTGCGATGGTCAGGCCGGCGACGAGCATCGTCAGGGGCATGAGTCTTCGCTTCATGGTGCCACTCTGAGGGCGCCTCCCCATGGCACGCAAGCCTTTTCGAGGCGACACGCAAAACGTCACGGCGTGGAAATAATCAACGCAGGTTTACTTTTCAATGCCGTAACGAGGATGAAATATCGGCGGGAGATGGTGGAACCAGGAACCAATTGGCTTGATGGGAATTTCATCGGGTTTATTGGAAAAAGGACATTCCGTTCGCAGCCGAATTCCTTCCCTTGAGCATCGATGATGCAGCTCCAGGCGCGTCAGCCGTGTCCTCCCAAACTTCGCTCTGAGGAGCGTTTGGACATACTGGCGCGCCTTGGCCTTTTCCCCAGCAGTTACCGGAGGCTAAAGATGGGCATTTACAGACAAATACTGGTAAGGATCCTTGCAGTTCTTGTGGTTTCCTTTGGATTGATTTACATCAGCTGGCGCTGGTCGAGCACTGTCGCGTGGGATGCCTGGTGGATCTCGCTGCCCCTCGTGGCCGCTGAAACTTACAGTCTCGGCGAATCGGCACTTTACGCGGTGGCCATGTGGAACGCACGACGACGTCCACCTCCCCCACCTGCCCTGCCGGGCAGATCGGTGGACGTTTTCATTGCCACCTACAACGAGCCGCTGGACTTGGTGCTCAAAACGGCCATCGCGGCCAGAGACATGGAGTACCCGCACGAGACCTGGATCCTTGACGACGGCGACCGGGCGGAATTTGCCACCGCAGCCCGCCGGATCGGCGTCGGGTATATCACCCGAGGTCCTGAGTGGGATGGCCGGCAGCGCTTCGCGAAGGCAGGGAACGTCAACAACGCCCTGTCCATGACGACGGGCGAGTTCGTAGCCATCTTTGACGCAGACCAAGTCCCTGAACCGCGTTTCCTGGACCGCGTCCTGGGCTATTTCGATGCCGAGGAAGTGGCTTTCGTCCAGACCCCGCAGCACTTTTGGAATGTTCCGGAACGGGACCCGCTGGGAAGCCAGGCGGAACTCTTCTACGGCCCCATCCAACAAGGCAAGGACGGCTGGGACGCAGCGTTCTTCTGCGGTTCCAATGCTGTCCTACGCCGTGAAGCCCTCATGGCCCTGGGCTTGACGCGATACACGCGGACAGCCACTGAGCAGACCTGGCGCGCTCTGCGTCGGGGCCGATCACGTTTGCAGGACCTTCACGGCGAGCTGGGCAGGCGTCATCCCGCGGCCATGATCGTGGCAGAGCAGGCGTTGGAGGCAGTGGCACGCGCGGAACACCAAGTGCGCAGGGGCGATGTCCTCGCCGAGATCACTTTCGAACTCCGCATCGCCTTCCATACGGCAGCTCTGGCAGTTCCTGACGCCATGGAGGACGTGGTACCGGAACTTGACGCTGTCTTGGAGGCAGTGGATGTGGCTCACACGGACCAAGCACTGGCCATTCACCCCATGGACACCACCACCATCACCGAGGACATGGCAACGGCCATGCACCTTCACGCGATGGGGTGGGGCAGCGTCTACCACCACGAGGTCCTGGTCCACGGGTTGGCCCCTGAAGACGTGTCCACCATGCTCTCGCAGCGGCATCGATGGGCCGCTGGCACCATGCAGGTGTTCTTCAGTGACAATCCGTTGTTTCTTCGGGGCCTCACCGTGGCTCAGCGCCTTATGTATCTGGGCACCATGACGAGCTACCTGAACGGCTTCGCCGCCCTGAGCTATATCGCGGCACCTGTGGTGTTCCTGGTGGCCGGTACTTACCCGCTGACTGCCAGCCCCGTGGTGTTCTTCTGCCTCTTCCTGCCTTTCTTCATTTCGTGCCAGCTGCTCTTCCAAGTAGCGGGCAACGGGTCGAAAGGATTGTGGCGCGGCCAGCAGTGGTCCTTTGCCCTGTTTCCCACCTGGATCGCGGCCACGTGTTCAGGTGCGGCAGCGGTCTTCCTTGGCAAGCATCTCGCATTCTCGGTGACGGCCAAGAGCAAGCAGGACACGGGCCGTGGATTCCACCATGTCAGGCTACAAGTAGCTGCCATGGCGTTGCTCGTTGTGTCCTCGTTCATCGGCATTGCCCGAGTCTCATCCGGGGAAGCGCCGCTCTATCCCACCCTCATCACGTTGGCCTGGGTTGTCTTGGACCTGGCGCTTTTGAGCGTGGTGATCGGTGCCGCAAGGTATCGGGGGCCCGGCGATAACCTCGTTGAACCGATGCCCACTCCTCAGGAGCTCACCAGCGTCCTTGGTGCCCCCATCAAACCCACACCCTGACCGCACCCATCAATTAACGCCGTTCCAACCCCCAGCAAGGAGCGACCCCATGTCCATGCTCTCCCATGCCCCGAACACCACCTCCGCCGCCTTGAAATCGGTGGATTTGACCATCACCGGCGCCTTGGACGCCGCTACAGTTCCCGCCATTCGCCAAGCAACCGCCAAGGCCGCCGCGGACGGCCCCGTCCTGGTCCTGCTGGATGTCGCGGCGGTGACATCGGTGGGAGCATCAGGCGTAGTAGGAGTGTTTGAGGTGCTGCACCTGCTCCGATCGCGCGGTGGCGATCTCCGCCTTTTCGGCGATTCCAGCGAGCTCCAGGAAACCCGCCTCCAAGCCCATCTGGGTCACGTCGCGCGTATCTACGCAACGCGCCAAGATGCCGTCGACGGCGGTGCAGCACTCGTGCGGCCACGCGGGCTTGCGCCCCGCTTCAGTTGGCGGACTCTCTTCAGGCGTCGTCATCGTTCCATCGGATGGGGCTGACAGTGGAACAGACTCCTCCCACTTTCACGGGACACCCGAACAGAAAACGCCGGCGGGCCAGCCTTCTCATCCCCTTGGTGGTGACGGCCCTCGCTGCCACGGGATTGGGTTTTGCTTCCAAGGAGGTGGTGCCGGTAGTCCAGGCCCTGTCACTCTGCCGGGCCGGCGATGCTTCCACTATGATCCCCAAGGACGGTGTGCTTCTGGGCGTGAACCTCGATTGGGACTCGGAGACATTGGCCGAGCACCGGGAAAACCTCGGCCATGATCCGGCGGTGGTAGTGCAGTTTTCGGATATCCCCTACGACGACGAAACGTGGGCTCACACCACCAACGCCGTCACCCAGGTCCGCCCAACAGGGGGCGTGTTGCTCCTGACCTTGGAACCGCACGGCGGCCTGGAGACCATGAGCGACGAAGTGATCGCCAAACTGGCTACCGACTTACGGGCCATCAACGATCAGGGGACGCCCGTCGTCGTACGTTTTGCGCATGAAATGAACGGGTCCTGGTATTCCTGGGGCCAGCAACCGCTGCGTTATGTGGAAGTATTCCGCAAAGTGGCCGCTGCAATTCATGCCGGGGCGCCGGGCTCGTCCATGATGTGGGCCCCGAACTATGGTGGCGGCTACCCGTTTACAGGGGGCCAATTCGCGGCCCGTCCGGGAACTGCCGATTTCGCCGCGCTCGACACGGACCGTGACGGCGCGCTGACCATGTCTGACGACACCTATGCGCCCTACTACCCCGGGGACGACGCCGTGGATTGGGTGGGAGTTTCGCTGTATCACTGGGGCAACCAGCGGCCGTGGGGAAACAACGACATTTCGGAGCCAGGCAAGTTCCTCGCCATGCTGACCGGCACCTATAGCGGCACCGCCGGCGACGACAGTTCCGTCCCGGATTTCTACCAGGTGTACGGGGTGGACCATAACAAGCCGGTAGCCATTCCGGAGACCGCGGCTATCTTCACCCCGGCTCGCGGCGGGGCGTCCGAGCTGGACGTCAAGCAGGCATGGTGGCGTCAGGTCTTCTCCGCTGGTACCCACCAGAAGTACCCGCAGTTGAAGATGATCAACTGGTTTGAGTGGAAGAAGTACGAGATCGAGATTAACGACGACGTCGACTGGCGGAGCGCTGGATCGCCCGCCATCCGAGATGCCTTCAGTGAGGACCTGCCGGACTGGTTGCAGTATGGCGAGGACCTGGAGGCATGCCGCTAGGCGTCAGGTGCGGCTTGTCAGGCAGCCGGCGCGGCCTCCACGGCTTCCGTGGGGGCCGTTGCCTTTACCCGTTCCGGGACCATGAACTTGGGCAGCAACACCTGCACGATCGGGCCGATCGCCAGAGCATAGACCACCGTACCAACACCAACGGAACCGCCCAGCAGGAAGCCAACAGCCAGGACAACCACCTCGATTCCGGTGCGGACCAAGCGCACGGACCAACCAGTTCGGCGGACAAGCCCAGTCATCAGGCCATCACGGGCACCGGGTCCAAGGCGGGCACCGATGTAGCAAGCGGACGCGATGCCGTTGAGGATCACGGCACCGGCGAGCATGGCGATCTGTCCGCCCAGGTGTGAGAACTCCGGGATGAGCCACAGTCCCAGATCGGCGAAGAGACCCACAAGAATTGCGTTGGCGATGGTTCCGATCCCTGGCATCTGCCGGAGCGGGATCCACAGGAGGAGAACCAGAAAGCTGACCGCGATCACCACAACACCCATGCTGAAGCCGGTCTTTTCGGATACGCCTTGGTGAAACACATCCCAAGGGTCCAAGCCCAGGCCGGCGCGGATAAAGATGGCCAAGGAGATGCCGTACATCGCGAGGCCGATCAGGAGTTGAGTGATTCTTCGGGTCATCATGAAGTACATCATCCAAGAGAACTGGCCTTGTAATCCATAGCCAGTTTGGAATACTGGTCTTATGTCCACCTCCCTGAATCCCACCGCGCTTGTTCGCCTCCTCGGCTCTTGGAACTCCGGCGCCCTGCCCGCCTACCGCGAGTTGGCCGACGTCGTGCGTTTGCTGGTGATGGACGGGCGCATCCCGTTGGATGTCGCACTGCCCAGCGAGCGGGCACTCGCCCAGACACTCGGACTCAGCCGGACCACGGTCACTGCCGCATATGCGAGCCTGCGCGAACAGGGGTTCCTCACTGCAGGCCAGGGCAGCCGTGGGCGGACGCGCATCCCCCACCGCACCGCACCAGTAAGCGCTCCCGGACTCGCGGTTCCCGAGGGGCTTCTGGATCTCGCATACGCGTCACTACCTGCGGCCGGCGAAGTAGTGCACCGGGCATTCGCCGATGCGCTGACCGAACTGCCGGCCCGCTTGCCGGGGTTCGGGTACGACGCCGTGGGAGAGCCGGCCCTCCGCGAAGCCATCGCAGAGAAGTACACGGCGGAAGGGGTGCCAACGTCGCCGGGCCAGATACTCGTCACGTCCGGCGCACAGCACGCCCTCAACATTGTGCTGCGCGCCCTGGCCGGAAAGCAGGACCGGGTCATGGTGGAACACCCCACATACCCCAACGCCCTGGACGCCATCCGCGCCGCCGGCTGCAAGCCGCTGCCAGTGGCGCTGCCCTCGGGCACCTCGCCAGCCTGGGACATCGATGCGATGGTGGCCACCATGAACCAGCAGCGCCCCGCCATGGCCTACTTGGTACCGGACTTCCACAATCCGACCGGGCGCATCATGTCCGATCTGCAACGCCGACGCCTCACGCGGGCGGCCGCTGCTTCCGGAACCGTGTTGGTGGTGGATGAAACCCTGCGTGAGTTGAATCTCGACGGCGTCCGCACCGCGCCGATGTCGTCGTTCAGTCCTGCAGTGGTTTCCATCGGGTCGCTGAGCAAATCGCATTGGGCGGGCCTAAGGACCGGGTGGATCCGGGCAGACGAGTCCCTGATTGTCCGCTTTGTCGCCGCGAGGACAGTCATGGATCTGGGCGGGCCAGTGGTTGAACAACTGGCGGCGGCGCGCCTTGTCCGGTCGTTCGCGGAACCGCTTGATGCCCGCCTCGAAGAGCTCAGGCACAACCGGGAATCACTGCTGGGGTTGATCGCTGAGCGTTTACCGTCGTGGGAGGTGGAGCGACCGCGGGGTGGACTCACTGTGTGGTGCCGCCTGCCGCTTGCATCCAGCACGGCCCTGACCGTGCTCGCGCCCGACTTTGGCGTTCGTTTGGCGGCCGGACCCCGTTTCGGTGTGGGTGGCGCGTTCGAGCACTACCTGCGCGTCCCCTACACCTTGCCCGCCGCGCAGTTGGAGTTCGCCGTCGGTGCGCTTCGCGCCGCCCAGGACAAGCTCGACGCCTCGCCCCACCTCCGCCGGACGCTCAAGACAGAGCGGCCACCCGCCGTCGCGGTCGCCTAGGCCGCCGCCCGCTTGGTCCCGCCCATCCGCTGTTTCGCCGTATTACTGCCTGGCCCTACCGGTGTATGCGATGTTGCCTTTGCCAAGCCGAACAGAGGCATGCCGTTGTACACAACTTCGATACCAGACGCCGGGACTTGGTACGTCTCGTGCCACACGCCTACGTCGCCGCTGCCCGCGAACTCCTTCATGAATTTCCGCCACGGTCCCAGATGCGGCGAATCCCTGTCGGCGGCAAAGCGCCTCAGATGCTCTGGACTTTCCCAGTAGCTGAGCAGGATAGTGGTCCGCCCGAACCATTGTTCGCTGCCCAGGAGACCGGCGTCCGGGTTGCTCGCGAGGTGCTGCATCATGGTTGGCATGGCCGACGCCACTTTGGCGACACGGCCGAGCTTCCACCACCGGTTTGCCCGCATTCCGATGAGGAAGACGGTCACTGTATCGCGCCCGATGTCCGCTGTGAAGCGGCCGGGGAAGATCTCCTGTGCCATGTGAATCCTTCAATTGGGAAACCCCGGATTTTCCGAAGCCGGGTTTCATAACGCTGTTATGAAACAATGTTATGAAACACTTGATGGCATGGCAAGACCTGTAGTGCATGATCAACACGTCCAGGATCGGCTGCTGGCGGTTACCGCCGAACTGGTGGACCGCGAGGGTCCGGCCCGCGTCACCCTTCGCGACGTAGCAGCAGCGGCAGAAACGTCCACCACGGCGATCTACTCCCTCTTCGGCGGGAAGGCGCAACTGCTGACCGCCGCCGTCGACGAAGGTTTCCGCTCCTTTGGCGAGTCCCAACGCGGTGCGGCCAAGGACGGACTGCTTGGACTGGGCCGGGCCTACCGAGTCTGGGCGCTGGAGCACCCCGCCCTTTACCGCCTGATGTTCGGCGGTGCGCTGGCCGCCTATGTTGATTGCAGCCCGACGCCGGAAGTCGCCTCCGAATCAATGCTCCCCCTCGTGGAGGCGGTAGTCGCCGCCCAGTCAGTGGGCGCTCTGCGCAAGGACGACCCCGCACTCATGGCAATGGCCATCTGGGGACAGGTCCATGGGCTCGTCAGCCTGGAGCTTGCGCAGATGAATGATCCCGCCACCGATTGGGCCTCGATCTACGAGGCCGCCCTGGAATCCGTGGCGCGGGCTTGGGCGGAGTAACCGGAACTACTACGCGTACACCTTCTCCAGGAACGCACCCCAGGCCTTGGCCGTAAGTTCTGCATCGCCGGAGCCGCTGAACTCGTGTACCGTCATCCCGACCGGGGCGCCGAATGCGTTCCGACCGAAGAAGCGGTACATCGTGTCCGCTGTCCGGAGGCCCAGAAAGTTCTCGTTGGAGAAGTCCACTACCCCGGCCAGCCGCCCAACGCCGTCGACGTCCACATCCACTGCGGTACCGGCGGCCACACCGTCCACGCCCAAAGCCTTCTTCAGCTGCACAAAACCATCCACTGCCTGCGAAGAAGCAGGCGCCTGAATGTCCGTGAAAACCGCGGGCTTGCCGTCGAAATACTGCAGGTACTGGCCCAACGTGTGCAGGTAGAACTCGGTGTGCTTACTGGCGCCGTCGTATTGCTCGTCCCAGTTCTCGGCAAAGATCCCGCTGTGAACGTAGTGCAGCTTGGCGCGGCCACCCTCCACCGGCTCCAGGACATGTTCCAGTTGGTTGAACCAGCCGTCAGGGCCGTCCATCCGCGACACCAGATGCGTGGGGTATTCCTGGACGGTTTTCACATCCGGCCACTGATCCGTGGGGAACATCCAGGCCGGCGTGCCCTTGGTGACCGCCTCCCACACGCGCTCCGGGGTTCCGGGCAGTTCAGTGTCCGCCACGATTTCGAATTTCCGATTGTCAGTCATTGCTTTGGTCCTTTTCTGCTGTTTGTTCCGTTGAAGAACGTTGTGCCGTTGAAGAAAGTTGTGCCGTTGAAGGCGTCTTGAGTGCGGGGTGAAGTACGACCACGAGCCGGTGCTTGCGTGCGCCACTCGCCACTGCGGTAGCACCGCCGTCGTGGTACTTATCGACGAGCCGCGTCACCGCCACGCCAAGCTCTTCCGCGAAAGCCGCGCGTTCGGCAGCCGAGCGGAAGGTGATCTCGCCGTCGATCGCGAAGCTTGCCAGCTTCTTCTTTGCCACGGCAGCGCCGGCGATGAGCTTGCCCATCTCCTGCACGGTGCGGGAGGCCAGTGAAAGCAACCAGAAAGCGGAGAACCGGTCAGAGAAGCGCCGCGGATCCGGCGCCACAGACGCCAGGGCGATAGGCGAGATCAGATACGAGGCCGCCGTTGCACGCAGGACGCGCTCAGTGACGTTGCCCTTCCGGCGCTCTTCCACCAGCTCTACCAAACCGTGCCGTTCGAGGGCTTTGAGGTGGTAGTTCACCTTTTGCCTGGGCAACCCGACCTTCGCGGCCAGCTGCGTGGCGGACGCCGGTTCGACGAGCTCCTGCAGGATTCGGGTGCGGATCGGATCCAGCGACGCTTCCGCTGCGGCCGGGTCCTCGATCACTTCGATGTCCAACATAGTTCAAGTATGCTCACCGACAACTTTTATTGTCAAGAACTTTTTTATCGTCGGAGGATCCTCCCGTTGCGCGGCCCGCTCTGCAGGCTCTGAGCGCGATTTGGGGTGCAGAGCGGGCCTCGCAACGCGACGCCGGTAGAATTGTTCGGTGATGCAATCCCCTCTCCCCGTGCGCGACGGCGTTAACGCGACCCGCCTTCGCCTGCCGGACGAGGGACCGTGGACCACCGCGATGGACTACATGATGCACCGCTGGGGCCACATCGATCCGCAAGGCATCGAGGACCGTTTCGATGCCGGCGAGATCGTGGGCGAAGGTGGCGTCCCGCTGAACCGCAGCACCAAGCTGGAGGACCACACCTTCATCTGGTACTACCGGACACTCCCGCCCGAAACCCGCCTGCCCGTGGAAATCAACATCCTCCACCAAGACGAACACATCCTGGTGGTGGACAAGCCGCATTTCCTCCCCACGACCCCCGGCGGCACCTACATCCAGGAATCCGCGCTGGTCCGGCTCCGGAACCTGCTCAACCTCCCGGACCTCATCCCCATGCACCGCTTGGACCGCATGACGGCCGGCCTTCTGCTGCTCTCCACCAACCCGGAGACACGCGGCAAGTATCAGGTCCTCTTCGAGAAGCGCCAGGTCCAGAAGGAATACGAGTGCGTGTCCGCCGCGACACCGGCCGCAGGCTATCCCGCCGTCGAATTCCCGGTGGTTGTCCGCAACCGCATGACAAAGTCCCGCAACTACCTGCTTGCCGAAGTCATTGACGGAGAACCGAACGCGGAGACCCGCATTGAACAAACAAAAACGTTCGACGCCGGAACTCACCAGCGCGCGTTATACCGGTTGGAACCGCACACCGGAAAGACGCACCAACTGCGCGTGCACATGGCCTCGCTTGGGTTGGGAATCGTCAACGACGCCTTCTACCCTGACCTGCTGGACAAAGCCCCGGACGACTACTCGAAACCCCTTCAGTTGCTGGCCCGCGGCATCACTTTCGTGGACCCCATCAGCAAGCAACGCGTGGAATATCGCAGCAAACTGGAGCTCAGCGAAGCCCACGGCTAGGCGCCTCCCACACCCGTTCCACGTGGCTCTGAGCAGGACTACCATGAGGCTTCCAAGGTAGTTTCCAGGAGCGGGAGATGAACAGTTCAGTTGAGCTTGCAGGCGATAGGACCGCATCAGTCTTCGCCTTCTCTGCTGCTGCGGCGGGTGCCATTGGCGTCGCAACCCTCGCCGCAATGTATGCCGTGGAAGTGCCCAAGGGTGGTCCGTTCGTTTTCGGTGCCATCAACGATGCCACCGGGGCCGTCTTCAATGTTCTCGCCATCCCGGTAATCCTCCAGGTTCACCAGCGTCTCCCGAAGGCACCGTGGACCAAACCGCTGAAGTGGGTCACTGTGGCAGCCTGCGCAGCCGGGGCCACGAGTTCGGCGTTGCTGGTATTCAAGGTCCTGGACTTTGGACCATCGACAGCAGTTTCCGTGGTAGCGATCGTCATCCAAGGAGCTTGGTTCCTCGCGGCAAACAACAAGCTTCTCCACGTCGAGGACTACCCGCAAGGGCTCGCAAAGCTTGGCCGGTTCATCGGCGGAGCCCTCCTGATCGGCCTTCCCGTGGCTGGCCTCGGCTTCCTTATACCCGGGCCCGAGTGGCTCCGTTATGGGATCATGGGCGCGGGCGTCATCGCCGGGGCATCGTCCTGGACCGTCTGGCCCTACTGGTACTTCAAGGCCGGCAGGTTCCTCGGCCACAAACACGCAGTGGACGTGCCCGGTGGAGCACCCTCAGCGGCATGAGGTCAGCCAACCCGTGCGAGTCGCTAGAACCCGACTAGGAGTCAACCCCCGGGGAGGAATCAAACACAGCCTGGAAGACCGCCGTCGTCTCCTCCGAAAACAGCACGAACTCCACCAGCTCAAGCGGGCTGTCCTCAGCTCCGGAAGCTGAAGACGACGACGAAAACCACCTTGCGGCGTCGAGTGCTACCTTCGCGACCTGACCGGCGTCCCAGCCATAAATTCCGGCGCTGATCGCAGGGAAAGCGATGGATCGTGCACCAAGCCCGGCCGCCACCTTAAGGCTCTCGCGGAAGCACGACGCGAGCAGCGCCGGATCGGTTTGACCCGCGTGCCGGTTGGGTCCCACTGTGTGGACGACCCAGCGTGCGGGGAGCCGGAAGGCGGGTGTAGCGACGGCGGCACCCACCGGAAGTCCGTCCTGGAACTGCGTCCGGCGCAGCCCGCGGCATGCCTCGAGAAGTTCCGTGCCCGCTGCCCTGTGGATGGCGCCGTCCACTCCCCCTCCGCCCAGCAGTGACGAATTGGCGGCGTTGACGATCGCGTCCACCGAACGCGTGGTGATGTCACCTCGCAGAATCTCGATTCGCATGGCCCAGTCTCACCCGCGAGCGGGGGACCCGGCAAGTGCGGTACCTTTTGCCCATGGACATCATCGCTCCAGAGACATGGGGATCCGCGATTTACCTGTGGATTGTTCCCATTGTGTTGGGCGACGCCATCTTCCCGCCCATCCCCTCCGAGATGGTGGTGATCACTGGCGGGGCACTGGCAGCCGACGGCCACGCAAACTTCTGGCTCATCCTGTTCCTGGCTGCCTTCGCTTCCTGGCTGGGCGACATGGCCGTGTTCATGCTGTTCAAGCGGCGTATCAGCCACGTTCTGGACCGGTGGTCGTGGGGCCGCCGCGTCCACCGCGGAATCCACGAGGCCATCGCTAAAGCCGGCCGCTCGTCAACCTACGGCGCCATCATCGGCGCTCGATTTATCCCCGGCGGCAGGCTCGCCACTTCATCCGCGGCAGGCATCGCCAACGTTTCGGTCCGGGGGTTCAGCCTGTGCGCCGGGCTGGGAGCGGTGCTGTGGGCCGTGTGGCAGGTCGGCTTGGGATACTTCACGGGATCCACCACCAAACTTCCCTTTTGGGCCAGCTCACTCATTGGGGTGGGGCTGGGATTGGTCATCGGCGTGGTGGTCGGTTTGATCGTCACCCGTCGCCGCGGCAGCCGATCCCCAGTAGACGAACCGTTCGACGCCGACAAACCCGGCGACGTGCCGCAGCCCGAGTAGGGCTGGCTAACTGTTCTAAACCGGCGACCAACGGCCGCGGCTGCGGCGCAACACGTAAAGGCTTCCGGTGACCGCTACGCGTTCGACGGCGTCACGCATCATGGCTGCCGACGTCCGTGCTTCGTCGTTCTCGCCGGAGTAATCCCGGTCGCCCACTGCGAAGCGCAGGCTGATCTGGGGTACGCCTCCCACGATGTCGAGCTGGTTCGATTCGACATGGTGGCGCGTTTCCAGCGCTTCCACTGCTGCGGCCATCACCGATTCGGGTGCGTTGCCCGGCTTAAGGCCAGTGATCTTCAACTTGGTCTGGAACGACGGCATCCCACCACCCTAACGCTCTCGCACCTCCCACGTCCTTGGACGGATGCCTCTCTCACATGGTGAGAGAGGCATCCGGAAAATCCCGAGGGATGTGAGAGAAGGTTTGCTAGCCGGTGTTGCGCAGGCCTGCAGCTACACCGTTGACGGTGATAAGCATGGCCCTCTGGAGCCGCTCGTCGATCTCGCCTCCAGAGAGCTGCTCCTCACGCACACGGCGGAGCAGCTCCACCTGCAGGTAGCTGATCGGATCCAGGTACTGATCGCGGATTTCGAGTGAACGCTTCAGTGTCGGTTGGGCATCCAGGAGTTCGATCTCTCCGGTAAGCCGTTCGATTTCGGCCACAGTGAGCTCGTACTCGTCGCGGATCATGTGAAACAGCCGGTGCAGTTCCTCCGGGACCAGCGACGAAACGTAGTGTCCCGCAATTTCCATGTCCGTCTTGGCCAAGGTCATTTCCACATTGGAGATCACAGAGCGGAAGAAGTGCCAGCGGTCCATCATTTCCAGCAGCTGATCGGTGTCGCCAGCTTCGCGTGCGGCTTTCAGGCCTGAACCCACGCCGAACCAGCCCGGAACGATCTGGCGTGACTGGGTCCACCCAAAAACCCAGGGAATTGCCCGTAGGCCACCGAGGCCGGCACCTGAATCCGGACGCTTGGAGGGCCGCGAACCTATGTTCAAAGAACCCAGCTGTTCCACCGGCGTAGACGCCAGGAAGTAAGCCGGAAGCTGGGGATCATCAATCAAGGTGCGGTAGCGGGCGAACGCTGCATCCGAAATGGTTTCCATGACGTTGGCGTACCGCTCACGTTCGTCATCCGAGGTGCGCGGAGTACGGTGCAGGGCCGAACCCTGCATCACTGCGGCGAGGGAAAGTTCCAGGTTTTCGCGGGCGAGCTCGGGCAGGGAGTACTTATCGGAGATGACCTCACCCTGCTCGGTGAACTTGATCTCGCCTTCAAGCACGCCGTTCGGCTGGGCCATGATGGCATCGTAGGTGGGTCCGCCACCACGGCCCACAGATCCTCCGCGGCCGTGGAACAGGCGAACCCGGACGCCATGCTTGGCAGCTACGTCACGCAGCTTGCGCTGGGTCTTGTGGATCTCCCACTGGCTGGTCATGACGCCGGATTCCTTATTGGAATCGGAGTAACCCAGCATGACCTCCTGGATGTCTCCCCGGAGACGGACAAGTTCCCGATAGGACGGATCGGAAAGCAACTGGTCCACGATCTCGGCCGAAGCCCGGAGTTCCTCCACCGTTTCCAGTAGCGGAGCGAACCCGATCTTGGCGTGGGGTTTGCCGCTGAAGAGATCGATCAGGCCAGCTTCCCGGGCAAGCACTGCTGCAGCCAGGACGTCATCGGCACCACGGGTCATGGAAATGATGTACGTTTCCACAACGTCCGGGCCGTACGTATGCAAGGCCTGGCGGATACTCCGGAAGACGTCATACGTACCGTCTGCAGTGCCTTCAAGCTTGATCGGGTGGCCGGACAGCGGGCGGCGGGAAGCCAACTCGGCCCCAAGGAATGTGAAGCGTTCCTCACGCGTCAATTCACCGTAGGGCTTTTCAGTGCCGAGCCGGTCCACCAACTGCCCCACGGCATCGTGGTGGTAATCGGCGTGTTCGCGGATATCCAGTGTTGCCAGGTGCAAGCCAAAGGCCGCGATTGCCCTGCGGACGCGAGCCAAGGCGCCGTCTGCCACCAACGCGGCGGAGTGGTTCCGCAGCGAGGCCTCAAGCAGCCCAAACTCCGCAAGCAACTCAGCAGTGGTGGCGTAGTCACGGCCCGGCTCGTGATAAGTGGAAGCCGTGATACGGCGTCCCGTATTGAGGAGCTTGGCCTTGATGCAGGTCAGTTTGAGCCTGTAGGGCTCCTGCGCGTTCAGTTCAAGGATGCGCTTGTCCAGTCCGGGGAGGTTCTTGAGATCCCGGGCGATCGAATCCAGCAGCTCCTGGTCGGCCCCAAAAAGGGCCGTTGAATTGGAGAGCACCGAGATGAGTTCGTCGATGAGGGCAATGCTGATGCGGACAGCATTCTGGTTCTGCAACTGCAGGATTTCCCTGGTGACAGCAGCAGTGACGTTCGGGTTGCCGTCACGGTCGCCACCGATCCACGAACCAAACTTCAGGGGTGCAGCGGCGGCCGGGAGCGTGACGCCATGCTCGGCCAGGAGTTCTGAAAGGTCGGTCAGCATTTCCGGCATTGCGTCGGTGAGGATGCTGTTGAGGTAGTAGATGGCGTTTCGAGCCTCATCCACAGGGGTGGGGCGGACCTGGCGGAGCTCGTCGGTTTGCCACATTTGGTCGATGATTTCGGCGAGTTGTCTGTCCTGGCGGCGCCGCGCGGAAGTCCCCTCCGTGGTGGGCTCAGCAAGGACGTCCGATAGTTTGCGGACTTTGTCCAACACCGAGCGACGTGAAGCCTCTGTGGGGTGTGCCGTGAAAATAGGGCGGACGTCGAGTTCGTTGATCACATCCTGCAGGACCTGCGGACCCGCTTGGCCGGCTATTTCTGAGACCGCTTTTGCCAGCCAGCCGTCTTTTTCCTGCCGGGTACGCAGTCCACGAACGCGATGTACCTGCTCGGCCGCGTTGCTGAGGTGGAAGTAGAACGCAAAGGCACGGACCAAGTCAGTAGCCTGGTCCAGCGGCAGGGAGGCGAGCAACTCCCGGACCTGGGCAACGACGTCGTGGGCGCTCCAAGGGCCGGTGGCATCCGCGCCGCCCCGCGCAGCCTCCTTTGACTCCTTGGTCAGCAAGCGAACCTGTTCCACGAGTTGGAGCAGTTCCGGACCGTGTTGTCGCACCAGGGACTCGCCGAGAAGCGTGGATACGCGACGCACGTCGGCACGCAGTTCGGCTGCGAGATCGGTGTCTTGATGGGCAGTGTGAACCATTGATACTTACCTTCGTCATCTGGTTTGGCCCGTACACTGCGCTGGATACTGTGAGCCGGATTACTAATGTTTCCTACGGGATCTTACCCGCACCGAACTCAACAAAAGAATGTGTCTCAGATTTTGGCGTCGCCTTCCGCCGTCGACGTTCCTATGTCAGTAGTTGTAGGAGAACTTGTTAGGAGCCATACCCGGGCCACTCAAGGTGTAGCTCAGTTCGCGGTCCTTCTTGTTGCCCTTGGAATCGGTCACTACATGGAATTGAAGATCGTCCCGTTGCACAGAGCTGCTGGTACAAACAGCAACGCGTCGGCTCTCCAGCGCGCAGGTCCATCCGTCCGGAGCTTGAAGGGAACCTTCCACTATCCATGCATCCGCGGCCACCGAAAATACCGCCTTGCCACTACCCAAGGGGCTTGCACCTGAGACCCGGAAGTCGATGTCCATGCTGATGTTCCCGGCTTCCCGGCCTGGGTTTTGCCGCACAGAGCCCTGAACATCGGCCGGAACGGTGGCCTTGGGGATTGCAGAGAGTGCGGGAGCGGGTGTGGGGGCTGGTGCTGCAACCGGGGACTGGGCCGCGGAGGGCCCTGCGGGCGTATTCTGTGCGGGCCTCTCCTGTGCGGGCAGCGTCAGTTCTGACGCCCCTGAAGGTACCTCCACCGGGGTTGGTAGCAATTCCTCCGGGGCCGGAGGCAACTCTGCCGGAGGGGTAGATACGGGGAATGGTGTGCCGCTGGGCGTGGATGTAGCGGGCGGCGCCGCCGGTTCACTTCCCCCGGGTGTACTGCCAGTCTGCACAGCACGCTGCTGCGAATAGGTCTCCGGAGTCAGGTGATCCACGATTCCTATGGACCCCAATACAAGCCCCACCCCGGCTGCCGCGACTACGGCCAGGACTATCGGTTGAGCGAGCGCCGGTGCGATCAGTGCAGCTTTAGCGGGAAAAACCGCGCCTAAAACACCCAGCCCAGCGCTTTTTCCCGCCCAGATCGTGATGGGAATACCCGTAACCATGGGAAGGAGCACTGCCCGCATGCTTCCTTGAACGTCCTTCAGCTCCGCGAGGGCGGCCGTACATGTGGAGCAGCCATTCAGGTGATCCCGAACCTTGCGCTCGGTGGCTGCTGACAGTCCACCGCGGATGAAGTTGCCGAGTTTTGAAGCGAACTCGGAACACGCGCCATCGGCCTGTTCGGCGATATGGCACTGCAGGTATTGCCTCCTGAGGCCTTCGCGCGCACGGAGGGCGAGCGCTGAAACCGCATTGGGAGAAAGCCCCAGAATTGGTGCCACGGCTGCGGGCTTCATGAGTTCCACGTCCAAGTACCACAGCACTGCCTGCCACCGTTCCGGCAAGGTGCGGAAGGCTTTGGCCACGGTGCGCGACTCGAAAGCGTTGATGGCGGCATCTGAGTCGGCCAGGGCGTGATCCAGGACAGAATCATCACCGCTGGGCAGGACCTTACCGGCCTTTCGGTTCCGTTGATGGGACAACCTGGTAACTGTCGATAGCAGGTATGCGCGAAAGAATGTATCCGGCCCCCTCCCGGCCACGAGGCCTTGCAGCACAGCTTGAAAAGCCTCTGCCACTACATCCTCGGCATCACTTGGATTGTCCACGTTGCGTCGGGCAACGGTGGAGGCAATGGACACGTGGCGCTCGTAGAGACCATCGAACGCGGACATATCCCCGCTCCGGACCAACTCAATAAGACGCCCATCGTCGTCGATTTTTGATTTGCTGCCTGCGTGTGAACTCTGTGCCATCTATGGCATCCCCAAACCGTAAAGAACCCTGCCCATATATATGGAGTGGGGGGTAGAGGCAAGTCGTGACGCGTTTTTCTACATAGTCTTTATCAAGGCCTGGGGAAAGCGCTCCGTCACGAACCAGCTGGTCAGCGCACTATTCGGATATGACGTTGTTCCGGACCAAATCCTTCGCCAAATGCGCATTTTCACGGTATCTATTGCAGCGAAGATGGCAAACGACCAGTTACAAGATGGGGTGGCGCTTCCGTGCGGATTGGTTCGTGCCTGAGGTCCGGACAATCGTAACGTCGCTCGCCACTGGCACAGCGATTCCGGCGTGCAGGGCGAAATTACTCGGAGCGGCCCGCGCCACGAATGGTGTGGGTATCAATGAGGCCATGAACGACCTCCGCGCGTTGTTTGTGGCTGCTGAACAGCCCGTTGACATCGACGCCCTTCAATCACTGGCAGAAGGCTGGGCGGAGGTCGCAGAAGCAGCCGCACCCGTCTCATGCACGGATGTCTACACGGGTTTGGTCACCCACGCGCACTTCCAGCGACGGATCCACGAGGTATCCACGTTAGGGCCGGAGTCCACTGGTTCGCATGCCCTGGCGATCATTCGGCTGCCCGGCCCCCGCCACAGCCGCGGACACTGCTGGACACTCCTTGCCCGGCTCGGGGAAGCCGTCAAAGGGCAGTTGCACGGAACCGGTTCCATGGCCATGTACCAAAATTCCGCTGTCCATATCCTCTTCCCTCTCGGAGAACGCAACCTGTCACGGCTACTGGGATGCAAGGCCGTGCTGGAGGCTTTGGAGGACGGGACGCTGAGCCCTGCGCGCATGATGTTCTACCCGCTTCCTGCAGCAGGAGCGCCGGCGTCAGCAACCCCCATTGTCGCAGGGCAGGACCCCCGCTGAACTTACCGGTCCGATCCCGAGCTGCAACGTCACGAACCTTCCACTGCCAACACTCACCCTGTGACGGAACAACACCCAAGGATTCGAAGGACCATCCAGAAAATGAACAATCAGATCCATCTAAAAACCGTGTCGCTGGTGACTGCGCTGCTGGCCGCTCTCACGGCTGTCTTGGGCTTGGGGTTGACCGCCCTTCCGGCCACTGCGGCAAATATTCCGGAAGCGGACATCACCATCAGCACGGAATCAGTAGTTACCAAGCAATGGGATCAAGTGGATGTGAAATGTACATGGTCTGTCCCCGACAAATCGCAGCCCGGGGACACCTTCAGCCTTCAACTCCCCGCTGAACTGCGCTGGTTTGGCGCCACTACCTTCGACCTGAAAAATCCGGCTGGCCGCACAGTTGCCACCGCAGCCGCGAATGACGCCGGCCTGGTGGTCTTCACCCTGACCGATTTCGTGGCGTCGCATCCCTTGAATGTCGGCGGAGAGTGTTCCTTCACTACTCAGTACGCGCTTGAGCCCACGCACGGAGGATCGGAGGAGCTGAACTTCGTTGTTGGTGACAGCGTGGTTCGAGTTCCCGTGACCACCGAACCCTGCACTGAGGATTGCGACCCGGGCGTGCCAACCTCTGCCGGAAAGTCTATGTGGTGGGCAGACCCCGCGCAGACGAAACTGGAGTCGATCTTCTACATGCCACCCATGGCCTTCGAAACCAACGATGTTGTGGTGACGGACATCCCTGCAGCCGGCATGGAAATTAATTGCAGCCAAGTTACACCCCGCGTTGGCAAGGTAGTGAGCACCGCCGGCAACATTGTTGAACCTTACGATAATGGGCAATACCCGGCAACCATCCAGTGCTCCCCGCAGTCGCTGACAGTCAGTTGGCAAGGGCTTCCGAAAGGCGAGCATGTGGAGCTCTTCGTGGTCACAACGGTGACCGACTCCTCCCTGGATGTCTACGAGAACAACGGAACAGTCAACATCTCGGGCGACCAGCACCCCGTTGGTACCGAGACGCGTCGAAGCGTCGCCAGCGGAACGGGGGACGGAACAGCCGAGACGACCCCAACACCGAGCCCGAGCACACCCGCTACGCAGACGCCGACGCCGACTCCGACTCCGACTCCGACTCCGAGCCCAACAACGAGCCCCACCAGCGCACCCCCCGCAACACCGGAACCGAGCCCCAGCACACCCCCCGCAACACCGGAACCGAGCCCGAGCATCACCCCTCCCGTCGTTGTAGTGATTCCAGAGGAACCGGCGGAACCCAACGAGGTGGATGGCCGTGAACAGCTGGCCAACACCGGCGCCCAGGGGCAGGGGTTCATCTTCATTGCCGCAGCGCTTCTGGTCCTAGGATCCCTGTTTGCCTTTGCAGGTGCCCGTAGGTACGGGCAGCGGTCGCACTAAGAATGCGACTGAAATAGCGCTCTTAGGGGCACAACGACAACGATGCGCTGCTCATGTGGTGCGCGCCCATCGTTTCCGTCCATCAATCCCGGCTCCCCCCGGC
>NZ_AKKK01000010.1 GCF_000281065.1 Arthrobacter sp. M2012083
CTTCGGCACCGGCTTTTACCCATGGCCCACCGATTTTGGCGAGGCCGAGAAGGGCTTTCCGGGCGGCTGGCATGAGTGCTGCCACGTCGGCACCAGGTGCGGTGAGTTGGGTCAGGAGTTGCTGGGTAGTGGCCGCATCGGTTTTCGCGCGGTCTTTCGCTGCCTTTTCGGCGGTTAGTCGTAGTTCTTCAATCTCTTTGGCGGCGCCGGCCTGGGCGATCCCGTATTCGCGTTCGGCGGCCAGCCGGGCGACGTCGGCGTCTCTGGCTTGGGTTGCCGTGGTGCGGGCCAGGGTCGCGGCGGTTGTTGCGGCGTTCGCTGCGGTGATGGCGTTGTTGGCCGCCGTGGTGGCTCGTTGTGCTGCGTCGGCGGCGACACCGGCTTGGGCGGCCGCCTCGTCAGCCGCGGCTGCGGCGTTGTTGGCGTTGGTGATTGCTGCGGCGGCGGCATTGCTTGCATCGTTGGCTGCTGCGGTTGCTTGGGCGGCCAGGGTCGCGACTTTCCGGACTGCCTGGTCGGCACGGTTCGCTGCGTTCTCTGCACGGTCAGCGGCGGCACGTGCGCGGGCTGCTTCCTCGGCGGAAACACCTGCTTCACCGGCGGCAGCATCTGCGAGGCTTGCTGCTTCCTGCGCATTGAGTTTCGCGCTGCCGGCTGAGTTCGCGGCATTGAGCGGCACCAAGCTCTACATCGCCCCTCAGGACGGTATGGGCACCGGCAAGGGCGGCGCCTACATGGGCAACGAATCCACCCTCAACGTCGACCCGTTCGCGGCCTCCATCGTCGGGACAGGAACCTGGGGCGAGAAATACCAGGCACCCACCAGCGAGTACTACAAAGCAGCCGCCGCGGGAATAACGGGAACCGGGGCAACCCTGTGGGCGAACATCGAAGGCATGGCACCTGAGGTTGCCACGAACATCTGTGGCAGCGATTCTTTGCGGGGCCAGACCACCAAGACCCGCCTGGACCGTCAGATCCAGCAAACCGGCCTGTCCGTGAAGAAGAACATCTCCTTCATGTGGGATCCGTACTTCACCTGCAAGGTCAACGGCACAGGCCCGACCCTGCTTGAAAACCTCGTCGCCAACGGCGGGGACCCGATCATCAACGATTCCGCCGCCAACCCCGCCACCGGGGCACTGACCGTCTACGGGTACAACCTGACCGGATCAAGCATCAAGATCAAATACACCACCCCGCTCGGCCAGGTCCAGGAACGCACCGCAACAGTGACCTCGCACAACCCGAACTACGGACAAACAGCCGCCAACGGGGACTTCCGCCTCGAGAGCGCCACCGTGAACTTCGGTGCCTACTCACTCGGAAGCGGAAAGTACTACATGCTGTACGTCACCAACGGCGACGGCAAAACCAATAAGGGCTTCTACAGCAAGCTCTACTAACCCAGCCAACGGGCGAGAATCCAGCGAAACGCCAAGTGCCGCCGTCGTACTTCTTGTGAAAGTACGACGGCGGCACTCGCCGTATGTGGGTGGGTGACCGCTAAGCGGTCTGGCCGGCGTGCTGGCCTTCGGAGATCTCCTCAACCACCTTGCTGTTGAAGGCGGGGAGGTCGTCCGGGGTGCGGCTAGTGACCAAGCCCTGATCCACCACCACTTCCTCGTCGGTCCAGTTGGCGCCGGCGTTCTTCAGGTCGGTCTGAAGCGTGTGATACGAGGTGACGTTGCGGCCCTTGATCACGCCGGCTTCGATGAGGATCCACGGTCCGTGGCAGATCGAGGCAACCGGCTTGTGCTGCTCAAAGAAGGCGCGCGTGAAGTTCTGCGCGTCCTTGTCTACGCGGAGATGATCGGCGTTGACAACGCCTCCGGGAAGAACCAGCGCGTCGAAATCGGAGGCGTTGGCGTCGGCTACCGCAAGGTCGACGTCGAAAGTGTCACCCTTCTCCACGCCGTTGAAACCCTGGAGCTTTCCCTTGGAGGGAGCCACGAGAGTAGGCTCGCCGCCAGCATCCTTGACAGCCTGCCATGGGCTGGTGAGCTCCACCTGCTCCACGCCGTCCGTCAACAGGAATGCGACCTTCTTGCCTGTGATGTTGTGTTCTGACATTGTTCCTCCTCCATTGCGCGGCGGATTGCTTTGTGAGCGTGAGCCGCCGTTGTGAGAGTTGCTTGTCTGACCTGTTCAAGCCTAGGGAAAGACTCTTTAGTAAGCAAGCTGACTAATAACTGATGTCCGCAGCCCCGCTTGCTTAAGTATCGAATATCGATAGAATCAGACTGTTGTTCGATAAAGGAGTCTCCATGGGAAAACTGACCATCCTCGCGCTACGGATAGTCATTGCGATGGTGCTGGCGGGTTCGTTGTTTGTGCAGGTGTGGATGGTTCCCCTGCTCTCAGCGGATCTGGTTGAGGCCGGGGCCCCGGATGGTCCTCGCATCGCGCTGCTGGCCATCGTGGTCCTGGGAATTCTGTGTGTCCAGGTGGTTGCAGTCTGCGTTTGGCGTTTGCTGACCATGGTGCGCCGAGGGACGGTGTTCTCCCACGGGGCTTTCCGGTACGTGGACATCATCTTTGGAGCCATCGCTTTCGCGGCGGTGCTGGTGTTCGGCATCGCGGTGATTCTGGCGCCCGGCGAGACCGCACCGGGGATCGTCATGCTGATCTGTGGAGCGGCGTTGATGACCGGGGGCGTGGCCCTGGTTGTGTTGGTGATGCGAACCCTGCTGATCCAAGCCGTAGCGCGGGACGTCGAAGCCGCACAGCTCCGCTCCGAGCTCGACGAGGTGATCTGATGCCGATCATCGTGGATATTGACGTCATGCTGGCCAAGCGCAAAATGCCTGTGGGAGTGCTCGCTGATCGGGTGGGGATCACCCCGGCAAACCTGGCAGTACTCAAGAATGGGCGTGCGAAAGCCGTGAGGTTTACTACGCTCGAAGCACTGTGCGAAGTGCTTGAGTGTCAACCGGGAGATCTGCTGCGGTGGGAAGAAGCGTGACGGGTCCATGAACCCGGCCTCGATCCACCCCGCCTTGAGGAGTACCCAGTAGTCAGCTTTACCGAGAATCCCAGCCGACCGTCTCAATGACTTCAATGGAATGGCCCCACGCCGAGTGCGGGCTGATCACCAACTCACCAGCATGGTGATCGCACGCTATCCACACGCATTCCGCAGGCACCAAAACGGTGACAACCGTCCCTTCCGAACCCGCAAGCCAGTCCTCCGCTATTCCCCTGGCGTCCGTCCAACGCGACAGCGGGGGGTGAAGGCCTGGCGTTCCGGCGCTCTGGTGGATGCCGGATACCCGATACAACTTGAGCTGGTCACCATGGAACTTGCGGACATAGTGGCTCATCAAAACATTTGACCTGTCCACAGTTCCCCTACCAAGAGCCTCAATGATGGCGTCAATGCGTCCACGGTTTTGAGTGAGTCCTGGACTTGGGAAAGGCTGGAGCCGGGGGCATCACTGGCGTCAGGGAGGAGGTCAGCGTGGCTCCCGATCCGCGAACGTCGTGGGCGGCAGCGGTTTTCATGCTTCAGTTCCATCCAAGAGCAGGTTCTGCGGTGATGAAGCCACGTTGATGCAAACGGAGCAGCGCTTTTCGCCAAGTTTTATAGCCATGAATAGTTCCAATCCCCCTATGGCTGTTTCCCGACTGCAAAGCGGACGATGGTCTGCTTCCCAAATAGGCTACGGTATAAGGCCCCAAGGGCACGCCCGGAGCTTAGTTCCGTTCGGACAGGCTATGTCCCGGAATTTTTCATGGTTAGACTTGGTGCCATTGGCCTCCTGGCATACTTGCGGGGAGAGTGCGCCTTGATTTAGGCGATTGCCACCGGCGGAGCCGGATTCTGACATCATTTTCTGCTTGATGCTTCGTATTGGGGACGAATGAACCGGGCCAATTCCACCTGTCGTTTTTTTGCCATTTTTAGTGTATTAGCGCTCTCGCTGTCAGCTTGTTCGGGGGACTCCACCGCCCAAGCTCCAGTCTCCGGCGGATACCCGATGTCGATCGACAACTGCGGTACCCGGCTCGAGATTGCCTCACCTCCGCAGCGGGTGGTGACCATAAAATCCACCGCTACTGAGATGTTGCTTGCATTGGGTCTGGGAGACAGGATTGTCGGTAGTGCCTTTGCGGACGGTCCAGTGCCTGAGAAATGGCAACAACAGATTCCCGTCATCTCCAAGTCCCTTCCGGCTCAAGAGTCGGTGCTTTCCTATTCGCCCGACTTTATTTTCGGGGGTTGGGAGTCAAACTTCACTCCGGAGGGTGTGGGGGACCGTTCATCCCTTGCCAAATTGAACATTTCTACCTACGTTGCTCCGGCAGCTTGTCTCAAGTCTGGTTACAAACCTGCTCCTCTGACATTTGATAAAGTCTTTGCCGGGATTTCCGAGGTAGGACACATATTCGACGCCGAAGCTGCGGCGGAGCAGTTGGTTACCCAAGAGCGCGAGAAACTGGCTGCCATAGTGCCCAGCGCGGACAAGCATTCAACTCTATGGTTCAGTTCCGGGTCCGAGACCCCTTACGTAGGGGCGGGAACGGGTGCGCCTCAGATGCTGATGGAAGCCGCAGGCTTGGTGAATGTCATGGCAGACGTCCAGGAATCCTGGGCATCCGCATCCTGGGAGGTCATCGCAGAACGCAACCCGGACACTATCGTCTTGGTTGACTCAAGCTGGGGTAGCACGGAGAAGAAGAAATTAGTCCTGGAATCCCATCCGGTGATGTCCCAGTTGGAGGCCGTGAAAAACAAACGCTACTTAGTTGTCCCGTTTGCAGCGTCCGAAGCCGGTGTCAGGAATGTAGACACAGTCCAGTCCTTGGTGGACCAAACAAACGCCTTGTACGGCAAAGCGTCGTGAGGGCGTTGCACTCCCAAGTAGGGGTGCTGCCGCATCCTGTTCTGATTCCACCGGATCCGGAGTCAACGTACAGGATAAGGAAGCGTAAGCTGACTCTGGTTCTCCTGCTCTTGCTGGCCATCTTGTTGTTGTCCCTAGCGGCTGCTGCCGCAGTCGGCCCCACCTACATCTCTCCAGCGGAAGTCCTTGCTGGTGTTGCTGAGAAGTTCGGAGCCACTGGTCCGGACCCGTCCAAACAGGTTCAGAATGCCATCATCTGGGAGCTGCGACTACCCAGGGTGGTCACTGCTGCGGTCGTGGGAGCCGGGTTGGCTGTGGGCGGTGTGGTAATGCAAGGATTGACCAGGAATCCGTTGGCCGATCCGTACCTTCTTGGTGTCAGCTCAGGAGCTTCGCTCGCAGCAGTATCAGTCCTGCTGCTGGGCGTAGCCCTCCTGCTGCCGCTGGCGGCCTTCGCGGGAGCTCTGGCGGCAATGGCCATCGCTTTGGGTTTGGCGTCCTCTTTTGGCCGTCTCTCAACCACCCGGACCGTCTTGGCAGGACTTGCAGTATCTTCCCTAGCCTCCTCTCTGACCTCATTTGTCATCTTCTGGACTGCCCAAGGGGACTCGTACAGGGAAGTTCTGAGCTGGTTGATGGGCTCTCTGTCTGGCTCGACGTGGTCTTCAGTCGGCATCGCCATCGTCGGATTCCTGCTGGCCGGCGTGCCCATTCTGCTTACCGGCAGGATGCTCGATGCATTTGCTTTCGGGGATTCGGCTGCGTCGTCACTGGGCCTTAATCCCACCCGAATACGCTGGGCGATGATGGGCGCCGTGGCCCTCTTGACAGGGTGCATGGTGGCCGTCAGCGGCGCTCTTGGCTTCGTGGGATTGGTGATCCCTCATGTTGTGCGCCTGCTGGCAGGTGCCGGGCATCGCACCGTGCTTCCTTTGAGCGCGTTCACCGGCGCAATCTTCCTGATCTGGGCTGACACTGTTGCCCGCTCCGTACTGTCCCCACGGGAGATTCCCGTGGGCGTTATCACGGCGCTGGTTGGCGCCCCGGCCTTCGCCTTCCTCATTTGGCGGCAAAAGAGGGGCACATGATGACCTTGGCGCAGCAGCCAGTGCTTGAGGGGACATTGTCGGGGTTGGATCTGAATTACTCAGTTCAGGGGAAGTACCTCATTAAGGAACTCGATTGCGTTATCAACGGCGGAGGTACGACCGCTTTGCTGGGGGCAAATGGAGCAGGCAAGTCGACCCTCCTCCATCTCTTGGCAGGCATTCTGCGACCGGCCTCAGGAAGGGTCGAGTTGGACGGAGAAGACCTCGCGTCCGTATCCCCGCGAATGCGGGCGCAACGCATAGCTTTGGTTGAGCAGGCCGTGGTGAGCGAGCAGCCGCTCAAGGTTCTGGATGTGGTCCTGCTGGGTAGGACACCCTTCCAACGCATGTTTGCCGGCCCTTCCACGGATGACTACGCTGCTGCATCTGCCGCCCTGCAAACGGTGGGAATGGCTGCGTTCGGGGAACGGCACTTTCACACCCTATCCGGAGGGGAAAAGCAGCGAATCCACGTCGCAAGGGCCTTGGCACAACAGCCTCGCGTGCTTCTCTTGGACGAGCCCACAAACCATCTTGATATAGGGGCGCAACTGGTAACAATGCGCCTCCTACAGGGACTTGCCCTGAAAGGCATGACAGTTGTGGCTGCCATCCATGACCTCAACCTTGCCGCGCAATTCTGTGAGCACGCGATTCTTCTCGACGGCGGTTCGATTGTTGCGGCGGGTCCGATGGAGGAAGTACTGACACCGGCAACCATTCTCAAGGTCTTCGGCGTCGAGGCCGCGATTCTGGTTCATCCAAGGTCTGGACGTCCGCTGGTTGTTTTCGGTTAGATCAATGCACCACCGACGTCGCCATCGGAAGTCCTTAAACTTGCGGACGAGGCGCTTTGGCCTTCGGCGAACCCGGCCGCGTACGCTTCGGCGCTGCCCAAACGGAACATGTCCTCAGACGCAGGCCGGATCAGGCGCGCAGCATTTTGATGCGGGCTGCGTGCATCCTCTTGCGCACTGAGGACGAACTTCTTTAAGCCTCTCAGGACGACCACTGGACATTGGCTTACTTTTCCTTTCACCAAATCAGCAGCTGCAGCTACCTCATCAGCGACTGCCGTTATGCTGGCCTCCATGGGCCTGCCATACGCATCGGGCCGGCCGCGCATGTCATCAAGGACAGTGAAGCCAGCCGCGCCGATCGCAATATCGGTATGTCCGGCCCGCCACGGCCGGCCAAGGGTGTCCGTGATCAGGACTCCCAGATTCAGACCCGTCTTATCCCGGAGCGCGGTGCAGATTGCCTGGGCTGTGGCGTCAGGGTCGGACGGCAAGAGCAGCACAGTTCCTGGTTGGCAGTTGGAGCTGTCCACACCCGCGGCGGCACCAACAATTCCCAACCGGTTCTCGACTATGCGCGTCACACCCAACGCGTGCGTCTTTTCTGCCACCACCCGGACGGTTTCAGCCGCTACGGCACGTTCCCGTTCGCTGGCGGGAACTGCTCTTCCTTCAGCCTTCGAGACAATCTTCGAGGAAATGGCAACAATGTCACCGTCGTGTAATTCATCGCCAAACTTCGCGACAATGATTGCTGTAAGGTCGTCGCCCATGCCAATTTCCGGCAGCCCTGGTAAGTCATATATTTCCAACGCCAGTCTCATCGTATCAACTCCGGTAGAACCTTTGTTGAAAAGGCATCAATCCATTCGCGTTGGTTGCGCCCAACATTGTGCAGGTAGATGCGATTAAAACCGAGATCCAAATAGCTTTGGATGTGCTTCCTATGCTCATCCAGATCAGCAGATATAAGTACCCGGCCGTCGAAATCTTCTGGACGCACCATCTTGGCAATCTGTGCAATCTCAAAGGGCGATCTAATATCTGCTTTCGGGAATTTCATCCCCCCGTTGGGCCACTCGACCATTGCGTTCGCCAAGGCTTCCTCATGACTCGGCGCCCAGCTGATGTGCAACTGAAGGACCTTGAGCAGAGAGTCCGGGTCCCGGTCTGATTCGCGCGCGCCGGAATTGAATTTGTCTATCAATCCCGCCACCTTCTCGAGCGGCGCGCCCACTGTGATCAATCCATCTGCGGCACGTCCTGCACGCTTGGCGGTGACAGGCCCGGCAGTAGCAATGAGGATGTCCGGTGCTACGTCGGGCATGGTCCACAGCCGAGTGCTTTCCATTTTGTAAAACTGTCCGTCGTGCCTGACATCCCTCCCGGCGATAGACGCTGTGAAAAGCTTTCGTATGATGTCAACGGCCTCGAACATGCGATTTATGCGTTCCGGCGCTTCGGGCCAATATGTTCCGATGATGTGCTCATTCAGGGCCTCTCCTGAGCCGAGGCCAAGCCAATGCCTGTTTGGATACATTGCCGCCATTGTTGCCGAAGCTTGGGCAACCATGGCCGGGTGCCAGCGAAAGGTAGGCGTCGTGACTCCCGGTCCAAAGTCCCCTTTGGTGCGTTCTCCGATTGCGGCCAAGACGTTCCACACAAAGGCTGATTGACCCTGGGCTGGAACCCAGGGCTGAAAGTGGTCAGCTGCCATGACTCCGGAGAATCCCCGGAGCTCAGCGTACTCCGCGAGGTCCAGAGCCTCCGTGGGATGAAACTGCTCAAGCATTGCTGCGTAACCGATAGTCGGTGCGTCATTCATGGCCACATGCTTTCATGCAAACTCCACGGCCGGCGACTTTACATCGGGCGGTGTGGAGCCCGTGCGTTTGTCCGCAAGCGAGTCCGAACTGGGCAAACGTTGGATCCCAGAGCGCATTCTTGATACTTTCCGCTACGGAAAGCCTTGACTTTCCGAGTCGGAAAGTAATAGCTTTCCGGTATGGAAAATAGCAGAAACCACCAACCGCCCACGTCCGACTCTGCCGCCGAAGACCTCGCGTTCCTCCGCACAGACGGAGCGAGGGCCGCGGCCTCCGCTGCGGCCCCGCTTTGGTACCACATTCTCCAAAGCGCCTGTGTCGCCGGGTTTCTCCTCGCCTTCTCACTGCCAACCAGTTGGTTCATTACGGTGATCTGCGCCGCTGCCGTCCTCTATACGGTTCTTGGGTTCCTGCGGCCACGGCTGACGCATGTGCAAGCCAGCCCTTGGGAGCGCAGCGCTTCGCGGAGGATCGGGTTGCAACTTCTGGCTACCTTGATTTGTCTCGGGGTCGCGGGAGTGTGGCTGTACACCATTTCAGGTCAACTGTGGATTCTCATTGCTTCTGCGACTCTTGCTTTAGTGCTCACGCTTGTTATGAGCCAGCGTATGGAGAAGGCTTTTATTACCTCGTACAATGGCACTCGGTGATGAGCGTGGAGGACTCACGGTACGTTTTTGATGAGGTTATTCACGGGCAGGTGCGCCTTCGAATATGCAGTCTCCTGCGCCAGTTTGGACTTAGCGAATTTGGATTCCTTCGGCAGTCTTTGGGAATTTCCGATTCAACGCTAAGCAAGCACTTGAAGAGTCTCAACGAAGCCGGATATGTGGCTTTGACAAAGAAGACTGTTGAGACCAGATCAAAGACCTGGGCTGCGCTTACCTTCGAGGGGGAAGCAGCTTTTGATGGCCATGTAAGTTTTCTTCAGGAAATTATTGACAGCTCGAGAAAGCGGCACTAGACAAGCACTCCGTCCTCTGGTATATGCCTCTGGTTGGTTCGTCAGTATGAGTTCAGGTTGCACCTGAACTGGTGCGGCAGAGGACATTTCGCCAATGCAGTGCCATTCCTCCCTCAAAAGATCGAATTGACAGGATTGCATTCACCTGTAGGCTCTTGTCAGGTCAAGGGGAGTCAGCCGAAAAATGCGCTGACCCCTTGACGAACGTATTGGGGGATGCGGGATTAATGACACATGTGCTGGCTGATCAACGGGCGCGAGCTGTTGACGCTAAAAACTTGGAAATGGCCACTCAGGCTAAACCTCTTGAACAGGCTGAAGGGCTTGTGGACCTGATCCGCGACCTTGGGCTGGGGGAGTTTCGGCCCGGCACGCTGGTCTCTCCGGTGGGTCGAAATGACAGCTGGGTTGGTGAGACGTCCACTGGTCGCAGGGTGTTCGCCAAGCAACTTCTCGGGCCGAAAGAAAGCGTTGACCAGCGGTTCAGCCGTATCGCGTCCTTCGAGCGCCATCAGGCAGCAAGCACGTATATTCATCTTCGGAGTCCCCACCTGCTGGGCGCCGATTCCGACCGAGGACAGGTTGTCTTTGAGGCCCTCGGCGATGGGGAGTCCCTGGCAGCGCAGGTCATCCAGGGTACCGGAGATCCACAACGCTCCCGCGAAGTCGGCTCGGCCATCGGGGAACTCCACGCCTCGGAAGCGTGGGGCGCAGTCCACTACGACACCTCCAAGCCGGATCTTCCCCAAACCGTCCACTTCAATGAATTCCCGCTGGACCGCTACCTCAACAGCACCTGGGGTGAGTTGCAGGTTGTGAAGCTCCACCAGGACGACACTGCATTCGCAGCCGCGGTGAAGCATCTGCTTATCGAAGAAGAAAAGTCGCCTCGCGTTCCCTCGCACTGCGACCTTCGCCTGGACCAGGTGATGATTTCAGATAACCAGATCCACATCTTGGACTGGGAGGAGTTCAGGCTCGCCGATCCTGCCCGGGATATCGGCAGCTATGCAGGCGAATGGGTGTACCGGGCCATCATGGACATTGTGCGTGCAGACCAAAGCGCTCCGAATATAGAGCTTCATCTGGATCACGACCTCATCATTGAGCGCGGTGTTGCGAAACTCCTTGAACTCCGTCCGCACATCGCTGAGTTCTGGTCCGGCTACAGTGCAAAGTCCGCTTTTGCTGATGATGAAACAGCGGTCCGTGCAACTGGCTTTGCCGGCTGGCACCTTCATGATCGCTTGCTGGCCAGCAGTCAGTTCCGTTCTACTCTTCCACCCATCGAACGGGCCGCTGCCGGCATCGGTCGCTCCATGGTCCTGCAGCCTGAAAAATTTGCTGCAGTACTGGGGCTGGGGGGTGAGACCGCATGAGCGAATCGTTGTTGGTGCCCGAAGCCGTGGTTAGTACTTCCACCCTGGCCGTACTCTCCGAAGCAATAAGTATCGAACCCGCCGGTGAAGGCGCGTGGATCCTGGGCGAACGCTTGGATCTTCCGGATGAGCGCTATCTGGAAGTCACCCTGGCTAATGCAATCTACAGAAAATTCCATGCCTGCCAGGACGATGGCTCCGGAGCTTTAAGGCCTCAGCGTATTGCCGCCTTCGAGCAACAGCTGTCGGAACAGATTCCGGTTCCGGAATTTGAACAACCCGCTGTCTATCTCGGAGCTTCTACGACCGATGGGATGCAGGAAACTCATTCGCTGATATCCATCGAAGGAGTGAAAGTCTGCATTGAGAACCGGTTGGTGATCTCGAGGCGGAGCAATCCGGTGGCCAACAGCAACATTCTGGTGACCTTGCCCGCAGCCAGGCCAGCAGCCTCTCCAGGCTTCTTCTACACACTCGGCGCGGCAGCGTCACTGGCGCCAAAACCAGCCAGAACAGTGCGTCTGTATGTGAACGTTACCCATGCTGAGCATGCACCTAAGGCGTGGGGATCTGTCCTTGCCGCGTTGGAATCGCTGGGCAACCGCTACTCCGCAAAAGTTCTATCCGACCCGGCGGCCTACCCGCGCAACGACGCAATCGTGGCCTACATTGGTGATCCGCGGCTGGATCAAATAAAGACGCTTTCGTACGCCCTTTCCGACGTTTCCGGAGTCGGGACGCAGACGTCGGTCTTCGCAGAGCGCATTGCCCCAGGCATAGCCATAGCCGAAGAGCCAAATGACCTCCGGCCAACCATGCGGGCTCTTAGTTTTGGACAGCACCGCTCGCTTCTCTATGCCAGGACACTCATCACCAGTGCACAAAAGGGCCGCAATCTGGATGAGGAGCTTATGTACCAGCTCACCGCAGCCGGGGTAGACCCGGCCCGGCCGGCTATGAACGCCGCCGGATAAAGGTTTTGCCGGAAAACCGGCAAACTTCAAATTTCCATTTCACGAAGGGGGGTGAATCGATGGAAACACAAGAGCTGATGAGCCTTGTCTCGGGGTACTCGACCTACGCCGCTGCTGATGAGTTGTCTTTCACGGCAGAGTCCAGTGAACCGGCCAGCACGCCGATCTGCGGTTTTCTGGCAAGTTTCGCATTCTCGTACATTACGAGCGGCGGACCGGGCAGATAACTGCAACAAGTGCAGCCGGCTGCCCAACGGAACGTCGGCATCTATTTATGAATGGGGGTGAATAAATGGAAACAAAAGAGCTTATGAGCCTTGTCTCGGGCTACTCAACCTATGCAGCAGCCGATGAAATATCCTTCACGGCCGAAGGAGACACGCCTGCCAGTTCTCCGCTTTGCGGGTTCCTTGCGAGCTTTGCTTTTTCGTACTTTACAAGCACGGGCGGGCCGCCCAAGCGTTAGTTCAACATCAAGAACAGCAGTAGTACGTCATTTTTTTGATCAAATATCGAGAAAGAGCGAACACATGAACGCACAGTCCCAAGCAACAGGAAACCTCATGGAACTCGTCTCCGGGTACAAGCAGTACGCGGCAGCAGATGAACTCGAATTCACGGCGGATTCAGATGCGCCTGCAGCAACCCCGACGCTGGCTCTGTGGTCGATTGCCACGAGCAAGCTGTTTGTATCCGGTGCCGTCAGTGGTGCCGGGGCAGGCGTTAGTTGGAGGCTCGGCTGCTAGCAGCAAGCCTTAGTCAGCTCTGAAAGATCAAAGGTCAGACGGGGCGGATCAGGAAGTTGATCCGCCCCGTTTGATCTCCATTCCCTTTTGCCGCCGTAGAGCCAGAAAGCAACGCCCGTGACTAACACTCTTGAAGACAACACCACATCCGACCCGACTGCAATGCTCCGACTGCTCGATCTCGCCAGTGTCCTTAAGCCGATGGCGCTAAGGGTCGCGGCGACATTGAACATTGCCGATCTCCTGGCAGAAGGGCCCAAGACCGTCACGGAGCTGGCGGAGGCAACAAGCACCAGCGAGCTGCATCTGCGCAAATTGTTGTCGTACTTGGCCGAGATGGAAATTTTCGTAGAGAACGAGTCGGGCCAGTTTGAAAACACAAGTCTGTCCGAGCCGCTTCTCTCCACCTCACCGTTGTCCATCCGCAGGATCCTGGACGTTAACGGCGGCGTTGGCAGATCCCAATTGGGGCTGGTGGGTCTCCTGCACACCATCACTACCGGCGAAACGTGCCATGCATCAGTCTTTGGATCCAGATACTGGGACGACCTCAACAATGATCCGAAGTACTTGGAGTCTCTGCGGAGCGACGGTAACCGGGGGCCGGTGTACGGAGCAGAGGAGATCATCCACGGATATGACTGGTCTGGAGTCGGCAAAGTCATAGACATCGGAGGCAACAACGGGATGGTACTTATCAACCTCCTGCAAGCCCATGCACACCTGACGGGGGCCACCTTGGATCTGCCCAACCTGGCATCCATAGCAGGAGACGAGATTGCCGCCGCCGGGCTTTCCGAACGGGCCGAGTCCATCGCCGGTAGCTTCTTCGAACCGTTGCCGCAGGGATACGACGTCTACCTCCTTTCCGGAATCCTTAATGACTGGACTGACTCGGAAGCCGTCGAGATTCTCACGAACGTGGCTGCGGCTGCCGGGCCCGGGGCGAAAATACTTCTGGGGGAGATAAACCTCCGTTACGAGATGATGACCCCGAACGTCGCTGAGTTGGATCTCTACATGAGTACCCTGGTGCCAGCCCCGGTGAGGACCTTGGAAGACATTAGTCGCATTGCGGCGCCAGCAAAATTGAAAGCAGAACTCGTCAGGGACGACCACCCTTTCCGTACCCTGATTGAACTTGTGCCGGTAACTGCCGGGTCTGCTTCATGACCTCTCCAGAAGCCTCGTCGACGTCACCTGACGGAAGTGATCCGTCGAAGGTCAGCATCACCCGTGAATTCATGGCTCACGGACGATTCAACATGGTACTCATCGGAGTGCTGGGCCTTGCCTCTGTCGCCGGGACGTTGGCCTTCCCCTACTTGGTAGGCAAGCTCATCGAAGCGATTCAGGCCGGATCTCCGTTGCTCTTGCCATCACTTTGGATGGTGGTGGCAGGGCTCGGGGGAGCCGTGGCAGGGGCCATCGCCACTTTTCTTGTGGGCAGGACCGGCGAACGCATCATCGGCCGGTTGCGTGGCCGCGTCATGGCCCATTCCCTAGGAATGAGGCTTCGGGACATCAAAGAAGAAGGGGTCGGGAACCTTTCGGCCCGCCTCAACGCCGATGCATTCCAGGTAAAGGCCGCAATCGACATTGGTCCGTTGCAGCTGCCAACCAGTGCCTTGATACTGCTCGGCACGTTGGCAATCATGGGTTTGCTTGACTGGGTACTCTTGCTGATCACTCTCGCGTGTTTCGCTGCGGCTTTTGTGGTCATCGGATTCCTCATGATTTCGCTCCGCAAGAAGTACAAGGAACTGCAGGATCGGATCGGGAGTCTCTCCGACAATTTCGTCAATCAGATGCAGGCTATAGCCGCGATAAAGGCTTACAGGGCTGAGGGCTTGATCCTTCGCCGCCTGACCACGAGGGCGGATGAACTGGCCGACCTTGGAGTCTCGGCATCCCGCATCGAATCCATGCTCGTGCCGGCGGTAACACTGGGCCAGCAAATAGCTTTGGTGGGCGTTCTGGTCGGCGGTGGCACACGGGTCATTGGCGGGGACCTCGACCTGCCCACATACATTGCTTTCCTGTTGTATCTCTTGCAGCTCGTAGGACCTGTTGTGATGGCTGTGTCCGGCCTGACAACCATCCAAGGAGGAATGGTTGCCCGTGCACGCTTTGAGAGTGTTTTTGCAATGCCTACGGAGAAGGCCTTTGAACCAGACCCGGATGCAGCCAGCGTCAACGCAACCGACGAGGGGACCCTGCAAGTAGACGCGCCTTCGGCGGTTACTTTCGACGGCGTGTCGTTCGGTTACGGGGGCCCTTCGGTTCTGCAGGACGTGACTTTCGATGTGCCTCGCCGGGGTTTGACTGCTTTGGTGGGGCTATCAGGATCCGGCAAGACCACCATTCTTGATCTCATCGAACGCTTCGCCGTGGACCAGTCAGGAGCAATCACGTTCTTTGGGAACCCGATTGAGCATTTGTCTCTGAGTGAGGTCCGGCGAAACATAGCCTATGTGGACCAATCGTTCACCCTGGTTCAGGGGACTGTCCGCGAGAACCTTAATTTGGGGCGCACCACTGAGGTCCAGGAACACCGACTCGGCGAAGTACTCCGGATGCTGGGATTGGAAGAGTGCATCGAGGCCCTTCCGGAGGGCCTGGACACCGAAATCGGCGGCAGCACCGATCTTTCGGGAGGGCAAAAGCAGCGGCTCGCCCTCGCCCGGGCAGTCCTCTCGGACGCGCCTCTTGTCCTCCTGGATGAACCCAGCTCCCAACTCGACGGCGTCAATGAAGAGAAGCTTCGGCTTTGCGTCCGTGAAATGTCCCGCGACCGGGCTGTTCTTATGGTCGCTCACCGTCTTTCCACGGTGCAAAATGCATCCAAGATCGTGGTTCTTGACGGTGGCCAAATAGCTTCCGAAGGCACACATGAGGAGCTCTTACTTAACAGCCAGGCCTACACTTTGCTGGCCAGCGAACAGACGTTGAACAAGAGGACGGAGACAGATGAAGGGCAGCTGGTGCCGCAGTGAAGCTGTCCGTCCTGCTGCCGGTCATGCCTCTGGATGTCCGGGCCGCGATGCCCTTCGCGGCAATGGTAAAACACAGCCCGGGTCACAGCCTGTGGCAGGGCCAAGGGCTTCTGCTTGACTCTTATCAGCTCTTCACCGCACTAAGTGCTGCAGGAGTCGGGGTGCCGATGGGTTCCGGGGTGGCGCTGATACCTTTACGCAGTCCGCTTGAGGCGGCAGTTCAAATCAACAGTGTCATGGCACTCAGCAAGCAACCCATGGTTGCCGGTTTCGGTCCGGGTGCCAAGAGCTTCCAAGCAAGCGTCATGCAGCGACCGTACTCCAGCCCCTTAACGGCTATGCGCGAATATTTGGGTATTGTTCGTGAACTGCTGACCGGGCGGCCGGTAAGCAGGGATGGCCAATATTTTTCGCTGCACGCCCAGCTGCCCCCGCTGCACACAAATATCGCGGAACTGGGTCTAGGGGTCCTCCGCCCAAGAATGGCCGCTTTGGCCGGAGAAGTCGCAGACGTGGCAATCACATGGATGTGCCCGCCTTCCTATATATCGACGATCCTGCAGCCAGCATTACAGGCCGCCGCCGAGTCGGCGGGCAGGCCGTCGCCTCGCATTGTCTCGGTAGTTCCGGTTGCCCGGGAAGTTCCTGGAAGGGAACACGCGAAGTTGCTCTGGGAGGGAAGCCAAGTGCACCTGGGCGCCCCGCACTACCAGGACATGTTGGCCCGCGCGGGCATCGATGTTACAACGGGCACGCCCTCGGAATCCACCGGTCGTTTGTTGGCGGGGGAAGTCTTTCTGGGAGGGTCGTTGGACCGGATTGGCGAGGGACTGCAGTCGTACAAGGCTGCAGGCGTCGATGAACTGGTCCTCAACACCACAGGTGTGGCATCAGTCAGTGCCGATGCGGCGCTGGAGGAGTTGGCCACCATACTGACGGAGGTCAGTCCAGGATGAATCCGGGAGACAAGCGAGATACCGACGGCGGCGGGCCGGCTCGTCTTTTGATCGTAGTGACAGGATCGCCTTCCGCGGCGGACGCCCCCACGCACCTGTATGTTCTAAGGCAGCTTTATCCCGATCTGAGTGTCAGGGTGGTCGTGACGAGATCAGCGTTGAGGTTTGTCACCCCCTCGGCTTTGGCGCATCGCACAGGCCACCCAGTGAAACTGGATGAATGGAGTGATGCCGACGAGGCCCTGCATGTGGAGCTTGAAAATTGGACGGATTCGTTCGCCGTGTTTCCCGCAACCCTTGACTTTCTTTCACGGGTGGCGGGAGGCAGGGGGGACAGTCCTTCGGTCCTCGCCATTCAGTGCACCGCCAAACCTGTTGTCTTTGTTCCGGCGCTGCCGCCGGGCGGGATTCAGAGCCGGGCGTACAAAAGCCATTGGCAAGAAATCTCGGCGGCGGGGAACATGGCCATTGTTCCGCCACGTACCGCAGTCAGTGTCACTTCCGGCGATATTTATCAAGGAGCGCCCGGGGAAATCTCCGATGTCGTGAAGCTGACAGAAGCACTTCGACACGAACAGGCCCGGGTTGGAGAGGCGCAATCATGGTGAACCAAACCGTTCAGCTGCCGGGCCTGGGCCGCGAAACAGCGGTCAACGATATTGCGTCATCCTTCATCATCACAGCCGCGGACGGTTACGAAATCCGGCAGCAGTTCAGTCGGGTCAGCGCCAGCCACTCCTACAAGCGCGGCCAGGTGACCCATGAACTGCGGAACGTTGGCCACGGCGAAGGTGACGGGCCTGCGGTAGTGGTAGCCGGAAGATTCACGGGTTTCGAGTGGATCTTCTCAGTGCGCAGTGAATCCACGTTAGTCGACGGTGTTCTTGCAGGGGATGGGGGCATAGAGTGGCCAGCGGTCTCGCACGCTGCCGGCAATTTCCTCAAGACCTTGCATTCCCGAGATAAGGACCACGATGTCAGCGATACCGGGGGTCCAGAACCCTACTTGAGGCTCGACGCCTGGTTCAGGGGACTCTCCCCGGACTTTCATGGAGCCCACTTCACACCGGTGGTCCGGGAGGTGCTGGGGGATTCAGTCTGGAACACCTTGGCAGCATGGTGCGAATCCTTACTGGCGGCATCCAGCACCACTCTCTGCCACGGACAGTTCGGTATGGGCAGCATCCACGTTGGGTACGAATCGGTGCTGGAAGTCCTGACCGGGCCAGCTCTCTGCGTGGGACACCCGAGTCTGGACATCGGCTACTTCCTCGGAGAACTCTTGGAGATGAGCCGCGCCGAGAGGATAAACCCGGAAGAGTTGCAACTGTCCATTCAAGCCTTCGAGGACGGCTACGGCCGCGGACTCGTTCCTGACGACTTTCGTGCTGCAATACTGCGCATCCTGATGCATCAGCATGACTTTGTGGCATATGCCGCCCATGAAGTCACCCCCGAAATTGTCGAAAACCTCAGATTTGTCCGGTATCTCGTCGAGTCAGGAATGGGATCACGCTAAGTGCCAACACAAACCACCACCTCTGCAAGAGAACTGCGGACTATCAAACTTGGCAACGGGCTGCGCGTCATTGCCGACTACACGGACGAGGTGGCCAGAACCGCAGTTACCGTACATTACGGTGTTGGATTCCGCTCCGAGCCGGAGTCCAAGGAGGGCTTTGCGCACCTTTTCGAACACTTGATGTTCCAAGGGAGCCAACGCGTACCCAAAGGACTGTTCTACGCCCGGGTGAAGGCTACGGGCGGTTACGTCAATGGCACCACGCACCAGGACTACACGGATTATCAACACCTGATTGCGCCGTGGGACCTTGAACGGACCATGTACTTCGAAGCAGACCGTATGAGAGCCCCCCAGTTCACGCGTCGGAGTCTTCAGGAGCAGTTGGAACTGGTTCAGCAAGAGATCTACTACAACACAGCGGTGGATCCCTATGCTGGATTTCCTTGGCCCAAGTCATCGAACCTGCTTTTTGACGACTATGCCAACGCCCATGATGGCTACGGTGATATGAACAGACTTCGTTCCATCTCCCTTGATGACTGTGCAGAGTTCTTCCACGACTGGTACACCCCGGAAAATGCGGTCCTTACCGTCAGCGGACGGCACTCCATGGAACAGGTCGAGCAGCTTGCTGATCGGTACTTTGGATCAGTCCCGCCGCGGGCAACCAAAGGCCGCACACGGCTGGACGATGCGGAACTCCTGGCCAGCAGGGCGGCCTCCTTCCATGACCCGAACGTGACCCTGCCCGGAGTGTCCATCAGCTATCGAATTCCAGGTCCCGATGTCGAACCAGATTCGTATCTGGCGCTTAATGCATTGGCCAGACTTCTTAGCTTGCAGTCGGGTCAATCAAGCTCGCTTGCTGACATCGATGCACAAACAGGCTACTTCGGTGCCTTTGACGCCGTGACTCCCGAGGTTTTCAATGTTGTGCTGACCGTGGGAAACGGGGCTGACTGCGATTCCGCGGTGGATGCGTTCGATAACGCGTTGGCTGCCTTCCGGGATCCGGCCGCGGTGGCCAGGCATCTGCAACCAGCATTGGGAACCTTGCGGCGTCACTACTTGCTCACGGGAACCGACTTGCTCGACCGTTGCAGATTCATTGGCAAATCCCAGCTCCTGTTCGGCGACCCGGACCTCATCTCATCCTTGCCGCAAAGCGTTGCAGCGCTTACGGCCACAGACCTGGCCAGAGCAGCGCAGTCTTTGGTGGCTAAGAAAAGGGCGGTAGTCAATATCTTGCCGACCAAAGGAACCGGAATGGTGACCGCGTCCGGAGACCTCCAAAAGACACTCGGGACCATCACCATCCCTGATGGTCGGGATGCTAAGGCCCAAGCCCTGGGATGGGGTCCCACCGTTGGTTTGGCCTCGTACGCCGAAGTGCGGGAACCCGAGTCAACCGGCCTCGCCGAGTCCTTGTCCTTCACCACCTCCACCCGTAGCGGGATTTCCACCGCACTCTGCAGGGAGAACCGTAGTTCGCTCGTAGAACTCAGGCTGAGGTTCGCTACCGATGGCATCGGCTGGGAAGATCCCTGGGGTGTCCGGAGGATAGTGGACGGCATTCGTCGACGCATGGAGTTTCTTAGGCCGGCACTTGCCGGATCCCTGGATATGGATGTGAGAGCTGACGGCGAGATGATCGAGTTCTCCGGGCGGGCTGAACAGGCAAGTCTGCCTGATTGGTTCGGTGCCGTTGAGGACTGCATATCCCGCGACTGGCCTCCGCTTACGCCTTCTCCGCAAAGCCCAGCGCAATCACTCGGGATGCTCTCCGATGTCATTGCGCGGAAGTTGCTCATCGATGCTGCCGGCTGGACAGGAATGCATACGCATGGCAAAACCGAACTTCCAAACAGGCGCATCTTCACCAAGACCGCAGCCACCTTGGTGGTAATCGGCAATATTGACGCCGATGAACTGGAAGAGTCCCTGGCAACGCTGGGACTTCCGGAAGACCGCGAAGGAACGCACAAGGCGCTGGCTTTGCCAGAGCGGCCAAACCTGCGACAAGACGTTCACGTGGACGGCTCCACCACGGTGCACTCAAGCTACTTTCTTGAACCTGATACTGCCGGCATACCGGAGGCGGCACGGTATATCACCGCCGCACTCTACGGAGGGTCTCCTCTTTCCCGACTCCACAGGAACCCCTTACTGGAAACCGTTATTGCCCGCACAGGGGGCATCGTCGGTAGACGAACCATAGCCGGCCGTCCCGTTGCCACCACGCGAATCGTTGCCGGTTCCTCCGCTTTCGCCGCAGCTGCCAGGGAAATGAAACGCGAGGAGAAGTCTTTCAGGGCTTACCCGCCAGCCAAGGCAGAGATCGCGCAGGCCATCAAGTATTGCGAAAACGAACTTAGGAACGTCTCGGACAGCACTCAAACCAAGGCCGACTATTTCGCCAATCTCATGAGCAGGGGGATTCCTTTGGACCGTTATCACAACATAGGAGCGGAACTGCGTGAAGTGACACCTGAGCTCGTCGCCGCAACATTCGATTCACTCTTTTCCGGTGAACGTATCGCCGTGAGCGTCGGGGACCTGGCCAATCTGGAAGGCGCCTAAGTGCTGGAATACCACGAGGTCACTAGATTCTATGGAGAGCGACGGGTTCTTGAGAATGTTTCCTTCTCCGTTCGGCCGGGCTGCCTGACCGGTTTCGTAGGGGCAAACGGCGCAGGAAAGACAACAACCATGCGGATCGGAATGGGTCTGCTTTCTGCGGACGACGGCTACGTCAGCTGGGATGGCGCCCCCATCACCCGTGCGCATCAGCGGACGTTCGGTTACATGCCGGAAGAACGAGGTCTTTACCCCAAGCAGACTATCGCTACGCAGCTTCGATTCTTCGGCGAGATCCATGGCCTTTCCGGCAAGGAGGCGGTTCTCAGGGCGGATCGCTTTTTGGACGCTTTCGGCCTGATAGGTCGGAAAGACGAACTCCTCGAGTCCCTTTCCCTTGGAAATCAGCAGCGGGTGCAGATCATTGCGGCCCTGATCCACGGACCAACATGCCTCATCCTGGACGAGCCGTTCTCAGGACTTGATCCGTTGGCTGTCGATTTCATGAGCACAGTGCTGCGGGAAAAGGCTCAGGAGGGTGTCCCGGTGCTCTTCTCAAGCCATCAGTTGGAACTTGTTGAAAGGTTGTGTGACGAGCTGGTGATGCTGGTGGACGGAAGTATCCGGGTCAACGGCGTCACCAACGCGGACTCAGACGCTGATATGCCGACTTATCGATTGGAAATGGGTGAGGACATGTCGTCGCTTAAAGCAGTTCGAGGAATCACAATCCTGGGACAGGGGCCAGGCTGGGTGGAGTTCAGTCCCGCGGAACCCGGCGTGGAACAGGAGGTTTTGTTGCGGGCAGTCAGCCTTGGTGCCGTGACGTCTTTCTCGCGGGTACACACTTCCCTGACCGAACGCTTCCTGGCTACGAACAAATGACCACAACACAGCGTCCGGCATGGGTAGTGGTACTTCTCCGTGAAATGGGAATGAAGGTTCGCGAGAAGACATTCAGGATTGGCATTGCTTCCACCTTGATACTGGTGGTCCTGGGTATAGCGGCGCTCTCATTTTTCTCCAATAAGACGGAGAACCATTCGATTGCAGTCATAGATGACGCCGGCACATCAGTGGTACATCAGAGCGGTGATCTCTTGCGGACGCTGAAGCCCGACTCTCCTGACGAGGTCTCGGTGGTCCGCGTCGACGCAGCGGCTGTGGCCTTGGACAAGGTATCGGACGGAACCACTGACGCAGCACTGATTCCAGTGATGGACAACACTGGTGCGGCCCTCTGGAAATTAGTCGGTAACGGATCCATCAACCCCGATTTGGAGCAAGCAGTCGCGGCGGTGGTGCAGCAGACGGCCACCTCAGCGAATGCGGCAAGACTCGGTGTCAATCTGGAAGAACTCGGCCGGGGGGCGGAGCTTCAGCGGCAGCTTCTCAGCGAAAAGCAAGGCAACGACGGTTCGTTGTTCGTTTTGAAGTTTGTTTTCAGCTTCATGTTCGTCTCCGCACTCATGACGTACGGGCTGGCGATAGCCCAGAGCGTGGTAGAGGAAAAAGAGAGCCGGGTTGTTGAGATCCTCGCAGCGGCGACATCCGTGAAATACCTGTTGGTGGGCAAAATCGGCGCAAACTTCATCCTCGGATTCTTGCAAGTCACCGCGTTGACCACCATAGCGCTGACCGGGCTCGCTTTCGTCAATGTCATTCCGGACCTGGGCCGGGTCGCGGCGGCCAGCGGATGGTTCATCTTCTTCTTTGTGCTTGGGTTTTTCGCTGTCTCCTGTATCTGGTCCGCCCTCGGATCCATGGCAACCCGGTCCGAGGATCTTGCGTCATCAGCAATACCCATGCAGATCCTTCTCTTCGGGGCTTATTTCCTCAGCTTCACCGCTCCTGAGGAAATTCTCAGAGTGGCTTCCTTTGTGCCGGTTTTTTCCTCCATCGCCATGCCGACGCGCATCTTGGACGGGGGTGTTGAATGGTGGGAGCCTTGGGCCGCTGCGAGCGGGGTGGTGGTGGTGGGCATCCTGGCCATCAGGTTGAGCACAAACATATATTTGCGCACGCTGATGCGGACCAACAGGCGGACGTCCCTAAAGGAAGCGCTCCGAAATGGCCCCTCGTAACGCAGCGGATATAAAGAAGCCCTCGGAACAGCCTTCAAAGCCTGAAGTGAAACGCTAAACGGAATCGCGGATGACGATCGAGGTTGGCATTCTGGTGACGCGCTCCGCCGGTTTGCCCTCGATCAGGTTCACGAGGGTCTCGGCCATCTTCTTGCCGAGTTCAACAATCGGATGATGCACAGTGGTGAGGCCGGGGGTCACGGATGTGGCGAAGGAATCGTCGTCAAAGCCGACGACGGCGATGTCCTCCGGGATGCGCAGACCCCGCCCCTGGATCGCGGTGTAGGCGCCGGCAGCCATTTGATCGTTCGCGGCGAAAACGGCGTCAATGGGCACGCCGCGATCCAGCAAACGATGCATTGCTTTGGCGCCGGATGCCAAAGTGAAGTCGCCCTCCTCCATCAAGCCCTCTCCAAGACCCGCCCCCCGCACGGCTGTCCTCCACCCGGCAAGGCGGTCGAGTCCCGGTGGCATGTCTTGGGGACCAGCAATCGTGGCAACGTTCTTTCGGCCGCTCTCGGTCAGAAGCCGGGTGACCTCGTACGCCGCTTGCTCGTTGGCCACATCCACGTAGTAGCTCTCCTTACCGCCCACTAAGGGGCGCCCGGCGAACACCATGGGAAGTGATCCCGAAAGGTGCGTCCAGGAGTTGTCGCCACTGTGGTGCGAGACCACCAGGACGCCGTCCACATTGCCTCCGAGGAGGAAGCTGCGGGTTTTCTCCGGCTTCGACTCCGAGGAGATCACCATGTTCAACGTGTACTCAGTATCGGTGAGATACAGGGCGATGCCTTGGACCACCGAGGCGAAGAAGGGGTCCGCAAAGACCTTCGACGTCGACTCCGGGACGATCAGTGTGACCGCATTCGCCCGGCGTTTGGCCAGCGAACGTGCCGCACGGTTTGGCGTGTAGTCGAGTGCAAGGATCGCTTTTCTCACGGACTGTGCCAGTTCCGGGTCAACACTGGGGCTGTCGTTGACGACGCGGGACACGGTGGCCCGCGACACCCCGGCCAAGGCAGCCACCATCTCAAGGGTGGGTACCGGCCGGGGGCCGCTGGTGTCCTGCGTCATGGTCATCTCCGGAACGTAAGAAAAGTAAGCCTCTGAAGGCTACTTTAGGCGTTCACGGTAGCGGTCGCAGATGCCTTGGCCGCCTCGATAACCCGGGAGTAAGCGAGTCCGCTGTCCTTCACCGTCCGTTCAAAGGTGTCATAGTCCACGCGAACAACCCCGAAGCGCTTGCCGTAACCCCAGGACCACTCGAAGTTGTCCAGGAGCGACCAAACAAAGTAGCCGCGCACATCGGCACCTTGGTCAAGTGCCTCACCAACGGCTGTAATGTGGTCGAGGACAAACTGGGTCCGCTCGGCGTCGTGGACTGCGCCGTCTGGACTGACGACGTCGTCGTATGCCGAACCGTTTTCCGTGATGTACAGCGGCGGCAGCGCCGGGTATTCCTCCCCAAGGCGCACCAGGAGCTTCCGCAGTCCATCAGGGTTGACCTCCCAGTTCATGGCCGTGCGCGGCAGGCCGCGGCTCGGGAACGCGATGTCCTCGGAACCGATCCAGCACGACGACGTCGGACGGGTTGCACCGCCCGAGTGGCCGTCACCGTGCTCAGCAGTGGGGTGCCCGCTGATGAGGTCATCGTGGTAATGGTTGACACCCAGGAAATCGATGGGTGCACCAATGATTTCCAGGTCGCCGGGTTTGATGACGTCCCGGATACCGAACTGCTCAAGGTCGTTGAGGGTGTCCTCCGGGTAGGCGCCGCGGAGGATCGGATCGAGGAAGATGCGGTTCTGCAGCGAGTCGAACCTGCGCGCCGCATCGAGGTCCACGGGATCTGAAGGATCCCGCGGAATGGAGTTGCTGAGATTAAGGGTGATCCCCAATTGCTGCGCACCGCGACTCCGCAGTTCGTTGACCACCAGGCCGTGGGCCAGGTGCTGGTGATGGATCGCCGCGACGGCTGCTTCCGGATCCTGACGACCCGGAGCGTGCACGCCCGCCGCATAGCCAAGGAGTGACGAGCAGAAGGGCTCGTTGAACGTGGTCCAGTGCTGGACCCGATCCCCCAACGTCGAATAAACATCGTTTGCGTAGTCGACGAAGCGGTAGGCAGTATCGCGGTTGGCCCAGCCGCCCTTCTCTTCCAGTGCCTGCGGCAGGTCCCAGTGGTACAGCGTCAACCAGGGGAGGATACCGGCGTCGAGCAGTTCATCCACAAGGCGGGAGTAGAAGTCCAAGCCTTCGGCGTTCGCGGTACGGCCGCCCGGCCGGACGCGGGACCAGCTCGTGGAGAACCGGTAGGAATCCAGGCCCAGCTCCTTCATGATCCTGACGTCCTCAGGCATGCGGTGGTAGTGCTGCACCGCGTCCTTCAGCGTCTCGCCGTTGGCAATGGCACCCGGGATACGGGCGAAAGCATCCCACACGGAATCTTCCTTGCCGCCCTCGTGGCTGGCGCCTTCCACTTGGGCTGCGGCGGTAGCCGAGCCCCAGAGGAAGCCCTTGGGCCACACCCTGTTAAAGGGAGTGGTCGCTGGGTGGGTTGTTGCTTCGAATGGCATTAGCCCTTCACTGCTCCTTGCATGATTCCGGATATGAGTTGACGTCCCGCCAGCACGAAGAGGGCCAGCAGCGGAAGTGTTGCCATGACGGCGCCGGCCAGGACGATCGAATAGTCCACGTATCGGGCCGACTGCAGTTGGCTGAGCGCCGTCTGCAAGGTGGGGTTGCCGGCGTCGAGCACCAGCAGGGGCCATAGGAAATCAGTCCACGCCGTCATGAACGTGAACAGGCCGAGGATTGCCATGGCCGGGCGTGCGGCGGGCAGTGCCACATGCCAGAAGGTGGAGATCATGGACGCTCCGTCCATGCGGGCCGACTCGATGAGTTCGTCCGGGATCACGTCCACCAGGTACTGCCGCATGAAGAAGACGCCGAACGCCGTGACAAGGGTAGGGATGACGACGGCGCCGATCTCACCCGTCCAGCCCAGCGTGCGCATCAGCATGAACAACGGGATGATGCCGAGCTGCGTCGGGATGGCCATGGTGGCGATCACTGCCACCATCAGCCAGTTGCGGCCGCGGAAGCGCAGCTTGGCGAACGCGTACCCGGCCAGCGTGGAGAATCCCACCACCGAGACGGTGATGATGCCCGAGATCAGGACGCTGTTGCCGAGTGCCAGCCAGAACGGGATGGTGTCGAAGACTTCGCCAACGTTGGTCCAGAAGTTGCCGCCCGGGAACAGCGGCGGCCAGGTTTCCCCGAGGGCTTCGTTGGAGCGGCTGCCGATGATCACGGACCACCAGAGCGGGTAGGCCGAAGCCAGGAAGAAGGCGAGCAGAAGCCCATAAGTGAGGAACCCGGGGCGCCGGCCGTTGCCAAAAAGTGCCTTCCGTGTGGCCAGGGATCGGGAGGTTCGCTGAGGGGCCGGTGCTTGCGGCCGGTTTTGCGTGAGGGTCATTGCCCGCTCCTCGGGGTTGATTCCGGTGCCGTTGCCGGTTCCGCCGCTGCCGCCTGGGCGGTGAGGCCGGCGTCGTCCGCTTTTGCGTTCGGGACTGAAGAACGCTTCCGACGGCGGCGGCTGGCGATGCCGCGATCGTCGCCATTGGTGGCGATACGGCGTGAAATAAGCCAGTTCACGATGCCGAAGATCAGGATGATCAGGAAAAGGAGCCAGGCGATGGTGGAGGCCTTGCCGAAGTTCTGACGCTGGAAGGCCATCTCCCACAGGTACAGGACGGTGGTCTGGAACTGCCGTGCCGTTCCGCCAGCGGCCACGGGATCGAAGAGCCGGGGTTCGGTGAAGATCTGCAGCCCTCCAATGGTGGCAGTAACAATGACGAAAACCATGGTGGGCCGGATGCTCGGCAGGGTGATGCTGAAGAAGCGGCGGACTGACCCGGCGCCGTCGATTGCTGCGGACTCGTAGATATCGCGGGGCACTGATTGCATGGCCGCCAGGAGGATGAGCGCGTTGTAGCCCGTCCAACGCCAGTTCACCATGGTGGCGATGGCGATGTGGCTGGGAAGGGTGTCGTTCTTCCACATGACGGGATCGATGCCGAAGCTGGACAGGATGTTGTTGATGAGCCCGTATTGCTCCCCGAACATGTTGGTGAAAATCATGGCGACAGCCACGGGAGTGACTACGTAGGGAAGCAGGATGCTCATGCGCCAGAACGTCTTGGCGCGCAGGTTCTGGTCCAGCACCGCAGCAATGATCGTGGCCATGATCAGCTGGGGAATGGTGGAAATCAGGAAGATGCTGACGGTGTTAAAGAGGGAGTTCCAGAAGAACCGATCCTGCAGCACCTCAGCGAAGTTCTGGAATCCCACAAACTCCCCCTGGCCTTTGAGCAGGTGCCAGTCGAAGAGGGAGACGAAGAACGTGTAGCCCAGGGGAAAGAGGCCCACCAAGGCAAAAAGAATGAAGAACGGGGCAATGTAGAAGTAAGGGGACGCCTTCATATCGAAGACGTTCAGGCGTTGGCGGAACGTCGGTTTCGGTTTACTGGCAGCCGATCTGCTCGCTGCCGGGCGGTTCAATGTGGTGGTCATGGACGGGTCTCAGACTCTGTGAGGGGGCCTCCGGCTTTTATCCCGGAGGCCCCACGGCCGGGTTCTGCTAGTTGTTGACCACGAGGTCGTTGAGGAGCTTGACGGCTTCATTCCAGGCTTCATCCGCGGTGCCCTTGCCCGAATCGAGCATCTTGAGGGCGGGACCGAAGACGTTCTCCTGGATCACAGAGTCATCCGGACCCTTGAACTGGGCGATGACACCCTCGGCGCGGGATTCGAAGATTGCGCCGTAGGGAGCGTTGTTGAACAGTTCGTTCGGCTTCGCTGCTTCCACGATCTTTGCCTGGGCTTCGAGGGTGCTGGGGAAGTTGTTCGCTGCCGCGGACTGCTTGATCTGCTGCTCCGGTGCGGTCAGCCATGCTGCCAGCTTCGCTGCTTCAGCAGGGTGCTTGGAGCTCTTGGGAACCGAGAGGAAGGCACCGCCCCAGTTGGAGGCGCCGCCCGGGAACACGTCAGCTACATCCCAGCCGCTTGCTGCCCCGCCGCCGGCGGACTCGAGCTGGCCCTTGATGGTGCCGAGCATCCACGCCGGGCATACGTGTGTTGCAAAGGAACCGTCCACGAAGGCCTTGCCGTTACCCCAGTCGAACTGGGTTTGGTTGGAGGACAGGCCATCGGCGGTGCCTGCGGCGAGCATGTCGAACTTTGCCCGCATCTCCTTGTTGCCCTCGACGTTCAGCTTGCCGTCTTTCGTGTAGTAGCCTTCGTCCATCTGGTTGACCATGGAGTTCCAGACGAAGCCGGACTGGTCATACCAGGCCTTGCCGGTGGCCTCTTTGTACTGGCGGCCCAGCTTGAAGTACGTATCCCAGCTGGCGTCCTTGCCGCCGAAGAGCTCGGCCACCTTTTCGCGGTCGCTCGGTAGGCCGGCCGCTTCGAACAGCTTGCCGTTGAAGCACAATGCCTGCGGTCCGATGTCCGTGCCATAGCCGATCACGCGCCCGTTGGGGTCAGTGCCCTGCTTGTACTTCCAGTCCACCCAGTTGCCTTTGATGTCCTCGGCGCCGTGTTCCTTGAGGTCAACGAACTGGTCCGAAACCTCCATGATGGAGCCGAGCCAGCCTTCCTCGATGGCGGTGACGTCGCTCAGGCCAGAGCCGGCGGCGAGCTTGGTGAACGCGTCGGTCCTGGCGTTGGAACCGCGGTCGATGTTGGTGGCCTCAATCGTGACGCCGGGGTTCTGCTTCTCATATTCGGCATACAGGTCGTCGTATCCGAAAGTGCCGAAGGTGGTCACAGTCAGTGTGACGGGGTTGTCGGCGCTCGCCGCTTTGTCGCCTCCGCCGCTGCAGCCTGCCGCCACGAGGGCAAGAGAGGCTACGCCGGCCAGGGCAGTGAATTTCCTTAGTCGCGAAAACTCCACGATCACTCCTTTGTGTGTTCGAGCGACCGTACGCCAAGGGCGAGAGAGCGCTCTCTGAGATGTGGGTCCAATGTATGTGCTGCAAGTCACGTGCGTCAAGAGAGCGCTCTCTCGCGCTGGTTTTGTGTCATCGTAAGTCCGCTCGTGAGGGGTTAGCTCCCAAGTTGTCGAGGGATTGGCTCCCGGGGTTATGGAGGGTTCTTACTGCCGGAAGCCCGCCTCTGGGTGCGGCTCCCCGCGAACCAAGTTGAATGTCCGGGCGCCTGGAGGACTGGAGTAAATCGCGTGCAATAAGAAGCGATTGGAGGCCTGATGCAACTGCAGAACCCGTTGAGGGCAATTTGTCCCACGCTAGAAGCTGATGTCCTCATGGCGCTGGCGGACGGTCGTCCAAGTACACCAGGGCATCTGGTTCGGGACCGCGGTATCCATGCCTCTGTGTCTGGCACTCGACGATGCTTGGAGCGACTTCAAGAGAGCGGCATCGTTATGGGAATCCAGGTCGGCAACCGAACCGAGTACGCCCTGAATTCGTCTCACATGCTTGCCGGCGTCATCGCTGAAGCGTCCCAAGGCAGGGATCGCTTCACGCGTTTTGTTTCCCGTGCAATATTGAGATGGCCTGAACGCCCCCTGCAGGTAGTTCTTTTTGGTTCTGCGGCACGAGGGGACATGCGCAACGACTCTGATATCGACTTGCTGTTCATCGTTCAAGACGGCTCTGGCGATGAGCTCTATGAGCGGATCGGAGATCTGGCCGTAGACCTCTACCGTCTTACCGGCAATGACGTTCGCCCGATAATTTACGAAACGTCCGAAGTCCGGGAGGCGCCCATATTCGACTCGATTAGGAGAGAAGGCGTTCATCTTCATGGTGATCGCCATTGGTTGTCGCGCCACCTCCGTGCCTTGGCGGCTGCCTCGTGACGGCAAGGTCAGATGCCAGCGCGCGGCTTGAGGATTCGCGGGCTTTCCTCGAAGCGGCGGATACGATCAACCTTCTGAATTCCGAAGAAGCCTATGCAGATGTCATTGCTACCTTGGCGGTCCATGCAGGCATAGCAGCAGCGGATGCTTTTTGTTTACAAAAGCTGGGTATAACGGTTTGAGCCTCACGCACGCTAAGTCCAGCAAGTGTATTGAGTGGGCTTCCAAATTGGTTATTGCCGCCGAATCGAAATTTTCCTCGGAGTGACAGAGCTCAGTACCCCAGCTGCTCACGCAATGCCGTGAGCTGGTGCGACGACTCCACAGCCTGCTCGTGATCCACGGAAACCAGCGCCTGGACCAGGACATCACTGAGCACGATCGACGGCAACGCCTCAGTGGTCATGCCGGTGGGTGTGTGCGGGGCGAGGATCACGGCATCGGCCAGATCATGCAGATCAGACTCGGGTTCATCCGTCAGTAAGACTATGGACGCACCAACTGAACGTGCGCGCTTAAGCAGCACCTCGACGTCGACCGTTACTCGTCCCGGCGCGAAGACGACCACCACATCCTGGCTCCCAAGTTGGAGCAAATCATCCGCGAGCCGGAAGCCGTCGCTGGAGATGCACCTGGCCCGCCGGCCGATCCGGTTACAGCGCAGGGCCAGGTTGAGGGCGGCAATTCCGGACGCGCCCACACCGTAACTGACAATCGTGGAACCTCTCATGAGGAGTTCGACGGCGGGAGCGATTGCCTTTGCGGGATCGGCGCTGGCGGCGAGTTCCAGGCGGTCCTTGGCCTCGGACCACACATTTTCCCAGATGTCCTCAATGCTGGCGCCCATATGGTCGATGCGCTGCTGCATGCGAATTTCCGGCGCCACCGTTGAGGTGAAGGGGGTGGCGATGTCCCTCTTGAGCTCCTGGAGTCCTGAGTATTCCAATGACTGGACCGTGCGGACCACGGTGGCGCTGCTGGTCCCGCTTTCCGCCCCGAGTTCCTGCGCGCTCGCGTAGAGAAGCCGCTCGGGGGAGCTGTTGGTGAGGAAGGTGCTGACCGTCCGCTCGGCTTTGGAGAGCTTGTCCCAATGCTCGCGGACACGACCACGCAGATTAATCATGCCCCGATTTTTCGTAACGTCTGTTACAGAAGTCACATTGGATGTACTATTCATTCTAAAGAAGCCCTCACTTGTAACGGTTGTTCCAAAGATACCCCTAACAACAGCGAATGACAGTGAGACCCAATCGAACGAAAGGCCCTACGGATATGAGCAACACATCCTTGAGGATCGTGGAGATCTCCGGACCTCCGCTGGAACGGGGGCGTCAGTATGGCAGTGCTGCAGCAGACCTGATCACGAAAGCTATCGGTTTCTACACCGAGGCCTTCCAGCAGCAGACAGGACTTACGTGGGATCAGCTGCGCGGAAAGGCCGAACGCTGGATGGGGCTGTGCACCCAGGCGGCGCCGGATCTGGTCACGGAAATGCGCGGCATCGCCGAAGGCAGTGGCCGGGACGTCCTGGACATTATGGTGCTGAACCTCCGCGGCGAAATCATCTACGACGCTGGCTTCGCCAAGGCACCTGAGCACGAAGAGCGCGACAACGTGGACGGATGTACCTCTTTTGTCCTGACCGATGGTGCTTCCGGGGATGGCCACATGTACGTCGGTCAAAACTGGGATTGGCGCCACGGCACACAGGACACTGTGATGATCCTGAGGGTTGTCCAAGACCCCAAGCCCACGCTGATAATGCAGGTGGAGGCAGGCCAGATTGGCCGTCACGGAGCAAACTCCGCCGGTATTGCCCTTAACGCCAACGGATTGGGCGGCCGATTCAACGATGAACTCGGAATGCCGCAGACCTTCATCCGGCGAATGGTCTTGGACCAGGCCGAACTGCCGGATGCGCTGAATACGCTCTTCCGCCAGAAGCCGCACATCGCAAGTAACGCAGTCCTGTCCCACCGTTCCGGATTCTCCATCGACGTGGAAACGACTCCGGGAAGCAACGGTTGGATGTACCCGGACAAATCCGGGGTGCTGGTCCACGGAAACCACTACGAAGCTTTCATGCCGGTACAACTGGCAGCCACCTACCGACCGGTCTCCGTGGATTCCCTCTTCAGGGTCCCGCAAGCGAGGCGGGGGCTGGAACGGGTCCGCACAGCTACAAGCACCGTGCAATCCCGGGAAGCCATCAAGTCAGCAATGTCGGATCACCTGGGTTACCCCGAATCCGTTTGCACCCATCCGGACGAACGCCGCCCCCGCGTCCGCCAATGGTCCACGTTGCTCTCCAGCTGCGTAGACCTCACCACGGGCGACTACTTGGTTACCAACGGAACACCGTGCGACCACAACTACGAACAAATGCCCTGGAACCTCTACGACGGGCCTGGTTCCGCCCACGACTCCTTCAACCCCACCATTGCAGAGGTATCACTGTGAAACGCAACAATAGATTCAAGCCAGTTGCCCGAACCGGCGTCATCGCCGGTGCAGCCGCCTTCACTCTGGCGCTGAGTGCCTGCAACGCGGCAGGACCTCAGGCACAGAGCACTCCCACCGATGTTTCCTTCGGCCCCACCACCTCCGAAGCTGCAGGCGCGATCGATTCCTTCACGTGGATGATCACCCAGGAGCCGGCAACCTTCGATCTGGACAAGGACAGCGGCACGGCCGAGAACACCATCATGTCCAACGTCTGCGAACGCCTAATGAAACTCCAGCCTGACCTGACCACCACGCCTCACCTGGCAGAGAAAGCCGAATGGACCTCGGACACCACGGTGGTGTTTACGCTCCGGAAGGACGTCACGTTCCACGACGGGACACCGATGACGGCTGACGACGTGCTCTGGAGCATGCAGCGGCACGCCGCCAAGGGCGCCGACGAGTCCGATGAGTACGCCAACGTCACCAACATGGCAAAGACAAGCGACAACCACATCACCGTCACGCTGAAACAACGCGACGCCATCTTCCTCCAGGCGATGGCCGGTAACGGCGGTATCGTCCTGAACCGCAAGGTTGTTGAAGTCCAAGGCGCTAACTTCGGATCGCCGTCGGCTCCTGACGCCTGCTCAGGTCCCATGAAACTTGAGAAGTGGTCGGCAGGCTCCAACATCACTCTCACCAAAGCTGCTGACTACTGGGACGCTGACAACGCTTCCCTGGCCAGCACCGTGACCTTCCGCTGGGCTGATGACAATGCGATCGTCAACGCTTTGACCAGCGGCGAAGCCCAAGGCGCCTACCTGGACAGCCCTGCCACGGCCGGACCATTGCAGAAGAGCGACAAGGTCCAGATCGCCCAAGGACCGTCCACCAACGTCTGGTCGCTCATCGCCACCGAGCGCGGAGCCCTCAAGGACGAGCGGATCAGGCAGGCATTGTCGCTGGCACTCAACCGGGAGGGTGTAGCCCAGGCAGCATTTGGCGGACTGGCCAAACCCTGGAAGACGCCCGTGGGTCCGGGCGCTTGGGGCTACGAAGAGCCCACCTTCAACAGCGCCTATGAAGCACTGACAGGCGCACCCGCGCAGCCGTCCGAGGAAGACCTGGACAAGGCGAAGAAGCTGGTGCAGGAAGCTGGCGTGCCCGCAGAGCCGATCGTGGTTGCCAACAGCGGCGACTCCATCAGGAACGTCATCTCCAGTGCACTGGTTGAAGCTGCGCAGAAGATTGGCTTGAAAGCCGAAATCGTTACTATCCCACGCCAGCAATACGGCGACTTCTACTCGGACGCATCCCTGCGTGCACAAGCCGACCTCTTCTCGGACGAGTACTACATCTCCAAGAACGACCCCGTGGGATTCTACAAAAACGGGGCCTCCACGGCCCGGGTCAACTTTGTGAAATTCACCGGCGAGGGTTACGACGACAAGGTCAAGGAAGCCCAGGCCACCACCGACAACGCTGCCCGCGCCAAGCTCGCCATCGATCTGGAGAAGCAGTGGACCGAGGCCGTGGTCTGGATTCCTGTGGCACACACACCCGCAACCATCGCCATGGCGAAAGACATCACCGGAGCACCGTCGTCGGCGTCGTTCCTCTACTACCCGTGGGCCGCGGACGTCGGCAGCAGCAAGAAGTGACGCCATGATCCGTGCAGCAACCCGCATCGCGGGAATGATCCTGACCCTGGTGGTGAGCTCGTTCGTCATCTTCGCCGCGATGTATGCGGCGCCAGGGGATCCGGTCACATTCCTGATCGGCAACCCGGAGAACATGACCCCTGAGCGCGTTGCCGAAGTGAAGGCGCAGTACAACCTGGATCAACCGCTCATTGTGCAATACGGGCTCTGGGCGTCGCAGGCTTTCATGGGCAACTTCGGTACGTCGTTCCAATATCACCAGCCGGTGGCTGAGCTCATGGCCACCCGGCTCCCGGCAACACTCGCGTTGGTGGCCATGGCGTCAGTGCTGTTCATCGTGGCCGGTGTTGGCCTGGGCATCCTGTCCGCGCTGCGCCAAGGCAAGCGCACAGACTCCACCATCACCGCCGCCACCACACTCGCAGCATCGGTTCCGTCCTTCGTTATTGGGCTGCTGCTGGTCTCCATCTTCTCGGTCCAACTGGGATGGTTTCCCGTCTCGGGTGCTGGCGAAGGGTTTCTGGATCGGCTGCACCACCTTGCGCTGCCCGCAGTGGCACTCGCCGTTGGCGCCGTCGCCATAGTCAGCAGGGTGACCCGGCAATCCATGGTGGAGCAGCTGTCCATGGACCACGTGGAAGCGGCCCGCAGCTTCGGGTTGGCACCAGCGAAGTTGATCCGCCGGCACGTGCTGCGCAACGCATGGGGACCCATCCTGACCATGGTGGCGCTTGTAGTGGCCAGCATGCTGGCCGGAACGGTGGTCGTCGAAAGCGTGTTTGGTATCAGCGGTGTGGGCAAGCTGCTGGTGGATGCCATCAACACGCACGACTTCCCCGTGGTGCAGGCGGTACTCCTCTACATGGTCATCACGTACATGGTGGTGACCACCCTGGTGGACCTGGTCCACCCGCTGCTTGATCCGCGTATCAAGGCAAAGGACAAGAAATCATGAGTTCCCTTTCGACGTCCACGCTGGCGTCCACCCCGGTAATTGGCAAGAAGAAGCGCGACGTTGCGTACCTTCTGAGCTTGGGCTTCCTCATGGTTGTGGTTGCCGCCGCTTTGCTCGCACCGTGGGTGGCCCCCTACGCCGCCAACGCCGTGGACTTCACCGCGATCTGGCAGGCGCCGGGTGCAGCGCACCTTCTCGGCACGGACCAGGTAGGCCAGGACTTGTTCTCGCGACTCATCCACGGAGCCCGCGAATCGTTGCTCGGCCCCCTTGCGCTGTTGGCGCTGGCCACAGTGTTCGGAGTGACCATCGGAACCGTTGCTGCCTGGAACGGCGGCTGGATCGATGGCCTCCTGGCACGCATCACCGACGTCATGTTCGCCTTTCCGGGTCTGCTGTTCGTGGTTCTGGTGATTGCCGTCTTTGGCAAAGGACCCGCGACGGCGATTGTCGCCTTGGCGCTCGCCTACGCACCGGTGATCGCCAAGTTCACGAGGTCGCTGGCGCTGGCCGAGATGGCCCGCCCGTATGTGGATGCGTATCGCGTGCAAGGCGTGGGCGGATTCTTCCTGTGCGTCCGCTACATCATTCCCAACCTGACCCCACCGCTCCTCGGGTACCTTGTGGTGCTGTTCGGCGAAGGCCTCATGAGCCTCGCGACACTCAGCTTCCTGGGCTTTGGTGCGCAACCGCCCAGCTCCGAATGGGGGCTCATGGTCCAGGAAGGCCAGTCCGGCATCATCCAAGGCCACATCTGGCCGACACTGGTTCCCGGCGCCGCCATCGCCGCCGTTGTGGTGGCCGTCAACGTGGTGGGCGTGCGTTTGTCCGACCGCCTGAACTCACGGTTTGAGAGGTAGGAAAATGCTGCTCGACATAGACAATCTGAGCCTCACCATCACCACGAATGGCATCAGTCATCAAATCCTGGACAAGGTGAGTCTCTCCGTTGACGCCGGAGAAGTGGTGGGCCTGGTGGGGGAGTCCGGCTCGGGTAAGTCCACCACAGCGCGAGCCGTGCTGAAGCTGTATCCCGAAACGGCCGCCGTCGGCGGTTCCATTACGGTGGGCGGGACGGAAGTCCTGTCGGCCTCCAAAGATGAGCTGCACCGTGTGCGCTCCTCCGAAGCGGCGCTGATCCACCAGGACCCGAGGGCTGCGCTCAACCCCGTGCGGCGGATCGGCGACTCGCTGACCGAACGGCTGGTCCACGTGCTGGGTGTCAGCCGTGCGGACGCTGCTGCGGCCGGGCTTGAACTCCTTGCCGCTGTGGGGATCCGGCAGCCTGAAGAGCGGATGCGCCAATACCCGCACGAGCTTTCCGGCGGCATGCTGCAGCGCGTGGTGATCGCCGCCGCTCTCACCGGACAGCCCAAGCTGCTGCTGGCAGACGAGGCCACGAGCGCTCTGGACGTGACCACCCAGGCCGAAGTTCTTGCCATTCTGCGCGACCTTCAGGAGCAACGCGGCCTGGGAGTCCTCCTCATTACCCACGACCTCCACCTGGCCGCCGCCTACTGCGATCGCGTCTACGTGATGTACCGCGGGCAGATTGTGGAGGAACTGCGGGGCAACGATCTCTTCCACGGTGCGCAACACGAATACACCCGCCGGCTGTTGTCGGCCGTTCCCGCAATCGGCCACCTCCCCAAGACAGAAAGCAGGGCATCATGAGCGAGCACGTACTTGAGGTCGACGGGCTGCAGAAGGCGTTCCGCGTGGGTGCAGGCAACGTCGTGGCGTGCAATAACGTCAGCTTCGCCATTCCGCCGGGCGGATCCATGGGGCTGGTGGGGGAGTCGGGGTCCGGTAAGAGCACCATTGCCCGCATGTTGGTGGGTCTTGAAACGCCCGACGCCGGCACTATCCACGTGCGGGGACGGCAGCTTGGGACGCGGGAACGGGGGCGGGCGGCCCGCCTGCGGCGTGCCAAGGAGATCCAGATGGTGTTCCAGGATCCGTACGGTTCTTTGGATCGCCGGCTGACCGTGGCGCAGTGCTTGGATCAGGCGATGCGGTTGCATGGGGTTTCTGGTTCTTCGCGTATCGCTGGGCTGCTTGATCAGGTTGGCCTGCTGGCGAAGCATGGCGACTCCAAGCCCCACCAGCTCAGTGGTGGGCAGCGGCAGCGCGCAGCGATTGCCCGGTGCTTGGCAATCGAGCCATCGGTGATGGTGCTGGACGAGGCTGTCTCGGCTTTGGATGTGTCTGTTCAGGCGCAGATTCTGGCTCTGTTGAACGAGATCCGTGCATCCTCCGGGATCGCACTGTTGTTCGTGAGCCACGACCTCGCCGTGGTTTCCGAGGTCACCGACGACGTACTGGTTATGTACCGGGGATCGATCCTGGAGCAGGGTCCAACGGGCCGGGTGCTGAATGCGCCGGAGCACAGTTACACGAAGCTGCTCATTTCGTCGATGCCAGGGCCGGGGTGGGACCCGAAGAACGTGCTGGAGCGCCGCGCTGCGTTCTTGGCGGAAGTGGGAGTGTGACTTTGGATAGTAGGCTGGGCTGAACCACGTGGGGGCGCCGGTTCCTCCCGCACGCCGAAGGAATCGTCGAATGAAATTCTCCATGTCCAGTCGCTCAAGCCTCCCGAAAACTTCAGCCAAACCGCCGACACGGGGGTTCGCCGGCGCTAAAACGGCCGCTGTCCTGCTCGCCACCATGCTTCTCGCCGCGTCTGGTGCAACGGCGGCCACCGCCTCCGAAGAATCGCCCACAGTCCAAAACGACCACGCGATGGGATCGACCATTCGTGGTCATGAAAGCGCAGGCCAATTGTTCTCCATTCAGGCCACAGATTCCGCTTCTTCATTACCGGGTGTGCCGGGCATGGATGTCAGTAGCCACCAAGGGGTGGTGGACTGGACCAAGGCTGCAGCAAACGGGGCCAAGTTCGCGTACGTCAAAGCCAGCGAGGGGACCGAATACAGCAATCCGTACTTCGCCAACGAATACGCCGGAGCTGCTTCAGCCGGGATGCTGCGCGGCGCCTACCATTTCGCCCTCCCCAACGCGTCGTCCGGTGCCGCTCAAGCCAGCTACTTCCTCCAGAGCGGCGCAGCCTGGACTCCGGATGGAGAAACACTGCCTGCCCTGCTGGACCTCGAATACAACCCCTACGGCAGCGCTTGCTACGGAATGACACCTGGTGAGATGGTGTCGTGGGTCTCCGATTTCGCCACCACCATCCTGTCGCGAACCGGCCGCCTTCCTGCCATCTACACCACCACCGACTGGTGGAATACCTGCACGGGAAGGGCCAATGGCTTCGGGAACCACCCTCTGCACATCGCCAGGTGGGAGTCGACACCCGGGGCGCTGCCAGCTGGTTGGAATGCCTACACCTTGTGGCAGTACGCCGATTCCGGCGTGTTCCCGGGTGATCAGAATGTCTTCAACGGTACCGTCGGGCAGTTGACGGCCTTCGCCAGCAACCCAGGCCCCATTTTCTCCGACATATCCGGCGGGCAGTTCACCGCCGAAGTCAATTGGCTCGGGTCCCGCGGCATTTCAACAGGATGGACCGAGGCCAACGGAGCCAGGACTTACCGACCCTTGGCCCCCGTAGCCCGTGATGCCATGGCCGCCTTCATGTACCGGCTGGCAGGCTCACCTGCCTTCACCGCCCCCGCCAAGTCGCCCTTTACCGACGTAGCCACGACCAACCCGTTCTACAAGCAGATCACCTGGCTTGCCAGCAAGGGCATCAGTACCGGATGGATCGAGGCCAATGGGACCAAGACCTACAGGCCCTTTGAGCCGGTAGCCCGCGACGCCATGGCCGCATTCATGTACAGGCTGGCCGGTTCGCCGGAGTTCACTGCCCCCGCGGAGTCGCCGTTTACGGACGTTGCCACTAACAACCCGTTCTACAAGCAGATCACTTGGCTCGCAAGCAGCGGCATCAGTTCCGGCTGGAGCGAAGCCGATGGGACCAAGACCTACAGGCCCTTTGAGCCGGTGGCCCGCGATGCCATGGCCGCGTTTATGAGCCGTTTCGACAACAAATTCGGGGACCAGTAAGGGCTGCTCCGGTATTGGCGGCTATTTCCCGGCAGGGGACCCTACTTCCCCTTCTTCCCGCCCCTCTTAGCCGCGGCGTTCATCGCCGACTTCACCGCAGGCGGCAGCCCCGCCGTCTCGGTCTCGGGCTCAGCGACGGTCCCGCGCCAGCGGGCCAGCCCCTTCATTCCGTGGTAAATCACCAGTGCAGCGGCTGATCCCAAGGCAATGCCCGTGAACTTCAGCTCGCCGATGGTCCACGTGTAATCCGCGATGCCAATAATCAGCGCTACAGCGGCGGTAGTCAGGTTGATGGGGTTGGAGAAGTTGACCTTGTTCTGCACCCAGATCTTCACGCCGAGCACGCCGATCATGCCGTACAGCATGGTCGCGGCGCCGCCCAGCACACCGGCCGGCACGGTCGCGATCAGTTCGCCGAATTTCGGGGAGAAGCTCAGCAGAATGGCGAAGATACCGGCCACCCAGTATGCCGCCGTCGAATAGACCTTGGTGGCGGCCATGACGCCGATGTTCTCCGCGTACGTCGTGGTACCGGAACCGCCGCCGAACCCGGCGAGCACCGTCGCGGCGCCGTCGGCCATCAGCGCGCGTCCGGAGACGCCGTCGAGGTTTTGGCCGGTCATCGCGGCCACCGACTTCACGTGGCCCACGTTTTCAGCCACGAGCACCAGCACGACGGGCACGAAGAGCCCCACCACGCCAAGGTGGAATTCGGGCGTCTGGAACAGCGGCAGGCCAACCCACGCGGCGGCATCCATCTTTTCGTAGGACACCTCGCCGCGCATCATCGCCACGAGGTAACCCACTACAACACCCACCAGAATGCTCAGGCGCCCCAGGATCCCGCGGAAGAGCACACTGACCAGGATGATTGTCACCAGCGTGACCAGCGCCGTGACCGGAGCGGCGTCGAAGTTGTTCTTCGCGGCGGGCGCGAGGTTAAGGCCGATCAGCGCCACGATCGCGCCAGTGACGATCGGAGGCATGAGCCGGTTGATCCATTCGGCTCCAAACTTCTGGACGATCGCACCAATAAGCGCCAGTACGACGCCGGCAAGCACCACGCCGCCCAAGGCGCCGCTGACGCCGTACTGCTGCTGCGACGCCATGATCGGGGCGATGAACGCGAAGCTCGAACCCAGGTAGCTGGGCACTCGGCCCTTGGTGATCACCAGGAAGAGCAGGGTGCCGATGCCCGAGAAGAGCAGGGTGGTGGCCGGCGGCATGCCCGTGATGATGGGGACCAGGAAGGTGGCGCCGAACATGGCCACTACGTGCTGCATGCCGATACCGATGGTCAAGGGCCAGGCGAGCCGCTCGTCGGGAGCCACCACGTGGCCTGGGCGAATGGACTTGCCGTTGCCGTGGAGCTTCCATTTGATGCCGAGCATGCTCATGGCGGGGCCTTCCTCAGAAGAGTATTGGGATTCGGTGCAACATTACCGCCAAATGCCCACCCACATGCGGCGCTTTAGCGGGGAACCAGCCTGAACAGGAACTTGGTTTTCACCATCACCCAAAGTATGGCGAGCAAGGCGACATACACGCCGGTGTTCAGCCAGAGGTTCCCATCCCGCAGCACAGGGATGTTGGCGATGGCCACAATGAAGAACACGTGCATGATGAACACGTACAACGTGGCTTGGCCCAGGGGTATGAAGAACCAGCCAACGGCGCGTGACAACGGCTTCCAAAAGGCACTTAGCAATGCGTACAAGGCGATGGTGATGAGGAAGACGTTGAGCACCCGCCCCGGCCCGAGATAAGTCCGGCTGAAGAAGGTGTCGTAGACGTACCTGAACGTCGTTTCGGGGATAAGCGCGAGCCGGAAGTCCAGCTGGTTGGTCAGGTAAGGGCCACTCCAGGAGAAGACGGCACAGGCAGCCGCCAGGAAAATGCACACCCCAAGCAGCCAACGCCGACGCTGATCGGCAAACCACTGGATGATTTGATGCCGATAGAACCCGGCGGTCATTCCCACAACGAACAGGAGCTGCCACACGAGAAGCGGGAAGGAATCCTCGAACTGCGAAGGCAGCAGGCGGAAACGGAAGATCGACCCCGCGATGTAAAGGCCGACGCTGAGCGTGAGGACCAGCCAGGTAAACCCGCGGGAAAGCGCAACGAGGATTAGCGGGCTGATGAGCAAGAGGACGACGTAGAGTCCCATGATGTTGAACTGCCACGGCCCGACCTGGAGCAACAGGAGGGCCGGGATGAGCCCCTGCGGGACGGGGAACTGCAGCAACCCCTCCATTCCGGCGTAGAGGTCGTACGTAGTGCCCGCAGCCGCGCGTCCTGCCCCGCCGGTTCCTTGGTCGGTGAAGGTGGTCACGGCTGCGGCGTTGATGAAGGGGAGCAGGCTCAACCCGTACACGATCAGGACCACGGCAAGGGCTGTGAAATACAGCTTCCAGGCGCGCTTGGTGGTTCCATCCACCACATCGCCGAGTTCTGTAGCAATCCGGGGCCCGTAGACCATGCCTAGAACCACTCCGGAGAGCATGACGAACAGCTCCGCTCCGGAAACCACTCCGAGGGTCTCTTGGCTCAGCAGCTGAAAGACGGAGTTGATGCCCACATGGTTTACCACCACAAACACGATCGCGAGGCCGCGGAGCATGTCGATCCGTGCATCACGCTTACCAGTCCCGGTGTAGGACCACTTGCTGGCGAAAGCCCGGGAGGACAACAGCCATAACGCCGCGACAGCTACCAGCACTGATCCGGCCGAAGCCCACGCCGCCCAGCCTTGTATGACCGTCCCAGTCTTCGGCTGCGGTGCCTCGACACCAGGCACGTTCTCCAAGCCCCGCTCAGTGACAGGTCCAATGGTGAGGCCTGAGGTGTCCAACGACGTTCGGAAGGGGTCGGCAAGTGAGGGCTCGGCCGTGGTCCTCCAATCGATGGGCACCTGGCCTGGTTCGCGCACATCCGTGGTTTCGTTCCAGACCACTGCCCGGACAGCCCCATTCCCGGGCTCCGCAACAGAGGCGAAAACCTGGTGCCACCACGTTTCCTTAACATCGAGCTCACCGGCGCCACCAGCACCGGGCGAGTAGAAAGCTCCGGTTTCCACCAGAAGGGGCTTGCTGCGGGCTTGTACGTAGGTGCTGTAGAAATTGTCGGTTCCACCCTCGCCGCTGGTGGTTCCGCCGCTGGAGGCATGGAGGGCATCATTGAACTCGCCCGCCACGGGAAGGGTATTGCTTGCCGCGCCGGCACCCGTTGTGTCGTGATAGACGGACAAGCCAACCCAGTCCACCACGTCATCACCCGGATAGTACGGTTCAAATGCGGAATCGTCCTGGTCCCAAATACCATTCCCGCTGGTGTCCAGCGACGCCAAGGGCACCCCCTTGGGAGGGGTGGAAGTGGCGGCTTGGAAGGGATAGTCCTTTTCTGCTGTCGGAGACCACACCATCACGGGGTCCGGCAGGGTGGCCCGGAGCGCTGCAGCGACATTGTCGAAAGCGGTCCGGTAAGCTTCCGGCTCTTGTCCCCAGCTAACCCACGGCGCGTTCATTTCCGGTGCGAAGCGGACGAAGACCTTCCCCCGGAAGCCGGCGGCCGCCGTCGTGATTTGACTGGCAAAAGTGGACGCAACGTCGTCGGTGATGTCCTTCAGGTCGATCCCGGGGCGGACCGTGAGCAACGCGTGCGAGCCCTGGTCGGCAATGTGGGAGAAGTAGCCCCTCAGGTATTCGCGGCCGCCTTCGTCCACGGGCATGGACACGTTTTGGCCGTAGAGTGCCGCGGGTGCCCCGAGCCGCTGGGCGTAATCTGCTGCCGAGTCCTTGTCCCAGTCAAGCAATGTACCGAAGAGCCGTGTTCCAGGATCCTCGACGCTGGGCTGCTGCTGAACGGAGGCCCAGGCCTGCGCGGTGGGCATCAGGAACATCACCAGAAGCGTGGCAAGAACAGCCAGCCCACGCTTACGGGCCGCTTGGGGAAAGGTAGGCATCAGGCCCCTTCTGGTGTCGTCATTCCCACGGCTGAACGTCCCCAAAGCGGGTGGCAGCTCGTATGCATGATGCTACCGGTTTCAGTGCTGTGCCCAACGTCACGGGCCGTCATGGGAAGAGGACAACTGAAGTTGAAGTTGCAACCATGGAAAGCAGAAGTGCCCGGCCTGCTCAGGGCCAGGGTCCAGCGAAAGGTTCACCAAAATGACGATCGCCCACGAAGAAGCAGTCATTGACGCCGCAGCAGTCGACGCCATTTTTGCCGAAGCCCGTACCGCCAACAGCTTCGCCGGTGAGGTCACCGACGAACAGGCCCGCGCCATCTACGAGCTCACCAAATTCGGCCCCACTGCCTTCAACTCCCAGCCGCTCCGCGTGACCTACGTCCGCTCGGACGAGGCACGCGCCAAGCTCGTCGACACCCTCTCCAATGGCAACAAGGCCAAGACCGCCTCCGCTCCACTGGTCGCCATCCTCTCGTACGACACCGACTGGCAGGGTCAGTGGGACAAGTTCCTCCCCGCTTACGGCGCGCCCAAAGCCATGTACGACGCCGACCCCGCTTTCGCCGCTGCTACTGGCAACAACAACGCACATCTGCAGGCCGGCTACTTCATCCTCGCCGTGCGCTCGCTCGGTTTCGCTGCCGGCCCGATGACCGGTGCCGACTTCGCCGCAATCGACGCCGAGTTCTTCCCGGCGGGCGACCAGAAGAGCTTCCTTGTGGTCAACATCGGCCAGCCCGGCCCGGACGCCTGGGGCGAAGCCAAGCCGAAGTTCGCTTACGACGAAGTGGTTCGCACCGTCTAAGTTTCCCGCCGCGCAACTGCCTCAGAATGTCAGGGCGCCCGCTCACCTTCCTGTGAGCGGGCGTTTTGCGTTTTTGGCCCACTGAATGGCCATCCCTCTCTCACCCCCCTCGGGCTTACGGGCGCCCCTCTCGCACCTCCCTCGGGCTTGAGCCGATCGCTCTCGCGGGTCCCCCGGGTTACGGCCGACGCTCTTTCTCCTCTCTCGGGCTTGGGGTCAATGGGGATGGGCCGTGATGGAGGCGGCGACTTTATCCAATGATTTGACTAAAGATGTCTCCTCTTTTAGCGTTCGACATGATGCCTCATGCGCGGGGCTAGCGCCTTGACTCCCAATGAGAGCAGAGTAGAGATAGGTGAAAGACAATCAGAGGGCCCCGAGAGAGCGACCCGCTCAAGCCCGCGGTAGGTGAGAGATGGTTCGGGATTTAGGGTCGGGATGTGAGAGATGGTTTGTCCGGCGGGGTGGCAAACTATGCCTATGCGGAACCTCATCTGGGTGGCGTTCACGGAGCCCGTCTCGCCGGGGCTGGTTTTTCCGCGCAGCGACTGGCCGCTTCACGTCACATTGTTAAGGTTCGACGTCGGCCTCGACGTGAGTGCCGACGTCGTCGATGTCCTTGCGGACCTGGCCGAAGCGCCCGTCAAAGGCGCGCTTGGTACCCAACTCATGGTGGGTGAAGAGGCGGGTTTCGGGCACATGGGGTCCATACCGGTGAGCCTGATTGAGCACAACCCGCTGCTTCAGGGCCTTCATGAGGAGATCGTCGAGGCAGCGAACACCGTAGGCGGGCGCATTGCTACTCCCAACTACGTCATGGAAAGCTACCGGCCCCACATCTCACACCACGACGGCAAGCGTCCCAGGCCCGGAGACGTCGTCGTGCTTGACCAGATAGCGCTGGTGGACATGGCCCCGGAGGGCGACCACACCATCAGGCGCATCCTCAGGCTCTGGACGCATGACGCTGAAGGCTCATGAGGACACAGAAACGGGCTGACGACGCCTATATTTCAGCGTCCTCAGCCCGTTTGGGTGTCGCTGGCGATTATGCGCGTAGCCAGCTCAGAAGAACCTACGCAATAACCCCGTCCACCAGCGCCTTGGCCTCTTGCTGAACCTGCGCGAGGTGGTCGGCGCCCTTGAAGGACTCAGCGTAGATCTTGTACACGTCCTCGGTGCCCGACGGGCGGGCCGCGAACCAGGCGTTCTCGGTGACCACCTTGAGGCCGCCGATCGAGGCGCCGTTGCCGGGAGCCTCGGTGAGCTTGGCCGTGATCTCTTCGCCGGCAAGGGAAGTAGCGGTGACATCGGCGGCGGAGAGCTTGCCCAGCTTGGATTTCTGCTCGCGCGAGGCCGCGGCATCAATGCGGGCGTAAACGGGAGCACCGAACTGGTCAGTCAGGCCCTTGTAAAGCTGAGAAGGAGAGGACCCCGTGACGGCCGTGATCTCGGACGCCAGCAGTGCCAGCAGGATGCCGTCCTTGTCCGTGGTCCACACGCTGCCGTCGAGCTTGTTGAAGGACGCGCCGGCTGACTCTTCGCCACCAAATGCACCCTCCCCGGACAGAAGGCCCGGAACAAACCACTTGAAGCCAACGGGTACCTCAACCAGCTTGCGGCCGAGCCCGGCAGCAACACGGTCAATAATCGACGACGACACCAGGGTCTTGCCCACCACGGACTCCGGGTTCCAGCCACTGCGGTTCCGGTACAGGTAGTCGATGGCGACGGCCAGGTAGTGGTTCGGGTTCATCAGCCCACCGTCCGGCGTGACGATGCCGTGGCGGTCGGCGTCGGCGTCGTTACCCGTGGCGACGTCATAGGCCGCGGTGCCATCGGCACCCAAGGCCATCCGCTTAATGAGGGACGCCATGGCCGACGGCGACGAGCAGTCCATGCGGATCTTCTCGTCCCAGTCGAGGGTCATGAAAGCCCACTGCGGATCTACGGTGGGGTTCACAACCGTGAGGTTGAGTTGGTGGCGTTCGCCGATCTCGCCCCAGTAGTCAACGGAGGCGCCGCCCATGGGATCAGCGCCGATGCGTACCCCGGCGTTGCGGATCGCGTCCAGGTTCAGCACGGACGGGAGGTCGTCCACGTAGCTGGAGAGGAAGTCGAACTTGCCGGTGGTGTCAGCGGCCAGGGCGTCGTTCAACGGCATGCGCTTGACTCCGCGGAGGCCGTTCTCCAGGAGCTGGTTGGCGCGGTCGGCGATCCATCCCGTGGCGTCGGTGTCGGCGGGGCCGCCGTGGGGAGGGTTGTATTTGAAGCCGCCGTCGCCGGGCGGGTTGTGGCTGGGGGTCACCACGATGCCGTCAGCCTGGGGTGTGCCCGGCGCGGCTTCGCGGTTGTATTTGAGGATCGCGTGGCTCAGGGCAGGCGTCGGGGTGTAACCGTGGCGGGCGTCCACCAGAACGGTCACGCCGTTGGCGGCCAATACCTCCAGCGCGGAGTTCTGTGCAGGCTCGCTGAGGGCGTGGGTATCGCGACCGATGAACAGCGGCCCGGTGATGCCCTGACGGCCGCGGTATTCAACGATTGCCTGCGTGATCGCGAGGATGTGCGGCTCGTTAAAAGACGCCTTCAAACTGGATCCGCGGTGCCCGGACGTTCCAAACGCCACGCGCTGCGCAGGGTCGCCCAAATCCGGAGTTACGTCGAAATACGCGTCCAGCAGGGCTGTGATGTCAACAAGGTCCTGGGGAAGGGCAACTGTGCCCGCTCGGCTAGCCATGGGGTCCAGCATGCCAGACCATGGGGCCCGCTGACACGAAATGTCCGGGATCCGGCCCCTGTGACGCCGAATGGCGCCGCTAATGCGCCCGCGCCATGGGCTAAGCGGCAAAGATTCACTTCACGTTCACGAGCGGCTGCTAGCCAAAATAGCGCTCCGCCCCGGCCCAGAGGCCCGAAGAGGACCCACGGAACCGGGCGAAGCGACAACGGGTAACGCTAGACGGCGGTGTAGCCGCCATCGACGAGTACATACGAGCCGGTCATGAAGCTGGCTTTGTCGGAAAGGAGGAACGTTGTGACGTTCGCGATCTCCTCAGCCTGCCCCAACCGGCCCAGCGGGTGTTTCGCCTCGAGTCCGCTGACCACTTCCTTCGGTGCGGCAGCCAGCAAGGGAGTATCGATGTAGCCGGGGCCGATTGCATTGACGCGAAGTCCCTGGGCGCCGTATTCCGCCGCAGCGTTCTTGGTCATGCCCACCACGCCGTGCTTGGCCGCGGTGTATGCCGCATTGCCGGGAGCTGCGACAGCGCCGTGAATCGACGCCATGTTCACGATGGCGCCCTCGGACGCGCCTGCGGCAAGGATGGCCGGGATTTGGTAGCGCATTCCGTAGAGGACTCCGCTCAAGTTGATGGCGATGACCCGGTCCCAGTCCTCGATGTCGACTTCTCCGACAGGAGCGCTGGCCCCGCCGATACCGGCGTTGTTGACGGCGTAATTAAGGGCACCGTAGGTATCCACGGCGAAGTCGACTGCTTTCTTGTTGTCCTCGGCCACAGCAGTGTTGCCTTGGAACGGGACTGCCTTGCCGCCGTCGGCCGTAATTTGTTCGGCCACGCGAGTGGCGGCAGCGAGGTTGACGTCCACAACTACAACGTTGACGCCGTTCTTCGCGAGGTCCTTGCTGATCGCTTCCCCAAGGCCGGAGCCTCCGCCGGTGACCAGCGCGGTTTTGCCTTCGAAGTTACCCATGATTCCTCCTTCGCGGGACAGCTCCCGCAGATTCGATAGCGAGCGCCGCTTGGGGCGCTACCCATGAAAACCAAGTCCAACTAGAAAATATTCCATGCGTATGCATCAATATGACATTCCTCGCATTTGTCATGGCCACATACACGGAACCCGGGTTGCCTTATGTGGCGCCCCCGGCGGCGGTAGTGTTGGGATCAAAGACCACATCCAGGGGGATTCCTATGTCAGACCAGCCATCCAAGGGCAATGAGGACAAGCCCGCGGGCTACGAACCGCCGCAGTACGTTCCGCCCGCACAGTTCAGCGCGCCCGAGTCGAGCACGCAAGCAGAAAGCGCGCCGGGTTCTGGCGCGTCCGCCGAGAGTGCACCTGATCACGGCGCCAACGCCACCCAGCCGCTCCCGCCCTACGAGCAGAGCGCACACGGGCAGAACCCGTACACGCAGGACGCCCAGGGCCGGAACGACTTCCACGCGCAGCCGCAGCCGCCAGCAAGCGCATACACGCCGGGTGATTACAGCCAGCAGCCCCCGTCGCCCTACGGTCAGCCACCGAGCCCGTACCAGCAGCAGGCGTTCAATCAGCAGCCGTATGGCCAGCAGCCCTACGGTCAGCCGCAGTCACCATACGGCCAGCCCGCTTATTACGCCATGCAGGCTGAGCCCAAGGGCCTGAGCATCGCCAGCATGTGCTGCGGCATCGCCATTTACATTGGCTTCGGGTTCTTCATCCTGCCGCAGATTGCAGCCGTGATCTTGGGTCACCTCGCCCTGAAGCGCGAGCCCGCGGGCAAGGGCATGGCAATCGCCGGCCTCGTGATGGGCTACATCGGCGTGGCGTTGACGCTGATCTTCGGCATCATCTTCTTCATCGCCATCGGCGCCTCAAGCAGCAGCTATAACAACAACTTCTAAACCGCGTACGACGGCGACCCTTGCGTCAGGTGGGAATACCACCAAACGCAAGGGTCGCCGTCGTCATGGGCTATTCGTGCCACGCAAATTCGTCGGCGATACAGAAACGGACCAGTGCCACCTGGATATAGGCGGCACTGATCCGTTTGCGTGTCGTCAGCCGATGTGCGCGGTTACCGTACGCCGCCCATCAGCTTCTTGATCGCGGGCGTTGCTGCCGCCAGCCCCACAGCCAGTACGACTGCAACGCCGCCGATGCCCAGGAAGTACGGGAGCTCGTCCTCGGGGTTGTAGAGGCCTGCGAGGATGCCGGCGAGTGTGGTGCCGAGCGAGACGGACAGGAAGAACAGGGCCACCATCTGGGTGTGGAACGCCTGCGGGGCGAGCTTGGTGCTCACCGACAGGCCGATGGGGGAGAGGAACAGTTCCGCCAAAGTGAACATGAACAGGATGCCCACAAGTGCCAGCAGGGGAGTCTTGCCCTCGCCGGCCAACGGGATGAACGCAAGGAATGCCAGGCCCATGATGAACAGGCCCGCCGAGAACTTCAGCGGTGAACTCGGCTGCTTGGAGCCCAGTTTGGTCCACAGGGCAGCCATGACGCCGGCGAAGATGATGATGAACACCGGGTTGATGGACTGGACCCAGGCGGCAGGCATTTCCCAGCCGAAGAGGTTGCGGTCCAGCTTTTCCTGCGAGTAGACGGCAATGAACGTGAACTGCTGCTGGAACAAGGCCCAGAACCCGGCAGATGCGATGAACAGGGGGATGAACGCGACCACACGCTTGCGCTCCACGCCGGTGACCAACGGGCTGCGGAAGATCAGGAAAAGGTAGATCACAGCGGCACCGATTGCGGCGTATGCCATGCTCCGGGCCAGGTTGTTGGCGTTGACAATCCCTGTGCCTAGCAGGACTCCGATGACGATCAGGATGGCCAGGAAGATCAGGCCGTACTTGGTGCGGTCCTTGGCCGGGAGGGGGTTGGGAACGTGGTGTGCTTCCTCCGGCAGGCGTTTGCGGCCCAGGGAGTAGATCACCAGGCCGATCGCCATGCCCACGGCTGCGGCCCCAAAGCCGACGTGGAAGCCGTAGCTTGTCTGCAGCCAGCCGGTGACCAGCGGGCCAATGAGGCCGCCGATGTTGATGCCCATGTAGAAGATGGAGAAGCCGGCATCGCGGCGCTCGTCCTTCTCGCCGTACAGGCTGCCGACCAAGGCCGTCGCGTTGGCTTTCAAGCCGCCCGAGCCGATGCCGACCAGCACCAAACCTGCGATCAGGCCCGGAATGCCAGGCAAGAGCGCCAGGGCGATGTGGCCGGCCATGATCATGATTGCCGAGCCGAAAAGGACCTTTTCGGAGCCGAAGAGACGGTCGGCGAGCCATGCACCGAGGATCGTCGACAGGTAAACGCCACCACCGTACGCGCCCACCAGGCCAGCGGCGAGCCCCTGGTCAATGGACAGACCGCCCTGCTCGGCGGTGAAGTACATGTAGTAGAGCAGGATTCCCTGCATGCCGTAGAAGGAGAATCGCTCCCACATTTCCACGGAGAAGAGGCTGGCCAACATCTTTGGGTGGCCGAAGAATGACGTATCGCCCGCTGGCTTTGCGGACTCAGCCGTGGTTTGAGGTGTGCTCATTTTCTCAATGCTGGCACTGACTGCGGGCATTGTCACATCGATGAATGCTCGGGGCAACCACTTTCCATATGCTAGACACGGGTCTCGGTGAGCGTCTCGGTGAGCGTCTCGGTGAGCCTCAGCGGGCCTCGAGGGCGGCTGCGAGCTGGAGGAGCAACAGTTCAGACCCGTACCGGCCAATCAGCTGAATCCCCATCGGCAGGCCACTCGGCGTAGTGTGCACCGGAATGCTGATTGCCGGGAGTCCGCACACATTCACCATGGAGGACCATGGCGCGTACTGGCACTGCCTCTTGTAGTCCTCATCAGCATCGCCGGCCCACTCGCTCGGCCACTGCTCACCGCTGTGTCCGCCGCCAGTGAACCAGCCGACCGGCCGCGGTGTCTGCGCCAGGGTCGGCATGAGCATCACGTCCCACCTGGAGTATTGCGTGACGGTATCGTGCTCGAATTGCCGCAGGAAACTCAATGCCTCGTTGACTTTCGACGCACTCCGCTGCTGTGCTCGACGGCGGAACGTCCGGGTGAGGGGGGTTAGCAAGGCCTCGCGCTGGGGTGCTATCCGTGCACTCCCGACGCCGGCAGTCCAGGCCGTCGTGAACGCCTCGGGGTAGCGGTTGTCGTAGCGGATTTCGGCTTCGGTGAGGTTGTGCCCGGCCTTCTCCAGTAGCCTGGTCCCGAGCTCCAGGGCGTCCATCGCTTCCGGTTCTGCCTCGAACGAATACACGCCGGCCCATGGACTTTCCAAGGTCACGCCGATTCTCAGGGGTTCCGGCGCCAGCCCCACATTGCCGAGGTAGCCGCCGTCGGGCGCTTGATCCCGGGGGACGAGCGCGTCCATTAGCAGCGCGGCGTCCGCTGCGGTCCGGGCGAGTGGTCCGGCAACCACCAATTTGGCGGCGTCGCCTGCGCTGGCACCGGATGGCACCAGGCCGCGTCCCGGCTTCAGTCCCACCAGTCCGCAGGCACCGGCCGGGATCCGGATGGAGCCGCCGCCGTCAGTCCCTGGAGCGAACGGAACAAGTCCCGCAGCTACAGCGGCGGCGCTACCGCCTGATGACCCGCCTGAGCTGCGCCCCAAGGCGTGCGGATTGCGCGACGGCGGTGCGACGCGGTTTTCGCTGTAGGCCGTGAGTCCGAATTCCGGGACCTGCGTCTTACCCAGCGAGATGACACCCTGCGCCTTCAACGTTGCCGCGAGAGCTCCGTCTTCGGGTGCCGGCTTGTGGTCGAGGGCCGCGCTGCCGTGCGTTGTGGGAACGCCGGCCACATCGGTGAGGTCCTTGAATGCGGTGGGCATGCCGTGAAGGAGGCTGAGCTCGTCTTGTCGGTGCTCTCGGGATAGCCGCGCATGGAAGCGGTCCGCGTCCTCGGCGTCCCGAAGTGCCTGTTCTGCTGTGACCGTGACGAACGCCCCCAAGTGCTTGTTCCGTGACTCAATCCCAGACAGGAAAAAGCCTGCGGCCTCACGGGCAGAGACTTCGCCGGAAGCCAACGCATCGCGGAGCTCAACAGCCGACGTTTGGGAAAGGTCATGCATGCCAGGATCAACCAAGGAAGCGCGACTCCAACCGTTCCTCCACGGCAACAGCATCAACACTCTCGCCAGCCCCGGCGGTCACGCGGAATGCCGCCTTGTTCTTCACCTCGGAAACCACCTCCACGAGTTCCGTGCCCCGGTAAACCAGCCCCACGCCGTCGTCCGTGCAGTGCGTCTCTCCGAGCGTGCCGTTAGCCACCAACTTGTGGATGGCCGGTGCACGCCGCGCTTCAGAGTCGTAGTGGACGCCGTTGCCGTAGGGGAGGAAGCCCAGCGCGTTGGTGACAGGCTGCAGCTCAGGGCCAAAGGAGTCGGTTACGCCGCCCCGATACCAACAGATGGAGCCAGCGGAGACACCGGCCAGCACCACTCCGCTTTCCCAGGCCTTACGCAGGATTCCGTCCAGTCCGTGGGCGCGCCATACGGCCAGCAGGTTCACCACCGAACCGCCGTTCACCCACACCACATCCTGCTCCAAGAGGTGCGCTTCCGGGTCTTCGATGTTGGGCATGGTGAAGAGGTTGAGGTGGCTGAAGTCGAACCCTGCAATGCGTGCTGCCTGATCCATTTCGGCAGCCCACCAACGCTGATCACCGGACGCCGTGCCGACATGTGTCACGCGTGGGGCGCGGCCGGCCACGCCTGACAACTCCACGGCGTAGTGCATCAGATGGTTGAACTCGAGCCTGGTCCGATCGCCCGGCTTGTAACCGCCGGATGTCGCCAGAATGGTCGGTTGCCCAGTAGCCATGGGGTACTCCTAACGGGCCGAGGATCGGGAGCGCTTCCGTCCCAGTCTTAACGTCCGGCCGTCGGGAAGCAAGGGCGGTCCGCTCTTCAAGTTACGGTGTATCGCCTCGGGGACTAGGCTGGATGCTGGACTTAATCGAATGGGAAGGGAACGCCATGAGCGACTTCGATACCGTGCCTGTAGGCGACATTCCGGCAGACGCCAGCATTCTGGACGTCCGCGAAGACTATGAGTGGGTGGCCGGGCACGCTGAAGGTGCGCGCCACATCCCCATGGACCAGCTCCCGGCACGCTTGGACGAACTGGATCCGGACGACGACCTGTTCGTCATCTGCCGCACCGGGGGCCGCTCCTTCCGCGCCGTGCAGTGGCTCGTGGGGCAGGGCTACTCCGCGGTGAACGTGGCCGGTGGCATGGACATGTGGTTTGAGGCCGGAAAGCCGATGGTTTCGGATAACGGGCTGAAGCCGGTTGTTCTCTAAACCAGTTATATAACCAGCAAGGAATATTCAATGTCGGCAGTCACCTATACATTCCTCGGTCCTGAGGGTACCTTCACCGAGGCTGCCCTTCTGCAGGTGCCGGGTGCTGCTGATGCCCTACGAATCCCCTGCACCAACGTCAACACGGCACTGGATCGCGTTCGTGCGGGGGAGGCCGACGCGGCAATGGTCCCCATCGAGAACTCGGTGGAGGGCGGAGTCACGGCCACATTGGATGCGATAGCCACCGGCGAGGAGCTCCGGATCATCCGTGAAGCCCTTGTTCCTATCACCTTCGTACTCGTGGCCAGGCCCGGCGTCGAGCTTTCCGACATCAAGCGGATCTCAACGCACGGTCACGCCTGGGCGCAGTGCCGCTTGTGGGTGGATGACCACCTTCCGAACGCAGATTACGTTCCGGGGTCGTCGACGGCGGCCGCCGCCATGGGGCTGCTGGAGGACGACGCTCCCTACGAAGCCGCCATTTGCGGCCCGTTGGTTGCTGCCGAACAACCCGGGCTGAATGTTCTGGCCGAGGATATCGGCGACAACCCCGAGGCGGTAACGCGGTTCATCCTGGTGAGCAAGCCTGGTCTGCTTCCGGACCGCACGGGCGCGGACAAAACCACTGTGGTGGTGCCGTTGCCTGAGGATCACCCGGGCGCGCTCATGGAGATCCTGGACCAGTTCGCCTCCCGCGGAGTGAACTTGAGCCGCATCGAATCGCGACCCACGGGACAATACCTGGGTCACTACTTCTTCAGTATCGACGCAGACGGCCACGCCACCGATTCGCGGGTGTCCGACGCTCTCGCGGGCCTCCACCGCATCAGTCCCGCAACCCGGTTCCTGGGCTCCTACGCACGTGCTGACAAGCAGCCGGCCGTGGTTGCCCCGCACACTTCCGACGCCGCCTTTGCCTCGGCGCACGCTTGGGTTGAATCGATCCTTAAGGGTTCCTAGCTGTTGTCCACAGGCGGGACGGCGGCCCCTTTCGCAAGGATGCTTCTGTGCGTATGCTTGCCTGATCCATAAACGATGGATGAATGTACTAACGAAAGGAGCGGTCATGTCTATCCACCGGGATGACAAAGAGGGCCAGGGCATGATCGTCAATCCGAAGCCCACAGGCGAGAACCAGGACGACTGGAATGGCGATGAAGCCGATCGTGCAGACCGGCTCCGCTTTGAAGAAGAACAGGCCATGATCAAGGAGCAAGCCGAGGCCCGTGCCGCTGCCAAGGCTGCTACCGAGGAAGCCGACAGGAACGCAGCCCAACCGGACGTCGGAGCAATCTAGTCCGTCTTCGCCTTCGGTACGCGGACCAACAGGGACCCTGGCTCCACTTGCACGGTGACCGTTGTCGCCTCACCTGAGGGGTCGCCGTCGAGCTGGGTAGCCATGGGTTCCTGGCTGCGGATGATGACTTTGCCGGAGCGGTAGAAGCTCATCATCGGCAGGTTGGCCTTGTGCTTGAAAAGAACTTTTGTGTACATGGCGATCCAGCCGAAGGCGCTCCGCGGGCTCATCACCACGATGTCCAGCATTCCGTCATCGATCATGGCCTGGGGAATGAAATCGATCCCGCCGGGTATCAGGCCGCAGTTGGCGAACAGCACGCTGCGGATCTTCCGTGCCTGTTCGGGCTGATCATCCATAGTGATGGTGACGCGTTTACGGCGGCCGGGAAGATGCCGGACACCGGCCTCCGTGTAGGCCAGCCAGCCAACGCTCTTCTTGAGATCTTCCTTCGTGTCGCCAACTACTTCGGCATCCAAGCCCATTCCGGCGATGACCAGGAAGGTGTGCTGGGCGGACTCGCCGGTGATGTCATTGTCGATGCCCATGGTGGCCGTATCGATGAAGCGCTGATGGCCGAACAACGCGACCTGTATGCAGTCGGCGATGTCCGTGACGTCCAGGTCCACGTTTCGCGCCAACAGATTTCCGGTGCCTAGCGGAATAAGGCCCATGGCCACGTTCTTGTGCGCCAGCGACTCGGCCACCACGCGCACGGTACCGTCGCCGCCGCACGCAAGAACGACGTCGGCTCCGTAAGCCAGCGCCTGCCGCGACTGACCGTACCCGGGGTCGTCCACGGTGGTTTCAAAGAACTTGGGGGCGTCCCATCCGGCTAGGTCGCAGGCGTCAATGATGGCTTGCCGGGCCTCTTCCGCGTTGTTTTTCACGGGATTGAGGATGACCGCGACGCGCTGGTCCCCGGGGCCGGGCTTGTGGGAGTCCTCCCGAACCGCGCTCCTGATGTGCCGGGCTTTCAATCGGCGCACACCCCACCAGCTGGAGACGGCAAACGCCACGCCCCCAGCGAGAATCAGGTACAGGATCCAGTCGCTCATGGTGCTCCAACACTATCCTCCTGGGCAGTGGCCTCTTTGCCTCTCGCCCGGGACGGGCGACCTTTGCCCGCTGCGGGCCGGAAATCCGCGGTGGATTCGATACTCTTGTCTGGTGATCGACGTAAAAGACCTCAGCGAAAATCCGGACAAGTTCCGTGCCAGCCAGCGCGCCCGTGGTGCCGACGAGTCCGTTGTGGACGCGATCATCTCCGCTGACTCCGATCGCCGAGCTGCCCTGATCCGCCATGAAACACTCCGCGCCGAGCAGAACGCCTTCGGCAAGAAGGTGGCGCAGGCCAAGGGTGAGGAAAAGCAGGCATTGCTGGCCGAGGTCAAGGAACTGGCCAACTCCGTGAAGGCCGCATCCGCAGAGGCTTCTGCCGCCCAGGCCAAGCAGGAAGAGTTGCTCCGTGTCATCCCCAACCTCATTGTGGACGGTGTCCCCGAGGGCGGCGAGGATGACTACGTTGTGGTCAAAACCGTTGGTACTCCGCGAGAATTTACGGACTTCGAGCCGAAGGACCACTTGGAAATCGGTGAACTGATCGGCGCGATCGACATGGAACGTGGCGCCAAGGTTTCCGGCTCACGCTTCTACTTCCTCCGTGGCGTTGGTGCCCGGCTGGAAATGGCACTCCTGCAGATGGCCATGGAACAGGCCATCGACGCCGGCTTCGTTCCCATGATCACCCCCACTTTGGTGCGTCCCGAGACCATGCAGGGCACCGGTTTCGACGTAAAGCACGACGCCGAGATCTACCGTCTCGCTGAAGACGACCTTTACTTGGTGGGAACCTCGGAGGTGGCCCTCGCCGGCTACCACGCAGACGAGATCCTGGACCTCTCCGCAGGCCCCATCCGCTACGCGGGCCAGAGCTCCTGCTACCGCCGTGAGGCCGGTTCCCACGGCAAGGACACCCGCGGCATCATCCGCGTGCACCAGTTCAACAAGGTGGAGATGTTCATCTACACCACGGTTGAGGAAGCGGCTGCCGAGCACGAGCGCCTGCTCGCCTGGGAAGAGGAAATGCTGGCAAAGTGCGAGCTTCCCTATCGCGTCATCGACACTGCCGCCGGCGACCTCGGCATGTCCGCGGCCCGCAAGTTCGACTGTGAAGCGTGGGTTCCCACCCAGAACGCTTACCGCGAGCTCACATCGACGTCCAACTGCACCACGTTCCAGGCGCGCCGCCTCAATATCCGTGAGCGCGTGGTCAATGACGAAGGTGTTGCCAAGGGAACCCGTGCCGTCGCCACGCTGAACGGTACGCTGGCCACTACACGCTGGATCGTGGCCATCCTTGAGCACCACCAGAACCCGGACGGTTCCGTCAACGTCCCCAAGGCACTGCAGAAGTACCTTGGCGGACTTGAAGTCCTGCCGGTTCTCTAGTTTCCACCGATCACCGTCCACCGGACAATTCACCCGTGCACGCGCTGGTGAAATGTCCGCTGGGCGGGGTTCTTTCGGGGCGATAGTCCGGACGCGAGGAGTTTTGCAGCGAGCTTTGAGGGATCGTTGGCGGTGGCCCAGTCCCAGCGCACTACTTTGAACCCAAGAGCACGCAGCCGGTCCTCACGCTTCTTCTCGGCCAGCACCACTTCCCGGGCGCTTTGACCGCCCAGATATTCGTCCCGCAGGTACTTTGCATCGCCGTCGAACTCCCCGATGATTCCCTGTTCCCGCCAGAAGAAGTCCGTGCGGCCTATGAAGCCCTCGGTATCGTAAAACTCGATCTGCAACTCCGGATCGGGGAAGCCCAACAGGTGTATCTGCGCCCGACTTAGGGACTCACCCGCGGATCCGGAATTCTCGTCAGCGAACCGAAGAAGGTAATTCACCCGCTGTCTCTTGGCCTCCGAAGACAGTTCCTGCGCCGCTTCTCCGAGCGCCGCTTTGCTGGTGAAAAGCTTCGGAAACCTGGATTGACTGATTGCGTGATCGGCCAACACGATTCCCTTGGTGAAGGACCCCCTGGCCAAGACATCCACGGCCGTTGGCAGTAGATCCGTAAGGTGCAGTCCCAGGTGGGAGACGGTAGCAGTGGAATAGGAATGCCGGTAAATGCCATAGCCCCGAACCCGCTCAAGTCCGGTGGTGCCGGCGGGTCCGACAACGGCTGCACTGGTGGTGGGGCCTCGGGATCCGGCATGGCCGCGCGAAGTGGTGGCAAGGTGGATGTGCGATGGGACTCCCACGACTTGGAGGCCCCAGAACAATGCCGCTGTTTCAAAGCAGAATTCCGCGTTCGGGTTCTCTGCGGCAACGGCCCAGGCGGTTGCCGCGTATCGTTGCCAAGGCTTGAGTGCGAGCCACTTCTCCTTGTTGATGTAAATCCCCCTGCGTACTCTGATGAGTTCGCCCTTGTTGTACCGGCGACTAAGCTGCCGTGCACTTCCTGATTCCAGCCCATACCGGGCAGCCACGATGAATTCGTCTCGATATTCCATGAACCACTGTTGCCAGATGGGGACGGCGTGGCGTCGAGCCAACCGGGCTATGTGCATAGCGCCCGGGGCATGCACCTATATGTGGACAAATCACCAGCGCATGCAGGGGTGAAGAGTCCAAGGCAGGGTGAAAAGTCCAAGGGAGGGGTTACTATTCACCGTCCGTTAATCCACAGCTGTGGCGCCCGTCCTAGTTCAGTGTCGGAGGTGTCTGCTCTACTGTAAGCATGACTATTTTGACTGATACTCCAGTTGCTGGCATCGATGACCAGCCAAATAACAACAACAAGCTCATGATCGCATTGGACGTCGACGGCACACTCGTGGACCACGACGGCCACATGTCGCCGGCTGTTCGATCCGCTGCGCAGGCAGTGGTGGCAAGCGGCCACAACGTCATGATCGCCACAGGCCGGTCGCTCAATGCGACGCTTCCCATCATCCAACAAATAGGCCTTGAGCGAGGCTACGCCGTTTGCTGCAATGGCGGCGTGACCCTTCGCTTGAATCCGTCCTTGGAAAAGGGATACGAGATCATCCACAAGGCAACTTTCGATCCTGCTCCAGCCCTGAAGGCGCTGCGGGAACGGCTGCCCAACGCCAAGTACGCGCTGGAGGATGAGGACGGGAACTTCCTCTCCACGGAGCGCTTCCAGGACGCCAGCTTCGGCGTGGAGTCCATCGGCGTCGACTTCCAGACCATGTTGGATTCCACGGCGGTCCGCGTAGTGGTCTTCAGCAGCGAGAACACTTCGGACGAGTTCAACGAGGCCATCAAGCACATCGGACTTTCCGGTGTGACGTACTCGGTGGGATGGACTGCTTGGCTGGACATCGCAGCAGAGGGCGTCACCAAGGCCAGTGCATTGGAAGCCTTGCGTCATAAGCTCGGCACAGACCTGGCCAACACAGTTGCCGTTGGGGACGGACGCAACGATATCGAGATGCTCACGTGGGCTGGCCGCGGCGTTGCCATGGGTCAGGCTCCCGACGAGGTGATCGCCGTTGCGGACGAAGTCACCGCTTCAGTGCTCGACGACGGCGCTGCGCAGGTCTTGCGTAGCCTGCTGTAACTGCCACTTGGCAGAGCGGGGCTGCCTAGACTGAGCCTGTGTTCTATCAAGAGTGCCCACCACCGCCAGGGCTGCAGCCGTTCGTCAGCCAATTCTGGCTGGTCCGTGCCGAGCCGCAGGCGAGGTACGAGAAAATTCTTCCCGGGCCCGAAGCCCACCTGATTCTGAACCTGTCCGACCCGTACCGGCTCATTAGCCCGCCTGACGGTTCCGGCGACGTGGACGGTTCGGGCGAGCAAGGAACCGCCAAGGGCAGGAAAGTTTCCACCGGCTTCTACGCCGGCCTGCAGCGCAGCTACCTGATCAGCGAAAACCCGGACCAGCTTTTCAACGTCGGTGCCCGCCTCACTCCATACGGTTTGGCAGCTTTCACCAGCTTGCCGCCGTCGGGTTTTCAGAACCGTGTGGTGGACGCCGAGAGTGTCTTGCCAGGCTTTTCTTACTTGCGTGAGAGCCTCGCCAACGCGGAACCGGAGCAGGCATTCGCGGCCCTGACCGCATTCCTCCAGCAACGTCTCAGGCCGGGATACCAAGCAGATCCCCGGACAGAAAAAGCCACACAGATCCTGGCGCAACAGGATGTGGAAATCAGTGTGCTGGCCGCGGACCTGGGGATCAGCACATCCACGTTGGAACGCATCATGATGCGGGATTGTGGAACCACGGCTAAGGCGTACTCGGACGTGTGCCGCTTCAACAGGATCGTGAAGCAGGCGGCCGCCCTCCCGAAAGGGTCAGTCCCAGGCCGTGAGCTCCTCCAACTGGCCGATTACTACGATCAGCCACACCTCATCCGGGCCTTCCGGCGGTTCAGCGGTTTCACGCCGTCGGAGTACCTGCAGGTGGTGCGGAACTATGGGGCGGAGTACGCCACTTTTGTCCCGCTTGAGGAAGTAACCGGGTAGCCTGCGGGATTTTTACAAGACCGCGGAGGCCCACAGACGTACTGTCCATTCAGGAACTGCCCGCCTTTGAGAGGACGCCGATGGACATTCAGATCAATTGGCTCGCCGTGCTTCTGGCCGCACTTGCCACGTTCGTGGTGGGTGGCCTGTGGTATTCGTTGCTGTTCGCCAAGCCGTGGCAGAAGGCCGCAGGTGTCAGCGATGAGCAACTGAAGTCTGGAACGTCCCGGGTCTTTCTGGGCTCGTTCGTCCTTGCGTTGATAATGGCCGTCTTCCTGGCAGCATTCATTGGTCGCGGTGGTTTCGCATTCGGAACCCTTGCCGGGTTGGCCGCGGGACTTGGATGGGTCGCAACAGCGCTGGGCGTGAACTACCTTTTCGAACGCCGTAGCCTGACGCTGTTCGCGATCAACGGCAGCTACAACGTGGTCACCTTCACGGCCATGGGCGCAATTATCGGCGCGATGCAGGACTGACACGCGGTAAGCCACCCGCCACAAAGGTCAGGAAGGCTACTTGAAATACGTCTGAACGGGCCCGCCACCTGCGGATTCAACGATGGCCTGCGCCACCACCCGGAGCTTCACGTTCCGGTTGCTGGAGGCCCTCTTGATGAGGTCCATTGCCTCCTGCTGGGTGCAACGGTTCTGGGCGATGATGATTCCCGTTGCCACGTCTATCACTGTGCGGGATTCCATGGCTGCCCGGAGATTGTTGGCGGTCTGGCTGTGCTCTGCGATCAGAACCGCCAGGCGCAGGCCTTTGGATGCCTGCTGGACGTAGTCGTTGGCGCGTTGCACAGCTGCTTGATCAAAGGCGTTGGCGTGTTCGGAGTAGAGATTGAGTCCCGCCCGGGCAGCGTCATCGCTTAGGGGGAACGGGACAGCCAGCACGGAGCGGATGCCGTGTTCGGTGACCAGCTTGTTGTACTCGGGCCAGGTGTTGTCTTTGGAGAAATCGGGAATGTGCACTTGCGTGACTTCACGGCAGGCGCGGAGGCAGGGTCCGTCGGCGAAGTTGTACTGCAGTTCGTCGAGCAGTCGGGCGCGCTCGCCACTGCTGGCCACGGTCCCGGCCGAGCGGTGACGCATCAATGTAATGCCGCAGTAAACCTCGTTTCCGGGCGTGCTGAACATGCCTGCCGAGTGCCGGGCCAACTCTTCAAGGAACGCTTCAACGTCCGGGGTATCGAGCAGCAGGTCTTGGATATCGGCCACCACCGTAGTCGGCTCGGCGAGCTGGGGGTCTTCCATGAGGAACTCCGATCCCTGATTGTGGCTACCTTTCGAGACTAACCCCGTGGACCCGTTGAAAGCTAATAGTAAGTGTGCTTCTCTTTTTAAGGAGTCTTGCCGTGGGCTCACCCCCACTTAGCTGGTTAAGGATTGAAGCCCCATGCGTCAAACCCGACCCCTCACCCTCCAGACCAGGCCTCCTGCCTGCAAACCGGAAGGCAGCATCCGGCAAAGCTTCCAGGACAGCCTGGTCCTTGATCACCTCAACCTGGCCAAGTCCATTGCCGCCAGATACTCCGCCCACACCCACGATCTCGACGACGTCAGGCAGGTTGCGTACATGGGCCTCATCAAGGCCTCGCGCGGCTACGACGAGTCCAAGGGTGTCAGTTTCCCCGCCTACGCCGCCCCCACCATCGCCGGGGAGGTCAAGCGCTACCTCCGCGACCATTGCTGGGTTGTGCGCCCACCCCGCACCATCCAGGACGTCCGCCGCCAGGTGCTGGCCCGGACTGAGGAGATGACCCAAGCGCTGCAACGCACACCCTCTCCCGAGGAGGTGGCGGAAGATCTAAGCTTGGAACCCTGCCAAGTGCGTGAAGCACTCATGGCCGGTACCAGCAAGCGCCCGGATTCCCTGGATGCTCCCGCGTCCGAGGGACGTGACGGCCTCCAAGGTGCACTTTCTGCTTTCGGTTGCCCCACGGACCGGCTCGAGGACGTGCTGGCTCTGCGCAACGCCATCCGCGGCCTGAGCGCCGAGGACCGCCACCTGCTCTACCGCCGCTACTACCGCGAGGAAACACAGTCCACCATTGCCGAAGCCCTGGGGATGTCGCAGATGCAAGTGTCGCGCAAGCTCTCGAAAATCCTCGTTTCACTCCAAACGCAATTGCTGGACGAAGAAGCTCAACTCCAGGAGGGGACAGCCCCGTAACAGTGCGTCAGACGCCCAGCTGCTCCACTGCCGCCAAAACGTGACGGACGCTAACGGCCAGAAGTGCCGGATCAGGGTCCGCGGAGAACACATCACCGCGGCGGAGTTCGACGGCGGTGAGCACCACGTGCGGTCCGGGCGGCGGCCCCCACTCTTCCGCGGGCGCAGGGCCGAACAACACGACGGACGGACGTTCGTAGGCTGATGCCAGATGTGCCGCGCCGGTGTCGGCTGAGATCACCAGCCGTGACTCAGCGATGGTGGCCGCAAACTCGGCGAGACCTTGGCGCCCGGCCAGCAGCCCGTCGTCGAGGTTTGCTCCCTTGAGCTTCGCCAGGGCAGCCGTCTCCTCTGCGCGGGCGCGCTCGGACGAGCCGCCGGTGAGAACTACCTGGTGCCCTGCTGCAGCGAGCTCCACGGCGACATCCGCGAACCGTTCCACCGGCCATAGCCTGCTGCCATACGCCGCGCCCACATGTATTACGGTGGCTCCCGGACGCGGGGAAGGAACGGGGGGACGGTTCAGCCGATAGTCCAGGGGATCGGCTTCAATACCGTGCCAGTTGAGCAGCCGGGTCCAGCGCTCGCGCTCCGGGATGCCCGTGGTCCACTCAGGTCCATCAGAGCCCACAGAGGCGTGCGCCACTACCCGGTTGGCTTGCAATTCTTCAATCCTCAAACGGCTCTCAGCGCCGTTCCCATGGAGGTTCACGGCGATATCCACTGCGCCCCGGGGGACTGACAGGGGGGCATCGAGCCCAGGTGTCGGCAGATGGTGAATGCCGCCCACAAGTTCCAAAGCCTCGCTGATCCACGCGGGCGCAGCATACAAAATACGGTGCTCGGGGAACGCCCGCCGCAACCCACGGAGCGCAGGAACCGCGACCAGAAGGTCGCCGAGTTTTAAAGCGCGCAGGGCAAGCAGCAGGGGTTGATCGTTGCTCTCGTGGCTGTCCAAAGCTGTGTCCATAGTCGCCTCCCGCTAGGAGTCTAGCTGCAGCAAACTTCTCACGGCCGCACTGTTTAGCGTCCGGAGAACTGGGGAACGTTGCGAGTATGGGAGGAACCGGAACGTTGAAGGCGGTCCTGTTTGACCGCGATGGAACACTCGTTGTTGACGTGCCATACAACGGCGATCCGCAGCTGGTGCGGCCCATGGATGGTGCCCTTGAAGCGCTGCAAAAAGTACGCCGGGCCGGACTGGCCACGGGAGTGGTGACCAATCAGTCGGGCGTGGCGCGTGGGCTGTTGACGCTGGAGCAAATGCACTCCGTCAACCAGCGGGTGGAGCAGATGCTGGGTCCGTTCGACGTGTGGGAATACTGTCCGCACGGACCGGAGGACGGCTGCGCGTGCCGCAAGCCTGAGCCGGGAATGATCCTCGCGGCCTGCCGGACCTTGGGCATCACGCCTGAAGAGGTTGCTTTCGTTGGTGACATCGGAGCTGACATGGAGGCGGCCGCCGCGGCGGGTGCGAGGGCCGTGCTGGTGCCCACCAGCATCACCCGGCGCGCAGAGATTGAGTCCGCCGGCAGAGTCGCCGACGATCTGGGTCACGCAGTCGAGCTCCTGCTCTCCGGGGCCTCGGAAGAACAGGACGCCCGTGTATGAGCCGCGTCCTGGTAGCCCGGTTGGACAGCATGGGCGATGTGCTCCTTTCAGGACCTGCCCTGCGTGCCGTGGCGAACGGAAGCCGGCCCGATGGCAGCCTGCCCAACGACGTCGTGTTGCTCTGCGGTCCTGAAGGATCGAGCGCTGCGGAAATGCTGCCCGGCGTCACCCAAGTGCACACGTGGTCCTGCCCGTGGATCGTGAACCCGGCACCGCTTCCGACGGAAGAGATGACGAACGGGCTGATCGACTTCGTCCGCAGCTCCCGAATCGAAGAAGCCGTCATCCTGACGTCCTTCCACCAATCCCCGCTCCCTCTCGCCCTGCTTCTTAGGCTGGCGGGCGTAAAAAAGATCACTGGGGCATCAACGGACTACGCGGGCTCGTTGCTGGATGTCCGCCTCAAACCTGGCGAAGACTTTCCGGAGGACCAGCCCGAGGTGGTGCGGGCACTCACCATCGCCGAGGCCGGTGGCTACGTCCTGCCGAACGGTGACGACGGAAAACTGCGCATTACCTCCGGATCGGATCCGGAAGGGGTGGCGGAGGAGCTGGCGGATGAAGGCCCGTACATCGTTGTGCACCCGGGAGCCGCAGCGCCAGCCAGGGCGTGGCCGGCATTGCACAACGCCGCCACGGTGGAACTGCTCGAAGCGTACGGGCACCGGGTGGTGGTCACGGGAGGTCCCGGCGAGACGTCACTTACGGCAACTGTCGCCGGCCCGTCAGCGAGGAACCTTGGAGGTGGGACCAACCTCCGGACGCTCGCAGCGGTACTGGCGGGCGCCGCCGTCGTGGTTACCGGCAATACCGGACCCGCCCATCTTGCGGCAGCGGTGGGGACCCCGGTGGTGTGCCTGTTTGCTCCCGTGGTTCCGGCCATCCGCTGGGCGCCCTACGGCGTCCCGCTGGAGCTGCTGGGCGACCAGGAAGCGGCCTGCAAGAACACCCGTGCCCGGGTCTGCCCGGTGCCGGGGCACCCGTGTCTGAGTTCAGTGACCCCGGAGCAGGTTGTCGAAGCTGTTGAACGGCTCCTGGGAGGCGTGTCCTCCCTGTCCACTCGACGAAAGGTCTGGAAACCATGAGGATCCTGGTGTGGCACGTCCACGGCGGATGGATGGAGGCATTCGTCCGCGGCCAGCATGAGTACCTGCTCCCCACATCGCCCGACGGCGGCGCATGGGGTTTGGGGAGGGGTGGCCGTGAGTGGCCTACCGCCGCCCAAGAGGTTGACCTGGACACCCTCGACCCGGGCAGCGTGGACGCCGTGGTCCTCCAACGGCCCGAGGAAATCGCAGCAGTGGCCCGAACGCTCGGCCGGCGACCCGGAGTGGATCTCCCCGCTGTGTACTTGGAACACAACACGCCCAAGGGCGACGTCCCGTTCACGTTGCACCCATTGGCGGACCAGAGAACCATTCCGGTGGTGCACGTGACCCACTTCAATCGGCTCTTCTGGGACACGGGCACGGCGACCACCACCGTGATCGAGCACGGTATTCCGGACCCGGGGCGCCTGTACACCGGTGAGCGGGAAGAGATGGGCGTGGTGGTCAACGAGCCTGTCCGGCGCGGACGGGTCACAGGGACGGACCTGCTGCCCGGGTTCGCGGGTGTGGGGCCATTGCGGGTGTTTGGCATGGGTACCGCGGCCCTGCCGGAGGCACTCAACCTGAAAGGCCTTGGCCTCAGCGAGGAACGGCTGCGCATCGCCGGCGATGTCCCCGCAGCCAAGCTCCACCAGGAACTGGCCCGTTGCCGCCTCTACCTTCACCCGCTCCGCTGGACTTCGTTGGGGTTGGCCCTGCTGGAAGCCATGCACCTCGGCATGCCCGTCCTGGCACTGGCCACCACCGAGGCGAGCCGCGCCATTCCGCACGGTGCCGGCTTGGTCTCCAACGACGTCGACGATCTCCAACGGTTCGCCCGGCGGCTGCTGGACGATCCCGACGATGCGTATGCCATGGGTGCCATAGCCCGCGAGGCAGCACTTCAACGCTACGGACTCAACACCTTTCTTCGGGCCTGGGACGAACTCCTGGCAGACCTCCCCAAGGGCGCCCGCGGGGCAAGCCGACCGCAACCCGGTCTGGCTTCCGGCGGCCACGACACAGACGCCAGCCATGACACAGAGAGGACGCACCCATGAAAATCTCCATGGTCTCCGAGCACGCCAGTCCGCTGGCTGCTTTGGGAGGCGTTGACGCCGGAGGACAGAACGTCCACGTGGCGGCCCTTTCCTCAAGCCTCGCTGAGCGCGGACACCAAGTCACCGTGTACACAAGACGTGATGACCCCGAGCTACCCGCAAAGGTTCAGGTTGGGCCGGGACTCACCGTGGTTCACGTGGACGCCGGCCCGGCCCGACGGATCCCCAAGGACGATCTCCTCCCGTTCATGGGAGAGCTGGCCGACGGCATCTGCGCGGACTGGGCGGGCGAGCTCCCGGACGTTGTGCACGCGCATTTCTGGATGTCCGGCCTCGCTGCCATCCAAGCGTCCCGGCGGGCAGGAGCTGCCGATCCTGTTCCTGTGGTGCAGACCTTCCACGCCCTGGGCTCCGTAAAACGCAGGCACCAGGGCGCTGCTGACACCAGCCCGCCCGCCAGGGAATGGCTGGAACCATGGGTGGGTCGCACCGCAGACTGGGTGATCGCCACCTGCCCGGATGAGGTCTTTGAACTCAAAGCCCTGGGCATGAGCCGTTCCAAGATTTCCATTGCCCCCTGCGGCGTGGACCTCACCTTGTTCCCTGGAACGTCCGACGCCGAACCCAAGTCCCGCACCCATCGGATCCTGAGCGTGGGGCGGCTCGTCCAACGCAAGGGCGTGGACCTGATCATCCAGGCTCTGCCCCTCCTGGCGGAGGCGGGCTTCAACGACGTCGAACTCCTGATTGTTGGCGGTTCCGGCGATGCCCTCAACCTCGAAGTGGATCCTGAAGCGCAGCGGCTCAGGGCCATGGCGAAGGAGCTTGGTGTTGAGGACAAAGTGACCATGCGCGGGCAAGTTCCGCGGGATGCCATGCCGGGTATCTTCCGGAGCGCCGACGCCGTGGTCTGCACGCCTTGGTATGAGCCCTTTGGCATCGTGCCCCTTGAGGCCATGGCTTGCGGAGTGCCCGTGGTGGCTGCGGCTGTGGGCGGGCTTCGCGAGACGGTGGTGGACCAGAAGACAGGGCTGCACGTGCCTCCCCGTGATCCTGAGGCCCTCGCTTCGGCGCTTGGAAAGTTGTTGGGAGACCCGGAGCTCAGGGCCGACATGGGCCGTGCCGGAGCGCGTCGGGCACGCTCCCGCTACTCGTGGGAACGCATCGCGGCGGACACCGAGAAAGCCTACCGGTCAGTTCTGGCGGCCGACATGTCCCGGCAGCAAGAACGCCTGGAACCATTGGAAGGAACGGCGCTGTGACTATTAAAGGCCTTGTGACCAGCGGATCCACCGTTCCGGACACGGTGCAGGCCCGTTGGTCCCCGGACACCAGTCATTCCACCCATCAGGCCGAGGTCACAACCCACCTGGATAACGTCCTGCCCGCGCTGGAGTCGCTGCGCTCGCAGTCAGTGCGCTTATCCGAGTGGGGAACCGAGCTGGCCAATCGCCTGCTGTCCGGCCAACGCCTGCTGGCTGCAGGCAATGGCGGGTCAGCAGCGGAGGCGCAGCACCTCACCGCCGAGTTGGTGGGCAGGTTCGACGAAGAGCGCGCGCCGTTCTCCGCGATCTCCCTCCACGCCGAGTCCTCTGCCGTCACGGCCCTCTCCAATGACTACGGCTACGAGGAAGTCTTCGCCCGGCAGGTTAGGGCCCATGGCCGTGCGGGTGACGTCCTGATTCTCCTGTCCACCAGTGGCCGCAGCCCCAACCTGCTCAAAGCCGTCCGCGCAGCACGCGAACGCGGCATCATCACTTGGGCACTCACGGGCGCCGGCCCCAACCCGCTCGCCGAGGCCTGCGACCAAGCCATCACTGTGGACGCCATCGCCGCCAACGCCCAGGAAGGACATCTCATTGCGGTCCACGCCGTGTGCCGGGCCTTCGATGCCGAGGTGGCCCGGCGAACCAACACTCATGGAGGAGGTCAACCATGAGGATCACGGTGGTAGGTGACGTGCTCCTCGACGTCGACATCAACGGGGCCGCCACGCGTCTCAGCCCCGACGCGCCGGTGCCGGTAGTGGACGTCGCCGACATCCGGCGTCGGGCAGGCGGCGCGGGACTTGTGGCTACCCTTCTTGCGCAGGACGGCCACAACGTGGCGCTGGTTACCGCGTTGGGGAACGACGACGGCGCCAGCCACGTCAGGCGCGCACTGTCCGGTGTGGCCGTACTCGCCGGGGCCCCGCTCGCCCCGACGCCCACCAAGACCCGTGTGCGGATCGGTACACATCCGATGGTCCGCTTCGACGAAGGATGCGCCCCTGCCCCGGTCCCACCAAGCACGGGGGAAATGCTCGCTGCCATCGCTTCCGCCGAGGCTGTTGTTGTGGCCGATTATGGCCGGGGGATCACCGCCAACCCGGACATCCGTACCGCGCTCGCCGAGGCCGCCCGCAGGGTCCCTGTGGTGTGGGATCCGCATCCTGCCGGCTCCGAACCAGCGGCGGGGGTCGCCTTCGTGACTCCAAACCTCTCCGAAGCGACGGCATCCGCAAAGGCGGGAGGGCTGGAGCGATCCCGCACAGGCGCCGAAGAAGCCGGGCGATACCTGCTCGAAAAATGGGGAAGTGCTGCAGTTCTGGTGACCATGGGCGAGGACGGGGCGCTCTTACTGTCGGCGGGTGGTGCGGCAGAAAGCATCCCCGCACCCAAGACCAACGTCAGCGATCCTTGCGGTGCCGGCGACCGCCTGGCCGGAAGCCTTGCCGTGCACTTGGGGCTCGGGGTGGAACCAGCGCAGGCCGCCGCCCGGGCTGTGGAGGATGCGTCAGCGTTCCTCGCCGCAGGGGGAGCGGCGGCCCTGGCGGAGGTGGGTGAGGCGCCAGCGGCGAGTCCCGCCGTCGAACTCAAGGGCCTGGAGCTGCTTGAAACCGGCGATCTTCATCCCGACGGCGCCCAACTCGCCAAGTCCATCCGCGAAGCGGGCGGCACCGTGGTGGCCACCGGAGGGTGCTTCGACCTCCTCCACGCCGGCCACGCCCGGACCCTGGCCGCCGCGCGCAGCATGGGCGACTGCCTCATCGTCTGCCTGAACTCTGACGAATCCGTGCGGCGCCTCAAGGGTCCGCATCGACCAATCGTCAGCGTGGAAGACCGCGCGGAGTTGCTGTTGGCACTCGAATGCGTTGACGCCGTGGTTGTCTTCGGCGAGGACACGCCCGAAGCCTGCCTCGCGCAAATCCGCCCCGATGTTTGGGTCAAAGGCGGCGACTACTCACCAGAAGAACTACCGGAGGCCCGCATCATCTCGGCCTGGGGAGGGCAATGCGTCACCGTGCCCTTCCACCCGGCACGCTCCACCAGCGGCCTGGCTGCAGCGCTTGCCAAGGTCAGCTGACAACAAGACCGATCAACCGAAAGGAACCGCATGAACACGCAAACACCTGGCCGCGTCATCGTTACTGGAGGCGGCTCCGGCTTAGGCGCTGCGATCGTGGAAGCCATCCGCGATGCAGGCGGCACCCCGTTCGTCTTCGACCGCGACGTCAGCAACGTCGCCGGTGCCAAGGCGCTGGAAGTGGACGTTTCCAACCGCGAAGCCGTGGAAGCGGCCGTGAAGGAAGCAGCTGAAAGCCTCGGCGGCCTTGACGGAGTGGTGACAGCAGCAGGTATCGACCGTTGCGGCAAGTTGGGCGACGTGCCAGCGGAGGAATGGGAAAAGGTCATCGGAGTGAACCTTTTCGGCACCGTTTCGGTGGTCCGCGCGGCGCTGCCTTTCCTCAAGGAATCCCGCGGCCGCGCTATCACCATCGCGTCCACGCTGGGCCTCCGGGCATTGCCGGACGCCACGGCGTACTGCGCATCGAAGTTCGGTGTGATCGGCTTCAGCCGTGCACTGGCGGCGGAAACCGGGGGCGTCATCGGTGTCACCACCATCATCCCGGGCGGCATGAAGACCCACTTCTTTGACGACCGGGACGAGCAATACAAGCCTCAAGACGATTCCAAGCTCAACGATCCCGCCAACGTGGCACAGGCTGTGGTGTTCGCCCTGTCCCAGCCGTTCGGCAGCGAGGTCCGCGAACTCCTCATCTGCCCCGCAGAAGAAGGCTCGTGGCCGTAAGGTCCAGCACGTCCTGAACAACGTCGGCCACGGCGATGCCGCTCACCACGGTGTCGTCGTGGCCGCAGTGCGGGGCCGTCCATCCCACCTGCGTGATATCCACGCCGCACCGCGGGCACAGCGTCACCCACGACATGTGGACGCGGTGCATACTCCGGCCCCGCGGTCCCGCATTGAAGACGTTCCCCACCCAGAAAATACCCACCGTGGGTGTCCCCAATGCTTGGGCCAGATGCCGGGGGCCGCTGTCGCTGGCCAACATCACTGTTGCATCCGCCAGGAGCGCGGCAAGGTCTCCAATCTCCAGCTCACCCGCTACGGAACTTACAGCGTGGCGATCCGTCTCCGGGAGGTGCCGAGCTGCGAGTTCCGCTACTTCCTGGGCCAGTGCCTTCTCCGAACGGTCACCCACGATCAATACCTGGGCGCCTTCCGCGGCTACGCCCGCGGCGGCTTGAGCAAAGTTCGACGCCGGCCATCGCCTCCTCGGATCGGTGGCGCCCGGGTGGACCACCACCAGCGATGCCCGCTGTGGATCCCTTATTCCCACGATGTTCTGCTGATGCTCAGGCTTGGAGAGCAGGGGAGGGGGAATGATGGCGGGAGCTCCTGCAAGGCCCGCCACCTCCAGCCACCGGTCCGGCTCGTTCTGGTAGTACACGTAGTCCAGGTTGCGTTCCAGCGGCTCCGCATCCTTGGTCCGGGTACCGACAGTGTGCCGCGCACCCAGACGGAGCAGGAAAGGGTTGGAAAACCGACCGCCACCGTGCATCTGGCAGGCAATATCGAACTCCCTGGCCCGCATGTTCCCGAAGAAGGCCTCCTGCGCCGCCACGTCCTCAGCGTCATCCTCGAAGCGCTCGCCGTTACGGGGACCGTCGTGAACGCCGCGCGCCACTGGGAGCAGGGCGACGTCGTCCACGGGACCTTCCGTAGCAGCCACCACGGCGGCGTGGATCGGCGTGCCCAACAACGTGACTGTGGCACCTGGGTAAGCATTTTTCAACGCGCTGAGGGCGGGATAGGTGTAGATCAGATCACCCAATCCGCCACCCCGGAGGACCGCTATCCGCTTCACGTCGCTGAACTTCTCCAGTACTGGCCCAACTCCGGGGTTCACGTTTTTCAGCGGATTCTCCATGGGATGCTTCCTTTCGCTGCCTGCGCTGTCCCGGGCCTGCCCTTTGCCGTGAAACTCCCTGGCCGGGCGTGTGAAGCGCGTGCCGCGGGGTACCTGAGGGGAACAGGAAACTGTTGCCCAACCGGAAGGTACCCCATGGCACGCCTATCCAATCAAGAAGGTCTGGCTGACTGGTTGCCGGGCCGCTTGGCCGAGGAACGCCCTGTTGTGACGGTCATCGGCGACTCCATCCTTGACGGCTGGTGGGATGGAACCATTGAGCGGTTCTGCCGCGAAGCCCCAGCCCCAGTGGTCCAAGTCCAGCGCCGGGACTTTGCCCCGGGGGGTGCCGCCAACACGGCGATGAACCTCGCCGCGATGGGGGCGGAAGTTCGTTTCGTTTCACTGGTGGGAGAGGACCCCGGCGGCCAGACGCTCCTTGGCCAGCTCAGGTCGGCAGGAGTGGACGTGTCACACGTCGTCTCCCATACCCACATGACCACCACCACCAAATTCCGCGTAAGCAGCGGCGGGCAGGTGATGCTTCGCCTGGACGATGCCGCCGAAGAGGTACCCGAGGATGGCCTACGGCAGATGGCCGCCGCCATCCCTCAAGCACTCACCGGCTCGTCAGCCGTGGTCCTTTGTGACTACGGGGCCGGCGCCTTGGAAGGTGCCGTCCGGGAGGCAATATTCGAAAATCTGGGACCGCGAGGTGAGGGCTTGGAAGCCGGCTCCGCCAATGCACCACAGGACACCTTGGTGGTCGTGGATGCCCACTATCCAGGACGCTGGGCCCAACTCAAGCCGAACCTCGCTACCCCGAATGCGCAGGAAGCGGCCAGGTTGCTTGGGACCGAGTTGCCCGGTGGCGCCGCCAGGTGCCCGTTCGTGGAAGCCCACGCGGACCAGCTCCTTCGCGCCTCAGGTGCGGCCGCCGTCGTCGTGACTTTGGACCGGGAAGGAACCCTGACGATCCGGCCCGACGGCGACTCCCCCAAACCGGCAACCCACCGGACGTGGGCGCGGCCCCAAGCGGAAAAGCAGGCCTCAGGTGCCGGGGATACTTTCGTGGCTGCGTTGACCATTGCCCGTGCTGCGGGATTGCCGCTGACCACCAGCGTGGACCTGGCTCAGGCGGCCGCGGACGTAGTAGTGCATCGGTCAGGTACCTCCGTCTGCACCACTGACGAGCTGGCGAAGCACCTCGGGGGCTTTGCGGATACAGCACTGACGGACGCCGAGTTGGCCCGGCAAGTGGAGGAGCACCGCAGGGAGGGCAAGCGTATTGTGCTCACCAACGGATGCTTCGACGTCCTCCATCGCGGCCACACCCGATACCTCAATCAGGCCAAGCAACTGGGTGATGTGTTGGTGGTTGCCCTGAACAGCGATTCTTCGGTGCGCAAGCTCAAGGGCCCGGACCGACCGGTCAACCACGAGGCCGATCGTGCGGCAGTCATCGCCGCATTGAGCTGCGTGGACCATGTAACCGTGTTTGATACCCCGACCCCCATTCCGCTCATCGAGCTCCTGCGGCCCGACGTCTATGCCAAAGGCGGCGATTACACGCCGGAGATGCTCCAGGAAACCGAAGCCGTGGAACGTTGCGGCGGCACTGTGACCATCCTGGATTACGTGCCCGAGCACTCCACCACAGCGGTTCTGGAACGCATCCGTTCCACGGGCGAAGCCCCGCAGGCCTGAGGAAGCAGCCATGCGTATTGTGATCATCGGGGCAACAGGACACGGCGGCACGGAACTGCTGAAACGGCTCCAGAGGGCACGCTCCGAAGAAGGCGCGGATCTGGAACTGGTGGGCGTCGTCCGACGGCAGCCGGACCAGGACGCCGCTCCGTATCACGGCGTGGAGTGGCACACCCTGGATATCAGCGCCACCGAGGATCAACCCGCGCTGGAAGCAGCTCTGGCGGGAGCCGATGCCGTGGTTCATCTGGCGTGGCTGATCCAAGAGAATCATGACCGGGAGATGCTGCGTAGGACCAACGTGGCGGGAACAGCCCATGTGTTGGCCGCCGCGCGCAAAGCCGGAGTGGGGCACGTCGTGTGCGCGTCATCTGTGGGGGCGTACTCCCCGGCTCCCAAGGACCAGCGGACCAAGGAAGATTGGCCGACGGATGGCATCCGCAGCTCGCACTACAGTGTGGACAAGGCGGCACAGGAAAGGCTCTTGGACGGTTTCGCCAAGGAGAATCCGGACATAGTGGTGGCCCGGCTCCGCCCCGCGCTGATGTTCAGTGCAGGTGGCGGGAGCGAGGTTGGCCGCTACTTCCTGGGACGGGTCCTGCCGCGATTGGTTCCGCGTAAGCCCTGGCTGCCGTTGCTTGCCGTCCCTCAGGAGTTGGTGTTCCAAGCCGCCCACACGGCCGACGTCGCTGACGCCTACTGGCGTGTGCTGGAACGCAAGGCGGAAGGTGCTTTCAACATCGCCGCAGAGCCGGTCATAGACCCCAACGCCTTGGCGTGGATTTTCAACGCCCGGCGGGTGATGCCGTTCCCGCTGCCGGTGCTGCGCGCCGTCGTCGAGGTTAGTTGGCGACTCCGTCTGCAGGTGACGGACGGCGGCTGGGTGGACATGGCCGCCAACGCGCCCATCATGGACACCGCCCGGGCGCATGCACTGTTGGGCTGGTCACCCAAGCATTCCTCGCTGGAGTCACTGGCCGAAATGCTGGACGGGATCGGTGCAGGCAGGGGCCGGAAGGGGTCCCCGCCGCTGAGACCGCGCTAGCCTCTACTCGGAGGACAAAACAACAGTCAGGATCCGGCGAAGGCTCATGGCCACCGATGCCGGAGCGTTGACCGGTGCTTGGTCAGCCGCGGCTTCGGCCACGGCATCGCTGAGGGCGTTGATGCTGTCCTTCGCCCTTGCCAGACGGTTGGCAAGCTCGCCGGACTCAGCGTCCCGCCAGTGATCGACCACCCCTGCCACAGATTCCAAGGCATCGGAAAGCGGACCGACCACGGCATCCGGAATGACCGTCCCGGCGCCCTCCTCCCAGATGGCGCTGGCCAGCACATCGGTGATGTCCTGGACATGGAAAGTGAGCCGCTCAAGGGTTCGCAGGCCAGCGAGGTCGCTGGGCAGGCGGGTCGCACGACGGCGGGACCTGGGGTTCGCTTTGGCACTCAGTTCAGCTTGATGGACCGCAGTCCGGACGCCGGCCGCTGTGAGCGAAAGGTCGTCGCTGCGGGTGGCCCATGCTTCGTGGTTGGGGGGCCACGACTCTTCCATGGCTCGAGCCATGTCTTTGAGCTGGCGGGACAATGCACCTTGGTGCCCCGCGATGGCCGGGTCGATGTCATCCAGGTGCAGGGGCGGGAAGACCAGCCAGTTCACCGCAAATCCAACAGTGACGCCCAAGGCCATTTGAAGGACGTAGGCAAAAGAGAACCCTTCGGCGTTGGAGTCGCCCAGCACCAGCACGAACAGTGCAGCCATGGGAATCCACTCAGAGGCAGTACCCAGCCGGGGAAGGCCGCCGATCAGCACGCCGAGTCCCACCACCAGGGCAACGGCCAGGGCAGTCGGGGCGGCCACGGTGGTGATGGCAAAGGCCATGCCTATGCCCAAGACCAGTCCTGCCAGGCTTTGCAGCCCATGCTTGGCAGAATCCGCCACAGTGGGGTGCATGCTGACCAGGGCGCCCAGCGGAGCGTAGTAGGGGTAGGCGGCGGCAGACCCGGGCATGAACGGCGCCAGGTACCAAGCCAGTCCGGCTGCAAGTGCTGTTTTCGCAGCGAAGAGGAGGCGGTGGCGTGTGACGGTTTTTCGAAGCGCGGGAATCAGCCGTCGCCTGAGGGGCATGTGGCTCATCAGTCCAACGTTGGCAGGTATGTCTCCGCCTGTCGAGCGAAGAGGGCTCAAAGTGGGCCACGGCATCTTTTGGAATGTGGGGCGATTAGAACCCTGACAACCGGGTACACACCCATTGATAGTAACGATACTTACTATCCCGGCTGCTGTCCGCAGCCTGCCAACTGTGGAAAGAGAGCGATAATGACTGAGAGCAAATCGCCGCAGGACGGAAGCTTCGCGGCGCCAACCACCGGTGCCCATGCAGGCACCGAACCGTTCACGGGAAACTACTTGGACTCGGCCGATGTTGAGACCCAAACCGCTGGCACCACCGGAATCAGCGGAACCCCCGCTGGCTCGGGAACAGGTTCCGCCAGCTCCGGCAAGGTGGATACTGCCAAGGAAGAAGCTGCGGGGGTTGCAGGTGCAGTGGGCGATGCCGCCGGTGGAGTCGTGGACACCGCCAAGACCGAGGCCGGGCACGTGGCCCACGAAGTAAAGGTCAATGCCCGCCAACTGCTGACGCAGACCAAGGGTGAGCTGTCCGATCAGGCCCAGGCACAGCAGCAGCGAGTTGCCGAAGGTTTGCGGTCCATTTCCGACGAACTCTCCACCATGGCCAACTCGACTGAAAACGGTGGCGTTGCCACGGACTTGGTCCAGCAGGCAGCCCAGCGCTCCTCCTCCGTTGCCCAGTGGTTGGAAGGCCGGGATCCCGGTTCGCTGCTGGATGAAGTCAAGGGCTTTGCACGTCGTAAGCCTGGAACCTTCCTGCTCCTGGCAGCTGGAGCCGGTATCCTCGCCGGCCGTCTCGGCCGGGGCATGGCAGGAAATGCTTCTGACTCGACCTCCGCCAGCGGCACCCCAGCCACCACGGAGACTCCCAGGGCCGTTTACTACCCGACTCAGGGAGGCGCCGTAGCACCGCCGGCAGTGGACCTCCCCGGACCGACGGCAACCACCGCCGGATACGGTTCGGCCACCACCACCGGCGCGGCAACCACCGGCTACGACGCGGGTACCACGGGCGGCTATGACGGATCCACGCTCCCGTACCCGGAGACCGAGGCCGGCGGCGTCAAGGCCCAGGGCGACCCGCTCGCAGGACCGCTCGATCCCGATGACCCCCAGTATGGAGGTCACCGATGAGCAGTCCCGCCGATCTGCCTCCCACAGAAGCCCACGTCAAGGCGGAGACCCTCCCCCTCGGTGAGCTGCTGAGCGACCTGACGCGCGACGTTTCCACGTTGATGCGCCAGGAAGTGGAGCTGGCCAAAGCGGAACTGAAGGAGTCCGCCACCAAGGCCGGCAAGGGCGCGGGAATGCTGGGCGGGGCTGCATACGCCGGCCACATCACCGTGCTGTTCCTGTCCATCGCCCTTTGGTGGGCCTTGGGTCAACTTGTTGGCCTGGGATGGTCCGCTGTTATCGTCGCGGTCATTTGGGGCATCGTCGCAGCAGTCTTGGCTGCAAAGGGCCGCAAGGAACTCAACGCCATTAAGGGCATGCCCCGGACCGCTGAGACGGTCAAAGAAATACCCCCCGCTTTGAAACCGAACACTGAGGAGACACGATGACGCAGAACCCCGACGCCCTGCGCGCCGATATCGAAGAAACTCGCCGGCGGCTCAGTACCAATGTTGATGCCGTGGCTGACAAGGTCACGCCCTCGCACATAGTCAATCGCAGGGTGGACAAGATCAAGACCGCTGTGTTCGGCGCCCGCGATGACGTTAATGATGCTGCTGGCAACGCTGCACACCGGGCCGGGGACGCTGTTTCCGGCGTGGCCAGCAACGTTTCCGGTGCCGTCTCAGACCTCGGCGATGCCCCGCAGGTGATCACGCGGAAGGCCCAAGGCAGCCCGATCGCCGCTGGCCTTATCGCCTTCGGCGCAGGCTTGCTGGTGTCCTCGCTCTTCCCGGCATCGGAGAAGGAGCGCGAAGCTGCCCAAGCCGTCAAGGAAGCAGCACAGCCCCTGACCGATGAACTCAGCCACGCTGCCCAGGAAGTCGCCGAGCACCTGCGCGAGCCCGCTCAGGACGCCATGCAGAACGTCAAGGATAGCGCCACGGAAGCCGCAGCCAACGTCAAGGACGAGGGCCAGGCTGCCGCAGCCGACGTCCAAGACCGCGCGCAGGCCGCCAAGGACAACGTCAGCAACCAGTAAGCTTCCGCGCTGACCGAAAAACAAGTACGAGCAAACCCAACTAAGTAGCAGCAGAGGTCGTTGGGGCTCCCCAAGGGCCTCAACTGCTACTTAGTTGGGTTTGCTGTGCGCGAACCGGAGGTCAGCGCACTTCGAGGATCAGCTGCAGCAAGCGGGCCGCGGCTGGACGGGCGGCGTGCTCCTCTGCCCACTGCGCGCGTGCCAAGGCCTTGCTCACGGCCTGGGTAGTGATGCCGAGCTCCTGGGCCACGGCCTTTTGCTGGCCCCGGACACCCGGAGTGAGCAGATCCAGCACCCGCCACTCAGCCGTGCTCCGATGTTGCACGATGTGCCCAAGGAGGCGCAGTACGGCTTCCGCCTCTGAAGCCAAAGCTGTCAGGGGACCGTCAACGGCGATGGGGACCCTCTCCTTGCCATTGCGCAGCCGATCGACTGCCCGGCGGGCGTAAACGAGTCCATGCCCCGAGGCGTCCTTGACCAGGTTGGGCAGGGGCTCGTTGATGGGACCCACGCCGATTCCCACATACCACTGCCCGGAGCGGAGCGCGATCAACGCTGTCTCCACAGCTTGGTGGCTGCATTCGACGATCCCCTGCACCTCATCCTCAACCGAACGGTCAAAGTCGAGCCGCGCGGGAATGTGCCGTAGGTCTTTGAGTAGCTGCGGCACAAGGTCGCCGTCACGGCGGCTGTCTCGTTGGTTGATGGTGAGAGTGAACATGGTTGATCACATGCTACCGGCTGGTAGCAGCTCTGCAAGGGCAAAATTTGGCTGCTGTTCAGTCAAGCGCCGTCCGTCCGGTGAGTACGACGGCGGGCAACGCACCTGATGTGGCGCGCACGGCATCGGCCATTCCTGCGTCACGCAGACTTTCCTGGACTGCCAAGACCAAGGGCCGCGGATCCTCCGCGGAGGCGAAGACCCAGAAGATTTCCCGGGCTTGGAAAACCAGTGCATTTCGCCCACCGGCACCCAACGAAACCTTTTGGCGCGCCACCAATCGACGGTCGGGATCACTGCCGTCAGCCGTGGTCACCGCTTTGAGGCTCCCAGGTGCAATGTCCCTCCAAGGAATCACTACCCGGTTGTGCTTTTGGGAGTACTTGGCCACCATGCCGTGGTCGAAGACCAGCAGTTTCCTGAAGCTTCCCAAGAGAGTCAGGGACCAGAGCACCAATCCGGTCAGGGCACTGGCGGTGACGAATAGTGCCGGGTCGCTGAAGTGTCCTGCCTCCCTCGTGGAGCGGATGGGGCTGACGAATTCGGCAATGGTCCCGAAGACGAAGCCCACTACCAGGCAGGGGATCAGCGCTTTCCAGAAGATCCTGCGTGAGGATGCGATATAACGAAGCTGGCCGAGTTCAGGCCCGAGCCTGCGCTCCACCCGGCGAACCAGCCAGTTACGGCCGCGCATCCGGACGCTGGCCGTAGAGGTTGGGCATGTTCCGGCGCTCCGCTTCGGAGGCCTGTTCTGCGGCCACCACTTTGGGATCCGGGACAGGCTGCTGGCCTTGGGCGATTCCCGAGCGCCGGTCAATAGCTGCAAACTTCGGATCCCAAGTGTCGTCTCCGCCGCCGCTTACGGCGGAGGCAATGAGCATCACGACGAAGAACGGGAAGAAAGACCAGCAGATGGCGCGCCAACCGCCCAACCATGCTCCCGCCGTCGTGCCGTTCTTGATCCGCACGGAGCGCATGCCGGCGGCTGCGTCGCCCACGCTGCCCACGGATCCCCAGATCATGCCGTAGGCGAACAGTCCCACGAACCACAGGACAACGTAGAGCGTCAGCCACAAACCGTCGTTATACCCGAGGGCAGAGCCGCTGTTCATCATGGATTCACGGACCACCGCAAGGATCACGGCCAGAACCATGTAGCCAACCAGGAACACCACCGCATCCAAGACGCGGCCCCAGAAGTGGGCACCTGCCGAGGCTTTGACGAAGTACGCGCCTGTTTCAGGGTGGCGGCGAACGGGGCGGCCGTTGACAGCGTCAAGCAGCCCGGTGAGGGTGGAGGACTTCGAAGTGCTCATAAGGGGCTTTCAGCTCGACGGCGGTGTATGGCTTGAGTGGTTAGCGTCAGGCCAGTCCCGCAAGTCCACCGAGGACGCGGGCCAACGATGGTGCTGAGGTTTCCTGCAGCTCGAACGACACCGATTCGGTCTGCTCAGAGAGGCCGGACGCCTGAGAACCCTCCACACGTGGGGTCAGCACGTGAACGCTGGAGGGGCCGGTGTACACGGTAACCGTGGGGAACTCGTTGGTATTGGAATTGAAGGCCACCACGTTGCTGGCGGCCTGGGTGTCGGCCAAAGCCGTGGCGGCGTGCGCCTCGAACTGGGCTTCCGTGTAGAGGGTAGGTTCGGTGTCGCGGGCTGCAGCCTGCTGGGGGTCTACGAACTCGACCAAGCGCGGAACCAGCTGATCGCGGGTGACTACGGTGAAGCCGTGCAGCCCACTTTCGTCCACTTCTTCCAGCAGGACGCCTTCATCGTGAAGGTAGCCGTAGAGCCAGCGCTTGCCGGTGGACACCGTGCGTTCCACGGAAACCACGCTGCTGCCGCTCCGGCGCAGGGTGAGGGCACCGGTGATTTCTTCGGTGGCGTGCAAGCGCGACGGCTCGGTTTCACCCTCGAACACCACCGGGTAAACGAGTTCCTTGGCGAGCAGGCCGCGCAGCGCGATAGCGCACATCAGTTCCTTGCTTGCGTCCTGGGCAGAAAGCCACGGCAGGGCAACCAGCTGTTCGTGCTGAACACCGTCCAGGGCCACAACTTCTTCATCGGTCAGCGTGGGCAAAGGCGCGCCGATTGCGCTGGCCGAGGCCAGGACCTTGGCTGCGGCCTCAATGTCCCGCTGGGTCCATTTCATGGTGCTGGTGGTCATCCGAATATCCCTCCGACAAAGTTTCCGACTGACTTGGCGGCGTCACTGACCCCGTCTGCCACCTTACTGCCTACGTCCTTGGCGAAGCCTGCCACCTCCTTGGCCCCGTCAGCGATGTAGCTGCCAGGGTTGCGTGCGAAGTTGCTGATGGAGTCCCAATTGTCGGCGACGAGGTTACCCAACGCCCACGCGCCCGCAACGATGCCGGCGCCGATCACGATGGGAGCACCGATCGGCCCCAGCAGGGCTGCGCCGCCGGCTGTCATGAGCATGATGCTGCCAACGCCGCCAACCACGGACAGGCCGCCGGCAACGCGATCGCCAGTGCCGCGCCAGCCGTCGTGCTCGGGGTTGATCATGTCGCTGATGCCGCCCACGATGTTGAGCGGCGCCGCCAAGGCGCCGGCAATGCGGAGGCCCTTGGAGAACTTGCTGGCCTCCTGGAACGCCTGGCTGTAGGGGATGTTGGCTTTGAGGTCCGTGAGGACATCCGTGACTTTCTCACCGTTACGCAGCGCGGTCATGGCGTCGCGCACCACAGTGCCACCGGCGCGCCAGTTGGTCAGGACCTCGCGGGTCTTGACCCATTCTGCGTTGCCGAGCTTGAGGTATTTGTAGGCCGTCCACAGCGGAGCGCCCAAACCCTTGACGCCCATGGCGGTGTCGTAGACGTCCTTGAGGACACCAACCGAGGTGCCTGAACCATCATTGTGGCTGGCGAACTCCTGCTGATTGGCGTGCTTCTTCAACTGGCTCGCATTTTCGCGCAGCATGTTGGCGGCCTTCATGAGGCTCTGCCGATGCTGGCTGTTCCAGTCGCCCTTGAAAACCGTGGCGTCCCGGCCCTGCCACGCCGTGGTGGAGTTGATCGCGTTGGACAACTGCGTGCTTTGCAGGCTGATGGCGTCGGCCGCTTTGCCCATCACACCCGCCAGACTGCGAAGCTGCGCTATGTCCGCGCCGTAGAACCCAGCCATATGGAACCCCCTGTGAATATGCATCGAACCTGTGAACATGCATCGAAAAGTCTGGTCCCAGCCTAGGCGGACCCGCAAGCTGCCGCGATGGGGAGACATGCCCATGTGCGTAAACCGTTAAAGAACGACGGCGGCCGGTGGGTCCCGGGGGAACCGCACCAGCCGCCGTCGAGCATCAAGCGTTTAGAGCCTTGAAATCAGTGGCCTTCGGCAGAGAAGCGCTTGATGGAAGCTTCCAGCTCGGCTTCGGCAGCGGCGCGGTCGCCCCAGCCTTCAGCCTTGACCCACTTGCCGGGCTCGAGGTCCTTGTAGCGCGTGAAGAAGTGCTCGATTTCCTTGACCAGGAATTCGCTGACGTCGCTGACTTCCTGGATGTGATCGAAACGTGCGTCAACGGGGACGCAGAGGACCTTGGCGTCTCCGCCGCCGTCGTCGGTCATGTTGAAGACGCCGATGGGGCGGGATTCAACGATGACGCCCGGGTGCAGATCGAAGTCCTGCAGGAGCACCAGTGCGTCCAGCGGGTCGCCGTCTTCGCCCAGGGTGTTCTCGAAGAAACCGTAGTGTGTGGGGTACTGCATGGAGGTGAACAGGACGCGGTCCAGGCGGACACGGCCGGTTTCGTGGTCAACTTCGTACTTGACGCGCGATCCCTTGGGGATCTCGATGGTCACGTCGTGCTTCATGGAATGCTCCTTGACGGGTGTGGGTGGGGCGCGGCAGGCAAAAGCGCAGCCGGCGCCGCCGACTACTATTGAGGATATAGCGAGAGGCCCGGGTTTCTTGAACCGGCGGGGACATTTCAGGACTGACAGGACCAAGCAACTTCCATGATGGGCGTTAAAAACGGGGGTGCCCGCAAGCGGGTGCCTGCGGCGTGGGGGCGCTTTACATGGCCGGTGCTACTGACCACAGTTTTGCTGTGCCTCGGCGCCGTGGTGGTTGTGGGGATGTTTCCGAACCTGCTCAGTTTCCCTAAGCCCCCACCCTCCATTCCTTCCTGGCAGCAGGTGCCGGACCGCCTTTCGGGCGCCAGTAGTGTGCTTCCGTTGGACCCCTCCGCGCCTATCCCGGTTGCGAGCGAGGTCGTGAAGCTCCTGGACGCCACCCTGAAGCCCGACGGCGGGGGCAACATCAGCGGCGTGGTGTTGGACGCAGCCACTGGCCAGGTTCTTTTTGACCGCGAGGCCAACGCCAACCGCATCCCGGCCTCGAACATGAAGCTGTTGACCGCTGTTGCAGCCTTGAAGGCGCTCGGTCCCGACTCGAGATTCACCACCCGCGTGCTCGCATCTGACAGCCCTTCCACAGTGGTGCTGACCGGGGGAGGGGACGTTCTGCTGGGCGCTTCAGTTTCCGAGCCCACCGCTGTTCTTGGGCGGGCGGGGCTGGCTTCCCTGGCCGGGGACACCGCCGCGGCCTTGGCTTCGGCGGGGATCAAGGGGCCCATTACCGTGCAGGTGGACGATTCCCTCTTCAAGGGAGCGCCCCTTAACCCCGCGTGGAGTTTGGACGATGTCGCCGCCGGGGAAACCGCGCCGTTGTTCTCCTTGGCATTGAACTCCGGCCGCTACGCCCCGGACGTTCTGAGCGGCGCCCGACCCCAGGATTCCGCCCTCACTACCGCCCAGGCGTTCGCCGAGCAATTGGCGGCGGCCGGCGTTTCGGTGAGCCCCGGCGTCGAACGGGGTAAGGGTCTCCCCGCTAAAGAGTTGGCTGCTGCTGAGTCCGCAACCGTGAGCGAGCAAGTGGACCTCATGCTCGAATCCTCGGACAACTTCCTCGCGGAAGCGCTGGGCCGGATGACCGCCTTGGCGTCTGGTCTCGAGGGGACGTACGACGGCGCTACTGCGGCCGTGCGGCAAAGGCTGGGGGAGCTGGGGATCGCCACGGATTCGATGCAGCTCGCCGACGTCTCGGGCCTTGCCTTGGAGAACCAGGTCACGGCCCGGCAATTTGCCGAGGTTGTCCGGGCCATCACCAGTGGGCCGGAGCTTGCCTTGCGGACCGCGCTCGACGGTTTCCCCGTGGCCGGGCTTACCGGCACCCTGAATGACAGGTACGGGGACGCCGGTACGTCCGAGGGTGCCGGCCTGGTCCGCGCCAAGACCGGGACCTTGAATACAGTGATCGCACTGAGCGGTTACGTGGTGGACGCCGACGGCCGTCTGCTGGTCTTCTCGTTCGTCGGCAACGGCCTGGATCCGGGTGCCGCGGGTAACAAGGTGGCCATGGACCGCTCGGCGTCTGTCTTGGCAACATGCGGGTGCAGGGGCTGAATGCTCCGCGCGGAGCGAACTTAAGGCCTACTGTCAGTCACCTGTGGTGTGATGGACCGTATGGTGTCATCTGCCCGAGATTCGTCAGCAGGGGCCCCGTCCCTGATCAATTGGGACCTGGCCGCCTCTACGGCTGCCCGGCTTGCCCCTCCCGGTCCGGAGCTTAGCGCCGGGGAGATCGGCAAGGCGGTGGACAATCTGCGCTTCAACGCGGATATCTCCGTCCCGCACGTGCACGACATCACCGGCTTGGATGCCGCACGGGACCTGCGCGATTCGCACGTCCTGGTGGTTGATCGGGCCTCGTGGTCCAAAGCCAATACGCAGAGCTTCTCGGTGATGCTCCAGCCGGCCTTGCAGAAGATGCTGGAAAGCCGCAGCGGAGTGGCCATGACCCCGGCCGCGGCTGCTGCCAGCGGAGCCATCACCGGCACGCAGCTCGGTGCCGTGCTCGCGTTCCTTTCCAGCAAGGTCCTGGGCCAGTACGATCCCTTTGCCGCATTGGCACCTGACGCCAACGTTCCGCCGGGCGGCCGACTCCTGCTGGTGGCGCCGAACATCATCTCCGTGGAGCGCGAACTCAACGTTCACCCGGACGACTTCCGTCTCTGGGTGTGCCTGCACGAACAAACCCACCGGGTCCAGTTCGCCGCCGCACCGTGGCTCCGTCACCACATGCTGGATGAAATCGAGAAGCTCAGCGGCAATCTCCTGGGCAACATGGATACGTTGGTTGAACGCGCCAGCGCTGTAGCCAAGTCCCTGCGCGACCGTAACCCCTCCGGGAAAACGCCCGGCCGTGGCGCCATCCTGGACCTCCTGCAGAATCCGGAGGAAAAGGCTTCCCTTTCCCACATAACAGCCGTCATGAGCCTCCTTGAGGGGCACGCCAACGTGGTGATGGATGCCGTGGACTCGAGCATTGTTCCCTCCGTGAAGACCATTCGCCAGCGCTTCAACGAGCGCGGCAAGGATCGCGGCGTGGTGGAGAAGTTCATCCGAAACCTCCTCGGCCTGGACGCCAAGATGCGCCAGTACACCGATGGCGCCAAGTTCGTCCGCGAAGTCGTTGCCGTGGCTGGAATGGAGGGCTTCAACCGGGTGTGGGGATCCGCCGACTACCTGCCCACCGAAGAAGAGATTCACAACTCCAAGCTTTGGCTTGAGCGGATGGGGCTTTGAGCGTACCTGCCGGTTCCGCCGTCGGTTCTTCGGGTAAGGGTCGACGTCGGCCCGGGCGTCTCGCGCCGGTCGTCGGCAAGGCCCGGAAGCAGTTGCAGAACGCCCTGGCTTCTGCGGGATACCCGTCACACATCCTCGTAGCCTGCAGCGGAGGCCCGGATTCCTTGGCTTTGGCAGCCATCGCGGCCTACTTCGCCAGACGGGGCCATGTGGACGGACATGCAGTGTCTGTCGCAGGCGTGGTGGTGGATCATCAACTGCAGCCTGGTTCCGGGGAAGTCGCTTCCCGGACTGCTGCCGTGTTGCGTGAACTGGGACTATCACCGGTGGAAGTGCGCACCGTAGAAGTTGCTGCCACCGGTTTCGGGCCCGAGGCCGCCGCCAGGGATGCCCGTCATGCTGCCTTGGAATCTGCCGCCGACCACCTGGGTTGTGACGCGATCCTGCTCGGCCACACCCTGGACGACCAAGCCGAACAAGTACTCCTGGGCTTGGCTCGTGGGTCCGGAACGCGCTCCCTCGCTGGCATGAGGCCCGCTCGCGGACGCCTGCTCCGACCGTTCCTTGGCCTTCGCCGGGAGGAGACCTTGGAAATCTGCCGGGTGGAAGAGTTGTCTCCCTGGCATGATCCGAGCAACTCCGATCCTGCGTTCGCCAGATCCCGGACGCGTGTTGAAGTGATGCCCGTGTTGGAAGAGAAGCTGGGCCCGGGCGTGGCAGAGTCCCTGGCCCGGACCGCCGCTATCCTGCAGCAAGATGCCGATTTCCTTGAAGATCTTGCCAACGAGACCTATCTCTCACTCGTCCAGCGCGAGGGCGGGGACGCCTGGCTTCCCGAGGACGCCGTTCGTGAACTGCCCGCAGCGCTCAGGTTCCGTGTCATCGCAAAGGCAGCGGCCGACGTCGGGGGTCAACAACCCGGCTACGGGCGCCTCCAAGCTGCGGAAGCGCTGCTTCGCCGGCAAGGTTCAGCAGGGCCCGTCGAGCTGCCCGGCCACGTGAGTGTGTACCGTTTGTCCCTCAGCGATTTGGAGCAGGAACAGTCTGTTTCATCAGCTGTTTCAACTGCAGATGCGACTCGTGATCCGGCCAAGGGCGGTCCCCGCGAAGCCGCGCGCTGTGGGAAGCTAGTATTCCGGCATCAGAAACCGTCCCAACAGTAGCCGCACCCGAGCATCAAAACAGGAGCCATTGGTGGATTCAAACGACGTCCAGGCAGATCTCAAGCACGTTCTTTACACCAAAGAGCAGATCCAAACGCGTATCGCGGAACTCGCGGCGCAGATCGACAAGGATTACGAAGGCCGCGACATCCTCATCGTCGGTGTCCTCAAGGGCGCGGTCATGGTCATGGCCGACCTCGCCCGCGCACTGCACAGCCACGTCAGCATGGACTGGATGGCTGTCTCGTCCTACGGCTCGGGCACCCAGTCCTCCGGTGTTGTCCGGATCCTCAAGGACCTCGATACCGACCTCATGGGCAAGGACGTCCTGATCGTCGAGGACATCATCGACTCCGGCCTCACCTTGTCCTGGCTCAAGTCCAACCTTGAATCCCGCGGCACGGCCAGCGTCGAAATCTGCACGGCTTTCCGCAAGCCGACCGCTGCCAAGGTGGAAATCGACGTCAAGTACGTCGGCTACGACATCCCCAACGAATTCGTGGTCGGTTACGGTCTCGACTACGCCGAGAAGTACCGCAACCTGGACTTCGTGGGCACACTGGCCCCGCACGTTTACGAGTAACCCCCGCTCTTTAGGCTTACCTCGCCGCGCCCTTTTCCGCCGTTTGCACCCGTAACCTCTGGTGCATTTGGCGGGAGTGGGTGCGGCGTTGGTGCTTAAGGGATGCGCCGGGCGGTTGCAGGGGCAATCGATGGGTGCCGGAGGAGCCTGCCGTTGCGCCAACCCTCCGCGCTAGACTTGACCATGACCGGTGCCCCTGCCCGTCTTCTGGCGTGGCTCGCCGTCATGGCGACTCTGCTCACGGCTTGCACTCCTGCCGTCGATTCCACTGTGCTCGATGCAGGGCAAGCAATCGCGACCTCGTCCGCCGTGCCGCCCACGGGTGACGCCGCCGGGGTCCCGTCAACGAGCGCCACTCAGGCTCCTTCGCCCGCACCGCCACCTGCACCTATGCCGCCACCGCCACCCGCGCCGCCTGCGGTGCCCCAGGCATTCGCCGTCAACCTCTACCAAGAGGGGGACTTCGTACCGCAGTACACCTTTGACTGGTGTGTTGCTGCGAGCATCCAGATGGCCCACAACCTCGTCGATGGCACCAGGGGCGGTTCGTGGGCATCATCCGCACAGCAAAGTGAACTGTGGGAGATGGCCCGTGCCCGGTCATCCAATTCGTTCAACGGAGCCAACCCGCGAGGTTGGGCGCAGGTGCTGACCGAAGTGGGAATGGGGCCATACACAGTAGTCAGCATCGCCAACTACGAGGACACGCTGCAGACGGCGGCGCGTGCCATAGCCGAAACCGGCCGACCGGTGGGGCTGGTCATGTGGAGCGGCCGTCACGCATGGGTGATGAGCGGATTCGAATCGATGGGCGACCCCTCACAGTTCCCGGAGTTCCACGTAACGGGAGTCCGCGTCCTGGATCCTCTCTATCCGCACGGAAGTGGACAATGGGGCCCGTCACCGGAGCCCAACAGCCTGCTCACCCCGGCGCAGCTGGCCACACAGTTCGTGGTCCGTGAGCCACGACGATGGAGCGCGGACCTGCCCACCGGCTACCTGTTGGTACTCCCGGTCGCCGCAGCCTGACGCAACCTATCCAGTCAACCTGCCTCCTGTCCTTGTTCCAGTCGTCAACCTCAAGAGCGTCGCCCCACCTTGGCCTGCAACGCGGCACAAAAACCCTGTTCCAGCACGCATAACGCGAGTATCCTGTGTACGCCCAGAGGGAACTTTTGGACTTTCCGATGCGTGAATTACTGGGAACGGTGTATAGCTTGAAACTGAAGCAGCACCACTCGCGCGCAGAAGTTGCGCCTTGCAGCACTACCAGGAGGGACGGGGCAAAACCCCGATCAGATGAAAGCTAAGAGTTTCTTCAAAGGCCCGGGCATCTGGATTGTTGTCGTCGTTGGCTTGCTCCTGGTGGCATTCGCAACACTGGCTCCGGGCGGTTCCACGCGCATTGACACCAAGGACGGCCTCGAACTCCTTTCCCAAAGCGGGAAGGTTGAGCAAGCCAAGATTTTCGACGCCGAGAACCGTGTTGACCTGGTGCTTAAGGACAACCTGAACCTGGACGGCCAGGACAAGGGCAAGAACGTCCAGTTCTTCTACGTCACGGATCGTGGTCCGGATGTAGTGAAGGCTGTCACCAACGCCAACCCGGACAAGGGCTTCACGGACCAGCCCGTAGAGAACAACTGGTTCTCCGGCCTGTTCTCCCTGCTCATCCCTGTGCTGCTGCTCGGTGTGCTGTTCTGGTTCCTGCTTTCCCGAATGCAGGGCGGCGGCTCCAAGGTGATGCAGTTCGGCAAGTCCAAGGCCAAGCTGGTCAACAAGGACATGCCGCAGGTGACCTTCTCCGACGTCGCCGGTGCTGACGAAGCCGTGGAAGAGCTGCAGGAAATCAAGGAGTTCCTCCAGGAACCGGCCAAGTTCCAGGCCGTTGGTGCCAAGATTCCCAAGGGCGTGCTGCTCTACGGCCCTCCAGGCACCGGTAAGACGCTGCTGGCCCGCGCTGTTGCCGGCGAGGCCGGCGTCCCCTTCTTCTCCATTTCCGGCTCGGACTTCGTTGAAATGTTTGTCGGCGTTGGTGCTTCCCGTGTTCGCGACCTTTTCGAACAGGCAAAAGCAAGCTCCCCGGCCATCATCTTCGTTGACGAAATCGACGCCGTTGGACGTCACCGCGGCGCCGGTATCGGCGGCGGTAACGACGAGCGCGAGCAGACCCTGAACCAGCTCCTCGTCGAGATGGACGGCTTCGACGTCAAGACCAACGTCATCCTCATCGCGGCCACCAACCGTCCTGATGTCCTGGACCCCGCGCTGCTGCGCCCGGGCCGTTTCGACCGCCAGATCACCGTGGAAGCCCCGGACATGATCGGCCGCGAACAAATCCTTAATGTCCACGCCAAGGGTAAGCCGATGGCCCCCGGCATCGATCTCAGGGGTGTTGCCAAGAAGACTCCCGGCTACACGGGTGCGGACTTGGCCAACGTGCTGAACGAAGCTGCCCTGCTGACGGCGCGTTCAAATGCCAATCTCATTGATGACCGCGCATTGGACGAGGCTATCGACCGCGTCATGGCAGGCCCGCAGAAGCGCAGCCGCGTCATGAAGGAACTCGAGCGCAAGATCACCGCTTACCACGAGGGTGGCCACGCATTGGTTGCTGCTGCCCTTCGTAACTCCGCCCCGGTCACCAAGATCACCATCCTTCCCCGCGGCCGTGCGCTCGGCTACACCATGGTGATCCCGGAAGACGACAAGTACTCTGTGACCCGCAACGAACTGCTCGACCAGATGGCCTACGCCATGGGCGGGCGTGTTGCTGAGGAAATCGTGTTCCACGATCCCTCCACGGGTGCTTCCAACGACATCGAAAAGGCCACGTCCACGGCCCGGAAGATGGTCACCCAATACGGCATGAGCGAACGTGTTGGTGCCGTGAAGCTGGGCCAGGGCGGTGGCGAGCCGTTCCTCGGCCGCGACGCCGCTCAGGAGCGTAACTTCTCCGATCAGATCGCCTACGTTGTGGACGAGGAAGTACGCCGTCTGATCGACCAGGCGCACGATGAGGCCTACGCCATTCTCACGGAAAACCGGGACGTTCTGGACCGTTTGGCGCTGGAACTGCTGGAGCGGGAGACACTGAACCAGACGGAAATCGCAGAGATCTTCCACGACATCCGAAAGCGCGACTTCCGCGAGATCTGGCTGTCCAAGGAATCCCGTCCGGTCCAGTCCATCCCGCCCGTGGAATCCCGGGCCGAAAAAGCGGAACGCGAAGCCCAGGAAGAGGCCAAGAAGGCCCGTCTTGACGAGCCTTTGGATGTCGTGGCGCCCCATGCCCAAGGAGTCAGCAGCCAGGAGTCATTCCAAGCCCCGCAACCCGACGGCGGCAACGACCACCCGCATCACGGCTAAGCTTTCTGCTGTGACTCATTTCGACGACGACGACGACCTCGCCGCCGCCCACGGTTCCGCCGCGGGCTCCAAGCACGGCCACAAAGTGGACCGTCCGCGCATTGAAGCGGCTGTCCGTGAGATTCTCCTGGCGATAGGTGAAGACCCTGATCGTGGGGGCCTCCTGGACACGCCAAAGCGCGTGGCCAAGGCTTACGCCGAGGTCTTCGCCGGGCTGCATCAGCACCCTGCGGATGTCCTCTCCACCACGTTCGACCTCGACCATGAAGAGCTTGTCCTCGTGAAGGACATCCCCTTCTACTCGACATGCGAGCATCACTTGGTGCCGTTCCACGGCGTCGCGCATGTGGGTTACATTCCGTCACATGACGGAAAAGTGACCGGCTTGAGCAAGTTGGCGCGGTTGGTCGATATCTACGCGCGTAGGCCGCAGGTGCAAGAACGCCTCACCACACAGATCGTCGAGGCACTTGTGAAGCACCTCAACCCCCGCGGTGCGATTGTCGTCGTCGAATGCGAACACATGTGCATGTCCATGCGCGGCATTCGCAAGCCAGGCGCAAAGACCGTCACCAGTGCGGTGCGCGGTCAACTCCATGACCCGGCCACCCGCGCCGAGGCCATGAGCCTCATACTCGGAAGGTAAGCACTATGGACTCCCTCGCTGCAGCACCTGGAACCGGCCCGGCCACAAGCCCGCTGCCGATTCTCCGCAAACCGCGACCCGCTGCCAGGTTTGAGGACCTGCCAACAGACCGCACGCTCGTCATGGGAATCCTCAATGTCACCCCGGATTCCTTCAGCGACGGCGGCGCTCACCGGACACCGGACACCGCCATCGCGCTCGGCCTGCGCATGTTTTACGCGGGCGCAGACATCATCGACGTCGGTGGTGAATCCACCCGTTCGGGCGCTGAACCGGTTTCCCCCGAAGAAGAACAACGCCGCGTCATCCCGGTGATTCAAGCATTGGTGAAAGCCGGCGCGCTGGTCAGCATCGACACGATGCACACGTCCACCGCCGCCGCTGCCATTGAGGCGGGTGCGGCCATCATCAACGACGTCTCCGGCCTGACGATTGAACCGGACATGCCCGAGCTCGTTGCCCGGACCAAGGTTCCGTACATCCTGACCCATCGCCGCGGCGACGCCCTGACCATGGACAGCCTCACGGACTACAACAACGTCACGGAGGACGTCGTGGCCGAGCTCAGCGGCGTCCGCGACAAGCTCTACGCTGCTGGTGTTGCGTCGGAGCAGATCATCGTCGATCCCGGTATCGGTTTCTCCAAGAACGAGGACCAGAACTGGGAGATCCTCAAGAACCTGGACCAGCTCTTCACGCTGGGCCACAAGGTGATGGTTGCCGCTTCCCGCAAACGGTTCCTCGGTTCGCTTCTTACAGTGGCCGGTAAGTCCGCTGCGCCGTTGGAACGCGACGCAGCCACCGCTGCCATCACCGCCTTGAGCGCCACTAAGGGCGCTTGGGCTGTCCGCGTTCACGACGTCGGCCCCAGCCTTGACGCCGTCAAGGTCGCCGCCCGCATTTCCCGCTGATTGGATACCGCTGTGGACAGGATCACGCTGACCGGCGTCACCGCCGTCGGCTATCACGGAGTGTTCGATTTCGAGCGCCGTGACGGCCAGCCTTTCGTTGTGGACGCCGTGCTGTACGCAGACTTCACCAAAGCGGCTGAGACGGACGATCTCCAGTACACGGCCCACTACGGTGAAGTCGCCGAACTGATCACCAAGCACATCGAAGGCGAGCCCTTGAACCTCATCGAGGGCCTCGCCGTCAGGATTGCCGAGGGCATCCTCGGGAACTACAACGTGGCCGCCGTCGATGTGACCGTCCACAAGCCCAAGGCACCCATCGAGGTACCGTTTGGCGACGTCACTGTCAGCGTCCACCGGGAGCGATCATGACGTCCGGCTATACCAAGGCCATTCTGGCTCTTGGCAGCAATCTGGGGGAGCGGAACGACACCCTCTCCACCGCCGTCGCGGACCTGGTGGACCCGCCGGAAGTGCGCCTCCTGGGAGTATCGCCGGTGGTGCAGACCAAGGCCGTGGGCGGTCCCGAGGGCCAACCGGATTTCCTCAACATGGTCATGGCCGTGGAGACCACGTTGACCCCTTTGGAGCTCCTGAAGCACTGCCACGCGGTGGAACAGAAGCATCACCGCACCCGCGAGGTGCGCTGGGGCCCAAGAACGCTTGACGTGGACATCATCGTGTTCGGTGACGTGCTCAGCGACGATCCCGTTCTGACCATTCCGCATCCGCGGGCAGCTGAGCGTGCTTTCGTGCTTTACCCGTGGTCCTTACTTGAGCCGCACGCCACGCTGAATGGCGAAAGCGTGGCTGAACTGGCCGCCGTCGCCGCTGACATGCCGGACATCCGGCGCTTCGACGGCTTCGGTGACGTGGCCGGCGTGCCGGCGACGGGAGCAGTGGAGCAGCCATGAAAGCAATGCGCCCCGTAGTTCTGGTGCTCATCGCCGTCATCGCTGCCGTCATCGGATGGTTGGCTACGGTCACTACCAACCGTTTCAGCATGCAAACACCGGTACTGCCGGTCTCCGCACTTATCACCATGGCTGTCATCGCCGTCCTCACGCTCATCATGGGCATCCGTGTGCTGCGTTGGCGCAACGGTAAGAAGAAGAATCTGCTCAACCCGATCCTCGCGGCAAGGACGCTGATTCTTGCCCAAGCCTGCGCCTACGCCGGGACTTTGCTCCTTGGCTGGCATGCAGGAATCGCGATGGATCTTCTCCGTATAGGTGGCTTGCGCGGCGGCGAGGGCATTCTGTGGAATGCCCTGCTGATGGGCGGAGGCGGTGTGGTGATGGTGGTGGTTGGACTCGTGGTGGAGCGGTTCTGCCGGATCCCGCCGGAGGATCTGGAAGGTGGTACCGCCGGACCGGAAACCCGTCGAGGCGAAACAAAGGGTGAAGGCGAGTATGCATACCGAGGCGATTGATCCTCCCGGCGTCCAGTGGCTGAGGGTATCCCCGAAGTACGTCACGGTTCGCTTGGTGGAGTGGGCTATCGGCAACGTCTTGATGCTCGCGGTCCTCAGTTTGCCTCTGATTTTCGTGCTGCTCGGCTGGTGGCGGTGGCCGCCGTTGTGGCTGGCCATCACGGTTCCCGCGGTGATGCTGGTACTGGCGCTGTGGCGGCTCGTGCTCATTCCACGCCAGGTTCGTGCGATCGGCTACGCCGAGCGCGACGACGACCTCCTCATCCGCCGCGGCATTTTTTTCCAGCGGACCATGGTGGTCCCTTACGGCCGGATGCAATACGTGGACGTTGCTGTTGGTCCCGTTGAACGCAGCTTGGGACTGTGCACGCTCAAACTTCACACCGCGTCAGCGGGAACCAATGCGCAGCTGCCTGGCCTTCCCTCAGCAGAGGGGGCACGCTTGCGCGAGCAGCTTTCGGCTCGCGGAGAAGCCAGGCTGGCCGGGCTGTGAGCCTGGAGAATAGCGCAACCGAGAGCCTCCCCGGCAAGCCGGAACCATCGGTCGACGGCGGCTGGAACCGGGTCCACCCCGCGTCACCTTTTGTTCGCGGCTGGGTGGCGCTGGCCGCCGTCGGGTTCTTCTTTGGCAGGGACGCTTTCGAGCGGATGCTGCAGGGCCGGGATGTCCTGGACCCGAACCTCAGCGGCCGGGTGCCGTGGCTCCTGGCCGGCGGCGCTGTAGTGCTGCTGTTGACGGTAGGCGGTTTTATTCTCAGCTGGTACTTCACCCGCTACCAGGTGGCCGAGGGGTACGTCCGGGTCAACACCGGCTTCCTGTTCAAGCAGCAACGGCAGGCCCGTTTGGATCGTGTCCAGGCAATCGACATTGTGCAGCCGCTTTTGGCCCGGATTTTCGGGCTCGCTGAGCTCAAGTTCGAAGTGGCCGACGCCGGTGAGTCGGCAGTGCGGCTCGCTTACCTCCCTCTTGACCAAGCCAAGCAGCTGCGTGCCACCATCCTTGCCCGGGCGGCAGGTGTGGTCAGTGGGCCCGAGACGGCAGAGGAAATTCCGGAAGCTCCCGAGCATGTTGTGTTGTCCGTGCCGCCGTCCCGGCTCATCGGTTCCTTGCTGCTGAGCGAGCAGACCATCGGAATCCTGGCCGGCGCCGCCGTGGTTGTTGTTGTCTCCGTTTTCACGCAGAACCAGACGTTATTCCTGGCGCTCATCCCCGGCATCCTGGGAATCGGCGCCGCGTACTGGAACTCCTTCAACAAGGGCTACAACTTCACGGCTGCAATCTCGCCGGACGGTATCCGCCTTCGATACGGCCTCCTGGATACCCAAGCGCAGACCTTGCCTCCGGGACGCATCCAAGCGCTCATGGTGACGCAGCCACCCCTGTGGAGGATCTTCGGCTGGTATCGGATGCACGTCAATGTCGCGGGTTACGGGGTATCGGGCAGTACCGAAGGTTCTGCCCGCACCATGTTGCTACCTGTTGGGATGAAGTCTGATGTCCTGCGCATGATGTCGTTGGTGCTGCCTGATCCTGGAGTTGAGGATCCGGAACGGGTATTCACTGCGGGGCTCGAGGGACTTGGGCCGGTAGGAGCTGACCCGGCCCATGGGGACGGCTTTATCACCACTCCCCGCCGCGCCCGTTTGTTGGCCCCGTTGGGCTGGCGTCGCAATGGATTCTTTGCCACCGAAACTGCCCTGCTGATCCGATCCGGCCGCTGGTGGCACACGTTGGTCATGGTTCCGCACCAGCGGACGCAATCCATGGCACTCCACCAGGGTCCTTGGGCGAGGCGCTTCGGAGTGGCCGATCTTGTCCTCCACACCACGGCGGGTCCTGTTTCACCCCGGGTGTTCCAAGCCGGAGTAGAGCAGGCAGTGGAGCTCTTCGATCAGCAGGCCGCCCGTGCCCGGGAAGCACGGAAGAGGCAAACCAGTGAACAGTGGCTCGCGCAGGTGGCTCCGCAGGCCCCGGAAGTCGCAGCCGCCATGCCGGAACCACCAACCCAGCCGGAACCACCGGCTCAGCCCACGCAAAACCAGACTTCACAACAGGAGGACCGCCACGATGGCTAGGCCAGGACGACTCGGCGTCGGGATCATTGGTGCCGGGAAAGTGGGGGCCGTGTTGGGTGCCGCTTTGCGCGCAGCCGAGCACGCCGTCGTCGGGGTTTCTGCTGTGTCCGAGGCAAGCCGCGAACGGGCTGAGAACCTTCTTCCCGGCGTCCCGATCATGGAGATTCAGGACATCGTGGAGCGCTCCGAGCTCGTTTTGCTCGCCGTCCCTGACGACGCCCTCGGCGAGTTGGTCGCGGGGTTGGCCAAGCTGAGAGCCTGGCAGCCTGGTCAACTTGTGGCGCACACGTCAGGCCGGTTCGGCGTCGGGATCCTCAACCCGGTCCGTGCGGTGGGCGCGATACCGCTGGCACTTCATCCCGCCATGACCTTCACGGGCATGAGCCTGGATCTGACCCGGCTCATGGACTGCACTTTCGGGGTCACCGCCGATGCTGCGATGCTGCCAATTGCTCAGGCACTGGTGGTGGAGATGGGTGCAGAGCCGGTGGTGATTGCCGAGGCCGACCGCACCCTCTATCACGCATCACTGGCGCACAGCTCGAACCACATGGTCACGCTGGTGGCGCAGGCGTCCCAGATGCTGCGGGAGATCGGCGTCGAAACGCCGGAGTCCATGCTGGGTCCGCTGTTGCGCGCGACGCTGGAGAATGCTCTCGCGTCCGGCGAATCTGCGCTGACCGGTCCGGTAGCGCGCGGGGACGTGGGCACCGTTTCCGCGCACGCCCAGGCTCTGAAAGAGTACGACGGCGGTGCAGGCGGCGATGTTCTTGCGGCGTACCAGGCCATGGCGCGGGCCACGGCGCGCAGGGCGGGAAACCGCGGACTGCTGCGCCCCGAGCAACTGAACGAAATTGACGAGGCTTTGGGCGCGGAACCCAAGGCGCCGGAAGGAAACTGAACAACATGGCCATCAAACTCGTGACCACCGCGGCGGAACTGCGGACGGAGAGCGCCAATCTCCTGGCCGCCAAAGGTGGAAGTTCGCAGGGGTTGGTGCCCACCATGGGTGCACTTCACTCCGGTCACGCGGCACTTGCCCGGGCCGCTGTGGCGGAGAATGACGTGGTGGTGGCCAGTATTTTCGTGAACCCACTGCAGTTCGGCGACGCCGTGGACCTTGATCGCTACCCTCGCACGCTCGACGCCGATATGGCCCTGCTTGACGCTGAGGGTGTGGACCTGGTTTTCGCGCCGAACGTGGACGAGGTATACCCCGGCGGCCAGCCGCTGGTGCGGGTTACGTCCGGCCCGCTCGGCGAAAAGTGGGAAGGCGCCTCACGTCCCGGGCACTTCGACGGCGCACTCACCGTCGTTGCCAAACTGCTGCACTACGGACTACCCGGAGGTGCGGCCGCGGACGGGACGACGGCGGCCTACCGGGCCTACTTCGGGCAGAAGGACGCGCAGCAGTTGGCGTTGGTGAAGCGAATGGTCTCGGACTTGAATTTTCCTGTGGAGATTGTGCCAGTGCCCATCGTTCGCAGTGAGGACGGCTTGGCGTTGTCCAGTCGCAATCGATTCCTTTCCGGGGAAGAACGCGAAGCAGCCTTGGTGTTATCGCGGGCTTTGCGCCTTATAGAGTCCCGCGCAAACGCACACGAACCGCTCCACCTCGATTCCGCCGTCGAGCTTGTCGAGTCCCAGCCGCTTGTGGAACTGGACTATTTCGACGTCGTCGATCCCGACACGCTGGAGCCGCTCGCAGAGAACTGCAAGGAGACTCCGTTCCGCGGTGAGGGTTTGGCGATCATTGCCGCCAAGGTGGGACCGGTGCGGCTTATCGACAACGCTCCGTTGTTCTCCTAACGTTTGGAATTTTTCTGCTGACGGGAATTGGATGGGCGCTTAGACTGTTTTAGTCTTCACCGGCACAGATCGCCGGACACCAAATCCAAACCTTGGGGAATCCTCATGTCTACCGACGTCACGTCCGACGCCAGCGGCAAGCCTGAATCGGGCACTTCCGGCACTGTCATCTCTGCAGAGGCCGCAGCCCCGCAGGCTGGGGTGTCAAAGGCACCAGTCTCGCAGGCCCCGGTGTCCGGGAAGATGTCACGCGAATCCGTGACCGTCATTGTCACGCTGCTGGTGGCAACCTTCGTGGTCATCCTCAATGAGACCATCATGAACGTCGCCCTCCAGCGCCTCATGACGGACCTGCAGGTGAGCGCGTCCACCGTACAGTGGTTGGCCACCGGCTTCATGCTGACCATGGCTGTCGTCATCCCCACCACCGGCTTCATTCTGCAACGGATGAGCACGCGCGGGGCCTTCATGCTGGCCATGGGACTCTTCAGTGGCGGAACGTTGCTGGCCGCATTGGCACCAGGTTTCCTGGTGCTGCTGGTGGCACGCATCGTCCAAGCCGGTGGCACTGCCATCATGTTGCCCCTGCTGATGACCACCATTCTCACGTTGGTGCCGATGTCCAAGCGCGGTGCCGTCATGGGCAACGTCAGCATTGCCATTTCGGTTGCACCGGCCATGGGCCCCACCGTTTCAGGTATCATCCTGGACCACTTCTCCTGGCGCTTCATGTTCGTGTTCGTGCTGCCGGTTGCGCTGGCTGCCTTCGCCATCGGCGCCAAGTACCTCACCAACGTGGGGGAGCGCGAGAAGACCACGTTGGATGTTCCTTCGGTGATCCTTACCGTGCCCGCCTTTGGTGGCCTGGTTTACGGCCTGAGCCAGATCGGTGGCGCCGACGCCGGCGTCGTACCGGTCATTGCATTGGTGGTCGGAGTTCTCTGCCTGGCGCTGTTTGTCTTCCGGCAGCTCAAGCTCCAGAAGTCCGACTCACCGCTGTTGGATCTCCGCGCCTTCAAGTTCCGCATGTTCACCGTTTCCACGCTGCTGATGGTCGTTGCCATGATGGCCCTGTTCGGCGGCGTGATCCTGTTGCCGTTGTACCTCCAGAACACCCTGCACCTTCAGCCTTTGGAGACCGGACTGGCTCTGCTGCCAGGTGGTTTGGCCATGGGCTTGCTGGGGCCGGTCATTGGGCGGATCTTCGACAAAGTGGGTCCCCTGCCGCTGACGGTAACGGGCTCAATACTTATGGTCCTGACCCTGTGGCAGTTCTCGCGTCTGGATGAGGGAAGCGCGCTCGGTTGGGTTATTGCCCTGCACGTCACCCTGAGCCTTGGATTGGCCCTGCTGTTCACGCCGGCATTCACCACCGGCCTCAATCCGCTGCCCCCGCACCTCTACTCCCATGGCTCGGCGATCATCAGCACCGCTCAGCAGGTCGCCGGTGCAGCAGGAACGGCGTTGCTCGTGTCCATCTATGCTGTGGTTTCTGCGTCTTCGGGCGAGGTAGCCGGCATGCAGACGGCATTCCTGGCAGCGACCGTTATCGCAGTAGCCGCTGTGGTGCTCGGTGCCATGATGCGCAAGACCGAAGGTGCCGGCGGACACGGGGGTCACTGACCCTCCAGCCACCCGCGGGTTGCCGGGCTGGTTGGGTGCCGGAGGCGGGGCTCATCCTCTTCGGCCTCGGTCGTTCGTCCCCAGGGATCCCTAACCTCTCGAGCTTGGGCAGGGATCCCTGTCGCCGTGGGGCCAGCTAGGGCGCGCGCTGCGGGATGACCGCCGTATCCTTCGGACGCTCTCTCACTTCCCTCGGGTTTGCGCCCGTCGCTCTCTCACTTCCTTCGGGTTTGCGCCCGTCGCTCTCTCACTTCCTTCGGGTTTGCGCCCGTCGCTCTCTCACTTTTGGTGGGGGAGCGTCGTTGTTTATGGGTTGTGTGTGTCCGGGGTTTGTTGAGTTTCGACGGCGGTGGCTGGGTGTTGGGTTGCGGGCGGGTGTTGTTGGGGTTGGGTAGTGTGATGGGCTTCACTGAAGTCTGTGGTTGCTGTTTTGGGGTGTTGCGGGGTTGTTTTCCTTGTGTTTGCGGGGGTTTTGGGTGGTGTTGGGGTGGATTTGGTGTGGGGGTTGGGCGCGTGTAAAGTTATTCGAGTCGCCGCCGCTGATGCGGAAAGATAGCGACCGACTCCCTTTCAATTCACCGGTTCCGGTAGTGCTTTTGTGTGCTTCTGGTTGGTGAGGGAGGCCTGAAGTTTGGTTTGCTTTGTGCGGCCGGTTCGGGTAAGTTTGAAAAGTTGCTCCGGAGCGATCCTGGTCCCTTGTGTGGGGTTTGGTGGTGCCGGTAGTGTCTGTTGTTTGAGAA
>NZ_AKKK01000011.1 GCF_000281065.1 Arthrobacter sp. M2012083
GTCCGGACCCTCGAAGCGATCGGCCACCGCGAAGCGTTCGGCCTGAACTGGGACCCGTCCCACTTCATGTGGCAGGGCATCGATCCCGTGTCCTTCATCTGGGACTTCAAGGACCGGATCTACCACGTGGACTGCAAGGACACCAAGCTCCGCCCCACCGGCCGGAACACCGTGATGGGCTCCCACCTGCCCTGGGGCGACCCGCGCCGCGGCTGGGACTTCGTCTCCGCCGGACGCGGCGACGTGCCCTGGGAATCATCCTTCCGCGCCCTCACCGCCATCGGCTACAACGGACCCATCTCCGTGGAATGGGAAGACGCCGGCATGGACCGCCTCCACGGCGCCCCCGAAGCCCTCGCAGCACTCAAGAAGTTCGATTTCCCGGCGTCGCAGACCTCCTTCGACGCCGCCTTCAGCAGCAAGGACTGAGCACATGACCCTCAGCAATGGCACCTCCGACGGAACGATCCGCTGGGGCATCCTCGGCACAGGATTTATTGCCGGGCTCCAAACGCAGGACCTGAAAGAGAATGGCTTCACCGTGCAGGCCGTGGGTTCGCGTTCGGCAGAGTCCAGCAGGTCCTTCGCCGAAAAGTTCGGGATAGCCACCGCCCACGGCAGCTATGAGGACTTGGTGGCGGACCCGCTGGTTGACGTGGTCTACATCGCGACGCCGCATCCGTTCCATCATGCCAACGCGCTCTTGGCCCTCAACGCCGGAAAGCATGTGCTGGTGGAGAAGGCCTTCACGATGAACGCCGGCCAAGCTCAGGAGATCGTGGACCTGGCCGAAGCCAAAGGCCTTGTGGCCCTGGAAGCCATGTGGACGCGCTTCCTCCCACACATGGTCCGGATCCGCGAACTCATCCAGGACGGCACCATCGGCGAGGTCCGGAAGGTGGTGGCCAGCCATAATCAGAGCCTTCCCAAGGATCCTGCCCACCGGCTCAACGATCCTGCGCTCGGTGGCGGAGCGCTGCTGGACCTGGGCATCTACCCGGTCTCCTTTGCTTTCGACATTCTGGGCGCGCCTGCGTCGATCAAGGCCAGCGCCTCCACGTCTGCTACCGGCGTGGACCGACAAACGGCCGCCATCTTCGAATACCCCAACGGGGCCCATGCGATGGTTGATTGCGAACTTGACGCAGCAAGCGCCAACCGGGCCATGGTGATCGGGACCGAAGGGTGGATCGACATCGAACACACCTGGTACAACCCGGTTCCGTTCACGGTTCATGCCGTGGATGGCACTGTTGTGGAGCGCTACGAGCAGCCCGTGAACAGCAGGGGCATGCAGTACCAGGCGGCCGAGGTGGAACGCCTGATCCGCGCTGGCGAGACCGCAGGCACCATCCTTCCGCCGGGTGAGACCGTGGCCATCATGGCCGCCATGGACGAGATCCGCCGCCAGATCGGCCTCAGCTACGAAGCCGACGCCGTTGTTTCAGAGGAAGATGCAACGAAATGACTGAATCTGCCCGCCTTGCCGAACTCCGCCAGCAGGAAGAAGAGCTGGTCTTCGCAAGCTTCGATAACCACGACGCCTGGCGGCTCGGTTCTCTCATCGCCAACCACGCCATTGCTTCCGGGTTCGGGGTGGCGATCGATATCCGGCGGCACAACATTGTCCTCTTCCGCTGCGTCTTGCCCGGTTCCACCGCCGACCAGGAAGAGTGGATCCGCCGCAAGTCTGCGGCCGTGCTGCGGTTTGAGCACAGCACGGCGTTGTTGGGTGAACAGTTTGCCGAACGCAACCCCCTTGGCGGCGGGTGGCTGGCTCCGGAGGACTACACTCTCGACGGCGGATCGTTCCCCCTCCGCGTGCGGGGCGCCGGCGTGATCGGCGCTGTCACGGTTTCCGGACTGAGCTCAGATGAGGACCACCAGATGGTGGTTGATGGCATCCGGAGTTACCTGAAGACGGTGGGGGTCTAGGACCCGCCCAAGTCACCAGCGCCCCGGCGATGGTCTTCATGGGTAAGAGGCGTCCGAGACATAGAGTGAATCTATTTTGCCTAACGGAACGTCCGTTATCGGCCATCGAGAGGGACGAGTAGAAGTAGGTGACAGACAGTCCGCATTCGGTTTGGCTTCGGAGACCTGCGTGCCTCGCACCGTTGGCAGCGTAGCCCTTGCGTTGGTGACCTCCGTGGGGTTCTTGCATTCGCTGAAGGTTTTCGCGCCGCTATGGAAATGGTTCAGTCCGGGAAGAAGTCAAGCTGTCAGCCTGCCGCGGGCCGGGTCGCCAGCACAAGGGCAGCTCCGGTCAATGCAACGGCGATGACGATGAGGACCGCGGTTGGCAGGCCCGATCCTCTGGCTGGGGTGGCGAGAATTGGGCCCAGGCTTCCACCGATGAACATGAATGCGCCGTACCAGGCAGCTGCTCCGGCCGTTGCTCCGGGCGGGGAAGCCTCCACGATCCGTGCCACAAGTGCTGGTGCCGTTAGCGCGATGGCAGCGGCGAAGAGGACAACGCCGGTGCCGAGGACGGCAGGATTCGGTTCTGCGAGAAGAATGGCGGCCCCACCGAGTGCGGCGAGAACGAAGCCACTAGTAGCGCGGCCCCAGCTCGAGACCCGGTGCAGAAGCCCTGACACGGCCGTCATAAGGACCAGAGCGGAAATGCTGGCAAGACGGAGGCCCTGCAGTCCGCCGGGGAAGTTCGCGATGGCCGTCGAGGTGCTTAGTTGCAGGGCGGTGAAGAGCGCTACGTAACAGCCAAGGACCGCAGCCGTAGCAGCGTAGAGGCCCAGCAGGGGCCAGTGCTTCAGAACTCGGGGCAGGACGAAGAACGCTTGGGCAAGGGACACGGCCGTGGGTTTGTCTCGGCGTAAAAGGAATGTAAGTGAGACTGCACAGGTAAACAGCGCCACGCCGCTGCCAGCGAAAACCCCTCGCCACCCCCATGCCACGGCGGCGAGGCCGGCGAGCAACGGCATGACGAGTGCCGATGCCAGAAAGGCCGTGGTCAGAGCCGTTGTTGCAAAGGTGCGCTGGCGGCGGGGGAATTGCTGGGATACATACACGAGGGCACAGGGTGCGAACGCGGCACTTAGGAAGCCTTGCCCAGCGCGCACAGTCAACGCCACCTCGAGTGAGGTTGGGAGGGCAGTGACCATGAAGGCTGCGACGGAAGCGCCCCCCAATCCAATGACCAAGACGCGACTGACTCCGAAGCGGGTCGCGAGCGGCCCTGTCAGAAGGAACCCCACAGCGTAGGCAACGCCAAACACTGTTGTCAGCGTAGTCGCAGCTGCCGGCGTCACCCGCAGTTCCTCTCCGATCTGGTTCAGCATGCCCAAGACGACGTAGGCCTGGCCCACAGCGAGGACCCCCGTCATGGTGAAGAAGGCTACGGTTAGGCCGGTGCGGGCGCGGGAAAGTTCAGATGTTGACACGATGGTAGATCCTTTCCAAGGACGGGTCAGGCTTGCCCAACCGCTCTTTCCCAGCCGCCCCAGACGAAACAGGTCGCAGTGCACCCTGTACGGAGCGGTCTGGTTGGTGCCGAGGCGAACCGGGGCCCCGGCCTCTGCCTGAAACGGTGCCGCTTTCACGAGACAGCTAATCGATGGAATTGAGCAGGCGGAAATCGGTTTGCCCTGCTCCGGTTGTGCGGTCCGCGTCTTTCAATACGCTCGTCAGGATTAACTGCAAACAGCACGCTGCAAGACGTTGTGGGCGTTCATCGACGAGCCTGTTCTATCGTCCCCGGCGGATTCCATTCGGCGGGGTTTTGGGTGTTACAGGACGGTTGATCATTTCACCGACTGTCTGGTTGGCAGCCTGTGAGCCGGGACTGCTGATGTCCCTACACCAACCCTTCAGCACCGGAGGCGAATGCTTCTGCCACGACTGGTACTTGGACAGGATGGATGCAGAGCATACCGCCGAAGCCAAAGTGACGTGACAGGGTTGCCTCCGAGCTCATCTTTCCGATGTCGGCGATGCTGACGGATGGAGAATCCAAAGGCGCGGCGATCCCGGCTGTTTTTGACGCCACCACCAGAACATTCCGAGCGTAATCAAGAAAGCGATAGTCGCTCGTGCTTGTGTCAATATCCAGGGCGTAGTCGATGGCTCCGAAAGCAAGCCGGGTGACGCCAGGAATCTTTGCCAAGGCATGGGCGTCCATGAGGCCAGCCGCAGATTCAACACCCAAAACGACGGCCAACCGAAGTTTCCTGCAGCGGCGCACCAGATCTCGCAGCCCCTCGCTGTCTTCGGCTTTCGGCACCACCAGTCCGAGTAAGCCACCAGGCCAAGCCGGGGTTGCCCGCAACAGGCTTTCGACTTCGCGCTCATAGGACGCTGAACCTAGCGGGTTGACGCGCACCAATACGTTAACCTCAGGCTTGAGGCCTGCGATCTTCTTTTGAATCTCAGACAGAGCAGCAGCTTTGGAGGCTGGGGCTACGGATTCTTCCAGATCGAAAATGACGACGTCAGCACCCGAAGTGGCGGCTTTTCCGAACCGTTCTGACCGATCGCCGGGAACAAAAAGGGCGGTGACTGCGGTCGCGACCTCACACGCGCTTGAGTCGCTCAGGCGCAGCCTCTCCGATTGGCGGATCATTCGCCGACCACTGGAGGTGGGAAACTTAAATTTGGTCTGGATGCATCCGCTGATTGCACGAAACGCTGTCGGTAGACCAGGAACGTCGGACGAAAAGATGCACTGATCAATGTATTCACCCCTTCGTGAAATGATGACCCAATATATTTGTGTTTTATCCACTCTAAGGGCAGTTAGGAAGCGAATTCAAGGGCTTTTCGGCTCCATCAGCCCCGCGACAAGAATCCAGATCGTAACTCCAATATATTTTGTTGCAACCCATGTCAAGGCTTGGGAGGGCACCTACACCTGCCATGCGGCCCGGATTGAGCAGCTTAGAGGAGGCCCTAGGGCTGCGTGTGCGCTGTTGTGGATGAGTATTAGCGGGAGGCGGTCCGTAATCCCGGTGCCCGCATGAGCTTGTTGACAGGCTGACCAAAGAAGGTCTCGTCGTCGCATTGATTTCGCCCGAGCGCGCCGGTCTCGGCATGGGACACGCCGCGGCCGGCGTTAACCATGGAGGAGATCAACGAGGTCAGTAGCTACTCAGCGGCGTGCACGCGCGGATGTACACCATCGGCGCCCTCCTTTGCCACGGCCACGCCCCAGAAGAACACCTACTTACCGGCGATTGCCAAACAATCCCAGGTTTCAAGAATTTTCGATGACCGAGGACACTGCCGGTTCGGATGCCACCAGCAGCGAAACCGCGGCTGTTAGAGAGGGCATCGACTACGCCATTGCCGGACACAAAGAGTTCAATCAGCCGACTACACGCATCGGGCCTCGCGCCTGCCTGGCCCGCACATCGACCAAATACGAGGCAGGAGGCGGGATGCGCGAACCGACGCTGTTCCTCGTGGACGGGCCCCAGTGTCGCCATCTCCCGTCAATGTGGGAACGGGCTAGGCCACGGTCTGCTAACCCAGAACCTGGAGGACTCCCCCGCGTTGCCGATCTCCCTTATCGGCGGTTGGATCACAGGGCTTGGCCCTTGGGCGCGACGACCGCGTCCAAAAGTCCCGGGAAGCGTTTGTCTATGTCGGCCTTGCGGAGGGTCATTGTAATCACCCTGCCCTCCCGGGTTTGTTGCAGAAGCCCGCTTTCGCGAAGAACGCGCCAGTGATGGCTCGCTGTCGACTGGGGCATGTGCGGCAGAGCTGTCGTGCAATTGAGGTGTTCGCCTTGATTGAGTCGTCTTACGACTTCCAGGCGGATGGGGTTGCCGAGGGCGCTAAGGACGTCGGTGAGGGCGAAGTCTTCGGGGTCCGGGTGGATAAGCTGCACACTTCGAGTATAGTCGATGAGTACGATAGTTCGATTTTTTTCGAAATGAGGAGGGTGTGCCCTATCGCCGCCTATATCAGCATTGATATGACCCCGACCGATCCTGCCGCAATTGCACTCTACGAGCAGAATGTGGGTCCGATACTGGCCCAGTACGGTGGAGAACTCATCGCTCGAGACGAGAAGCCGATTTATGCCGAGGGCGATCGGAAGCCGAGCCTGGCCGTGATCATTCGTTTCGACAACAAAGAGGCCTTCCGACGGTTTTACGATTCCGCCGAATACACGCCTTGGCGTGAATTCCGGATGGCTCATGCGCAAGAGAGCGCCGTCGTCATTGAAGGTATCGACGCAGCCTGAGCCTAGAGGGCCGGATTTCGTTCTATGAGGCATGACCGCTGTGGATGGTTCTCGAACCGATCTGGATACGTGGCAGCAAGGAGGGGCAGGCTACTTCGCTTTGAAAAGTAGCCTGCCCCTCGCTCGGCACGCTTAGTTAGCCTGAAGGATACGGTCCCGTGACTCGAGAATTTCAGTCCTCAGACTCGGCATGTTGACGCCCACGAGTTCACGGTTCCATTTGAGTGCTTCGCCGGCAACGAAAACAGCTTCGATGTTGCGAGGATCAGCACCAAGCACAATTGTGCCGACCGCGTCATTGAGGGGCAGGTTATTGACGTCCTCGGCGGCGATGATGAGCAGGTCAGCCTGCTTGCCGGGGGTCAGCGACCCAGTGACATCGCCGAGCCCGTTGCTCCGCGCCCCTTGGACCGTTGCGAAATCGAGGACATCGCGTGCTGTGATGCGATGCGGCTCGGCAGTCGTGCCGTAGGCCGCGTTGACGGCGAGCATCCGTTGGACGGAGAGGAGCGTGCGCATCTGGGTAAACATGTCACTGGCCAGGGCGACTTCGACGTCGATGCTGAGGGCGGGACGGATGCCTGCGCCCAGGGCCTCGTTGACGGCGGGTATTGCGGATTCGAGGCCGATTTGGGCGTCGGAGGAGGGCGCCAGCGACACCGTTGTACCGGCGGCTCCCATGGCGTCCCAGGCCTCGTCAGTTAGTCCGGTGCAGTGGATGAGGGTCATGCGGTCATTCAGGATGCCGGACGTTTTCCAGTCAAGGATCGCTCGTGAGGAGGCCTGACCGAACACTGCGTCGACGCTTACCCATAAGTCCAGCTCCCGTGCGGTGTTTGCCAGACTCTGTCCGTAGGCTATTTCTGGCCCTGCGATTTCGTCGGTGGCGAGTGCGGCCAATCGCAGGGTCAGCAGTTGGTCCGGTGAGTTGAAATAGCGTTCCTTGATCCTTTTCAGGTCACTAGGCCACTGATGGTTCCAGTTGCCGAAGTGTGGGCCCATTGAGGCATGGACTCCGCGGATGCGGGTGTCCGCAAGGGCTTGAATGGCTGCGTCCGAATGTTCGGCCGTTCGGGAGTTGTGGGAGAAGTCCAGCATGCAGGTGATGCCGCTGTCGAGCGCGGTGAGGGCGGCCAATTTTGTCCCGGCGTACATGTCTGCGGGCTGGTAGAGCGGTGCAATATCGTTGAGCGTGCTCATGACGTATTCTCCGAGGTCGTTGACATCAGGCATGATGCGCCGGAGCTGCGTCTCCCAGGCATGGCGGTGTGAGTCGACAAAGCCTGGGGACACAATCGCGCCTGCGGTGTCGATGACTATGGCGCTGTCTGCCGCGCCCAGGGAACGCAGATCGGGACCTACGTCAATGATTCTTGAGCCTTCGATGAGCACGTCGCCGCGTTGGAGGTCGCCGATGCTCCGGTCCATGCTTACAACGGCTCCGCCTGTGAGTAGCACTCGGCGGAGCGGGTCACCAGAGGTGGCAGCGAGGATTTCTCCAAGCGCGGCGCGCGGGGTTGTGGTCATGGTGCTTCTCCTTCTTGAACGGGTTTTGCAGATGTCCTGCCGACGTTGAGGGTCGCTTCTTTGTATTCGCCAGATTCGTCGGGGCCAGATAGGTTGTTGACGCTGACGGACTCTCTGGTTCTTCGACTGTAGAAGGAAGTAAACCGAACGGCGTGGGTGCAGCACACCCACGCCGGTCGCGGCAAAAACTGATCCTCAGGTAAGACGCCAACCGCGCATGCAGAATTGGAAGCCCAGGATCCTTGCGGATCCACGGACAGGCGGCACCTTGCGCATCCGGTATCCACGGCATAAGCGCCGAACCGGCAGGGGCCGGGGGGCACGGGGGCACGGCAATCGTGCCCTACCGTCGCCGCAGGCAGCTGGTCCTCGGCACTTTATCCGTTGCTGCCTGAAGCACCTCTGCCGATGCCTGAGCCATTACGGGCCTCGGATTGAGGGCTTCATGGGGTTCCGACCGTTGGGCGGGAAAGACTGCGTGGATTGGACGCACCTCGTGGCTCGAGTGGCCTCCCCCTCGACCGGAGTTCATGCTCAGGTCAGGCGGATGTCAGATCGTCGACCGGGGCGGCTTTGGAGACGCGTTCATCAAAATGTGTGGCCAGGAGTTCTCCGGCATGAACAATATGGGAGACCATCGCCGCTCTCGTTTTTTCGGAGTCGCCAGTTCGTATGCCGTTCAGTAGTTCTTCATGGTCATCGACAGTGGCCTGCGGCCACCCTGGGATGGTCGAGTAGAACTGGCGGGGGACGTACCGGGTGATGAGGCTCAGCGCCCAGATGATCTTCCTGGATCCGGCCATCTTGTTGATGTGCCTGTGGAAGGCATGGTTCTTCTCCTCCAGCAGTGCATGGTCATTGCGGCGGGCGGCTGCAATGAGCTCATGGTGAAGGGCTTCGAGTTCAGCGAGATCGGCGGAGGCTGGGCTGGCCGCTGCCCGGGCCGCCAACTCCCCTGCGATGAGGGCCTGCACACGAAAGAGGTCTCGGATGTCCTGCCCGGTCAGGGGTGCTACCTGGAAGCCACGACGTGGCACCAACTCCAGGAAGCCCTCCACGCGCAGTGCTTGAAGGGCTTCTCGGGCAGGCGTTGTCGAGATGCTGAGCGCTTGCCCTACAGTTTCGGGGCGCACAGTGGAGCCGGGCGTCAACTTCCCGGACATAATCAGGCCGCGGACGTGGGCCGCAGCCTCATCACTGAGTTGCCGACGGCCGCGGTCGTCGCTGGTGGTGCCCATACGTCCTTTTCTCCTGACCTTCCCGCTAAGAATATGGCATTTCCTTTGGTGGATGGTACTCGGCTGGGCGGTAGATCAGTGGTTGCCCACCGGGGCGGGCAGCCCCAGTTCCGCGAGAATGCTTTCGGTATGCTCGCCAAGTGCAGGTACCGGTCCCATGCTGTAATCCATCTCCTTGAAGGTTACGGGAGGGATAAGTGTACGCAGAGGCCCTTCTGGGGAATCCACATCGCGCCATCGCTTCCTGGCCAGAAGCTGAGGATGATCGGAGAATCCATGCATGTCACGAAGCTCCGCGTTGGCAATGGATGCTGCATCGAGACGTTCAACGACGACTTTGGTCTTCAGCGACGCCAGAATGAGGTCGATCTCGTCATGAAGGGCTGCTCGATTCTCAACGCGCGCCGCATTCCCAGCGAACTGCGGAGCCTTTCCAAGATCGGCATTCTGCAGGACATCACGGCAGAACGCCTCCCATTCGCGTTCGTTCTGAATGCCGAAGAATACTGTTCCGTCCGAAGTCTCAAAGGGTCCGTAAGGAGCGATGCTCGCGTGATGCGCCCCGCTCCGTGAGGGAGGTGCGCCACCGTATTCGGCGAAGAAATATGGTTGGCTCATCCATTCGCCCATTGCCTCCAACATGGAGATCTCCAGGACATCTCCGCGGTCCGTTGAGGCTCTGTGGAGCAGCGCCGTCAGAATCCCGGAGTAGGCATACATTCCTGCGCAGATATCAGCGATGGAGATACCGACCTTGGCAGGAGCCTGTTCAGTTCCGGTAACACTCATGAGCCCGGACTCGCACTGCACGAGCATGTCATAGGCCTTTTTGTTCTCGTATGGTCCGCCGCGTCCATAGCCTGAAATCGAGACATGAATGAGCCTCGGGTTGAGTGCAAGGGCATCAGCTGGGCCCATTCCGAGCCGTTCCACGGCTCCCGGGGCGAGGTTCTGCACGAGGACGTCGGCCTGGGAAACCAGAGTCTGCAGGATCCCCTGGCCATGGTCGGACTTGAGGTCCACGACAATACTTTCCTTGCCGCGGTTAAGCCATACGAAATAACTGGCCATGCCGTGAACTTTTTTATCGTATCCGCGGGCGAAATCTCCGGTGTCCCGTTCGACCTTGATCACACGGGCCCCTAGATCCGCCAGCTGACGGGTCGCAAACGGCGCAGCCACAGCCTGCTCCAGTGATAGTACGGTTATTCCCTCCAAAGGAAGCCGGCTCATGTTCTGTCCTTTTCAACGCGTGCCATTATCAAGCGGGCACGTTCAATCACCGGTCGATCAATCATCTCTCCATCCACTTGGATAGCCCCATCGGCCGAGGAAACGATTGTTTGTGCCCAGCGCACGGCCTCAGCGTCCGGCAAGAAAGCGGCCGACACCACCGGCACTTGCGCGGGATGGATACATAGCTTTCCACCAAATCCGAAACCATACGAAAGCCTGGCCGCGGCTTCCACTTGCCCAATGTCCTTGATGGTGGTTGCTGGAGAATCCAATGGCGCCGCGATGCCCGCCGCCCGGGATGCAAGCACAAGGACGCTGCGGGCATAGTCAAGGAACCTGTCCTCGCGGCCGGCATGAATGTCGAGTGCATAGTCGATGGCGCCGAAAGCGAGGCGTGTGACACCGGGCACCTTGGCCAAGGCTGGAGCATCCAACACCCCTGCGGCAGACTCGATAAGAGGGACGAAGGCGAGCCCCAGCGAGGCACACCGCTGGGAAAGCTCCCTGAGCTCGGGGCTGTCTGCTGCTTTCGGGACCATCAAGCCGAGCAGACCGCGGCAGGACAAATTCGCCAACTCGTAAAGCTGCGCGATTTCCTCCTCGTATGACGCTGAACCAACTGCATTGACGCGTACGAGAGCCCTCCACTGCCTGTTTTGGATACGCAATGCTGCTACGGTCGCTGCGAGAGCGTCTGCTTTTGCAGGCGGCGCTACAGCATCTTCCAAGTCAATGATGACGATGTCCGCACCGGCTAGAGCTGCCTTCTCGAAGCGCTCGGGCCGGTCGCCGGGAACGAATAAAGCCGTGGCGGCGGAGGCGACCTTCTGGATCGAGGATCCCCTTGGCAGGGTTTGCAAACCTGTCATTTGGGCTCCACCACCGGCAATGAGGCCTCGTCCGGCCGCGCAGATTCGACAGATGGCAGAAAACCTTGCCGATAAACCATGAAGGTCCGGCGGTAGCTGATGACGACTGCCCCGTTCTGGTTGTAACCCTCAGTGGCCACGCTGACCAAGCCCAACTGGGGGCGGGACCTCGATTCACGAAGTGCAAGAACTTTAGACCGGGAGTAGATAGTGTCGCCCTCATATACCGGGTTTGGCATCCTGACCTCGTCCCACCCCATGTTCGCGAAGACGTTCATGGATAGATCCATGGTGGACTGACCCGTCACCAGGGCCAGAGTGAACGCTGAATTGACCAAGGGCCGTGCAAACTCTGTTTTCGACGCGAAGTTCACGTCCACGTGGGTCTTCGACACGTTCTGGGTCGTCAACGTGAACCACTGGTTGTCCGTCTGGGTCACCGTCTTTCCGAACGGGTGGTAGTAGATGTCCCCGACGGCAAAGTCTTCAAATAGCCTCCCCGTCCAGCCGGGCACTTCTCGGCCGACCGAGGTGTTGGCAACAGTTTCCGTCATGGATATATCCTCCTGAGTATTATTAGTCGCTTCCAAGATAATATATTGACGATCGACATCAGGCTACCCCTGTTATCTCTCTACCCTCAAAGATTTCTGGGTAAGTTGAGTTACTTGCCTCACGGATGAGTAACCCGCAATATATTATGTAGCAGCCACTTCAGCTAACACTACGAGGAGCAAAGATGCCATCCGTTACAAGCAAAGAGATTCAGCAGCTACGGCAGAAGACCCGTGAGTTGTGCGCGAAGTTCCCCGACGAGTACTGGCGCGAAACGGATTTGAACCGCCGCTATCCGCAGGAGTTCGTGGACATCCTGACAAAGGAAGGACTGTTGGCCGCCCTGATACCTACGGAGTACGGAGGCTTGGGCTTGGGCCTTACCGAAGCCAGCGTGATCATGGAGGAAATCAACCGATCCGGCGGTCATTCCGCCGCCTGCCACGCACAGATGTATACGATGGGGGCTTTGCTCCGACACGGAAACGATGCTCAGAAGAACGCGTATCTTCCCGCCATCGCAACCGGTGATCTGCGGCTACAGGCCTTCTCCATTACGGAAGACGCTGCCGGTTCAGACACCACCAGTATCCAGACGGCTGCAGTGGAACACGGCGATGAGTACCTCATCACCGGCCACAAGAGCTGGACAAGCCGCATCGATGAATCCGATCTTGCCTTCGTTCTCGCCAGGACATCCGAGAAGGCCCCTGAGGATAGGACTCATGGCCTCACACTGTTCCTCGTGGACCTGCGACAGGTGCGAGCAGAGCAGCCGGAGACACTGAAGGTCGTCAAAGTCCGGACCATGTTCAACTACGCCACCAACCAGGTCTTCTACCAAGGCATGCGAGTTCCAAAAACTGCGGTCATCGGAAAGGTAGGCCAAGGCTTCCGTTACGTCCTCGACGGGTGGAACGCCGAGCGCATCCTGCTGGCATCTGAAGCGATAGGCGATGGCTATTGGTTCACCTCCCGCGCCGTGGAGTACGCAAACAGCCGCCGCGTGTTTGGCCGCCAGATCGGAACCAACCAAGGCGTCCAGTTCCCCATCACGGACGCCTATATGAAGATTCGGGCTGCAGACTTGATGCGATATGAGGCGGCCCGACTCTTTGATGCGGGTGAGCCATGCGGCGCCGAAGCCAATATGGCCAAGCACCTCGCTTCAGAGGCCAGTTGGGCCGCAGGCAACGCATGCCTGGACACCCACGGCGGCTACGGGTTTGTCGACGAATACGACGTGGAACGTAAGTTCCGCGAAACCCGTATGTTTCAAGTGGCGCCGGTCAACAACAACATGATCAAGGCGTTTGTGGCCACTAAGGTACTGGGGCTCCCGCGCTCATACTGAGCAAATCTCGGGCCTCAACAGCTTTAGGGGCTCGACCAAAAGGGGGGTGGGCCACGGGCGCCGACCAACGGTAGGCGCGCCGCCAAACTGTCACGACGAGCAAACCGAAGACTTGGAGAAGGGATAACAGGATGGCCCTCCATCCCCATGGCTGCTGGCAGCCCGTAGTTGGCGAATGGGTCCAGATTAAACGCTTCGGTCGCGTCATCGACGAAGGCCGTGTTGAGGCTGTAACCAGCGACGACCAGATGCTCTGGCTTGCTGCCCTGGGTGTGAACTCACGGAGGCTGATCATTCGCGAGCAGGGAATGGACTTGTGGCTTGACTACAAATGGGACAGCTGAGCACACCTTCCTTGCGGCCGCAGCACCGATCACCTGCTGGTTTTCGGGTGCGGCCGCTCGGGCTGCCAGGCTCGGAGCACAGATCTAGTTCAGTTCCCGGTAGAGGATCAAGTGTTCGTGATAGAGAACACCATCTCGCACGTCCCCTGTGGCGGTGAAGCCGGTGTCGTCAACGTAATCAATGTGATTACCCGTGACCCGATACGACCCGGTATACGCGCTCCTTCTGTTTCCGCGGGCCTCGTCGTAGCGGCCATTGGGCAGCAGTTCCTGGCGAATGTAGCCGTCCGCAGTGACCCACATGCCCGTAAAGCTAGTAACTTCCGAGTCTGTTGCTCTGTCTTTCATCTGAGTCCTTCCAAAGGAGATGTCGCCCGGTATGACGACTTCTTCCACTCTAGGAATAGTCGGCGCGCAGTACGTGGGTGCCTCCCGCCCTTGCGGGTGGGCATACTTATTGTGTGAACGGACAGAGCATAGAAGGCATCCGGCATGACTGCAGATAACCTGGCAAGCTTTTTGCGAGCTCGACGCAACGCGGCCGCTGCCGACATCTACCCTTGGGCTGATCTGACGCCCCGGCGGGTTCCCGGGCTGCGGAGGGAGGAGGTAGCTGAGCTCGCAGGACTCAGCACCGATTACTATGTTCGGCTCGAGCAGGGTCGCGAAAAGCATCCTTCCGAGCAAGTTGTTGCTGCCCTGTCGGCCGCCCTGAGACTCTCCAAATACGAGGACGACCATCTCCGTCTACTTGCAGGGTTCTCGGTCCAGCCTGTACAGGCCGAAAGCCCCGTTGACCCGTCGTTGATCCACATGCTGAATTCATGGGTCGGTTCGCCGGCGTTCATCCTTGATCCGCTACTCAATTTCAGAGCGCTCAACCCGGTGGCCCGTATCTTGTTCAGCGCCTTTGACGATCTGGACAATTTGACGCGCAGTACGTTTTTGGATCCCGCCGCCAGACGGTTCTTTGTGGACTGGGCGCGGGCGGCGGAATCCTGCGTCGCCTCCCTTCGTGCCACTATGCACCTGCACCACTCATCGCACGAGCGCGACGAACTGGTTCAGGTACTGCGGCAGAACAAAGACTTCGAAACACTGTGGCAGCGGTTCGACATCCAACCCAAGACACAGGAGACCAAGCTCATCTTCCATGAATCTGTTGGCGAACTGGAGCTCAACTTCCAGGCATTTCACGTCATGAGTTCACCAGGCCAACAGTTGGTTGTTTATCAGGCAGCTCCTGGCAGCCGTAGTGAGGACCAGCTTCGAACCCTCGTGGCTATGGACGCCGGCAACTCAGGAAGGGCTGCTGGGCGGGCGCAGGAGCTTAGGACGCAGGAGGCTACCCGAGGCAACTACCCCAGCCCCGCCGTGATTCCCCAGCCAGCAGTTAGCGAACTAAGCAACCGGATGGATTCTTCGCTCACGGACCCGGGGCGTGGTACGTAGGCGACCACCGTGTAGCTGGGATCCGCCGCGCTCGTCATCTGAACCTCTTCAACCACGATTTCGCCCATTTCATGATGGCGGAAGACCCGCATTGGCGTATCACCAGGACCCCACTGCCGCGCAAGCCACAAACGCCGGAAGGGCAAGCTCTGCATAAGCAGGGAATCGAGGAGTAGGCTCAACCGGGTTTTGGCTTCTCCCCTTACCAGAACTGATCGCATCCGTCCCAACGTGTTCTGGGCATTTGCCCGCCACAACTGATCGTTAAGCTGCGCAGACGCGTCGAGGAAGACCATGCGGGGCAAGTTGTCGCGGATCACGTATTCCGAGAACAGTTCACGCCCCAAAGCGTTCGAAGCGACAATGTCACCGATTTCATCTATCAAAATAGCAGGGGTGTATGTCAGCTTTCCCAAGAGCTGACTTAGGACCAGATCCAGCCGGCTGTCCCCGGGCTTCTTAGGCATGGGTAAGGCCCGGAACGCGCGTTTGAGCTGTTGAAACCCGGGTTGCTGTCCTCTTCATGGTCTCGACGACCCTTTCCACCACTGGCGTAAACACTTTTCATCCGCGGCGATCCTACAAATTTTGGGGTGCACCCGCGAGGGTGTGCGGCACCCACCTGCAGGAGCCAATCTGCTACGAATCAACACCTCCGCACCAACAAAAATGGGTGGGTGGCTTGCACCCTGTTTGTTCATCGCCAGTTGCCGAATAGTGGATGACGGAAGCACAAAGCTTCCAGATTCTCACCGGGTGATCCCGGTTCTCTCAATTCATAGGAGCATTTCGTGAGCAAGCTTATTGAAGGAACACCGCTGTCGGGTCGTGTGGCAGTCGTCACTGGAGCGTCCAGTGGTATTGGCGCCGCGGCCGCGCAGCGGTTGGCGGAACTAGGAGCGAAGGTGGCCTTGGTCGCGCGACGCAAAGATCGTCTTGATGCCCTGGCCGACCAGATCAACACAGCAGGCGGGACGGCGCTTGCCGTAGCCGTGGATGTCACCGACCGCGAGGCTGTCCTGGCAGGTGCAGAAAGGATTGCCCTGGAACTTGGCGCAGTCGACTTGGTGTTCGCAAACGCGGGCGTGCAGCTGATCTCAGAAATCGGTGACCTGAAGGTTGACGACTGGGATGCCCAGATCGACCTGAACATCAAGGGAGTCATGAACACGATTCAAGCCTTCGTCGGCTCCCTCGAAGAGGCCGGCCAGGCAGGCCGTACCGCGGACCTCATCACCACCTCTTCCATCGCGGCAACGCGGGTGCTGGAAAAGTTCCAGGTCTACTCGGGCACCAAAGCGTACGTCAGCCACATCACCCGGCTTCTGCGGACCGAACTTGGCCGCAAGAATGTCCGCGTCTCGACTGTCGAGCCCGGGATGGTAGACACGGAACTCCCGGACCATGTCACCGACCCTGACGCCAGCAAGCTGATGGCTGATCTCATCAACCAGATCGACGTCCTGCAGTCAGCTGACGTCGCTGAGACAGTCGCGTTCGTAGCGGCACTGCCCAAGCACGTGAACCTGACGGAGCTTACAATCCTCCCGACGGCACAAGCGATCTGAAACCTGGTGGGGGCCGGAGAGTCCGGCCCCCACTTTTCTACCGAATTCGTGGTCACCACTGACAGGACGGAGAGTTTGATATGCGGTACCTACCCAGAACAGATGACTATGAAGAGTACCCTCTGGACCATGCTCATAGGCTCATAGAACCGGGCCCCACTGTTCTGATCTCCACTCAGCACTCCGGAACTGCGAACCTCATGACCAACGGTTTCAATATGCCCATCAGGCATTCTCCTGCGCTGCTCGGAATCGTCCTGGGTCCTTGGGATCACAGCTATGAAGCGCTGCGGGCCACACGAGAATGCGTGGTTGCGATACCGTCAGTTTCATTGGCAGAAGCCGTCGTGGATGCAGGCAATACCTCGGGATATGACACTGACAAATGGGCTGATCTGGGGTTCACCCCCATGGAACCTGCTGTGGTCTCGGCTCCGCTCATTCGCGAATGCTTCGCGAATCTGGAATGCGTTGTTGCCGATGACAGGCTCGTCGAGGACTACAACCTTTGGCTACTCGAGCCTGTGCGGATCTGGCATGCTCCTTCGTTGGAGGAATCAGGGGAGTTCCACCACCGAGGCAATGGCACATTTTCCACGAACGCCCGAACGGTGGACCTTCGCCACCGAATGACCAAGTGGCCAGGCCTCGCTGACTAAAACAACTGGGCACTCAAACACACGCCAACGGCAGTCAAGGCACAAATCCAGTGCCCTGACTGCCGTTGGTTAAGCAAGCAGAGAACGGACCAAAGCACCGGATCCGGCCCCGGCACGCGACACCACCGGAAGAGCCACTGTCCCAGCAAATGGAAGCGTAAACCAGCAAAGTCCCTTAGCGACTGCCTATTGCTGCGGAAACGACATCGGTGACATCAACGGCAGAGTCCAGTTGGTCGATGCATTGGAGCAGAAGATCCAGTTCCTGCTGTGACAAGTCAGTTTCCGAGCGCATCCGCTGCGCATTCGCGGCTACGTGGGGCAGTGACCACGACAGCAGGGAATCCGAGTCATCAATCGCATCGTCCAGAACAGAACCCTCATACAGGCGCACTGTCGCGGATGCTGTTTTTCCAGGGCGGCCTTCTTCGGCAACCAAGTGCATCCTCCCCATCAAGTCAGCGACCTTCTGATCTTCGAAATTCGACAGGGATTGCAGCTTGATGTCTCCGTGGACTAAACCAGTAGCGAATGCAAACCTGGCGTTCATGAGTGTCTGGGCAGTTGTATGGAATGGTCCGTCAGCAGCCATCCCCGGGTACTCGGCCTCCCGCTTGTTCATGCGGAGAGTAATCGACTCAACCGTTTCAGCGCGCAGGCCCTGGGACCGCAACTTCAGTGCCAGCAGCGCAGGGGCTTGGTTGAAGGCACACACCGGAAATGGTTTGAACGTAACCCCAAGAATGTTCCACGTGTCTCCAAGACCGAGCGCAAGGGTGTCGAGGTCTCCTCTGGCAAAACATTCCAGGAACCCGGCCGGTGCTTCGAAGGCTGTGTCGGACCCTGCGGCACCCTTGGCGGCCAAGCTGGCTGCGAGGTAGCCGTTCATGGCAGCTTTTGCAGGCTGAAAACGCCACTCGTCCGTGCCGGCACCGAATGATTCGGATGTGCCTCCGGAACCGGCCGCTGCAATGGACAACGCGGACGCCATCTGATCGCCGTTCAGACCCAGTATCCTTCCGACAGCTGCAGCGGCCGCTACAGGACCGAAAACTGCGGTAGCCCGGAAGGGCGGCGTCGTACGCTCTGTTATCTGGGAAGAAAGCGCCGTTCCGACCTCGTAGCCTGCCAAGACGGCATTCATGAACGTTACTCCGTCGCACTTTGTCGACTCAGCGGCGGCCAGGGCAGCCGGCAAAACAGTCAATCCCGGATGAAAAGTGCCATGTGTGTCCTCCTGTGCCCTGGCGTGGAACAGCGCACCGTTGATGAACGCCGCCACCGGTGCTGGATGGTACTTCCCGCTGACCAGTGAACGCGACCAGCGGGCCCGCGGTTCACTTTCCCCGGTTCCCCATGCATCCTCCGCCACCCTTCCAAACGGTGACGTCAGTCCGGCAGCCCCTACGACAGTGGCATGGATGATGCATCCGCGGACCCGTTCCCCCACGGAAACGGGCGCGTCACCGATACGTACACTGCAGGCAAAGCTTGCAAGCCGTTCAACGATGGTTGCCGTGATGGTCGGGGCCTCTTGCTGAAGCGACGTTGCTTCCTGCCACATCTCAGAACTCCTCGGTTTGTGCATCTACTGCCACAGGGTGCAGGCACAGAGCCTGCAGCCCCTCAGCAAAGATGCCGTTAAATCGTCCGTACCATTGCTACAGTAGGCGCCGCCCAAAGTGTCGTCAATAACTCAGCTCCAACAACTGCGGACTGCACTTATGCGTCTCGCCTGTCCCCAAATGGCCCGATAAAGATCCGCCCGGCGCGTGATGCCCGATCAACTCCTCAGCCTCTTGACGGCATCGAAAGATAGGGATAGATTCGTCCGTACCTTTTGTTATGCAGGTCACGTCCGGACATAACATCACCCAGCCATCACGACTGGCTGCATTCCCGCTCTTGATGGGCGCCTCGACTCCCCCACGGGCGTACCACCAGTTCTCAAAGGAGAGAATCATGAACGCAGAAACAACACCTCAAACGCAGGTTCCACCGGAACCTGCGAGCAGTTCATCAGCTTCGAATGAAGCACTCAATCCGCAGGTGTCGAAGCGCGTCGCCGTTGCCGCAGGGATTGGTCATTTTCTTGAATGGTTCGACTTCGCCGTTTACGGCTTTCTCGCCGTCACGATCGGGCAGCTGTTCTTCCCCTCCGACAACCCCACCGTGTCCCTGCTTTCATCGCTCTCGGTCTTTGGTGTGGCCTTCCTGTTCCGGCCCATGGGCGGTCTCATTATCGGCGCCTGGGGAGACAGGCTGGGGCGGAAGTCCGCGCTGTCACTGGCCATCATCCTGATGGGCATCTGCACCCTCGGGATCGGTCTGCTGCCAACGTATGAAACCATCGGGATTGCCGCACCGATTCTGCTCGTCGTTCTCCGTTGCGCCCAAGGATTCTCGGCCGGCGGGGAATACGCCGGAGCAGCGACCTTCCTGATCGAATATGCTCCAAACGGGCGCCGGGGTCTGTGGAGCAGCGTGGTCTCGGCCGGCGCAGCCATCGGAGTCATGGGCGGCGGCGTGGTCACCTTGCTCCTGGCGAGCAGCCTCAGCAGTGAAGAAATGGCTGCGTGGGGGTGGCGGGTTCCGTTCATCGTGGCAGGCCCGCTTGCGGTACTCGGACTTTACCTACGCCTCAGGCTTGAAGACACGCCTGTGTTCCTGGAACTACAGCGCGCCCATGATGTCGATCACGCACCCCTTCGCTCGGCCAGCAAGAAGAGCCGCTCGGGTATCTTGCTGGTATTTACCTGCACCGCTGTCACCGGTCTGGGCTTTTACTACCTCGCGACTTTCGTCATTACCTTCCTGACCGTCAAGGTCGCAATGCCCCGGACCGCGGCCCTTGAACTGGCGATTCTGGGGCTCCTCGTCTACTCGGCCATGTGTCCCGTCGCAGGGATGCTGGGAGACAAGATTGGCCGAAGGAAGACCATGCTGATCGGCACTGTCGGTATCGCCGTCGTCACCATCCCATGCTTCATGATCCTCGGCACGGGAAATTGGTGGCTGGGGCTGCTGGCTTTGGTAGTTTTCGCCGCCTTCGAAGCCCTCGTCAACGTCATGCTTGGCGTTCTCATGGTCGAACTGTTCCCGGCCAGGCTGCGCGTAAGCGGCAGCTCCATCGGCTTCAACGTCGCACAGGCCCTGATAGGCGGCCCCGGACCGTTCATAGCTACAGCGATCGCATCAGCCTTTGCTTTTTCTGCCGCCCCCGCGTTCTACCTGGCCTTCATAGCGGTCATCTGCTTCTTCGTGCTGTTGCGCTATCTACCCGAAACGCGGGGCGTCTCATTGTCCTCCAACGGGACCCTGGCGGAACGTTCCCAAAACGCTGAGTAGTCCTGCCCCGAGGCAGTGAACCACATCCCACATGCGCACGCCGAAGTGCGTGGCAAGCGCATAGTCAACCAGAGAAAGAGACAAGAAACTATGAGTTCGAACCAGGTGCTGGATTCCGCCCCAGATATGGCGACCCAGCTCGAACACCGAAGCATGTATATCGGCGGCGAGTGGGTCGAGGCGGAATCCGGCGAGACCTTTGAATCGATCAACCCCTATACCGGCAAAGCATGGGCAACAGTGCCGCTGGCAGGGCCCGCCGATGTACGCAAGGCCGTGGACGCGGCCCAGGCAGCACTGGAAGGACCCTGGGGGACGATGTCGGCCGCCCAGCGCGGTGGGCTCATTCGCCGCCTGGCCGGGCTGATCGAAGCTGCAGCAGAATCCCTGGCTGTCATCGAAACCAGGGACAACGGCAAAGTTATTCGCGAAACGCGGAGCCAGATGGCAGGCTTACCTGCCACCTATGAATATTTCGCGGGGGCAGCCGATAAGATTTCCGGACAAACCATCCCGGCTCCGCAAACCAACTTCTTCACCTACACCCGCCGGGAACCGATCGGCGTCGTCGGGGCAATCCTGCCTTGGAACAGCCCCCTCTTTCTGCTGGCGAGCAAGCTTGCACCCGCACTCGCTGCCGGATGCACCTTCATCGCTAAGCCTGCTGAACAAACACCCAACTCAACCCTTGAGTTTGCGCGGCTCGTCCACGAAGCAGGGTTCCCCGCAGGCGTGTTCAACGTACTGACCGGAGCGGGCAAAACCGGAGCTGCGCTGACAGCCGACCCAGGGGTACACAAGATTACGTTCACGGGGTCGACCGCCACTGGGATCTCGGTCATGAAGAGCGCAGCGGAACACATCGCCGAAGTCACTTTGGAACTCGGCGGAAAGTCACCCAACATCATTTTCCCCGATGCTGACATCGACGCCGCCGTCAACGGCGCCATGGCCGGCATTTTCGCTGCCACCGGCCAAACCTGCATCGCCGGAAGCCGCCTCTTTGTACATACCTCTATTCACGATGACGTCGTCAAGCGTCTTGCCGCCCGGGCACCTCAAATCAAGATGGGTGATCCACTCGAAATGGCCACGGAGATGGGTCCCATCGCGTTCTCGGAACAACTGGAAAAGGTTCAGTACTACGTCGACCTCGGTGTCGCAGAAGGCGCGACCGTCACGACTGGTGGACAGCGTCCAACCAGCGACGGACTAACCGATGGTTATTTCTTCCAGCCAACAATCCTTACCGGCGTCAACAACACGATGCGAGTGGCCCGGGAAGAGATCTTTGGTCCAGTCCTGGCCGTAATCCCCTTCGAAACCGAAGAGGAAGCGGTCCGTCTGGGCAATGACACCTCCTACGGGCTGGCAGCCGCCGTTTGGACCAAAGACGTCCAGCGCGCGCATCGGATTGCCCACCAGCTGAAGGCCGGGACGGTCTGGGTGAACTCGTACCGCGTCTTGGCGAACAACGTCCCCTACGGCGGCTTCGGCCAGAGCGGAATCGGCCGCGAAAACGGACTCGAAGGCATCGACGCGTACCTGCAGACCAAGTCCGTGTGGGTAGAACTCACGGGCGAAAGCCGCGACCCGTTCAAACTCGGCTAGGACATTAGGAAGAATCATGACAAACAGCATTCTCGACATCCCAAAAACAAGCCGCGCGGCCGTCCTGACACAGCACGGCAAAGATCTCGAAATCCGGGATGTCCCCATCCCCCGCGATCTCGAGCACGGCGCCCTGCTGGTCAGGATCGAAGCAGCTACCATCTGCGGCTCAGATCTGCATCTGTGGGACGGATCCCTCGCCGGCAGCCAAGGGGTCGATCTCCCGGTCATCCCAGGCCATGAAATGGTAGGACGCATCGTGGCCTTCGGGCCCGGTGCCGACACGGATACTTTCGGGGCACCCCTGGAGCTGGGGGACCGCATCTGCTTCACCCACGCCTCGTGCAACAACTGCGACCACTGCCGTCTGGACAACCAGCCCACGCTGTGCACCAACCGGCAGTACTACATGTTCACAAATTGCGAACGCCCGCCGTACCTGGTCGGCGGTTTTTCGGAATACTGCTACGTCTTCCCGAACTCGGGCCGGGTCCGTGTCCCCGATGAAGTACCAACCGCGTGGGCATCAGCAGCCAGCTGCGCGTTGCGTACCGTAGTTCATTCTTTTGAGCGCATCGGGAAGATGAACCCATGGGAGAACGTAGTCATCCAGGGCGCGGGACCGCTCGGGCTCTTCGCCACAGCCTTGGCCGATTATCTGGGCGCAGGGCGGATCATCACCATAGGCGCCCCGGAAAGCCGCCTGTCCATCGCCAAGCAATACGGAGCAACCGACACCATTTCAATCGCTGACGCACCGAACCCGGAAGACCGCATCAACGCCGTAAGGGAGCTGCTTGGCGGGCGGGGAGCCGAAGTCGTTTTCGAGTTTTCCGGTGCACGGACAGCCTTCACCGAGGGCTTGGGGATGATCAAAGAAGGTGGCAGGTACATGGTTACCGGCCAAATCGACGGTCCCGGAAAGGAAGTTCCTGTCCGTCCTGGCTTCATCACACGCCAACAGTTGACCATCATGGGTACCTGGTCCGGACACATCGCCGAATACCGCAAGGCACTGGAGTTCATGAAGAACTCCAAGGGCAAATACGACTTCGGGGCTCTGGTTCCCACCTATTACGGACTGGACCAGGTCAACGACGCCATGTCACGGATGCGCTCACAGGAGGACATCAAGCCCCTCATCGTCCCCCACGGCACAGAGGCGCTGGCATGAGACCGCTTGAAGGCCTCCGGGTCCTGGAACTCGGACAATATATCGCAGCTCCCTACTGCGCCATGCTGCTGGCGGACCTCGGCGCAGAGGTCATCAAGATCGAGAAGCCCGTCACAGGAGACCCTCGCCGTGCATACGACCCCTACATTGAAGCTGAAGGAGGGGGGCTCAGCGGCGGCTTCCTGAGCTACAACCGGAACAAAAAATCCGTGACACTCGACTTGTCGGAACCCGACGACCGGGCGGCATACGTGCGCCTGGTCCGAACTGCAGACATCATCATCGAAAACCTGCGACCGGGCGCTGTGGACAAGCTCGGGATCGGCTATGACACGCTTCGCGAGGAAAACCCGCGGCTGGTCTACGCCGCAATCAGCGGGTACGGGCGCCTTAAGAGCCGCCGAGGAGACTACGCCGACCGCCCGGCGTTCGATACCGCCATTCAAGCGATGGGTGGGATGATGTCCGTGACAGGTGAACCCTCCGGACCCCCGCTGCCGACCGTCACCGGTTTCGCCGACATCTACACAGCCGTTTACGCCTCTGTAGGTATCCTCGCTGCAATTCAAGGGCGACACCGTACCGGCTCCGGCGCCTTCGTCGACCAGAGCATGTACGACACCGTTGCTTCGCTCTTGGAACGTGAGCTAATGCTCTGGGACTTCACCAAGGAACCACGAAAGCGGGGCGTGGACAAATACGCCCCGTTAGGCTCACTGCAGGCCAAAGACGGCTTTATCGCCTTGATCCTGCCAACAGAAGAAATGTGGCGCCGGCTCTGTACTGCCCTGGATCGACCGGACCTCCTCAGTCATCCACTACTCCAAAGCGTTACGCAGCGGGCCGAGAACTTCGCCACCCTCATCCGCCCGGAAGCCGAAAAATGGACTGCAGTGCGTACGCGCCGTGAAATTGTCGAAGCCTTCGCAGCCGTCGGCCTTCCGGCGGGGGAAATCCAGACAATCGACGAGCTCTATGACTGCCAACATCTGGCCGCCAGGAACATGTTCATCAGCATTGATGACCAGTTCGCCGGAAAACACCGAATGATCCGGACGCCAATCCTCATGGATGCATACGACGAACCCCGTCCTGACTCGGCACCAAAACTGGGCGGTAGCAACGCTGAGCTCCTTGAGGGTCAAGACAGCGAGGGATACCCCAAGATCGAAACGCCTCCCCTGAGCGCAGCCCTCCTAGGAGCAAGCAATGACACAAATTGAAAAGACCCCTTTGCGCGACGACGTCATAAGTCTGGAAGACGGGCTGCTGGGTATCGTCTGCACCGCCTGCCGGCGGCACTCCTTCCCACAGAGACTTCTCTGCCTACACTGCGGTTCGGACCAGGTGGAAAACGTAAGCCTGCCCGAGCAAGGCCGCGTCTGCAGTTGGACGGTTGTCCGTCAGGCACCCGAACATCTAAAAACCCCATACACGCTGGTCACGGTGGACTTCGAAGATGGCAACAGAGTACTTGGGGCCGCTGAAGGCAACGTCAGAATCGGGTCTCCCGTGACCGTTGAGCTATACCCAAAAACCGTGGACGAATCAGGAAATTCCCAATGGTGGTACCGCTTCCGGGAAGTAGAGGAATTCAATGAGTGAGACATTCATCGCCGGGGCAGGAATGGTCCGCTTCGGTAAATATCCGGCGGACATAACCCTGGAAAACCTGGCCGTGCGAGCCGCCCGCGAAGCGATAGCCGATTCATCCGCCGCGCCTGCGGATATCGAAGCGGTTTACATGGGCCACGTCTTTGGCGGCCCTGTGGCTGGGCAGCGCGTAGCCGTCCAGCTAGGTCTCGGCGGGCTCCCGGTATCCAACCATGAGAATTACTGTGCCAGCGGAGCAACAGCAATCCGTGAGGCCTGGATCGCCATAAAAGCCGGACTCTACGACATTGTCCTCGTCATCGGAGCCGAGAAAATGACTGACCGCGTCGCCGGAGGGGTCATGCCAGACCCCGCCGATCTCGATGCGATCAACGGCCTGGTCATGGCGGCAAACCATGGAATGAGCGCACGTCGGTACATGCACGACCACGGTGCCACCAGGGAGCAGATTGCCGCCGTAGCCGTAAAGAACCACGCGCACTCTGTGCACAACCCTTACGCTCAGTATCAGCGGCCAATAAGCCTCAATGAAGTGCTTGACGCCAGGATCATCGCGGAACCGCTGGGTCTTTTGGACTGTAGCCCAATCAGCGACGGAGCCGCCGCCGTCATTCTCTGCAGTAAAGCTGGCCTCGCAAAACTCAAGATCGGTTCAGCTCCGCGTATAGCGGGGTGCGCCCTGGTCAGCGGCAAGGTCGTATCCTCGACATCCGGGCTCAACGATGAAGACGTCTCCCGCCGGGCGGCCGAACAGGCGTGGAACATTTCAGGCTACGGACCTAAGGATATCGATCTGGTTGAAATGCACGACTGCTTCACCATCGCAGAGATCGTAAGGCTGGAAGGCCTGGGACTCATCCCGGTGGGTGAAGGCGGAGTCTGGACGGAGAACGGCAACACCTCGCTTGGTGGAAAGCTGCCTGTCAACACCAGTGGGGGTCTGCTAAGCCGGGGGCACCCGGTGGGCGCCACCGGCGTAGCTCAGATATGCGAACTTACGTGGCAGCTGACTGATCGCGCCGGCGCGCGACAAGTCGAGGAAGCCCGCCTTGGCCTGGCCTACTGCAAAGGCGGGACAGTCAGCGGCACAGATGGAGGTTCGGTCACGGTACTCATGGTTGAAAGATAAACAGGCAGCCCTCTGGTTCCCCAGCTCTTACGAGGGAACCAGAGGGCCATTGAGTCAATCGTTCAGTGGACCGGAAATTCGTCCGGACATATGTGCTAGGTTGGTCCCAGCGTGACAGTACACGGGCCTGAGGAGGTGGAATGCGGTTAGAAGCGGATACGCAACGCGTTGTTCCGGCTTACCGTCTTCTTGCAGCCCGGATACGGGCCGACATCGTTGCAGGCGTGTATTCGGAAGGCCGGAAACTGCCTACCGAAAGTGAACTGCAGGCTGCCCACAAGGTAAGCCGGCACACAGTCCGGGAAGCCTTGCAGATCTTGCTGACCGAGGGCTTGATATACCGGGTTCAGGGAAGCGGCACATACGTCAATGGTCGCCAAGATCCACAGGGTCGTTATGTCCGGTCCATTGGCTCTTTGGACGAAATCATCGTCTGGCCCGACACGACGACGGAAGTTCTCGAACCCTTTTCAGTGGTGGTGGAGCCATCCATAGCTGCGCGCATGGGCCTCACGTACATCGAAGTCAGCCGGGCCACAGTTCGCCGGTCCTATAACGGGGTTCCTTTCGTGCTCACCCGACACTATGTCGACCCTACCCTCGGCGCGAAGCTCGCAGCATTGGGAGACGAGTCCCCAGGTGAAGGCACGGTGATTGGAACCGCCGAACACTTCTTGGACAAGCCTATTGCCGGAGCCCGTCAGGAAATTACTGCCATGAACGCACCGGAGCACGAAGCGGAGCTGATCGGCTGCGAAGCAGGGGATGCCATCCTGCTCATTGAACGTCTCTACTACGATGCGGACGGAAAGTTCATCGAATTCACGTCCTCGCATTTCAACCCGCGCCGCTACGCCTATCGAATGGAACTACGCAGAAGCTCCAGCAGCCCCCGACGTTAGGGGCACCTCCCTGTGCTCTATTCCGCGTGAGTTGGACTGCCGAGAAGAAACAGGGAGGGCGGGGACCTGTCACGCCGACGCTCCACTCGACCTTTCCCACAAGGAGCTTGTATGTTCGCCCAGCACCCCAACATTCACAACTACCAGGCCGACTCTTCCCGGTATGAACGTGGAATGCAGGCCTTGAAGACGTTGAGTCCCGCCACGGGACCCAAGGTTGTGACGTCACTGGCAGGCGTAGCCCCCGCCCTAGCCGAGCACATGGTTGCTTTTGGTTACGGCGACGTATACGCCGGCACCGCCCTCTCGCCGTCTCAAAGGCAACTTGTCACGCTGGGCATCCTCACGGCGCTGGGCGGATGTGAGGCTCAACTGGACTTCCATCTCAACGCCTCTCTGAATGTGGGCCTCTCCCCCGCTGAAATCATTGAAGCCCTGACCCAATCCGCCGTCTACTGCGGCTTTCCTCGAGCCCTGAACGCAGTATTCGTCGCCAAGAGAGTTTTCACTGAAAGAGGCCTGCTCCCAGCCAACAGCAGCAACGGGTTTAAGGCCGAGGAACCCACGCAGGAGCCAGAGCCAGGCAAAGATGGCGGACCAAAATAGCTCCGCACGTCACCCTGCCCGGTTGGCCCATTACACGAGGACTGTAAGCACCGGCCCAATCGGGTCTGCAGCTGTCTCCGTCCGGGGGGTAACCCAAACCAGTTGACTCTAAGTGCCAGCTAGCCTCCACATTCTGACGTTCACTGGCATGGCCCTAGAGACCGGCGTACCTTGATACCAGACCTACGGGGACGCCTTGTAACAACTTGTAGCCCTACGCTCACTGGTAGTCGTTATGGAGGGATCAGGGATGGCTGGATGGAACAATGACACAGCCGCCGGGCCCGTGGGCGCTGGGTCTGTGACCCTGGTGGAGGGAACGTCGTTCTGCATTTCCTCGCCCAATGGCGACATCCGTGAAGGAACTCCTCAGGGAATCTTCCTTCACGACACCCGAATGGTGTCCAGCTGGAGCCTCACCATTGACGGCCAATCACTGGAGGCCCTGGCTTCCGAAATGCAGGAGCCGTATAGGGCGCTCTTTGTCGGACGGGTCAACCGAGCCGACGGATACGCGGACAGCCCCTTGATTGTGGAACGACTACGAGAAGTAGACGCTGGAGTAACAGAACGACTCACGGTGTGGAACTACTCCCTCAAGCCAGCAACTTGCGAGGTTTCGTTAAGCGTTGCCTGCGATTTTGCCGATCTCTTCGAGGTGAAGGAGGCCCGGACTCCTCGAACCTGGGAGGAGACCCGTCAACCTGAACAAGAAGCGCTGATTATCCGAGCTACATGGCGGGACGCGCGGAAGGGTGTGGTCATCCAGGCCCCGGACGCGACGATCGACCATGAAGGCATGTCATTTCGAATTCACATCGCACCCCAAGCCTCTTGGACCACGGCCGTCAGGATCGTTCAGCTCCTTGGCACGGCCTCGCCCGATCCTGTTGCGAACCCCACAGACAACCGCGAGCCTTCGCCAAGCGACCGCCGCCGACAGGAATGGGTAGCGAAGATTCCCCTCCTACAGATAGGCAACCGCTCCATAGAACGAACCATCCGACACAGTTACGACGACCTTGGAGCTCTCCGCATAGAGGACCCCAATCATCAAAACCGTGTTGTAGTGGCGGCCGGCGCACCATGGTTCATGACACTGTTCGGCAGAGATTCACTCTGGGCCTCCCTGATGGCGCTCCCTGTAGATCCCTCTTTAGCTTTGGGGACGTTGCAAACCTTGGCTGACCGGCAAGGCCACCAAGTGGATCCGATAACTGAAGAAGAACCTGGCAAGATTCTCCACGAAATTAGACTGGACATCTCGAGCGGGCTTTCCCTCGGCGGCAAATCCACTTACTACGGAAGCGTCGATGCCACACCGCTTTTTGTCATGCTTTTGGGTTCAGTCAGTCGCTGGGGATTCGCTTCAGAAACAATCTCCGCCCTCCTGCCACATGCCGACCGCGCACTGGAATGGATACGCCGATACGGAGATAGGGACGGGGACGGGTTCGTCGAGTATGAACGGCTGACCGACCAAGGACTGATCAATCAGGGCTGGAAAGACTCCTGGGATGGGGTCAACTTTGCCGACGGGACGCTGGCTGAACCGCCGATCGCCCTCTGCGAAGTCCAAGCCTACGTCTACACCGCATACCTTGCACGTGCTTGGATGGCCTACGACGCTGGTGACGTGAAGTTAGGAGATGACCTCGCCGCCCGTGCGGCTGAACTCAAGAAGCGTTTCAACGAAAAATTTTGGATACCCGAGCGGGGTTACTACGCCATCGCCCTTGACGGCAAGAAGCGACAGGTGGACGCTTGCGCATCCAACATGGGCCAATGTCTATGGCTTGGCCTCGTGGACGAAGACAAAGCACCGCTTGTCGTGGAGCGGCTAATGTCTAAAGAAATGTTCAGCGGCTGGGGGATCCGGACTCTCGCAAGCAATATGGGCGCCTATAACCCCGCAAGCTACCACAATGGCTCGGTTTGGCCCCACGATAACGCCATCATCGTCGCGGGGTTGGTGCGCTACGGATTTGTAGCCGAAGCCCAACGAGTCGCCATTGCCCTGCTCGACGCTGCCGAAAATTGGGACGGGCGACTTCCGGAGCTTTTTTGTGGGTTCGACCGGACGCGTTTCAAGGAACCAATCCCCTACCCCACCGCCTGCTCACCGCAGGCCTGGGCGGCCACTGCGCCAATCCTGCTCATTACAAGCCTGATGCAGTACGACACCCACGTTTCTCAGGGTGGCCTCTGGATGGATCCCGTGCTCCCCGAATCCTTTGGAGATCTTCACGTCAGTAATGCACCAATGAGTAACGGCCGACTCACTATCGACATTGTGAACGGAAGGCCATCCATTCAAGGGCTACCCAAGGGGATGACGTTCCACCGCGGCCACCGCCCTTGGCTAACTGAACTGGTGCAGCAAGCTAAGCGAACCTCAACCGCTTAAGACACAGGTCGGCCCCTTAGCATCCTGGCTGATCAGACTGAACCTCACTCCGATAAGGCCTCAAGCCCCCGGGCTTCAAGTCGGCGATGGTGCAGATCGGGTATTAGGTCAGGCCGGGCTGACACGCACACACCCTAAATGCGTCCTGACTCCTTCGTCTCAGCAACGCCTCAGATCAGGTGTTCTTGCGAATCTCGAAGCGACGCATTTTGTTGGGATTCCATAGTCCTTCGACCCGACGGTCTCTCACCCGAAAGGCTGATTCCTCCACGGCCCATCACGCTGTCCTTTGTTGCGATCGCTCAGTGTGGTAGTTGAAGAAGTCCGCCATGTTCTATACGACATACGAGGGCTTAGCGGCGTTTGGCATTTGTTGGGCCAATCCGGCTTTACCGTTTTGGACAGAAGCAAGCGCTAAGTAATTTTGCACGGGACTTTGCCTTTACGCACCCTGGCGCCTCCACCCCCATCACAAAAGGTAACCTCCCGCCGTCGTGGTCGGTACCGGCCCTTATTCTGGGCAGTAGCCGCCCCGCCAAACGCGAAGGAATGCCATGCCCAGCCCCGAACGCCCCCTCCGCAAGCTTGGATTTCTGACTATTGGCCTCTTCGACCCAGCCGACCCTGCGGCTGGCCACCGGTCGACATTGGAGATCATCGAACTCGGCGAGCAGTTGGGATTCGACAGCGCCTGGTTACGCCACCGTCACTTGCAGTTCGGCATCTCCTCCCCTGTCGCGGTGATGGCTGCCGCAAGCCAGCGCACGTCCAGGATTGAGCTCGGCACCGCCGTGACTCCGCTGGGTTGGGAAAACCCCCTGCGGCTGGCAGAGGACCTGGCCACGGTGGATCTGCTCGCCGGGGGACGGATCAATCCCGGCCTGAGCGTGGGTGAACCGATGCATTACGACACCGTGAAGCACCATCTATACGCCGATTCCTGGGACGTCGAAGACTTCAGCTATGACCGCGTAGACCGGTTCGCCCGCCTGGTCGCGGGCGAAAAAGTGAGGGACTTCTCCGGCAAGCAAGGCGTTGTGGAGGAATTCTCCAACCGGGTGGAGCCGCACTCCCCGGGACTGCGCAGCCGTCTTTGGTACGGGGCAGGCAGTATGAAGTCTGCCGTTTGGGCCGGTGAAAACGGCTTCAACCTGTTGTCCAGCAGTGTGATTTTTCCCGACAAGGATCAAGAACCGGACTTTGCAAAGGTCCAGCAATCGCAGATTCGGGCGTACCGCGACGCCGCCCACGCGTCCGGAAACACGGCCCGGGCTTCGCAAGGCTTAGTGGTCATCCCCACTGATTCCGCTTCCAGCGCCCAGCGCGAGAAGTACCAGCGGTACGTCGATGAACGGACTCCCCGCACGAGGGCTCCGCAGGGGCCGAAGGGCATGCTGTTCGCCCGGGATCTGATCGGCACCAGCGATGAAATTGCCCGGCAACTTTACGCCCATGCGGGTTTCCAGGAAGTGGACGAGGTGGCGTTCGCACTGCCCTTCAGCTTCGACCACGAGGACTACGTGCAGATCCTCACCGACATTGCGACAAAATTGGGCCCAGCCTTGGGGTGGAAACCGGTCGCATAGAGCGTAGCGCCGCCGAGGCTCACCGCCCCTTCAGCAGGTATCGCCGTTCAGGGCGTCCGACGCCGTACTTCAGTCTGACCTCCAGCGCCCCCTCGTCGTGGAGGTACTCCAGGTAACGCCGGGCACTCACCCGGGAGGTCCCGAGTTGCTCGGCAAGCTCGGCGGCAGAGAGGTCACCCGGCGCTGTTTTCAGCGCTGATTCAACAAGTTCGAGCGTCTCCACGCTGCAACCTTTGGGCAGCGTCCGCTCGGAAACGCCCAGTCCGAAGACGCGGTTCACGTCGGACTGCTCGGCCTCCACCTTGGAGGCGTCCAGGCCCTGGTAGGCACTGAGGTAGTGCTCCAAACGTTCCTGCAGATCAGCCTGGGAGAACGGCTTGATCAGGTAGTGCACAATCCCGCCGCGCAGCGCCTTCCGGACGGTTTCCACCTCGCGGGCAGCACTGATCACCAGTACATCGAGGTCCGGTGCAACATCGCGCAGCTGGTGCATGAGTTCCAGTCCGTTGATGTCCGGGAGATGGATGTCCAGCAACACAAGGTCGGGCTGGAGCCTTTCCGTTTCCACCAGGGCCTGAGCACCCGTATGCGCCACGCCCACCACCCCGAAGCCCGGTGTCCTTTGGATGAACCCGGCGTGGACCTTGGCCACCATGAAGTCATCGTCAACAATCAGTACTTGGATCATGGCTGGGAGGCCCCTTTCGTGAATCGAGCGGTGAAGACGGCTCCGTCGTCGTTGGCCACCGTCAGGTCACCTCCGGAGCGCCGGCAGATCACCCGTGACAACGCCAGCCCAAAGCCCCGCGCATCGCCCGGTCCAGGCTCTTTCGTGGAGAAGCCTTGCCGGAAAATCTCCTCCGCGGAACCGGAAGGAACGCCGGGACCGTTGTCCCGGACGGTGACTGTGACGTTCTCACCCGAGTTAACCACCAACACTTGGACCGAGGCCCCGGGAAGTCCGGTGACGGCGTCGAACGCGTTATCCACCAGGTTCCCCACCACGGTGGTGAGGTCGCGTGACAGTTCCTCGTTGACGCGCGGCAGTGCGGACTTCGGGTCCAGCTTCAGCTCCACTCCGCGCTCCGTTGCCAGGCTGTCCTTCGCGATCAGCAGGGCTGCGAGCGCGGGGTCCTCGATACGGCTGGTGACGTCGTCGTTGAGCCGTGTCCGGTCTACGGTGGCGCCATTGACGAATTGCACCACGGAATCGTATTCGCCTATCTGGATCAGGCCGGAGATGACGTGGAGTTGGTTGGCGAACTCGTGGGCCTGGGCCCTCAAAGTGTCAGTCACGGTCTTGGTGGCGCCGAGTTCACTCTCCAGGGAGGACAGCTCGGTCCGGTCCCTCAACGTGGTGACGGAACCGATGTCGCGTCCATGGGAACGCAGGGCAACGCGGTTCATGACCACCAGCCGCTCCCCCACGAGGACCAATTGATCCGCGTCTGACTGTTCGCGGGTGAGGACTATCTTCAGCGCAGGGTCGACGTGGAGGGAGCGCAACTTCTTTCCCACACAATCCGGTGGCAGGCCCAGGAGCTGCCTGGCGCTTTCATTGGCCACCGTGATGCGCTCATGGGGATCCAAAGCGACCACGCCTTCCTTGAGGCCCTGCAGCATCGCTTCACGGTTCTCCACGAGACCGGTGATCTCCCTCGGTTCCATGCCAAGGGTTTGCCGCTTGACGCGGCGGGACAACAGGAGGGATCCGGCGACGCCCAGGACGCTGGCGACACCCAGATAGGTGAGCAGGTTGGGAACGGCGTCGCCTAGTCGCTCAATGGTGGATGGGTAGTTCCTGCTGATGGATGCAACGCCAATGACTTTTCCGGAATCGTCCAGGACTGGGACGTGGGCGGACAGCACGGCACCGCTGCTGCCTGGCAGCACACCTGTCCAGGCGCGCCCTTCCATCACTTGGCTCTCACCCAGCGGCAGGGGTTGGCCCAACAGGCTGGGATCCGATGAAGCAACCACGGTGCCGTCAAGTTTGGCGAGTGCCACATGTGATGATCCCGAAACGGTGCGCACGGATTCGGCCACGGCCGGGAGGGCTGAACCGACGCGCGGTTCGGCCTCCGGCAGCAACGCGCGGACAGTAGGGTTGCTGCCCAAGGCTTCTGCAGCCAGCAGCGCACGGCGTCCTTCAGTCCGCTCGAAGGTGGCGGCGGATTGGGCCAAGGAAATGGCAACAACGGCAACAAGAACTGCGAGGACGATCAGTAACTGCAGCACAAGGTACTGCCCTGCCAAGGACATGCCTCTTCGTCGAGTCAGTCGAGTCACTGCTGGGTTCCTTTGGTGGTGCCGGTGATCGGAGGGGCGGACAACAGCTTCCCCCGTGGCGTATCGGAACTATACCCCAGCGGCACGAAAGACCAGCTCAGCCCGCGGAAACCCATGAACGCAATGAACTTAAAGATCACTGCGAACACAAGAGTGATCCCTGTCACCTACGCGCCTAGCATCAAATCAACGGGGCACAACGCTGATCGCCCTACCACCGAATTTTCGATGATGAGAAGAGGAACACCATGCGCCAGATCCGCGCATTGCGAGTCGCCGCCGTCGCTGCCGGCATCGCCCTGATGGCCACCGGCTGCGGTGCCACAGGTAAGTCCACCGGTTCTGACAGCACCGGTGCAGCAGGACCTATCACCGGACTCCAGATCATGGTTCCCAACACTCCCGGAGGTGGCTACGACACCACCGCCCGGGCTGCCGCCAAGGTACTGGACGACGAGAAGATCTCCACCAACACCGAGGTGTTCAACCTTGCCGGCGCCGGCGGCACGGTGGGCCTTGCCCGCATCGTCAATGAAAAGGGCAACGGCGACCTCACCATGCTCATGGGCCTGGGCGTTGTTGGAGCCAGCTACACCAACAAGTCCGAGTCGAAGCTGACGGAGACCACCCCGCTGGCGAAACTCATCGAGGAACCCGGCGCCATCATGGTCAGCAAGGACTCCCCTTACAAGACCATCGATGACCTGGTGACGGCGTGGAAGGCCAACCCCGGCTCCATCGCAGTTGGCGGCGGTTCCTCGCCCGGCGGTCCGGACCACCTCCTGCCCATGCAGTTGGCCGGCGCGGTTGGCATCGACGCCACCAAGGTCAACTTCGTCTCTTACGACGGCGGTGGCGACCTTCTGCCCGCCATCCTCGGTAACAAGCTGGGCTTCGCCGCTTCCGGCGCCGGCGAGTACCTGCAGCAGATCAAGTCCGGTGAGATCCGGGTCCTGGCCACCAGTGGCGAGAACCGCTTGGAAGGTGTGGACGCTCCCACGCTGAAGGAATCCAACATTGACCTCGTCTTCACCAACTGGCGCGGCATTGTGGCCCCTCCGGGCATCAGCGAGGACGACAAGAAGTCCCTGATTGGCGCCCTTGAGAAGATGCATGCTTCCGCAGGCTGGAAGGAAGCGCTCAAGACCCACAGCTGGACCGATGCCTTCGTTACCGGCGACGAATTCCAGACGTTCCTGACAGACCAGGACAAGAGGGTGGCGGACGTCCTGACCAAGCTCGGGTTGGCGTGAGCTCCTTAGCCTCAGGCCTGAAAGGCCGCGCCGAGCTGGGGGTAGCCCTCCTGCTCGGCGTGGTCGGCGTCCTGGTCTTCCTGGACGCAAACGGCCTGGTCACCCCGTACTCGCAGTCGGACCCGGTAGGCCCCAAGACCGTCCCGTTCATTGTGTCCGGTTTGCTGATCGTCTGCGCTGTTTTGCTCGCCATCAACGTCCTCCGCGGCGGCAAGGGTGAGGCCGAGGGCGGCGAAGACGTTGACCTGGCACATCCCGCCGATTGGAAGACTGTCCTTCCGCTGGCCGGAGCTTTCATCCTGAACATCCTGCTCATCGACTGGGCCGGCTGGGTCATTTCCGGAACGGTCCTCTTCTGGGGCAGCGTGCTGGCGCTCGGCAGTCGTCGCTACATTCGTGACGGGCTTATTTCCGTCGCACTGTCCTTGCTGACCTTCTACGGCTTCTACCTCGGCCTGGGCATCGCATTGCCGGCCGGGCTCCTGGAAGGAATCCTCTAATGGACGTCTGGTCCTCCCTGATGGACGGTTTCGCGACCGCCCTCACCCCCATGAACCTCTTGTTCGCCGTGATCGGCGTACTCCTGGGCACCGCCGTCGGCGTCCTTCCCGGGCTGGGCCCGGCGATGACTGTGGCGTTGCTGCTTCCTGTCACCGCCGCCTTGGAGCCCACCAGCGCCTTCATCATGTTCGCCGGCATCTACTACGGCGGCATGTTCGGCGGTTCCACCACATCCATCCTCCTCAATACACCCGGTGAATCGTCGTCGGTGGTGACTGCCATCGAAGGCAACAAGATGGCCAAAGCCGGTAGGGCCGCACAGGCGCTGGCCACCGCGGCCATCGGTTCGTTCATCGCCGGAACCATCGGCACGGCACTACTGGCGGTCTTCGCCCCCATCGTGGTGCAGTTCGCCGTGAGCCTGGGTGCTCCCAGCTACTTTGCCATCATGGTCCTCGCGCTGCTGGCGGTGACCGCCGTCCTTGGCTCGTCCAGGCTCCGCGGATTCGCGTCGCTGGCCCTTGGTTTGGCCATCGGGCTGGTGGGCATCGACTCCGTAACCGGCCAACGCCGTTTGACCTTCGGCCAGCCCCTCCTGGTGGACGGTTTGGACATCGTGGTGGTCGCCGTCGCGATCTTCGCCGTGGGTGAAGCCCTCTGGGTTGCGGCCCACCTGCGTCGCACGCCTCTTCATGTCATCCCGGTGGGTCGTCCCTGGATGGGCAAGAAGGACTGGGGCCGTTCCTGGAAGCCTTGGCTTCGCGGCACCGCCTTTGGCTTCCCGTTCGGTGCCCTGCCCGCCGGTGGCGCGGAAATCCCCACCTTCCTCTCTTACGTCACCGAGAAACGGCTCACCAAGCACCCGGAAGAGTTCGGCAAGGGCGCCATCGAAGGCGTCGCCGGACCCGAAGCGGCCAACAATGCTGCCGCCGCCGGTACCATGACACCGCTGCTCGCACTCGGCCTCCCCACCAACGCGACAGCCGCCGTCATGCTTGCAGCCTTCACGTCCTATGGCATCCAACCCGGCCCGCAGCTGTTCTCCAGCGAAGGACCGCTGGTGTGGGCACTCATTGCGAGCCTCTTCATCGGCAACTTCCTGCTCCTGCTCATCAACCTGCCCTTGGCCCCGGTCTGGGCAAAGCTGCTGCAGCTCCCCCGCCCCTACCTCTACGCGGGCATCCTGTTCTTCGCTACCCTGGGTGCCTACTCGGTCAACCTGCAGGCCTTCGATCTTGTGATCCTGCTGGTGCTCGGTGCCCTCGGATTCATGATGCGGCGATTTGGACTTCCGGTCCTGCCGCTGATCCTCGGCGTCATCCTGGGCCCGCGCATTGAGGGCCAGCTCCGCAAGACGCTGCAGCTGAGCGCCGGCGATCCCGCTGGCCTGTTCAGCGAGCCCATCGCGATCGTGGTCTACATCATCGTGGCGCTCATCCTGGTGTGGCCGTTCATCTTCAAGCTCATCCGGCGCAACCGTCCTGTGGCGGCCACAGCGGTTCCGGGTAACTCCGGCGCCACGGTCCCGAGGGAAGCCGGCGGCGTCAGCCACGGCAGCCACCGCGCCGACGGAACAGCAGACGGCGACGGCGGAAGCGACGGCTAGCCTGGCGCCTGGCGATGCCAGCCGCCTCCCCAACAACCAAGCCAACAAGGAGAAACCATGACAATCGTGGTGGGATACGTCCCCACACCAGAAGGCGAAGCGGCGTTGACGCAGGCCATCGCCGAGGCCAAGAAGAGCAATGACACCCTCCTGGTCATCAACTCCTCCAAGGGCGACGCCTTGGTGGACAACCGGTACGCCCAGGAGCCGGACATCCAGAGCATCGAGGAGCGGCTCGCTGACCAAGGCATCCAGCACATCATCAAGCAACCGGTCCGCGGCCATGACGCGGCTGCCGAAGTCCTGGACGCAGCGGACGAGAATGATGCCGATCTGATTGTCATCGGCCTTCGCCGCCGCAGCCCGGTAGGCAAGCTCATCATGGGCAGCGTCTCCCAGCGGATCCTGCTGGAGGCGGACTGCCCGGTCCTGGCGGTGAAAGCGGACTAAGTAAGGCATTAAACGCACGACGACGGCTGGTCACCTGGGTGACCAGCCGTCGTCGTGCGTTCGGCCGGTTTAGCCGCCCCACATCGCTGGGTTGAGCGGCGTCACGGTCATGCTTTCAAGACGTGCAGTGCCTCCTTCGGAAAAAACCGAGATTGCGTTGGCGCCGGCGGTTGGAAAGACCTGGTCGGTAATGGTTGTCAGACCGTCCTGTGCAAAAACCTCCACAGATGCCCGGTCCACATACACCCGCAGGTGGATCCTGCCATTGATCAACTCCACCTTCGCGTCCTCGACTGAACTGAAGGCGGGATGGAAGCCTTCGTTGCCGGAGTTGGTCCGGTCGATGGCGAGCCGCTGAGTGCCCGTCGCGTAACCGATCCTTGTTGATTCGTTGGCGTTTCCGAGCACTTTCAGGCCGAACGCGGACGCGCTACCCGGGGAGAACTCAGCATCGATCTGCACCACGTCGCCTGCGATCGGAAGAGTGGTGGTTCCCGGTTGGAGGTCCTGCGCGGGCGCCGTGTAGGACGCGGCCGTGTTCTTCAGCGCGTCCGCCTGTGACACCACCTCCTGCCGCAGCCTTGGTCCGGCAGGAGTCTGTGTGAGAGCCACCTCACGCGGCAGGGCCATGCTTCCGCGCCAGGTTGAAGTGGGCGTGTTTTGGCCGTAATCCCAGTTGTTCATCCAGCCCAGCATGATGCGCTTACCAGCGGGGGCGCTATTGAAGGAAACCGCCGCGTAGTAGTCCCGGCCCCAGTCCAGCCAATCGTGTTGCTCCACATGGGATACGTCCGAGGAAACAAATTCGTCCGCCAGGATGTGCCCCCATCCGCCCCTGTTGTTGTCCACGATCCTGATGGTGGCCTGGCTGCCCTTATAGGCGCTGACGTCCCAAGCGTTCCATTTCAAGTGCTCGGAATCGGCGCCGGTGGCGGTCCGGACCGTCTGACCGTTGACCACCAGGTTCACTGTGGTTTCGACGCTGCGGACCTTGGCCGGCTCGGAACCAAGGACCATGTTGTCCAGCGTCAGATGACCCCAAGGGCCGGTCGCGTTGTCCACAATTCTGATGCGGGCACTTTGGCCGTGCCAAGGGGAAACATCCCAGTTTTGCCAGTTCAGGTCCCCCGAACCAGCGCCGTTCGCAGTGCGGACTGGCATCCCGCCCACCAGCAGCTCGACCTGCAGTTGTCCATCGGTGCGGCTGCCGCCGCCGAGGAGGAAAGCGATATTGGTGTTGGTCAGGTAGAACTCAGGGGACGTGATAGTGCCGACGTTGTTGTCTTGGTACGGCCCGCCTTCGAAGGTGTTGATCCTTTTCCCGATGGCGAATTCACCGCCCGACGTCGATGGGTTCAGCGCCGCTTGGAAGTTGCCTGTGAGTTGCCAGCCGGCTTGAGTGAGCGTTCCGGAGTAGTCGAAACCGTCAAACAGCAGGTATCCCGGAGGGGCTTGGTTTCCCGATTGTTTCCCGTATTCCTGAGGATGGTTTCCGCCCCCGACCAGGAAGTTAAGGTAGTCCTTGTCCAGCGTGAAGGGGGCGGATTCCATAGTGCCAACCGGGGCGTCTCCGCCGTGGAATCCGTTCACCAGCCCGGCGCCAATGTGACCGGTGACTTGCTGTTGCCCCGGAAGGGCCCCTGTGGCCGGCGCACTTGCCCAAGGACCTGAACTGGTGGATGGATCGTTCTGGATGTTCCAGCCGGTGAAGCTGCCGCCGTTGAAACCGGCCAGGACGTCGCCGGGTGGAAGCTGGCTGGCAGAATCGATGTTTTCGGCGGTGAATGTTGTCCCGTTGAAGTCCCCAACGAAATATTGTCCGCCGCTGCCGCCGCCAACCGCACCGGGATTGATGTTCACGGCCAGCACCCACTTGACGTTGTTGGGGTCCCCATCAACGGGTAAGGGGAACAAATCAGGACACTCCCACTGCCCGCCAACGGCGTTTGCCGGCCCGAAATCCGACAGGTAATTCCAGTCCTTCAGGTTGGTGCTCTGATACAAAAGGACCCGGCGCTCATCGGCTTCCACCGCGGCCATCACCCAATAGTCTGCTCCGGACGCATTGTCGTACCAGAAGACCTTGGGGTCACGGAAGCTGGAGGTGTTCCGGTTGAGGACGGGATTGCTGCCGTATTTGGTCCAGCTTTGCCCGTCGTCGAGGCTATAGGCCAGCGATTGCGCCTGTTTGCCTGCCAGACTTGGATGGGCGCCCGTGTAGTTGCTCGTGTACACAGCTACCATTGGGGGGTTCTGCAAGGTCCCAAACCCGCTGCTGTTCCGGGTGTCCACCACCACGGATCCGGAGAAGATCTCCTCGATGACGTTATTGTTTCCGTCGCGGCCGCGCGGGATGGCGAGGGGATGCTCTTCCCAGTGGATCAGGTCTGTTGATGAGGCATGACCCCAGCTCATGTTCCCCCACCCCGTTCCCTCAGGGTTGTACTGGTAATACATGTGGTACTTGCCGTTGTGGTAGACGAGCCCGTTGGGATCGTTCATCCAGTTGGCCTCAGGTGTGTAGTGCAGATAGGGCCGATACTGCTGCGTGGACGGTTCCGGATCGGTGGCGCGCGCAGCATTCGTGGCGATGGTGAACGAAGCAGCGGTGAGGGCCACCACCGTCCCAAGTGACAGCAAAGCTTTGGTGCGTCTGGTCATCTTTGACAGACCTTTCAAGAGTGCTTGCCTAGGGGGTTGTTACGGAGTCGCCCTGAAGGAGTGGCTGCTCTGGAAGGGTTGGAACTGAGCTTGGGTTCCGCTGTCCAGGACTTTGGTTCCGGTAGTGGACGAGTCAAGGGTGACGGTGTGCACCGCGATTGCTGACACCGTGTTGTTGGTGGCGATGAAGTTGTTGTTCCCAGATGCCACCAGGATGATGGTGGGCGTCTGTCCCGGTGGTTTTACGGACCCGGACGGGACGTCGTAGCTGAAATGGTTGCCTGTCACGGTGTTGTTGCTGCCGGCAAGGTGAACCAGGCCGAAGAGATCATCCAGTCCGTTGTTGTACGGCTTAAGGGGGTCGAATGGTTCCATCTGACGGAGAAAGTGATTGGCCCCCACCAGGTTCTCGGTGCAACTCCCCTCAAAATTCACCATCCCGGGGTAGAACGCATGGAATCGGTTGGACGTGATGGACGATCGGGCGCAGTCCTTGAAGTGCACACTGCTCTTGCCTCGAGGGAACACGTTGTTGCCTGTCACCAGGAGGCCCCAATGCCCCTCCGCGAAGATGGAGAACCCAACGAAGCCCGCGCCGATGAGGTTGTCCGTGACTTTCGAAGCCTGGCCTGAGCCCGTGAGTTCAATGCAAGAGCCACATTCAGCGAGGAAATTGCCGCTGACGCTGAGGGCATCCGTGTCCCGCACCACCAGGCCGTGCTCCAGGTACACCATGCCCATCCCTTCAACCCTGCAGGAATCGTTGGCAGAATCGAAGCGGATGCCTGTCTTGCCGTTGGTGTAATCGTTCTCGTTGGCCCCGAAAGAGACTCCGTCCAGGCAGAAGTTCTGGAACACCACGGAACTAAGCCGTGGATCGCCCGTCCGGTAAACACGGAAGGCGTCGCTGTTCCCATCAGTGTTTTCCACCCGGATTCGGCTGCCACCAGGATTAATTTCGTGCCAGGTGGACGTGTTGCCGGCGTTGTAACGGATACTCAGCGAGGTAAAACCGTGCCCGGAACCGCGGATAGTCAGATAACTGATGTCCACGTTCACACGGGTTTTGAGCGAGTAGTCTCCCGGCGGAATGTAGATCACGGCGCCCGGCTTGGATGCCTGATTGGTCTGCTGGCTCTTGATGTCAGCGATGATGCTGTTCATGATGAGCCCGATGTCGTTGTATGGGGTTGCGCTTGGGTTCCCTGGAACGCTCCAGGTGGTGACGTCGTAGACAGTGGTCAAAGCTGGTTCTCCTCATCGTTGGGGTACTGCTTGAACGGTGTGTTGCACCGCTGATCGGCCTAAAGGACTCCAATAATTGCCCTGTGGCCGGACGTGGCCGGCAACGGACCAGGGGTTTGCTGCGCAGCGCGCGCCTGCGCCGCCTCGGGCTTGGAAGAGAGTGCGATGACGGCCGCGACCGCTGCCGCCGGGAACATCCGGAGGATGCTCCTTCGGCTGATGGTGGATGGTTGTTTCACAGTTCTCCTTTGAAGTGGGCTTCGAGCCTGTCTGTGACCGGTTGCTGCGGGAAAGCTTGCAGAGCCGCTCCCCTTGCCGCCTGGTTCACCCGCAAGGAATGGAGCGAAGGGCAGGAAAAGGTTCGGGTTGTGATTGCACGCTGCCAAAATTGCCAAAACGATTTATCGCGAGCTGGGAGAAACACTAAGCGGTGGTGAAGAAGGGTGTCAACGACAAAATCCTGGCGGATTTTTTGGCAACGGCGGCCGGCCAAAGTGACGCTTGACACTTCTCAAGAGACGGTCCTACAGTGTTGCCAAGTCGTTTTGGCAAAACGATTCTTCACCCCAAACAGTCTTGCCATCCCGTTCGAGAGAAAGTGAGTCGACAGCGATGTCCACTCGAAACACCATCTCCAGGCTCGTCACCCTTGGCGGCGTCTGCACCGCCGTCGCACTCGCGGCTACCGGATGCGGCGCAGGGGGCCCGGCACCAACGTCGGGTAGCGCCGCAGGCACCGTCAACGTCCTGGTGGAAGCCGGCGGTCATGCCGAACTCACCGGCGTTGCCGAACAGTGCAAGAAGGACACCGGAATCGACGTCAACTTTGTGGAACTGCCTTACGACGGCATGTTCAACCGGCTCTCCAGCGAATTCTCTTCCGGCAACGTTTCCTTCGACGTCGCCGCACTCGACTCCGTGTGGCTTCCGAGCTTCAAGGATGCGGTCCAGCCCATCGACGAAATCTTCACTGACGAGGCCAAGAAGGACATCTTCCCCGCGCTGGTCAAGGAAGCAAACGTGGACGGCCACTTCATCGGCCTGCCGGCGTGGACCAATGCCGAGATCATCCTCTACCGCCAGGACCTCTTCGAAGACGCCAAAAACAAGGCCGACTTCCAGTCAAAGTACGGCTATGAACTCGCCGCACCCACCACGTGGAAGCAGTACCAGGACATTTCGGAGTTCTTCACCAAGGACGGAATGTACGGCACGGATGTCAAGGGCGCCGTGGAAACTGAATGGCTTGCCCACGTCCTGCAGGCCGGCTCCCCCATGGTCCTCGACGGCGACAACGTAGTAATCGATAACGCAGCCCATAAAGAAGCACTCGACTTCTACGTAAGCCTGACAAAGTCGGCGCCTCCGGGTGCTGCACAAGTTGACTGGGCCGCAGCCCAGAACTTGTTCAACCAGGGCAAGACCGCCATGACCCGCTTCTGGGCGCACGCTTACCGTCAGATCCCCAAGGATTCACCGGTGGCAGGCAAAGTGGGAGCCGCAGCAATGATTGGCGGCAGCGCCGGCGTCGCAGGTGTTCCGGGACCTTGGTACCTGTCCGTCCCGAAGGCCACCAAGAACGCAGACTCCGCAAAGAAGTTCATCAAGTGCGCCTACGACCATAACGGCCTGGGCATTGAATCCAGCCTCGGCCTGGCTTCCCGCATCTCCGCTTTCGAGAAGTACCAGGACCAGCCCGGATACGAGAGCTTCAAGCCACTGATCGAAACCCTCAACGGCAAAGCCACCGCCACCCGCCCGGCAACTGCCAAGTGGCAGCAGATCGTAGACACCGTGCTGGTCCCGCTCCTGCAGAAGGCGGTAGCTGGCGGCGACTCCGCGACCCTCCTGGCCGACGCCAAGAAGCAGATCCAGGACCTCCTCAAGTAAAGACTCCGCGGCCGGCACCCGGAACCACAAACTCCGTGCCGGCCGCGGCCCCAACCAGCAGAAGAGAAAATCGTGCGCATCTCCGATCGCCGCTTCGCCCTATACCTCATGACCCCGGCGGCGTTGTTCCTGGCCGTCTTCGTGGCCTACCCGCTGTTCCGCCTCATTGCAGACAGCTTCTTCAAGATCTCGCCCATCGCCGGCGGCCCGCGTGACTTCGTGGGATTCCAGAACTACGTCACCGCATTCGCCTCCGAAGCCTTCATGGGGGCAGGGTGGCGAACCCTCGCCTACACCTTGGTGGTAGTCACCCTCGAGTTCGCCCTCGGCCTGGGAATGGCGCTCCTGTTCACCACGCTCGGGCGCAGCTCGCAGGTTTGGCGGACCGTCTTCCTGTATCCGCTGATGATCGCCCCGATTGTTGCCGGCTTGCTGTGGAAGTTCCTGATGATCGACAACTTCGGCCTCATCGGAACCCTCCTGCACCAGGCGGGTATCCTCTCCAACCCCAACCAGATCGGGTGGTTGTCAGATCCCAACATTGTGCTGTTCTCGGTGGCTATCCCGGACATCTGGCTCACCACCTCCTTCATGTGCCTCGTACTGTTCGCCGGCCTGCAGAACATCCCCGGCGACCTCATTGAAGCTGCACGTTTGGACGGCGCCAAGGCACCCGCGCTCCTGTTCCAGATCATCCTTCCGCTCCTCCGTCCGGTGATCGCAGTGGCGTTGGTTGTCCGAGGAATCGACGCCGCCCGCGCCTTCGACACCATCCTGATTCAAACCAACGGCGGCCCCCAGTCCGCATCCGAAACCATGAGCCTGCTGATCTACCGCACCATGATCCGCTTCGGCGATCCCGGCTTGGCCAGCGCCATGGGCACTATCTACCTGCTGGCGATGCTCGCCGTCGCATTCTTCGCGGTGGCCACCATCTGGCGGCCAGGAAAGGACAACTGATGAGCTCCCGGACCGCGATTTCACGGAACCGAGCCGCAACCGAGGGTGACGTGACCAGCCAAACCGTACAGCCGACGTCGAAAGTCACCGCATCGCAGGGACCGCGTAAGCGCCGCGGCGTCAACCGCGAAGGGCTGGAAGCCGGACGCCGAAGCACCCGGACCATCCTGTGGATCCTGTTGGCGGTGGCCATGGTGCTGTACGGCTTCCCGTTCCTGTACCTGCTGTTCACCTCGTTCAAGACGCCGATCGATACCATCGCCGTTCCCCCCACCATTCTCCCCACGGAATGGACGCTGGAGAACTACGCCAACGCGCTGGGGCGGAGCGGAGTGCTGGCCTCGTTCATCAACAGCGTGCAGACAGCCATCATCAGCACATTGTTGTCTTTGGTTCTGGCTATCCCGGCCGCCTACGGCATCACGCGCTACAAGACTCCCAGCGGCCGTGTGTTCATCATGGCAGCACTGGTGACGCGCATGGTCCCGCCCGTGGCCATCGGCATCCCGCTGGCATCAATGATGTCCTCCGTAGGGCTCGCGGACACGCCCATCGCTTTGTCCATCGCCCACACCACCATCTCGTTGCCACTGTCCATCTGGCTCATGTCCAGCTTCTTTGAGGCTGTGCCCCGCGACTTGGAAGAAGCGGCAACGGTTGATGGCTGCAGCAGGCTCGGAGCGCTCTGGCGGGTGGTCATCCCCGTGGTCTCCGGAGGCATCGCAGTCACCGCGATCTTCGCCTTCCTGGCCTCGTGGAACGAATTCCTGTTCGCCCTCCTCATGACCGCCATCCGTTCGCAAACAACCCCGGTGGTTATCGCGAACTTCCAGACCCAGTTCGGACTGGACTGGGGATCCATGACCGCACTCGCAGCCGTCTACTCGATCCCCGTCATCCTCCTGACCCTTCTCCTGCAGCGCAAGATCGTCGCAGGCATGACGCTCGGCGCTGTTAAGGGCTAAGAGCAGGTCAAGGCCAAGGAATTTTCAAGCTAAGAGAGGACCCCATGTCCAACAGCAACTACTACGACGTCACCACGTGGCCAATCGGCAACCCGTCCGAGGACGTTGGTGAAGTCATCAACAGCATCATCGCGGACATCAAGAGCCGGCAGACGGTCGCGGATGAGAACGACGGCGGCAAGCCGGGAGCGGTGATCTACCTTCCGCCCGGGGACTATCACCTCCGCACGCAGGTGGTCATCGATGTCAGCTTCCTCAAGATCCAGGGCTCGGGACACGGCTTTACGTCCTCGAGCATCCGGTTCAACGTTCCTGAGGAAGAATGGCCGGACCTCCATGAGTTGTGGCCAGGCGGAAGCCGCGTCATCGTCGACATTCCGCTCCGCGACGACTTACTCAGGGACGACGAATCCCAGGGCGCCGCCTTCTACATTGAACGTAGCGGGAGCCCCCGGATCAGCTCAGTGGAATTCGCCAATTTCTGCATCGATGGGTTGCACTTCACCCCGGACGGGTCAGGGCTGCCCGCGGAAAACAGCTACGTCAACGGCAAGACCGGCATCTATGTGGCCAGCGCCAATGACTCCTTCCGGGTTAACGGGATGGGATTCGTCTACCTGGAGAATGCGCTCACCATCTACAAGGCGGACGCCCTTTCCCTCCACGACAATTTCATTGCCGAATGCGGAAGCTGCATCGAACTCCGCGGCTGGGGCCAGGCGTCCAAGATCACGGACAACTTGATTGGGGCCGGATTCAAGGGTCACTCGATCTACGCCCAGAACCATGGCGGGCTCCTGGTCACCGCGAACAACATCTTTCCCCGCGGTGCCAGCAGCATCCATTTCGACGGCGTCACGCGTTCAAGCGTGTCCAACAACCGCCTGCACTCGTTCTACCCCGGGATGGTGGTTCTTGCAGAGAACAGTTCCGAGAACCTCGTGGCCACCAACCACTTCCTTAGGGACCACGAGCCTTGGACTCCCTTCCTGGGAGTCGATAACGGTCGGAATGACCTTTACGGGCTGCTGAGCATCAGTGGCAGCAACAACTCGGTGATCGGCAACCACTTCTCCGAAATAGTGGACGCAGAGAGCATTCGGCCATCGGGGGCCACAGCCGTAATCATCCACTTGGCGGAGGGGGCAGGCAACTTCGTCTCCAACAATCACGTGGTGGCCATGGACGTTCGCGCTGCGTCGAGTGACTCTTGCTTCTCGGCCCAAGTGGACGCGTTGTTGACCACCGGGGCTTCAGGGGGCCTTGAGGTGACGGCGGTCCTGGTTGATTCCGCCTCGGTTCGGAATACCATCCTTGATTCCGGAAATGACGCCCAGGTTATCGCAGACAGGGGCGCCAACGCTGTGAGGTCCACGCCGACCATTGGTTTTGACGCCGCAGGGACCGCCCAAACAAGCCAGCCAGCGGGTATTCCTCGATAGCCTACTGGGACGGCCAGGCCGAACGTAGGATCAGCAACAACATCAACACCATGAGGACGTGGGAAAGCAATGACCAAAAGATCTGTAGGTATCAAAGACGTGGCCGCCGCGGCCGGTGTCTCTGTCACCACCGTCTCCCATGTCCTTAATGACGTTGCTTACGCCCGCGTAGGTACCGAAACGAGGGAACGGGTCCACGAAGCGGCCCAGCGTCTGGGTTACGGACCCAATCGGCTGGCCCAGGCCCTTCGCACCCAACGTTCGGGCATGATCGGTTTCATCAGCGAAGAGATTGCCACCACTCCGCACGCAGGCAGGATCATCCTCGGGGCAGAGGAAACGGCGCGGGCCCGTGGGTACAACATTATGATCATCAACTCCACCAGCACCGGTTCCCAGGACTCGCGTGAAAGCGACGTCGCTGACCTGCTGGATCGGCAGGTGGACGGCATCCTGTATGCCACCATGTACCACCGGAAGCTGTCCGTTCCCAAGAACCTGGCGGGGGTTCCGGCAGTCCTCGTGGACTCCGAGGACATCAACCACTCGGTTTCCTCAGTCATCCCCGATGAAGCCGGCGGCGCACGGCTCGCGGTGCAAACCCTCATCGACGCCGGGCACAAGCGGATCGGCATGATCAACAACACCGACGACGTCCCGGCAACGCACTCCCGGCTGAAGGCTTTCAAGGACACGTTGGCCGATGCCGGACTGACGTTTCATGAAGAGCTGGTCCACTCGGAACTTTCCGAAGTGCCGGGCGGCTACCAAGCGGCGCTGCGTGTCCTGGAGTCCCCCAACCGGCCCACAGCCATCTTCTGCTACAACGACCGGATGGCCATGGGTGCCTATAGGGCGGCCGGGAAACTTGGACTGCGGATACCCGAAGACCTCTCAATCGTGGGTTTCGATAACCAGCAGCTCATTGCCGAAAATCTCTACCCCTCGCTGACCACGGTCGCCCTTCCGCACTATGAAATGGGCGCATGGGCAACAAAGAACCTGATCGACGCCATCGAGGGAAAAACAGACCTGCAGCTTTTGACTGCCCACCCCACCGTTCTTCCCTGCCCTTTGGTCCTGCGTCATTCCGTGGCCTCCGCACCATCCGGTGCTGGCGACAGCAGCGCAGAAGTGACCGCCCGCACCAACACCTGACTCCATCTGCGTCCAGTCCCGGACGCCCCTGACCATAGAGGACCACCAATGCACAGCCGCCCTGTCCCCTCCTGCCCTGAAACGGATGTCCTGGTAGCCGGTGAGGCTCTCGTCGATATCGTTGACACCGCAGCGGGGGCCGTCGAGTTCTCCGGTGGGACGACGCGGAGCCAACCCTCCAACATCGGCCGGCCGGTACTTCACTACACGGCCAACAGCACTTGGCTGAACGATCCCAATGGACTCGTGTTTTACCAGGGCGTTTACCATCTCTTCTACCAGAACAACCCTTTCGACAACGTCTGGGGCAACATGTCCTGGGGCCATGCCACCTCCGAGGACCTGCTTCACTGGAACGAGCATCCCGTAGCCATCGCCTGTGATGGGCAAGAGGACGTGTTTTCCGGAAGCATCGTGGTGGATGAGGGCAACACGAGCGGCTTTGGCACCCCGGAAAACCCGGCCTTGGTTGCCATCTACACCAGCGCTTTCAAGGAAGGTTCGGGCCTCGAAGGGATTCAGGCCCAGTCTCTCGCCTTCTCCACGGACGCGGGAATGACGTGGCAGAAGTACGCGGGCAACCCGGTCCTCAATCGGGGCTCGGCGCATTTCCGCGATCCCAAGGTGTTCCGTTACGACGGTGCGTCGTCTTCATTCTGGGTGATGGTGGCGGTGGAGGCACAGCACCAGAAAGTTGTCCTGTACCGCTCGGCCGACCTCAAGGAATGGGTGTACCTGAGCACGTTCGGGCCTGCCAATGCCACGGGCGGGGAGTGGGAATGTCCTGATCTCTTCCCTCTTCCCGTGGACGGAAACCCGGACCACGTCAAGTGGGTCCTGGTGGTCAACATCAACCCGGGTGCCGTCGCAGGGGGCTCGGGAGGACAGTACTTCGTGGGCCATTTCGATGGGGTTCAGTTCGCTGCGGACAGCGATTCGTTGGTTGAGGACGGAAATACCAACCTGAGGCACTGTCTATGGCTCGATTGGGGCCGCGACTATTACGCAGCAGTCTCCTTCAGCAATGTCCAGGACAACCGCCGCATCATGATCGGCTGGATGAATAACTGGGACTACGCCAATTCCCTGCCGACGTCCCCGTGGCGATCCAGCATGTCGCTGGCCCGCGAAGTGGAGCTGGCCACCATCGACGGCCTGCCCCGCCTGGTCCAGCGCCCCGTTCTGCCGGCCGACCTCGGGCCAACCATCCACACCATCGATAACCAGGAAATTCGCGATTCCACGGTGGAATTGCCGCACGCAGATCCTGCTTCAGTCCAGCGGGTCGACTCAGTGCAGGTGATTGACGCCGAGATCCTGCCCGGAACTGCCGGAACAACCACCCTGGGCCTTCTCGGCGCACCGGACGGAGATGCCGCAACGCTTATCAGCTTCGAGACGGCGACGAGCCAACTCACCCTGGATCGACGCAACTCCGGGAACACCACTTTCCACGAAAAGTTCGCATCGGCAGAGTCTGCCCCCGTGACCCTTGAGGATGGCGTGCTCAGGCTCCGTGTGATCGTCGACCACGGCTCGGTGGAGGTGTTCGCACAAGACGGCAAAGTTGTCTTGACCGATCTGGTGTTCCCCGCATCCGGGAACCTGCGCACCGAGCTGAGCGTGGAGGGTGGCACGGCTACAGTACGTAAACTCACGGTCTCGGCCGTATCCTGACTCACGTGACTGAAACCATCCGCACCGCAACAACGCACGACGCCGGGAAGCTGGCAGAGCTTGCCGCCGTCACCTTCCCGCTGGCGTGCCCGCCCGGCTCCTCGCCGGCGAACATCCAGGCCCACCTTGAGAAGACACTGAGCGAGGCCAACTTCGAGGACTACCTCGCGGACGCGAACATCACCATCCTGGTGCTCGACGACGACGGGCAGCTCAACGGGTACACCATGCTGATCGCCAAGCCGGCCAGCGACCCGGACGTGGCCTCGGTGCTCTCGGCGCTCCCCTCCACGGAGCTAAGCAAGTGCTACGTCCACCCTGACCACCACGGCAAGGGTGCCGCGTCACAACTCATCCAGGCATCGCTGGGCGACGCAGCGGACAAGGGTGCGGCTGGAGTGTGGCTCGGGGTGAACAGCGAGAACGCGAAGGCCATCAGGTTTTACGAGAAGAGCGGCTTCCAGCGGGTGGGCACCAAGTCGTTCAAGCTGGGCGACACCGTGGAGCACGATTTCGTCATGGAGCTCGAGCTCTAAGAAACTACCCGAACAAGTCCCCCGCCAACGGCGGCCGTGGGTCACTCCGCAACTCCAGTCCAGCCGGCAGCCCGGTCACGCTTCCGGACGAGCCAGAGGCTTCAATGGTGATCCGCGAGCGCCCCAGCAGCACGTTGTCAGCTTTGAAGGTGCCCAGGGAGTCCGGCAGGATGGGCGCCAGGTGCAGCACGTTCCGGGTGAAATCGGGATCGAACCGCAGCAGGATCCGGGCGAGTTGTACTGGTGCCGCAGCCGCCCATGCTTGCGGAGAACACGCCGTCGGATAGGGAACCGGCTCCGCAAAATCTCCGCGGTCGAAGCCGCAAAAAAGTTCCGGAAGCTGACCGCCGAAGTGTTCGGCGGCGTCGAACAGTCCGCTCGCAACCCGGCTGGCTTCCTTCACGAAGCCGTACCGCATGAGCCCTGTGGCGGCGAGTGCGGTGTCGTGGGGCCAGACGGAACCGTTGTGGTAGCTGACGGGGTTGTACGCGCCCATGTCGGATCCCAAAGTCCGGATGCCCCACCCGGTGAACATCTCCGGTGACATCAGCCTCTCCGCCACAAGTGGCGCTTTGTCCTCGTCCACAATGCCCATGCACAGGCAGTGCCCCATATTGGACGTGCAGGAATCCACGGGCTTCTTGTCCTTGTCCAACGCCAGCGCGTAATAGCCCTGATCCGGGAGCCAGAAGGCGTCGTTGAAGGCAGCTTTCAGCGCTGCGGCGCGGTCCGCGCAACGGCGCTCGACGGCGGTATCGCCCGCTGCCCGGGCCAGCAGCGACCGTCCCACGTAAGCGGAGTAAGCATAGGCCTGCACCTCGCAGAGGGCTATAGGCGTCTCCGCCATCCGGCCATCGGCGAAGTTGATGCCGTCCCAGGAGTCTTTCCAGCCTTGGTTCACGAGCCCGTGCTCGTTGGGCCTTTGGTACTCGATGAAGCCGTCTCCATCGCGGTCCCCGTAATGTTCCAGCCATTCGATGGCCCGGTCCGCGTGCGGCAGCAGGGACTCGATGATGTCCGAACCCAGGCCCCATCGACTGAGCTCGCCGAGCGTCGAGACGAACAAGGGTGTCGCGTCGGCTGTTCCGTAGTAGGCAGTTCCGCCCAGTGAGAGCCCGGCTGTGACGCCGAGCCTGACCTCATGAGGGATGCGCCCGGGTTCTTCCTCGGAATCCACGTCCACTTTGCTGCCCTGGAGCGCGGCCAGGGTCTGCAGGGTTCCGGCCGCCAAGCGCGGGTCCACCATGAGGGACATGTAGGACGCAAGGAGGGAGTCGCGTCCGAACAGTGCCATGAACCAAGGCGCTCCGGCCGCCACCGCTACGCGGTCCGGATGCTCGGGATCGAAGATGCGCAGCGAGCCCAAATCGCGTTGGCTCCGCTCCAGGACCTCCTCCACATTGCGGTCCGTCACGGCGATCCGGGGTACGTGCTCTTCCCAGGCAACGTGGCGACGAACGCTTGGGGTGTGGTGCAGCGGCGTGGTTTCGGTGAAGGGATCGTTAGGCCCCTTTCCGTTGACCAACGGCAGGGCGATGATGCTGGTGGACCACTGGGTGCGTGCGGGGATGGTGATGTGGAATCGTAAGCCGTCGTCGGACACCTTGGCTCCGGAGGCCCGGAAGGCCACTCCCCTGCGTTGACCGCTGGAGTGCGAGGATTCGATGTGCAGTTCTTTCTTGTGCGCTTTCCTCGTCGGTGCCCCGGCTTTGTTGGTCCGGCCGCCCTTGACGTCGAAGAGATCGGCCAGGTCGGCGTCGATCAGCAGTTCAATCTCGCAGGGCGCGTCCTGCCCCGAGTAGTTCCTGATGGTGATGTCGTCCCGCAGGCCTGCGCCGACGTGGCGTTGATGCTGGACTACCAAGGGGCTGTCGAACCTCCCATCCGCTGAGCATGCCCTGCCCACGTACTCGGCCTGGAAGGCAGTGGGGTTCCGTGCCACCAGAGGCTCCCGCAGTGCGCCATTGATCCTCAGGATCCAGCGCGAAACGATCCGCGTGTCCTGATAGTAGGTGCCTTGGGAGCCGCCGCCGTGGATGTCGCCGGAGTGCGAGGAAATACAAAAGGATGAACCTTCGACGACGGTCACGGCACCCAGTTCGGACGCCCCCGCTTCCGTGTCTTCGTTCCAAGCGGTCATGGCCGGACGGCCTCCTCGGGAGTCTTACTCTTGCTTGAGGGTGGGGAGCCCTAAAGGGTTCGACTCTGATTCTCTTGCAACAGGCCCCCGCCGGGAAGAGGTTTTGCTTGGAATTGTTCGATCACTTTGGCGTAGAGGTCCACGTGATCCGCTGCCATCCGTTGGGCACTGAACGATTCTTCTACCGAGCGTCTGCACGCCTCGCGGCTCAGGTCCGGGATGCGGGCAACGGAGTCGGCCAGCTCCCGGGCAGACCCGACAAAACCGGTGGCCCCATGCCGGACGATTTCCGGGGCCGCCCCTATGGGCGTCGCCAGCACAGGAGTTCCCGTGGCAAGGGCCTCAATCATCACCAGCCCAAATGGTTCGTGCCATTGAATCGGGTTGAGCAGCGCCATCGCATCGCCCATCAACTCGTACTTCTCAGGATCGGACAGTTCGCCCAGGAACTCTTCGTTGGACCCCAAAGCAGGCTGCACCACATCGTGGAAGTAGCCCTGCTCATCCGGAGCGTGCATCTTTGCCGCGATCCTTAGTGGCACTCCTGCTTCCCGGGCGATGGCCACCGCTTCCATCAGCCCCTTGTCCGGGCACATACGGCCCACAAAACAGACGTATCCCCCGGCGCCGCGGCCGACGCTCACTGCCGAGAGGTCAATGCCATGATGGATGACTGCGGAGATTTCAAGGTCCTCAACCCGGCTGCACTGATCGTGGGAGATGGCGATGATAGCGGTGTCCCGTGCCATGTCCCGGTAAAGCGGCGCGTAGCTGGGCGATAGAGGTCCGTGAATGGTGGTGACTACCGGAATGCCAGGTGGTCTGTGTGCATACAGCGGGCCGGCCAGCGTGTGGTCATGGATGATGTCCACGTCCCGCAGCTCCGCGTAGGCCTTGATGACATGCCCCAACTCGCTGAAGCTCTGCCCCAGGTCCTCCGGAACGGCTGGGCCGAAGCCCGGGACTTGGGGCACAGGGCAAGTACTGTCCGCTGCCGTTGCCAGCAGGACTTCGTGGCCGGCGTCGGACAAGGCCCGCGCCAACGCATCCACTACACGCTCTGTTCCGCCGTATTTTTCGGGCGGTACGGTAAACCAAGGTCCAACTATGAGTCCGATTCGCACGAGATCTTCTCTGTGTTGACCCCCAACCCAAAGGCTGTCTGCATAACCTGGTTCCAACATATTCTTGAGCGGCCACCCCGGCAACACCCTTGGGGAAGGTGAGGAAACTAACAGCACGCTCCCGGAATGTCGTGCCACGTCAGGGCGTTGCAGCCAACATGAAGATTGAGATCTGGTCAGACGTCGCGTGTCCATGGTGCTACATCGGCAAGCGCCGCTTTGAGACCGCCCTGGCACAGTTCCCGCACCGTGACTCCGTTGACGTGGAGTGGAAGAGCTACCAGCTGGATCCCTCGGTCCCGGAACACTACGACGGCACCGAGTTGGACTACCTGAGCAAGCGCAAAGGCATGGCTCCGGAGCAGGTCAAGCAAATGTTCGCGCACGTCACGGAGACTGCCAAGGGCGAAGGACTGGAGTACCACTTCGACAAGGTTGTGGTGGCCAACAGCTTCACCGCCCACCGCCTCATCCATTTGGCCGCTGCCCACGGACGCCAGGACGCCGCCAAGGAACGCCTGCTCAGCGATCACTTCGAGCACGGTAAGGACATCGGCAACCATGAGTACCTCACGGAGCTCGGCGCAGCCCTCGAGCTGCCCGCCGACGAGGTTGCCGAGCTCTTCAGCTCCGACAAGTACGCGGACGAGGTAACCCAGGACATCAACGAAGCCCGAGCCATCGGCGTCACCGGTGTCCCGTTCTTCGTCATCGACCGCAAGTACGGCATCTCCGGTGCCCAGCCGGCTGATCTGTTCAGCCAGGCGTTGAACCAGGCGTGGCAGGAAGCCAATCCGCTGATCCCCGTGGGCGCATCCGATGCCGAGGCCTGCGGCCCGGACGGCTGCAGCATTTAACCCAAGTAGGTAACAGCAAACGTCGCAATGAGCGCTCATTGCGACGTTTGCTGTCACCCGGTTGGGTGCGTCGCTAGGCTTTCACCACATCAAGCTCGACGACGGCCCAGGACAGGGCGGGCAGTGTCAGGCGGAGTTCGGAACCGGTAGCCTTCACACCTTCCAGGGCCGTCAGGCCAACCCGGCCCGGCTGGTCCTGGGAATTGATGGTGAAGCGGTCGCCGTCCTCGGGAATTTCAAGAACTTCTGCGCGGAGCACCTGACGGGCGTCGAAACCACGCAGGGCAACCTCGACGTCGGCGGCTTCTTCCAACCCGCGGTTCGCGAAGAAGAGTGCAACCCGGCCCGTTTCCTCATTCCACGTAGCGCTGACATCCACCAGGTCCGTGTCCCCGAAGCGGTTATTCGAGTACTTGTCCGAGTCCACGGAGAGGCGCAGTATCTGGCCCTTGGCGAGCTCTGCCATCCGCGCGAACGGGTGGAAGATGGTCTGCTTCCACGCCGGTCCATTCTCTTCCGAGAGGATCGGTGCGATGACGTTGACCAGCTGGGCCTGGTTGGCGATCTTCACGCGGTCGCCGTGGCGCAACAGCGAGTTCAGCAGTGTTCCAACCACCACTGCGTCCGTCACGTTGTACTTGTCCTCGATGATGCGCGGGTGCTCCCGCCAACCGGCCTTGATCACGTTGTGCGGCTGGTCTTCGGTGTCCAGGCCTCGCTGGTACCAGACGTTCCACTCATCGAAGGACAGATTGATGTGCTTCTTGTGCTTGCCCTTGGCACGAACGGCATCCGCGGTGGCGATCACTGATTCGATGAAGTAATCAGTATCGACGGCGGAAGCCAGGAAGCTGCCCACGTCACCTTCGTGCTCGTAGTAGTAGGCGTGGAGGGACACGTAATCCACTTCCTCGTACGTGTGTGTCAGGACGGTCTGCTCCCATGCTCCAAACGTCGGCATCCCGGAGTTGGAGCTGCCGCAGGCCACCAACTCAAGGGAGGGATCAACGAAGCGCATGGCCTTGGCGGCTTCCTGCGCCAGACGTCCATATTCGTCGGCAGTCTTGTGGCCGATCTGCCACGGCCCGTCCATCTCGTTGCCCAAACACCAGAGCTTGATGTTGAACGGCTCTTTATGCCCGTTCTTGGCGCGGAGGTCGGACAGGTAGGTTCCTCCTGGGTGGTTGGCGTACTCCACGATCTCGCGTGCGGCGTCCACTCCCCTGGTGCCGAGATTGATGGCTTCCATGATTTCCGTGCCGGCCTGCTTGGACCAGTCCACGAACTCGTGCAGACCGAAGGCGTTGGTTTCCACGGTGTGCCAGGCTCCGTCCAGCCTCCGGGGCCTGTTTTCCCGCGGGCCAATGCCGTCTTCCCAGTTGTATCCGGAAACGAAGTTGCCACCGGGGTAGCGGATGACGGTGGCGCCGAGTTCTTTGACCAGCGTGAGGACGTCCTGGCGGAAGCCGTTCGCGTCCGCCTCGGGGTGCCCGGGCTCGTAGATGCCGGTGTAAACACACCGGCCCATGTGCTCCACGAAAGAGCCGAAAAGTCGTCGGGGTACCTCGCCAATGGTGAAGTCGCGGTCGAGGGTGATGCGTGCGCGGGACATGTATCTCCTTGGTTGTGTTCTAAATCTGTTGTGTTCTGAAACTGGTGGTTGGCGAAAGGGTGCCGGTTACGTTCCGGCCAGTCCCGTGGTCGCAACGCCCTTGATGATTTGGCGCTGGAAGAAGAGGAAAACGACGATCAATGGAAGTGCGGCGAGCAGCGCAGATGCCATGTTCTGCGCATACTGGACGCCGTAGGCGCTCTTGATGGTCTGCAGGCCCACGGGAAGGGTCAGCAAGGAGTCGTCATTGGTGGAAATGAAGGGCCAGAGGAAGTTGTTCCACGCCCCGATGAAGACAAAGATGGCGACGGCGGCCAGGATCGGCCGGGACAACGGCAGGATGATCTGCATGAAGATTCGGAGACGACTGGCACCATCCATCACAGCCGCTTCTTCCAGCTCATGGGGGATTTGGTCGAAGAACTTCTTGAGGACGAACACCATGGCGGGATGGATGACCTGGGGCAGGATGATGGCCCAGGAGGTGTCGATCATTTTCAATGCGAGCATTTGGTAGAACAGCGGAATCATCAGCACGGGTGGCGGGACGATGATGGCGGCGATGATCACCGCCATCAGGACCTTCTTGCCTTTGAACTCGATCCTGGATAAGGCGTAAGCCATGAGGGCCGAGATCACCAGGGTGATGGCTGTGATGGCCGCCGAGGTGTAGAGGGAGTTCCACGTCCACAGCGGGATGTTGCCGGCCTGGAACACATTGATAAAGGCGTCAAAGGTAAAACCCGACGGCGGAAACCAGCTGATCTTGGAGGCTGAGGCATCTGCTTCGGACTTGAAGGCAGTAACTGTCGCCCAGGCGAAGGGAATCAGCCACAGAACGGCGATGAACGCGGCGACGGCGACTGCCGCGATCTTGCCCACAGTCCACTTTTTGCGCGGCTGGCGTACGACTTGGCTGGAACCTGTGGCGGGGGTGGAACGGGTAAGGGTGGAAATGGCCATGGCTATGCGCTCCTGCGACGTGTGATGACGAACTGCAGTACCGAAACCAGCACGATCAGCCCGAAGAAGATGTAGGAGATGGCTGCTGAATATCCCAGCCGATATCCGGTAAACCCGGTTTCGAAGATGTACTGGACCACTGGTCGGGTAGATCCGCCCGGCCCGCCCGCCGTCATCTGGTAGATCTGGTCAAACACCTTCAAGGAAGCAAGGATCTGGAGCAACACAATCATCACGGTGGTCGGTGTCAGCTGCGGCAAGGTAATGGAGAAGAACTGCCGCCAAGCGCCGGCACCGTCAAGGGACGCCGCCTCATAGTGCTGTGCAGGAATGTTCTGCATGGCTGCCAGATACAGCAGGAAGTTGAAGCCCACCGTCCACCAGAGTGTCGCGATCACGATCGACCACATGGCCACGTTGGGGTCGTTCAACCACCCGACTTTTGGTATTCCGAACTTTGACAGGAAATCGTTGATCAGGCCGAGTTGCGGGTTGTACATCCAGACGAAGAACAACGAAACAACCGTGGAAGCCAACAGGAATGGCGCAAAGTAGGAGAGCCGCCATAGCCACTGGGCCGGAAGGCCGATGTTCAGGAGCGCCGCCATCACCAACGCAACCAGCACCAGCGGGACAGTACTGATGACCGTGAAATACAGGGTGTTTCCCAGTGAACGCCACATGCCCGAATCGGCAAAGGCTTCCGCATAGTTGGAAAAACCGATGAGACTGTCGTTGGCGCCTGTCAGGGATTTGCCCGTGAGACTCATGTAGAAGCCATACAGGATGGGCCAAATGAGGAAGACGAGGAAGAATACCAGGAAGGGGGCTGCAAACGCCCAGCCGTTCAGGTTATCCCTTCTTCTTCTGAGGGATGAACCGGCTTTGACGCCAGGACTGAAGGTTGTCCGCGGTTGGCTGGCCTGCCGGGACGCTGTAGAGGAACTCATGAAGGACTCCTATGTCGCTCGGTGCTCTGGTGCCGGTCAGACCGGGTTGGGTCGGGATAGAAGATCGTTGGTGCGGGCCACAAAGCCATCCCAACCTGTGACTGCCTTATCGCGTCCCAGAAGCACGTTCTGGATGTGCTCGGCAAAGTAGGTCTGCCAGTCCGAGCCGGAGCCGCTGAACCAGGCCTCGGGATCATAGGCGATGATGTCCGCGGCGTTGGCGTAATGGACCTGCGGCGTGAGCTCGCGGTAAGCCGGCGATTGAATGACGGGTTGGAAGGCGGGGATGTGGCCTGCCTCGGCCCACAACAGCGAGCCCTTCAAGACGTCGCTAACAAACTTGTACGCATCCTTCCGTTGCTCTTCATCAACGGCGAGCTGTCGTGGAAGGACAAAGGAATGGGAATCGGCATAGGAAGCGGGCGTTCCGTAGAGAGTGGGGATGGTGACGGCGTCAACCGGCAAGTTGGCTTTCTTCATGGTGGGCAGTTCCCAGCCGCCGCTGAAGAGCATTCCCGAATCACCCCGGACAAACTCTGCGATGCCGGTATTGATATCACCGCTCTTGGCCGCGATGGTGTCGTCGAAGAGTGACGCCATGAACTCCAAGGACTCGATGGCGGCATCGCGGTCAGCCTCCATGGGCTTGCCGGGGGTCAGCACAATCTCCGCCCCGTGCTGCTTGTAGAGCGTGTAGAACAGCCGCCACATCTGCGACCCCAGATTCAGGTAGCCGAAAGACAATCCGTGGGCCTTGGTGATCTTTTGCATCTCCAGTGCCATGGCCTTGAACTCTTCAGGGGAGCTCACCTCCTGCAACCGGCCGTTGCTTTCCAAAAGCCCGGCCTTGCCGGCTACATCAGTGTTGTAGAACATGATGAACGGGTGCGAGTCCAAGGCCAGGGAGAAGACCTTCCCACCCTGCTGTCCCTTTTCCCAGATGCGCGGGGCGAAGTTCTCCGGGGTGATGCCGTTCTCCGCCAGCAATCCCAGGTCCCACGGCTCAATGAGGCCGCCCGGGGCATATCCGGGGACCCTGCTGGCGTGCATGATGGCAACCTCTGGTGGCCGTCCGCCTGCAGATGCCATGGCGAGTTTGGTGTAGTAGGGCGGTCCCCACGCCAGCACGGTGGGATGGACCTTGAAACCCGCGTTGGCTTGATTGGCGTTCGCGATCATGGCCTGCATCTTGGTGCCGTCACCTCCGGAGAGGAGATGCCAAAAGTTGATGGTCTGCCTTGATGCGGCTCCGGCGGGTCCGCCACAACCGGTGAGGCCCGCGGTCAGAAGGCCGCCGCCAAGTAGCGCTGATCCTGTCAATAGCTGTCTCCGGGACAAACTTTTCCCGGTCAAAGATTCAAACTGCTTCACCCGTCACTCCTTTGGATGGGTCCGCTGAAAGGTCACTGCTTCACTGCAAAGTCCGGTTCCGGTGCATCTCCACGCTCGGGTAAAGGTTGGCCCTGGGGTGACGCGAGTCTCACATTACATCGTTGTAATAGGGAGGGCAAGAGAAATTGTTAGCGCACACAATTTAGGTGCAAGCTCAGGATCCAGTCCTCCGGTGCTGTGTTCAGGCTCTGCTGCTGTCCCGCTCCACGATGGTGTACTCAATTTCAACCAACCGTTGCCCATGGGCCCTGTCGGACATGCGCTCGGTCAACAGGCGCATGGCCTCCGTGGCAATTGCACGCTTATCGAAGGAAACAGTGGTTAGCGAAGGTACCGCAAACCGTCCGTCGATCACGTCGTCGAAACCGGCCACTGCGATGTCATCCGGAACGTGCACGCCCCTCTTCCACAAGGTATTCAGGGCGCCGATAGCCATGGAGTCGGTGAAACAGAACAGCGCCTCAGGTAAGGGGTTGGCGTCCAGATACTCTGCCAGCGATACGGCGGCAGAAGCGGGCGTCCAACTGTCGCAGGAAATCAGCAACGACTCATCCTGGGCAATTCCCAGCATCTGGAGTGCGGCCTTATAGCCGTCCGCGCGTTGGATCGCCGTGGCGGATTGCCTTCCGCGATTGACACCCAGAACTGCGATGCGCCGACGACCGGGCCTGGCCAAAGCGAGGGTCATGTCCCGCGCCGCCGCGAAGCTGTCCACAAAGACGCGGTCGGCCAGCCGCTGCGTGACTTCGCCCAGGAGAACCACCGGAGGCAGCGCGACGCCCACCTGCACGGCACTCTCCTTGAGCACCACGGGATTGAGAATCAGTCCGTCGATCAGGTTGGCCCGCGCCCGTGTCATCAACTCATGCTCACGGTGCGGGTCGGAGCCGGTTTCCTCGATCTGCACGCTGAAGCCTTGCTCATGGGCAACTTCCACAATGCTTTGGGCAATCTCCGCAGAGAAGGGAGTCGCCAGATCCGGTAGCGCCAGTCCAATAACACCCGAACGGCCGTTGCGCAGTCCGCGCGCCGAGAGGTTGGGGACATAATCCAGCTCCGCCATGGCCTGCTCAACCCTGAGCCGCGTGGGGCCGCTCACCGGTACGATCCCATTCATAACGTTCGATACCGTTTTAGGTGAGACCCCTGCACGGCGCGCTACGTCCTTGACCGTTGCGCGCAAGACGCCCCCTAGCTGCTGTTGACCCGGCGCTGCCGGTTGACCGGGTTTCCTTGATGCTACGCGAGTTTTCGTCCTTGGACGCAGCCCACCCGTGCCCCCTGCGGTCAACGCAAAAGCTCATGGCACCAGCCCGGGAAAGCATGCCTACCGCTCGTGGCTAGCTGTCAAAGGCCGCACGAAAAGCAGCCAGCGCGGCGTCCCCTGCTTCCAGGCCGGCTCCTCCGGCGGCCTGCGCTTCGAGACCGACCACCCCCTGGTATCCGGCCGCCTTAAGCGCAGTCGCGATACCTCGGTAGTTGATTTCCCCTGTACCGGGTTCGCACCGGCCGGGGACGTCGGCCACTTGTATTTCCCCTATCCAAGGCAACGCGGTACGGATAAGTTCGATCAGGTTGCCCTCGCCAATTTGGGCGTGATAGAGGTCCAGCATCATCCTGACGTTGGGGTGGCTTACCGCGGACACCAGCGCCAAGGTGTCCTTTGCACGTGCCACAGGGATGCCGGAGTGGTCCAGCACAGTGTTCAAGTTCTCCAACGCGAAGACCACTCCGTACTTCTCGCCCAATGCCGCCAGGCGTTCGAGCGTGCGCCGACCGGTCAGCCACATGTCGCCGGTGGATCGGTAAACGGGGCGGACGGCGCGGCCGCCTTCCCCGAGCTCTGCAGGGTGGACCACCATACGCTCGATTCCAAGTTCAAGCGCGACAGGAATCAGTTTCTCCGCCGACGCCAGTACCTCATCGGCACTGCCGGGATCGGTAAGGCTACCGCCGAAATAGCCGCTCATCGACGAGAACCGGGCTCCTGTTGCTGCCAGGGCCGCGATGTCCCGATTTCGGGTGTCCCACAACTCCACCTCGAAGCCTTGCTCATGGATCCTCTTCACGCGCTCCATCAAGGGCAATTCGCCGTAGAGCATTTCAGCGCAGGCAGCCAAGCGGAAGCTCATGCTTCATCACCTACGGTGTGCAATGCGGGTTCGGCTGGGCGCAGTGCGGCAATACTTGCCACATCAATCGGCAGCCCGGATTGAACTGAACGGGAGGCGGCAAGGGCCACGGCCAAGGCGTTCCGCGCGTCGGTTCCACCGGCGGCTTGGGCGGCGGGGGCCTGGGTACCGTCACGGTCGGCCATCACGGAGTCCACAAAGTGGGCGAGTTCAGCCGTATAGGCATCGTGAAAGAGGTCCACGTTCAGGCGGACGGTGGACGCATTGATGCCGGCGGCGGTATAGCTCATGGCCGTACTGGCCTGCGGGCCTCCCGCCGTCACCATTCCGGCAGAGCCAAAAACTTCTCCCCGCACGTCGTAGCCGTAGAGCGCGTTGAAATTGGCCTCAGCAACAGCGATAGCTCCGTTGCTGTAGGTCACAGTGACCACAGCGGTATCCAACAGCCCACCGTCTTTTGCTTCAGGAGCCACCAGCGCGTCAGCCACAGCATGAACACGAACGGGGACAGCCCCGGGGTTCAGCCAGTTCAAGGTGTCGAAGTCGTGAATGAGGGTCTCCACAAAGATGGTGCCCGGCGGAATCCGCTCCGGATTGGCAATCCCGTCCGCAGTGCCGGGATCGCGGGTCAGGGACCGCAGCAACTGCGGGGTTCCTATGGCACCGTCATCAATGAGCCTGCGGGCGGCGGCAAAGTCGCTTGAGTAGCGGCGGTTGAAGCCGAACTGGACGATCACGCCCGCGGCCCCTGCTGCGTCCAGTGCCTCATCAAGTTCTTCCACGGTGCGGCCGCCCGGTTTCTCGCAGAAAGCGTGCTTACCCGCCCGCGCAGCCGCGGCGACCAGCCCGGCATGAAAGCGCGCAGGCGCGGCGATAAGAACAGCATCCACATCAGGATCATTCACCACATCTGCCGGGTCACTGCTGATCTTGGCAACGCCGAGGCGGCCGGCAAGTGCCTCGACCGCTGGAAGGGCAGGATCGGCGATCGCCTCAAGCCGGGCATTGGGGATACGGTGCGCAACGGACTCAGCGTGGAAACTTCCGATCCACCCCGCTCCGATCAGTCCGATACGAACCGGCCGGTCTTCGGTGACCGGGCGCTGAAGGTAACCCATGGCAGCTCCTGAGATAGTTCTTCTTCTAGATCGTTCTAGTCGCACTATCCTGACATGTCGTTCGGGCTGCGTCTAGATCGTTCTATAGACTGTTTGGACCCAGGAGGAAATATGACGGAATTGCAGCGCCGCCCCACCTTGATGGACGTAGCCGAGGCCGCCGGCGTCTCCCGCGCCTTGGTTTCCATCGTTATGCGGGGTGCACCGGGCGCCGCGGAATCAACGCGGCAAAGAGTTTTGGAGGCCGCCCGCCAACTCGGATATAGGGCAGACTCCCGGGCAAGGCTACTGCGGAGCAGCAGGACCAAGCTCCTGGGTCTCATCTTTTCCACCTCACACCCCTTTCACGCGGAAATAGTGGATGCGGCGTACGCTGAAGCCTCCGCCAGGGGCTATGAAATAGCCCTGAGCGCGGTAGCGAACGGCAGGCCCGAGGCCCGCGCCATAGAAACCTTGTTGGATGTCGGCGCCGAGGCATTGATCATCATTGCCCCCACCCTCAGCGTGGATGACCTCGCACTGCACGCCCGCCAGGTGCCGGTGGTGAGCCTCCTTCGCGACAACGTGGGAGACCTCGTGGATTCAGTCAGCAGTGACGATGACGCAGGCATCGCGATAGCCGTTGACCACCTGGTGGGTCTCGGTCATCGCCGGATCGTCCACGTCGACGGCGGCGCTGCCGTCTCGTCGGACAGGCGCCGGGAGACCTACCGCTCGGAAATGATCCGGCACGGGCTCCAAGCTGTGGTTGTTCCTGGTGGTCCTGGAGAAGAGGACGGCATGGGAGCAGGGCGGATTCTTCAGGCGAATCTGCCCACGGCTGTTATCGCCTTCAACGACAGGTCGGCCCTCGGCATCATGGAAAGCTTCAGGGCCGCCGGAATCAGCATTCCCGCAGATGTATCGGTACTCGGCTATGACGACAGCCACTTCGCCAAGCTCAGCTTCGTCCAATTATCCTCCGTCAGCCAGGACGCTCCGCTCCTTGCCGCCGCCGCCGTTGGCCGTGCCGTGGACCGAATCGAAGGGGAAAAGCTGCCGGGCAGCGTGGTCCGAACGCCGCATTTGGTCCTCCGCAAAACCACAGCCCGGGCACCTGCAGAAACTCGCACCTCTTAGTGACAGATCACTGTAAAGTGTCTATATGCCAAGGATCACGGCCGCCACGAATGCTGCCCAACGCGCCGAGACCCAACGTCGGATTTTGACCGCTTTTGGAGAGCTCCTCTTCACCCATGGCCTCCCGGGACTCACCATGACGGATGTCGCCCGGCACGCCGGCGTGGGACGTACCGCGGTCTACAACTATTACGCGGATATGGAGCAACTGCTCATCGCGTACGCCTTGGACGAGACAGAGCGTTTCATCGTGGACCTCCGCGATTCATTGGCTGCCCTGGAAAACCCCGTTGACAGGCTTGCCCTCTATGTCCGGGCCCAGGTGGAGGATCTCAGCCGCCGCCACTTGCCGCCAGGACCGGCCATGGCCGCCGTCCTCTCCCCAGGTTCCTTCGCCAAGCTCGCCGACCATGTGGGCGACCTGAACGTCCTGCTTCAGGACATCCTCCAGGACGGCGTGGAGCAGGGCTACCTTCCGGACACCGACGTCGCCCAGTTGGCGCGGCTCATTCACGGAACGCTTTCCGCCAGCGCCGCACGACGCAACCGAACGCCCGACGGCGAGACTCCCCCGCCGCCGGCCTCCGACGACGTCGAGCTTCACAGCGCCTCCGAACTTCACTCAGCCCTCCAAGTTCACACGGCGCAAACGGTGCGGTTCATCCAACTGGGCGCGGGAGCCCGCTTCGACGAAGCCGGCAAGCCGATGCGCCTGGAATCGCCGGCCCACGACGTCCTCGCCAGCTAGCTACTGATCCGCGGGTAGCGTGGGAATGATCGGCCACTTGGAGTTGTCCGCAATGCGCAGGTCCTCACGCGGGCACTGCAGCGTGCCCGGGGTCTGGTCCACCAACTGGGGTTCCACCAAGCCTTCGAAACCGGGCGTCAGGATGACATCCACGGACTCGTCCTCACGGTTGTCTTCGAAGTAGTCCGTTCCGGCAAGGTTTCGCTGGACGTTGAACGCCGCGGCTTGGCCCTTGACCCCGGAGACCACCACGCCAATGCCTGAGTAAGCGGTGTCGCTGTTGTCCACGGAAGCCACCTTGTAGCCACGCGCCGTGAACTGATCAGCAACCGTACCGGCCAGCCCGGCGCGCGAGGTGGCATTAAAAACGTTGAGGGTGACGGTCTCGTTCGGGACGTAGTCGAACGTGGTGGCGGGGCAGAGGCTGGTGGGCGCTTTGCTGGCAATCGAGCTTGGAACTTTGACTACCCCGTTCATGATCGCCCAGGCACCCACGGCTCCGGCCGCTATGACGCCAACCAGCAGTACCAGGACTATTCCGTGGAACAGCCGCCGCCGGAAGCGGCCCTTGTGCGCCTGGGCGTCCTCGGCAAAGGTTGCCCGAAGCTCCGGGCCCGTCACTACATGATGGCCGTGGAGCTGCGTCACATCTTTGGGACGCCTGCGCTTGCTAGCCATCGATCACCAATACACGTGCGTGAATGGCCGTCCGCTGGTGGAGTGCCGTGCGGACGGCCCTGTGAAGCCCGTCCTCGAGGTACATAACGCCTTGATACTGGACGACGTGCGGGAACAAATCACCGAAGAAGGTTGAGTCCTCAGCCAACAGTGCCTCCAGGTCCAGGGTCCGTTTGGTGGTAACGAGTTCATCGAGGCGGATAGGACGCGGGGGCAGGGCAGCCCAGTCCCGCGGCGCAGAGTATCCATGGTCAGGGTACGGGCGTCCCTCGCCCACAGCTTTGAAGATCACTCTGCAAGCCTATGGAAGAAGCCGCGCTAACGGAACTTGTGACCGGCAGCACAGGCACGTTGTAGCCAAAAGGTGACTAACGTGCGTTTGGGTGTCACAGACGTCATAGCTGTGTTGGGAACCGCCCGGACTGACAGAATGGGGTCATGACTCAACCGTTCCAAGGTACTGACCGGACCGCTGCCCGCGCCACGCCCGCTTTGGCGCTGCTGCTGGATGTCGATGGCCCTATCGCCAGTCCCGTAACGCGCGACGTCAAACCGGACATCATCGCGGACATGGTTGCCCTGGCTTCGGCCGGGATCCCCGTCATCTTCAACACGGGCCGCTCTGACGCCTTCATCAGCGAGCAAGTCATGGAACCAATGATTGCCGCGGGCATGCCGGCGGACACTGTCATCCACGCTATTTGCGAGAAGGGCGCCGTGTGGTTCAGCTACACAGCCGAAGGCCCTGGCCCCATCCACGTGGACCACGAACTCGCAGTTCCCAAGGCCTACGGCGACGATATCCGCAGGCTTGTTGCTGAAGACTATTCGACGCACATGTTCTTCGATGAGACCAAGCGCGCCATGGTTTCCGTGGAGCAGCACCTGGATGTGGCCAGCGAGGACTACTTGGCCGAGCAGAAACTCTTCGACGCCGATGCCCTGGACATCATGGGACGCCACGGCCTCAACGCGGCCATTCTGGACCACCACGCACCCGGGTCCGATGACACCGCGGATTATCGATTGGACCCCACCATCATCTCCACGGACATCGAATCGGTCCGGTTGGGCAAGGACCTCGGAGCCAGTCGCGCAGTGGAACTCCTTGCAGCCCAAGGCATCACTCCGCTCTCCTGGCGGACGGTGGGTGATTCACGCACGGACTACGCCATGGCAGACTGGCTTCACCACAACGATCACGATGTGAAGCACGTGGACGTCCGGCCCGCAGACGGCGTACCGGTGAAGCCCTACACCATTTTGACGGCAGCCGACCTTGAACTGGCGGATGACGTGATCCACGACGACGCCGGCGGCGCTTTCCTTCGCAGCTGGCGCGAAGCCCTTTCGATCTAAGTACCAGCGCATCATAGTTTTACAGTCTTAAAGCACCCTGCACCGCAACGATTCCGGAGATACAGCCATCACACAAGCACAGGTCGATCCGATTTACCACGGCAGCCCGTCCATCGAAGAGGACACGATTGCTGAGGCGATCTCGCCTGCCGTCGTCGCGCATCTTAGGCACAGGTCCGACGTCGTCCGTCACCGTGGGCGGTACGCCCTGGTCAACGGCGACCTGACTCCGCAACAGGCCATGGTGTCCGATCTTCTGGCTGTCAGGGCCGCTTTGGACGCTGCTGGTATCGATTTCATCCTGGTGCGCGGCAATGATGAGCGGCCCGTTATCGCCGTTGACTGGGAGTCACGCAAGGAGGTTCGCGAGGCACTGGTCACGGCCTTCCGGAATGAGCCTTTCTATTCCATGACCGTGGACGCCAAGAAGAAAACCTCCATGTTGGTGGCGGACGGCGATCTCACGGCTAACCGAAAAGCCCGCATCTTCCGCTTGTACCGGCCGCGCGTCGAGATCGGCGGCGGCCTCTGGTACGGCCCGGCCTTGGGCGTGCAGCTTGAGCTGTGGCGGTTCGAGGGCGATCATTTGGAACTCCCCGTGGAGAACTCCCTGACCCGCCGCACCATGCTGCGGCAAGACGCGGTGCGCGGCACAGTCCAGCGGCATGGCCTCTCCTGGCCCACCATCGAGAACATGTTCGCTGACCATGCCAGCGACATCGACTTCGATATCGACATCGTCTTCTCGTGGGTGGATGGCAGCGACCCCGAATACATCGCCAGGAGGCGCGCCCAGCAGGCCGAGGCTGTCCTCGGCGAGGGCGACGACCATGAGGCACGCTTCCGGCAGATCAACGAGCTGAAGTACGCGCTGCGCTCGGTGCACATGTTCGCTCCCTGGATCCGGCGGATCTTCATCGCCACGGACTCCCCCGCACCGGAATGGCTGGCCGACCACCCGTCGGTGACCATTGTCCGCAGCGAGGAGTTCTTTGCCGACCCCTCCGTGCTGCCCACCCACAATTCGCAGGCCGTGGAGTGCCAGTTGCACCACATCAAGGGCCTTTCAGAGCACTTCCTGTACTCCAATGACGACATGTTCTTTGGCCGCCCTGTGGGCCCTGACATGTTCTTCACGCCCGGTGGCATTACCAAGTTCATCGAAGCTGACACCCGCATTGGGTTGGGCGAGAATGACGCCGAACGCAGCGGTTTTGAGAACGCAGCCCGTGTGAACCGCAAGCTGCTGTGGGAGCGCTTCGGCCGGATCACCACCCGTCACCTTGAGCACACGGCCGCCCCGCTGCGCCGCAGCGTGGTGGCGCAAATGGAGAAGGAATTCCCGGCCGAGTTCGCAAAGACTGCCGGCAGTCGTTTCCGTGCCGCGGACAACATCTCGGTGACCAACTCGTTCTACCACTACTACGCCCTGCTTACCGGTCGCGCGGTCACGCAGACCAGCGCCAAAGTCAGGTATGTGGACTCCACCATGTGGGCCGGACTGCACTACCTGCCAAAGCTCCTGGCCAAGCGCCACATGGACTTCTTCTGCCTGAACGACGGCAGCTTCCCTGAAGTCGAGGCAAATGAACGAGCCGACCTGGTGACCGACTTCCTGGAGAAGTACTTCCCCGTCAAGGCACCCTGGGAGAAATAAGGCCGCCTGGAGAAGCAGCACCACCGGGAGAAACGAGCGGGAGCGACGAGGTGTGCGTGCCCGGCGAAGTGTGGGCCCCCACCCGGGACTCGTGCGGAATGCGGATGCCGGCCGCCGCCAGGCGCCGCTGAACCTCGGCTGCATCCAAGGGCTCGCCAACCGTGACGCCACCGGACATCGGAACCACGGAGTGCACGATCGTGTGCTCGTATACGTGGATCATGTTGTAGGACTGGGCTCCGTCCCGGCCGCGCTGCCCGCCGGCGCGCACCGCCAAGTCCTGCGTGTAACAGGTAGCAGAGGCGACCGATACCGGGATGCCGGCGAAGCTCGCCGTCGTGGAGTAGTGCAGGTGGCCACCCAGGATGGTGCGGACGTCTGTGTTACGGACGACGGCGGCCAGTGCGGCTTGGCCGCGCAGCTCCACCAACACGGCCAGGTCCTGCACGCACGGGACAGGCGGGTGATGCAGGGCAAGGATGGTGCCGTCCGGGGCCGGCGTGGCCAGTTCAGAGGCCAGCCACTCCAGCTGGGATTCTGATAGTTCGCCGTGGTGGTGGCCGGGGACCGTAGTGTCCAGGGTGATGATGCGGAGTCCGTTGACAAAGTAGCTACGGTCCACAGGGTCTTGTGGCTTGCTGGCCGCGGAGGCATCGGCGAATGCTGAACGGAAGTTTGCCCGGTTGTCATGGTTGCCCATGGCCCAGATGGCTTTGGCTCCCAGTGACGCGCACAGGGGTTCAATCATCTCGCGGAGTTGCTTGTAGGCTTCCAACTCGCCCTTGTCGGCGAGGTCTCCGGTGAAAATGATGGCCTCGGGCCTGATCCTGGAGGCGATGATTTGCTCGCAGATCTCGTGGAGCCTGGCTGCACTGTCCACCGAGCCGTGGAGCGTGCCCGGACCACCCACCAGGTGAAGATCGCTCAGGTGCAAAAGCACATGACCTGGTTTGGGGTATTCGGCCTCGATGAGCTCCATAGCTTCGCCTTAGCGTTTGGTGGGAGACGGCGCCTCCCGTGTCAATCCAGTAGTCCCAATCCAACCAGACAACAAGCCAACAACTGGCTAACTTCCGGCGGAATGTTGGAAAATTACTTTCTCCTTTCGGGATCGGTGGCCTTATGCCAGTGCTTCTTCCACTGCTTTTACAAGGTCTTCGGAGTCAGGCTCCACTGCGAATGGGAACCGTGCCACGAGTTCGCCCCCGCGATTTATGACGAACTTCTCGAAGTTCCATTTCACCTTGGCCGGCTGCCCGTCCTCGTCCCGGGCCAGCTCCGCGAACAGGGGATGCTGTTGCTTGCCAAGGACGTTGGCTTTGCTGGTCAGCGGGAAGGACACACCGAAGTTACGTTCACAGAACTCGGCGATTTCCTGGTCAGCGCCGGGCTCCTGCCCACCAAACTGGTTGCAGGGCACGCCGAGGATTTCCAAGCCTTGCGCGCGATACTTGCCGTAGAGCTCTTCCAAGCCAGCATATTGGCGCGTGTAGCCGCATTCTGAGGCGACGTTCACCACCAGGACCGCTTTGCCCTCGAACCGGCCGAAGTCGGCTTCGGTGCCATCGTTGAAGGTGAGGGGAATGCTGTAAAGGCTGGACATGGGATTCGCTTCCTGACGACGTCGTCTGGCGGGTTTGCCGCCATCGAGCTTACGGGAGCTGGCTTGGGGCCGCGAAATGCAGGGTTATCCGGCGTTTCACGTGCCTTGGGCGTGTATCCGGCTTAGGGTGCCGGGAGGATCAGCGTGGACAACGGCACGATCACACCATCCGGCCGCTGGACCAGGTCCGGTGCGATCAGGATGTATCCGGGCGGAAGCACCACCATCGGGAGCGACGTCGGAAGGACGGCCACCGGGGCAGGCGCAGGGGCCACGGGAGGTGCAGGAGCCGGCGTAACGGGCGCTGGTGCCACTGCAACTGGTGCAGGTTCCACAATTGCCGGCGCCGGAGCCGGAGCAACTGGCGCCGGTTCAACGACTGCCGGCGCCGGAGCGGGAACAACCGGAGCCTGCACGAGCGGAGCTGGCTCGACAACCACGGGCTCGACCGGAGCCGGTTCAACAGCTGCCGGCGGCGGGGCAATGGCCGACTGAAGGGTCGGTGCCACCGGGGCCGTCGTCAGCGTCGGCGGGACGGTACTGGTTTCCGGGGTACTTGTCGACGGCGATGGCGTGGCGGTGCCAGTCGGCGTCGGCGTCGGAGTCACAGTGGTGGTCGGCGTGGGTGTCGGCGTAGCAGTGGTTGTCGGCGTTGGCGTCGGCGTGGCCGTCACGGAAGGTGAGGGCGTCGGCGTCGTGCTTGGAACCGGCGTCGAGGTGGCTGGCGGGGTGATGTAAGTTCCCCCAGGGTTGCTCGGCGTAGTGGTGACGGGAGGAGTGGTGCCGGACGGGGCCGGCGGTGGAACAGGAAGCGGTTCGTCGTGTTCGTGCTCTCCACCAATGACAGCCCGGTTGGTTCCATCCGATACAGGGACGGCCCATTGGGGGGTTCCCGAAGCGCCGTTTCCAACACCGGGCTGGTAGTTCACCATGGCGATGGTCTGCAGCGGATCAGTCTGCCGAATGGACAGCAGTGTCCAGTTCGCGGGGTCGGTATGGAGACCGTTGACGATCGTCTCGAAGTGAAGGTGGCATCCTGTGGACCAGCCCGTGGTCCCAACCTCTGCGATGACCTCTCCCACCCGCACCGATTGGCCCTGCGTGACGCCGATTGCCTGGAGATGGTTGTACGTGGTGACCAAGCCGTTGCCATGCTCGATTTCAACCCGGTTGCCACCGCCCCACACATGCCATCCCACAGCCCGCACCACGCCGGCGTCTGCGGCGTAGACCCGCGTACCGCAGGCGGCTGCGTAGTCCTGGCCCCAGTGGAACTCTCCTGCCAGGCCCGTCAAGGGACTGTAGCGGTAGCCGTAGGACGAGCTCTTATTAAGGACCTCAAGCGGTGAATAAAGACTGCCGGCAGGCGGCCGGGACAGGCCTGCTGAGGCAACGGTAAGGCCTGTGGAACCGTCCTTGCTGACGGTTCTTACGAGGGCTCGGTCGAAGTAGACCATAGGCGTGCCGGGGATCTGCTCGGGGGGCTCCGGCATAGAGTCGATGACCAAGGTCTCGGCATCCGGCGGCACCAAGGTGCCTAGCGCCGTTGGTTCCACCACCCCCTGCGCCAGCGCTCCGCCAACGGAGCTGCTGGAGACGGAATTCAAGGGTTGGAAGCCAAACGCAAAGAAAGCCAGGACGGCGAGGCTTCCCGCGATGAGTACGCGATGAAAGCCGACGGCGCGGATCAAATCTACTGCCCGGTCTGATTCATGATGCTTGCCCACAAAACACTCCCCAAAGCCAGCGGCACCAAACCCCAGCCTGGCGTGCAAGCACCATTGTTGCGGGAATCTTGGGAGAAATAAAGGCTTCCCGGGTGCCATCTACCGAAAGGTTGGCTCAGTTTTGCCTCAAGAATCTTGAGCTTTGTTTTCGGGGGCTAGGAGCCCAGGTTTTCCTTCAGCAGGGCACGGTGTTCGACGGCGGCATTGGCGTGGAGTGCACGGCCCGCCTCAGTCAGTTCCAGGAAAAGGGAACGGCGGTCGTCTGCGCAGGTTTCGCGGGACACCAGGCCGGCCTTTTCCAGCCGGTCCACCACCTTTGAGACAGCACTCTGGGTCATGGGGGTCCGCTCCCCCAAAGCCTTCATCCGGCACGCAGACTCTTCGCTTTCGGCAACGAGGTCCAGGATTTCAAACTCGTTGAGGCCAATGTCGAACTTCGCTTCGAGGGCGCGGTCAATTGCTCCTGCGGTACGGAAGTAGGAGTTCTGGATGCTGCGCCACTGTTCCACCAATTGGCGGTCGTGCAGTTGACGGTCACGCGTCGTTGCCATGTCCCGATTCTAGTTCATGACGGCGTTAGAATCCACGTCATAATATTCTGCATCATATTCCTTGTCATTGAATGACGTGTCATGTAGATTCACATCCATGACATCACCCACCACCCTCAAAACCTCAACTGAGCCGCCTTTGGTTTCAGCCGTTCACTGGACGCGTGCCCAGTGGCTGCTGCTCATGGTTGTGTGCACCGTCCTGGCTTTGGACGGGTTGGACGTCTCCATGGTCGGCGTTGCCTTGCCGTCCATCGGACAGGAACTCAATCTGGGTACCGACTCCCTGCAGTGGATCGTTTCCGCCTACGTCCTGGGCTACGGAAGCCTCCTGCTCCTCGGTGGCCGTCTCGCCGATCTGTTGGGCCGGCGTCGAATCTTCCTCATTGCGCTGACCGTATTCGCCGCGGCGTCCCTCCTTGGCGGGCTGGTGGACGATCCCGCCATCCTGATCGCCACGCGCTTCATCAAGGGACTTGCCGCTGCCTTCACCGCACCCACAGGGTTCTCCATCATCACCACCAACTTCGCCGAAGGCCGCGAGCGCAACAAGGCGCTGTCCATCTTCACCACTTTCGGCGCCAGCGGCTTCTCGCTGGGCCTGGTGGTGGGCGGCCTGATGACCAGCCTCAGCTGGCGTTGGACGTTCCTGGTCTCGGTGCCCATCGCCGTCGTGGTTGTCCTCCTGGGCATGAAGTTCATCCCGAAGGACAAGCCGTCTGCGGAGAACAGCGGGCACGATATCTGGGGTGCCGTGACCCTGGCGCTGGGCATGCTCGGCCTTGTGTACACCTTGGTTTCAGCACCGGAGCAGGGCTGGGGATCTGTGGCAACAATCGCCGGATTCGCAGTTTCCATCGCCGTGCTGGCAGCCTTTGCCGTGATCGAGAACAAGGTCAAGCATCCGCTGATCCGCTTCAGCATCCTCAAGGAGGGCTGGGTGGCCAGGGCCAATCTCAGCGCGGTGGGATTGTTCGGCTCCTACCTCAGCTTCCAGTTCATCGTCACCATGTACCTGCAGTCCGTGCTGGGTTGGACGCCGCTGGGAATGGCGCTGGCCCTGCTGCCGGCAGGTCTGTTGGTGGCTACGAGTGCGCCGTTTGCGGACCGTCTCATTGAAAAGTTCGGGGCCACGCAACTGATTCTCACCGGGCTCACGGCCCTTGGCCTGGGCTACGTCCTGTTCCTCCGGGTGGGCACCACACCGAACTACGTGCTGGACATCCTGCCGTCCGTGGTCCTCCTGGGCATCGGGTTCGCGCTGGCTTTCCCGTCCATCAACGTCCAGGCGACTGCCGGGATCAAGGACTCGGAGCAGGGGCTGGCCGCCGGTTTGATCCAGACAAGCACCCAAGTGGGCGCCGCCCTGGTTTTGGCGGTCACCACAGCGCTGGTCAGCGGCCACGGTCAAGCTGCCGGGACCGTAAGCGCCCAAGCCATGCTGGAACAGTACCGTCCGGGCCTCATCCTGAGTGCCGCCGTCGCCATCGCCGCCTTGCTGGTTGCGGCAGCACCGTCGCGGCGCCGCGTCCGTTCCTAACCCCGCGTTTTTCCCCTGTACACAGGCGCAATTGCGAGGTCTCATGGGATCTATGAGGAACTACCTCACGGAGTACAGGCATGAACTGCAGCGCACCTTCACGGGAACGTCGGGCACGCCTCCGGAGTGGGTGCCGCGCCTCGCAGAAGGAAACGACGCCGGATACCACCTGCCGGGGTCGGCGGTCTGGGCGGTGCACGGCCATGTAGCCACCATCGTGGCCGGGATCCGGGTCCTGCTGATGCAGGCCCTGCATCCCGGCGCGCTGGCCGGAGTTTACGAGCACTCAGGCTTCCAAAAGGACCCTCTTGGACGGTTGGCGAACACGGTCCGATGGATTTTCACGGTGACCTACGGATCCACGGAGGCCGCCGCGTCGGCAACTGCCGTGGTCCGCAAGATCCACGAGCGCGTCCGGGGAACCTACGTGGACGGAAGCGGTGTCCTGCGGGAGTACGCCGCCAATGATCCCGAACTCCTCCGTTGGGTCCACGTCACCTACGCGGACTCCTTCCTTACCGCCAATCGCATCTGGGGCCGACCCATTCCGGGTGGGCCGGACGCCTACGTTCGCGAGTGGGCAGCTGCCGGGCGGCTTATGGGAGTTGAGGATCCACCGCTCACGGAGGCCCAGGTCCGGGAAGAACTGGAAGCCTGGTACGCCTCGGGGGTACTTCGGGCTGATGAACGGCTTGCCGAAACAGTGTCCTTCATCCGGCATCCCCCACTGAGCCCGCTCCTCAAGCCCGGCTACACCATCCTGTTCGCGGCCGCCGTCGCCAGCCTTGAACCCAAGTACCGCGAGATGCTCGGTATTCGCCGAGCCGCGATTGGTCCGGTTCCCCTACCTGTCATCACCGCTGCCCGGGCTGTGCTGGGGATGGTCCGGTTTGCGCTGGGTTCGCACGGGCCAAGCGAACAAGCCGCGCGAAGGCGGCTGCGAAGGCTGGGTTACGCGGCCTGATACCCCCTGCCGCCCGGCTTCTGGATGAACCCATGGCCCTCGGTGTGTCCGGGTGCAGGAAACGCTTCGGGACGTCAGGTCATCCGTTGCCTGAGGGCACGGGCTACCTCATTCGCGGGTGCACGGATCTCAGGCGTAGGCAGCTGAAAGAGTGCGTCGGTGATGAAATCGTGCCCACGGGAATCCACCCCAATGTCTTCGCGCCCTTGCACTTCCCCGCCTATTCTCACTGCCGCTGATGGTGTGGAGCTTATCCGGGACTAGTGGGAATCCTCGGGAGACGGTGGCTGACTAAGCGCGTTTGCTAGCTCGTACAACCAAAATGAGATGTCCTCTTGCTTACGCCTTTTGCGCTATCAAGAGGACATCTCATTTTTACACTCTCAATTCGCAGCGGAGATTTGGGAGGCTGATTGATGTTTGCCTGGTTCAGATAAGTTGCATCGGGAGACTCTGATAGCGCGGCTGCTGCTACAACGGCAACGTCAAATGGCGTCAGGGAGAGATGGAGGGTTTGCTTACTCCTATCGGATTTTCGCAGGGCCGGTCTCTGTTGGTGGTTCGCAGAGTAACCATATTCGGGCAGCCCCTGTCCCCGGTGGCAATAGATGGGCATCGATCCTACTGAAGGGACTGTTCGCCTCAGTCCCTCCAAGTGGTGCGGTCATCCCCCAATGGCGACCGCTGCGATGTGCGGCCAGCTGGCGCGAGCCTAGGGAGCGACGTCCACTACGGAGGTCCTCAGCGAGGTCCACGTCGTGAGGGTCCCAGCAGGATATCCGGGGTAGTCCTTGAAGAGCACGGTTTGTTCCCCGATAACCAGACCCGAAGCGGGATCGATGACAATGTTCGCTCCAGTTACCCCGCCTGATGATGCGATACCGATGGCGATGCCGGTGCGGCCGTCGATCATTGCGTGCCTGTCGGTAACCGTAACGCCCTGGATTAGAGCAGCTGCTTTGTACAGCGCAGCGCGCAAGTCCGCCGGAACGACTCCTGTCTGCAGTCCATCCGCGATTGCCGTGAAAGCCTCACTGTCGGGGGACTTCCCGGTGCCTTTGGTTCGTTCGTAGATCAAGTCCAGGAGAGCCCGTGGATCCCTAGGGAGACTCGCGGCCTCCTTTAGCGGCGTGCCGACGATGACGGTCGGCTCTTTCCCGTAGAAGACACCTCCCGGGGAGCGCAGAATCCCGACGAACTCAGGTTGACCATCCGACTCGGCTCCCTGAGCCTTGACGATCTCGTCCGGCAGAGCTTTGGCTTCCTCGTTCATCGAATCCAGAATCATGCCTGGTTCCCGGTTCCAGACCCATACGTCTGACTTGTCGGCTGGCACATACATCTGACTGGTCGAGGTCTCTTGCCATCTCACCTGGCTTAGATCGGCAGCCTGCCCGCCCGTTCCAGAGACCGTCTTCGTTGCGATCTTCAAATACTGGCCAGGTCCCACCACAGGGTCGGACGTTTGAATGGTTGCAGCAGCGGCGTTGTTCAGCACCTCGGCCGCCTCAGCTGTGGCTCCAGGACCTCCAGGCCTGATGACATCGACCAAGACGATTCCGCCGACCAACAGCGCGGCAGCGGCAGATGCGAAAAGGGCCCGGCGCCGGAACCGGATAGGCGAAACGGTGGCTTTCCGCTGAGGTGCTGAAGCGACGGACGCTTGCACTTTGGCCATGACTTTCTCCCTGCCTCGGGCCAAGGCGGCTGCCGGCGCTGAGCCGACATCGCTACGCATCTCGCGGAGCAGCTCAAGGTCGTCCATAGTGATTCTCCGTTTCAGTAAGTCTTTCAAGGTTGAACTGGGCTCGAATTATTTGCCGCGCACGGTTCAAGCGGGAACGAACTGTCCCCACCGGAACGCCGGTTGCCTGGGCTATACCTTCGTAAGTCAGGTCAGCCCATGCGTAGAGCAACAATGTTTCCCTGTCGATCGCAGCCATATCCCGGAGGACTTGCGCAATTTGTCCGGTGGCGATCTTGGCATCGACCTCAGCAGCGATTCGGTCAGAGTCATCGGCTATGGCCTCACGTGACGTCGATTTTGCAGCTGTTCTGAGGACTTTGGCTTCTGCCCGATGATGCTCTCGAAGCAAGTTGGTAGCTATTCCAAATAGCCATGGCCGAGCATCGTCCCGGCTAGTGTCGTAGCTGTCCAGATGCTCCCAAGCGACCAGGAACGTTTCCGCAGTGACATCTTCCGCGGCGAAGTCGCCAGCTCTTCTGGCCGCATATCTATAAATGGCCGTGGCATGCCGATCGTATAGTTCCCCGAAAACCGCGGGGCTGTCCCGGGACCGCCTGATGATCTCGCTGTCTGTGCTCACACTATGTATTGACCGTTGGCTGCAAAAGAGTTCACGCAGCGGCCCATCTCCCCCTCGACCACAGCGTATCTGCACCTCTGGCACTGGCATCCTTGGCATCCTTGGCATCCGATGAGGCTACCCGTGGCACGCCCGTAAGCCGGTCGATCACCGTGCTGCCAAAGCCTGTCGCCACGCTCTGCGCCATTGCTGGCTTGGGCCATGTACGTAAGACACGATGAAATGCACGGTGATGGGGGGGCGGATTCAAGTGGTCGACGCAACAGCGGGCTACTTTCGGGCTCTGTCGCCCTGTGGTTGAAGTCTACGAGGGTACGAAGGAGAGCTATAGAACGGCCCCTGGAGAGGCTGCGCAAAGAGGTTATCCCTTATTAGAAAGATCCCCTGTAAATTCGGTACCGGGACGTCCAAAGACCACGTCCTGCCGCATTGAAGGGGGCTTTGTCGTGGGCGTTGATGGTTTCAAGGGAAAACCAATTGTGGAGATAACTGAGCACTGGCGATCACCCTTAGGTGCCAACGCCGCCATCGAAGCCATTGCGAGATCATCCGCTAAGTCACGCGCGAAGGTTGAAATCGACGGCGGAGCGGTACGTATCCGTGCTGGCTCTAATTGGGTTTATAGGATCCTCGGAAACCTCCTTTCAGGCGAAAATGTCCTTCCAGTTGCCCTGGAGGTTACGGCGACAGCAATCGATGACGGGTGCAAGCTTCAGGCACGCGCTTTTGACACTTTCGGGTGGCGTTTGACGGACCGAACTTTTTTCGGCGCAGAACAGTCTTTTAGGAATCGCCTTGAAGATTTACTGAAGAGTGCTGCCACTGCAGCCCACGTTGTGAACCGGAGAATGGGCGCAGACTGACGGAACGCGAGAGAGGCGTCGGCAGCTGGAGGCTCCTGGTCTGGGAGCCTATCCATCCGTCGAGAATTGGAAGATTGCTGCCGGGGTGCGGTAGCCGAGGCTTTTGCGTGGCCTGCTGTTCAGCTCGGCGCAGACCTGTTTGACGTGGTCCTCTGAATGGACGGAGAGATCCGTGCCTTTAGGGAAGTATTGGCGCGCGAGTCCATTGAAGTTTTCATTCGCGCCGCGTTGCCAAGGGCTGGACCGCTCCGCGAAATAGATCCGAAGTCCGGTGGCGGCAGCTAGTTCCTGGTGACGGGCCATTTCCACGCCTTGGTCCCAGGTCAGTGTCTGCTTCAGGTGAGCCGGTAAGGCTGAAAAGGCAGTGACGATCGCTTGGTTGGTCTGGGCCGCGGTGTGTCCGTTTGGGAGGTTGACGATGATTCCGTAGTGGGTCTTGCGTTCGCGTAAGGTGACCATAGCGGATGCGGAACCAACCCCCACGATGAGATCACCTTCCCAGTGGCCGGCCTCTATTTTGGTCTCGACCTCTGGCGGTCTTTCGTGAATCATCGTCATGGTCTTCACGACGGAACCATGGCCCGATCCTGTCCGCCAGCGGTGCTTACGGATCTTTCGCCCTGTGCGCAGGCGTGGCTTGCCGGCCGTGCTTAGCCCGCCATGATCGCCGAATAATAGTGCTTGGTAGATCGTCTCCGGACAGAGCCGCAGCGCTGGTTCAGCGGCAAATTCCAGTGCTAGCCACCCGCAGATCTGCTCTGGGGACCAGTGACTGGTTAGCTTTGTTTGTACCAGTGCGTGCAAGCGCGGATTAGCCTGCAATTTCCGCTCCCTCGGCCGACGCCGCTGGCTGCGCGCATCGTGATCGGCTGTATGCGGCAAGTAGCGCCCCCGGGGATCACGGTGCCGGTCAAGCTCCCGTTTGATGGTCGACGCATGCCTCCCCAGCTCCCTGCCAATCTGACGCAGGGAACATCCCATGCGGAGCAGATCTGCCATTTGAAGCCTTTCGCGCAGGCACAAGTACCTGCCCGACGGAGGTTTAAGGCGAGCCCGTGGCTGTTGCGCCCTCTGATTCCGAAGCCTTGTCCCGATATTCCTGCTCACGCCCAACATCCTGCAGGCGGCAGCATTGGAAGCACCGGAGCCCACCAACTCCCAATATCGTGTCTCCCGTAACGCGCGTCGCTTTTGTGCTGGAGACATAGGAGCTGCAACCCTCTCGGCAACGATCCTCGCGGTCCGAATCGCGTCCCGCTCGGCTTTCAGCAGGCGTGCTTTCTCGACTTCCAGTTCTCTTTTCCGCTGGGATTCCCACCTGAGGGAGGTCCTCGGCGACAGTTGTAAAAGGTTTACAACCTCCGCCAGAGGCAGCCGGCTTCGCAAGATGATGAAACGACGGTAGACCCACCGGTACCCAGTCGTATGCTTTACGCCTGCCGATCCGGCAGCAGCCAATACGCTCATGCCGGAGGAATAGCAGGACCAGAACGCCTCCTCAACGACTGCATCGACTTGGAAGTGATGGCGCCCGGAGCCTCTCAGGAAGAGTTCATTCCATTTCTCGGCATTGCGCGAGATGAACCCCAGTTCTGTCTGGGCAGCTACGTGGTCGAGGCCTTCGCTGCGGAATCGGAGGTACTCATCACGCAACCACCGGTAACCGGTCTCCTTACCGACTCCGGCCACCCGTACTGACTCTCTGAAACTCTTGCCTTCCTTGATGAAGGCAAGAAACCTAACACCGGTAGGCGAATCGAAGTGTTGATACATCGAAGGAACTCCCTTGATTGGGTGTTGCTTCGATCAACAGAATCCGAGGGGGGATTACTGCAACCATGTTCCTTATGACTGGAATGAAGATCGGTTATGCACGGGTCTCGACGAACGACCAGGACCTCACAGCCCAACGCAATGCCCTCGTTGCTTTGGGTGTGGAAGAGATCTAGATCTTCGTTGATCAACGGACTCACGGGAGCGAATCGTGTGCGCCCAGGTCTCCGTGAAGCAATGGCGGCCTGCCGGGCCGGCGATACGCTCGTGGTGACCAAGCTCGACCGGCTGGCGCGCTCTCTATCTGATGCCAGCGACATTGCCGATGAGCTGACGGCTAAGGGCGTTGTGCTTAGTCTCGGTGGAAGCACCCACGACCCAACTGACCCGGTAGGCCGTCTGCTGTTCAACGTCCTGGGAATGGTGGCCGAGTTTGAGGCGGATCTGATCCGGATGCGCACCCGCGAGGGCATGGCGGTAGCAAGAGCCAAGGGGCGGCTAAAAGGCAAGCAGCCAAAGTTGTCCAAGACACAGCGGAAGCACCTTCTGACACTGCATGACGCCGGCGAGCATACGCAGGCCGAACTGGCAGGGCTGTTCCGGGTGTCACGGACCACGGTGTACCGCGAGCTCCAAAGGCGCACCATCTGAAGACCGGCGCGGCGCCTACTGCTAGGAACGCGCCAAATAGCGCCGCAAAAAGACCGCCATTTAGCGCCGAAAGTCACAGACCTGTCCGGACCCAGCGCTTAGTTGTCTCGTTAAGCTTTAGGATTTCAAGACGTCATCCCGCTGACCCCATACCGATCCGGTGGTCCCGGTTGAGCGGGGCTAGCCAGCTCAAGTGGTGTTTCCCCGCATGCATCCTCCGGCTCTTCTCCTGCCGCCATCGAACGGGCCGTCCAAGCCCGGCTCTTCCACGCCGGACGTCGGTGCAAGCGCGGCTGGTGTGACGGCCTCCACCAACCTTGGCGCCACGCTGACATACAAAACAGCCGGGCAGGGACGGAATGAATCCGTCCCTGCCCGGCTGTTTTTCATGCCTCGGCGCACATGGCCTAGATCAGGTGATCCGACAGGTGGTTCGGCGTGCCGAAGCGGTGGGCGGTGATGGACACGGCCTGCTCGCGGAGGAACGGCAGCATCTCGATCCGGCCGGCCTGGGTCACAGCACCGTGGTAGACCGCGACGTCCGGACGGCCACCCATTGCCGCGCTTAGTGCGGCGAAGTCGCCACCGATCAGGCGGATCCGGCCAGCGTCGAACTTGGCCGCACGGGCCAGCCACGCGGCGTCGTCCTCGATCCGGACGCTGACGCCCAGGTTCGCGAACACGGTCACCACGGCGTCGGGAAGTACGACGGCGGAGCTCACCGTGAGCTTCGAACCCGCCACTGCACCGGCTGCTACAACACGGAGCAGCTCAGCGGGTCGCTCGCCTTCGGAGAGGCGGATGGTGACGGGGAGGGAGCGGTAGCGGAAGACGTTGCGCTCTGCGGACAGGGCGGAGACATCCTTGCGCGTGCCGAACTCGGATTCCCAGGCCGCTGCGTCACTGAAGAGTGACTGTTGGAGGGTCTGGAGTTCTTCAGCGGACACGTCCGCGGACTTTGCGGCCGAGAGAATCTGTGCGGCAGCACCCTGGAGCATCGTGCCGCGCTTGGCCTTGGCCTCGGCGGGGAGCCAGCTGCCCAGGCCGATGAGGTAGTTCGGTCCACCGGCCTTGGTTCCGGCGCCGACTGCGGACTTCTTCCATCCACCGAACGGCTGGCGCTGGACGATCGCACCGGTGATGCCACGGTTGACGTATAGGTTTCCGGCCTGGATGGTGTCCAACCAGACGCCCATTTCCGCGGAGTCCAGGGAGTGGAGGCCGGCGGTGAGGCCGTACTCGATCTCGTTCTGGATGGCGATGGCTTCCTCGAGGGTCTCTGCGGTCATCACGCCCAGGACCGGACCGAAGAACTCCGTCAGGTGGAAGTAGGAGCCCCGCTTGACGCCGGAACGGATGCCCGGGGACCACAAGCGGCCGGTTTCGTCGAGGCGCTCGGGCTTGATGGCCCAGGTCTCGCCGTCGCCCAGGGTGGTGAGGGCGTTGAGGAGCTTTCCGTTGGCCGGCTCGATGATCGGCCCCATCTGCGTGGTGGCGTTCTCCGGGTAGCCAACCGTCAGGGAGCGTGCGGCATCGATCAGCTGGTTGTGGAAGCGGGCGCTCTTCGCCACGGAGCCCACGAGGATCACCAGAGAAGCAGCGGAGCACTTCTGGCCGGCGTGGCCGAATGCCGAGTACACAACGTCCTTGGCAGCGAGGTCCAGGTCGGCACTGGGGGTGACGATGATGGCGTTCTTGCCGGACGTTTCCGCGAGCAGCGGCAGGTCCTGGCGGAAGGAACGGAACAGTTCAGCGGTTTCGTAGCCACCGGTGAGGATGACGCGGTCAACGCTCGGGTGCGAAACCAGCTGGGTGCCGAGTTCGCGCTCTTCGAGCTGCACCAGTGCCAGCACTTCACGCGGCACGCCGGCTTCCCAGAGTGCATCCACCATGACGGAACCGGAGCGGCGGGCCTGCTTTGCAGGCTTGATCACGACGGCGGACCCTGAGGCGAGCGCTGCGAGCGTCGAGCCTGCGGGGATCGCCACCGGGAAGTTCCACGGCGGGGTCACAACGGTGAGGTTCGCGGGAACGAACGTGGCGCCGTCGACCGTTTCCAGGTCCTTGGCGCGCTCGGCGTAGTAGTGCGCGAAGTCGATTGCTTCGCTGACCTCGGGATCGCCTTGGTCGATGGTCTTGCCGGTTTCGGAAGCCATAACCTCAAGAAGCTCCGCACGGCGCGCCTCGAGGATGTCGCCGGCGCGGTGCAGGATGGCTGCACGCTCGGCTGCCGGGCGGGCACCCCAGGCCTTGCCGTGGTCCACGGCGGTGGCGATGATGCGATCCAGTTCGGCAGCGTCGGAGACCTTGGTGGACTCCACGATCTTGTTGCCCGCGGTGGAGCCGGGGATGCGCTTGAGGATGTCGCGGCCCCAGGCGCGGTTGGCAGGGAGTGCCGGGTCGGTGTCCGGGGTGTTGCTGAAGCCCTCGAGCGGTGCCGGATCCGCGGGGAGGCGGCGGTCCTGCTGGCGGTTGGGTCCAGGAACTTCGTCCGTCATTCCGGCGAGGGAATCAAGGAAGCGCTGCTGTTCGCGCTTGAAGAGGGCTTCATTCTCGCTCAGCTCAAAGACTGCGGACATGAAGTTTTCCTGGCTGGCACCCTCTTCGAGGCGGCGGATCAAGTAGGCGATGGCGACGTCGAACTCGCCCGGGTGGACTACCGGTGTGTAGAGCAGGAGGCTGCCGACGTCCTGACGGACTGCTGTGGCCTGGCCCGTTGCCATGCCCAGAAGCATCTCGAATTCGATGGCTTTCGGGCCCTGCTGGGCAATGCCGCGTTCTTTGGCCAGCAGCCACGCGAAGGCGACGTCGAACAGGTTGTGGCCCGCGACGCCGATGCGGACGGCGTCAATGCGTTCCGGGGTGAGGGCGTAGTTGATGACGTTTTTGTAGCTGGTGTCGGAGTCCTGCTTGGTTCCCCAGGTAGCCAGCGGCCAGTCGTGCAGGGAAGCTTCAACCTGCTCCATGGGAAGGTTGGCTCCCTTGACCACGCGGACCTTGATGGGAGCGCCACCCTGTGCGCGGCGTGCGGTGGCCCATTCCTGCAGCTCCTGCATGGCGCCAAGGGCGTCCGGGAGGTAGGCCTGGAGGACGATGCCGGCTTCAAGGTTCTTGAACTCGGGCATGTCCAGGATGCGCTTGAACACCGCGATGGTCATGCTGAGGTCTTTGTATTCCTCCATGTCCAGGTTGATGAACTTGGGCTTGGGGAAGGACGCAGCCAGGCGATACAGCGGGGTGAGCTTCTCCACCACGTGGTCCACGGCTTCGTCGAAGGCCCACGGGGAGTGCGGTGCCACGGTGGAGGATTCCTTGATGGAAACGTAGTCCACGTCTTCGCGGGCAAGGAGCTTCAGCGTTCCATCCAGTCGGCGCTGCGCTTCGTGTTCGCCCAAGACTGCTTCGCCGAGCAGGTTCACGTTCAGGTGAACGCCGTCCTGACGGATCTTGGCAATGGCCGGGCCGAGCTTGGCGTCCGTGGCGTCCACGATCAGGTGGCCCACCATTTCGCGGAGCACGCGGCGGGCGATCGGGATGACTACCTGCGGGACGATCGGAGCCATGACGCCACCCACGCGGACAGCGCTGCGCATGTACCACGGGAGGAACTTGGGCACCTTCGGGGCCAGCTCGGCGAGTTTGCGGCCGGCGACCGACAGGTCCTCGGGGCGGATGACGCCGTCGACGAATCCCACAGTGAAGTCAAGGCCGTTCGGGTCCTTCAGGACGCCCGCGAGGCGCTGCGCTGACACATCGACGGGGACCTTGCTGGCTTCGGTAAGCCAGTGGCGGACCAAGGCGATGGCTTCCTGAGCCAAAGCATCGAACTGCCCGGAATCCTGGGTGCGCGGGGCGGTGGCATCCGGGAGGGTGCTGGTCATGGGGGCTCCTTCTGAGGCGGAGAAGTTTGTTTGTTTCCATCAGTATGGATCTACAATCACGTTAGGAAAAGCGATCTTTTCTGACGAATATTCATTACCCATTCCGAACCTTTGGAGGCCGCCTTGCTGGACGTCCGCAGGCTGCGTTTACTGCACGAATTGAAGATCCGCGGAACCCTCGCGGAAGTGGCCGACGCAATGCAGTACAGCCCTTCATCGGTGTCCCAGCAGCTGACCTTGCTGGAGAAGGAAGCGGGCGTGGAACTGCTGCGCAAAGCCGGGCGGCGGGTGCAGTTGACCCCTCAGGCGGAGATCCTCGTGGCTCACACCGCGGCACTGCTGGAAACCTTGGAGCGGGCGGAGACCGAGCTCGCAGCCTCGCTTTCCATGGTCACAGGCACCGTCCGGCTCGCCGTCTTCCAGTCCGCCGCGCTGGCGTTGCTTCCGGATTTCCTCAGCATCATGCGCCAGGAGTATCCCGAGGTCCGCGTCGAGATGACGCAACGCGAGCCTGAGACCGCACTTGACGAGACCTGGGCGCGGGACTTCGATCTCGTGGTGGCGGAGCAATACCCGGGCCACGCCGCCCCGCATCACAGCGGCTTGGACCGCGTGATCCTCACCAGCGACGCCATCCGCCTGGCCACTCCACCGGTGGGACTGGGTGGGGAAACTGTTTCTTCGCTTGCGGATACCGCTTCAATGCCGTGGGTCATGGAGCCTCGCGGCGCCGCTTCCAGGCATTGGGCCGAGCAGGCGTGCCGCTCGGCGGGCTTCGAACCGGATGTCCGCTACGAAACGGCCGACCTCCAAGCCCAGATCCGCCTCATTGAATCCGGGAATGCCGTGGCCCTCATGCCGGACCTCGTCTGGACCGGGAGGACCCGCACTGTCCAACTCCTGGACCTCCCCGGCCTTCCGAAGCGAACCGTCTTTACGTCCACCAGGACGGCCGGCCGCATTCATCCCGCAACCGCAGCCTGCCGCGAAGTGCTGGAGAGGGTCGCGGCAAAACAGCAGCAGGATGCCGAGCAGCATGCGGACGCCGACTAACTTCCGGGAACGCAAAAGGCCCCGGTCCGAAGACCGGGGCCAAACGCGGAGAATGGGGGATTTGAACCCCCGAGGGCGTTAACCCAACACGCGTTCCAGGCGTGCGCCATAGGCCGCTAGGCGAATTCTCCTTGCTTCCGATTCGAAAGCAGATACTACTGTACCTGAGAATTTCGGCATCGTGTAATCGGCCTGAAGCGCCCCCTTCCGGGGGACCTCCGGGAATCGCTCCTTAACGGAAAAATGGACGCCCCCAACGCGCCCATTCTTGCGGTATCACCGTTGAGCTGCCGGGTCCGGCCCCTCGCTCCCAGGCCCCGCAGCTCACAACCTTGAGATTGCCCCAATCGGTGTACATACCCATCGTCCGCTGCGGTCCCGCGTTTTGCAATGGCTGAGACCTGTTTGTAGCCGAAGTTTATTGACAGGATGTGCTTATGGATCAACTCCACACCCTGGTTGCCTACGTTCCTGAGACGCATATCGAGGAAGTCCTCCTGGCCATGGGCGATGCGGGCGCCGGGCGAATCGGCGACTACTCCCACTGCGCCTTTACTTCACCCGGCACTGGCCGCTTCACGCCGCTGCCGGGTGCGCGCCCCTTTGTTGGTGAGGTGGGGATCGAGGAACAGGTGCCCGAAACCCGGGTTGAGTGCCTTGTTCAGGAGGACATGCTCGACGGCGTGGTGCGGGCTTTGCGGATGGCGCACCCCTACGAGGAGCCGGCTTTCATGACGTGGCCGGTGAAGAGCTGGCGATAAGTCGCGCAGCCCAGCCACCCGCCGTCGAGCCTTATCCACAGGCCTTCCAGCCGATTCGAACCCCAACCCAAGTTCGGGTAAGCTTGTCGACGGCCCCTCATGTGGCGTCATCCTGTTGAACTCCCCCAGGACCGGAAGGTAGCAAGGGTAGATGGGCTCTGGCGGGTGCATGAGGGGTCACTTATTTAAATGTCAGTCTCTATAGGTAGGTTTCACTTGTGACTGTTACAACTGCCCTGTATCGAAGGTATCGCCCGGACTCTTTCGCGGACGTTATCGGGCAGGAACACGTCACGGAGCCGCTGATGACGGCGCTCCGCAAGAACCGCGTGAACCACGCCTACCTCTTCTCCGGCCCCCGCGGTTGCGGCAAGACCACGTCCGCGCGCATCCTTGCACGCTGCCTCAATTGCGCCGAAGGTCCCACTGACACTCCCTGTGGAAAGTGCCCCAGTTGCGTCGAACTCGCACGCGGCGGCTCCGGCTCGCTGGATGTCATCGAGATTGACGCCGCCAGCCACGGTGGCGTGGACGACGCCCGCGATCTCCGCGAGCGCGCAACCTTCGCCCCCGTCCGCGACCGCTACAAGATCTTCATCATTGACGAGGCCCACATGGTCACGTCGGCAGGCTTCAATGCGCTTCTCAAGATCGTTGAAGAGCCGCCGGAGCACATCAAGTTCATCTTCGCCACCACGGAGCCGGACAAGGTTATCGGGACCATCCGATCCCGTACACACCACTACCCGTTCCGTTTGGTGCCGCCCGAGCCGCTCATGCAGTACCTCGAGCTCCTTTGCCAGCAGGAGAACGTTCCTGTGGCTCCCGGTGTTCTCTCGCTCGTCATCCGTGCAGGTGGTGGCTCCGTTCGTGACACCTTGTCCGTCCTGGACCAGCTCATGGCCGGCGCCGGTCCCAACGGCCTGGACTACGAGCTCGCTGTGGCGCTGCTCGGCTACACCCACGCTTCGTTGCTCGATGACATTGTGGATGCTGTTGCAGCGTCCGACGCCGCGGTGGTTTTCAAAGCCGTGGACCGCGTCATCCAGACCGGCCACGATCCCCGGCGTTTCGTCGAGGACCTCTTGGAACGATTCCGCGACCTCATCATCGTCCAGGCAATGCCCGAGAGCGCACAGGCCATTCTTCGCGGCATGCCGGCAGACCAGATTGCCCGCATGCGCAATCAGGCAACCAACCTGGGCGCGGCCGAGCTGTCCCGGGCTGCGGATGTCACCAACACGGCGCTGACTGAGATGACCGGTGCCACGTCGCCGCGCCTGCACCTTGAACTGCTGTGCGCACGCATCCTCCTGCCCAGCGCCGAGCAGACCGAGCGTGGCATCGCTGCCCGCATCGACCGCGTTGAACGTCGCCTGAATTACACGGCCGACGGCGGCGGCCCGGCTGTGGCTGCTGCCCCACCGGCCCCCGCGGCTACATCGCAGGAGGCTGCGCCGGTCGCCTCGACACCCCCGGCGCCCACCGCAGCTCCTGCGGCCGCTGTTGTTGAAACGGCCGCTGCCCAGCCCGCGGCGGCTTCGGTACCCGCCGTTCCCGAGCCCTCAGGCGAAGCCCGATCGCGGGATGCCATCACAGCACCTCGGGTGTCCACCAAAGATTGGCCCGTTGAGGACCGTCCGGCTGCTGATAGGCCTTCCCCGGCTGCTCCGGCTCAAGCCGCTCCCGTTTCGGCGCCAGCACAGCAGACCCAAGCGGCCCAGGCGCCGACGCCTTCCCCGGCGCAGGCAGCACCCCAGACACCTGCTGCAGCTCCGCAGCCGGCTGCTGCTCCGGTTCCCGCTCCCGGAGGCACCGGTGATGTGGAAGCACTGCGCCGAGCCTGGCCGGATGTCCTGCAGACGCTGACCAAGATCAAGCGCAGCACTTGGGCGTTGGTTGAACCGAATGCCCAAGTAGCCCAGTTTGATGGACAGGTACTGACGCTCGCGTTCACAACAGGTGGCCTCGCGGGTGCGTTCGGACGTGCGGATCACTCCGAGAATCTTCGGCAGGCGATTCATAAGACCATCGGCATCGACTGCCAGATCGTCGCAGTGGCCGGCGGCAACAGCTCAGCGAGCTCTGAGCCAAACCCAAAAGCACCTACTAGCCGGGAAACTCCGGCTGCTGCAGCGTCCGTGGGCGCCCCTGCGTCGTCTGGCAGTGGGTCCCCCAGGGCGACAGCCACAGGTGTCACGTCGGCGCCTGCGGAAACAGCTTCGGCGCCGGCACCAGTGTCAGCTGTCGACTCCGCTTGGGGTCTTGCGCCCGCTTCCGCGCCAGTAGCTTCCCCCGCTCCTGCACCGGCCGCATCCGCGCCAGCAGAAGCACCCGAGCCATCGGTGTCCACACCCGCGCGAGCAGAGCCCACCGCGACCGCAGCCGCTCCCGCAGCCGCTCCAGCACCAGCCGCCTCAACTCCCGCCGCTCCCCGCGCGGCCGAGCCTTCCGGCGACTACTCGTACCCCGACGATGATTGGGGTCCGCCGCTCGACGAGGACGCCCCGCCGCTGGATGAAGAGCCTCCGGCGGATTGGGAGCCACCGGCGGGCTACGGCCACGCGAGTTCCCAACCGGCTGCCTCAGTGTCGGCAAGCCCAACGGCGTCGGCACCCGCAATACCGTCCACCCCCCGCGCAGCAGCAACACCGCCCCAGGCCTCCACAACAGCACCCCCGGCCGCACCCACAACGTCACGCGCTTCGAGTACCACCGCGTCAGACGATCCTTGGTCGCGGGCAGTCGAGCAGGCGCCGGGAACCTGGGTTGTAGGCACGGAATCCAACGTGGGCACGCAACCCGCGCGGGACATCGAAGAAAGCACGCCCGCAAACTCGCCGGACTACGAACCGGCCGCGGCGCAAGCACCGGCGCCGGCAACAACGTCCGGAACCTACGGTCACCCCACCAACGCTGAGGAGAACCCGAGCTCCAGCTGGGACGTCGCACCGGCGTCGAGCTGGCCCGCAGCGCAATCCATGCCTGCCCCGGCAACCAGCAACGCCCCGGCGACCTGGCCGTCGTTGGCGACTCAACCCGAGGAAGCGCACGGCTCCGTTGCGACGCTCGAGGAGGCTGCGCCGTCGGGCAGTCCAACTGGCCGTCAAAGCCTCTATCAGCGGTTAACGAACAGCCCCGAAGCCCAAGCGGGCCGTGTCCAGGCGCCGGTGAGGACCCAAGCGAAGCCAGAATCGGTCGCGGAGGACATTCCCAGCCCGGAAGACGAAACCATCGAGGAATCCCGGGTATTTGGGCGCGCCGCGGTGGAGCGTATTCTGGGCGGAAAGCTGATTGAAGAGCGCGCCTTGGACGGTTCTCCCCTACAACCCCGCTGACTCCAGCATTGATTTCAACCTAACGAGGACATTGTGTACGAAGGTGCAGTTCAAGAGCTGATTGATGAGCTCGGCCGGCTTCCCGGTGTGGGCCCCAAATCGGCGCAGCGCCTGGCTTTCCACATCCTTGAGGCGGACCCCGAGGACATGAAGCGCCTGGTCACGGCCATCACCACGGTCAAGGAACGCGTGAAGTTCTGCAGTGTGTGCTTCAACGTGACCGAGCAGGAGACGTGCAACATCTGCCGCGACCAGCGCCGCGACCCGTCGGTCATCTGCGTCGTTGAGGAGTCCAAGGACGTCCTGGCCGTGGAACGCACGCGGTCCTTCCGCGGCCGCTATCACGTGCTGGGTGGTGCCATTAACCCCATCGCGGGCATCGGCCCGGAGCAGTTGCGCATCCGTGAGCTCCTCACACGCCTCAACGACGGCGCCATCCAGGAAATCATCATCGCCACAGACCCCAACCTCGAGGGTGAGGCTACGGCTACTTACCTTGCCCGCATGCTCAAGTCGATCGGAATCACCGTAACGCGACTGGCTTCGGGCCTGCCCGTGGGTGGAGACCTTGAATACGCCGATGAGGTCACTTTGGGCCGCGCGTTCGAGGGCAGGCGCAACGCCTTGCTGTAATCTCGCAATCACAACATCAGCCGCGATGGGGGTCCCGTGCGAGAACTTGTCTACTACGTTGCCGTAAGCCTGGATGGTTACATTGCGGGCCCCGGAGGCGAGTTCGATGCCTTCCCAGTGGAGGGCGACCACATGGCCGCACAGAATCAACGCTTCCCTGACGCCATTCCTACCGTGATCGCGGACGCCATGGGCATCCAACGGAACGGGACGATGTTCGACACGGTGGTGATGGGTTGGAATACCTACGCCGTGGGCCTTCCGGCGGGCATGACCAGCCCGTATCAGCACCTCGAACAAATAGTGTTTAGCCGGACGCGCACCGAGGCGGACATTCCGGGCGAGCACCCGAATTTGACGCTTACCGACGAAGGCCCCGTAGACGTTGTACGCCGGTTGAAGTCAAAGCCCGGGAAGGCGATTTGGCTTTGTGGCGGCGGGCAACTCGCAACGCAGCTCGCCGGTGAAATCGACCGGCTTGTGCTTAAACGCAGCCCGCTGCTCTTTGGTGACGGGATCCCGCTCTTCGCGCCCGGGGCCTACCAGCCCAGCGCCTTCAGCGAGGTGTCGACGACTGCCTTCGGCTCAGGCGTCGTGATTTCCGAGTATGTGCGCCAGCCGGTGACCCGGGCTCCGAACTAGCCTCCGCCCGCCGGGCCGCCTGCCAGCGTCCCGCAACAAGCACCAGCGCAGCCAGCAGCCCCTGCAGAGCCAAGCCGGTCAGAGCGACGGGGATCGAAGGCGCAAGGCCAGCACTTGATATCCCGCCGAGGCACGGGACTTCGCGTGAGGGACCGTCGGCAGCCCATTGCAGTCCGGACAACATCCACCCAACCGGGTTGTCCGTAGCTGCCAGTTCACCGCCCACGCTTCCCAGGAGCAGGACAGGGTTGGACGTGGCCAGCCAGGCAATCCGATCCGTGTGCGCCACCTCAACGGGACGAAGACTGCCTACGCATTCGTACGCGATGACTCTTCCGGAGTCATCGCGCTCGACGTTGACGGGCACGGAAACCTGGGCTGTTCCCGCGGTCGTGGGAATCAGCAGGAGCGTGACCACCACATTGCCTATGCACAAGAAAGCCACCAGCACCGCAGCCAAAGCCGCACCGGGAGCTGTCTTGGCGAAGCATCTCCGCGAACCGGCACCGATCAGCCCGAACAGCGCTACTTCAAGAACTATGACGACGACGGCGGCACCGGCCAGCGCCGTTGGTCCGCCGAAGCTGAGGCCCACCAGGAGCAATGCACCGCATCCCGTCGCAGCCAACGCCACACCCCTCATGGCTCCTGACAGCAGCAGAACAGGGATGCTCCCCTGCGTATGCCGGAAGCCCCAAGCAGCACCCAGCATGGCAGCCGCCAGTGCTAGGAATGCCGCCATCAGCAAATACACGGCGCCTGCAACCTCGGTCTCGAACCAGCCGTTGGCCTCTCCCCAAACAATGAGTGCGGCGGCCATCCCCCACGCGAGCGCAATCCCCAGTGCGCAAGCCAACCAGAACCACCACGATGTGAAGGATTTCCGGGTGTTCTTCCATGCCTCGCCCGCAGTCATCTTGTAGGTTCCGGATGCGCGGGGCCGCCCCGAATCCAACTTCCGGGCAGTGCTGGAAGGATGATCGTCGATGACGCCGCCGATCACTTCGTATTCGGGTTCATCCCAGCCCGGATCCGAGCCGTCCTCCTGGTCACGAACGCCGGACATCGCCGCTCACAAACCTCATGAAGTGGATGGTACGCCGGTCGATCGTGCGCCCTCTAGATCGAGTGGGCTAGTTCCCTGCGGTGTTGTCCGTTAGTTGCCGGAGTTTGGAAGTACTCCAGGGTCATGTGGATGTGAGGCGATGGGTGGGCCAAGAACCATTCATAGGCGTGGTCATCGGACGCTTTCCACCATCAGGCAGAACAGCGCAACCGGCGCCATGAGGATGGTCAGCGCCAGGCTGAAGTAGAAGGAGCGGATCAGGTTGTAGTCGCCACCGCCGGAACTCGCACCGATGCCCCATTCTTCCTTCGTGTACGCAAAGATGGTCTTAGCTCTCATGGCGTACCCGGAGTATGCCCCGATTTCACGAATTCAAGGCGAGATCCCAGCCGAGCGTGCCACCATGGCTCATGGTCTCCAGCAACGGCGTCTTTCGGCGCCCCCGTCCCATCAAACCAGCTCCCGGTCAGGAATCGGTGTGGGACTATCCGCGCCCGCCCCGGGTGGAGCCGAGATCCGAAAGGGTTGTGGTGCGGCTTGGCGGTCAGCTGATTGTTGACACCACCAATGCTGTGCGGGTCCTGGAGACCAGCCATCCGCCTGTCTACTACGTGCCGTTGGATGCCTTCCGGAGCGGCGTGCTGGTCCCTGTTGGGGGCACCACTTTCTGCGAGTTCAAGGGAGAAGCAAGCTATTTCGACGTCGTTGCCGGAGGCATGGTTGTTGAGCGTGGCGGCTGGACGTACCCACAACCGGCCCTGGGTTTCGAGGCCCTCAGCAGCCGGGTGGCCCTTTACCCGGAGCACATGGATTCCTGCGAGATCGACGGCGAGCAGGTGGCCTTCCAGGAAGGCAACTTCTACGGCGGCTGGATTACCCGGCAGATTGTAGGTCCGTTCAAGGGCGGCCCGGGCACTGCCGGGTGGTAGGGAGAGCACGTGGCCGCTATGTGGTCACAATTCCTACCAGCCCTGCACGCGGCGATAAACTGGGCAAATAAGCTACGCAGGCGTGCTCCAATTTGGAATTCAGCATGCCGCGTTCGAACCCTATTGATGCAGTGAGGGTGCGCGCATGACTATGCCCACTACCGAAGTGAAGATCGAAGAGCTCTCCAACGAGGCTGCCATTACCAAGCAGCTGATCGTTCAAAAGTTCGGCGGTTCCTCGGTTGCCGATGCTGATGGCATCAAGCGGGTCGCACAGCGCGTCGTGGATGCGCAGAAGGCCGGCAACGAGGTTGTGGTTGTTGTCTCCGCAATGGGTGACACCACAGACGAACTCCTGGATCTCGCAAGCCAGGTCACGGACTCAGCTCCCGCCCGCGAAATGGACATGCTGTTGTCCGCAGGCGAGCGGATTTCCATGGCCCTGCTCGCCATGGCCATCAACAAATTCGGCGCTTCCGCACAGTCCTTCACCGGATCCCAGGCCGGCATGATTACCGACGGCATCCACGGCAAGGCCCGGATTATCGACGTCGACCCCCACCGGATCCGCACGGCCCTTGACAAGGGACATATAGCGATCGTGGCTGGCTTCCAGGGCATGAGCCGCAGCACTAACGAAATCACTACTTTGGGCCGCGGCGGCTCGGACACTACCGCTGTTGCTTTGGCCGCCGCGCTTGAAGCTGACGTCTGCGAAATTTACACAGACGTGGACGGCATCTACACAGCCGATCCCCGCGTTGTGAGCTCCGCCCAGAAGATCGACCGTATCTCCAGCGAAGAAATGCTGGAATTGGCCGCGTCCGGCGCAAAGATCCTGCACCTGCGGTGCGTGGAGTACGCACGCCGTTTCGGCGTGCCGCTGCACGTCCGCTCGTCATTCAGCCAGAACGAAGGCACCTGGGTCATCCCCGGGGCCGACGAAAAGTTCACTATTCAAGAGGGAGTTGCCTTGGAGCAGCCAATCATCTCCGGCGTTGCACACGACCGGTCCGAAGCCAAGGTCACAGTAGTGGGCGTACCGGACATCCCCGGCAAGGCAGCTGCAATTTTCCAGGTGATCGCAGACGCACACTCGAACATCGACATGATCGTCCAGAACGTATCCACCCACGGCACCGGCCGCACGGACATTTCGTTCACCCTGCCCATCGTCGAAGGCGCTGACGCCCTTGCCGCCCTCCGAGCAGCTGAGGGCCAGATCGGCTTCGAAAGCATCGAATACAACGAGCACGTTGGCAAGCTTTCCCTCATCGGCGCCGGCATGCGTTCGCACCCCGGCGTTTCGGCCACTTTCTTCAAGGCCCTCTCCGACGCCGGCATTAACATCGATATGATCTCCACCTCGGAAATCCGCATCTCCGTAGTTACCAGCGCTGACGCTCTGGACGACGCCGTGCGCGCCATCCACAATGCGTTCGAGCTCGACGGCGACGCTGAGGCTACCGTCTACGGCGGCACCGGCCGCTAGAGTCACCAAGCCCGAGAAAGGAAGGACCGGAGCCGACGCTCCGGTCCTTCCGCTGTTAAGTCGTTGTTTTCAGGCGCTATGCCCGGCCCTGGGCGCCAGCAGAACGTCGATCAGCTCCCGGAGCCCGTCAGCCATGTCCACGGATTTGTCGTAGAGCCACTGCAACTGCAAACCATCGAAAGCAGCCACCACCAGCCTCGCGAGTGCTTCAGCCCCGACGTCGGTCCGTACCTCGCCTGCCTTCTGTCGCCGCTCGATGTCCACGGCGACGTCCCGCACTACGGTCTCGTAGCGGTCCTTGAAGTAGGCGTGCGAGGCATGCCCGGGGTCGTTGGCAGTGGCGGAGGCCACCGCGTAAAGCGTGGTCAGGCCGGGCTCGTTGCGGTTCCGCTCGGCGATGCCGGGCATGTGGCTCAAGCCCACACCGGATTCGCCACCAACTGCGAGTGCCCGACGATCCCTTTCGGCCAGGACTGCGGTCAGTAGTTCCTGCTTGCCCTTGAAATAGTGGAACAGGGTTGCTTCCTTGACGCCTACCAGCTCGGCGACGCGTTTGAGAGCAGTACCTTCAAAGCCCTCCGTGGCAAAGACGTCCGTAGCTGTCTGGATGATCTGTTCGCGGCGTTCGGCGCCCTTGGCGTATTGGCCGCGGGCCCTGGGTGTTGACATCCGTTCAGTCTATTTGAAGGTCTGAAAATCGAGTATCACTCGACTTTTTTCCCCAAAACCTAGTCATACTAGATTTTTGTCGCTAGAGTCTTCCATCAAGACCCAACGGTGGGTCACCCGTTCACCAGGAGGCAATGTGGCCCTCAATCTCAATCAGCAGGTAACAGGCGCGGACACCGCTAGCCGGGCGCTTGAAAGCACCCCACCCAAAACCGCTTCACGCGCCTACGTCATCGGCATGCCCATCGCGAGCGCCGGACTCTGGATGGCCGTCCTCGCCCCGGCACTGGTAGTCCTCGCTATCAAGGTTTCAGAGATCACCACCCCGGATACTCGCGCCGGTGCGCTCAGCCTCGTGGCCGGCGTCGGAGCTGCCGTCGCCTTGCTCGCCAACCCGTTCTTCGGTCGGCTCAGTGACCGCACCATGTCCCGCTTCGGCATGCGCAAACCTTGGATTGTCGGTGGATCACTCCTCGGCCTTGCAGCACTCTTCCTGTTGGGTTCGGCCACGGAAGTCGGTGTGGTTCTGATCGCTTGGGTTGTAGCACAGCTGGGCTTCAACGCCGCCCTGGCCGCTCTGGTCGCAACCCTTCCCGACCAAGCCGGACCCACGGAGCGCGGACGCCTATCCGGCCTTATCGGCATGACGTTGCCCATTGGCCTTGTGGCAGCGGCTTTCTTCGCGCAGATGTTCGAAACCGCCTTGCAGATGGCGGTAGTCCCGGGGATTGTAGGCACGGCGATAGCCATTGCCTTTGCCTTCACCTTCAAGGACCGCGTCCTTACCGAGAAACCGGCGCCGCTGAACTTCAAGGAGATTTTGGGTTCCTTCTACTTCAACCCCAAGGATTACCCGGGCCTGGGGTGGGCTTGGGTCACCAAATTCCTGGTCTACGTGGGCTACTGCGCCGGCCTTCTCTACCTGCCGTACTTCTTCACGGACCACCTCCACGTCGCTGAAACGCAGGTTACCAGCTTGGTGTTCCAAGCAACCTTGGTGAGCTCAGCCGGCACCGTGGTCACCAGCCTCGCAGGTGGCCGGATCAGCGACCGCCTTGGTAAGCGCAAAAGCATGGTGATCATCTCCGCCCTGATCATGATGGGCGGCCTGGTGGTCATCGCTACCAGCACCAACACAGGTCAGGTGCTGGTGGGCCAAGGGATCCTGGGCTTGGGCCTCGGCGTCTTCAGCGCCGTGGACGTAGCCCTCATTACGGACCTGCTCCCCAGCGACCAGTCAGAAAATGCCAAGACCTTCGGCGTCTTCAACATCGCCCAGGCTCTCCCCCAATCCCTGGTGCCTGCTATCGCCTTCCCTGTCATCGCCCTGGGTGGCTACCCCGCGTTGTTCCTCGGTGGTGCCGTTGTCGGCATTGTCGGAGCCCTCCTCGTCACACGTATCAAAGGAGTCAAGTAAATGAATCCCACACTCTCGGCCGCCGTTACAGCCCCTCAAGCAGGAACTCAGGATGCGGAAGCCAGGATCCTCGAACTGGCCCGGAGCCTGACGCTCGAGCAGCAGGTCAAGCTACTCACCGGCGCGGACGTTTGGTCCACGCATGCCATCCCGGAGATCGGCCTGTCCCGCGTGGTCATGTCCGACGGTCCGGCAGGGGTCCGAGGTGAAGACTTTGATGAGCGCCACGACTCAGTCTCCTTGCCGTCGTCGTCGGCTTTGTCCGCGACCTGGAGCGTCGAGACGGCGCGCCGGTACGGGCAGGTCCTGGGCCAGGAGGCCCGCCGCAAGGGTGTCCACGCCGTCCTGGGCCCCACCATCAACCTGCACCGCTCCCCGCTGGGCGGCCGCCACTTCGAGTGCATGAGTGAGGACCCACGGCTCACCGCAACCATGGCCGCCGGGTATGTCGCAGGAGTCCAGTCCATGGGCGTTGGTGCGACCCCCAAGCACTATCTGGCCAACGAGGCTGAAACCGAGCGTTTCACCGCGGACTCTGTGGTGGACGAACGCCCCTTGCGCGAGCTCTACTTGGCAGCCTTCGAGGACGCCATCACCGAGGCCCGGGCGTGGCTGGTGATGAGCTCATACAACTCCATCAACGGCACAACCGCCAGCGAGAACAAGCTCCTGGAAACGCCGCTGTCCACCGAATGGGGCTTCGACGGCGTGGTCGTCTCCGACTGGACGGGCGTCCGCTCGGTGGAAGCTGCCAACGCCCGCCAGGACCTGGAAATGCCGGGCCCTGTAGGCCACTGGGGACCCAAGCTTCTCACTGCCGTCAACGAAGGCCGCGTTAGCCGCGAGGCGATCCTGGAAAAGGTCACCCGCATCCTGCGGCTCGCCGCACGTGTCGGCTCCCTCGAAGGCTTCGAGCCTGCCGTCACCGAGCTCCCGACGCAACTGGACGGGGCCGCCGTCGCACGTGAAGTCGCTGTCCGCGGCGCAGTGCTGGTCCGTAACAACGGCATCCTGCCGCTGGACGCCAAGGCGCTGAGCCGTGTGGCTGTGGTCGGCCACAATGCCGACGAGGCCCGCACCCAGGGCGGCGGCAGCGCCACCGTGATGCCCAAGTACACCGTCTCGCCGCTGGAAGGCCTGCGGAAGGCGCTGCCCGACGACGTCACCGTCACTTACGCGCGTGGCGCCAAGGTAGCCGAGGGCATCCAGCCGTTCCCCCGGGCGTCGCTCCATAATCCCGTCTCCGATGTCCCCGGAATCCGCGTAACCTTCCTGGCGGAAGATGGCACGGAAATCTCCGGCGAAGACCGCCTGGCCTCGCACCTTATCTGGTTTGGCATCGGAATTCCCGACGGCGCGGCCTCCATCCGCATGGAAACGGTCTGGACAGCCGAAACAGAAGGCGTCCACCACCTTGGCGTTGGCACCGTGGGCCGCATCCGTTTCGTCCTGGACGGAGCGGAAGTCTTCGACAGCGAGCTCGAGGACGGCACGGAAGTCCTGGGCGCCGCCCTGTTCGATCCTCCCAAGACCGTCCACGCAATCGAAACCGCGGCCGGTCAGAATGTTCGCATCGAAGCGGAGTACCGGCTGCCCGAGCAACAGGTCATTCCGTTCACGGCCATCCTGCTGGGCGAGGAAACGGTGGTCGCGGACCCGCGAACTGAGATTGACGCCGCAGTGGAAGCTGCCCGGAACTCCGACATAACAGTGGTGGTTGTGGGCACCAACGCCGCTATTGAATCCGAAGGCTTCGATCGCAAGGATCTTCACCTGCCCGGATACCAAAACCAGCTCGTGGAAGCCGTAGCCGCGGCCAACCCGCGCACAGTGGTTGTGGTGAACTCCGGGTCGCCGGTCCTCATGCCGTGGCTCAACAAGGTGAGCGCAGTACTGCTGGGCTGGTTCGGCGGCCAGGAATTCGGCAACGCCATCGCCGACATCCTGCTCGGCACCGAAGAACCCGGCGGTCGCCTCCCCACCACTTGGCCCGCCGCCCTGGAAGACGTTCCCGTCCTGAACACCACACCCGTTGACGGCAAGGTGGTCTACTCCGAGGGAATCCATATCGGCTACCGCGCCTGGCTCAAGCAGGAAGCCGAAGGCGGCGCTGCCCCGGCACTGCCGTTCGGTTATGGCCTTGGATACACAAGCTTTGAACTGGGCAAGGCCCACGCCCCACAGGTGGTCACTGCCGGGAACGATGTTATGGTGCACGTGCCGGTCCGAAACACCGGCTCACGCACGGGGCGGGAAGTTGTCCAGGTTTACTTGGAGCGTAGCGATTCCACCGTGGAGCGACCCGTTCGCTGGCTTGCTGGCTACGCCGGGACACATCTGGCTCCAGCCGGCACGGAGAGCGTGGAAATACGCATCCCGGCCAAGGCCTTTGCATATTACGACGGCGGCTGGCAGTTTGAGCAGGGCACGTTCCGCCTGTTGGTGGGTCGCCACGCGTCCGACGACTTCCAGGCCCTGGAGATTGAACTTCGGTAATACAGGGGCGAAATGACGGTGGGTGGCGGGTTTTTTTGCCTGTCACCCACGTGGTTTTCGCCACAAGCTGTAGAACTGGGGTATGGTATGGAATTTTCGTGGCATGCTGTACGTTGCATACCCGGTAACCCCCTAACACGAAGAGGCATTAAAAAGTGGCAGCCGATTACGACGAACTCCGTACCGATGTAAAAGAGAACCAGGAGCAGTCCCTCCAGGCTCTCCAGTCCGCCAGCGCTCCCACGGCCAAGAGTGTCGTGCTTGAACTGGACGAAACCGATGGCCTCGATGCCAACGGCCCCGGCGGCGAAATCGTCGCCGAAGAACTGGTCATCCAGGTCATACCGCAGGCCAACGACGAGTTCACTTGTCACTCCTGCTTCCTGGTTCGCCACCGCTCGCAGATCGCACGCGAAAAAGATGGCGTCGCCTACTGCACTGACTGCGAAGGCTAAAACCGCCCACCACCCCGGCGGACTTAACATCGTCAGGGAGTGCCGCCGTCGGGATTAAATTGCGGAAGGACCGGAGCAAAGGCTCCGGTCCTTCCGCAGTTAAAGCTAGTAGCCGCCTCCCGGTCCGCCAACGCCCTTCTTGCGGCGATGATTGGCGATTCTGAGTTGGAGGATTCGGGCCCCGCCTGCAAGGGCCACCAGGACCCCGCCGCCCACGGCGGCTATGAAGAGCGTGGTGCCGAGCGCGAGGGTCCCCTCCAGCCCGAAGAACCGGACGGTGATCATGTCCTGGTTCTGGACGAAGAAAACGATCAGCATCACCAGAACCACCAAGCCCACAGCCACCGCCACCCACAAAGCAGCCGTGCGGGTCGGCCGGTCGTGTCCCGAAGCCGGCGGGATCACGCTCTCCCGTTGTTCCGAGCTACCCTTGTTCGCGCTTCCCCGGTCCGGGCGCGAGGAACCACCCGGAATCCTTGCTGCATCATCCTGGAAACTCATTGACGGCCCCCTCTGTAGACCAGCATTTACCGCACCATCCATACGATAAGCATGCTGATTAGTTGCTCAACAGTGGCACGGTGAACTGATCAAGGTCAAGATGGCGAACCGGCCGGCGCGTAAGGCCGGCGGGCACGCAAGGAAGGGTCGGCGTTCGCGGTCCGACCCTTCGGCTCCTCACGCATCTCCTTAGAGGCTGTAGTCGGTGCTGGTCGGGCCGGGATCGTTGTTCCGGACCGCGTAGTGATGGCCCTCAGAATCAGTCTCGACGTCGAAGTTCTTCAGATCCGCCTCGGAAGCGGTCTCGAAGTCATCGTGTTTGTGCACCACGGGGCTGTCCGTATCGCCGTGGGTTGCCGGTCCAAAAACGGACTGCAGCCGCTCGGTCACGTGGACGAAGCCTTCCATTCTGCGTCCCATGTTTTCCACCTCCCTTCCTACCGGAGAGAGAAAAGCGGCAGGGCTGGTGCGTGCCGTTCAGTGAGGCCAATTTTACGCGCGGGTGGTAGTGAACGCTACCGCAACGACTTGTCCTCCGGGTTGCGGGGCACCACGTAGGTGCTGCCGTCGGGTCGGCGGAGGGTTTCCCACTGTTGGGTCTCCGCCTGGCGCTGCGCGAGCAGCTTCTGGTTGGCTTCGGTCATCTCGTGATCGAGCGAGCTGCTGTGCGCAGGCCCGAAAATTACCCGGAACTTCCCTGTCGCGCGCATGAACTTCCGTGTGAAGGATTCCTTGGCCACGCGGATCGACTCCTCTTTTAGGCGGTTCAGTACGTCCATAGTACGCTAATCATTAGTGCACTAACTAATCAGCAAACATGCGCTAATAGTTCAGGCAGCAAGCACAGGAGGCAGCCATGACAACCCTTGACGAGTCCACCCGCGAGACCGACGATCTCCTTCTGGAGCGCCAACTGTGCTTCGCCCTCACCGTGGCCTCGCGCAGTGTTGTGGGTGTTTACAAGCCTGTGCTTGAGCGGCTCGGGCTTACCCATCCCCAATACCTGGTGATGCTTGCCCTCTGGGAACGGAGCCCCCGGACACTCAAGGACATCAGCGACAGCCTCCTGCACGAACCAGCCACTCTCTCCCCGCTACTCAGGCGACTGGAGGAAGCCGAGTTGATTACCCGCGAGCGAGTGCCCGGCAATGAACGCGCATTGGCGGTCAAGTTGACGGACAAAGGTGCCGCCCTTCGAGAGCAGGCCACCGCCGTTCCGGGGGAGATTCGCGAGCGCCTGCAGCTAAGCCGCGAAGAGGTAGCCGAACTCCACCAGGCCATGACCGGACTGATCGCGGCCACGCAACAGCAGAAGCCCATCAGCGCAACTCCCTAGCCAAGCACACTCCCCCGGTGGTCTTCTTGAAGCGAACACAGAAGCGGGCACCAAAAGTGCCGCGTAAAATGGATGCAACCTAGGAGACTTAATGCGCATGCGATTTGTTCGGCCCTTGCTGGCAGTATTGGCCATCGCCGGCCTCGCCGCATGCTCAGGCACCCCCACCCCGGGTTCCACCAACAGCCCGACGGAAGCGCCGTCGTCGTCGGCCACTTCAAGCAGCAGCCCCAGCAAAACCGCAACTCCCAGCGCGTCAACAGCCACCGGCGCAGGCAATGCCGAACTCTCCATCACGCTCCTTGAAACTCCGGAGTCCGCTCCCCAGTCGTTCACACTCGTCTGCACGAATGGTGTGCCCGCCGCCGAAAGCAGCCACCCGTCGGCAGCCGAGGCCTGCACTTCACTCAAGAACGGCCCCTCCGTCCTGAGCCCCGCCCCGATGCGAACGGACCAAGCCTGCACCATGCAGTACGGGGGCCCGGCAACAGCCAAGGTGACCGGTTCAGTGGACGGCAAGGAAGTCAGCGCTTCCTTCAACCGAACGGATGGCTGCCAAATCGCCCTGTGGGACGCCGCGAAGAGCGTCCTCGGATCAGATGGCGGCCTCTAGGCTGCGGCACCTCCCCCAAGAGCGATGGCTCGGGCTGGAGGCAGCCCACCATGCACGCGTCGCGCGTTATGCAGATCCCTATCTGGCGCGTCGTTCAGCCGGTAAGAAGCACCCCGTAGAGGACTTCCTCTTCACCTACTACACGCAGAAGCCGGGCCAGTTGCAGCGTTGGCATCCCGGCGACGGCGTAGTCCTCAGCGGCGAGCGCGCCTTGGAGCGCGTCTCCTGGAAGTTCTACAGAGCGGCCGACGACGCCGAACTCGCCTCTGTCGGGCTTCCAGCGGGAACGCCGGCAGTCACCTTTGAGCGGGCCGGCTTCCTTGCCGACCGCACCGAAGCTGTCCGCTTCGCCGGAATCATCCTCGCGGGCACGGCCAAGCGACCGGCACAGTTTGGGTGCTTTGGCCTGCACGAGTGGGCCATGGTGTATCGGCAGGAAAAGTTTGAGCTGCGGCATGAGTACCTCAAGCTGAGGCTTGGCGGCGACGGTACGGACACCGTGGTGGAAGAGAACCGCATCCGCTGCTCGCACTTTGATGCCTTCCGCTTCTACACGCCTGACGCCACCTCGCTGAATGAACTTACGCCTACCCGCGAGAACCAGCGCACCATGGAGCAGCCGGGTTGCTTGCACGCCAACATGGACCTTTATAAGTGGGCCTACAAGCTAACGCCTGCCCTGCCGAGCGAGCTGGTGATGGACTGCTTCGAGTTGTCATGGCGGATCCGCACGATGGACATGCAGGCGTCTCCCTACGATCTTCAAGAATGGGGCTACCCGCCCATCAGGATTGAGACACCGCAGGGCAAGGCCGAGTACGTTGAATACCAGCGGGCTTTCGCGACCGAATCCCAGGAGTTGCGGGCCCGCGTGCTCCAGGCAGTAGGGCCGCTCTTGGATGAGCTGAGCGGTTTGGCTGCCTGAGCACCCGCCGCCACCAGCGAAAGGTAACCATGGTTTCCGAAAAGAACAGCGAGTACGACGTCGACCTCACAGTAAGACTGACGGAGGCGCCTGGCGCTGACAGCCGGGAGTTCCACCTCCGGTCCGCTGCCGGGATCATGTCTGCAGACCCGGACTCGCTGGACTCAAATTTGCCCGACGCGCCTGCGGCGCTTGCCGCCGTCGAGCAATTCGGGGAAGAAATCTTCTTTCCCGAGCCCAGGCCGGACCGGATCTGCACTCAGCAATACGGTGGCCCGCAAGTTGCTGTAGTCACCGGATGGTTCCGTGGACGCAAGGTCCATAGCCAATTCAGCCGCACCGACGGATGCGAGATCGCACGTTGGAAAACCTTGGCGGCGTTGTTGGGCAATACCGGAGGCTCCACGGGCGCTGCCTAGGACACCGATTCCGTCCCATGACACGCAAATGGGCTGGGGACGCCCGGATTCAGGTGTCCTCAGCCCATTTGCGTGTCCTGCAGGAATTTAGCCGGCGTTGTTGCTCTGTGTCGGCTCGTCAGCGCGGATCTTGCCACCGTGCTTCTTGTCCTTCTTGTCCTTCTTCGGGTCTTCCTCGTCCGGAACCACGACGGTTCCGCCCGGGTTGACCAGGACGGTGACGAAGCTCGGCTCGCTGGTACCTGCGAAGGTCAGGCGACCAATGTAGGAGCCGGGTTCCAGGTTCTTCCAGTTCAGCGAGATCTGGCCCGTCTTGCCATTGGCGAGGCGGATTGGATTCGGCGTCACGGTCGCGTTGCCTTGGTTGGCGCCCAGGACGGCGGCATCAACAGTGGCCTTTGTGGGCTGGTTGTTGGGGCTCGCATAGAGGTTGGCGAAAACGTAGTAGTCGCCCGGCGCCGGGTTGGGAACGGACAAGGTTTCGCTTGCCGAGGCCGTCGCGGCCGGCAACTGCTGACCGGACGGAGTGAGCACCAGCATGTCGAAGTCCGCGGCCTCGTTGGAAGAGATCACCGAGAACTTGGCAAGCGCACTGCCCTCACCAACTGTCACCTTCTTCACGTAGTTGGAAGCATTGGTCTCACCCGCGAACGGGCCGGGAACCAGCTCGACTGCCGAGGAATCTGCTTTGGAAAGACCATCAACGGTGACGCCTACCGGCAGGTTGGTGCCTGAGGTGATGTTGATGGTGGCGGAGCCGTTAGGTCCCGTTCCCGTGAAAGCCAGGGCCTTGTCCGCGATGACGGACTGCGGCCGGACGGCGATCGGCGAGGTGACGGTCTTGTTGGCACCCTGCCAGTTCAGCGAACCCATGGCAAACTTGCCCAGGTCGGCGTTCTTGTTTTCGAACTGGACCTTGAACGTCTTCTTCTCGCCGGGGGCACCGAATGTGAGCACGGACGGCGTGACCTTGACGTTGACGCCCGGCACATTGACCGATGCCCGGTACGTGCCCGGGGTCAATGCGGTGAGGGTACGGGTGACCTCGATCTTGCCCGCGAGGTTGCCGAGCGCGAAAGAGGGAACGTTCATGTCGCGGGGTGCCGTGGTGCCCAGCCCCTCCATGCCCAGGTCCATGCCTGTGCCCTGGATGAACTTCAGGTAGTCCTCGGTTGTGGCGTCGTATACCAGGCCCGGTGAGAGGACCTTGGCCGGATCTACCTGCCCGGCGCCCGTGGCGAAGACATCCTTGTTGATGGCGCCGTTGGCCAGCTTGACCGGACCAGCGGTGGTCATCATGGCGGACTTCACCGTGGCCGGGGACCACTGCGGGTTCTTGGACAGGATCAGGGCGCCGAACCCGGCAACGTGTGGAGACGCCATGGACGTTCCTGAGAGGAAGCCGAAGTTGTCTCCACCAGTTCCGATCGGTGAAACGCCGGCGAGGATAGCGACGCCGGGAGCGGACACGTCAGGCTTCAACAGGTCCGAGTCGGTAGCAAGAAGCGGACCGCGCGAGGAGAATCCTGCGATCTGCGGCTGTGCTTCAGCGGGCAGGCCGGTGGTGTCGCGATTCAGGAGGGACACGGTGATGGCCGGGTTGGCCGTGACCTTGTCCTTGATGGTCTGAGTGGCGGGCGGGTTCACGTGGACGGTGGGGATGACGTGCTTGTCGGTGTCCAGGGACGAATCGGTCAGGTTCACCAGGATCATGCCGACGCCACCGCCGCGAAGGACCTCAGCGCTCTTGGCGGTACGGTCGACAACACCACGGTCGCAAACAACGACCTTGCCGGCTACCTTGGCCGGGTCCAGGGAGCCGGGAGCACAGAGCGCAGCGTTGCCTTCACCGCTTGCAGCGTTGGTGGAAAGCACGACGCCGGCCCCGCTCACCTCGCGGTTCATGATGCTCGCTCCGCGGAACTTGCTGCCATCGGAGAACTCAACAGTGCCCTGAAGCTCCTGCGAGAAGGACGTCGCGGCAACCGTGGTCAGCCAGGGTGCTCCGTGGTTGACGGTGCTGGCGGTCGGTCCGGAGTTGCCTGCCGAGGTTGCCACGAAGATGCCTGCGGAAGCTGCCGACAGGAAGGCCAGCGAGACGGGATCGGTGGTGGACGTGGTTGAACCGGAGATGGAGTAGTTCAGCACATCCACACCGTCCAGAATGGCCTGCTCGATCGCGTCCACAGACGCGGAGCCGTAGCAACCACCCGTGGCTGGGTCTGTGTCCTCCCAGCAGACTTTGTAGACGGCGAGCTTGGCGGCGGGTGCGATGCCGCTGGTGATTCCGAAGCTGCGGCCGTCCACTACGGCGTCAACGTTGGCGTTGCCCGCTGCTGTGCTGGCTGTATGGGTGCCGTGGCTGTCCACGTCGACGGGAGAAATGACTTCTTCCGGAGCGCGGTTTTCCGGCGGAACAGTCTCCAGGAAGGCGTCAGCGAAGTAGTGGGTGCTGAGAACCTTGGAGTTGCAGGCACTGCCGTCGTAGTCGGCACCCGTGTCGGTACCTGGCTGGCATTCACCAACGAAAGTATCGCCGTCGGCCTTCAGCATGGCGATCTTGCCGTCAGCAGTGCGGTACGGAACGCCTACCTGGGCGTTGCCCACCAACGGGCCAACAGGCTCACCGGAGAAGAACGGGTTGGACGGGGTGTAGCCGGTGTCGATCACGCCAACAACGGTGCCCTTGCCGGCGTTGTCCAGTCCGCCGTACTGGGTAGCCCAGGTTCCGTTGGGGCCGCTGAGCTTGAGGAAGTCGGTGGTGGAGTAGTCCGGGGCGTACTGCGTGTCCGGTGCCACCATGAGGACCTTGGGGTCCTTGGCAAGGTTGATCGCCTGGTCAGCTGTCAGGTTGGCACTGAAGCCGTTGACGGCGGTGGTGAAGTCACGCTCGATGGTGACGTTTTCCTGCTGGGCAATCTCCTGCTGCCGGCCCTGCAGGTGCTGCTGGTATTCCTTCACCTCGGCGCTGTCGGCGTCGAGCTTCTTGCCTTCTTCCGGCTTGGTGGGAGCAAGCCCGGCCGTGCCGCCGTCGTACGTCGCTGCAGGCTTTTCGGCCAGGACCACCATGTATCGGCCGTCCTTGTAGGCGCTGGGGTCAAGGTTCTTCTTGGCCACGCCTGCAACGTTCCCTGGCGTCTCCGGGGCGGGAGCGGCCTGGGCCGGCATCGCCATCGACGAGAGCAGCAACGGCAGGCCAACGGCAAGCACCGCAGCCTTTCGAAGTCCCCCGCTTCTGACGAAGCTCTTTCCTTGTGATTTCACGAGTGGTTGCACCTTTCACTGAGGGAGGACCGGGCTCCATCGCCCATGCCCTGTCAACTTTTAGTTGGTTGAACCTTTGACAGTTCTTGTCAAAGCCGCGCAACCAGCCGAGTCACAGAGTACCTAGTGAGAGCCAAATATGACATACAGCACATTTCAAGTTTTTTGTCTTGTCATAGAGCCGGTGATTCCTCACGAAATGACAAACGACGGACCGCAGGAAATGTCCTGCGGTCCGTCGCATAATTTCGCAGCATATTGCGGACAAAAGGTGCTAGCCCTTGGGCGTCACGTGCAGTCGGTCAAAGGATACCTGCAACCCGTCCTTATCCAGGACCACCACGTCATCCCGGCCATTCTTCACGTCCGAGGGGAGAATGAACTCAACGGTGGCATCCGTGCCGGGAAAGGTCCACCCAACGCGGTACCCCGTCTTGTTCAAATACACGTAGTACCAGTTCCCATAGTCCAGGCCCTTGAGCTCTACCCTCTGGCCTGTGCTGTACTTATCCGCCGTGCCAAGGTCAGTGGGCGGTGTGCCCAACTCCTGGACGGTCAGCACAGGCTCAAAGTCCGGCCGTTCGGGCTGGACCGTGAGCACCAGCGGGTCAGCTTCGGCAGCAGCGGCAACGTCCCGGTCACCATTGCTTGCACTTGCCTCAAACGAAAGCGCGCCCAAGCTGCCTGCAGCAACATCCCCGGCAGTCAGGACGTGCTGCCGCGTGGAAGTCACAGTGGCTCCGACGGCAAAAGTGGCTTCGGAAATACCGGCCTCCGGCGCCTCCAACCCGGTCACTGCCACGTTGCCGGCGTTTCCCACGGTGTAGGTGTAGATGACGGGATCTCCGGCACTGGCGAAGCGGTCGCCGTCGGCGTCTTCCCACACTGCCGAGACGGTCGCCTCAAGCTTCGGTTCACGGACCTTAAGATCTACTTCGCCGCCGTCCACGGCCATGTTGTTGGTGCTTTGACCCGCCGCGCTGACTTCCCACGTGGTCTTCGGATTGAAGAATCCCTGCTCAGCTTCTTCAGCGGTGACAGTGTGGCGCGGAGTGGAGCACTGGTAGCTCTGACCGACCGGCAGGACGCTGTAGCGGCAATTGCCTGGCCCTTCCGGAAGGAACGGACTGAAGTTGCCAGCCGTCGGGACTACCTTTTCCACCAGCGGGCTCGTGTTCTTGACGGTGAAGGTGTACGGGACCAGGTCGCCTGCCGCGTACGGCTGGGTGGCGAGGTCACGCCCGACGTCGGCGCGCGCCCCGCTGATGTCGGCCGTCAGGAGACCGTCGCGCAAAGCGACCGCGGCGCCAATGAACGGCACAGTCACGGTGAGCGACGGCGTCGAACTTGCCGTGATGCTGAAGCTCGCCTCCGGCACGAAATAGCCGCGCTGGACGTCGGCCGCGGTGATCACATGCTTGGCGGTGGTGCAGTTGTAACTGGCGCCGGCGGCCAGATTGTTGAACCTGCAATTGGGGGCCGACGGTGGCAGGAAGCCTGAGTCGAACGTCCCGGAAACAGGCACCACATTGGCAGTGACGTTGGCAGTGCTCTTGACGTTCAACGAATAGCTGAGGACCTCACCCGCTTGGTAGGGGTTTGCAACGACGTCCCGGGCTGGAGCCGTTCCCGTGATGGTGAGCCCCACCCGCGGAGGGGCCGGCACAGTGGCGGTGAAGGCGGACTGCGAAACCTTGCCAGCCGTCGTCGTGAATGCTGCGTTAAGGTTCTGCGGACCGCTGGCGTTTGCTGGCGCGGTCAGGGCAACGTTGACCGTGGCCGAGGCGCCGGGGGCGACGTCGGGAACAGGTACCGTGGTGGCCGACCAGCCAGTGGGCGTGTAAATAGTGGCATTCGCCCCGGACAGGACGCCGGCTTCCTGATTGGTGACGGTCACGGGCACCTGCTGTGTAGCGCCCGGGGCAGTGGTGACAGCCGGGACCGAGAGCGGGGCGCAGACGTAGTTCAGCCAGGCGTCATCGAACTTTGCGAACGGCATATTGTCTGTGTAATTGCCCTCATAGAGCACGCCAAATGTGTCGGCTTCCAGGCGGGTCACCGTGGAGTACGCGGAGAAGCCGGAACGGATGGTGCGGACGCCTGGCCACGTGGCGCCGTCGTCGCAGGAGACGCGGGCCGAGACATTTTCGCGGCCGGTCTTGGAGTTGGCGTTGGTGAAAATGAGCTTCTTGGCGTCAGCTGAGCCCTGCTCCGCATCCGGGAACATGCGTGCGATGGCACCGTTGTTGGCGGGGTCCGGAAGCTCTGTGTCTTGAGTGACCGGACCGTAAGTAGCTCCGCCGTCCGTTGAGATGGCCACTTTTCGGTAGCCCTGGTTGGCGTTGTCCCGCGAATTGAGGAGTACCCGGCCGTCGGAAAGTTCTACCGTCTTGTTCTCGTCCATCCGGTCCCCGACGTTGGCGCCCTTGTGCCAAGTGGCGCCGTGGTCGTCGGAATAGACGCTGTAGGCCTGGATCTTGTTGGTGCCATCCGCCTGCCGGACGTCCCCGGCATACTGCTGGATCAGGCGGCCCTTGTACGGGCCGTATTTGAGCTGGATTCCCTCGCCGGAGGACGCGAAGTTGGAACGGACATCGCCGGCCATGGGGCTTGCCTTACTGGTTCCGGGCTTGGTGACATTGGTGATGAGGCGTGGTTGGCTCCATGTAGCGCCGGCATCCGACGACTCAATGACGGCCGAGGAAATCACTGTCCGGTCGGCGTCGTTGTTGCCGAACTGGCTACCGCCGAAGCCTTGGTCCTTGGAGTACACAAAGAAGGCAAAAACTTTGCCGGCCTCGGCATCGTAAATGTAGGAGGGGTCGCTGTACCCGTACTTGGGTCCGCTGGCATCGCCCACGTGGCCGGCGGCAATGACCGAGACGGGCCCCCACGTCCGGCCGCCGTCGGTGCTGCGACGCTGCACGATCGAGTTGGGGTTGGGCGCGTCCGCCGCTGAATCCGGACGTCCGTCCCACGCAGCGAGCACCACGTTGTTGCCCGGATAGGTCAGAGCTGGGATGCGGTAGAAGAAGTTCGCGGCAGTGCGGTCGGCGCCGATGTTGGCCTCAGTAAAAGTGCCTGGCGCAATTGCCGGGTTGTTGGGTGGAAAGGGTGCGGCGGTTGCCGGAAGCCCGGGACCTGCCAGGAGGCCCAGGCTCAATGCGCCGGCGGCTGCGACGCGGGCGAGCAATGGCACAGGGGGTGTGGATTTCAAATCCAGTGTCCTTTCGAATCGGCTCCGAGTCGGCACCTCCCCCATATTTGGCTCCGGGATTGGTAGAGGTGCGATCTCGAGTGGGCGTTCATGTCACGTGATACGTGCCACGTCGAACGTCCTACAACCATAAGGTGCTCGGCGTCACATTGCTAGGTATAAAAGCTATTAGCCTTCAAGGACCTGCAAAGCGGTAGCGTCGTGTGCGTACCGCCAAGACACTTCAAGCAACGGAGCCGCTGTGAAAATCCTTGTCCCCGACACCATCAAGTTGGACCTCTCCGCACTGGAGGACGAGGTCTTCGTGTATCAAGTGGACAAGCCCGTTCCCAGCGAGCACCGCGACGCGGAAGTCCTGGTGGTTTGGCGGAACACCTCGGACAACCTGGCCGATGCCGCCAAGGAAATGCGCCAACTGAGGCTGGTCCAGACGCTCGCCGCTGGTCCGGATTCTGTGCTGGCAGCAGGCTTCGGGAATAAGGTAGCCGTCACTTCCGGCCGCTCCCTTCACGATGGCCCCGTGGCCGAACATGCTCTGGCCCTGATTTTGGCTGCAGTTCGCCGCATGGACCAGTTGATGGAGTCCCAGAAGGGCTCCACCTGGAACCAGCCATACAACGCCGCCCAGTCCGCACCCGACACGGAGCAGCTCTACACGCTCGACGGCGCCAACGTCACCGTTTGGGGCTTCGGTTCCATCGCGGGGACGCTGGCTCCCCTCCTGGCCGCTTTGGGCGCGAACGTCACCGGCGTCGCCAGTTCCAAAGGTGAGCGATACGGTTTTCCCGTGGTGGCGGACGACGAATTCCCGGAAGTCCTGCGCACCACCGATGTCCTGGTCTCGATCCTGCCGGCTACCCCGGAAACCGCGGATGCCCTGAACGAAGACGTCCTGCGGGCCCTACCGAACACGGCCATCTTTGTAAACGTCGGCCGCGGCGCAACGGTGGACGAAGACGCCCTGCTTGCAGCGTTGCAGGAAGGCCGGCTGCGCGTCGCCGCCCTCGACGTCACCAAGGAAGAACCGCTGCCCGTCGACTCCAAATTGTGGAGCGCACCGAACCTGATCATCACCCCGCACGTGGCCGGCAACCGCCCTAAGGGCGCCGCCAAGCTCGTGCTGGCAAACATCACGGCACTCAAGGAAGGGTCAGCACTGGCTAATCAGGTTGCGGGCTAACGACTGGCAATCAAATCGATATTTTCATTGCCTCCAAATAGTAAGCATGCTTATGGTAAGTGGGTCCGGGGTGGCCAGCAGAGGGTTTCCATCCCAAACACGCAGCATGAACAACGTGAGGAATCGCAATGTACCTGCACACCCAACTTCTCATCAACGAAATCGCCGCTGACGAGCCCGATCCCGCCGCAGCAAACGCCCTCCAGGAAGGCCTCGGCGGACAATTCGGTGAGATGCGCACCATGATGCAATACCTGTTCCAGAGTATGAACTTCCGCGGCGACCCGGCTTCCAAGCCCTACAAGGACCTCCTTCAGGGCATCGGAACCGAAGAAATCAGCCACGTGGAACTTATTGGAACCACCATTTCCCAGCTCCTTGACGGCTCACCGCGCTACCAAGGCAAGAAGACCGACCCCGTGGACGAGCCAGGAGCAAAAGGGGCCACTCCCCTGAACATCGCCTTGGACCACAGCAACATCCACCACTATCTGGTGGGCGCACAGGGTGCGCTGCCGGTGGATGCCGCGGGCAACCCGTGGAGTGGTTCCTACGTCTACAACAGCGGCAATCTGGTCCTGGACCTGCTGTACAACCTGATGCTCGAATCCACAGGCCGGCTCCAGAAGTGCCGCATTTACGAAATGACGGAGAACAAGACAGCCCGCTCCACCATCGCGTACCTGATCGTGCGGGACCAGGCCCACGAGAATGCCTATGCCAAAGCGCTGGAAAGCCTGGGCGTGAACTGGGGCAAGGTACTTCCCATCCCGAAGACCAACGCTGAGCAGTTCCCGGAAGTCAAGAAGCTTTTGGACAAGGGTCTGCAGAGCATCCAGTACACCTTCAGCGCGGACAACCTCAGCGAAGCCGGCAAGCTCTTCCGTGGAGCTTCACCGTCCAACGATGGCACCGAGCTAACCACCGACGTCATGCCTGACGGATACCCGATCACCATTTCTCCGGAACGCAAGGAAGAATTCGCGCCGGGACTGGACCCGGAGCTCCTGGCCCTGATCCAGGCTGTGGCCGAGCAGGAATTGCAGGACGCGAACAACCCCAAGGGCGGCTAGCACAGCGCTAAGCGCAATAAAAAGCGGGCCTGGCCTCCATGGAGGTCAGGCCCGCTTTTGCGGGAACGATCAGGCGTGCTCGTACGTCAGGCAATCGGCGGCTTCGCGGCCGGGTCCAACCTTGACGTCGTGTGCCTCGCACATGAGGTTGTTGTTGTGGACGCACTCGGAGCGCTGGCAGGCACCTACGTGGGCGAGGACCTTGGGAAGGCCGCCCATGGCATTGGTGTCAATGAACGTTGCGCAGGAAGCGTGGTCCTGGCTGCCACCGATGGTGATTCCGAATGCGGTGCAACCGTTGTGGTTGAATCCGCACGTGCCAACGCTACAGGCGGATACTTCGGCAATGTGTTCGGTCATTGTTCCTCCTGGTTTGGATTCTGAAAGGTACTGGGGCTGAACCCCGGTGTCCTTCCAAACTACGCCGGAATCACAACATTTAACCGCTTTGAATAGCGCATTTGTATGTGCCCTAATCCGCGCCATTCCGCCGAATATCGGCCCTTCGGCGGTTAGGTCCTACTTACTTGGAGTGCGTAGGGCGTCACTGATCCTGGCCCGCGTTTCCTTGTCCAAAGGCGCGGTGACACGATGCTCCCGCGCGGCCCGGTCCGCCATGATTTTCTGGATGACCATCCGGCCCAGACCTGCAAAAACGGCTGCGGCCACTACGCCCAGCACCATCGATTTCGGTTTCTCAGCCATGCCGCAATCTTAGTGACGGCGAACTACCGCGGCCAGCGATTTCTGCCATCACGGCGGGGTGCCCTCGCGCAATCCGGCTGAATAGGGTATGTGCCTTGATCCCGGTAGAATAGGTGTGCAAGCTCGCGGAGCGCCCCCCATGCCGTTCAAACATTGCAGTTCACAACGTGTTTAGCCCTGTGCTAAAACGCTGTTTGGATGCGGCTGAACGGCGTGAGACGGCACCTCCGCGGCAGCCTTATTTAAGGTTCACCCAACTCACGCACAGGAGTTACCGGATGCCCCGGATCGTCGTTGACGTCATGCCCAAGCCCGAGATTCTGGACCCCCAGGGGAAGGCCATCGTGGGTGCTCTGCCCCGCCTCGGCTTCAACAGCTTCAGCGCAGTCCGCCAGGGCAAGCGCTTCGAACTGACCGTCGACGGCGAGGTGACCGACGCTATCCTGGCCCAGGCCCGCGAAGCTGCCGAAACCCTCCTGTCCAACCCGGTGATCGAGGATGTAGTCAACGTCGAGGTCGTCGAGGCCTGACATGACTTCAATTCCCCTGATTGGCGAGGCAGTGGCCGTCGCCGCGGAGCCCCGCTTGGCTGGCGCCAAGATCGGCGTCGTGACCTTCCCCGGCACCCTTGACGACCGCGACGCCGCCCGTGCGGTGCGGCTTGCAGGTGGCACAGCGGTTTCCCTGTGGCATGCAGATACCGAACTAGGCGACGTTGACGCTGTCATCATCCCCGGCGGTTTCTCCTACGGTGACTACCTCCGCGCCGGCGCTATTTCGCGCTTCGCGCCGCTGATGTCCAAGATCATCGACGCCGCGAACTCCGAGGCAAAGCTACCGGTCCTGGGCATTTGCAACGGTTTCCAGATCTTGACCGAGTCGCACCTGCTGCCCGGTTCCATGATCAAGAACGACCACCTGAAGTTCATCTGCCGCGACCAGACACTGCGCGTGGAGAATGCCAACACTGCCTGGACCGTGGACTACACGGACGGCCAGGAAATCATTGTGCCGTTGAAGAACCAGGACGGCCAGTACATCGCTGACGGGAAGACCCTGGATGCCCTTGAGGCTGAGGGCCGCGTGGTGTTCCGCTACGTGGGCTTCAACCCGAACGGCTCCCGCCGTGACATCGCGGGTATCTCCAACGCAGCCGGCAACGTGGTGGGCCTCATGCCGCACCCCGAGCACGCTGTGGAGACCGGCTTCGGCCCGGAGGTTGGCTTGTCCGGCTCCGCCGGTGCACCCCGCGACACCGACGGCCTCGGTTTCTTCACCTCCGTTTTGACCAAGATTGTGGGAGGCGACAAGTGACCACGGAAACCACCAAGAAGTTCAACATCGACACCGTTGAGCACGCTGCCAAGACCCCGGACACGGAACTGCCTTGGGCTGAGCTGGGCCTGAAGCAGAACGAGTTCGACGAGATCGTCAAAGTCCTGGGCCGCCGCCCCACCGGCGCCGAGCTGGCCATGTACTCCGTGATGTGGAGCGAGCACTGCTCGTACAAGTCCTCCAAGAACCACCTTCGCCAGTTCGGCGAGAAGGTCACCGAGGAAATGAAGAAGGACATGCTGGTGGGCATCGGCGAGAACGCCGGCGTCACCAACCTGGGCGACGGTTGGGCCGTGACGTTCAAGATCGAGTCCCACAATTCGCCGTCGTTCGTTGAGCCTTACCAGGGTGCCGCTACCGGCATCGGCGGCATCGTCCGCGACATCATCTCCATGGGCGCCCGCCCGGTTGCCGTGATGGACCCGTTGCGTTTCGGCGCGATCGACCACCCGGATACCGCCCGCGTCATGCACGGTGCCGTTGCCGGCATCGGTGGCTACGGCAACTGCCTCGGCCTGCCGAACATCGGCGGCGAAATGGTCTTCGACTCCGTCTACCAGGGCAACCCGCTGGTGAACGCACTGGCCGTGGGTGTCATGCGCCACGAGGACATCCGCCTGGCCAACGCCTCCGGCAAGGGCAACAAGGTTGTCCTGTTCGGTGCGCGCACCGGCGGCGACGGCATTGGCGGCGCTTCGGTACTGGCATCGGAGTCCTTCGATGACACCAAGCCCTCCAAGCGTCCGGCTGTACAGGTGGGTGACCCCTTCGCTGAGAAGGTCCTGATCGAGTGCTGCCTGGAGCTCTTCAAGGGCTCCCTGGTTGAAGGCATCCAGGACCTTGGCGCTGCAGGTATTTCCTGCGCCACGTCCGAACTCGCGTCCAACGGAGACGGCGGCATGGAGGTGGAGTTGACCTCGGTCCTGCTGCGCGATCCCACGCTGACCCCGGGCGAGATCCTCATGTCCGAGTCGCAGGAACGCATGATGGCCGTTGTCACGCCGGAGAACATCGCAGCCTTCGAAGCTGTTATGGACAAATGGGCCGTGGAGTACTCCTGGTTGGGTGAGGTTACCGATACTGGTCGCCTCATCATCACCTGGGAAGGCGAAGTAATCGTCGACGTCGATCCCCGCACCGTTGCGCACGACGGCCCGGTCTACGACCGTCCGTTCGCCCGCCCGGAGTGGCAGGACTCGGTCCAGGCCAACTCCTTCACCGGATCTGTTGAGGACGCCGGCCGTCCGTCCGCTCCCTCGGAGTTGGCTGCTGCCGTCACAGAACTCGTGGCATCACCGAACATGTGCAGCAAGGACTGGATCACCAAGCAGTACGACCGCTACGTTGGCGGCAACACTGCCATGGCGTACCCGGACGATGCCGGCGTGGTCCGCGTTGACGAAGAAACAGGCTTGGGCGTTGCCCTGGCCACCGACGCCAACGGCCGCTACACCTACCTGGAGCCGTACCAGGGTGCCCAGCTCGCGTTGGCTGAGGCCTACCGCAACGTTGCCACCTCGGGCGCTGTTCCGATGGCCGTCAGCGACTGCCTGAACTTCGGTTCCCCCGAGGACCCGGATGTCATGTGGCAGCTGGCCGAAGCCATCCGTGGTTTGTCCGACGCCTGCATGGAACTCGGCATCCCGGTCACCGGCGGCAACGTCTCGCTCTACAACCAGACCGGCACAACGCCGATCCACCCCTCCCCCGTGGTGGCAGTCCTGGGCAAGCTCGACGACGTCGCCCGCCGTACGCCGTCGGGCTGGCGCGAGGACGGCCAGGCCATCTACCTGCTGGGCACCACCGCAGCAGAGCTGGACGGATCCGAATGGTCCAACCTCCGCGGACACCTTGGCGGTTTGCCCCCGAAGGTCGACCTCGCAGCAGAGCGGGCATTGGGTGAAATCCTGATCAACGCTTCACGTGACGGCATGGTTGATGCAGCACACGATCTCTCCGAAGGTGGCCTCGCGGCCGCACTGGTGGAGTCCTCGCTGCGTTACGGCGTCGGCGCCCGCATCGCCCTTGAAGAACTCATGGAGCGCGACGGCGTGGACCTGTTCACCGCCCTCTTCTCTGAGTCCCAGGCCCGGGCCATCGTGTCCGTCCCGCGCTCGGAGGAAGTCCGTTTCAAGGACATGTGCACCGCGCGCGGTTTCGCCCACCTCCGTATCGGCGTTGTTGACGCTGCCGGCGGAAAGCTGGAGATCAACGGTGTGAATGAGCTGTCCTTGGATGCTCTCCGCGAAGCACACGAAGCCACCCTGCCGAAGTACTTCGGCTAAGAGCAGGCAAGCCAAAAAGGCCCCGGCGACATCCTCTGGAATGTCGCCGGGGCCTTTTGCTTCTTCAGGTTAATCAAGCCGGCCACACCACTTGCCGTGATAGCTGCTCGGTGAAGTCCGCTTCCGGCAACGGTCGCCCGAAGTAATACCCTTGCCCGCTTGCGCAGCCGATGCTCCGGAGCGCTTCCGCCTGTTCGGCGGTCTCGATCCCCTCCCAAACACCTTCCAGCCCGCAGGAGCGGATGACTTCCTGGACGGCGGCCAGGAAACCGAGCTGCGAAGGGTCCGTGCCCAGGTCCTGGACGAACTGCCGATCCACTTTTACCCGGTCCACCGGAAGTTTCCGCAGGTAGCCCATGGACGAGTAACCGGCACCGAAGTCATCGATCTCGAGTCCGACTCCCAGCCTGTGCAGGCTTGCCAAGGTGTAACGGTCCAGCTCGTTGTTATGGATGATGGCGCTCTCGGTGAGCTCCAGCACCAGTGATTCCGGGGCCAGGTTCTCCTCGGCCAGTGCTTCACCGACGTCGTCCACGAACTCGAGGCTTTGAAGGTCGGCGGCAGACACATTGATGCGCATGGAGAAGTCGTGCTGTGTGGTGGCCGGGTTGTCGCGCCACTGTCGCAACTGACCGACGGCCTTGCGCAGGACCCACCTGCCCAGTTCCGCGATCAGGCCGGTGGCCTCCGCAACGGGAATGAACTGGTCCGGCATGATCAGTCCGTGAATGGGGTGGTTCCAGCGAACCAGAGCCTCGCAGCCTTCGATCCGGCCAGTGGAGAGCTCCACGATCGGCTGGTAGAAGAGGACCAACTGATCAGAACGGATGGCTTCGCGGAGCTCTCCCACTATCTGCCGCTGAAGCTGCCGGGCGTGAAGGGTGGCGGGATCGAAGACTTTGAGCTTGTTCCGGCCCTCGTTTTTGGATTCTTCCATGGCCAGATCGGCCTCTTGCAGAAGGTCCTCGATGCTGTGATGTGGTTCAGCGGTGCGCAGCCCGAGGCTTGCGCTGCAGCGGATGCTGTTGTTGCCGAGGTCGATGTTCGGCCCCAGCGCGGCAAGGATGCGGTTCCCGACGGCGGTGGCCCGACTTTGCGGGGTGGCGGGTAGCAGCACCGCGAATTCGTCGCCGCCCAGGCGGGTGACGACGTCGTTCTCCCGGACGGCCGAGCGGACGCGCATGGCAACGGTGACCAGAACCTGGTCCGCGGCGGCATGACCGGCGGAGTTCTTCAGTGCCTTGAACCCATCCAGGTTCAGGAGGAGAAGTGCCGGCGGGACGGCGCCCTTGGCCGTGGCTGCCTGAGCTTCGACGAAGGAATTCACCAGTGCTTGGTGGTTGCCGAGCCCAGTGAGGGCGTCCGTAAGGGCCTCGCGGCGTTGTTCATGGCGTGCTCGGTGGAGCTCCTCCATCAGCGCCTGTACGTGCCGCTCCAATTTCTCGATCCGTGAATCAACGGGGATCAACCTGTGGGGTTTGGAGCCTCTCACGACTCTTCCAAGCGTCGCAGGCTGGAGTCAGCGACAGCCTGCGGTTTGGCCACTGGGTTACGGCGTTCGTCCAGGAACAGCCGGTATGAGGCAATGTCCAGCCTGCCATCCGGCTCCACCTTGTTTCCGGCGCGGTACACGTGGGTGATCCACGCCCCGCCAAGGATCGCCTCAATCCAAGCGTCGCATTCTGCGAGCGGGAGGTGCACGCGGGTGCCGGTGTTCCTGCGGTGACCGGCGATGGACACTGTGATGCAGCTGCCCAGGAGGCCTTTGTCCGCCGTGAACCAGGCAAGGCCTTCGACGTCGGCCACTATGGTGAGGTTTGCGTTGCTGTCCTCCACCGACTGAACGGGACCCATCCTTACCGACCGTCGATCCGCGTTCAGCACTGTGGGTGTTCCGGCCTTGTAGGGAGGGCTCGTGATGCCTTGCCGGAACGCGGACAGTTCTTGGGTGTGCTGGATCTGGATCCGGGTGGTGAGTTCGTTGAAGGTCATGATCTTGCCTCATCCGCGATAGTGGCCGCCTCGGGGCGGTCGGCTCCTACAATCCTGTTTCTTCCTTGCGCTTTCGCACTGTAAAGGGCTGCGTCCGCTACCTCGATCATGAAGTTGAGGTCGGCTGCAGCGGGAATGCTTGACGTGACTCCGTAGCTGATGGTCGGGAATACAACACCCTTTGGAGTCGGCAAGGCCGCCATCCGGCGGCTGATTTCGGTAGCGATGTTCTCCGCCCGGTCCTGCGTAGCTCCCGGCAGGAAGAGGACGAACTCTTCGCCTCCATAGCGTCCGATGAGATCTGTGGACCTGACGGAGGCCGTGCAAACGTCAGCGAATGCCTGCAAGGCCACATCCCCTGCCCCGTGACCGTGTTCGTCGTTGACGGCTTTGAAGTGGTCCAGGTCGGCCAGGACTACGGCTGCGCCGGAACCTGTGGAGTGAAGGCGCTCGAGTTCCGTTGTGGCGAGGTCCAGGAAGGCTCCACGGTTGAGGAGTCCCGTGAGATGGTCGCGGGTGGCACGTTCCCGGAGACCCTTGATGAGTTGGTCGCTGGTCAGGGCCGTCATGCTGAAGGACACCGTGACCAGAAGAACCATTGATATCAGCGCGGACGGCCCGGGCCCAAAATACGTGCGGAACGTGTAGCTGCCCGGCCCTTCGAAGGCATAAACCATCCAGCGGCCCAGGTAATAGGCGGCCAGCAGGCCGGCGGCGACGGACAGGGCTTTGTGGACTTGCGAATGCGAGGACTTGATGAACCAGAGATCGTACGCAGCCAACGCTATGCCCACCGTCATCATGGCCAGATAAACCAGGCCTCCGGACCAAACGTTGCTCCCGGGGCTTTCCAGAAAGGATGCGATAGCCGTGATGGCCGGACCAAGAGCCAGCTGCCATGACGCGGCCTTCCGGTCCCGGAGTGTCTTCGCTCCGGCCCACACGCTGAAAGCGCCTGCCACCACCAGGACGTTGCCCAAGGGGTTGGCCCACTGCTGGTGGGGGGTTCCGTTGAGGAGGAAGGCGGCATTCCCCGCCATGAACTCGAGCAAAGCCAGGCTCCACCAGCCTGCATACGGCGAGCGCGTGCGGTGGAATGAAGTACAAAACAGCACCAGGAGGGTCACCGTGACCACACCCAGAGCGACCCTCACCGAGAATGCATCGAGCTCCATGTCCAACCCCCTCAGCTGGTCACCCTCCGGCCTTTGAGTTCAGTGTCCCGGGGCTTACTCAACCTGGATGCGAATTTTGCTCAAGATTGGCTCAAGATGCAGGCAAGTAATAATGAACCATGTGGATCGGTTGGATTGAGTTCGACGTCCTCTTGGGCGATGTCCATAGCCTCAAGGAGAAGCGGTCGCTGGTACGGCCCCTCGTGGCTGAGCTTAAGCGGCGCTTCGAGGTGTCAGCCGCTGAAACGGGCATGCAGGACCAACATAGGCGAGCGCTGGTGGGTGCCGCTATGGTGGCCGCCGACCACGCGCACCTTCAGCAAGTGCTCGACGCCGTAGAACGGTTCGTGGCTGCCCGGCCTGAGTTTGAGCTGCTGAGCGCACGGCAGCGTGAGCTGCACAGCGAGGACTAACAGGGCTTAGTAGCCGATAACCGCCAAGCGCGTGGAGTCCAGGTGGGCATCAATGGCCTGATGCGCGGCGTCGAGGCTTCGGCTGCGGAGGGCGTCAACAATCAACTGGTGTTCGCGGAGGACATCGCCGGCGCGATCGGTGCCTTGGCTGACTGCCTTGACCCCGATCCTGAGCTGCTTTTGCCGAAGGGAAGCATAGAAATCGGCAAGTACGGGGTTGCCCCCTGCCCGGACCATCAGGGTGTGGAATTCGGTATCCAGTTCAATGAACCGGGCTGGGTCTTCCCGCGCTTCCTGTTGCTGGTCAATGATTCGCTGGAAGGCCTCGATCTGGGCGTCAGGCATGGTCTCCACAGCTGAGACCGCCCACTTTTCCACGACCGCCCTGGCCTGCAGGATGGCGCGTACATCGGGGTCCGAGATCGGCGGGACGTAGGCGCCTTTGTGGGGGACGCGCTTGACGAACCCCTCGGCTTCGAGACGCAGCAAGGCTTCACGCACAGGTGTCCTTGATGTTCCGGTGGTCTTTGCCAGGACCCCTTCGTTGAGGAAGGTTTCCTCCTCACGAGGGAGTGCTGCGATGTAGCTTTTCATCCACTGGTAGGCCACTTCTGGCTGCGACTGCGCAGTGGGGGTCATCTGGATCATGCAGAGCCTTTCTCGCCTTGCCCAGTATACGAGTTGCATTCAGAACGGAGCGGAGTCCTGAAAAAGTTCTGCTTCAAATATAGACAGGTTGTATACAACTCGTCTACAGTCTTCTTAGTGACACCGCTCACGCACTCGGAATCTCCCCGCAAAAGGACCCCCACAATGACCGAATTGAAGAAAGCAGAACTGAGGCGACAGAAGCACTCCAGCCTGCCCGTCGTTGCTGCTTCGAGTCTCGCCGGCACCGCCGTCGAATGGTATGACTTCTTTCTCTACGGCACCGCGGCCGCGCTGGTATTCAACAAGCTCTACTTTCCCACCGACGATCCCTTGGTGGGCACCATGCTGGCCCTCGGAACGTTCGCAGCCGGTTTCCTTGCCCGTCCCGTCGGCGCAATAGTCCTGGGGCACCTCGGCGATAAGCACGGTCGACGCGCCACGTTGGTTGCCAGCCTGATGCTCATGGGCGTGGCTACAACCCTTATCGCTTTCATCCCCTCCTACGCCGCCATCGGATTGGCAGCACCTTTGCTCCTCCTGCTGCTCCGCCTGATCCAAGGCTTTGCCCTGGGCGGCGAGTGGGGTGGCGCCGTCCTCCTGGTTTCCGAACACAGCAATGAGAGCACCCGGCGTGCCTTCTGGTCCTCCTGGCCAAATATGGGTCCGCCCCTGGGCAACCTGATGGCCGCCGGCGTCCTGGCCATCCTGGCCGCCACTATGCCGGAGAGCGAATTCCTGGCATGGGGATGGCGCATAGCGTTCGGATTGTCCGCCCTGCTGGTTGTCATTGGCCTCATCCTGCGCCTCTATGTCCAGGAAACCCCGCTGTTCAAGGAAGCACAGCGGAAGCGCGAAGCCGAAGGCAACAAGGAACGGAAGCTGCCACTGGCCATCCTGTTCCGCCGCAACTGGCGCGAAATCCTCATCGCTACCGGTAGCCGGATGGGCGAAAACGCAGGCTTCTACATCTACTCGCTGTTCATCATCACGTACGTCACCCAGATCATGGGGCTGCAAAGGCAGACAGGTCTTACCGCCGTCATGATCGGTCAGGGCGTCGCCGTCGTCGCCATTCCCATCCTTGCCGTCTACGCAGACAAAGTGGGCCGCAAGCCAATCCTGATTGGCGCCTCGATCGCCACCATGGTGTGGGCCTTCGCGTTCTTCTTCCTGCTGAACACCGGCCAGGTGTGGGGCATCATTGCCGCCGCTGTGGGAGGGCTCCTGATCTTCGCGGCGTACAGCTCAGTGATCGGCGCATTCTTCTCCGAGCTGTTCCCCACGGACGTCCGGTACAGCGGAACCTCGGTGTCCTACAACCTGGCCTCGCTGATCGCAGGTTCGTTGTCCCCGATCATCGCCCTGGCGCTCTACAGCGCTTTCGGCACCGGCTATGCGATCGGCATCTACCTCGCCGCCATGGGCCTGATCTCCATGGTCTCGGTGATGTTCGCCAAGGAAACCATGGGCCTGAAGCTCAGCGATCTGGACAGGGACCCGACCGCCGGACCGGAGAAGGGAAAAGCATGAAAATCGCACTCGTCCAGGTGTCCAGCCCTGACTCCGAAACCCGTGAGGAACGGATTGATCGAGTCGAGGCGATCCTTCGGGGCATCAACGGCGCAGAGCTCATCGTGCTCCCCGAACTCTGGAGCGCCGGCTACTTCCACTTCGACGACTATGAGGCCCTCGCCGAAACATTGGACGGGCCAACAGTCTCCATGTGCTCGCGGGTAGCGGCGGAACTGGGTGTTTATCTTCACCTGGGCAGCATCATCGAGGCGGGCGGGGACGGCCAGCTCAGCAACACCTCAATCCTGCTGGGGCCGGACGGCAACGTGGTCCACACGTACCGGAAGATCCACGTGTTCGGCTACAAGTCCAAGGAGGCCAGCCTGCTCACTGCCGGCTCCTCACTTCCTATCGTCCCGCTGCCGTTTGGCGCCGTTGCAGGCATCACCTGTTACGACCTCCGCTTCCCCGGGTTGTGGATGGAGTTGAGCACACGCGGCGCGGACATCGTGATCGTTCCCGCAGCCTGGCCCGCTGCCAGGCGGGAACACTGGCGGTTGCTCACCACAGCCAGGGCACTGGAACACCAGATCTTCGTGATCGCCTGCAACGCTGCAGGTAACCAGGAAGGCGTGGATCTTGGCGGGCACAGCCGCGTGGTGGACCCGGGCGGCAACGTCATCGCCGAGGCAGGCCCGGACGAAACCGTTCTGATGGTGGACATCGATCCCCGTCAGGTCCAGGCAGTCCGCGAAGAGTTTCCCGTCATTGGCGATCGCCTACCCGCCTACAACACTTTGACTGTTTAGAGGAAACCCAATGCAAACACAGCAAACCACAAGGCAAGTCCCGCTCACCTTCAGGGTGGTGGGCACCGACCAGACAATCGCAATCACCGACTTCCATGCGGTTGTGGCCGGTTACACGGGCCGCGATCCCAAGGCAGTCCAGCATCACATCGATGAGCTCGCCGCAATCGGCGTAGCTCCCCCACCGGAGGTTCCCATGTTCTACCGGATGGACTCGGACCTGTTCGAGACCTCGGGCGAGCATGAGACGTCGGAAAACCTGACATCAGGCGAGATAGAGCCCCTCTACATCCGCCACGACGGAAAGTACTACCTCGGCATCGGCTCCGACCACACTGACCGGGACATTGAAGCCCTGGACATTGGCGATTCGAAGCGCGCCTGCCCCAAGCCCGTCTCAAACGAGGTGATCGCCGTCGAATCACTGAAGGACCTGGATCTCGACGAATGCACAGCCCGTTCATGGGTTGACGGAAACCTGTACCAGGAAGGTTCGCTGAGCGGCCTCCTCAAACCGGCCGACGTCGTCGGGCGTCTTCTCGCACGAACGGACATCGGCGACGCTGATTTCATGTGCTTGGGAGGCACTCTTCCGCTGCTCAACGGGAAGTTCGTCGACGGAACTTCCTGGAAGTTGGAGCTCTCCTTCCCGAATGGGACCACCATTGAACATAACTACAAAATCAAGAAAGGCTCACTCCGATGAGAACCGGAAAGCAGTATTTGAAGTCCCTGAACGACGGCCGTACGGTGATCCTCGACGGCGAGGTAGTCGGCAACGTCCTGGAGCACCCGGCCTTCGCGAACGTTGCCCGGACCATGGCCGAGCTGTTCGATATCGCAGCCGATCCTGCCAGCGGCATGCAGTTCCATTCGGAAGAGATCAACGGTCCGGCCAACCGCACCTTCGCCGCTCCCCGCACGCAGGAAGAGCTGGTCCTTCGCCGCCAGGCCATCGAAAAGTGGGCCAAGCACACTCATGGCTGGGTGGGCCGCAGCCCCGACCACGTCGGAACGTTCTTCGCCGCGTTCGGTTCCCATCCGGACGTCTTCCAGAACGACGAACGCGACTTTGCCGGCAACGTGGAGCGGTACTACAAGAAGATCCTGTCCGAGAACCTGTACCTCTCTTACGCAATCATTCCCCCGCAGGTCTCCCGCGCAACCACGGCGTCCGGTTGGGAAGGCGAATACCTGCAGGTCGGCGTCGTGCGTGAAACCGAGGAAGGCATCATTGTCCGCGGTTCGCAGATGCTCGCCACAGGCGCCGCCATTGCCGACGAAGTCTTTGTCACCTGCATCAAGCCCCTGGGCCCGGACGATGTTGACTTCGCGGTCAGCTTCGCCATCCCGGTGGCAACTGACGGACTCAAGCTGTACTGCCGCCGTCCGTTCGCGCCGGCCGCCACCAGCGAGTTCGACTACCCCCTCACCAGCCACTACGACGAACCCGACGCCTTGGTGGTTTTCGACGACGTGCTGATCCCATGGGACCGAGTGTTCATCAACCGGAACATCGAAACCCTTCGCCGCCAGTTCTTCGACACGGGCGCCCACGCCCTGGGCAACTGGCAGGCCCAGATCCGCTTCTCCACCAAGCTGAAGTTCATCGCCTCCGTTGCCCGCAAAGTTGCGCAGGTCAACGGCACGGACAAGATCCCCGGCGTGCAGGAGAAGCTCGGCGAGCTCGCCGCCATTGTGCAGTCCGTTGAGTCAGCTGTCCTGGCCGCCGAATACACAGCAACCACGGACGACGCCGGCATGCGGATTCCGGGCAAGAGCGCACTTTACGGGGCCATGGGCTTGCAGTCCGAGACGTACCCGCGGGTGATTTCCATCCTCCGCGACTTGGTAGGCGGCGGCGTCCTGCAACTGCCGTCCAGCATCGCCGACATGACCAGCAGCGTTACCCGGCCGGACATGGAGCGCTACGTCCAGTCCCCGGGCGTTGCCAGCGAGGAGCGCGTCAAGCTGTTCAAGCTTGCTTGGGACATCATCGGTTCCGAGTTCGCCGGCCGCCACCAGCAGTACGAAATGTTCTATGCCGGTGCTCCGTTCGTGGTCCGCGGCGCTTACACCTACAGGAACTACGGCTATGACGCACTGGTTGCGGAGCTGGACACATTCCTCGGTTCGTACAGCATCGACAGCACAGTCAATGGGGCCGGCAACGGCGTGGAAGGAGCATAGCCATGGCAAAGCCCGAAGTGGAGTTCACACCTGTATCTTCGGTGGACTTCGCACCCTGCAACCCACACATCGAGGGCCTCTCCGAGGCCATCCTCGCCCGCGACCCGGACAATGACAGCGTCACGCGCATCCTCAAGTTCGAGCCGGGCACGGATACTTCCCCCAACGGCGTCCTCACTCACGATTTCTGGGAAGAGGTCTTCATCTTCGAGGGCTCCTTCGTAGATCAGCGCCTCGGGAAGACCTTCAAGGCCGGCGACTGGGCAACCCGGCCTCCCGGAATGGAACATGGCCCATGGGTTTCCGAAAACGGCGCCAAGATGTTCGAGGTCCGGTACTACACCGACCCGGCACAAACGGAGCGGAGCAACTGACATGAGCCTGGCACCAGCCTTCACCATCCCCGATGCCATGGGGATGCGCCGCGCGATGGGCCGATTCCTCACCGGCGTTGCCGTGGTCACCACCAAGCACGACGACGAGCTGTACGGGATGACCATCAGCTCGCTGACCTCCATCAGCCTGGAACCGCCCATCCTGATGATCTCGCTGAACTTCGGCACCCGCACCGGCGAGGCCCTGATGGCCAGCGGTAAGTTCGCGGTATCCATCCTCGGTGCCAAGCAGGAGTCAGTGGCCCGGCGTTTCGCCGTCCGTGGCGGGGACCGCTTCGGCGAAGGAGATTTCGACGTCACAGACAGCGGGCTCCCGGTGATCAAGGGCGCCCTCGCCCAAGCCGATTGCACCGTGGTGCAGCAGTACGACGTCGGAGATCACCAGGTCTTCTTCGGCCAGGTCACCACGTGCCGGGACCGGGACGGGGAGGTGCTGGCGTTCAAGGCCGGCCGTTTCGGCTCGTTCAGCGACTTCGGCCACGCAGAGATCCCTTGGATGTTCTGAGTAGTACGGTGGAGGGCCTGTGCCGCCACGACCTTCTTTGAATCACAACCGCCCCCGACACGCCTCTTTGAAGGTGTGTCGGGGGCGGTTCTGCTTCCAAAGTGGGTGGATGCGGTACAGCCGCTAGTCGATAGTCAGCTCGCCCATGCGATCCCAGCCGCTGCCCTCGAACTGGCGGCTGATGATCTTGGGCGTCTCCACCAAGGCCTGCGGCATGTCCGCCATGGCCTTCTTGAAGTGCTCACTGTTGACGTGGGCCTCAGCGGCATCATCCTGGAAGGCTTCCACCAGGACGAACTCGTTGGGGTTGTCCACACTGCGGGACCAGTCGAACCACAAGTTGCCGGGCTCTTCGCGGGTCGCCTTGGTGAAGTCGGCCACCAGGTCCAGCCAGCGCTCGGACCAGTCGGGCTTGACGTTGAACTTAACCACAATAAAGATCACGGGCTGCTGCCTTTCGTTGCATTACAGAATCCGTTCCATCTTTTCAGAATTAATACCCGACGGCGGCCCTCACCCTTAGGTGAGGACCGCCGTCGAACGCTGTTTTGGCTTGCTTGTACTACTTGGAGGTTCCCTGTGAAACCGACCCCTGCAGCTGGCGCTGGAAGATCACGTAGACGATGAGCACCGGAATGACGGTGACACTGACTGCCGCGAACAGCGCGCCATAGTCCACGGCGTAGCCCATCTGGCCGGCGAAGGCCGCGAGTTCCTGGGAGAGGACGCGAGGACCGGCGGCGTTGATGGACACCGGAATGAGGAACTGGTTCCAGAGGCCCAGGAAGTTGAAGATGGCGACTGAGGCGAGGCCCGGTTTGGCCATCGGCAGCATGACCTGGAAGAACGTCCGCCACTCCCCTGCTCCGTCGAGGGCCGCTGCTTCAGTGATTTCGTGCGGCAGTGACTTGAAGAAGGAGAACAGGAAAAACACCGTGAATGGAAGCGCGAAGCCCACATACACCAGGATCAGTCCCGGCAGGGTGTTCAGGAGGCCCATGTTCCTCAGGACGAAGAACAACGGCACCATGGCGAGGAAGATCGGGAAGGTCAGGCCCGCGAGCATCAGGTAGTAGATGGCCCGGCTGCCCCGGAACGTGTAGCGGGCCAGAACGTATGCGCACATGGCCCCGAGGACCATGACGATCACCAGTGCCACGGCCACCACCAGCACCGAGTTGAGGAAGGCAGATCCGATGCCTGCCTCGCTCCAGGCCTTGACGTAGTTATCCAGCTTCCATTCACCCGGCAAGGCGAACGGCGAAGCGAAGATCTCGCTGGACGTCTTGAAGGAGGACATGAACGTCCACAGCAAAGGAAGAATGACGATGAGCGTCCAGATGGTCAGCGCCGTGTGCGAGACCGCTCCCACCACTTTGTCGCCCGTAGTGGTTGCCGGTGTCCGCGGCTGGAAGTGCAGTGACTTCATTTCCGGAGTTGAGACTTTGGTAGTCATTACAGGCTCACATCCTTATCGCCGCCAGTGAGCCGGTTGACCAGGAAGACCAATCCGGAGAAGATCAGCGTGGCAACGGCCAACACAACGCCCATGGCGCTGGCGAGGCCGAACTGTCCCTTGCTGAATGCGGTAAAGAACAGCTGCTGCGCCATGACCAGCGTGGAGTTGTCCGGGCCACCGCCCGAGTTCAGTGCCGCCATGTAAACGAAGGCGTCCAACGCCAGGATGCCCATGTAAATGTAGGCAGTCTGGATGTTGTCGCGAATCAAAGGGATGGTGATGGACACCGCGGTCCGGAAGCGACCGGCACCATCGATCCTGGCGGCCTCGAAAAGCTCGGCAGGAATGCCCTTGATACCAGCCACGAACAGGACCATGTAAAAGCCAACAAAGCCCCAGACGATCACGAACATGGTGGCGATCATTGCGGTGTTCTTGTCACCCAGCCAAGCGAAGTCCTTGAACTGGTCAAAGCCAAGTCCTGTGAGGATGCCGTTCAGCAGGCCGCCGGAGGGATCGTAGATCTGTCCCCACATGATGCCAATGGCGATCGCCGGAATCGTGTACGGGAAGAACGACACAACCCTGTAGAAGCTGGAGTTTCTCAGGCCCTTGATCTGACCTTTGCTGCTGCCGCCAACCGTCACCAATGATGCGAGCACCAGGCTCAGGATGATGGTGATGATGGGGAGGAAGATGACCAGGAGGATGTTGTTTCCCATGGCCTTCATGAAAATGTCGTCCGTAAAGATCTTGGTGTAGTTCTCAAGGCCGATGAAGTTCTGGTTGGGAGAGAATCCGGACCAGTCCGTCAACGAATAACCGAAGGCTTGCACGAACGGCCAAATCACGAATAACAGGTAGATCGCCAGCGGCAGTCCGAGGAAGACCGCGAAGAAGCTGACCTTGTCCCATGTCAACGGTTTCCGCCGCCGCTTAACCAGCTGCGGCGGAGCCGTTGCCGGAACGACGGCGGCCAGGCCGTCGTCGTTCCGGCTCTGCTGAGTTTTCACTGAAGTCACTTCACTTCGATCTTCTTGACCGAGCTGTCGTTACGGACCTTGTCCGTGATGTTCTGCAGTGCGGAGGTGAGGGTTGCAACGTCCGACTTGCCGTCCAGGAAGGTATTCATGACTACAAGTTGATCTTTATTCATGCCATACAGGTCGATAAAGTTCCAGGTGAAGATGTCCTCGCCGGCGTCAGCGAGCAACTTGGTCTGCGAGACCAGTGCCGTGGAGCCGAAGCCATCGGCCGGGATGGTGTCCTTGACGATGGTGGGGGCCAGTTTGGTCTTGGCGAAGTTGGTCGCAGCTTCCTTGGACAGCATGATGCGGAGCAGTTCCTTGCCACCCGCTGCATTCTTGGCCTGAGAGGGAACGATGTAGGGCTCGCCTGCCGCACTGTGAATCGCAGTGTAAGGCAACTTGGATCCAGTCGTAACGGTCGGCACGGGAGCGCCCGTCATGTTGAAGCCGGCCTTGGTCTGGTCCTTCATCTCGTTTTCGATCCACGAACCGGACGGATAGAACAGCGCCTCCTGGGCGTTGGTCCACTGTGCCTGAGCTGCCGTGAACTGTGTTCCGGAGCCGCCGGGCTTGAAGAAGCCTGCCTTAACAATCTTGTCCATCGCTGTGAAGACCGACTGGACAGCAGGGTGTGACCAGCCGTCTTCCTTGAGGTTCTCCAGAGCCAGGCGGACCTCGTCGCCGCCTTCCTTGATGGCAGATTCCATCATCATCCAGAGATAGTAGGAAGCCGCTTCCTTACCCCATACAAAGAGGTACTTACCCTTGGCCTTGGCCTGCTCGCCCAAGGTGTACATCTCATCCCATGTCTTGGGAACCGTCCAGCCGTTTTCCTTGAGCAGGGAATCGGAGTACCACACTGCGAAGACGGTCAGGACATAGTTCAGGGCAGCAAGCTTGCCATCGAAGGTGCCCGGAGCCAGTACGCCTGTGTACAGGGTGTCCTTGATGACCTTGCCTTCGAGGTTCTTCGCCTCCACCACGCTGGTGAGGTCCTCGAGCTGGGCCAGGATGGTGCTGAAGCCAATGGACTTCGCACCGGAGTTGTCGATCAGGTCCGGCGGGTTGCCACCGACGAAGCGCGGCTGGAGCTCCTGGGCGATATCCGTGGACGGGGCGATCTTGGCAGTGGAGCCCTCGTGCGTCTTTTCGAAGATCTTGCCGGCGAACTCGACATAGTCGATGCCGTAGCCGCCCTTGAAGATCACGGCGTCGAGGGTTGCCTTCTCCGCCATGCCAAACGGGTTGGTGTCGGAAACAGTGCCGGTGGGGCCGGTGGTAGTGCCACCGCCACCTGCGGCACAGGAAGCAATGGTTCCACCCATGGGCACGAGCACGGCTGCTGCGAGTGCTCCACGCAGGAATCCACGGCGTCCGACGGACTGGTGCTGAACGTTCATTTCTAAACCCTCCAGTGACTCGTAGTGTCGACTGTTGCGGCGGGAAAGCCGTTCAGTCAGACAGTCTGGGTAGGCGCTCTGGCAGCACCAACCTTCTGTGACATAATTCACCACGAATGATCGAAAATCAATCTTTCTTGGCAGTTTCGATCAACATTTGTCAAAGCGTGATCTTTCTACGGACCTTCCGCGAGGGCTTTTCCGCACTCCGTAATCGCCTGCCGCGCCATGGCCCTCTGCCGCTCAGTTCCCAGTCGTTCCGCCCATTGTTCGGCCAATTGGAACTCCACCAAGGCTTCCGTGAGCCGGTTTTTACCCTGCAGAAACGCACCAAGACCTGCGTGCAAAGCAATCATCCATCGCTTGGTTCGCGCATCATGGGAGGTAGATGCATATTCAAGGGCGCTACGCATCCACACTTCGGCGTTTGCAGCATCTGCGATCGAGAGCATGTGCAGGGCATCGACAGCCAGGAATTCCTCACCAAGATGGTCCGCCAACTCGGCCGCCTGCTCCAAGAGAGGCACAGCCATGGCGGGCCGCCCGCCGGAGTTAAGAACCCGCCCGCGCTCGAGGAGGATACGCACGCCAACAGTTGGCTCGTCGTCGTCAATCTGGTCCAGGAGGGCGTCGGCTTCTTCGAAACGGCCCTGCAAACCAATGGCCCGCCCAAGCTGGGTTGCCAACTCAGCGCGCTCGTCGACGTCGTATAAGTCTTCTGTCATCGCGGCGCGGAACGCTGCCTCGGAGGATGCAGGATCGCGAAAGTTCCATAGGTTGTCCAGTGTCTTCTGATCCAGCATCAAACCGCTCCTGACCAGCCCGTGGCTGAGGTCTTTAGGTATGCAGTATCAATCTAGTCCCATGTCAGCGCCGTGGGGAGGGGTTTGCGTGCGTGTCAGTGGCCCTGTGGTTTTGCGAGCCTGGCCCAACCAAGTTGCTCCTGTTGCTTGCGACTCAATGTCGCCACTACGAGGTCATACGAGTCCTCCACCATGTCCCGGATCATGTCATCGGGAAGGGAACCGTCCAGGCGGACACCGTTCCAGTGTGTCTTGTTCATATGCCAGGCGCCGGTGATTTCAGGATTCGCTGCCCTAAGTTGTTCGGCCAATGCGGGCTCGCATTTGAGGCTCACGGACCAGTTGTCCGGATCCATGGTGGACAACGCGAACATTTTGGCCTCCTGACGCGAACCACCCGCGACGGCGGCACGCACCTTGAACACGGAGGTCTCGGGACCGAACGGGAAGTCTTCGAAAGCACCGGGAAAGCCCAGGCAAATCGCGCGGAGGGTGGAAACGTCCATGCGGAGAGCCTACTGGCGCTGCGGGCGGCGGGCTATGTCGACGCTCCGCCTACGCCACGCCCAGGAAGTCCTCCAGCAGCACCACTTCAAGTCCCGCCGCCAATTGTGCAGCGCGGAAAGCAGCGAGGTCAGCGGCGAACTCAGCCCGGAAATGCATGAGCACAATGTCACCGGGACGCAGTGAGTTGCCCACCTGGTAGTCCATCTTCCCGGCGTTCGCCTTCGCCTCCCACGTAACGATTGCCTTCATTCCTGCGTCAGCAACGGCTTGGCGCATCACGCTGGAGTAGGCGCCTCCCGGCGGCCGAAAAAGCGTAGGACGGCGGCCGTAGTGCTGGAGCGCATACTCCTGCATTCCCACTATGTCGTTGAGTTGCTGCTGATAACCCCACTGCCTCACCATGTTGATGTTGTGAGTGACCGTGTGGTTCTCGATCAGGCTGCCCTGGGCTTTGAACGCGTTGAAGAAAGCCGGGTTATCCGCGATGGTGTCCCTGGTGAGGAACAGCGACGACGGATAGTCGTACTCTGCCAAGAGCTTGATCGACTCCGGCGTTTTGATGTTGCCGTCATCGATGGTCAGGAACACCACCGGGTGCTTGGTCTCGATTTTGGTGATCACCGGTGCCAGCCCACCAATGATCGGCGGCAGCTGATAATCCGGGATAAACGTGCGGCGGATGCGCTTGGTGGCCGTCGGCGTGGGGGTTGGAGACGGAGTTAGCGTTGGCGAAGCGGACGACGTCGGTACCTCGCCGCCCACGGCCAACGCACCATTCGGTCCCGGGGCCTCGTGCGAGCCGGCAGCGCCACTGGGCGTTAGCGCCGGCGTCGAACTTTGAGCGGCGGTGCACGCCGTCAATCCGGCCACCACGGAAGCACCTAAGACACTGAAGACGGCCCGTCTGCTGGGAGTGGAAACAGGCACCGCAGAATGGCCACCGAACATGGTTGTCCCCCAAGACTCAAGAAATGATTCAGCTGCAATCTAGCAGAGGAATCAGCCCGGCCATCACAGGCCGTAATGCCAGCCTTCACGTGCCGGGCAGGAGTTGACCACAACATCGAGTCCGGCCTTAAGTGCACGTTCCACGGCATCGTCGTCAAAGACGCCGAGTTGGAGCCATACAGCCTTGGCACCGATCGCAATCGCTTGGTCAATCACTGCGCCCACGCGTTGGGAGTTAACGAAACAGTCCACAACATCGATCGGGTGCCTGGCCTCGGGGACGTCCGCCAAGGATTTATAGCCCTTTTCGCCGTGCACATCTTCGCCCTTGAGGTTGATGGGAATGATTTCCATGCCCATTTTGTCCCGAACATACAGCGAAACATCGTATGCAGACCGCCACTGGTTGGTGCTGAGGCCAACGATGGCCCAGGTGCCTTTTGTTCGCATCAACCGCTCGACGACGGCCGGATCGTTGACATGCATCATGCCCCCAGCCTACTCCCGGCCTTGCGCCGGCAGCTTTGCCGAATATTCTGCACGTCAGGCCAGGTTTCCTTCAAGCGGCTGGTCCTTGCCTAGCGTCGGTCGCCGTGCTTAAGCCACTGCTTCCACCTGTCCGCGGCCATCCTTAACTGCTCGTCAGTCAGTTGCTTGCCCAGAACGGGAGGCACGCTTCCGGGCTTGATGCCGTCCGCTCCCGGCAATGCAGGCGCAGGCTTGCCGGCACCTTGCAGTGACGCATCAGGCTTACCGGAATGCGGCTTCTCCGCTTTGACCGGGGCGGGCTTTGTCTGCGGAATCGGCCTGGCAAGGTTCGGGGCGGCATGGCCCGGCGTGGCGCTGCCCGGCGTTGCGTGGCCCGGCGTGGCGTGGCCCGGCGTGGCGCTGCCCGGCGTTGAGCCGCTCTGGGCGCTACCGGCCGAAGCAGGCTTTTCCTCGGCAATAGCGGGACCGGGGGCTGCGAGCACGTCCTGCGCCTGTGCCTGTGCCTGTGCCTGTGCCTGTGCCTGTGCCTGTGCCTGTGCGGGAGTTTCGACGGGCGCAGCGCGGTCTGGCACGGGAACGGATGGAGCGGCCGGGATTGGCGGAACCGTTGCAGGGTTCACAACCGGAGCAGGTTCCGTGCTGACGCGAGGGGCATCGGGAACCGGCAGTACGGGCGCCGCGTCCACTGACTGCGGCCGGACATTGCGCAGAAGTTCATCAACAAAGGAAGGGTTCCGGGTGAAGCCGGAACTCGCTGCGGCAACACCACTGACGCCGAGACCCATGGCTGCCACCACCGCTACGCTCACTACGGCGGTGCGGTGTTTGTGCCTCCACCGACGTTTGGAGACTTCATCATGCGGACCAGCCAGCATGGCGGAAAGCTCCGCGCCGGGAGTTGGCGCTGCCAGGTTGGCGAAGGAACCCAATGAGAGGAGCGCCTGCCGGACGCTGGACGTAGCACCGGCATCAGCGACATCAGTGGCGTTAGTGGCATCGACGTCAGTGGCATCGACGTCAGCAGCACTGTCGAGTAGCAGCTCGTCCACGATTGCTTCGCGTTCACTATCCCTGTATGTCATGGCGACACGTATTCCTTTACTGCCGAGTGCTCACGGAGTGTAATAAGTGCCCGCCGCTGCAGTTGTTTCACTGCCCCGTCGGATTTCCCCATGATCTCGGCAACCTGCTCAACGGTCAGGCCTGCCACGATTCGAAGCGTCAGGACCTCCCGCTGGTCGTCACCAAGGTAGTCCAGAAGTTTCATGACCTCTTTGGGCGCCAAGAGACCCATGGCTTCCGCCTCCGCGGAACTCACTTCGCGGGTATCCCGCTCCGGCTCAAACTCGTGGTGTTCAGGTGCCCTGCTTTGCTTCCGATGCTCATCAACCATGCGGGCATGCGCCACCGAGAAAATGAAGGTCCGGAGGCCGTGAACTCCGCCACTGATGTCATCCAGTCTGGGCAGAACTGCCAGGAACACGTCCTGGGTGATTGCTTCCGGGTCTGGCACACCTTTGGCCGTCAGATAGCCAAGAACCTGGCCGGCATAGGTCTGGTAGACGGCGCCGAACAGTTCCGCGTTATTGCCCTTGAGTGCATGTAGCGCTTCATCGGTCAATGCGTCGGTCACAGAATGAGGCTTTCGATCGGCGGCAGGTCCGTTGCTTGGGCCTGGACATCCGCCTTGTCACCAACGGACGACCCCACCAAGGGTAACTGCTCTCCGCGCCCTTCCGTAGAAGGACCCGCTATCCCGACAAACTCCCCGAGACTAAACTTTCCGAGACCTCCCGGAGATCAAACTCCCCCGAGACAAGGAAGAACCGAGCTGGAACATGATGGGGGACAAATTCCAGCTCGGCCCTTTCAAAGACGTAATCGTCGCGGCACACCAAAGGGTTACGCGGGGTACGAACTTTTTTTGAAATCTTTTGCAGGCTTATTGAGGTGGGCAGAAATGAGCCTCCGAGCGGGCAGCAACAAGCCGTCGGGCAGGCAGCACGGGGACATCTGCGGCGGATGTCTATGTTCTGGAGGGGCGGTGTCCGGGCAGGGGTGGGGCTTTGGATTTGTACGTGTGCCCGGTGGGGGTGCTGATTTCCAGGGTGTGGACACCCCCGTGCGCGTCAGCATGTACGGTTTTGCTGGTCCAGCCGGGGTTTTCCTTGGTGTGGTTGCACGCCTCGCACAGACCTGCACCGTTGGCGAGGTTCGTTTTCCCTCCGGAACGCCAAGGAACCACATGGTCGATATGCCGGATGGGCGCATCACAGTACGGCATCCGGCAAGTATCGTCACGGGTTTCAATGAAACGCCGAAGCCTCGTCGGGAAGAGCCGGGCTTTGGAGTCCATGCTCAGGAGCTCACCACTGGCCGGCGCGGTGTAAAGCCGCCGAAGCCAGACACTGAGCTCTGTATCCGCCGTTCTCGCGTGGACCTGGCCGGCTTGCCCCGAACCGACTATTTCCCTTCCCCATTCTGCGGGGACGATTCCGTAACCCTTGAGCCGGGCCGGTTCGCTGTCGCCTTGGAAGAGGGTGCGGTCAGTCATGATCAGGTCCAGGTTGATCCCGGAGACCCCGCCCGGGGTACCGGTGACGCGTTCGACCACAGTGTCGGCCATGACCTGACCACGGGTGCCGGTGTCACCGCTGCAACGGGCCGCATCAGCCGCCCGGCACAGGGCAGCATAAACCGCGACCCCTTGGGCGACCGGCAGCAGCGCGGTCAGGTAAGTCATCGTGTCCGGCGCCGGACGCAGACTCACCGTCCGCTCGGCGGCAGCACGGCTCGCACGACCAGCCACCGACCGCGGATCCCGCCGATACGCAGCAGCCTTCACCGCCGCAACAATCGCCCGATCGCCCTTCCCGTCAAAAGTCCCGGTATCTGCGGCGAGCTCCTCATCCACCGCGCACCGGTCCTCAACAGACAAACACGCCGTCTCCTTCACCAAAAGCGTGGCCCGCCACTCATTCAACTGCCCCGACTTCAAGGCCGCCAACGTCCGCGGCATCTCCATCACAAGGGCTTTCGCCAAACCCAGCAACCGGGACCCACGATTCGGTGACTCCCTCCGGGCCAACGCCACCTGAGCACCCACCCCCTGGCCCCGCTCCAAGACAGGAACACCAGCCTCGGCCTGCTCAGCACGCTGGGCAAGATCAAACGCCACAGCAACCCGCGCCTGCAAAGCCGTAATGGACGACTTCATCTCCTCCAAAACCCGCAACTGCTCAATCAGGTCCCCACTCACAGTGCCGACCGGAACCGCACCGGGCTGAAAAGCAGCCGCAACCACGGCGGCGCGCCCACCCGCCACCACCGCACCCGCTTGCCTCTCCCCAACACGCTCCATGCCCTAACACTGGCAGCAGGCACCGACATTATTAGCCACCCATCAACCGGCCACGGCAATTCGGGGTACAGGAGGGCACGGAGCACTGTTCCGCTGCGTCCGTTGGGGCTTCGTAGCCTTCGGGGATCGCCGGTACTCCAGCCTCCAACGCACGGCATAAACCCGCGCGGAGTTCCGTAAGTTGCTGGACTTAGAAATCGTCGTAGGCGGCGGGGTCGCTAAGCTGATTCACTGTGCGGGCTCCTGTCCGTGGATCAACCATTGTGCTGTGCGGATGATGGCGTTGTCGCCCGGCTCAGTTCGCAGGCCCGCGATGTCCGAGCGTGTCACAGCCGCCCCCTCGAAGAGACTCACGATCGCGGCAGCCACACCGTGAAGTTCCGGTTCCGGTAAGTCCGGCCTCCCCCGCCGCACAACGCCACCCACATGGGCCGCGTACTGCTCATAGAAGCTCCTCAGGGCACTCGCCGCTTGCTGATCCGCGGAAGCCAGGGCCCAGATCTCCAGGTGCATCTTCACGTCATCAAGGGCTGAGTGTTCATGCAGCAGAGCCGTCAGGAGCCGGCGCGATTCATCCCGGGACAGGCCTCCATCTGTGCTGGGACCAAGGTCGACCCCGGCCTCCTCCGCAAGCCGCTGCAACGAGCGCTCCAGGCTTCGCTCAAGAACGGCCCGGATCAGGTCCGCCCGCGTAGGGAAGTAGTGCTGCAAGTGCCCGATCCGCACCCCGGCGGCTGCGGCAAAGTCACGCATTGCGGAGTTGGCGTTGCCTTTGGTGACCAGAACTTCTTCCGCAGCGTCGAGGAGCGCCGCCTTTCGCAGGGCGCCCTTGCTTTCGGTCATGACCTCAATATTGTCACACCGCGTGATTCAAGTTCCGCGAGCCGGGATGCCGGATCAGGCGCGGATTCGGGGAACGAAACGCCTTCCCTCGCGCCCTCTGCGAGGACTGTGCGCAGACCCAGCAACCCACCCAGCGCGGTGAGATGCGCCTGGCCCAGCGGGTCGGAGATAACCGCTGATCGTGTTCCGGCCGGACCTTTCACATCAATGCGTATATGTGCCGTTCCACCTGAACCGGGCGAATACAGGAACGAGCGACGCAGCGGCGCCCACCGTTCCCCGCTACCCCAGCGGAACAGCCCCGCCGCACGCGCGGCGAGCAACGCCGTCGTGGACGTAGTGGAACTGAATCCAATCCGGGTTGCCACCGATCCCGCTCCGATAGTCAAAGGCAAAGTGAACTGTTCCGGGGTGTCGAGCCGCGCCACCTTGGTGCGGTGACCGGCGATGTCCACCCAGCGCGTGTCAGTCAGGGGGCGTACGACGGCGGCCTGACCGCCTTTGCGTACTTCAAAGTCCAGTCCCAGCCGGTCCATGAAGTCCACCGAATCGACACCGGCCTGGTCATTGATGTCGTAACGGATGGCGACGTCGATCGTGTCTCCGCCGCCCGCGTCCTGGGCCAAAGCTGCTGCGACGATGTTGGTGACCCCGCCCATCCAGCCCGAGCTAAGCAGTACAGGAGCAGTTGGCCGCAGGAGGGTGGCCTGCGTGACTGCCCGGGTGACGCGGCTGGTCCAACGGGTGACGTCAACATACGGAATACCGGCGCTGACGGCAGCGCGGAGCACCCTGTCATCGGGATCGTTGACAGTGCTGATGACTGCCCGGACCTTGGCGGCAAACGGCTCCGCCTGGTTGAGGTCCCACTTCCGGACTGTCACGTCTTGTTGCTGGCCGGGAATCTTGCCGCTGATCAAGTGGCTGCCGCGATCAGGGTTCCTCCCCGTCAGCAGCAAGGGCCAATCTGTTGCGGCGAGGCGGGTTAGCGCCGTTCCGACGGTGCCGTAGCCACCGACGATCAGCACGGGACCGGTGGTATCGAGTTTCAAGTCATCATTCATGAGTAGATTCTAGGTCAATTGACCTAGAATCTACAGCCGAGTTTGCGCTCGGCCGCCTAACTCCCGGACTCGACTCCGGCTTAAACCCAGCCCTACAACTGCCAAGCAACCCGGAGTAGGCTGCAGGTATCTGCCGGAGCTATACCCTGAGTACGCAAAGGAGAGATCATGACACTGCCTCCAACGCACGAGCCCGAGCCATTCCCGCCGGATCCCGGACCTGTCCCGCCACCGCCGGATCCCACGACGCCGTTCCCGCCTAGCCCCATTCCGGACCCGAATCCCACCCCCGGTCCCTCTCCGGTCCCCGATCCCGGACCCGTTCCGCCGCATCCCGATCCGACTCACTAGCCGAGCCATCTCAACGGGGCACGTCGCCACACCAGCGAAATAGTCAGTAGGCTTATGTTTGATCACGTCGGTTTGACCGATGCGAACGAACAGGAGCCATCATGACGTCGTCCAAACAAACAGCGCCCGTGCCAGTCCGCAGGCAGTACAAACCCGATCTCTGGAAAGACTCATTGGGCCGGACGGCCATCCGGGCAAGCCAGATACTGCTCGTGCTTGCCCTGACAGTGGTGGCAATCTTCGGGCTGTTGCAAATTCGGCTGCTGGTCATCCCGGTACTCATAGCGCTGATCCTGGCTGCCGCCATCGGCCCCTTCGTGAATATGCTGCGACGTCGCGGTTGGCGCGGTGGCTTGGCCACCGGCGTCGCATTCCTGGGCCTGTTGATAGTGCTCGGCGGAGTGATCACTGTCATCGTGCTGTCAGTGCGCAGTCAATGGGACGAGCTGATCAGTCAGGCAGCGCGAGGGCTGGACGAACTCGAGAACTTCCTGCTGACCGGCCCCTTCCCCATTGACCGGGAGCAGATGAACCAGGCCCGCGAAGCCATAGTGGAGTTCGCCCAAAGCAGCCAGGTTCGGTCCGGCGCAGTGACAGGGCTGTCGGTGGTCACCGAGTTCCTGGCTGGCGCCAGCCTGGTGGTTGTCATCCTGTTCTTCTTCCTCAAGGACGGCGCCAAAATCTGGGAGTTTTTCCTGCGGCCCTTCAAAGGAACGCGCGAAGCCAAACTGCGTCGCGTCGGCAAGCGGACCATGGAGGTCCTGGGTGGCTACGTCCGGGGAACGGCGATCGTGGCGCTGGTGGACACGGTGGCCATCGGCGCCGCCCTGCTCATCCTGCAGGTTCCGCTCGCCATCCCCCTGGCCATCATCGTGTTCATCGGCGCGTTCATCCCCTTGGTGGGTGCCACAGTGGCCGGAATTTTGGCTGCCTTGGTGGCACTCGTGGCCAACGGCCCCCTAGTGGCACTGATCGTGATCATCGTCGTGATCGCCGTCAACCAGCTCGAAGGAGACCTCCTCCAGCCAGTCGTCATGGGCAAATCCTTGGAGCTCCACGCATTGGTCATCCTGATGGCCCTAACAGCAGGCACCATCCTCGCCGGCATCATCGGCGCCGTCTTGGCGGTACCGATCGCGGCCGTCACGTGGGCCATCATTCAGGTCTGGACGGCGGAAGACCCGGACCTGGAACCCATGAATCCGGATCTCCCGCCCGCCAACAGCGAACCGGCTTGAGAGCGCTGCCCTATCCCAGTGCCTTCTTGATGAGTTCGACGATCCTGGCCTCTACCTCAGGCGTGATTTTCGTAAGGGCGAAGGACGTGGGCCACATGGCTCCGTCGTCCAGCTGCGCGTTCTCTTCGAAGCCCAGCGTGGCGTACCTTGCCTTGAACTTATGTGAGCTCTGGAAGAAGACAATGTTCTTCCCGTCCTTGGCATAGGCCGGCATGCCGTACCAGGTTTTGGGCGTGAGCTCCGGGGCGTGCTCCTTGACGATTGCGTGGAGGCGCTCGGCCATGAGCTTGTCCGGCTCGGGCATCTCAGCGATCTTGGCCATAACGTCAGCTTCGCCGTCGGCTTTGGATGCTTTCTTGCGTGGTGCCTTCTTGAGTTCCTGTGCGCGCTCCTTCATCGCGGCGCGCTCTTCTTCCGTGAAGCCGTCGTAGGACTTGGTCTTGTCAGTGGTTCCGGTCTCAGCCATGGCAGGCCCCTCTTATCTGCTGGATTTCATGCGGATAACCCAACGATAGGTCTCGGCGGCCAGGGCAGCTTCTCCGAAACTGCTCGATCTGACTGACGACCATGGGGACTAGTATCGACAACCCCGCAAAGGAGGGGGCCAACCAACCCCACAAAGAAGTAGCCCTAGTCGCGCCTCACAGGCACAAAACCTGTACATACAACTTTCGCCATACGCATGATTGCTGTTCATGACCGGTTGGGCCTACATCTACCCATTCACTAAATCCTTGAGGGGACCACAACCACCTATAGCCGTGCACCCGCACGGCACCGGATTACGGAGCATCAATGCCTGATGTAGGCACTGCCAAACCTAAAAACCCCTCTACCGTGACTCGCTTCGCAGTAATGTCTGCCCTCATGGCCGTTGCGTTGCTGCCAATGGCCCAGCCTGCAGTGGCATCGCCGCACGAACCGCCTGAGGCCCCGACCTTCAGCGTCGACGGTGGACGTTACGAAGAATCGGTCTCGGTCCGATTGAACGCAGCCCCCGGAGAGACTATCCGTTACACGACGGACGGAACCATCCCTACGAAGGCCAGCCCCACTTTTGCCGGCAAGCCGATCCAGATCACCGAAGACATGAATCTCACGGCCCGGGCCTTCAAGGGCAGCCAGCCCGGAGCTGTCTCCAGCGAGGGCTACCTCATCAGGAACGGCGAACAACCCATAGCCCGATTCATGATCATGTCCGATGTACACGTTGGCGACTACGACGGCGACCGAAAGCGTTGGGCATCCTATTTCGACACCATCAAGAATGTGCTTGGCACCCCCGACGCCATCCTTTCGAACGGCGACATGATCAACGACAATTGGAACGGACGCGGCCAGGACCACAAAATCGTGCAGAGGATCTTCGCCGAGAATCTCGAGCGGAAGGGCATGGGCGACACACAGGTCTTTATGTCGTACGGAAACCATGACGCAACGCTGGCCGAACTCCGCGCCGGGTACCCGAAGGAGTGGTTCCCGGACTCCGGTGGCGGTTACTACCGCACCGAAGTCAACGGAGTTCCCATGATCACCGTCAACACGGAGAACTATTCCACCCAACAGGGCGCATGGCTGCGGGAGCAACTGACTGGCATCACTGCCGACCCGGGATACCGGAACCTGCCGGTCATCATCCAAGGTCACCGGCCCACCCCGGGAACCGTTATGGATGGTCAGCAGACCAGCAATCCACGATTGGCCCAGGACCTTTCAGCTTTCCCTCAAGCGATCTACTTCTCCGGCCACTCGCACCTCAACTTGAACGATCCTCGATCCATTCACCAAAAGTCATTCACTGCAGTGAATGACTCCAGCTCGTCCTACATTGAGATCGACCACGGCTATCAAATGCTCACGGCTGAGGGTCAACTGGCCAACCGCTTTGAAACACCCACAGCCCAGGCCGTTGCCGTCGAGGTCTACCCCGGCCGCACAGTCATCAACCGCATCAATTTCAACGCAGATCTCAATGACATTTACACCGACGGCAATTGGTCCGCCAACTGGCAGCCGCCGTACTTGTCCGATGGCACGCTCGCTGGTGAGGCGTGGGAAGTAAGCACCCGCGGGGACAGCAAGAAGATCGTTGAGACGTTCACCTACACGGACGCGAACCGCAACACATCCGGCCCAACGTGGCCCCAGGGTCAACCCCTGGAGTCCGTGGCCGGAGACGATGGGAATCTAACGTTGCGCATCCACCAGGCGGCTGACGACGAGATGGTGCACCACTACAGGATCCGTGTGACACGCGAAGGAAGCAACGACCCGGTCCTGGACACCAAGCTCGCTAATCGCTTTGATGTGGTCCCGGCACCATCCGTCCTGGACGTACCTCTGCCCGTGAAGCGGGATGGTTCGAGTTTCCGAGCGGAAGTCATAGCGGTCGACGCCCAGGGCAATACTTCCCCGGCGACCGTCAAGGCCATCGCGTAAACCAGCCTGGCCACATAGGATCCTCAGCCGAGAGGGCCTGAACACGGCATTGCACCGGGCTCAGGCCCTCAAGGTCATCACGCTACGAAAAGCCTTCGCACCACACGCCCGTCGGCAAGCGCATCGAGGCCTTCATTGATCTCCGCCAGCGGCTTGGTGTCGGTGTGCAGTAGTTCCAGCGGAAGCTTTCCATCCCGCCAGAGTTGCACGTAGGCGGGAATGTCCCGGGCAGGCACGGAGTCCCCCATGTAGGAACCCAACAGTCGAATACCCTTGCCGGCGAACTGCAGCGCTTGGACGTTGAGTTGCTGGTCCGGGTGCGGCAGCCCCACGGATACAAGGGCGCCACCACGGTCCAGGAGCCCAAGGCAGGACTCCATAACCTTTGCGCTGCCAACGGCCTCGACGGCCATATCAACGCCCTGCCCGGCATGCTCCGCGACAAGCGCTGCAGCTGATTCCGGCGGACCGGCAAACCCCGCACCGCAGTGCAATGCCAGCTGCTGCTTTTCCTCAAATGGGTCGATGGCGATAACAGTGGTACCGGGCACCTGAGCGGCCGCCATGACTGCCATCAGGCCCACGGCCCCCAAACCGAACACGATTATCGACTGCCCCAGGTGGAGGTCCCCGGAGTTCAGGACGGCACCGATCCCAGTTAGCGCTGCGCAGCCAAACATCGCAGCAACATCCCACGGAACATCATTGTCGATGGCCACCAAAGATTCACGGGCAACGACGGCGTATTCGGAAAAGGCAGAAACCCCCAGATGATGGTTGATCCGCCTACCGTCAGCAGTTTTCAGTGCGGCCTCACCGTGCAGCAAGTCTCCGCGCCCGTTGGCGTCCGCCGCCCGGTGGCACAATGCCGGACGGCCGGCCTCGCAGGAGCGGCACCTTCCGCAGCTTGGTACGAACACCACCACCACACGGTCACCCGGCGCGAGGTCGTCCACGCCGACGCCAGTATCAACCACCGTTCCGGCGGCCTCGTGCCCGAGGGCCATGGGCAGCGGCCTTTCCCGGGATCCGTCAACCACAGACAGGTCAGAGTGGCAGAGGCTGGCGCGCTCGATCTTGATCAGAACTTCGCCGGGACGAGGATCCGGCACAGGCAATTCCTCGAGAACCAAGGGATTGCTGTTTGAGTAGGGACGAGTGGCCCCGGCACGATGAAGGACCGCGCTAAGCAACGTCCACCCCTTCATAGCTTTCCACGCGCCGATGTTCCAACCTCGGGATGATCTGCTGGAGACCAATGTCTTGGAAGTGGACTGATTCCCGGTGCGCGGCAAACCCTGCCTCGTCTGCGTATCGTTCAAGAATCACGAAGTGACCCGGGTTCTCGACACCCTGGAAGTAGTCGTAGGACAGGTTGGCTGGCTCAGTCCTGCTGGCCACGGCAAGCTCATTGAGGAAGCCAGCCACGGCAGCCTCTTCGCCGTCCCTGACGTGGTAGTGCGCGATCACCTGAAAGTAGGTTTCGGACATGCTCACATTCCTTTGTTCATAGTTGATTCCGGGTTCCGCTTATCGCACGGCAAGGTCCCACAGCTCAGCGGCACTCGTGGATATGCCCTTGGCACCTTCCTTGAGTGCCTGGGCAACATCGGACGAAGTCGCGACAAATCCGGCGGCCACAAACGGAGATAAGCCCTTCAGCTCACCCTCTGACAGATGGGACACCACGGGCCAAGGCATGAGCTGCACCAGATGCGGTTTGCTCTGATCAATGGCCGCCGTGCTACGGGGCAGGTTGGATCGGTCCGTCACGAACACCTTCTGCATGGTCACCATGCCCATGGAGTTCGCCCGCTGGATCATGGCAGTCCGGGTGCTCACCACGCCGCGGGTACCGATCTTCCTCAGGTATTCAAGAGCACCTTTGTCCTGCCCCAGGCCCGCGCAGGCGTCCATGTTGACGAAAGTGAATTTGCCCGCCTGGTCCAACACTTTGAGGGCACCGTCAAGCTCGTGCAATTCCAAGTGCGCCAGAATGCAGATTCTGCATTCTGAAGTAACAAACCCGGGAATCGAATTCGCCCCGAACACCGAAGCAATCACAGGGTTCCTAGTGAGCTGCACTTCCAGCTCCGGCGGGAAATCAATCATCAGCTAATTCTGCTCCATCGATGCCTGCCCGGCCCGGAGTCACAGGCCCAGCTTGCCCGGGTTGAGCAAGTTTCGTGGATCCAAGGCCGCTTTGACGGTGCGCAGCACACCAAAACCGGTACCGAGTGAAGACTCCATGTAGGGAGCACGCAGCAATCCGACTCCGTGATGATGGCTGAGTGTTGCCCGGTGTCGAATGATCACTTCATTGGCGGCGTCCCAGGCTGCCCGATACCAGTCAGCCCGGTCCTGAACATCGACGTCACCCCGCAGGGAAAAATACAGGCAGGCGCCGTCAACATAGGCATGGGATTGGTGTGCCGATCCGGCAAGGGTGCCAGGGACGCTGTTGATGGCCTCAACAACCTCCGCGTAGATCGCCGGAAGGGCACTCCACGGGCCAATCATCTCCAAGGTGTCGGCCACGAATCCGGGGCTCCGCTTGAAGCCCTCGGCGCTCTTGCCGGTCAGGTACCGGGTGTCCAGCCAGCGCTCAAAAATGGCATCGCCGTCCAAGCGGGTACCTGTGGAAGCGCAGATCCGCTCGGCAACGGCCAGCCCGGCGTCGACCATTTCGCTGGTACCCTCGTCTGCCACGAGCAGCACATTGGTGTCGGGCAAGCCAAACTGCACGCCGCTCTCCAGGGCGTCGTACAACCGGAGCGCAGCCGGCGTTCCTCCTTGCTGCATGATCTGCCTGCAGGCCTCCAGTCCGCCCGCGAAGGTGTCGAAACCGTAGGCGACTGCTTTGCCATAGCCCGGCAGACGGTGCAGTTTGAACCGCACGCGAGTAATAATTCCCAGTGTGCCTTCGGAGCCGATGAACAGTTGCAGGAGGTCCGGGCCGACGGCGGAGCGGGCGCTCTCGCCCAAGGTCACAAGATCACCATTGGCCAGGACAACGTCCATGCCGTACACCATGTCTTCAACCTTGCCGTACCTGGTGGAGAGTTGGCCGGCCCCGCGGCAAGCAACCCAACCGCCTACAGTGCTGATGGCATACGACGAAGGCCAGTGCCCCATTGTCATGCCGTAGCGGGCCTGGATGGTTTCTTCGAAAATGTCGCCGAAGACACCCGCTTCCACCTCTACGATCTGGCTCGTCTCATCGAAGGAGACGAATTTATCCAGGCCACAGACGTCCAGGACAATTCCTCCGGAGACAGGCAGGGCGGCTCCCGTGACGTTGCTCCGGCCGGCCGAAACAGTCACGGGAACGTTCTTCGCGTGGGCTATGCGCATGACGGCCTGAACCTGCTCAGTGCTGGAGACGTGCACGATCACGGCGTCGGGGGTTGCCGGGTGTCCGCTCGTTTCGGCGATCATAGTGCCGGCCCACCAGTCCCGCGTACCGTCCCGGACCAGCCCGACGTCGGTCACCACCTTTTCTGCTGCGGCAGCAAGCAGTTCCAGCGTTGCTCCGTCAACCACGCAGGGGCTCTCCGAGGTGTAGTACGCCTCGCCCGAAAGTGCCCCGATGGTGGCTGCGTAATGCGGCTGGGTGGGCGCCCCCACGGTGTAATTTCCCCTGTTGTAGCCACGTTTGACGGCTTCCTTGCTGATCATTTCTGGTTGTCTCCCATCAGGATTGCGCGTTCATGCGATGTCTGGTTCTTGTAGTCATTCACTTGGGCTTCCACGAGGCTGGCCGGTAAGTCCAGTTCCTTCATGAGTAGCTCGCCTACCCTCGCTGCCGCCGCGGCGGAGGCGTCCCGGGCCATCATCCGCGCCCGGGTTCGGCGGGAGAGGATGTCATCCACGCTCCGAGCCATCTCGTGGCGCGCCGCGTAGATAACTTCGGCCTCCACATAGGGCAGGCCTTCAACGATGGGGGTGTTCAAGGACGGATCCTCCGTGAGGATGTCCGTCACGAACCTCGCCTCCGTGCCGTATCTCTCACCCAGGTGGGAGGCGAGGCCCCCGGACGCCACCACGGCTTCGGTGTCGTACCCCGCAGCACCCAGGAGGTAGGCGTTGGAGGTCCGGCAGCGACGTCTCTGGCCCAACACCTTCTGCGCTGCGTCCACGGTTTGCTGCGCCATATGCCGGGACGTCGTCAGTTTCCCGCCAACTACTGTCACCAATCCGTCGTGGTCCGTGCGGATTTCATGGTTTCGCTTGACCTCAATGGTCTTGCCGCCGGGCGGTGCCACCAACGGACGACAACCACCTATGCTGCCGAGTACGTCGCTTGCCTCGATATCCATGTTCAGCGCGGTTCGGGCGCCGTCCAGCAGAAAGTCCATCTCGTCCCGGGTGCAATTCACGTCATCCAGATCGCCGGTGTAGTCCTCATCGGTAGTCCCGAGGTACGAGGTGTTACCCCAGCGGGTAATGGTGGCTCGGCGGTTCCTGCCGGGGACTGGGATCGTCACAGTACAGTCATTCCGGATTTTGCTCCAAGGCACTGCGATGTGAACACCTTTGGCCGGGCGAATGCTCGGAGCATCGGCGTCCTTGGCGGCGCCGGTCCAGTCCCGGAGCCACACACCAGTGGCGATGATGACTGCTTGCGCGCGTGCGGCAAGTTCCCGGCCGTCTGCCTCGACGACCACGCCGTCCACCTTGCCGCTGCGTCTTGTCACCTCGCTGACTCTGGCGCCGTTCAAGACCGTGGCACCGTGGAAGGCCGCTGTCCTGGCCAGCGCAAGCGTCAGCCGGGCGTCATCTGCGCGTGCGTCGTAGTACATGAAGCCGCTTTCAAGGTTTTCAGCCTTGAATGTAGGACAGTGGGCCAGCACCTCGTTCTTGCTGAGCTTCTGGTGCAGGACCCCTTCCCGCCAGCCCCCGGCGAGGTCGTAGGTCCACAGCAGGCTCTCGAACCCAGCCGCCAACCGGCGGTCGAAGACGCCGTCCTGGGAGAGAACGGGGAACAGGAAGGGCAACCGTTGTACCAAGTGGGCGGCGTTCTTCCGCAGCCGCTGGCGTTCCAAGAGTGAGTGCCGGACCAAGGGCAGGTTTCCCTGTTCGATATAGCGAAGGCCGCCATGAATCATCTTGGAGGATTTTGACGAAGTGCCCGAAGCAAAGTCGTCCTTCTCCAGCAACGCTACGCGGTAACCGCGAAGGACGGCGTCCATGGCAGTGTAGGCTCCAGTGACGCCGCCGCCGACGACGATCATGTCGAACTCACCGCCGTCGAGGGCGTCGAGCTGTTCCTTTCGGTCCAGTTTCAATGGCGTGTCCGAAACCATTCTGGCTCGATCCAGCTTGGGCTTGCGTGCGGGCATGGAGATCATGTGATTGTTCTTTCTGGTGCAAAGTTTTCTTGTAAGTGGGTGCGCGCGGAAGGCCGGCGGGTCCCGCTGTCAGGACGCGACAAGGCCAAGCTCCATGGCTATTCGCCTGTTCCAGGTGTTCCTGCGATCCAATCGATGGTCCGGTGACAGCCGGGGTTCGAAGACCTCGCCGCCGCCGAGGGTCGCAGCAGCGGCATCGAGCGTTTCCCAAAGGAGCCCGTCCGAGCCCGCCATGAATGCTGCACCACGAATACTGGCGGTCTCTGAACGGGGCAGCCGTTGCATGGGCAGACCTGTCAGATCGGCCTGCATTTGGATGAGTGAGTCGCTCGCAGACATACCTCCGCCGACAGCTATCTCCGTCACGGCCAAGCCGGCCACTTCCTGGTTGGCTTCAACGCTGCTTGCTACCGAATGCGCGATGCCTTCCACAACAGCGTAGGCAAGCTCCGCGCGGGTGCTGGCCATGGACAGGCCGGTGAGGGAAGCACGTGCTGTGGGCTCCACCACCGGGATCCTGATACCCGTCAAAGCAGGCACGAACATGACTCCATTGGCACTGGAAGCTTGCGATGCGAGTTCACTGATCTGACGTGATGAGTCGAACCAGCCAAGGGTGTTGCAGATCCAGTCCAGGGCCGAACCTGTGGTGGCCGTGAACGTTTCCACGGCGTACACGGTTTGGAAGTGCCGTCTCCATCCGGTCAGAGTCAACGTCCCCTCGTAAAGCCCGGATTTGACCGGCGGGCTGGAACCGGTGACCAGGTCAACGAAACTTCCGGTGCCATGAACGCACATCGCCTGACCGGCGCGGAGGCAGCCCAGGCCCACCGTACCCGCATGCTGATCGCCCATGGCTGCCAGGATCGGCAGCTCGATGCCCAGCGTTCCGGGGTCTGTGTGCCCCAGCAGGTCTGCATCCTGGCGCAGCTCGGGGAGAAGCTCCTGCGGGAATCCCAAGGCATCGATCCACGCCGTTTCATAGCTGTGCCCTGCCAGAACGTATGCGCCGGCGGACGTTGCATTCGTCGAAGTGGCCACGTAGCTCTTTTCCCGGGTGAGGCTCCACAGCAGCCACGTCTCCACGGTGCCGAAGCCCAGCCTGTTGGTTGCCTGGGCTTCGCGAACGGCCGGAGTTTCACGCAAATGATGGGCCGCCCACAGGTAGGGGGATCGGACGCCGGCCGGGCGTCCCACGGAAGGCACCAGCCGGGTGTCCCATTCCTTCCCCAGTTCCGCCAGTTCCGCTGCGTGGCGACTGTCCTGCCAGACCATCGCCGGGACCAAAGCCCTGCCTGTGGCAGTGTCCCAAAGCACCGCCGTCGATCTCTGGGTCGCCAGTGCAACGGCCACGAGTTCGACGCCGGCCTCAGCCGCCCGGCGCACAACTACCCGGCAAGCATCAACGGTCTTCGCCAATATTTCGTCGGCGTCCTGCTCCACGACGCCCGGCCGGGGACTGGCCACGGCAAGGTGCCGGTATTCCAGTCCATGAACCACTCCGTCACCGGTAACCCAGGCTGCGCGGGTCCCCGTGGTTCCTTCATCAATCGAGAGTATTGCTTGTTGCTTCATGGGTGGTCACCTTCTAGACGCGGTTCAACTCTGCCTGCTGGATGTCGCTCTTGAATTGCGGGGCATTCAACTCCTCATCCGGACTGACCGGTGCCCGCGTTGGATCCCATTTGATGACGCTGCAGACCACGCAGGCGGCCAACGGAACCACCGCCAGAATGAGGAACGTGGGTCCAAGGCCCAAATTCTGTTTGAGAAGCGGGAAGACCAGCAGCCCAAGCGCGGCACCCGTACTGCCAAGCGCCCCAATAACCCCGTTGGCGCCAGCCCTGAGCTCGCTCCGGAAGGAAAGTGTGGAAATGCTCTTTCCGTTGGCACCCGGACCGCCCGAATGGAACAGAATGAAGAGCGACGGGATAAGGAATGCCAGGACGATCGGAAGGCTCTGGTAGAAGAGTCCCAGGAGCAGCAGCATGATGAAGACGGCTCCGAAGCCGATGGCGGAGGCCTTTCGCAAGCCGAACTTCTTGCCGATTGCCGGTGACAGGAATCCGCCGAGTATGCCGAACAGGTTGAACACCAGGGCCCCAAGAGTGGCGACCACGAAGTCCTGGCCGAAGAGAGTCAGGCTAATGATGGGCAGGTACCAGCCCACGGCGAAGTACTGGATGGACTGACCTATCTGAATGGTCGCTGCCAGAATCGTGCGGGGCAAATAGATGCCACGGAAAATCAAGGCAATGTTGGCAAATCCTTTGGTTGCCTGGTTCACGATCGGCGAGCGGTCTTCAACCGGGGCGGCGGAGAATTTCTCCCCGTAAATCTTGCTCATGGAGGCAGCGGCCCGGTCCAGGAGGCCCTTTCGGGCAGCCCATGTGGGACTCTCAACCATGTAGAGCAGTTGCGCAATAAACAGCGTTAGTGCCACCACACCGGCAGAACCGACGGCATAACGCCAGATCGACGCCCCCACGCCCATGTTGTAGAACATGACCGCCAACAAGAGGTTGGCGCTGACCGCGCAGTACCAAATTCCCTGCCAAGTGTTCAGCCTGCTCTTGAACCGTGCGGGAGTGAACTCGGCAAGCAGCGCCATCGCGATGGCGAAATCGATGCCGTACGCGGCCCCTACAAAGAAGCGGCCCACAAGTACTAGCTCGAATGAGGGTGCAAACGCAGCAAAAGCAGCGCCAGCGAGTGCCAGGAACTTGGCGAAGACCAGCGGAGGAATGCGGCCCCATTTGTCGGCCATCCACCCGCCGATGGGGTTGAAAACGATCGCGACCCAAGACGCCAGCGATGTGAGGACAGCAACCTGGGTGGCGCTCAATTGAAGATCCTTGGTCATGGGGCCAAGGCCGGCGCTGAGCGCCGAGTTGGAGAAGGCGTCGAGGAACAGGCCGCCCAAGGCGAGCCACCAAATGAGCCCTGCGCGCCCCGAAATCCTAGGGCGGGCGTCAATATAGGACACAACATCGTGCACACCGCGGATAACAAAACTGGACATTTCGTCCGACCTCTCTGTCGGGAAACTGCCCCTGTCAGAGGTCACCTTTTTGGGTAGCAAAAAAGGGCAGAAAAAAACCTCCGACAGGAGGTCTCTTTTCTAACCCTGATGAGTGAGATCTTAGTCATATTTCGCTCGGTATTGCAAGGGAACAGTCGAGGGAAGGCGGCGTGAAGGTCTTGAGGTTTTCTTGAGGAATTGTTGACCGAACACAGGATTTGTTCTTGATCCGGGCCCGGCACAGTAGTTCTTGTCAGCCCGAGGGGCTGGAACAGAACGACACCAGCCCCGTTGAGCAGCCACAGCAGAAAGAGAACGATCCCCATGACACCGCGGAACAGTTTCGTGCGCGCCTTGGTGATTGTCGCCGTCGTCGTTCTTGGCCTGATAGCCGGACCTACGGCCGCGGTGGCCGCCTTCACGGACAGTGAACACGCTACTCCACAGTTCTCGGCAGCAACCATCCTCGCCCCGGCCAGCGCCAGCGTCACGATGCGGTGCACTTTGGGACTCCACACCACGGTCACCGTAAATTCCTATGGAACGGTGGCGAATGCCAACTACTACGAGGTGAAGGTCTACGACCGCTCCGGCAACCTCGAGTTCACCGGCGACCTCAGCCAGGCCGCGGGAAGATCGTACAGTTCCGGCATCGAGATCATCGGCACCTGGAGCTACGAAATCCGCGGTTACTACAAAGTTCCTGGCTCCAGCAACTTTTGGACGGGTAAGCCCCTCAAGGGCACCATGACCTGTTGAACGGGTCATCTCAAACTCCAATGGCCCCGACACGCTTGAGCAGATGGCGTATCGGGGCCATTGGCCTCTATAAAAGCGACTTACGGCAACAGCGAATCAGGAGAAACGCCCCGGACGGAACGTGGCCAGCATCGGGTGCTTTTCGCCGCTCAGGATCTCACCGGACAGAAGCTCACCGGCGATGAGGCCCAGTGTGGCACCGGAGTGCGTGAAGGCCACGAAGCATCCCGGCACTTGGCCTAGTTCCCCGAAGACCGGTTCGCCGTCGCCGGGGATGGGCTTGTAGCCGATCTTCCACGAGGCGGGCTTGAGCTCGGGATTGCCCGCGATGAGCTTGGAGGATTCGTCGGCCAGCTCCTGGACAACGTCATCCGGGATAGTGAAGGAACCGTCGGCGTGCTCGGTGATGTGTTCCTCGTACCAGTCGTGATCCAGGGCGAAAGTGTTGCCGGGGTTGGGACGAACAGCAGCTCGGGGCGTGTTCATCACCGCAGTGACCTGATGCTCCACTGGCTTGGTGACCACCAGCATGGAAACCGGCGAACCGTTGGGAATTTCCACGCCCAAAGGCTTTACGACGGCGGGCGTCGCGGCACCGCAGGCAACCAGTACAGCGTCAGCGGGGTACGTTTCACCGCCGGCAGTTTCGACCCCGGCAGCCCGGCCGCCGTCGACCATTACCGAGGCCTTGCCGGCATTAAGGACCAGCTGACCACCCAGGGCGTGGAATTCCTCCATCAGGAAGTTCACCAGGTCCGGCAGGCTCACCCAGCCTTCGCCCGGGTTGAAGATGGCGTTCTCGGGGACGGCGCCGGCATCGATGCCAGGGGTCACCGAGGCGATTTCCTCAGGGGCCAGCAGCTTGGAGTCGTAGCCAATCGACTTCTCGTAAGCATGGCGGGCTTCGGTGACCTCGCTCTGCCCGGCCGCGTTCCACATGAGGCCGCCGCCGAACTGCAGCCATTCACGACCGGGGTCCGCGGCGAAGAGTGTGCGGTACCGGTCAACGCCGGCCACCCGCAGCAGGTGGTACGGCGTGGAGCGTTCGCCCGCCGAGTTGAGCCACGACAATGAACGGCCAGTAGCTTCACTGGCCAGTCCCTGCTCGGTCAGCAGGGTGACGGAAGCGCCTTCGCGGAGCAGGTGGACGGCGGTGGAAACGCCCAGGATGCCGCCTCCGATGACGGCGACGTGCTTGGTGGAGGACATGGTTCTCCCTTTCTCTGAGGTAAATGCTGCTAAACGCGACTATGCGAACGCGTGGATGTTTTCGATGATCCTGAGGGTTTCCAACGCTTCCGCCGGCTGCACCGGAAGAGTCCCGTGCCCACGGAGCGAGGCTGCGAGGTCCCTGTAAAACTGTGGATAGTCGCCCTTCTCCGCCGGGACTGGCGTAGCTGAACCGTCCACTCCCAGAAGCCCCCAAGACTCCTGGGGTTCGGCGCCGTACGCGGCGTCCGACGGCGTGATGCCGGCTGCGAGGGCAGGTTCCTGGCTGTCCAGTCCCCACTTGGTGTAGCCGGCTTTGGAGCCGAGGACGTGGAAGCGCGGGCCCACTTGCGCGGCCATTCCGTTCATCCACAGCCGGGTCCTGACGCCGGATTCGTGGCGTAGCGACACGAAAGCTTCGGTGTCGGCCGCATCCGGGTGGGGGCCATGGTTGGCGGTCTCGCCGTAGCTCTCCTCCACAGGGCCGAACAGCTGGATGGCTTGGTCGATCAGGTGGGCGCCGAGGTCATGGAGGATCCCGCCGCCCTCGGCCAGCGTGGCCGGATCGCGCCAGTTGCCGAAGCCTTCCGGCCGCCACCATTCGAAGCGCGACTCAAAGGTCCGCACTTCGCCCAGGGCACCTTCCCTCAGCAGCTTCCGCAGCGTCAGGAAGTCGGCGTCCCACCGGCGGTTCTGGAAGACCGTGAGCTGCACACCGGCGTCGGACGCCCGCCCGACCAGTTCCTCACCGTAGGCCACCGTAGTGACGAAAGGCTTGTCCACCACAACGTTGAGCCCATGGGCGATGGCCGTGGCACCAAGCTCAAGATGCGTAAGCGGCGGGGTTCCAAGGACCACCAGGTCCAGGTCTCCGGCGAAGGCGAACATGTCCTCCGGGGTGGGGACGATCCTTGCCTGCGGGTAGAGCCGCCGGGCTTCGGCCATGCGCTGCGGATCTGCTGTGACAATGACGTCAAGGGAGTAGTCCGGATCCGCTTGGATCAGCGGCGCGTGGAACACCCTGCCGGAGACGCCAAACCCGACGACGGCGGTTCGGATGGGTGCCGCTGTTGGCTGGCGCACCACAGGAGTCCCGCCCATTACAGCACTTCCGAGAGGAAGCGCTGAAGGCGTTCGCTGCGCGGGTTGTCGAAGAGCTCGGTGGGGGTTCCAATTTCCACTACTTCGCCTTCGTCCATGAACACCACCTGGTCGGCCACTTTGCGGGCGAAGCCCATCTCGTGGGTGACAACCAGCATGGTCATGCCGCGGCGGCCGAGACCTGCCATGAGGTTGAGGACGCCCTTGACGAGTTCCGGATCCAGCGCGCTGGTGGCTTCGTCGAAGAGCATGACCTCAGGCTCCATGGCCAGCGCCCGGGCGATAGCGACACGTTGCTGCTGTCCGCCGGAGAGGTCACGTGGCCGGTGGTCAGCGCGCTCGGCGAGGCCTACTTCTGCAAGGCGTCGTCGGGCGCGTTCGCGGGCCTCCGACTTGGACATTCCCTTGACGCTCCACAGGGCCAATGCCACATTTTCCAGGGCGGTGTGGTCCGGGAAGAGATTGAAGTGCTGGAACACCATACCGATACGTGCACGGAGGATGTCCGGCTTGACCTTAAGTGCGCTTTCGCCGGCCAGCAGCACGTCGCCGCTCTTGGGTTCGTGCAGGCGGTTTACGCCGCGCAGGAGTGTGGACTTGCCGGACCCGGACGGGCCGATGATGCAGGTGGTGGTTCCCGGAGCCACGGTGAGGCTGACATTGCGGAGCACTTCAACGTCACCGTAGGCCATGGTCAGGTTGTGCAGTTCCAGGCTGGAGCCGTGGAACTTTTCAATGTCCCCGGTGCCTGGGTTAGGGCTTGGCTGGTTGGTGCTGGTAGCGCTGCTGCTTGTGAGGTTCACGTGTTGCTCCCGGTGATGAGCGGCGAGGCCGCATCGAGTTCCTTGACTTCCTTCAGCCCACTGGTGGGTGCCGTGGGACGGCGGCGTCCGGTGCGGAACTTGTTGTCGAAGTAGTTGACCAGGTGGGTCAGGGGCACCGTGATGATCAGGTAGAAGATGCCAGCCATGACCAGCGGTGAAAGGTTGCCGGACAGTACTGCGGCGTCCTGGCCCACCCGGAACAGTTCACGCTCGCTGACCAGGAGTCCAAGGAAGTAGACCAGCGACGAGTCTTTGACGATTGCAATGAACTGATTTACCAAGGCCGGTAGGACCCGGCGAATGCCTTGCGGCACCACGACGAGGGCCATGGACTTGGAGTAGCTCATTCCCAAAGCGCGGCAGGCCTCCCCCTGGCCCTTATCAACGCTCTGTATGCCGGCCCGGAAGATCTCACCGATGTAGGCACTGGCGATGAGGCTCAGGGCGATGATTCCCAGCGGGTAAGGAGAGGGTCCGAAGACCGACTGGCTCAACCGCGCAAATCCCTGGCCGATCAGCAGGATGGTGAGGATAGCGGGCAGGCCACGGAACAGGTCTGTGTAGATCCTTGCCGGGATACGCAGCCACTTCGAGCGCGAGATGCCCATGACCGCCACCACCATGCCCATCACTACGCCGAGGATGGTTGCTGCGATGGAGATGATCAGGGTGTTGAGGAGGCCAACTCCGAGGAGCTGGGGCAGTACTTCGACCATGGCGTCAAGGTCGAAGAACGTGCGGCTGATGGTATTGAGCCAATCCATTGAGTGCTCTCAGACGTTAGGTGTTTTGGGGCTTACTTGCTGGCGGTCGGAGCAGGGCTGGAGGTCTGCTCGGCCTTCGGAAGGTACTGCTCCGGCATCGGCGAACCCGGGAACCACTTCTCGTAGAGCTTCTTCCAGGTGCCGTCTTCCATTGCTTCGGCGAGGCCCTTGTTCAAGGCTTCCTTGAAGGCGGGCTTGTCCTTGGCGATGGCGAAGCCTGCCGGTGCGTCGAAGGAGGGAATGTCCGCGGCGCTGACCAGTCCGAACTGCTCCTGGTATTCCTTGGCTGCCTCGTAGTCCAGGAAGTGGGCGTCCACGGAACCGCTGTTGACTGCGGAGATGGCGGTGTTGTTGTCCGGGAAGCGGACCAGCTGCGCCGAGGTGAAGTTCTTGACTGCGTAGGCTTCCTGCAGGGTGCCCTGGACCACGCCCAAGCGCTTGCCGTTGAGGCCATCGGCGTCCTTGATGCCTGAGGTCTTGGTGGTGATGACCGTCAGGTATCCGGCGAGGTAGCCGTCGGAGAAGTCAACGGTTTCCTTGCGCTTGTCCGTGATGCCGATAGCTGCAACGCCGACGTCGAACTGGCCGTTGGCTACGGCTGCCAGGAGTCCGGAGAAGTCCTGTCCGGTGAAGACAACATTGTCCACGCCGGCGCGGTGGGCCACGTCCTTGAACAGTTCCACGTCAAAGCCGGTGAAGTTACCCGAGCTGTCCGTGAAGGTGTAGGGCTTGGAGTCTCCCAGGCTGGCCACACGGATGGTGCCGGGCTCGATGAGCCCATAGGGGTTGTCCGCGGAAGGTGAGCTGCCGGCAGGTGATCCACCGCAGCCGGAGAGGGCGAGAATGGCCGCCAAGGCTGCTGCCGCGAGGGCTGCCGGGCGGAAGTTCAGTTTGATCACAGCGTTGTCCAATCGTGGGAGGGAAAGCGGTGCTGTCAGGAGCCGCTGAAGCTATTACTCGATGAGGGGTCTTGTTGAGTCCGGTCTCAGCCCCTAGGATTGAGACCGGACTCACATCGATTGATAAGAAATGTAGCGGAACTCACAAAGCCGCGTCAACACCCCTCTTGAAAGGTGAACATGAGCAGTGACGGAACCCGACGGCGGGACGTGACGGTTGCCGACGTCGCCAAAGCCGCGAAAGTGTCCAAGGCGCAAGCAGCCCGGGCGTTGGGCAATTACGGCGCGGTCAGCGACGACGTCCGCGAGCGGGTGCTCGCCGCGGCCGAGGAACTTGAGTACCGGCCCAACGAACTCGCCCGGAGCATGAACACGGGCAAATCCAACACCATTGGCGTGGTGGTGGGCGACATCGAAAATCCCCACTTCGGGCTCGCCATGAGGGGCATCACGGATACCGCGAAGAAGAGCGGCTACAACGTCATCCTCATCAACACGGACGAGGAACGGGCCGCCGAAGTGGACGCCGTCCGGGTGCTCCTGGACAAGCGCGTGGACGGGCTCATCGTTGCTCCCGCCTCGTCCGTGGAAACCTCGCACCTGCAGCAGGTCCGAGAGTCCGGGCGTCCCTTGGTCCTGCTGGATCGCGCTGCCGCAGGGGTGGACGTTGAGACCTTTGCAGTGGACATGGGACGCATTTCCTACGAGTCCACCCTGCATTTGATCGAGGCCGGACACCGACGGATTGCCTTTGTCTCCACTGTCCGGACCGATGCCCCCTATGTTGCCGGCATGACCTTGGACTCTTCGCAGATCTCGGATCGCCTGGACGGAATCCGCCGGGCTTTCGACGATGCGGGCTTCCCCCACCCCACGGACCTCATCCGGCTTAATGCTGGGGACGCCGACTCCATCATGCGGATTACGCGCGAGCTGCTGGACGGGCCGGACGCCGCCACGGCCATCATCGCGTCCGACGGCCTCATCGCCTTGAGCGTCGTGGAAGCCATCCAGGAATCGGGGCGCTCCATCCCGAATGACGTTTCGTTCCTCATGTACGACGATTTCGCGTGGACCCGCCTCACCACTCCCCCGCTCACCGTCATCTCACAACCCGTTTACGACATGGGAATTGCCGCAGCCTCAGCGCTGATCAGGCAGATCGAGGGCAGGAAAGCTGCCGGGCCCGGCCCGGATCTGGTGGCGACGTTGATAAAGCGGGGATCCGTCGGGGCCCCCAAGGATGCTGAGGCACTCTTGCCGGACGCCGAGATCGCCGGAATCCTGCCGGATCGCTGGTAGCTTCCGGGTGGTTTCGACGTTTTCCCGCGAACTCGCTAAGGATGCACACCCTCTGGGCGCTCCCCCAAACCGTTCCCGCCCGGTTAACCTCCGCGCCATCCCGCTTCCCTACTGTGATCCCGCTGGGGGGATCACAAAACTACAGAGGGAAAGCGCTATGTGCACCGCAGACGAAAACACGACTACCCACAGCCAACGAGTGGAGCTTGCCGACGCTGAGCTGAAAACCATGGGATTGAGCCGCCGGCGCATCCTGCAGTCGGCAGGCATCCTGGCCGCGGGCAGCGCGGCAACGGCCGCCATGGCACGGCCGGCGACGGCGAACACGGGCGGCAACGACCCCCGGCTGAAGTGGCTTGTCGGAGACCACCACGTCCACACCCAGTACAGCCACGACGCGAAGTACATGATCAAGCAGCAGCTCGATACCGCACAGTCCTACGGTGTGGACTGGCTGGCACTGACTGAGCACAGCAACTTTGGCCACGCCAACAACGGCGGGGCAGTCAACGCCAACAGGGAAATCCAGGCGCAGCGTGCAGCGAGGCCCCACCTGCTGATCTTCCAGGGACTCGAATGGTACATCCCGGGAGCTGAGCACGCGTCAGTGCTTGTCGCCCCCGGTCCCAATGAAGTGAACCTCCTGCGGACCTTCGAACTGGTGTGGGACGGAAAGCTGAACCAATGGGAGAAGCCAACCCCTGGAACGGCCCAAGTGGAGACGTTCGAGCGAAAAGCAGTTGAAGCCATTACTTGGTTGGCCAACCAGCGGCGCTCCGGCTACATCGACGACGTCGTAGCGCTGGCCAACCATCCCATGCGGCTGGGCATCGATTCCCCGCACGAACTCCGGGCTTGGCGCGATGCCGCCCGCGAAGTGATGATCGGAATGGAAGGTGCCCCGGGTGCGCAGGGCTCCGGCGTCAGCCAGTTCTCCAGAGCCGGCGACCAGCGCGGCGAATACACCAACAACCCCACCCAGTACAGCTTTCCCGGCTACCCGGCCGACGCTTTCCGGCCCTACGGCGGCTTCGATTGGGCAACCGCAACGGTGGGTGGCGTCTGGGACTCCATGCTCGCTGAAGGCCTGCCCTTCTGGATCACGTCCAACTCCGACAACCACCTCACTGTGAAGGACACCTGGAAAACCGGACCGTATCCGGCAGAGGAGCCCTACCTCAGCCTGCCCAGCGAATTCGACCGCTGGTCCGTCACGGGCAAGCGTCCCGATCCCTTTGATACCGGCGAAAAGCAGGGTGGTAGCGACTACTGGCCGGGACAGTTCAGCCGCCTTCACACGGGTGTCACCAAACACTCCTACACCGGCGTCCTGGAAGCAATGCGCAACGGCCGCATGTGGGTGGACCACGGACACCTCCTCCAGGGACTCGACGTGCGGGTCCGCGAGGTGCGCGGCACCGGCGCAGGCAACAGTAACGGGCGCAACGGCGTCACCCTCGGTTCCCGCCTCCAGGTAAGGCGAGGTGCCGACGTCGAAATTTCCATCACCATGACGACGACGGACTACCGCAACTTCGCGGGGATCCTCCCGAAGCTCGCCCACGTGGACGTCATCGGTGGCGCCGTAACTGGTGCCGCGGCAGATCGCGACACTCTGAGGGCCCCTGGCACAGCGGTATGGAAGCAGATCGATGTTTCCGGGCGTACCGGAACGTTCACCATCAAGCACGTCATCAAGGACGTGCAGACATCCTGCTACTTCCGCCTCCGCGGCAGCGACGGAAACCGCCACGGTGCCGGCTACTACGGCGCTGCCGTGGACCCCGCCGGGCCCATCCGCCACGGAGACAACCTCGGGGATGCTGACCCGTGGGCTGATACCTGGTTCTACGCCAACCCGGTGTTCATCGACGTCGCGTAGTCATCACTCCGATGCGGTGTGCACTTCGCCTTCTTCGGGATCGTCGGCGGAGCGAACCTCATTCCGGATGATGCCCAGTTCCTCGAGCTGGGCAGACATCCCCGCTCCATCCGGGGCATAGATCCAGGGGATTCCAGGCGTGGGCTGGCCTCCGGACTTTGATCGTCCGCCTGCGAGCACGGCTTCACCCGCGGAGAGCTGGCGGATGGCGATGGCCCTGACGTTGGCCGGATGACGTTGGGCGAACTCGGAGTAGATGGCCTCATCGTGTTGTCCGTCGTCGCCCACCAGCAGCCACTTGATGTTGGGGAATTCCTCCGCGAGGCGTTCCAACGAGGTTTTCTTGTGCTCCTGGCCGCTGCGGAACCAGCGGTCAGGAGTCGGGCCCCAGTCCGTGAGGAGCTTGGGACCGGCGGGGTACAAGTTGCGGGACAGGAACCGGGACAGGGTTGGTGCAACGTTCCATGCTCCGGTGGACAGATACAGCACGGGTGCGGAAGGTGCCGTCCTGGCGATCCGTTCATACAGCACAGCCATGCCCGGCGTGGGAGTCCTCGCGTGCTCGTTGAGGACGAAGGTGTTCCAAGCTGCCAGGAACGGACGCGGCAGCGCAGTGACCATTACGGTGTCGTCAATGTCGGACACGACGCCGAAATCGGCATCGTCCGCGACGATCTCCAGCGGAGCCTCAACAATTTCGGACTCCCCGGATTGCAGCGTGATGGTGTGCCAACCGGCGTCGAGGGCTACCGGAACACGAGCATCCACCACACCACCGCGGTCAGCCCTCACATCAAAAACTGTGCCTGCGATGGTCACGTTCACGCGAGCATGGGCCACGGGGGCGCTGGTGAAATTGCGCCAGCCGCGCATGCTTTCCTGCAACGGATTTGCATGACCCGCAGCGTCCCGGGGGTCACTACGGACCACACGCGCGAGGACCCTGACCCAGGAAGTACTGCCGTACCCGGTGTAAGGGATGACGGTCTCCACCCGGCCACGCCGGATCGCAAGACGCGTCTGAAAACCAAGCCACGCGTCGTCGAGCCTCATGGCGAGGTGACGGCGACCCTTACTCAACGGCGTGGGGCCTTCATTGTCAGCGGCGTCGGACTGGGGGCGTGGTTTCATGGGACGGGGTGACATGCGTCCAGTCTTCCATGGCTCGGCTCCCGAACGCAGTGCTCCGACGTACTGTGAAGTGGCGACCGTGCGGGCAAAAGTGGCTACCTTGCGGGCACCGGGCTTGCCTGGACGATGATGTTCTTCCCCCAAAGGTCAGCCGCGTAGCAGGTGATCAGTATGAGCCGACCCGGCACTATGTCCCAGATCTTGCTGTCCCTCAAAGTTTCCTTGTACTCAGTGGTGACCCCGTCCACCCTGAAATCCAGCTGCCCTTCAGCAGTGGTGACAGTCAGTAGATCACCCGCCCTCGCACGGGCACTGATGTTATTGAATGGCGATTCGCCCCCTTCCAAGCTGTGTCCCACAACGTAGGTGGTGTTCGTCGAGCCCCCACCGGGCGTGCCGTACGGGCTCAACCAATAGGCGTCCGGGGTGTGGGGCGGAACGATCGCATTCACCTCGAGTTCCTGCGCGGTCGGAGTCAGAGGCACTATGCCCTGGTCGAGTCCTACCGCATCGTAGGTAATGTGCAGCGGCGGAGCACCGGCCTCCAAGGCAGCGACCTTGTCCGGCACGTGGTGCTGCGGAACCGACTCCGGCTGTATCGGCGGAGGACTCCCTGGAGACTTGGAGTCCGGAGGGCTGGTTGCCGGTTGGGGCGCCGCCGCGATTGCCGAGGGCGCCGCGTTATGGGTTGTTGCCGGAGCCGACCACCATCCGGGAAGCGCCACAGCCAGCAGCACCGCGGCGAGGAGGACGGCGAGGGCCGCCCTACCCCGCCGCTGTCCGGCTAGCCTCCCCGGAACAAAGCCGCGGCGATGCCTCCCCGGCTGAATAGCATGGCGCCGCAAGACACTACTCCTGCCGGCTTCCCCTGCGTCCGTTCATCAGTAGCCGGGTTGCCAAGAAGACGATGCCCACCCCACCAAGGCCCACGAAGACTGTCCCAAGGATGGTTGTTTGCGGCATGGAGCCGGTTCGGGATAGAGCGACGGCGGTGTCCACATTCGTGCCTTGATTCCTGCCGGTTCCGGCCAGGGGAACGCCTTGATTCGTAGCAATAGTTGATTCAGTGGGCCTTGTGGCGGGCGCCGTCTGGGTAGAAGTGGCCGTGGCAGTGGCTGTGGCGGGCGCCGTCTGGGTGGCAGTCGCCGTCGCCGTCGCCGTCTCCGTCTCCGTAGCAGTCGCCGTCGGGGTGGCAGTCGCCGTCGCCGTCGTCGTCTCCGTAGCAGTCACGGTCGGGGTGGCAGTCGCCGTCGGGGTGGCAGTCGCCGTCGCCGTCACCGTCTCCGTGGCGGTCACCGTCGGGGTGGCAGTCGCCGTCGCCGTCACCGTCTCAGTGGGCGTAACCGTCGGCGTCGCAGTGGCCGTGACCGGGGGCGCGGAGGTTGTGGGCGTCGTGACGCAGGCGGGGGTGGTCACGACGTTGGTGTCGAGGGAGACCTGCCCGTTGCGGGCCAGCAGCCGCCCCTCCACCACGGCGTTGGTTTGAGCCGTGATCGACGTCAGGGCAAGGATGGATCCCTTGAAACTCGAAGCGGTACCCAGGGTTGCCGAGCTGCCGACTTGCCAGAACACGTTGCAGGCTTGGGCGCCGTTGATGAAGATGATGCTGCTGGCTGAGGCCGTAATCAGCGTCGAGGCGACTTGAAAGACAAAGACGGAGGCGGGGTTGCCCTGGCCATCAAGGGTGAGCTGTCCACTGAGCGCCAAGGAGGACGTGGACTTGTAGACGCCCTCAACGAGCGTTTGGCCTACCAGGTCCCCGGAGACGGTTGCCGTCAATGGTTGCCCCGCGGCATTGTTGTAGGCGGTGGTCAGATCCGATTGCGCCTGCAGTGCCACCGCGTCTGCCGCGTGAGTGGTTCCAGCGGCTATTCCGGGCGGAAACCCGGTAATGGCGGTGCCTGGGCTCAGGCCGAGGTCTCGCTGAAGGGTGGTTGGTCCTGTGTTGGTCACTGTTGTAGCGGCAAGGACGGAATAGGACGTCGCCGTACCCAGGTTGACCGGCGTGGCTGCGAACGCGGGAGACTGTTGCACCATGATGGCGCCTGCAAGGAGAAGGACTCCGGAGGCTGCTCCCACTGCCACGGTTGTGCGGCGACGAGCCGATCCCAACGATGGTGTTCCTGGATTTCTTCGCACAGAGCTATGGTGCATGGCAGTCCTTCCCCCGGCGGGGCAAACGCCCCAAAGCAACTGCCCAACAGAATGAGGGGGAGCTATACAGCGGACCTTACGCTCGCAAGTACGGCATGCCTAGAGCAAGTTCCCGGCACAAAGTACGAGGCCAGGAGAGCGGCGCGCGCTCTGCCAGCACGCAAATTACTATCGCCCCTGCTCAGACCGTCAGTATGCTGACAATTTTGCTCAGCAGCGACTGCCAGTAGCCGTGATTAATTATTCCAGAATATCGATAAACCACTCGGCGCAGGGGCCTGCCGACGCTAAACAGCCGTGGTGGGCGCCCGGCCTTCGTCGCCGTGCTGCTTGCGTGCTTCAGCGGCCCGGAGCCGATCCAGCCGGTTCATGAGGGGCGCCGTGGTGGCCCCATGCACCACGATGGACAGTGCCACCACCAAGCCGATCAGGGCCCAAAGCTCGCGCGCTTCGGCATCGAAGTTGCCATGGCTCAGTGCGTATGCCACGTAATACAGTGACCCGATCCCGCGGATGCCGAAGTAGGAAATGGCCAGGCGTTCGCGCGGACCGGTCTTGCCACCCATCAAGCCGAGCCATCCAGCCAAGGGGCGGACCAGCAAGAGGAACGCGAACGCTACCAACAGCTCCATCCAACCGATACCCTCCAAGAGGCCACGGGCTATGGCGCCGCCAAGAAGAACCAGGATCACCACCGTCATGAGGCGCTCGAGCTGCTCCACATAGCTGTGCAGCACCTGGTGGTAGGAGTGGTTGTGCTCAGCAGATCGAATGGTCACGGCGCATATGAAAACTGCGATGAACCCGTAGCCTTCCACCATCTCCGCAACGCCGTAGGCCAGGAAAGTAGCTGCGAGCGCCACGAAGCCCTCGGAGTGTTCTGACAAGCGGAAGCTCTTCCCCTTGGCGGCGAAGAAGATCAAGCTCAGAAGCTTGCCGGTTCCGAAACCGACCAGCACCCCCGCACCAATGCGCCAGAGAACATCCAACGCCAGCCATTCCCCAAGCCAGGCCTCCGGGGAGGCACCCACCAAGCTGATGAGGATGGCCAGATACACGAAGGGGAAGGCGAGCCCGTCGTTCAAACCTGCCTCGGACGTCAAGGCGAAGCGGACCTCGTCCTCGTCCGGGTCATCTTCTGTGTCTGCAGGTTTTCCCACCTGGACCTCAGATGCCAGCACAGGGTCCGTGGGTGCGATCGCTGCCGCTACGAGGATTGCGGCGGCCAAACCCAGACCCAACACCCACAGGCCAAGGAGCGTCATCACCAGGATGCACAAGGGCATGACGATCCCGAGGAGACGCCAGGTGGTGGTCCATCCGCGCCAACGGAAGGGTCTATCAAGAGCCAGCCCGGCACCCATGAGAGAGATGATGACGCACACTTCGGTCAGGTGCGTCGTGAAATCCCCATACTGGACAGGGTCCGGGTCCGGTAAGTCAGGAAGCAGGGTGAACGCCAGAATTCCGCTGCCCAGAAAGACCATCGGCATGGAAAGCGGCATGTGGCGCAACAATTTCGGCAGAACTGCTGCGGCCAACACCGCAATGCCTGCCGAGAAGAACAAGATGCTGGGGACTTCAAACACAAATAGTCTTCTTCCTGCCGCGTACGGCGCGTCTCAGAAGCCTAGTCGGCCGTGAGGGCTGCGTCGATCAGTACTGCCGCTGCTTGACGCGCCTGCCCGGCGGCATCGGACGTTCCTGCGATGGCCGCCGTGGTCTGCGCACCTTCGGCAAGGATGGCCAGTTGCGGTGCCAGATAGCCCGGCGCGCCGGCCTCACCAGCCAAACGGGCAACGTATTCCTGGAACGATTCCTTGTGCTTCCGCGCATATTCGGCGACGTCCGGGCTGATGGCACCGAGCTCGGCGAAGCTGTTGATGAATCCGCACCCGCGAAACGAATCCTGACAGAACCATCCGGCGAGGTAGTCGAAGATGGCGAGGAGGCGCTCCCGGGGGCCCCCGGCCTGCTGCACCGTGGCGTCGAGCCCTTCGGTCCAGGACTTATGCCGGTGCTCAAGCACGGCCATGACAATGCTGCTCTTTGAGGGGAACTCCGCGTAAAGCTTCTTCAGCGAGACCCCGGCCACCGAGCGGAGTTCGTCCATGCCAACGGCCTGGATTCCCTTCGCGTTGTAGAGCTCGTCGGCGGCGGCGACGATGCGTTCGCGAACCTCGGAAATATCCATGCACCTATTGTACTTGCAATGAGAACGATCGTTCTCTACTATGGAGAACACCGAGGGAGAACGATCGTTCTCCACCTCTAGAAAGGGACAAATCATGGGTTTCATCAAGGTTGGCACCGAGAACACCACGGACATTGAGCTCTACTACGAGGACCACGGCGCGGGTCAGCCCGTCGTCCTGATCCACGGCTACCCCTTGGACGGCGGCTCATGGGAAAAGCAGACAGCCGCCCTCCTCAACGCCGGTTACAGGGTCATCACCTACGACCGCCGCGGCTTCGGCAAGTCCAGCAAGCCAACCACCGGCTACGACTACGACACCTTCGCGGCAGACCTGAACACCGTTCTTGAAACCCTGGACCTACAGGACGTCGTGCTGGTCGGCTTCTCGATGGGCACCGGTGAAGTTGGACGCTACATCGGCACGTACGGAGAAGCCCGCATCGCCAAGGCCGCATTCCTGGCATCCCTGGAACCCTTCCTCCTTCAGACGGGCGACAACCCAACCGGCGTTCCCTCGTCAGTCTTCGATGGCATCCGCAACGCCGCTATCGAAGACCGCTACGCCTGGTTCACCAACTTCTACAACGACTTCTTCAACACCGATAACTTCCTGGGCAACCGCCTCAGCGAAGAGGCACTGCGGAATTCCTGGAACGTAGCCGCAGGCTCGTCCTGGTACGCATCCTTCGCAGTGGTTGACTCATGGCTCACGGACTTCCGCTCCGACATCGGGAAGGTCACCGTCCCCTCACTGATCGTCCACGGCACCGACGACCGCATCCTTCCCATCGACTCCACAGGCCGCGAGTTCACCAAGCGCCTGCCGTCCGCCGAATACGTCGAGATTGAAGACGCGCCGCACGGCATGCTGTGGACTCACGGCGCTGAAATCAACGAGATCCTGTTGCGCTTCCTGGCCAAGTAACCGCACAACCGCCTACGACGGCGAACCACTCAAAAAACGAATAATACTTACGACGGCGGCAGGTCGCCTTGGTTCCATTGGAACCAACGGTGGCCTGCCGCCGTCGTGCGTTGACGTAGCGCACGTCACGTCCTATGATTTATGAATCGATTCAAGATGTAACCTTCCTCACGCTGAATGACCACTTTGTTCAGTCCTGGATGGGAAGAGTTCTTGTTCCTTGCCAACGACGCCAGAGGAGTACAGCGACGTGACAGTCACGCACCGGAGGGATCCCAGCACCTCCCCCGAACACGCCACCGGCCCCGAACCAACCACCGGCCAGAAGGATCCGAAGAAGGCCGCGATGAGCGGCTGGATCGGAAGCGCACTGGAGTACTACGACTTCGCTCTGTACTCACTGGCGGCGACACTTCTGTTTCCCACCATCTTCTTCCCTACCGAGAATGCCACCGTCGGCATCATCGCCTCCCTGGCCACCTACGCCGTGGGTTACGTTTCCCGCCCGCTCGGCGCCGTGGTCCTGGGCGCCTACGGTGACCGGCACGGGCGCAAGAAGGTGCTCGTTTTCGCGATGCTGCTCATGGGCTTCGCTACTTTTGCCGTCGGCCTCCTGCCCACGTATGGACAGGTTGGCCTTCTGGCCCCCGTCCTCCTGGTGATTCTGAGGCTGATCCAAGGATTCGCCGTTGCAGGTGAACTCGGTGGTGCCAGTGCCATGATCGTGGAGCACTCCCCCGATGCGAAGCGCGGATTCTTCGCGAGCTTCAGCCTGCAGGGCACGCAAGTGGGCTCGATCCTCGCCACGGCCGTCCTGATTCCGCTCGCCGCCTTGCTCCCTGAAGAGCAGTTCCACTCCTGGGGCTGGCGCTTGCCGTTCCTGCTCAGCGCCGTAGTGATCGTGGCCGGATATGTTATCCGTCGCCGAGTGGAGGAGCCGCCCGCCTACTTGGCCCAGTCCGAGGACGCCAGCGCCAAGCGCCGCTTTCCGTTGGTGGACCTCCTGCGCACCCATCCCTGGGTTTTGCTGCGGTGCATCATCATGACCTTCACCAACGTCATCGGCATGGCCACCCTCATCTTCGGCGTCTCCTTCGCCACCCAAAAGGGCTACGGCATCGGCTTCTCCAGCAGCGAGTTCCTCTGGGTAACCCTGGCAGCCAATGTGGCCGCGGTGCTGACCATCCCGTTGTTCGGTGCCCTGTCCGACAAGATCGGCCGGCGAACACTGATGGTGGCCGGCGGCATCGCCGGCGGTTTGTTGACCGTGGGCTACCTGTGGGCGATCGAACAGCGCAGCCTTCCCTTGGTCTTCGTCTGCGTCGTGATCGTCCAAGGCATCCTCTTCCAGATGTGGAACGCCACCTTTGCCACCTTCTTCCAGGAGCAGTTCCCCATGAGAATGAGGGTGACCGGCTTCGCTGTCTCGCAGAACATCGGGCTCATGATCGCTTCCTTCTTCCCGAGCCTGTTCACGGCGATCGCTCCCCCGGGATCAGCGAACATCCCCATGGTCATCGGCCTGACCACGCTGGGCATCTGCTTGGTTTCAGCTGTAGCAACCCTTTTGTCCTCGGACACCAAGGGCAAGACGCTCGAGGACCTCGAAAGCCGATGACGAACGCCGTGCAGCGAGTTAGTCGTTGACCAGTTCCGCGGTCTCGCTCCTGGGCGCTACCGCCTCCCTCACCTTCTTGCCACGGGCATAACCCACGAGCCCGAGTGCCAGGATGCATCCAAGGGTGCCGAGGGCGAAGGCTTCGAACGTGAACTGCGGGACACCCCACGTTGCCTCAAAGTCGTACGGCAAGCCGAAGAGCACATCCAAGGTTCCCGGGAAGATTGCCACCCAGGACCCGATCAGGATCCACGTGAAGCAGATGTAACCGAGGATGCGGAAACCGGCATCGGAGACAGGAACCCTAAAGGGCCGGTCAGCGTGGGGATACTTGCTCCGGAGCTTCACAGCCGCCGGGATGGCAAACAGGTAGCTCAGTAGGAACGTCGAAATCGCGATGGAGAGCACCACTCCGAACAGTGCGCTGCTGGTGCCGCTGAGCTGCATGGCTGCAAGCATGAACAGCGTCGCCACCACACCTGAGAGCGTATTGACGCGGATAGGCGTGCCCAGCTTGGGATGGAAGCGTCCAAAGAAGCCCCCAAAGAAGGACCCGTCTGCCGCGGCCATGGCCTGCATGCGGTCGCTGATGATCATCCATGCGGCACCTTGCGAGACCAGGATGAAGCAGAAAACTACGGCGGAAACAGACAACATGATCTCAGCAGCAGGACCAAAGACTGTGTAGACAGTGGCTATTGCTCCGAACAGGCCACCAATGCCGGTGATCTGGTCCAGCGGTACCACCAGCAGGATGGCAAGGATGGGGAGCAGGTAGCTTGCGGCGGCAATCATGGAGGACCGGGCAACCGAAATGGGAACATCCTTGGCCGGGTTCTTCATCTCCCCGGCGGCACTGTTCCCGGACTCGAAACCAAGGAACGAGAACAGCAGAAGTGGAGTGACACCCAGGAAGCCGGCAAGTGTTGGAGAGAAGAAGCCCAGGTCCAGACCGTTGAAGCCGTGCTGCAGCCCGTAAACCATGGTGACAATGATGAAGAAGGTCAGGAACGCGACCTTGAGGATGGCGCCCAGCGAGGGCAGCCATTTGCCGTGCTTCAAGCTGATAATCGCTGAGGTAACAGTGATCCAGATGAAGAGAAGCTTGAAGATGTAATCGGCCGGGCTGCCGGCGTCCACGTGGCCCACGTACTCGGACCAGGTTTCCACTGCGACGAAGGCCATGGCGCCACCCACCCAGACCGGCTGCGTTACCCATGTGAAAAGGGAGGTGATAGCTGCAACCACGCGGCCAAACGCCATCTTCGTCCACACGTAGACGCCGCCCTCTTCGGTGAAAGCGCCGCCGGTCTCGGCGAAGATCAGCCCATAGGGCACCATGAACGTGACGGCCAGGATGAGCGTCCAGGTGAAGGTTTCCCCGCCGAAGCCGGAAACCTGGCCCAGGACCTCCACTGAGATAACGGCGGCGACCACCAACAACAAGATGTCGAAGCGGCCCAGGGATTTTTGCAGATGCTTGCTTTGCTCTTGCGCGAGCCGCGTTGAGGCTACTGGCTGATCCATGATCGATCCTTTGCTACTGCTTAAGTTTGCTACTGAGCAAGAAGGGTGGGAAGCGCCCCGTTGTGGGCGCGGCTGTAGACGGGCTGGCCTCCAGCGAAAGTGACGTCGACGCCAATCGCCCCCAGCTCGCGGGCTTCGACGGCGAGGGGATCGGCGTCGAGCACAACCAAGTCGGCGGCCATGCCCACGCGGATGGCACCACGCTCGGCGTCAAGCCGGTTGGCGCGCGCAGCTCCCGTTGTGTAGGCGGCGAGCGCCGCGCCGAGGGTAATCGCTTCGGCGGGTAACAGCGGATCCGTTTGCGAGCGGGTGTCGCGGGCATGTGGATCGGCCGACGGCGCCGTGCGGTTCACGGCTGTATGGATGCCCCACAGGGGATCGGGGCTGGAGACCGGCCAGTCGCTGCCGATGGCAAGGCCGACGCCGGCGCGGCGCAAGGTCTCGAAGGCAAAGTGCACCTGTTGGTGGGCTTCGTCGAGATACGGCAGCTTGGTTTCGACAAGGACCGGATCCTTCCTGGCCCACAGCGGTTGTATATTGGCGATTGCCCCTGTGGCTGCGAAGCGGGCGACGTCGGCCGGATCAACCAAGTCCAAGTGTGCGATCTGGTGGCGCGGGTCCCCGCCTTCGCGGCGAGGCAAGTCCAGAGCGTTAACGCAGTCCCGCACGGCCCTGTCTCCAACAGCATGCAGATGGAGGTCGAAGCCCTCCGCGTCCACAGCCCGCGTGATTCGCGCAAGCTCGTCCGGTTCGATGAGGCTCATGCCCGTTTCATGAGGATGGCCGTTGTATGGCCGGGTCAAGGCAGCAGTGAGGTTTTCACAGACGCCGTCCACCATGATTTTTACGGCTGTGGCCCTGAAGCGACCCCGCGAGGTAGCACGGCGTTGCTTGAAGAGTTCAATCTGTTCGAGGCCGCAATCCCGCTTCCACCAGAGCGCTCCGGTCACCGTGGCGGTCAAGCGCCCTTCCGACTCCAAGGCCAGGTAATGATCGAAGGAGTCGGGCATCCCCAGGGCTTGTCCGACCGCGGCGTCTTGCCATGCGGTCACACCCAACGAGTGCAGATAGGCCTGGGCCGTAAGAAGAGCACGACGGATATGCTTTTGGTCCGGGTCCGGAATCAGTGCCGAGACCAGGTCTGCCGCGTGTTCAATGAGCATGCCGGTGGCGGCTCCGGATCCATCCCGGGCAATGACTCCTCCGTCCGGATCAGGAGTCGTGTCAGTGATTCCGGCACGTTCAAGTGCACGTGAATTCACCCATGCACCGTGTCCGTCATGGCTTATCAGGAACACAGGCCGGTCCGGAACGAGCTCGTCCAGCAGCGCACGATGCGGGAAGCCGCCGTCGAAAACGTCGCCGTACCAGCCCGCACCCTGGATCCATTCCGCGGCCGGGTTCGCACGGGCATGATCCGCAATCAGCGCGCGATACTCCGCCAGGGAATGGACGCCGGAAAGATCACAGCCGAGCATTTGCAGTCCGCCCGCGAGCGGGTGAACGTGGGCGTCCTGGAAGCCGGGAAGGAGCGCCTTTCCGGAAAGGTCCACCAGCTCAGTAGCTGGACCACGCCAGCCTGCGGCATCGACGCCGAGAGCCACGATTCTTCCGTTAGCCACCGCGACTGCATCAGTGTGGGCTTGGAGCGGATCCAGAGTATGTACGGGGCCGCCGCTGAAGATCCAGTCTGCGTAGGTCATGTCATTACTTTCCATGGATTTGGGGTTCGATGGAGCTGAACTTGGTTTCTGAATCGAGGCGTATCAGCTTCGGGGCGGTGCGGGCAATCAAGATGTAAACCACAGAACTGACTCCCAGGCCCACGAGCCAGGCGATATCAATTCCGCCCATCGCTTCGGCCACCACCCCTGTATGGAAGGAAGTGGCCATGAAGGGGATCTGGGCAAGAACGCCGATGGCGAAAACCGCCAGCGCGCCGGCATTCCAGCGGCCATAGCGGCCGCCGTCGGCAGCGTAGAACTCGTCTACTGCGTAGGAGCCGTGTCGGATGACGTAGTAGTCCACCAAGTTGATGGCAGACCATGGGATGAGCACGTAAAGGAGCACGCTGAGGAAGCTGAAGTATGAGGACGCGAAGCTGGTTGCGGCGGTTAGGGCCAGGGCGACACCGAGCACGTGCAACACCAGGGACGTCACCAGGCGGGCTTTGATTCCGGGGCGCCATCCGCTGAAGAAGGTCTCCACCAGCGTCAAGGCACAAAGGGCACTGCAGTAGGCGTTCACCGAGTTTCCCGCGGCCGCGACCAGTGCAAATCCCACCAGGACGGCGGCACCGAGTGCCGGCCCGAGCAAGCCGTGGAGCCCTGTCATCGAATCCACTCCGGTTACGGCTATCCCGACTCCGGCGCCGAGGACCATCAACATTGCGCTCGACGTGACGCAGCCCAAGTAGGTTCCCCAAAAGGCTCCCTTGGTGCCTGACTTGGCGGGCATGTACCGGGAGTAGTCCGATACGTAGGGAGCGTACGTCAGTTGCCACACGATGCCGATTGCCAGCATGGCCAGGAAACCCGTCCAAGTGAATTCACCGTGGTTCATGTGGGCCCAAAAGTCCCCACTGGCAAGTAGGCCCGCGAAAGACACCAGCACCAGTGCGCCAACCACATAGGCGCCCAACGCTGTCACCTTCCGGACCAGGTTGTACCCGAACGCAGCGATGATGAAGCTGAGGACGGCGCAGCCGATGATCATGGCAGTTCCATTGGCCTCCGGCAGGAGGGCTGCGATCGAGTCCGAGGAAACGATCAGGTTCGACGAGAAGTACCCCACGAACATCAGGATCGCCACGGCCACGATCAAACTCGCCCCACGCGATCCGAACTGGCCGCGGGCTTGCAGCATCTGGGGGACGCCCAGCTGCGGTCCTTGCGCCGCGTGCAGTGCCATGGCGATTCCGCCGATTGCGTGGCCGAGAAAGATCGCGATGATGGAGCCGACCATGGGAAGGCCCAACAGTGTGGTGGCCGTGGCGCCGGTGACCACCGTGAGGGGCGTCATGTTCATTCCAAACCAGATGGTGAAGAGTTCCCGGGACCTACCGTGCCGCGCTTCGGCCGGTATGGGGGCGATGGACTCTTGTTCGATTTCGAAAAGACGGGAGCGGAGCATCGATTTCATTTGAGGGTGTCCTTAACACAGTGGAAGGATGCTGGCAGATTCTGGCAGGCCTTCCCCAAAAGCCCTTCGGCGCCTAACCTGGTCTGCTGTCTGGCCCAGCGTAGGCCTGTGAACTGCATCACGTAAACCATTGAATGGTGATGCATATCAGCGGTTTTCCAGATGAATCAAATCAGCCGAACTGGATCCACGTGGTCTTTGGCGCGGTGTAGTTGTCGAACGCATGCAGGGAGAGGTCCCGCCCGAACCCGGACTGCTTGAAGCCGCCAAAGGGTGTGGTGTTTCCCAGCGCGTCCACGGTATTGACGGAGACTGTTCCGGCAAGGAGCTCTGCTGCCACGCGATGTCCGCGGGACAGGTTGGACGTCCACACAGAGGCAGCCAGCCCGTAGTCTGTGGCATTGGCTAACTGCACCGCTTCCTCCTCGGTGTCGAAGGCGTGCAGCACAGCCACGGGCCCAAAAATCTCGTCGCGGTGGACATCGTGATCCGCGCCCAGGCCGCCCAACAAAGTGGGTTCCAGGTAGGCATCCGAGCCCCGGATTTCGTGCCGCTCACCGCCGAAAAGCACCTCACCTTCGGCGCGGCCGCGCCGAATCCAGCCCTCGACGTCGTTCGCGTGCGCGCTGCTGATAAGGGCACCATTGCCCTCCAAGCCCGCCAACGGGTCAGCGGGCCGATAGCCGGCCGCCGCATCCGCAAGGAGGGCCGCGAACTCGTCATGGATATCCCTCTGCACCAGGATCCGTGAATTCGCAGAACAGACCTGGCCTTGGTTGTAGAAGGCTCCGAAGGCTGCCTTGGTTGCTGCTTCTGGCAGGTCTGCCGTGTCGGCAAAGACAATGTTGGAGCTCTTGCCGCCTGCTTCGAGGCTAAGCCGTTTGAGGTTGCTGCGACCCGAGGCCTCCAACAGGGTGCGGGAGACCGCGGTGGAACCCGTGAAGGCCAGCGCATCAACGTCCATGTGGTGCGCCAAGGCCGCGCCTACTTCCCGCCCTGTGCCAGTAACGATGTTCAGCACGCCATCCGGAAGACCCGCTTCCGTGGCCAGTTCGGCGAGCCGCAGCACGCTCAACGAAGTCTGCTCGGCCGGCTTGAGCACCACGGTGTTCCCCGAGGCAAGCGCCGGAGCCAGTTTCCAGACCGCGATCTCCAGCGGGAAGTTCCACGGCACGATTGCCGCCACCACACCCAAGGGCTCGCGGGTCACCAGGGCGGTTGCCCCGGGCGGAACTGTGGGTAACTCACCGTTCTGCTTGTCCGCCGCCTCCGCGTACCAGCGCAACGTGGAGATAGCGCCGGGCACGTCAACAGTGGTGGTCTGCAGGATTGGCTTTCCACTGTCCAGCGTCTCCAAGAGCGCCAATTCATCAGAATGCCGCTCCATCAAGGCAGCCATCGCCAGCAACAGCCCTTTTCGCTTCTCGGCCCCGCAACGGGCCCACGCGGGAAAAGCTCGCCTGGCGGCTGCTACCGCGCGATCAACGTCATTGGCTCCGCACGCAGCCAGCTCAGCAAGGACGCGACCATCAATCGGGCTGATCGTGGGGCGGGCAAGTTCCGTGCTTGACGCTGTTCGGCGGCCATCGACGAAAGCCCTTCCATCGATCGCGAGGGCGGCGGCATGTTCGTGCCAGTCCAGGGAGAGTGCGGTTGAGGTGGTGTTCATGGTGACTCCTGAGTGGGGTTTTAGTGGTGGTGATTCAGCTGTGGTGTTGAGGTGCGGGCGATGCGCAGGGCCGCGGAAGCAGCCAGGAGGCAGAGAAGTTCAACGCCAATGAGGACGAGCATGGCTGTTTGGTGACCAGCTGCGGATGCTCCCCGGTTGTCACCGTGGTGGCCGCCGCCAAGTCCCAACAGCAGGACCAGGTGGATGAGGATCATGACCGCGCTCATCGCCAAGAGGTGGCCGGCGGCTCGTGGCGCAACCTGCCGGGCGGAGAGCCTCCACCTCCTCCGCATGAGGGAACAAGCCATGGGAGCGGCGCAGGTCAAGCACGCAGCACCCATCGCCGCCATCCACCAGGCCATGACGCCTGCCGGACTGCTTGCCGCCGCCGCCACGTGGGCTACAGCGCTCCCCGCAGCTGCAACGCCCACAAGGCCTGCAGGAATGGGCACGGTTGTGCCGAGCCGCCAAGGTAGGCGGGATTGCTGGTTCATGGTTCTCCTGGCCGCCGGCGACGTTTGGGTCAAGGACTTTACGCCGGCCTGTGAGGTGGGTAACATCAAAGCGTTGGTTGAACAGTTGTACCATCAAAAATCGACTTCAGGAAGTGCCATGACCCTTCAAACCACCCCGTTGGCCGCAACAACGCAGGCTCCGCTGGGGCAGCATCCACTTGAGCAACTCTCGGCACAGGAGATCCGCCAGGCCCGCCGAATTCTGGTAGAGGCCGGCCTCGTCGCAGAGACCACCCGCTTCGCCTACCTCGGCCTGATCGAACCGCCCAAGACCGCCTTTCAGGGAGATGCCCCAGCAGCTCCCCGCCTGGTCCGGGCCATGCTTTGGGACCCGGCACTGTCGCGTTCCCTCGATGTCAGGCTGTCCCTGACAGCCGGGCTCGTCCTTGATACGCGGGAACTAAACCCCGCAATCGATGGCCAGTTGCCCGTTCTGCTTGAGGAATTCGGGATCATCGAGGACATCCTGGCTGGAGATCCACAGTGGAACGCAGCACTGGCCAGCCGTGGCCTGACCCCGGCCCAGGTCCGCGTCGCTCCCCTGTCCGCAGGCGTCTTCGAGTACGGGAACGAGGAAGGCAAACGGCTACTTCGCGGCCTCGGATTCCGCCAGGACCACGCCGCGGACCACCCTTGGGCCCACCCGATTGACGGGTTGGTGGCCTTCGTGGATGTGGAAAACCGCCGAGTGAACCACTTGATCGACGACGGCCCCGTGCCGGTACCGGAGGTCAACGGCAACTACACCGACCCCACAATTCACGGCGCGCTCCGCACGGACTTGAAGCCGATGGAAATCACCCAACCAGAAGGCCCCAGCTTCACGTTGGAGGGCAACCACCTTTCTTGGGCCGGCTGGGACCTGCGCGTGGGATTCGATGCCCGCGAAGGTTTGGTGCTCCACCAACTGCACCACTCGCACCAGGGCCGGCGTCGGCCAGTGGTCCACCGCGCATCCATCTCCGAAATGGTGGTCCCGTATGGCGATCCGTCTCCGTATCGAAGCTGGCAGAACTACTTCGATTCCGGCGAGTACCTTGTGGGCCGGGACGCCAACTCGCTCAAGCTGGGTTGTGACTGCTTGGGAGACATCACTTACATGTCCCCTGTGGTGGCTGATGATTTCGGCAATCCGCGAATGATCGAGAACGGCATCTGCATCCACGAGGAAGACGCGGGAATCCTGTGGAAGCACACGGACGAGTGGGCCGGCTCCAACGAGGTTCGACGCAACCGCAGGCTGGTCATCTCCTTCTTCACCACCGTAGGGAACTACGATTACGGTTTCTACTGGTACCTCTACTTGGACGGCACCATCGAGTTTGAGGCGAAGGCCACGGGCATCGTGTTCACGGCAGCCCTGCCGGAGAAGGATTACGCCTACGCTTCGGAGATCGCTCCCGGCCTCGGCGCCCCCTACCACCAGCACCTCTTCAGCGCCCGGCTGGACATGATGATCGATGGCGACACGAACCGGGTTGAGGAACTGGACCTGGTGCGCCTTCCCAAGGGACCCGGAAACCCCCACGGCAATGCCTTCACCCAAAAGCGCACACTGCTGGCCCGCGAATCGGAGGCAGTCCGCGATGCCGACGGCACCAAGGGAAGGGTGTGGCACATCAGCAACCCCGACTCCTTGAACCACCTTGGCCACCCCGTGGGCTACACCCTTTACCCGGAGGGCAATCCCACGTTGGCCATGGCCGATGATTCCTCCATTGCCTCGCGGGCCGCTTTTGCCACACACCATCTGTGGGTCACGCAGCACGCCGGGGACGAGCTCTACGCCGCCGGCGACTTCGTCAACCAGCACCCAGGAGGTGCTGGGCTTCCCAGCTACGTGGCGCAGGACCGCGACATCGACGGCCAGGACCTCGTGGTGTGGCACTCCTTTGGCCTGACCCATTTCCCCCGTCCCGAGGACTGGCCCATCATGCCCGTTGACACCACCGGCTTCACGCTGAAACCGCACGGCTTCTTCGATCAGAACCCCACGCTGAACGTGCCATCGTCTGCCGCCGGGCACTGCGCTCCTGCAGGGCAGGACGCCGGCGGCTGCGGGCACTGACGGTTCCATCCGCAATTACCACCGCGGGGTCGCACGTCCCGGCGTTCCCGCGGTGGTAGGGTGCTCACGGTCCGGCCATGTCCACCCGCCCGAATGAAGGAGCAGCATGCCCCGCTTGGTTGATCACGAGGAACGTCGCCGTTCCATCATCGAGACCACTTGGCGGCTGATCGCGGAGCAGGGCATCGAGAACGCCAGCATGCGGGACATCGCCCGGGAATGCGGCTATGCGGCACCGGGCGTGCTGGCCCACTATTTCCCCAATAAGGACGCCCTGCTGCTGGCGTCCTACGAGTTGATCTGCGAGCGCACGAACGAACGCATCGCAGCTGGCACCGCCGGCCGCCGCGGGCTTCCGGCCCTTCGGAGGTTGTGCCTGGAAATCATCCCGGCAGACCCCCTCACCGTGGTGGAAGCCCGCGTCGCGGTTTCGTTCTGGCAGCGCGCGCAGACGGAGGAGGCACTCCGCTCCGTCGGCAGGGAGGCCCTGTTGCACTGGCGCGGGCTGGTGATGGGTTTCCTTGCCCAAGCAGAGCACGACGGCGAATGCGAACCTTTGACGGACCCGGACGCTGTTGCCGATGAGCTGCTGAACGTCATGATGGGCCTGCACGTGACCTCCATGCTGGATCCGGATGCCGTCACTGGTTCCCGGCAGCGGCACCTGGTGGAGCGTGCCCTTGCGCGGTTGGCTGCCCGGAAACAGCCGGCCTAGGTTCGGGCCGAGCGCGCAGCAACGATTTGGTGCCGCACCGCCTGTGCTACCGCCCGCACCCTAGCCGTAGGGCGGTGGGACCTGAGGTGCGCCAGGACTGTCTTCAATTCCGGCACATCGTCGCGGATTTCGACGGCGGCCAGCTGGCCGCCGTCGTAGGTCAACTGGTGCTGCGGCCGCTGGTGGAGGATGGAATAGCCGAGGCCCCTGGCTACGAAAGTGCGCACCGTTTCGTAGCTGGCCGAGCGGAACCTGACGTCGGGTTCCCGGCCACCGAGCCTGGCGATGGAAAGCATGAGGTCGCGGGTGTGCGGCAAGTCCAGCAGCACGAAGGGTTCACCGCTCAGGGCGGACAGCTGAATTGTCTTTGACCCGGCCAGCTTATGGTCTGGCGGAAGTGCCACATAGGGCCGCACGGTATCCACCACCGAACTGGCTATCGCGTCAGGCAGGTCCAGGTCGTAGCACAGCGCCAAATCCGCCTGCCCACTGAGCAATGCGGCGATGCAGCCCGCAGTATCGGTTTCGATGACTTCCGCTTCAAGGGCGGGGTGGTCTTCCCGCAGTTTCGTCAGGACACCGGGCAGCAGGAAAGGCGCCAGCGTGCTGAAGCAGGCAACACGGATCCGCCCGGAGACGCTTTGGTGTTCTCCACGCGCGTGGTCAATGCTTTCCTCAACCTGGGCAAGGATGGCTTGGGCGTCCCTGACGAACAGCTCGCCGGCTGGCGTGAGCACCAGGCCTTTTGAGCGTTGGCGAATGAAGAACTGCGTCCCAACGTGCCGCTCCAGCTGGGCGATGGCGGCCGAGACTGCTGATTGGGCAACGTTGAGGCGAACGGCTGCCCCTGTCATGGACAGCTGGGCTGCCGCTTCCACGAAGTAGCGCAACTGCGTGAGTGTCACATCCATGAGATGAGGGTACTGCATTCATCGGAAAAGTCGATGCAATCGTTCTAAAAGAACTGTTGGACAGATTTAGAGACCCGAAGGAAGCTGAAGAAGACGAGCACCCGTCCAAGAACTGAAAGGCAAGCCGCGACATGAAGCACCAGCGTATCCGTACGTTCAACACGAAAGAGACCTATCCGGAGCAGAACCTGGACAACGATCTTTGCCAGGCAGTTGTGGCCAATGGCGTGGTTTACCTCCGGGGCCAAATTGGACAGGACCTTGAGACGCGCGAGTCTGTGGGCATTGGGGACGTCGAAGCCCAAACGGAGAAGGCCATGGCCAACATCGACATGTTGCTCAAGGAGGCGGGCAGCAGCCTTGAAGACATCGTCAAAGTCACCGTCTACCTTGTTGATCCGCGCTACCGGGAGACTGTGTACCGCACCATGGGCCGTTGGCTCAAAGGCGTCTTCCCGGTTTCCACTGGAATTGTTGTCCAAGCTCTTGCGCGCCCGGAATGGCTTGTGGAAATTGATGCCACTGCCGTGATCTCCACGGCTGCCCCGGAGGGACGCGCATGACGTTCAGTATTGCCGCCACGGACAGCCACGGAAGGTTTGGCATAGCGGTGTCTTCGTCCTCACCCGCTGTTGCTGCCCGCTGCGCGCACTTGCGCGACGGAATTGGCGCCGTCAGCTCCCAGAACATCACCGATCCTCGTCTGGGAACAGCATTGCTCGACCGCCTGCAAGCCGGCTATTCCGCACAAGAGGCGATTGCCGCCGTCGTACAGGAATCACCTGCAGTGGAGTATCGCCAGCTTGTGGTCCTGGACGCAAGAGGCGGATCCGCGGTGTTCAGTGGTGAAAATACCCTTGGCGTGTTTGGCGAGGGCCGGGGTGCCAACAGTGTGGCTGCCGGCAACATGCTCGCCCATCCGAGTGTTGCCCAGGCCCTCTGCGACGCCTTTGAAGCCACCGCCGGAGAACTTGAAGTGCGCCTTATGGCTGCCCTTCGAGCCGCTGTTGCGTCCGGCGGCGAAGCCGGACCCGTGCGATCGGCCGGACTTTCGGTGGTATCCGGGCACGGCTGGAGGGACACGGACCTGCGCGTGGACTGGCATGACCACCCGATAGCCGAACTCGAGCAACTCCTGGACGTGTGGCTTCCTCAGCGGCAGGACTACGTAGTCCGCGGCCTTGATCCCGCCGCTTCGGTCAGTTACGGAGTGGCCGGCGATGAGCGCTGAAGCGGCAACCACCATCACTGCCCCGGCAGTTCAGCGCCAGCGCGTGTTGGATTCCGTTGCCGCGCAACGGCCCCATCTGATCCATCTCTCCGAAACCCTGCACGCCAACCCCGAACTTGGCTGGCAAGAGCATCGTGCCGCCGGCTGGACCGCAGAGTACCTGTCCGGTCACGGCTTCAAGGTGGAACGAGAGTATCTGGGCTTTCCCACCGCCATCCGGGCCGTCTTCGGAACGGGCTCACGTCGCGTTGGGCTCATGGCCGAGTACGACGCCCTTCCGGGCCTCGGCCACGCATGCGGCCACAACATCATCACGGCCATCTCGTGCGGGGCCGCCGTGGCCTTGGCGCAGTTCGCAGCCGAACATGACCTGACCGTGGAACTGTATGGAACCCCTGCCGAAGAAGGCGGTGGCGGAAAGATCGAGCTCCTCAAAAAAGGCGCCTTCCAAGGCTTGGACCTGGCCATGATGGCACATCCCAGCCCCGTGGATTCCGCAGAAGCCCGCCCTTACGCCGTAGCCCACAACCATGTGGAATACAGGGGTAAATCAGCCCATGCCGCTGCGTATCCGGATCAGGGCGTCAACGCCAACGACGCCTTCATTGTTGCCCAGGTGGCCTTGGGCCTCCTTCGCCAACAACTTCCTTCCGGTACCCGGGTCCACGGAATCCAGACGCGCGGGGGCGAAGCGCCCAACGCCATTCCGGAAAAGACCGAGGGCCGTTGGTACGTCCGTGCAGAATCACTTGCGCTGTTGGGCGAGCTGGAAGAGCGCGTACAACGGTGCTTCGAAGCGGGGGCATTGGCATCCGGCTGCAAGCTGTCCGTGACCCCGGAATCGGAGCCCTACTCGGAGTTCCGCACGGACGATCGGGCACTGGAGCTGTACGTGAAGCATGCGGAGTCACTCGGCCGGGACTTCAACGCCCCACCGGAGCAAGCCACCATGAACCGGGCTTCCACGGACATGGGGAATGTTTCCCAAGTGGTTCCGGCCATCCACCCCTATATAGGACTTGGCTGCTTCCCGGCGGCCAACCACCAACCCGAGTTCGCCGCGCATTGCGTTGGCGACGCCGCCAACCTTGCCATTCACGACGGCGCAGCCGCCTTGGCGCTCACGGCGCTGGACTACCTGGCACCGTAGCCAGGGAGCTGGTGTTGGGAACATTTCCAGGAACAGGACCATGACACAACAAATATCTTCTCCCTGCCCGGGAGTACGACGAGAGCACGACAGCCTCGGGGACGCGGACGTTCCCGAGGCTTCGTACTGGGGCATCAGCACGCACCGCGCCGTAGGCAACTTCCCCGTCAGCGGACGAACCATCGGCACCCTGCGTTCCCTCATTTGGAGCCTGGGCGCAGTGAAATACTCAGCAGCACGGGCAAACGAGAGCCTTGGCCTCCTTCATCCGGACAAATCCGCCGCAATCCAAAACGCTTCCTTGGAAGTCATGGATGGCCTTTTGGATGACCAGTTCGTGGTGGACACCATCCAAGGCGGTGCGGGGACCAGCACCAACATGAACGCCAACGAGGTGATCGCCAACCGTGCGCTGGAGCTGATGGGACGCCGCAAGGGAGACTACTCCGCGCTGCACCCCATTGATGATGTGAACCGCAGCCAGTCCACCAATGACGTCTATCCGACGGCCATCAAGATTGCACTGCAGCGGGAAATAACGGAATTCTGCGCCGAGCACTCCAGGCTCATCCAGGCATTTGACGCCAAAGCCGCGGAGTTCGCCGGCATTATCAAAGTGGGCCGTACCCAGCTGCAGGACGCGGTGCCCATGTCCATGGGACAGGAGTTCGGGGCATTCGCAGACACCCTCCGGGAGGATGGCCACCGGCTCCTTGAACTCCTTCCCCACTTGCGGGAATCCAACCTTGGAGCCACTGCCATCGGGACCGGCATCACGGCTTCCGCCGGCTACCGGGAGGCCGTGATCGGCGAGCTCAGTTCCATCACAGGCCTGCAGCTCACCTCAGCTACAAACCTTGTGGAGGCAACCAGCGATACAGGCGTCTTCATGCTCGTGTCCGGCGTCTTGAAAAGGGCGGCGGTGAAGCTGTCCAAGATCTGCAACGACCTCCGTCTACTCTCCTCTGGTCCGCAGGCGGGGTTTGGCGAGATCCTCCTGCCCGCAGTGCAGGCCGGGTCCTCCATCATGCCCGGGAAGGTCAACCCGGTCATCCCGGAAATGGTCAACCAGGTGGCCTTCCGGGTGATCGGCGCGGATGCCACCGTGACCATGGCCGTGGAGGCAGGGCAGCTCCAACTCAATGCCTTCGAACCGGTCATTGCTGACGCTTTGCTTGAGTCGCTTGCCTGGCTGACAGTGGCCTGCCGCCAGCTCCGGACGCACTGCGTGGACGGCATCACGGCGAATACGCAGATGCTGCAGCAACGGATGGTGGAGTCCATCAGCGTGGTCACCGGATTGGCGCCCTTGATCGGATACGCCGCCGCTGCAGAACTGGCCAAGGAGGCCCTCGCAACCCATCGAGGCATTGCCGAATTGGTGATTGAGCGCGGACTGCTTGACCCGCAGAAAATGGAGGCGGCGCTGTCGGCCAGGTCGCTGGCCGGCCTCGCCTGAATCCAAACACAAAAGGGGGACCACGCCTGCTCGGCGTGGTCCCCCTTTTGCGGTTCTGGTGTCAGACGGCTCCGCTCGCCACCAGGGCATCCTGCTCGTTGTGGATCAAGTAGCTCCGCTGGATGGTGATCTGATCGGCCACGTACTTGGCGTCGTGCCAGACGCCCCAGATGAAGCTGGATCCGCGGCGTGACTGCCAGGGCAGGCCCAGGAAGTACACGCCAGGCTCGGTGGAGACACCGCGTTGCTGCAGGGGCTTTCCCTTCTCATCGAAAGCGTCCACTTGAAGCCAGCTGTAGTCCACTGCGAAGCCTGTTGCCCACACGATGGAGGCGACTCCAGCCCCGGAGAGGTCCAGCTTATGGATGGGGTTGGCGAGGCTCTCCGGGTCCGGCCTGAGGAAACGGGCTTCAGGTTCCTCAGGCAGATCCAAACCATTGCGTTCCACGTAGGCGTCGGCTTCGTCGAGCAACTCCAAGTAGTGGGCATCGCCGTTCGCAATGTTGGTACGGAGGTCGTCCGCGAAGCGCATGGTGCCGTCCTGGAACTCCATGGTCCGTCCCACGAGTTTGATCCCGTTCTCGGCGAGCGCGCGGAAATCGACCGTGTGTCCGCCTCCTGCCCCGCTGACCGCGATGGTCACGTGTTCTGCGCCCAGAGCTGGGGTTGAGGCGTCCCACTTGCCAAGGACCCCCAGCCACCAGCAGAAGTCCCGTCCCCGGTAGTTCCGCGGAGGCCGGTCATGTGGGCCAACCGAGAGGAATACCTGGCGGCCTGAACGCTGGATTTCCGCGGCAATCTGCACGCCCGAGGAACCAGCTCCGACCACCAGCACGGCGCCCGGGGGCAGTTGGCCGGGGTTGCGGTACGAGCTTGAGTGCATCTGCATGAGTCCGGCGGTTTCGGGAACGACGGCGGGAATCACCGGACGCTGGAACGGCCCGGTTGCGGCTACGACGTAGCGTGCGTTGAACTCGCCATCGGATGTTTGCACGTGGAAGCCAGGCGCGCCGGCGTTCCTGCGCACCGACTTTACTTCCACGCCGCAGTGAACTGGCGCACCGATCTTGTCGGCGTACGCCACGAAGTAGTCTGCTACCTGCTCCTTGGACGGGAACGAGCCGGGCTCGATGTCGGTAAATTCCAGGCCCGGGAAACGATCGTGCCAGGCAGGCCCATTGGCAACCAGGGAATCCCATCTCATGGAACGCCACCGCTCAGCAATGCGGTGGCGTTCCAAAACGATGTGGGGAATTCCCCGATCGCTCAGATGCTCGCTCATCGCTATCCCGGCCTGGCCTGCCCCTACGACGAGGACCTCAACCTCTTGGCTTGACATGTGATCTCCTATGTGGCGAAAGGTCACAGCGCGCATGGGACGCTGCAGCCCTTTTCTGTGACGGTTAATTCATTTTCACGTGCCCAAAGTGCATCTGCATAGCGAATAAAACAGCACAATCGCATCGGAAATTATGATGATCCGTCGGAGGCCGACATCTCCACCTAGCGGGAAAGCTCCTCCAGCAACTCCACCACGTGCCGGTACTGGGAGCCCGTGGCGCGCGTCATGCCAAGCTCGCAGGTTCGGTTGCAGGAGGCGTGGGCAGCAGCGTTCATGTCCGCCACATCCATTGCTTGGCGCGCGGTTGCCGACGCCGTCAGTTCCGGATGCAACATGCCCCTGTCGCCGGCAAACGCACAACAACCCCAGTTTTCGGGAATGTCCACACGATCCGCCACCGCCCCGGCCACCACGCTGAGCGCATCATTCAGGCCCATCCGTGTTGAGGAACACGTGGGATGCAGCGCCAAAGAAGCAAGCTTTTCGTACTCGGGCAGGCGAGGCAGGATCCGTTCGGCTGCGAAGTCCACGGCGTCCACGATGCGCAAGGGAAGCTGGCCCTCCGCCGGGACTTCGGATTCCACCGCATGGCGCAAGCCTTCCGTGCAGGACGACGCATCGCAGACGATGGGTAGCTCGCCGTCACGGGTTGCCTGGCGAAGCGCTGCCACGGTTTTCGCTCTCATGGTTTCCTGGCCGTCAGCCATCCCCTTGGAGGACCACGGCGTTCCACAACACAGGCCGTCAATTCCTTGCGGCACCAGGAGGGTGAGGCCTACCCGGGCGGAAAGCTGCTCGAAGCTGTACTGCACCCCCTTGCCTGGCGATTCAGGAGACACATCTGCCGGCCCGAACATCGTGTTCACGCAGGCAGGAAAGTACACCGCATCCACGTGCCCTGCAGGGATCGGGCGTTTTCGCGCTGAGCCTCCGCCCGGCAGTTCAGGAGAGTAGAGGGGTACGGTATCTGCCCCAAAAATAGCCCGCGCTGCCTCGTTGGGCGGTTTGACGACGGCTGACGGGAGCTTGTCCACCACTGTCAGCGCAAGAGCCGCTCCTCGGGTGACCCCTTCCCAGTGTTTGGAGGCGGCGTTCCACGCACCGTTGGTGAGTTTGCCGGCGTCGTTCTTTCTCAAGCGCTTCACCAGCGAACCTGTGTTGATGTCCACCGGGCAGGCCGTCTGGCACATGCCGTCCACGGCGCAGGTGTCCACGGACTCGTACCCGTAGTCCCGCTCGAGCTCTTTCACCAAAGCCATGTCCCCGGCCAATCGCGCAGATTCAATGGCGCGCAGCGTGACAATCCTCTGGCGCGGCGTGAGGGTGATGTCCTTGCTGGGACAAACCGGCTCGCAATAGCCGCAGGAAACACATCGGTCCACTTCATCCGCTACTGGCGGTACCGTCTTGATATGCCGAAGGTGGGCCGTCGGGTCCTCATTCATCACCACACCCGGGTTGAGTATCCCCGCGGGGTCGAAGAGGTGCTTGATGGTGCGCATGACGTCGTAAAGCTCGTCGCCGTACTGCCGGTGAACGAAAGGAGCCATGACCCGCCCCGTGCCATGCTCCGCCTTCAGCGATCCTCCTTCAGCCAGCACCAGATCCACCATGTCCTCGGTGAACGCGCTGTAACGGTGAAGTTCGGAGGCGGAAGCAAAACCGTCAGTCAGCATGAAGTGCACGTTGCCATCCTTGGCATGGCCGAAGATCACGCTGTTGCTGTAGCCGTACTTATCAAACAGCCCTATCAGGACGCGGCAGGTGCGGCCAAGCACGGACACCGGCACCACAATGTCCTCCAACAGTGCCGTGGTGCCTTGGGGACGCGCCCCTGCCACGGTGGCATAGAGTCCCTTTCGCAGCTGCCACAACTGACCACGCCCCCTGGGGTCGACGGTAAACCGGGCAGGAGCTGACAGGCCAAGGCCCTTCAGGATGTCCGCCCCTCCGGCCTGAAGCTCTTCCAGTTGGCCCATGCTGCCCGCGGAGTACTCCACCAGAAGGGCGGCATGGTCCCGGACCGCTATGTCATGCACGACGGCGGGCGTTCCCTTGAGTGTCTGGCCCACCTTGAGTGACAAGGCATCCATGAGTTCGATGGTCGCGGCTCCCGTTTCCACCAGCGCGGGCAGTGCAGCGTTTGCTGCCTCAAGATCCGGGAAGACCAACAGGCCTGCTGCGGCGTGCTGTAGCCGCGGAATGGTGCGGAAGATCGCCTCGGCCACGAATCCCAGGGTGCCTTCACTGCCAATGATCAGGTGCGTCAGGATGTCTACCGGGTTCCGGAAGTCCAGCAGGGAGTTCAACCCGTAGCCCATGGTGTTCTTCATGGAAAACTGCTGCCGGATCCTCTGCACGGAGTCCGGGTTGTTCCGGACCCGCTCGGAGAGCAAGGCCAGTCCCTGGTACAGATCCGGCTCAACGGTGCGGAGCTTTTCCCCGGCATCGGGCGCCCCGGTGTCTATGACCGTCCCGGAAGGCAGCACTACGGTCAGCGACTCCAAGGTGCGGTACGTGTTGTCCACGGTGCCGCAGTTCATGCCGGAGGAATTGTTGGCTACAACCCCGCCGATGGTGCACGCCGCTTCGCTGGCCGGATCCGGCCCAAACTTCCGTCCGTAGCGCGCGAGCCTCGCATTCAGTGCCCGAACGGTGACGCCAGGCTGGACGCGGACCCGCGCGCCGTCGTCGAGCACTTCAATATCCCTGAAGTTCCGGCGAACGTCCACCAGAACGCCATCGGTGACGGCCTGCCCGCTCAGGCTGGTACCGCCGGAGCGGAATGTCAGCGGCACTCCCTGGGCTGCGCTGGCACGCAGCAACCCACCAACGTCGGCGGCACTCTTCGCCGTGACCACCGCCTGCGGAATCAACAGGAAATGCGAGGCATCGTGGGCGTTGGCGTGGAGATCAATCGCCCGGTTACTTACAGCGGCGGGATCCTGCACCGCAGCACGGAAGCCTGAGAGGTCAAGAAAAGCCACTGGGGCACCATCCAATCCAGTACGGGAGTGGATTGCATTATGTCAGCAGCTCAGCGGCCCTACGGGACGGTGACCACAATTTTCCCGCGCGTGTGCCCTTCCATATTGAGCCGGAAGGCATCAGCGGCCTCAGCCAAAGGCAATGCGGTAGCCACTTCCACCCGGATTTTGTGCTCGTCCACCAGGTCGGCGAGCTGCTGCAGCTCGGCCCCCACCGGATTGACCCACATCCAGGTGCCACCGTGGGATTCCACCTCGCTGTCGGCGATGGAGGCATGCCGCCCGTTCGCTGCCAGGACCTCCAGCGTTGCTTCAAGATTGCCGCCTACGAAGTCGGCCACAACGTCCACTCCTTCCGGACGCATCGCCTTAACCCGCTCAGCGAGCCCCTCGCCATAAGCAACGGGTTCGGCACCCAGAGACCGCAGGAAGTCATGGTTCTTCTCCGACGCCGTGGCGATGACCTTCGCGCCACGCGCCACGGCGATTTGAATACCAAGGGAGCCGACTCCGCCAGAACCGCCATGGATCAGCACCGTCTCGCCGGACGTGAGACCCAAGCGGTTGAGGACCTGGAAAGCAGTGAGTCCGGCCAAGGGAAGTCCCGCCGACTCGTTCCAGTCCAATGATTCCGGCTTGCGGGCGAGCAGCCGCTCCGGCAAGGCGATGTACTCGGCAAAACTGCCGCCGTGGACGTAGTCCTTGCGGCCATAGGAGATCACTTGGTCACCGGGCTTGAAATGGGGTGCATCAATACCCACTGCTTCCACAACGCCTGCAACATCCCAGCCCGGGATCGCCGGAAATTGGAGGTCCATGAACGAGTCCAAGTAGCCGGCCATGATTTTCCAGTCCACAGGATTAACCGACGCCGCCTTCACTTTGACCAGTACCATGCCCGGCCCCACTTTGGGCATTGGCCGCTCCGTCAGTTCCAGGACGTCCGGGTTTCCGTATTCGCTATAAGTAATTGCCTTCATATGAGCGCCAACTCCCGTTTAGGGCCGCGTATTCCAGACAGGCACGACGACGGCCTGCCGCCTAGTCGAAGAAGCCGACGATGTAGCCGATGAAGAACAGCAGGGTCAGCAGCACGCCAGCGCCGATGGCTGCCAGCCACAGGAACTGCGTGCCTTTCCTGGGGCCACCTTCGTCGTGGCCTTGGGGACCGACTGTTGATGATTCGCCGGGAGGCGTCTCTCCAGGGGGCACTCCCCCACCCGGCTCCAGGCCGGTGATCTTGTCCTCATACGGGTCGGGGTTGCTTCCGGACACATTCACTCCTCGATCGCAGTGCTGGTGCTCAGTCCCAGCGTAACGAATCGCCTTCCCCAGACCTACAGCAACCTTACTAATCGCCGTCAACGCGTACTTAGCTCTGTGGACGATCCCACGTCGCATCCCGTGTTGAGGTCCGGAGCCGGTACAAGGATGTTGTGGCTGTGAGGTAAAGATCTTGACCGTCGGCCCCTCCGAAGCAGAGATTGGAGACCTTTTCAGGGACTTCGACGGCGGCCAGCAGCGCACCGCTGGGGGCGTAGACGCGCACTGACGAGCCCGCCGACGTCCACACGCGACCCTCGATGTCCACACGGAAGCCGTCCGAGGCCGCATCGTCTTCGAGCTCAACGAATGTGCTGCCAGCGCCGCACGAGCCACCGTTGACCGGGTAGACAGCAATCCGGAACGGCACTCCCAAAGCCGGACCTGCCGTGTCAGCCACATACAGGAGCGACTCATCCGGGGAGAACGCCAGCCCGTTGGGGTGGACCAGATCCGTGACCATGGGAGTCAGCTCTTCCGTTTCCGGGTCGAAGCGGAAGACGTAGCAACCGCCGTACTCCTGCTCACCTTCGTGCCCTTCCACCGTCCCGGGAAGAATTCCATAGGGAGGATCGGTAAACCAGACTGTGCCATCCCCAGCCACGACGACATCGTTGGGCGAGTTGAGCCGATGCTCACCGAACGCTTCAACGATCGGCGTCACCACGCCGTCGTGGTCCCGCTCAATGCGCCTGCGGCCGTGGCTGCACTGCACCACGCTGCCGTCACGGTCCAGCGTCCGCCCGTTGGTGTATTCGACGCCGGCGGCGTACTCGCGCGTCGCGCCGGTAGAAGGCGAGAACTCAAGGATCCTGTTGTTGGGAATGTCGCTCCAACGAACGGTCTGCGACTGCGGAATCCAGAGAGGACCCTCCGCCCAGACGGTTCCTTCAAACAACTTTTCCAAGGTGCCGGTGATCAGTTCATCCATGCCTTCGAGACTAATCGTTCGCGGGCTCCGAGCTGGGCTTCGCGGCCGGTTCGGCGGTGTTGCCCTTCCCCTCAGCAGGCATCGCCAGCACCGCCACTACAGTAAGGACTGCGCTGACAAGCACAGCCACGAATACCGCAGTTGAGGCCGAAACGGTGGTTTTCGGATCGGGACCGCCGCTGGCGCCGTTGGCATAGATAGCGTTGGCAATGGCACCGAAAACGGCCACGCCAATGGAACTGCCGATGGAGCGGGCAAACAGGTTGGTACCCGTGACCACCCCGCGTTCGTTCCATTCGACGCTGGTTTGCGCGGCAATGAGGCTCGGCGTTGCCACCAGCCCGAGCCCGAGCCCAACGATGAAGCACGCCACCGCCACCAGGATGACGCTGGGCGATGAGGCCGTGACGGCAAGGACAGCCGTGCCGATGACCGTAATCACGATGCCGATGATGCCTGTGTTCCGAAATCCGATGCGGAGATACAACCGGCCGGCTTGAGACGCACTGATGGGCCAGCCAATGGTCAAGGCTGCCAAGGCGAGCCCGGCCAAAAGGGGTGAGGTTTTCAGGGACCCTTCCAGGAACGTTGGGACGTAGGAAGTAAGCCCAAGCATGACGGCACCAACGCCGAAAGAGATCATCGCCGTCGTCGCCAGCAGCCTGCGGGAGACAACCCAAGGTGGCAGGACCGGCTCAGCAGCCTTCCTTTCCACTAAGAGAAACGCTGCGAACAACAAGGCCCCGCCGGCAAAAACAGAGATGCTGATCGCGGAGTCCCAAGGCCATGCCTGGCCGCCCTGAAGCGCCCCCAGAATGAGCAGGCTCAACGAAACCGTCAGCAGCCCCGCCCCCAAATAGTCGATGCGGTGCCTGGTCCGCTCCACCTCCTCGTGGAAGGTCCGCAGGAGCATCCAACCCGCCAGAAGGCACAACGGGATGTTGATGAGGAAGATCCCGCGCCAGATTCCCAGCGATGCGAAAACGCCTCCCAACGTTGGTCCCACCACGGAGGAAACCGCCCACACGCTGGCCAGGTAACCCTGCACTTTGGCCCGCTCAGCCAGCGTGTAGATATCGCCGGCAATCGTGATCGCCACAGGTTGGACTGCCCCCGCACCGAGGCCTTGAAGGACCCGGAACGCGATGAGCGCCGGCATGCTCCAGGCCAGCCCGCAGAGAATCGAGCCAAGCAGGAACAGGCCAATCCCGCCCAAAATCATCGGCTTCCGGCCCACAACGTCCGAGAGTTTGGCATAGACGGGCACCGAGACCGCCTGCGCCAACAGGTACGCAGAAAAGAGCCAGGGGAACGAGGCAAAACCGCCAATGTCCTCCACAATTGACGGCACCGCCGTGGCAACAATGGTGGCATCGATCGCCACCAAGCCCGTCGCGAGCATCAGTGCAATCAGAATGGGTCCCCGCCGGGATCGGAACCCGACTCCTTCTTCAGCCACTGCGCTCATGTGCTCCCCTTCGCGTCGTCATCACCAGTTACGCTCCCCCTGGCGTAACCCGGCGGGATGGTGAATTAGTCCCGGATGGGAGAAGCGCTCTTTCGCATCGAGCACCGTTCCAACGTTTACGCGCCGCGGTAATCAACCGTGGGATGTCCAGTTCCGTTGGTGGAGTCGCTCGAATCCGTCAAGAAGCAGGTCCAGGGCAAACTCGAACTCGAACTGGTCGTCACAGCCATTCCCCACCACAGACTCTTCGTCATGCGCTGCCGCCACAGCGATTCGAAATAGATTGGGGTAGCTCTCCTCCATGTGCCGGGCCATCGCAGCCTGGGCTTCCGCCGTGATACGTGGCTGGTCCTTGGCGCCTTTCCCTGCCGAGTCGTCAAAGACCTCTTGGGTGAACCCCCACATCCGACTACCCAGGGCATGCATCACGTGGTGCGTCAGGTCCTCGGAGAATCCGCCCGCCAGGAACATGCCCACGAAGGAGTCCATGTATTCGAGGACCGCCGGCGTGGTGTTGGTGCGGGTTTCGATGACAGGGCGGGCCCAAGGATGTCGAAGGAGCGCCACCCTGGCCGAAAGCACCCGTAGACGGACCATGGTCTTCCACGGGGCATCGGGCACAGGTGGGTCGATCTCGCCGACGATGGTGTCCACCATGCCGTCCAGGAGTTCTTCCTTATTGGCGACGTGCTTGTAGAGCGCCATCGGAACTACGCCGAGTTCTTGGGCAAGCCGGCGCATACTCAGTGATTCGAGACCTACTTCGTCAGCGAGCGTGACGGCAGCTTGCAGCACTCGGTCGCGGTTCAAGGGCACGCGCCGCGCGGCCTCCGCCAGCTGGGTCATGTGTTCGTCCCTCCCCCTTCTCAGCCAAGGTCCGGGCATGGCCTTGACAGGTATACAGCGTACACCTAGTGTTTCGATTATAAAGGTGTACGCCGTACACCAAGAGCCTCGAGGCGGAGCCATGCGATCGAAAACCACCACATCTTTCCGGAGTCGCCGCATGGGGTGGGCCGTGCCTGCGGCGCTGATTGCCCTCAGCCTCATTCCTGTCGTTGCCGGCGCGGCGCGTCTTAGTCAGCTGACTGGTGGCGCAGCCGTCACTCCGGAGAATGCCAGGTTCTTCGCCTCGCCCATCCCGGTGATAGCACACATCGTCACAGTCACGGTGTACAGCCTGCTGGGGGCTTTTCAGTTCGTCCCTGCCCTGAGGCGGGTCACCGGACTTCGCCGAGGCAGGCGGTCCTGGCATGAAATATCCGGGCGTATCTTAATTCCTGCGGGGCTGCTCGCCGGCCTGTCCGGCCTGTGGATGTCCCTGTTCTACGCTCTGCCGGAAACTGACGGTGAGGCACTGCTGGTTCTTCGGATGATCTTTGGTACTGCCATGGTTTTGGGCATCATCCTCGGAGTCCTGGCGATCCGCCGACGGGACTTCGCTGCGCACGGGGCCTGGATGACGCGCGCCTACGCCATCGCACTGGGAGCTGGGACGCAAGCCCTGGTGCTGCTGCCGTGGATCCTGATGGTGGGCCCCACCGACGAGACCACGCGTGCAGTCCTGATGGGGGCGTCCTGGGTCATCAACCTGGTGGTGGCCGAGTACGCCATTCGACGGCGCCATGCTGCGTCCGGTCGCAGACCCCGCCCGGCGGGTCGCGTGCTCACCCCTGAGACGACGACGGCGGGACACCGGTCGGTTCCGTGAGGAACCAAGGTGACCCGCCGTCGTCGTGATTGAGTAAGACTTAGTCGTTGATCAGGTCGTGAACAACAATCGTCTGGTCGCGGTCCGGGCCGACGCCGATTGCCGAGAAGCGCGTGCCGGAGAGCTTTTCCAGGGCCAGCACGTAGTTGCGGGCGTTCTCCGGGAGGTCTTCAAGCGTGCGGGCGCCGGTGATGTCCTCGGTCCAGCCGTCAAAGTACTCGAAGACGGGCACTGCGTGGTGGAACTCCGTCTGCGTCATGGGCATTTCGTCGTGGCGAACACCGTCGACATCGTAGGCAACGCAGACGGGGATCTGCTCGATGCCCGTGAGGACGTCCAGCTTGGTGACGAAGTAGTCCGTGAAGCCGTTCACGCGGGCAGCGTGGCGGGCCAGGACGGCGTCGTACCAACCGCAACGGCGGGGACGGCCGGTGTTCACGCCGAACTCGCCGCCGGTCTTCTGCAGGTAAACGCCCATGTCGTCGAACAGTTCCGTGGGGAACGGTCCTGCGCCAACACGGGTGGTGTACGCCTTGATGATGCCGATGGAGCGTGAGATGCGGGTGGGACCAATGCCGGAGCCGACCGAAGCGCCGCCTGCCGTGGGGTTGGACGAGGTGACGAACGGGTAGGTGCCGTGATCGACGTCCAGGAACGTTGCCTGGCCACCTTCCATGAGCACAACCTTGCCCTCGTCCAGGGCGTTGTTGAGGACCAGCGTGCTGTCGATGACCAGCGGACGCAGGCGCTCAGCGAAGGCGAGGAAGTACTCCACGATCTCGTCCACCACGATGTCACGGCGGTTGTAGACCTTGACCAGGAGTTCATTCTTCTGGCGCAGCGAGCCTTCCACCTTTTGGCGGAGGATGGACTCGTCGAAGACATCCTGGACCCGGATGCCCAGGCGGGCCACCTTGTCCATGTAGGCGGGGCCGATGCCACGGCCGGTGGTACCGATGGCCCGGCTGCCAAGGAAGCGCTCGGTCACCTTGTCCAGTACCTGGTGGTACGGAGCAACCAAGTGGGCGTTGGCCGAAACGCGCAGGCGGGACGTGTCCGCACCGCGGGCTTCGAGGCCGTCGATTTCCTGGAAGAGGGCCTCGAGGTTCACCACGCAGCCGTTGCCAATAATAGGTATTGCGTTGGGGCTCAGGATGCCCGCGGGAAGGAGCTTCAGCTCATACTTCTCACCGCCAACAACCACGGTATGCCCGGCGTTGTTACCGCCGTTGGGCTTGACCACGTAGTCAACGCGGCCACCGAGCAGATCGGTTGCTTTGCCTTTGCCTTCGTCGCCCCACTGGGCTCCGACGATCACGATAGCGGGCATGGGATCCTCCCCCATTCTTTCGGGCCCGGACCCAGCCGGATGACCAGGACGAGACGCCGTACATGAGAATGCCCCGACATAGCTGGTGCAACCTGCCACAAGGCACGGCATACGCAAGAGTTTCGGGGCTCTTACCAGCCAAGTTTAGCCGATGACAGCGGTTTCTCTGGTGTTTGGCCGGTGTTGGGGCAAAGAGGCCCGCCACGTTCCGGGGCAACACGCCGTGTCGCATTCGGGGGCGCGCCGAAGCGGCACCCGTTCACCCCCATAGTCCGGTAAGGTTAGTTAGCCCCCAACAGCACCCTTTGAGGTTTGGCTGCGGCATGCCCGCGGCACCTTGGAACGGTGCGCTGTAACACCTAGGAGACCTAACCCCTGATGCAAGAACTGGCGACTGAATCACCTGAAGAAATCCTCTGGAACCGCCGCTACGAACCGCACATCGCCGAGGTCAACGAGCTGTGCGACTCCATCAAGGAGCAGAAGCCGGGCAGCGAGGTCCTTTACATCGACCCCGCCCACAGCATGGATGACTGCCGCATCGTCAGCCTTTTCTCCAATCAGCGCACCACCACCGGCGAGGGTTTCATCACCCCGGGTGACGAGGAAGCCAACACCCGCATGCTCGGCATGCAGTGGCAGCTGGGCCTGCGTCCCGAGCTCATGATGCCGTGGAACGCGTACCCGTGGATCGAGCCCAACGAGGAACCGGGCAAACTCACGCCAGCCAACATCACCGAGGGCCTCAAGCCGCTCCTGCGCCTCCTGCAGCTGCTGCCGCGCACGTCCGCCCTGGTGGCACACGGCAACGAGGCACACCGCCTGGCCGATCAGCTCATGAAGGCGGCACCGGCCAGCATCGCCCGCCGCGGATTCAAGACCTTCAAGGTCCGCTCACTGGGTGGCCGTTCCTTCGCCGGCACCCCGGCCCGCCAGCAGGAATACCTGGACGCCATCCACGGCGCCTACGCCGAGGCAATGGCTCGCACGGGCATTCCGCGCAAGGCCTAGTTACCAACGCAATCACGACGGCGGGCCCCCCCC
>NZ_AKKK01000012.1 GCF_000281065.1 Arthrobacter sp. M2012083
CGGGCCACCTACAAAGCCGGCGACACCGACCTCGCCTGGACCCGCCTGACCAACTGGCGCATGCAACTCGCCGCCGTCTTCGACCAAGTGGACGGGGACCCTGTCTCCGCTGTGGCCGTCGAAGGCGCCTCGGACTCCCCGAGTACGCTCCTGCTGGCCGCCTGGCTTAGCCTCGCACTGCAGGCTCCTGTCACGATCGTGGCAGATCCTGCCGGGACCGGAATCCGTCGCGTCCGTCTCACGCGCGCCAGTGGCGATGTGCAGTTATTCCGTCCGGGACTGTCCGTGGCCGAGTTGACCCAGCCGGGACAGCCCGCACAACGCATCACACTCCCCCGCAGAAGCCTCAAAGACTGCCTCGCAGAAGAACTCCGACGGCTCGACCCCGACGAAGTCTTCGGAGAAGTGATTACGATGGGACTTCCACTTACCAGCCAGAGGAGAGTCCAAACCAGTGCACGCTGAGCCAAGAGTAAGCATCCACCCTGACTCCAAGGTGTTGATGGCCGCCATTGCGGCGCGTCTTATCACCAAGCTTGTGGATGTCCAGGACAAGCATGGCGAGGCCACGGTGGTCCTTACCGGCGGAACCGTTGGTATTGGAACCTTGAGGGCTGTGGCCGACTCTGCCGCTGCACCTGCCGTCGACTGGTCAAGGGTCAATTTCTGGTGGGGCGACGAGCGATTCGTCGCCTCCGACAGCGATGACAGGAATACGCGCCAAGCTCACCAGGCATTGCTGGCTCACTTGGCAGTTGATCCGGCCAGGGTTCACGAGCCCGGATCCGCTGACCAGTACGCCACGGCGGATGAAGCAGCGGCCGCGTACGCTGAAGAGCTCAAGGCAGCTGCTGAGGCCGAGCACGCAGCGGACACATCGGACAACAGGCCTGAGAGGCCTGGGATCCTGCCGCGCTTTGACATCTTGCTCCTCGGCGTCGGACCCGATGCGCACGTGGCGTCGCTCTTTCCCGAGCAGGCTGGAATTCGCGAGAAATCACGCACCGTGGTGGGCGTTGAGAATTCACCCAAGCCGCCGTCGTCGCGCATTTCCTTGACGCTTCCGGCGATCAACACCGCCCAGGAAATCTGGATGGTTGTTGCCGGCGAGGACAAGGCCGGTGCCGTGGGCCTGGCCCTGGCAGGCGCCAACCCCGTTCAGGTCCCCGCAGCGGGTCCCGTGGGACGCGCCAGGACACTATGGCTCATTGACGAGAATGCTGCGTCACGAGTCCCCCAGCAGTTGGTCCGGAAGGACCCCGCGGGCGCGTAACCTGTCCAGCGCTCCAGCCAGGACCACTTCGGCTTCCTGGCTGGAGCGTCTCTCTTTAACATAATCCAGGTGCGACTTGAAGATTTCGTCTTCGGGTCTGGTTGGTGTCGGGTGACCTGGATTCCGCGTAGCAAGAGAGCCGCATTTGGGGCAGTCCCAGGTTCCGGGGATCTGCTCGTCCGGCAGCTTGAGAAAAACCAGCCGTGTTTCGTGGCCTTTGGGGCACCAGTACGGCACACGGATACGCGGGGGTTGTTCACCGGGGCCGTGGTCGCTCTGATGTCGTGGGGCCGAACCTTGGGTCACACCTACGCGGGTGCCCCGATAACCAGGCGTGCCATGAACCATTTTCGAACCCCTAGCGACTCGGTGGTCGGCCGTCGCGGCCATGTGGACCCTACGGCCAACAGGGCCAGTCTAATGCGAGGCGCCCGACGGCGGCACTAGTGGTGGGTAACGGTGTCCAAAGAAGCGCGGGAAAAGAAAAAGGGAGGCCCCTGTCAAGGAGCCTCCCTTTGTGGGAATGCCTATGAGTCGCCACCCGAGGTAAATCGCATGATCAGGCCCAAGCCGATGATCACGACGCCCCAGGTGATGCCCAGGATGATGGTGAAGCGGTTCAGGTTGCGCTCGGCGACGCCGGAAGAACTCAATCCCGAACTCATTCCGCCACCGAACATGTCGGACAAACCGCCGCCACGTCCCTTGTGCAAGAGGATGAGCAGCGTCAGCAGAAGGCTGGTGATGCCCAGCAGGATCTGCAGAATGACTTGAAGAACGTCCACGACGGCCTTTCGAAGAAGCGGAAAACGGGAGCCGGACTAGTCCGTGACGAGGTGGCTCTCGAACCTGACAATGTTAGCAAACTCAGCGGGGTCCAGGCTGGCGCCACCCACAAGCAATCCGTCAACGTCGGTTTCAGCCATGATGGCAGCAGCATTGTTGGCCTTGACCGATCCTCCGTACAGCAGGCGGGTTTTCGCCGCGACGGTCTCGTCGAAGAGTTCGGCGAGCTCGGAACGGATCGCTGCACACATTTCCTGTGCGTCTTCCGGGCCGGCTACTTCGCCGGTACCGATGGCCCAGACGGGCTCGTAAGCCACAACGAGTTCGGCGGCCTGTTCGGCTGTGAGTCCTTCAACGCCCGCCCGCAACTGGGCCAGGGTGTGCTCCACGTGTGTGCCGGCTTGACGGACTTCGAGGCCCTCGCCGACGCACAGAACGGGCGTAACTCCGTGACGGAACCCGGCCTTGACCTTCGCGTTCAAGACTTCGTCGGACTCGTTGTGGATGGTGCGGCGCTCACTGTGGCCCACCAGGACGTAGGCACATCCCAGCTTGCTGAGGAACTGGCCGGAGATGTCACCCGTGTAGGCGCCGGAGTCGAACTGGGACAGGTCCTGGCCGCCATAGACAACTTCCAGTTCGTCACCCTGAACCAGCGTCTGGACACCGCGGAGGTCGGTAAACGGGGGAAACACTGCCACCTCGGTACGGCTGTAGTCGTGCTTGGCGTCGGACAGTGTCCAGGCGAGCTTCTGCAGCAGGGTGATGCCCTGGACGTGGTCCATGTTCATCTTCCAGTTGCCTGCGATGAACGGTTTACGGACGAAGTTGCCGTTGGCAGAGGTAGTCACATGAACTCCAAAGAATGCGTTGAAATATGGAACGGCCGGCAGGACGCGCTAGCGCCCTGCCGGCCGGTTGATGCTTAGCGGTCCAGGACGCTCAAACCGGGAAGTTCCTTGCCTTCAAGGTATTCCAGGCTGGCGCCGCCACCGGTGGAGATGTGGCCGAACTGCGAATCCTCGAAGCCGAGGGTGCGAACAGCGGCCGCAGAGTCGCCACCGCCAACAACGGTGAACGCAACCGTGTCCGTCAGGGCCTGCGCAATGGCACGCGTGCCACTGGAGAAGGCTTCGAATTCGAAGACACCCATGGGGCCGTTCCAGAACACAGTCTTGGCCCCTTCGATCTGGGCCGCGAATGCCGACGCCGACTCCGGACCGATGTCCAGGCCAATGCCGGAAGCACCGAAAGTGCTGTCCTCAATGGCGTCTGCCTTAACGACCTCGTGTTCAGCGTCCGCAGCGAAGCGGCTGGCGACCACGACGTCCGTGGGAATCACGAACGACGTTCCGGCGTCCGATGCTCGCTTGAGATAGTCCTGGACCACCGGAATCTGGTCTTCCTCGAGGAGGCTGCCCGCAACCTTGTGTCCGGCTGCTGCCAGGAAGGTGAAGAGCATGCCGCCGCCAACAAGGATGGTGTCAGCCTTGCCGAGCAGGTTGTCGATGACGGCCAGCTTGTCCGAGACTTTGGAGCCGCCGAGAACCACGACGTAAGGACGTTGCGTATCCGTGGTGAGTTTGCGGAGAACCTCTACTTCGGTGTGCACAAGATCGCCCAGGTATGACGGCAGCCGGGTGGCTACATCGAAGACACTCGCGTGCTTGCGGTGGACAGCACCAAAAGCGTCGTCCACGAACGCCCCGTTGCTTCCCGTCAGGGCAACCAATTCGTCAGCGAAGGCGCCGCGTTCGGCGTCGTCCTTGCTGGTTTCACGTGCGTCGAAGCGAACATTTTCCAAGATGAGAACTTCGCCATCCTGGAGCCCGGCTGCGAGCTCCTTTGCGGAGTCCCCCACAGTATCGTTGGCCAACTGAACCTTGAAGTCTGCTAGCTCCGCGAGGCGGTTGGCAGCGGGCTTCAGTGAGTACTTTTCCTCCGGAGTGCCCTTGGGGCGTCCGAGGTGGGCGGTTACGAGCACACGGGCACCGGCGTCCGAGAGCTTCTTGAGGACCGGAAGGGAGGCCTTGATGCGGCCGTCGTCGGTCACTGCAGAGCCGTCGAGCGGCACATTCAGGTCACTTCTGACCAGAATGTACCGCCCGCGGACACCTTCAGCGATGAGTTCGTTGAGGGTGTGAGATGTCATGTGTCTACCCTAGCCCAGCTTGGATGCGACAAGCTCCGTGAGGTCTACGAGGCGGTTGGAGTAACCCCACTCGTTGTCATACCAGGAAACAACCTTGACCTGGTTGCCGATGACCTTGGTGAGGCCGGAATCGAAGATGGACGACGCGGGGTCTCCGACGATGTCCGAGGACACGATGGGGGCATCCGTGTAGCTGAGGATTCCGGCGAACTGCTCGGATTCAGCGGCAGCCTTGACGGCAGCGTTGACTTCCTCGACAGTGACTTCGCGGGAAACGGTGACCGTGAGGTCGGTGGCGGAACCCGTGGGGACAGGAACGCGGATGGCGTAACCATCCAGCTTGCCCTTGAGTTCCGGCAGGACAAGGCCGATTGCCTTGGCAGCACCGGTGGAGGTGGGAACCATGTTGATGGCAGCAGCACGGGCGCGACGAAGATCGCCGTGCGGGCCGTCCTGGAGGTTCTGGTCGGCCGTGTAGGCGTGGACCGTGGTCATCAGGCCACGCTCAATTCCGAAGGCGTCATTGACAACCTTGGCCAGCGGGCCGAGGCAGTTGGTGGTGCAGGACGCGTTGGAGATGATGTGGTGCGCTGCGGGATCGTAGAGGTCCTGGTTGACACCCATGACGATGGTGATGTCTTCGTCGCTGGCTGGTGCCGAGATGAGGACCTTCTTGGCGCCGGCGTCGATGTGCTTCTGCGCCGCTGCTGCCTTGGTGAAGAAACCGGTGGACTCGATAACAATGTCGACGCCCAGCTCGCCCCAAGGGAGGTTTGCGGGATCGCGCTCGGCCAGCACAGTGATGGACTTGCCATCGACTACCAGGTTGCCATCAACAACCTCCACGGTCTGCGTGAGGCGGCCACCGACGGAGTCGTACTTCAGGAGGTGGGCGAGGGTCTCGGGGCTGGTGAGGTCGTTGACTGCCACGATCTCAAGGTCTGCGCCCTGGGCCAGTGCTGCGCGGAAGTAGTTACGGCCGATGCGGCCGAAGCCGTTGATACCAATACGGGTGGTCACTATGTGTCAATCTCCTTGGTGCTCTTGCAAGCACGCCTAGTGAGTCGGATCAAATATTTCCAACTAACAGACCCCGCACGTCTTTGGGCAGAGGTGATTATCAGATCGGAGGGCGACCAGCCACGTTGCTGAAGGCTAACCGCCTTCCGTGATCCATCTTACGTTTAACTAAGCCTGCCCCCGCAACTGCGGAGGCAGGCTTTCCAGCATTTGGCCCGAATTCACGCCGAAAGTGACTTTTGTTACATCGGCGTGAACCGGGCCTCACCAACTAAAGGACGATGAGGCCCGTGGCGTTGGTGCGGGCAGCTTCGAATCGCTTGGCGACGTCAGCCCAGTTCACGATGTTCCAGAATGCCTTGACATAGTCAGCCTTGACGTTGACGTAGTCCAGGTAGAAGGCATGTTCCCACATGTCCAGCATCAGCAGCGGGGTGGTGCCCACTGCCACGTTGCCCTGCTGATCGTAGAGCTGCTCGATGAGCAGGTTTCCACCGATGGGCTCGTAGGCAAGGAAAGCCCAGCCGGAACCCTGGAGGCCCAAGGCAGCAGCGCTGAACTGGGCGCGGAAAGCATCGAATGAACCGAAAGCGTCGTCGATGGCAGCAGCCAGTTCGCCTTCGGGCTTGTCGCCGCCGTCCGGGGAGATGTTGTTCCAGAACACGGAGTGGTTGATGTGGCCGCCAGTGTGGAACGCGAGGTCCTTGGAGAGGCGGTTGATGTTGGCGAAATCATTCTTCTCGCGCGCTTCGGCCAGCTGGGAGAGGGCGTTGTTGGCGCCTGCAACGTATGCCGCATGGTGCTTGCTGTGGTGCAGCTCCATGATCTTTGCCGAAATGTGCGGCTCAAGTGCTGCGTAGTCGTAGCCGAGCTCGGGCAGAACGTACTCTGTCACGAAATCCTCCAATGTAATGGACTCACGTCCGGGTTGGTAACTCTCGTTATGTCATCCGGCCAGCGGACCGGCCGGAAATCCTTGGCGAAGAAGACTGCTCTTGCCTCCACCGGGAACAACCCGCGGTGCACTCGCAGTATTTCCTCCGCACTTTGTCGATTCTATGGGTGCGGCCTACTCGTCCATCATTTCCGGAGTCACATTTGCCTCAGTGCCCGGGATACCCAAGTCCAAGGCACGTTTGTCTGCCATGGCCAGGAGCCTGCGTATGCGGCCGGCTATGGCGTCCTTGGTCATGGGCGGATCTGCGAGGCGGCCGAGTTCATCCAGGCTTGCCTGCTTGTGCGCGACCCGGAGCTCCCCGGCGTACTTGAGGTGGTCCGGAACGTCATCTCCCAGGATCTCCAAAGCACGGTCCACCCTTGCGCCCGCAGCTACTGCGGCTTGGGCTGATCGGCGAAGGTTGGCGTCATCGAAGTTGGCGAGCCTGTTGGCGGTGGCACGGACTTCCTTTCGCATGCGCCGTTCCTCCCAGACCATCAACGCGTCATGGGCTCCCATGCGGGTCAGGAGAGCAGCGATGGTGTCGCCGTCACGAATGACCACGCGGTCAACGCCGCGAACTTCGCGCGCCTTCGCCTGGATGCCAAGGCGGCGGGCTGCGCCTACCAATGCCAGCGCGGACTCGGGGCCGGGACACGTCACCTCGAGGGAAGACGATCGGCCCGGTTCAGTGAGTGAACCATGGGCGAGGAAAGCGCCCCGCCACACGGCCTCGGCATCGGCCGCTGAACCATTGACGACGGCGGAGGGAAGGCCCCGCACAGGTCGCCCACGGCCATCCAACAAGCCCGTTTGGCGGGCAAGTGCTTCCCCGTCGCGCACTACGCGGACCACGTAACGGCTCCCCCGGCGCAAACCCCCGCCGGAGACGACGATAATTTCGCTCTGATGTCCGTAGACTTCCGCGATCGCTGCCCGGAGACGGCGGGCCGTGGAAGCGAGGTCAACTTCAGCCTCGATAACGATCCGCCCCGAAATAATATGCAAGCCGCCTGCGAAGCGCAGCATTGCCGAAACCTCCGCCTTGCGGACCGAAGATTTCTTGATGTCCAGCCGGGACAGTTCGTCCTTGACCGACGCAGTAAGTGCCATCGCGTGTTCCTAACTGTTCCCGAAAATATCGTGGTACGCCGCTGCCAAGAGCAGTGGATCATGGACGGGGCGGCGCCTCGAAGCCCCTACTCTACCCAACACCACTTCGGCGCCGATCATCGCTGCCGCCTTCTCGAACGCCTTGCGATCCTGCACCGCTGCGGGATCCGCCAGGACGACGTCCACAGTGAACTCAGGTGCATAACGGCGCAAGACATCCAAATGGTCCGCTGCCGTCATACCGGACGTTTCCTTGGTTTCGACATCCAGGTTCATGGTGAGGCAACGCTTGGCGGCCGTATCTCCGAGTGCCCGCCGAAGCTCAGGCAACAGCAAATGCGGCAGCACCGAGGTGTACCAGGAACCGGGGCCCAGAATGACCCAGTCAGCCAGCTCAATCGCAGTGAGCGCCTCAGTGCAGGCAGGGGCGGCTTCAGGCAGGAGCCTGACTTCTTCCAGCTTCCCCGCCACAGCACACTTCGCCTGCCCCCGGACCGTACGCAGTTCATGGCCGCCACCCGGTAGCTCTACCTGCGCCTTGCCCTCAATGGTGAGGGGGACGCTGGACATGGGCAGTACCTGTCCGCGGGCACCCAACAAGGCTCCAGCCCACTTAAGCCCGGCAACGGTGTCGCCCAAAAGTTCCCACAGCGTGACGATCAGCAGGTTGCCCATGGCATGGTTGTCCAGCGAGCCCCCTTTCGCAGAACCCGCTTCGAAGCGGTGCTGCATGACGTCGCGCCAAGTCCTGCCCCAATCCGTGTCGTCGCAAAGGGCGCTCAGGGCCATCCGCAGGTCTCCAGGCGGGAGGACGCCGTACTCGTCGCGGAGACGCCCGGAGCTGCCGCCGTCGTCCGCTACCGTGACGATCGCCGTCAGCTCGGAGGTGAGCAAACGTAGGGCAGACAGCGAAGCCGCCAGTCCGTGACCGCCTCCCAGGGCGACCACGGAGGGGCTCTTCTTCTGCTGGCTGCCAGGAACGCCCTTGGGCGGTATGAGCGGCAGCGGACCCGTCAGGACCCCCACTACTCGCGTCCCAGGTCGCGGTGGGTGGTGGTCACGGTGACACGCGGGTACTGCGCAAGGCGCTTGGAAAGTTCCACGGAGACTGCCACTGAACGGTGCTTGCCACCGGTGCAACCAACCGCCAGCGTGGCGTAGTGCTTGTTCTCCTGGCGGTAGCCGTCCAGGACAGGCTCCAACGCCCGAACGTAGCGGTCCACGAACTCCTGGACACCCTCCGCGCCAAGGACGTATTCGCTGACGTCCTCATCCAGGCCGGTGTGGGGCCGAAGCTGGGGAACCCAGTGTGGATTGGGGATGAACCGCGCATCGGCTACGAAGTTGGCGTCCACGGGGAGCCCGTACTTGAATCCAAAACTCATGACGTTCAGGCGGAGCGTGACAGGCCCGGTATCACTGAACAGTTCCGTGATGGCCGTAGCCAGACCATGGACGTTGAAGTCGGAGGTGTCCAGAACGACGTCCGCGTGCTCACGAAGTTCACGGAGGACCTCACGCTCGATCCCGATGCCGTCGAGGATCCTTCCGCCGCCCTGCAGCGGATGCGGGCGGCGCCCCTGCTCGAAACGGCGGACCAGGACGTCGTCGTTGGCGTCGAGGAAAAGTACCCGGAAGGTGATGCCACTCGCGCTCAACGCTCCCAAGGCGGTCTGAATGTCGGTGAAGAGGTCCTTGCTGCGAACGTCCACCACTACTGCCAGCTTGGGAATCGACTTTGGTGCATGCGAGACGATTTCGGCCAGCGTGCCCAACATTTGCGGAGGAAGGTTGTCAACGACGTACCAGCCGTGATCCTCCAAAGCATCGGAGGCGGTGCTGCGTCCGGCACCCGACATGCCGGTTACCACCAGCAGCTCCGCCTCAGGCGGCTTGACGGGAGTCAGGCCGTCCTGCTCCGTGCCGGACTCTGCCGTAGCCTCATCCATCAGTTGTCCCCGTTTCGTCGGAAGTGGTCATTCGAAAGCTCCTGGCAGCCGCCTTGGGCGGCACATCATGCGTGGCCGGTTCCAGGCGTCCGGAAGCACGCTTGTGCCGCCAGCCAAGTTCTTACCCTAGCTAAGATTCAAGGATTTCGCCGGTGGTCATGTTCACCGCAGGTGCGGATTCACCGGTGTCCGCATCAGAACCAAGGTGCTGGATCACCGCCGCGGCCAGCGCTGGCCCGATGCCCTTGGCGGAGGTGAGCTCCTCCACGGACGCAGCCTTGATCTTCTTGAGCGAGCCAAAGTGTGCAACCAAGGCCTTGCGTTTCGCCTCACCCAGGCCCGGGACGCCGTCAAGCACGGAAACTGTCATCGCCTTGCCCCGCTTCTGCCGGTGGAAGCTGATGGCAAAGCGGTGGGCCTCGTCACGGATCCGCTGCAAAAGGTACAACCCTTGCGACGTTCGGGGCAGGATTACAGGGAAGTCGCTGTCCGGCAACCAGACTTCCTCGAGCCGCTTGGCAAGTCCCACGACGTAAACGTCATCAATGCCCAACTCTGCGAGGGCACGGGCCGCCGCATTGACCTGGGGCTGGCCGCCGTCCACTACCACCAGGTTGGGCGGGTACGCGAACTTCGCCTTCGGAGCGGGCAAAGAAGGGTCCGACGGCGGCACGTCAGTGCCGTTTTGGGCCCTGTTACTTTGTGCAGCACTACGCGTCGGGTTGACAATTTCGCCCGACACGACAGGGACCTGGGCGGCCTTGTCCGTGAGATAGTGCCTGAACCGACGGGTCAGGACGTCGTGCATGGCTGCCGTGTCGTCCGCTGCCGCCGCGCCCGTAATGGAGAATTTCCGGTAGTCGGACTTCTTGGGCAGCCCATCTTCCACCACCACCATGGAAGCCACCACGTTTGTTCCTTGAACGTGGGAGATATCGAAGCACTCGATCCGCAGCAGGGGAACTGGAATCTCCAGAGCCTCCTGCAGTTCCTGGAGGGCAAGGGACCGGACAGTAATGTCTCCTGCACGGCGCGTCTTGTGCAGCTTCAGGGCTTGCTCGGCATTCTCACGCACGGTGGACATCAAGGCAGCCTTGTCGCCTCGCTGGGGTACGCGGATGTCCACTCGGGCTCCGCGCAGGCCCCCCAGCCATTCGGTCAGTTCAACATGGTTGCTGGGCTTCTCCGGAACCAGGACCTCGCGCGGGATTCGGCCTTGAACCTCACTGTCCTCACCATAGACCTGCTGCAGCAAGTGTTCGATGAGTTCCGGCGTCGTAGCATCCTCCACTTTTTCTACTACCCAACCGCGCTGCCCACGGACGCGGCCGCCGCGAACGTGGAACACCTGCACGGAAGCTTCCAGTTCGTCTTCATGAAGCGCGAAGACGTCCGCGTCGGTGTCCTCCGCGAGGACCACTGCGTTGCGTTCAAAGACCTTGCGGAGCGCGATGATGTCATCCCTGAGCCCGGCCGCGCGCTCGTAGTCCAATTCGGCAACAGCGGAAGACATGTCTTTCTCCAACCGGCTGATGAAACGCTTGGCTTCGCCGCCCATGAAGGAACAGAAGTCTTCTGCCAGGCCACGGTGTTCTTCCGGGGTGACCCGTCCGACACAGGGCGCCGAACATTTGTCGATATAACCCAGAAGGCAGGGTCGCCCGCTGGACTCAGCACGCTTGAAGACGCCTGCGCTGCAGCTCCGCACAGGGAAGACCCGCAGGAGCGTATCCATGGTTTCCCTGATGGCACCGGCCGTGTAGGGACCGAAGTACCTGGTGCCCTTCCTTCTTTCACCACGCATGACCTGCACCCTGGGGTACTTCTCCCCCATGGTGACGGCAAGGTAGGGGTAGGTCTTGTCGTCCCGGAACACGACGTTGAACCGTGGCTTGAATTCCTTGATCCACGTGTATTCCAGCTGCAGCGACTCCAGCTCGCTCCCAACCACGGTCCATTCAACACTGCTGGCCGCGTGCACCATTGCATGGGTCTTGGGGAGAAGCCCTGCCGGATTCGCGAAGTATGAATTCAACCGTGAACGGAGGTTCTTTGCCTTGCCCACATAGATGACCCGGCCATGCGGGTCACGGAAACGATAGACGCCCGGCGTGGTGGGAATTTCACCTGTTTGGGGCCGGTAACTTGCTGGATCTGCCACGTTTCCAGTCTAGTGAACCGAAACGACACTCATTGCCACGGTGGCGCGGTCACCGAAGCTTCAGTCGATTGATTTGCTTTGGTTGTAGCTCGTGGACCGCTCCTGCCCGCTGAGCAGGGCGATGGCGTCCATGATCTTGTCGGTGACTTCGCGGCGGGCAGGGAGGGAATGGTCCGGGCCTGTCTTGTCGAAGTAGAGGGGTTCACCCACTTTCATGGTGAAGTGTTGCGGGCGAACAGCGTTCTTGTCCGCAGGCTGCAGCTTCTCGGTGCCAATCAGTCCGACCGGGATCACGGGAGCGCCCGTGGTCAAGGCGAGCCATCCCACGCCCGTCCTTCCACGGTAGAGAATTCCGTCCCGGGACCGCGTGCCTTCCGGGTAGATGCCGATGCCCTTTCCGGATTCCAGGATGTCCAACAGTGTCTTGAGAGCCTGGACGCTGGCCGCTTGCTCACCACGTTCGACGGGAATGGAACCTACTGCCTCGAAGAACGACTTCATGACGGCGCCCTTGACCCCTTTGGTGGTGAAATATTCCGCCTTGGCAAAAAAGGCGACAGGGCGGGGCATGAGTGCCTGAACGATCACGCTGTCCAGGAAGGAGAGGTGATTGGGGGCTACGATAAATGGCCCATCCTTGGGGACGTTCTCCAGCCCAATGACCGTAGGACGGCACGTGGAGGAAATCAGGCCACGGGTTGTCCAGCGGATCGCATCAAAGACTGCCATCGTTTTGTACCTCGCTCAGGGCTGCCGCGCGGACAGCGTCAAGTTCTTCAATTTTGGTGCGCAACTCGAGGGCCGTATTTACCACGGCGACTGCTCCGGCTTCCTCAAGTTCACCGTCCGGCGCAAATCCCCAACTGACGCCGATGCAGTCCAATCCGTTGGCCAGAGCGCCCGCGACGTCCTGATGCCGGTCCCCCACCATGACGGCCGGTTGGGAGTGAAGATCATTTAACGCCGCGGCGACGATTTCAACCTTGCCCGACGCTGTGTTGGCCTTCAGGGATTCATCATCCGCAGCCCCTCGGATGGAAACGAAGAAGTCAGCAATTTCGTGGTGTTCCAACACGAGGCGCGCAATTGACTGGGGCTTCTGGGTGGCCACTGCGACGGGCCGGCCAGTCTCCGCGAAGAATTCAAGAAGATCGAAGATTCCCGGGTACAGCTTGCTTTGGCCAATACCGGTTTCTTTGTAGTGGCCGCGGTATCGCTCAATGGTTTCATCCACCAATTCCCTGGGGACGTTGGCCAAATGGAGAAGGGAATCGCTGAGTTTGGGACCCACCATGGAATTCAGCACAGCTTGTTCGGGAACAGGGAGGTCCATTTCCCGGAGGGCGGCAGAAATGCCTCCCGTGATACCGCCGGCAGGATCGACAAGGGTGCCGTCCAGATCGAATATTACGGGCACCGTTGTTTGAGTCACCGGGTTAGTTTCTCACGAGTAGCGGCATGCCTGAAACTCGCATGCCGCTACTGGAATACTTCCAAGGTCTCGGAGATATTCCTTAGGCGGCCTCAAAGCCGTCCGTGAGTAACTAACCTAGAATCTCGGCCAGGAAGGTCGCTGTGTGGCTATCCGTGGATTTTGCCACCTGCTCAGGGGTTCCTGTAGCCACGATCTTTCCGCCACCCGAACCCCCATTCGGGCCAAGGTCCACAATCCAGTCCGCAGACTTGATCACGTCCAGGTTGTGCTCAATGGTGATCACGGTATTGCCTTTGTCCACCAAACCCTGAAGAACCATGAGCAGCTTGCGGATATCCTCAAAGTGCAGGCCAGTGGTCGGCTCATCAAGCACGTAGATGCTGCGACCGTTGGAACGCTTCTGTAGCTCGGCAGCCAGCTTTACGCGCTGGGCCTCACCACCCGACAAAGTGGTTGCCGGCTGGCCAAGCCTGACGTAACCAAGGCCCACGTCCACCAAGGTGTTCAAGTGCCGTGCGATCGGAGTGAAGGCAGCGAAGAATTCTGCACCTTCCTCGATGGGCATGTTGAGGACATCGGCTATGGTCTTGCCCTTGTAGTGGACTTCAAGGGTCTCCCGGTTGTACCGGGCGCCATGGCACACTTCGCAAGGGACGTAGACGTCCGGCAGGAAGTTCATCTCGATCTTCAACGTACCGTCGCCTGAACACGCCTCGCAGCGCCCACCCTTGACGTTGAACGAGAACCGTCCCGGCTGATAGCCGCGTACCTTGGCTTCAGTGGTTTCGGCGAAGAGCTTCCGGATGTTGTCAAAGACGCCGGTGTAGGTAGCCGGGTTGGACCGGGGTGTACGGCCGATGGGGCTTTGATCGACGTGGACCACCTTGTCCAGGTGCTCCAGTCCGGCCACCGTGCGATGCCGTCCCGCAACCTGCTTGGCGCCGTTGAGCTTGTTGGCGAGGACCTTGTAAAGGATCTCGTTCACCAACGTGGATTTGCCGGAACCACTGACGCCCGTCACCGCAGTGAAAAGTCCCAGTGGGAAGGTGGCGTCAACGTTGTTGAGATTGTTTTCCTTGGCGCCCACAACCTTGAGCTCACGCTTTTTGTCGTACTTTCGGCGCTTGGCGGGGACATCAATCTTGCGGCGTCCGGACAAGTAGGCGCCTGTCAGCGAGTCAGGGTTCTCCAGGAGTTCCTTGTATGTTCCGGAGTGCACCACTTGGCCGCCGTGTTCGCCGGCACCGGGTCCGATGTCTACAACCCAATCAGCTTCGTGGATAGTGTCTTCGTCATGTTCAACCACGATCAGGGTATTCCCGAGATCACGGAGCCGGGTGAGCGTCTCGATCAATCGCCTGTTGTCACGCTGGTGCAAGCCAATGGATGGCTCATCCAAAACGTAGAGGACACCCACCAGGCCGGAGCCGATCTGGGTGGCCAGCCGGATGCGTTGGGCCTCGCCACCGGACAAGGTACCCGAGGGGCGCTCCAGGTTGAGGTATTCCAAGCCGACGTCCAGGAGGAAGGTCAGGCGGGCCTGGATTTCCTTCAGCACCTGGTTGGCAATCTGGGCTTCCCTGTTGGTCAGGGTAAGGCTTCCCAGGAACTCCGCGCACTCACGCATCGGCAAGGCCGCGACCTCGGCGATCGACTTCCCGTTGATGAGCACTGACAGCGACGCCGGGTTGAGGCGCGCACCATTGCACTCAGGGCAGGGAATCTGCCGCATGTACTCTTCATACCGGTCGCGCGCCCAGTCGGAATCTGTTTCCCCATGCTTGCGGTGGACGTATTGAATGGCGCCTTCAAAGCCAGTGCTGTACTTGCGCTCTCGACCAAAGCGGTTCTTGTACTGGACAACAACTTTGTGATCCTTGCCGTGAAGCACGGTATTGCGAACGTCCTTGGGCAATTTCTCCCACGACGTCTTCATGGAGAAGCCCAGCTCGTGCGCCAAGCCCTCCAGGAGTCGGTTCCAATACTCGGTTGTCGCTGTACCGAGGGCCCAAGGAGCAATGGCCCCCTCACCCAGGGAGAGCTCCGGATTGGGAACGATGAGCTCTTCATCCACTTCCAACCGCGTTCCGATGCCACTGCAGGCAGAGCATGCGCCGAAAGGATTGTTGAAGGAGAACGAACGGGGTTCAATCTCGTCAATGGCCAACGGGTGCTCGTTGGGGCAAGCCAGGTTCTCCGAGAAGGCGCGGATACGCTCAGGATCCTCGGCATCGAGGTCCACGAACTCAACCAGTACGCGTCCTTCTGCAAGGCCCAGGGCTGTCTCTACGGAATCAGTGAGCCGCTGGCTGATCTCTTCCTTGACCACCAGGCGGTCCACCACAACCTCGATGGTGTGCTTGAACTGTTTGCCAAGCTTGGGAGGATCGCTTAGCTGAACCAGTTCGCCGTCCACACGGGCGCGCGAATAGCCCTTCGCGGTCAGCTCCTTGAAGAGATCGACGAACTCGCCCTTGCGTCCTCGTACGACCGGGGCCAGGACCTGGAACCGTGTGCCCGGATCCAGCTCCAGAAGCTGATCCACGATCTGCTGCGGTGTCTGCCGGGCGATGGGCTCGCCGCAAACCGGACAGTGCGGACGGCCGACGCGCGCCCACAACAAACGCATGTAGTCATAGATCTCGGTGATGGTGCCCACCGTGGAACGCGGGTTCTTGCTGGTGGACTTCTGGTCGATGGATACCGCAGGAGACAGACCCTCGATGAAATCGACATCAGGCTTGTCCACCTGCCCAAGGAATTGACGTGCGTACGCGGACAACGATTCCACGTAGCGACGCTGGCCCTCCGCGAAGATCGTGTCAAAAGCCAGGGACGACTTGCCGGAACCGGAGAGTCCCGTGAACACGATCATGGCGTCACGGGGGAGGTCGAGATCCACGTTTCGCAAATTGTGTTCCCGGGCACCCTTGACCACCAAGCGGGAGAGATCCGGCTTGGCGGGTTTGGTATCGGGAACGACGGAGACGCCGTTCAAGGCATCCATGGCGGTATCTTCAGCTAAGGCTTTGGGCACCTACCAATGCTAATCGAAAACTTCTTCGAATTTCCATGTCGCGCCTCACATGCTACTGATCGGTATCAATCGGCATCATAGGCGGCAGCAAGAAGCTGCACTGCCTCAGCGAATGAAGCTCCTTGGGCCTTGGCAGCGGCCGCATATTCCGCGGCAACCCCCGCCAGTGCTCCCCAACGATCGTCCCGTGCACAGACCACGGTGCCATTGCGCCCTCGTGTTGCCACTACCCCGGCTGCTTCCAATTCCTTGTACGCACGGGCCACGGTGTGCGGAGCGACATCCAGCACCCCGGCCAGATTCCGAACAGGAGGAAGCTTGGCGCCAACGGCCAGGATCCCGGTATCCACCAGTTCAATGATGCGCAGTCTCAATTGTTCGAAGAGCGCAACGGCGCTGCTGGTGTTGGGGCGCCAGCTGCCCGGAAAATCCCCGGTGGGAGTCACGAGGAAATCCGGCCTGGCGCCGACTCCACACGGGGCATCTGTTGTTCGAAGCATCCTTGGTCCATGCCGAGAATTAGACCAGCGACGACGGCCAGGGACAAGCCGTCACGGCGGAGGGAAGTGAATGCTACGTACGCGGAAGCGCCCTGCCGGGTCATGCGGACTTTTGGGCTACTGCGAAAATGCGACGGAACGGGAAGACTGTTCCGTGGATCGTTGAAGGGTAGGCCTCACGCAGCAGGGCCGAGTATTCCGCTTCAAATTCAGATGCCTCCGCAGGGGTCAAGGCTGCCAATATTGGACGAAGTCCAGTGCCCCGGACCCACTCCAATACCGGGTCCTGCCCTTGGAGCACCTGCTGGTAGGTGGTTTCCCAAGCGTCTGCTGCACATCCGGCGTCGAGCATGATGCCGAGGTAGTCCGCAGGACTACCCACAGCGCCATCGTGCCGAAGCACGCCGCCCAGCCGTGTAGACCACCTTGGCGATTCTGCCAGTTGCCGCATGAGGGTGTGGGAGGGGGACGTGAAGTTTCCCGGTACTTGCATGGCAAACCACGACCCCGGCTTGAGGGCGCGAAGCCAACCGGCCAGCATCTCCTGATGTCCGGGAACCCATTGGAGAACGGCATTCGTGACCACGACGTCGGTATCCGCATCGGGAACCCACTGCGTGACATCGCCCGGTTGGAAGGTCAGCCGGCTGGACTGCGCTTGGGGGAATTGCTCCCGGAGGGCCTGCGCTTTGCGGAGCATTTCCTCCGAGGAGTCGAGACCCACAACATGGGCTTCCGGCCAGCGATCAACCAGCGTAGCGGTCAGGTTTCCGGGGCCGCATCCGAGATCAATGACCTTCCTTGGTTCGTCAGCCCGCACCCTCGCGACGAGGTCATGGAATGGCCGGTCGCGATGGTTGCCGAATTCCACGTACTTGGATGGATCCCACTTCACAAAAGCCTCCTCGCATCTGTCCTGCCTGACGGGGCGAGCCTAAACCGTCCGGGCACTAAGCTGGAAACCAATGAAACTTCTTGAGCAGCTCCCCGGTTCCACGGCCACCGATCCTTTGGACCCGGACGAAATCTACACCCGGTTCGTGGAGTGGACCGAGAGCCGTGGATTGCAGCTATACCCGGCGCAGGACGAAGCGATCATGGAGCTTGCCTCCGGTGCGAACGTCATCCTGGCCACACCCACAGGCTCCGGTAAATCCCTGGTAGCGATCGCGGCGCACTTTGAGGCGATGGCACGCGGCCAGCGGAGCTATTACACAGCCCCCATCAAAGCACTGGTCTCCGAGAAATTCTTCGCACTCTGCGAGATCTTCGGTGCCGAAAATGTTGGCATGATCACCGGTGATTCCGGTGTGAACCAAGACGCCCCCATCATCTGTTGCACGGCGGAAATCCTGGCCAACATAGCCCTCCGCGAGGGCTCTGCGGCAGAGGTCGGCTCCGTGATCATGGACGAGTTCCACTTTTACTCCGACCCGCAGCGCGGTTGGGCATGGCAGGTGCCGCTCCTGGAACTCCCCCAAGCCCAGTTCCTGCTGATGTCCGCCACCCTGGGCGACGTCTCCCGATTCGAAACGGGTTTGACTGGGCTGACGGGCCGGACCACCACAACTGTCAGCTCTGCGGAACGCCCCATTCCGCTGCATTACTACTACCATCTGACGCCGGTTCACGAGACGCTGGAGGAACTGCTCTCCACCAAGCAGGTTCCCGTCTATGTGGTGCATTTCAGCCAAGCGGAGGCTATCGAGCGCGCGCAGAACCTTATGAGCATCAACATGTGCAGCCGTGCTGAAAAGGACCGCATTGCCGAGTTGATTGCGGGATTCAGGTTTGCCGCCGGCTTCGGAAAGACGCTCAACAGGCTGGTCCGGCACGGCATCGGGGTCCACCACGCCGGTATGCTGCCAAAGTACCGCCGCCTGGTGGAACAGCTCGCCCAAGCCGGCCTCCTCAAGGTGATCTGCGGAACCGATACTTTGGGGGTGGGCATCAACGTGCCTATCCGGACCGTGCTGTTGACGGCTCTCAGCAAGTACGACGGCGTACGCACCAGATCGCTCAACTCACGTGAGTTCCATCAGATTGCCGGCCGCGCCGGCCGCGCCGGCTATGACACCGCCGGGACGGTGGTGGTCCAGGCCCCGGACCACGTGGTGGAGAACACCAAAGCCATGGCCAAAGCCACCGCCAAGTTTGGCGATGACCAGAAGAAACTGCGCCAAGTCGTCAAGAAAAAGCCTCCCGAAGGGTTCGTTTCCTGGGGGGAGCCGACGTTCAAGCGTCTCGTGGAGTCTGTACCCGAGCCATTGACTTCAAGCTTCACTGTCACCCACGCGATGCTGTTGAACTTGATGGAACGCCCCGGAGACCCCTTCCAGGCAACACGGCGCCTGCTCAGCGAGAACCATGAGAGCCGCCCTGCGCAACTCAGGCTCATGAAGAAGGCCCTCGGAATCTACAGGGAATTGCTGGCCGCCGGTGTCGTGGAACGCATCCCGGAGGAGGAACAGGAGGCTGAAGGGCGCTCAGTCCGGCTGACTGTTCACCTGCAGGCAAACTTTGCCCTTAACCAGCCGCTCTCCCCCTTTGCGCTTGCTGCGTTGGAGCTCCTTGATCCTGAGTCTCCCTCTTACGCCTTGGATGTTGTCTCCGTCATTGAGTCCACGCTGGAGAAGCCTCGCCAGATTCTCTCTGCCCAGCAGAAGAAAGCGAGGGGCGAAGCTGTTGCCGCCATGAAGGCTGACGGCATTGAGTATGACCAGCGCATGGCCATACTGGACGAAGTTACCTATCCCATGCCCTTGGCGGAGATCCTTGGCGAGGCCTTCGAGGTCTACCGGAAGGCGGCTCCCTGGGTGGGCGACTTCGAGCTCGCTCCGAAATCGATTATTCGGGACATGTATGAGCGTGCCATGAACTTTGGCGAGTTCGTGCAGTTCTACGGCCTGGCCCGATCGGAGGGCATCGTCCTGCGTTACCTGGCGGACGGATTCCGCGCGCTTAGGCAGACGGTTCCCCAGGATTCGCTCCGCGAGGACCTTGAAGATCTCATCGCTTGGTTGGGCGAGCTGGTACGCCAAGTGGATTCCAGCCTGTTGGATGAGTGGGAAGAGCTGACGTCCGGACTCGCGCCCACACCCCATGACGCTCCCCCGCCCCCACCTCCGCTGCTCACCACCAACATCCGGGCCTTCCGGGTAATGGTTCGGAACGAGATGTTCCGCAGGGTTGAACTTTTTGCGGACGAGGACTCCGCAGCGTTGGGCGAACTCGATGCCGACGCCGGCTGGGACGCAGAGCGCTGGGAAGAGGTCCTGGACGACTACTTCGACGAACATGATGACATTGGCACCGGTCCCGACGCGCGGGGTCCCGGGCTGCTCATCATTACCGAGCAACCCGGGACGTGGAAGGTGCGGCAAATCTTCGACGACCCCGCGGGCAACCACGACTGGGGAATTTCCGCAGAGGTGGACTTGGCAGCCTCCGATGAGACCGGAACCGCCGTGGTCCGGGTGACAGACGTCAACAGGCTCTAGGCGCACGTGCGATGAGACCCGGTGCCATTGGATCCGTCCCGGATCTGACCGCGGGCTTGCGGGAGGTGGAAGCCTTACGCGAGGAGCAGCGGGCGGCCTGCACTGGTTCGCGTCGATGGTGGCATGGCGGCCTGGACGTCGAGGGCTTGGCGCTGGGCTCGGTTCAAGCCGCCGCTACGGCGCTGAACGCGCTGACTGGCCACCCAGGCAGATACTCGACTGACTCGGGGCTGACTTCAGCGGCGTTCGATTCATTGGGCCATCTTCGGGTTGAGGGGCGAAAGCCCCAAGGCTTCGCTCCCACGTCAGGGTTTCGGCGCACGGCCGACGGCTGGGTCCGCCTCCACGCCAACTACCCTCATCACGCAGCACGGCTGATGGAAGCGTTGTCTGCCACAGTGCCGCAGGACGTTGACCGCGCCCTGTTGTCAATGACGTCCTTACAGGCCGAGACCGTGATCGTGGCTTACGAGGGGGTGGCTGCCGCTGTCCGGAGCCGCGAGGAATGGGTTGCTTCGCCGATGCATGACGCGGCAATCTCCGATCCGTGGATCAGTTTCTCGCGTTCTGATATTCAGTCCGTGGGGTCGGCTTCCACGCCGTGGGTGCCGGCGGAGAACCCCTTCCGGCCCTTGGGTGGGTTGAGAGTGCTTGACCTGACACGCGTCATCGCTGGCCCCAGTGCCACGCGCCTGCTGGGTGCACTGGGCGCGGATGTCCTGCGCATCGATCCGCCCCTCCTTCCGGAGCTGATCGATGCGTTTATCGACGCGGGGTTCGACAAGCGCAGCGCCGAAGCTGATTTCAGGAAGAACGAGGACTTGGCAACTGTGCATGCTCTCGTCGCCTCAGCAGATGTGGTGGTCACCGGATACCGGGACGGGGGCTTGGACAAATTCGGATTGAGCCAGGACGCGCTGCTCGCTGTCAAACCCGGGCTGGTGGTTGTCACGCTGACCGCGTGGGGCGGCAGCGGGCCGTGGAAGGGAAGGCGGGGCTTTGACAGCCTCGTCCAGGCTGCCTGCGGAATCGCTGAGCGATATGGACAGCATCACGACGACGGGTGGACACCTGGTGCGCTCCCGGTTCAGGCCCTGGACCACGCCACAGGATACGGACTCGCGGCAGCAGTGCTGGCTTTACTGGCCGAGCGCTTAAGGACCGGAGCCGGTGGAACTGCGAAACTCTCCCTGGCACGGACGGCCGAGGAACTCTTCGCCCTGTCTTCCGGCCGCCAGGACAGCCCGGTGAGCCCACTCCATGAGCCGGAGTACCTTGAAGTTGACAGCCCCTACGGCGAGCTCAGGTTCGTAGGGCCGCCCCTTTTGGTAGAGGGCGCTCCGCTGACGTACCGTGAACCGCCTGTACGTTATGGAACGTCTGCGGTCGCCTGGCGGTAGGAGGCCGGCAAGCCCCTAGTAAGCTCGAATGCATGAGTGTAATCCGCCCCGCCACCGTTGACGACGTTCCCGCCATCCTGCGTATGATCCATGACCTCGCGATCTACGAAAAGGAACCGGACGCAGTTAAGAACACCCCGGCCATGCTCACCGAAGTACTTTTTGGGGAGAACCCTCGGGTATTCGCCACCATTGCCGAAAACAGCGCCGGCACAGTCCAAGGCTTCGCGCTCTGGTTCCTGAACTACTCCACGTGGGAAGGCGTCCACGGCATCTACCTTGAGGACCTCTACGTAGTGCCGGATGCCCGGGGTGAGGGCCACGGCAAAGCGCTCCTGCAATATTTGGCTACCACCGCCGTCGAACGCGGTTACGCCCGGGTGGAATGGAGCGTCCTGAACTGGAACGAACCCTCCATCAACTTCTACAAGAACCTTGGCGCGTTCCCGATGGAAGAATGGTCAACGTTCCGGCTGACGGGCGACGCACTCCAGGCCTTTGGAGCGAACGTCAGTGAGGCGAAAGAGGCGCTGACCCGTGGCTGAACCATACGTAGCTGGCGAACGGGCCGCCAACGGCAGGCACATCATCAAAGCCCGCCACGAATTCCGGGGCCTTAGGACGGCGGAGCATTACTTCACTGTTCCCCTGACGCATCAGGCAGACGTACCTGACGAGACGATCACGGTCTTCGCCCGGGAATACTCCTCCACTGACCATTCGGCAGACGAAGTGGCCAAGCTGCCGTGGCTCGTGTTCCTCCAAGGAGGGCCCGGCGGCCGGGGCAATCGTGTAACCTCGCTGTCCGGCTGGATGAAAGCGGCGGCGAAGGACTTCCGCATCCTCATGCTCGATCAACGTGGCACCGGATTGTCCACCCCGATTGAGCGACAGTCATTGGAGCTCAGGGGTGACGCCGCGGCGCAGGCAGAATACCTGACCCACTTCCGTGCCGATTCCATCGTTGCCGACGCCGAGTACATCCGGGGAGTCCTGGGCTCCGGACCGTGGTCAGTGCTGGGACAGAGCTTCGGCGGGTTCTGTGCCCTGACGTACCTGTCCTTCGCGCCGGAAGGGCTGCGCGAAGTACTCATCACGGGTGGTCTGGCACCGCTCCACGGTTCAGCCGAGCGCGTGTATCAGGCAACGTTCCGTCGGGTTGCCGCCAGGAACGCCGAGTATTTCTCGTGGTACCCGGAGGACCGGAAAAAGGTCACGCGCATTGCCCGTCATCTGGAGCAGTACCCTGAATTCCTTGCCAGTGGAGAACGTCTAACGCCGGAGCGTTTCCAGATGGTGGGTTCGTTCCTGGGCGGAAACACCAGGGTTGACGCGCTTCACTATCTTTTGGAGGACGCGTTCATCATCACGCCCTCCGGGGAGCGGTTGTCCGAATCATTCCTTGAACAAGTACGGGGACTGGTGAGCCGGGCGGCCAATCCGCTCTATGCCGTCCTGCATGAATCAATCTACGGTCAGGGCGAGGCAACCAACTGGGCCGCCTGGCGCGTTCTGGAGGACTACCCTGAGTTCAAGCCAGAAGCTGAAGAACCTCTGCTCACTGGCGAAATGGTGTATCCGTGGTACTTCGAACAGGATCCCGCGCTGGTTCCCTTACGCGACGTGGCTGAGGTACTGGCCGACCGAAAAGACTGGAAACCGTTGTATGACCCCACCCGGTTGGCGTTAAACACGGTCCCTGTTGCGGCCGCCGTGTACAAGGACGACATCTACGTGGATCACGATCTTTCACTTGAGACCGCGGCTGCGGTGCGCGGTCTTCAAACCTGGGTCACGTCGGACTTCCACCATGACGGCATCGGCGAAGACGGTGAGGGCATCTTTGGGAGACTCCTCGGTATGGTGCGCGCCAACCGCTAGGTGGACGTGTCAGCGGGGCGGCCGCCTATCGAGGTGGCCGCCCCCTGCCGTTTTGCC
>NZ_AKKK01000013.1 GCF_000281065.1 Arthrobacter sp. M2012083
AAAAGCGTCAAGGCAACCGGCGCGGCGGGTGCACCCAGCGGCGAAACGCCAGGTCCGGCTCCCGCCGGTGGCGGAGCGGTTGCCGAACGCGAAGGTATCACCGCCTGGGACTTCGGCGCAGTTGAACGCCAGGTTACGCGCACTGTGAAGGGTCACGCAGTGACCGGCTTCCCCGCAGTAGTCGATGAGGGCAAGTCTGTTGCCCTTCGGGTTTTCCAGAGCCGACCGGAACAGGAAGCCGCCATGCGTGGCGGTGTCATCCGGTTGCTGGCCCTGCGGATCCCGCCGCCGGACCGTTATGTGCTGGAGCACCTCAGTAACACGGAGAAGCTGACGTTCAGCCAAAACCCGCACGGATCCGTCAGTGCTCTCATCGCTGATTGCGCACTGGCCGCCATCGACAAACTGGTTCCGCAGGATCTGCCGTGGGACAGGGAGGCCTTCGATGCGTTGTACGAAGTTGTCAGGGCAGAACTGATCGACACCGTGTTTACAGTTACTGCCGTTGTCGAACGCATCCTGGCCAGTACGCGGCGCATCCAGAAGCAGCTGAAGTCCAACGCCAGCTTGCCTCTGATCAGCGCCCTCAACGACATGAAGAGCCAGCTGGAGCAACTGGTTTTCCCGGGCTTTGTGGCTCAGACGGGCTACGCGCAGCTTAGCCAACTGCCACGCTATCTCCAGGCGATCGAGAAGCGGTTGGAAAAGCTCCCCGGCAACGTCCAAAGGGACAGCTTGAACATGGCTATCGTGCAGGCGTTGGAAGACGATTATGATGACGCTGTGTCGGCACTCCTTCCGGGGCGCAGGGCGGGCGCCGAGTTAACCCGTGTGCGCTGGATGATCGAAGAGCTGCGGGTGAGCCTCTTCGCCGTCGAGCTTGGAACCGCCTACTCGGTGTCGGAAAAGCGCATCCGCACGGTCCTGAACCAGGCCTTGGCGCCCGCATAGCGGCCGTCGCGCTTCACGCCGCCACACAGCCATGAAAAAACCCGGCGGCGCTTATTAAGCGCTGCCGGGTTAACTCTTGGAGGGCTCGGTCCCCACCCGGGATTAGTCCTCAGGGACAGCGTCGCCGTGGCCTGCTTCCCGAAGGGCAGCACGGAGCTTCACGGCGATGGCCTCCATGACTGCGGGATCGGGGTTGTGGTCCACGTTGTGGATTTCAAAGTCTGCCGTGGAGTAGGCGGGCCACACGTGGACATGCAGGTGGTCAACCTCGAAACCTTCCATCAGCACGCCAACGCGCTTGGCATCAAACAAACTCTCCTGCACCTTGCCGATGCGCTGGGCAACGTCCATGACCTTGGCCAGCAGTACTGGGCTGGCTTGCGTCCACGAATCCACTTCCTCACGCGGGACCACCAGGGTGTGTCCCTGGGTAATGGGCGAAATCGTCAGGAAGGCGACGACGTCCTCGTCTTTCCAGACAAAACGGCCCGGGATCTCCCCATTGATGATCTTGGTGAACAGTGTGCTCATGCGTCTGCCCTTTCGGCTGGTTCCTGAAGTGTTGCGATGTCCAGGACGAAACGGTACTTCACGTCCCCGGCCACCATGCGGTCGTAAGCTTCATTGAGTTGCCCGGCTCCCACTATTTCGACGTCGCTCACGACACCGTGTTCAGCGCAGAAATTCAACATTTCCTGCGTTTCCTCAATGCCGCCGATCAGTGAACCCGCATAGGCGAGTCGTCGGCGGATGAGCAGGCCCGGGTTGACCGGGGGCATGTCATCCGCTGGGAGGCCCAACTGGAAGAGGGCTCCGTCCAGGCGAAGGGTCCGGAAGTACGGGTTGAGGTCATGCGGCGCTGCGACGGTATCGATGATGACGTCTATGCTCCGGTTGGCGGCCTCCATGGCGTCCGCATCCTTGGAGAGGACCACATGGTCCGCGCCCAGTTCCCGCGCAGCCTCGAACTTGGATTCCGACGTCGTGAAAACGGTGACGTTGGCGCCCATGGCCTTGGCGATCTTCACTGCCATATGGCCAAGGCCACCCAGCCCTACGACGCCCACGGAGTCGCCTTCCTCCACATCGAAATACCGCAGCGGAGAGTACGTGGTGATTCCGGCACATAACAAGGGAGCGGCCGCTGCAGGATCAAGGGCCTCCGGAATTCGCAGCACGAAGCGCTTATCCACCACTACCGATGTCGAGTATCCGCCCTGCGTAATGTCGTCCCCATGACGCGGGTCCGGAGCTCCATACGTACCGACGTTGCCCCTCTCGCAGTACTGTTCCAGTCCATCAAGGCAGCTCTCGCATTCGCGGCAGGAGTCCACCAGGCACCCCACACCAACACGATCGCCCGGGGCAAATTCCTGCACCCCGGCACCCACACGTGCCACCCGGCCCACGATCTCGTGTCCAGGAACCAACGGGTAGGGAGGAACCCGCCATTCACCGCGCGTTGCATGCACGTCCGAGTGGCACAAACCACAAAATTCAATCGCGATTTCGACGTCGTCCGCCGTAGGGGTCCGGCGCGCAACAGTCAGCGGCACCAAACCACTGTCCGGGGAAGTGGCACCATACGCTGCAGCCAGCGTTACGGACCGGTCCTCACTGGTATCCAGGGTGACGGGCTTGGCGAGGGGCGGGGGCACAGGGCGTCCGGGAGTCATGCTCCGACGCTACTCCCGGCAGCTGTGCTTGTGCCACTTGGGCCAGCGGATTCCTCAACAAACGGAGTGCTGCCCACAGCAACGTCATTCGCAGCATTGTTTGACCACTGCGAGAACGAGCCCGGATAGAGCGCCGCAGGGTACCCGGCGATCTCCAAGGCAGCGATCTCATGGGAGGCTGTCACGCCGGACCCGCAATAAACAGCTACGTTGGACGACTGGTCCACGCCCAACTCCTCAAAACGCCTGCGCAGCTCTTCCCTGGGAAGGAACGTGCCATCGGCTGATACGTTTCCTGTGGTCGGCGCGCTCACCGCGCCGGGAATGTGCCCCGCCCTGGGGTCTATCGGTTCTACCTCGCCCCTATATCTCTCCCCTGCCCGGGCATCCAGCAACACACCAGTGCGGTGCCACTGTGCTGCCTCCTGCTCAGTGATGGCCGGCATGAGGCCTTCGCCCAGAGTGACATTTCCGACGGCGGGACCCACCTCACCGGATTCCACCGGGTAACCAGCCGCCCGCCAAGCGGCGAGGCCGCCGTCGAGCAGGTACACAGAGGCAAATCCAGCGTTCCGCAGCATCCACCAAACGCGTGCCGCGGCCATGCTGCCACTGTTGTCGTACGCGACCACGGTGTCGCCGTCGTTAATCCCCCACTTTCGAGCCGACTCCTGAAAACGCTCCGGGCTTGGCAAAGGGTGGCGGCCCAACCCGGGTTGCGCGTGATCTGCCAGCTCTGTGGGGAGGTCCACGAAAACGGCGCCAGGAAGATGAGCGCCCAGATATTCAAGGTGCCCGTCGGTGCGGCCCAGGACCCATCTGACGTCGAGGAGCACGGTACGCCGTCCGGATTCGAATCGCTGGTGCAGTTCTGACGCACTCATCAACGTGGCCATGGGATCTCCTTCGTTCTGGCGGCTGGTCTTCCTGCAGAGGTTTCATTGCTGCCGGTGTCCGAATTCCAGCCTAGGCTTATCCGGTGAGCAATTCGTGTATTCAGGACAGGGCATGGGCCAGCGAGGCCATCCGTAAGATCGAGGCCGAGAATAACCGCTCCGCCGACACTCACCTTTATGCAGTTCCACTCCCGGACCACTGGGGAGTGGAGTTGTACCTGAAGGACGAGTCAACCCACAGATCCGGCAGCCTCAAGCACCGTCTGGCGCGATCCCTGTTCCTGTATGGCTTGGTCAACGGCTGGATCACCGAGGGCACCACCATCGTGGAAGCCTCCAGCGGCAGCACAGCCGTATCAGAGGCTTACTTCGCCCGGCTGATCGGTTTGCCCTTCATCGCCGTCATGACAAAGACCACCAGCCCCGAGAAGATCGCCCTGATCGAGGAGTTCGGCGGCGCATGCCTGCTGGTGGACCACGCCTCGGAGGTTTACGCCGTGGCCGAAGAGACTGCCAGGACGTCCGGTGGCTACTACATGGACCAATTCACGTTTGCCGAGCGCGCAACGGACTGGCGGGGCAACAACAACATCGCGGAGTCGATTTTCGAACAGCTGTCCCTGGAAGAGCATCCGGTTCCGGCATGGATCGTTGTGGGCGCCGGCACCGGCGGAACCAGCGCCACCATCGGCCGTTACCTGCGGTACAACCGATACAACACCCGCCTGGCCGTGGTGGATCCCGAAAACTCAGCCTTCTACCCGGCGTGGCGGGACGGTGACGCGGCCGCAGCCACTGGCCTCCCTTCCAGGATTGAGGGCATCGGCAGGCCTCGGTCTGAGCCCAGCTTCGTGCCTGCAGTCATCGACCATATGATCCAGGTGCCCGATGCCGCGTCGGTTGCCGCCATGCGGCACCTCCGGAAACTCACCGGCCTGCATGCAGGGCCTTCAACCGGGACCAACCTCTGGGGCGTGTGGCAGTTGGTTGCCGGGATGGTGGCCGAGGGCCGCAAAGGCAGCGTGGTTTCCCTGATGTGCGACGCCGGCGACCGCTATGCGGGAAGCTACAACGACACCGGGTGGCTGGCCGCGCACGGACTGGACCCGGCGCCGCACGAAGCAGTACTTGACCACTTCCACAACACAGGAGTGTGGACCGGCTAGACCTCCACGGACTCTTTTGGCGCCAGTCGCGCGTAAGTGCTTCCGTAGCGGGCCCCGATCCGTGTGACATGTCCCTCGACGATCCCCCGGCCCAGTTCGTTGAGCAGCCCATCATGGACAGGGAAAGCCTTGGGCGCACGGACGGCGATGACGAAGTCCACAACCTCTCCCACTTTGGACCACGGGGCATGGATGGGGACAAGGAGGGTTTGGACGTTGATTCCGTCGGGGACCACGAACGAATCCCCGGGGTGGAATACGTTGTCATCCACCAGGTACCCGATGTTCGCTACAACAGGAATCTGGGCGTGGATGATGGCATGTTGCCCACCGTAAGTCCGGATGTTGAAGCCTGCCACGTCAAAGCCGGAGTTGGGTTCCACAGTATGGACGCGGCCGGCGACATCACCGTTTTCCTTGAGCGCAGCTGCCACCCGGGCTGGCGCATGGACCTCCAGCATGGTGTTGCTCCGCAGGGCTGCCGTCACTGCCGGGCGGTCAATGTGGTCGTCGTGCTCGTGCGTGACAAGTACAGCGTGGGCACCGCTTAGCGCTTCCTCTGCCTCGGAGAAAGTTCCGGGATCGATCACCAGGACCTTTCCGTCCTTCTCCAACCGAACACAGGCATGGGTGTACTTGGTGAGCTTCATGGACACAGCCTAGGGCCGCCCGCTGACAGTTTCCAAGGTTCCCCTGCTGGTAAAATTGGGGTTTGCCAGCATCCCCAGGGAAGTGAGTCTTTCAATGCCACAAGGCACCAGTCCCGCCACGACCGGCCATGACGCGCCTGCCACCAGCGGCGTCAAGGAGCAGCGCGTCACCAAGCAGCGCTTGGCCGTCAGCGCCGCCTTGGATGAATTGGATGACTTCGTCAGCACCCAGGAGCTGTACCGGCTTCTGCAGAACAAGGGCATCTCGGTGTCCTTGGCCACCGCATACCGCATCCTGCAATCCCTGGCTGACGACGGACTCATTGATGTCCTCCGGAACGGTGACGGCGAAGCCGTCTACCGTCGTTGTGCAGTCACAGGGCACCACCATCACCTGCTATGCCGCAACTGCGGCAAGGCAGAAGAAGTGGAAGCACCCGCCGTCGAGACCTGGGCTGCCCGTACGGCAACTGAACACGGCTTCACCGAGGTGGCCCACACCGTGGAGATCTTCGGGCTGTGCCCCGAATGCACGGCCAAGAAGGCAGCCGGGAAGCTCTAGAGGGCACCTGCCGGTTGGTCGCGTGACACCCGGCCATTGAGGCCCCTGTTGGCACGAACCCTGCCGGTGACCCGGCACACCACGTAGATCAGGAAAGACAGCGTGGTGACGTAAGGGCTGATGGGAATGCGGCTGCCCAAGGCCAGGAGAATACCGCCCACGGTGGCCGTCATCGCGAAGATTACACTCAGCAACACCACCAAACGGGGCGATGTGGTGACCCGCAGCGCAGCGGCTGCAGGGGTAATCAGCAAGGCAAGGACCAGCAGCGCGCCCACAATCTGGATGGACAGGGCCACACTGACACCCAGCAGAACCATGAATCCGATGGCCAGGCCACGGACAGGGACACCTCGGGCCTCAGCCATCTCCGGGTCAACGCTGGCAAAACTCAATGGCCGCCAGATCGCCACCAGTGCCGCCATCACCACCACTGCCGTACCCGCCAAAACCTGCAGTTGCACCGTATCCACGGACACAATCTGACCGGTCAGCAGGCCGAATTTATTGGCCGCGCGCCCCTCATAAAGGGCGAGGAACAGGATCCCCAAGCCCAGCCCGAATGGCATGATCACACCGATGATCGAGTTCTTGTCCCGGGCACGGACTCCCATGAAACCCAGAAGCACTGCCGCGGCCACCGAACCGATCAAGGAACCGAAAATGATGTCGGTGCCGATCAGGAGAGCAAACGCCGCGCCGGCGAAGGACAACTCTGAGATGCCGTGAACAGCGAAGGCGAGGTCCCGTTTCATCACGAAGGTGCCGACCAGTCCGCCCAGCAAACCGAGGACAGCTCCCGCCCAGATGGAATTTTGCACAAGTACCAGCAACTCACCGTAGTTCTCGAAGTTGAAAATGGTCTGCAGGATGCTCTCAAGATCCATCTAGAACTCCTCTCCCGCGGTGGCGTGGGCATCGTCATGGAAGTGCGTGGTTGCGTCTGGAAGACCGACGACGACGATCCTTCCGTTGGTGTGGATGACCTCCACATGACTGTCGTACAGCTCGGAGAGAACCTCCGTGGTCATGACTTCCTGAGGCGTTCCTACACGGAACTGGCCGCCGGCAAGGTAGAGGACCCGGTCTACGTAATCGATCACCGGGTTGATCTCGTGGGTCACGAAGACCACGGCGCTGTTCCGATCGTGGCATTGCTTGTTGATCAGTGAACTGACGCCCTGCTGATGATGCAGGTCGAGGGAAAGCAGCGGCTCATCGCAGAGGAGAACCTGGGGTTCAGTAGCCAGTGCCTGTGCCACCCTAAGACGTTGTTGCTCTCCACCGGATAACTGCCCCACCGGCACCTTGGCATAGTCTGACGCGCCCACTTGCTCCAACAACTCGTCGATGCGCTGGTTGACCTTGCCGGATGCGAGCCGCATTCCCCAGCGGTGTCCATCGATCCCCAGCCCTACCAGGTCGCGCGCCCGGAGCGGCGTATCCGCCGCAAAAGACTTTTGCTGCGGTATATACCCGATCCGTTTGCTGCCGCGTTCAACGGGGTGGCCGCCCAGTGAAACCGTACCGGAATGCAGCTCCTGGAGCCCCAGAAGGACTTTCAGGAAGCTTGTTTTTCCGCTGCCGTTGGGCCCAAGCACGGCAAAGAACTCTCCGGGGTGGATGTCCAGGTCCAGATCCCGCCACAGTGTCCTCTTGCCGAACTGCAGGCTCGCTCCGCGGAGGCTCACTACCGGTGTCAAAAGTTGTCCTCGATCCATGCGCTCCGAGGAACGCAATAGTTGTGCCGCTGGTCTCCGCGGCTGCGTGCTGATGGCAGGCAAAGGCCCCGCAGCCCATCCTGAATATCTTAGGACGCCAACGGGGCTCTTCACTGCACGTTGTTTTGCGGAATGGCTACTTCTTGAGTGCTGCCGAGATGGATTCCACGTTGTCCGCCATCCACTGAAGGTAGTCCTTGCCGTCCGGAAGCGTTTCGGTGAAGTTCACAACCGGCACCCCTGCATTTTCGGCCGCCCGCTTGACGGACTCGGTCTGCGGCCCCTCCGTCTGCTGGTTATAGGCAAGAAGACGCACAGATTTGGCACTGACAAGGTCTGTAGTTTCCTTCAGTACAGCGGGAGGGACATCTGTTTCCTCTTCAATGGCGGCGCTGTAGGCCTCCGGCGTCTTATTCTCCAGGCCGGCCGCCTCCAGGAGATACAGGGGAACGGGTTCGGTAACAGCAACGGGTGCGTGCTCGTTGCCGGCCTTGATTTCACCGAGCCTGCCGGTCAGTTCAGCTATTTTCGTTTTGAAGGAATCCGCGTTCGCAGTGAAAGTGGAAGCAGATCCAGCGTCCAGGCTGCCCAACTTTTCGGCAACGGCATCTGCCAGCTTGCCCATGGCGTCCAGGCTGTACCAGACGTGCTCATTGAACTCACCATGGTCATGCGCGTGCTCATCTTCGTTGTGGGCCCCGGCACTACTGGATTCCGTGCCGTGTCCTTCTTCTTCGGGAGCCAGCCCTGAGACCTCCACGGCACTGATCATGTTCTCGTGGCCGACCTTGGTCTCGTCAGCAATTTTGTGAAGGAACTCGTCGTACCCTCCCCCGTTCTCAACCACCAGCTTGGCCTTGGAGATCAGCAGCTTGTCCTGCGCAGTGGCTTCATAGGAGTGCGGATCCTGGCTGGTCTTGGTGATGATCGCGCTCACGTTGACCTTGTCACCACCGATTGCCTTGACCACATCCCCATAGACGTTGGTGGAGGTCACCACCTCGATGGCACCGGATGAAGACGGAGTATTGCCACCGGCCGGGCCGGCACAGGAGGACAACAAGAGGGCAGCAAGACCTGCGGAAGCGGCAAGGGAAAGTCGGGCGGCGGAACGGCGCACGGGGACCTCGGATCTAGTCAAAATGAGAATCAAACACAATTAGGGGCTCTGTCCAGTGTACCCCTAAATAGGAATGATTCCTGTTTAGACAGATCTGGCGTCGATGGAGATCCATCGACGCCAGACTCTTTTTCTCCTGCTATTGCGCTTGTTGGCCACCATATCGGCGAATGCCGGTCGCCTGCGTGGCGTCACGGATTTCACCTACCAACTGCTCGATGACGTCCTCCAGGAACAGGACACCCTGAGTCTCGCCCCCCGCACCAACAACACGGGCCAAGTGTGAACCCGTGCGTTGCATGACGGACATCGCCTGTTCGATCTCGTCATCCGGGGAAAGGTTTGCCAGCGAGCGGATTCGACCCTCAGCGATAGGGTGCCTTCGGCCCTCCTCGGGAATGGACAGGATGTCCTTCACGTGCAGGTACCCGGCGAGTTCGCCGTCGTCGTCCACCATCGGGAACCGGGAAAATCCGGTGCGGCTGACCGCTTTCTCAAGGTCCACGGGCGTGGACGCTGTCTTTAGTACCACCAACTTGTCCAGAGGAACCATGATGTGCGAGGCAGTATGCTCCGAGAACTCCAAGGCACCGCTCAGCAAGCCCGCTTCGTCGTCCACCAGGCCGTGGCGCGTGGATTCCTGGACGATCGACTGCACTTCCTCCAGCGTGAACGAAGAAGAGACTTCATCCTTGGGTTCAATCTTCATCAACCTCAGGATGTGGTTGGCCAGCCAGTTCAGCGTCCAGATGATCGGGTTGACCACCCTGGCTATGAACATCAGCGGCGGGGCCAACAGCAGGGCAGCCTTGTCCGCAACGGAGACCGAAATGTTCTTGGGCACCATCTCACCAAAGGTGACGTGCAGGAAAGTGACGAACAGCAACGCGATGGCAAAAGCGATGATGTCTGCCAGTTCAACCGGAACGCCAACCAACTCCAAGGGCTCGGCCAGCAAGTGGTGGATTGCGGGCTCTGCAACCTGAAGAATCAGGAGCGAACAGACGGTGATACCCAACTGCGCACAGGCGAGCATCAGCGAGACGTTTTCCATGGCGCGAAGCGTAGTTTGCGCGCGCTTGGATCCCGCCTCGGCAAGCGGCTCAATCTGGCTGCGACGCGCGGACATGACTGCGAACTCTGCACCAACAAAGAAGGCGTTGCCGATCAAAAGGACCACGAGCCAGACGATTCCTGCCCAGTCGCTCATACGGCACCTGCTTCGTGACGCGTGCTTCCGGAGTCAGCGGATGATGATTCGCCCGTCTCCACGTGATGGAAACAGATCCGGTCGATCCTTCGGCCATCCATCCGGGTCACGGTCAGCGTCCCGCCATCGGTGTCCACCACATCGCCTGTTCTGGCAATTCGGCCTAGCTGGCTCATGACGTACCCACCAACAGTCTCGTAGGCCGATTCATCAGGAACAGTGAGGTTGGGGATCTGCTCGGACACTTCGTCCGGCCTCAGCAAGCCTGGGAAATACCAGTCGCCGGATGCGCTCTGCAACACGCCCGGCCGAACTTTGTCATGCTCGTCGGAGACTTCGCCCACGATCTCTTCCACAAGGTCTTCAAGGGTGGCGATTCCCGCAGTGCCGCCGTATTCATCGAGCACAACGGCCAGCTGAAGGTTGCCTTCACGAAGTTCAGACAAGAGTGCGTCCAGATGAATAGTCTCCGGAACCTGCAGGACGTCAGTCATGATCGCGCCCGCCTCAAGCTTCGCCCGACGCTCCGCGGGGACGGCAACTGCCTTCTTGACGTGAACCACGCCGCGGATATCGTCCGTGGAATCACCAATGACAGGGAACCTGGAGTATCCGGTCCGCCGCGCGGCGTCCAGAACGTCTGAGACCGGCTGATCGGCGTCGATGGTTTCCATGCGGATGCGGGGCGTCATGACGTCCGCTGCCGTGCGCCCGGAAAAGTTCAGGGTGCGGGCAACGAAGTTGGCTGTCCCGGCATCGAGCGTCCCCAGCTCGGCGGAGCGCCGCACCAAGGATGCAAGCTCTGCGGGGGTCCTTGCCCCCGAGATCTCTTCCTTTGCTTCGAGGCCGAACAGGTTCAGCACCTTGTTCGAGAAACCATTGAGCACCACGATGGCCGGCTTGAAAACGGCTGTAAACATCAGCTGGGGCCGCGCGAGGCGTTTACCTAGAGGGAAGGCCAAGGCAATGGCCATGTTCTTGGGGACCAGCTCACCCAGAAGCATCGACAGCAGCGTGGCAAACGCCATGGCAACAATCAGGGCGAGCGAATGCGCTACCTCAGGGGCGAGGCCCATCAAGCCGAGGGGCCCGACCAGCAACTGCCCCACAGAGGGCTCCATCACGAAACCTGTCAACAGAGTTGTCAGTGTGATGCCAAGCTGGCAACTGGAGAGCTGCGTGGAGAGCGACTTGAGGCACTTCAGCAGAGGAGCGGCAGCATGGTCGCCGTTGTCCACCGCACGCTGAACGCTTGCCTGGTCCAGGGCAACAAGGGAAAACTCAACTGCTACAAAGAAGCCGGTGCCAAGAATCAAGGCAAAACCGGCAAGGAGAAGAATCCATTCCACTTAGCGCATCACTCCAAGAGTGGGCGCGTGCAACGGGGAGAATGCCTTCAGCGCGGGGATTCGCCCCGGCGGAGGCTGGTCGGGTCCCGCGGACGCATGGTCCGAGGCACCACCGGCTATGAGCGCCGGCGCGTGATGGGCATGTGAACGGGTGTTGCCGGCTCGACGGGCGCGCTGTGCGGAGTTGCCAGATTGGCTCCCCCGACAGTTCCCAGGCCGGCACCTAGATTTACTGTCCATAAGAATTTCAGTCTACAGTCCACCCGGCCAGGGCGCCTCGCTGGCGTCACGTGCGCCTCCATGAGTGAAGGACATGCTCATTAAGTCAGCCGCAACATGATTTAGGTCACCACTATTGGCAGTTAACCAACGATCCTAACTAGACTGACATGGGTCTGAGTTCGCGGGACCCGGACCCTGGCCCATCGTTGTGGAGAGCATCTGTGGCCAGCGGGAAAACAACACTCATGGAAGAGGCGTATTTCAAGTGCCAGAGCAGCCCAGCCACCGTCTACCAGAGGAATTTGGCGGAAACGAGTGGCTCGTTGACGAACTGTACGAGCGGTACCAACAGGACAAGAATTCGGTCGACGCCAAGTGGTGGCCACTCTTCGAGTCCTTTGCTTCCGGTGACGGCACTTCTTCCAACGGATCCTCCGCAGCCGCATCGGCTGCCAATCCCCCTACCCAAGTACTTCCCGTGGTAGCTCCGGCTGCAGCGGCTCCGGCACCGGCGCCGGCCGCTCCCGCAGCTTCTCCTACGGTCGAACCAGCTGCACCGGCGGCGCCCGCCCCGGCGAAAAAGGCACCCGCCACAGTGGCCCGGGACGGAGCAAAGAAGCCCGCCGCCGGCACCACGGCCCAGCCCATCCCGGCTCAGCTGCCCAAGAGCACCAAGGCTCCCACGGCACCTGAGGAAGACGTTGTTTCCGTCCTCCGCGGCCCGGCCAAGGCCATTGCCACCAACATGGTAACCAGCCTCGAAGTACCTACGGCCACGAGCGTCCGCGCGGTCCCGGCCAAACTGCTCATCGACAACCGCGTGGTCATCAACTCCAACCTTGCCCGTGCACGTGGTGGCAAGGTCTCCTTCACGCACCTCATCGGTTACGCCGTTGTCCGCGCGCTCTCTCAGTTCCCGTCGATGAACGTCTACTACGACGAGATCGACGGCAAGCCGAGCGCCGTGCAGCCGGCACACGTCAACTTCGGTATCGCCATTGACATGCCCAAGCCCGATGGCACCCGCCTCCTGATGGTTCCCAACATCAAGAAGGCAGAAACCATGGACTTCGCCGAGTTCTGGCACACCTACGAGGACCTCATCAAGCGTGCCCGTAACGGCAAGCTGACTGCTGACGACCACGCAGGCACCACGGTCTCCCTGACCAACCCCGGCGGAATCGGTACGGTCCATTCAGTACCGCGCCTTTCGAAGGGCCAGGCTGCCATCATCGGCGTCGGCGCCCTTGACTACCCCGCTGAGTTCCAGGGCGCAAGTGAGAAGATCATTGCCCAAAACGCCATCAGCAAGATCCTCACGCTGACCTCCACCTATGACCACCGGGTCATCCAGGGCGCAGGCAGCGGTGAATTCCTCAAGCTCGTCCACCAGCTCCTCCTGGGTGCGCAGAACTTCTACGACGAAATCTTCGAAGCCCTGCGTATTCCTTACGAGCCCGTTCGCTGGAGCCCGGACCTTCAGGTTGATCCTGCGGACGAGATCAACAAGGTTGCCCGCATCCAGCAGCTGATCCACTCCTACCGCGTGCGTGGCCACCTCATGGCCGACACCGATCCCTTGGAGTACGTACAGCGCAAGCACCCTGACCTGGACGTCCTGACGTACGGCCTGACGCTCTGGGACCTGGACCGCGAATGGCCCACCGGCGGGTTCGGCGGCAAGCCGCAGCTCAAGTTCCGCGACATCCTTGGCGTCCTCCGCGACGCCTACTGCCGCACCACGGGCATCGAATACATGCACATCCAGGAACCGGCAGAACGCAAGTGGTTCCAGGACCAGCTCGAGCACCCGTACTCCAAGCCGAGCCGTGAAGAGCAGCTGCGCATCGTCTCCAAGCTCAACGCCGCAGAAGCCTTCGAGACCTTCCTGCAGACCAAGTTCGTCGGCCAGAAGCGATTCTCCCTTGAGGGTGGCGAGTCGCTGATCCCGCTGCTCGACGCTGTCATCTCGGACGCAGCCGATGACGGGCTGGACGAAGTTGCCATCGGCATGGCCCACCGTGGCCGCCTCAACGTGCTGACCAACATCGCGGGCAAGACCTACGCGCAGGTCTTCCGCGAATTCGAGGGCACCCAGGACCCCCGCTCGGTCCAGGGATCCGGTGACGTCAAGTACCACCTCGGCACCGAAGGCACCTTCACGTCGGACAACGGCAAGCAAACCAAGGTCTACCTCGCCGCCAACCCGTCCCACCTTGAGGCAGTCGACTCCGTCCTGGAAGGCATCGTCCGCGCCAAGCAGGATCGTCTCGATCAGGGCGAATCCTTCCCGGTTCTGCCCATCATGGTCCATGGCGACGCAGCCTTCGCAGGCCAGGGTGTTGTGGCTGAAACCCTCAACCTCTCGCAGCTGCGTGGTTACCGCACCGGCGGTACCATCCACGTCATCGTCAACAACCAAGTGGGCTTCACCACCGCTCCGTCCTCGTCGCGTTCGTCCACGTACTCCACGGACGTGGCCAAGATGATCCAGGCCCCCGTGTTCCACGTGAACGGCGATGACCCCGAGGCCGTGGTGCGCGTTGCACAGCTTGCCTACGAGTTCCGCCAGCGTTTCCACAAGGACGTCGTCATCGACATGGTCTGCTACCGCCGTCGCGGCCACAACGAAGGCGATGACCCCTCGATGACCCAGCCGCTCATGTACAACCTGATCGAAGCCAAGCGTTCCGTTCGCAAGTTGTACACCGAGTCGCTCATCGGCCGTGGTGACATCACCGAGGAAGAAGCAGAGCAGCTGCTCCGCGACTACCAGGAGCGCCTCGAGCGCGTCTTCGCCGAAACGCATGCTGCGCAGACGTCGCCGATCCCGATCATCACGGCTGACTCCGCGGCGGTCTCGGACATCGAGCGTCCCATTGCCCAGCAGTCGGACTTCGGCACCAATTCCCCCGCGTCTACGGCGATTTCCGCAGAGACCCTTGCCCGCATCGGCAAGGCGCACCTGGAAATTCCGGAAGGCTTCACCGTTCACTCCAAGCTCAAGCAGCTGCTGGAGAAGCGTGAGCAGATGTCCCGTGAAGGCGGCATCGACTGGGGATTTGGCGAGATCGCAGCATTTGGCTCGCTGATCATGGAAGGCGTACCCGTTCGCCTGGCCGGACAGGACTCCCGTCGCGGGACGTTCGTCCAGCGTCACGCCGTGTTCCACGATCGCGCCAACGGCAACGAATGGCTGCCACTGGGCAACCTTTCCGACGACCAGGCCAAGTTGTGGATCTACGACTCCCTGTTGTCCGAATACGCAGCCATGGGCTTCGAATACGGCTACTCCGTGGAGCGCCCTGATGCCCTGGTCCTCTGGGAAGCCCAGTTCGGTGACTTCGTCAACGGTGCGCAAACCATCATTGACGAGTTCATTTCCTCGGCCGAACAGAAGTGGGGCCAGCGTTCATCGCTGGTGCTCATGCTCCCGCACGGCTATGAAGGCCAGGGGCCGGACCACTCGTCTGCACGCATCGAACGCTTCCTGCAGATGTGCGCCGAGGACAACATGATCGTGGCCAACCCCACCACGGCTGCATCTCACTTCCACCTGTTGCGCCGCCAGGCCTACAGCCGTCCCCGGAAGCCGTTGATCATCTTCACGCCCAAGCAGCTGCTCCGCCTCAAGGGTGCTGCCTCGGCTGTCGAGGACTTCACCACCGGCGGCTTCAAGACGGTTATCGGCGATCCGGAAGTGCAGCCCGCCAATGTGGACCGCGTCATCCTGGTCTCCGGACGCTTGTACTACGACCTCCTGTCCAACCGTCAGAAGTCCGGGGATACCTCCACGGCGATCATCCGCGTAGAGCAGCTTTACCCGCTGCCCAAGGCTGAGATCGACGCCGAGCTTGCCAAGTACCCGAACGCTGACATCGTGTGGGCACAGGACGAGCCCGCCAACCAGGGTCCGTGGCCGTTCATGGGCCTGAACCTGGCGCCGGAGCTCGACCGCAAGCTCCGCCTCGTTTCACGTCCGGCTTCGGCATCCACTGCTGCCGGTTCCATGAAGCGCCACGCCGCTGAACAGGACGCCCTGATCAAGCAGGCGTTCGAACGCAAGTAAGCGAAACTGCCCGGCCTGAGGAGCGATGAGCGCGCCTTAGGCCGGGCAGTTCTGTTTAATGGGACAGAGGTACCCGGTTCACGAACCGGCCGATGATCCGGAAACCGTGCAAGGACCGTAACGAGTGTGAAGAGGTAACCGTGGAAGACAGGAAGCTGCGCATCGCAGCTGTAGGAGATGAACTACTCGCGGGCCTGGGGGATCCCCGCGCCTTGGGTTGGCTCGGACGAGTCCTGGCCCGCACACCCCAGGATTCCGTCGTGGTGGAAAGTTTCCCGCTCCCCTGCCCCATGGAAGGTACTGAGGGCCTTGCGGCCCGCTGGCAGGATGAAGCCGGCAGACGATTCAGTGACACGCATGAGAATCGGTTGGTGATCGGCCTTTCGGGGCGGGATCTCGAGTTTGGGCTGTCCACCGCGCGCAGCCGGTTGAATCTTGCCAACATCCTGGATGGCGCATCGCACAGCAGCGTGGAAGTCTTTGTGGTGGGCCCGCCTCCCACGCTGGATCCCACGCGCAACAAGCGGCTTGCTGAACTGAACACTGCGTTTGCCGATGTCACAACACGGCGGAATCACCATTACGTGGACACCTTCTCCCCCTTGCTTAATCATGAGCAGTGGAGGACCGACCTCGCAGCCAATGGGGGAACACCGGGCCAGGCCGGCTACGGATTAATTGCGTGGCTTGTTCTGCACCGCGGCTGGTTCCAGTGGCTTAATATCGCTCAACCGGAGTAGCCAGGACGCGGAACGTGCAGGTTTCTGTCCGAGCAGCATTCACAGCGGCGGTCGCTGCTGCGGTGTGAGCCACAGTTTCCTGCAGTTCCGGTCTGCCCGCTCCTTCTGCGACGTCGGACGGCAAAGGTCTCCGTCCCGGGCCATGATGCTGTCGTTTACCCCGTGAAGTAACCCTGACTAAGCATTGCCTCCTGGCAAAACGCGATATATCGTGTTCTTTATCAACGCGATATATCGCAACTTGGAGGGATCATGTCTGACGAACTATGGACCGTGACGGGCCCGCAAACCATTGATGTAGAGGAGGTCCGCTCCCTCAAACTCGGCATCGTCAAGGGACGCTTCGACGTCGTGACACACGACGAGCCATTCGTCCGCATCGAAATCAGTGAGATCACTGGCGACCCCCTGACGGTCACGCTTGTAGACGGCAGGCTGGAAGTCCGCCACCAACTCCAAGGACCTCAGGGCTGGTTCCGCAACCTGATGGGTACCGTCAACAACACAAGCACCAACTCGGTGATCGTCGGCATAGCGCTGCCGTCCGGCGTCGACGTTGAAGCAGGTACCGTGAGCGGTGACGGGATGGTGTCCGGCATCAGCGGGCGCACCCGCCTGAACACCGTCTCCGGTTCAGTCCTGGCGGACAACACCAGCGGCGAACTGCACGTGAACACAGTCAGTGGCGAGGTCATCGTCAGAAACCACGACGGCGTCCTGACCGCCAAGAGCGTCTCCGGCGAAGTTACCGCCTCGGGCACGTTCAAGAATGTCCGCGCGAGCACCGTCAGCGGCGACCTCAGCTTCGATCTCCAGGACTACACCAACGACCTCGGCGCCAACTCCGTATCCGGGGACCTGACCATCCGGCTGCCGTATGACGTCGGCTTGGACATCGTAGCGAAATCGGCCAGCGGAACCGTGGTAATCGACGACCAAATGTACGCCCAGCCTGGCAGCAACGTCCACACGATTGTCGGCCCGGACGAAAGGTTGATGCTGGTGCGGACCAACACGGTATCCGGTAAGACTTACATCATGCACGGATCGGCGCCCACGCCGGAAAACGGCCATCCGGTCCCAGGGGAAGCGGGCCTCTAATGCCTCCCGTCTTCGCACACGGCGCCCTGCGGCTGTACCTGCTTGCGTTGCTCGAGACAGGTCCGAAGCACGGATACGAGCTGATCAAAGCGTTGGGCGAGCGATTCGGCGGCACCTACTCCCCCAGTGCCGGCACCATCTACCCGCGGTTGGGAAAGCTGGAAGAGGAAGGGCTCGTTGCCACGGAAACCGAAGGACGCCGCACCAAGTACCTCATTACGGAAGCCGGACGCGCTGAGTTGGACAGCCGTCGGCAGGAGCTGGCCGACGTCGAGGACACCATATCGGCCTCCGTCAGGCGGCTGGCTGACAACCTGCGGGATGACATCCGGGCAAATATGCGTGGGCTGCGCGCAGATCTCGCGGCCACTGCGGAGGCCGCGCGCACCAGCGCCTCTTCGGCTACTTTTCGGAGCAGGACAGCGGGCTACACCCCCGAAAGCCAGCGCATCCTCAAGGAAGCTGAGCTATTGGTTCAGTCCTTCAGGGATGACATCCGAGTCGAGCTACGCCAACACGGCGCCTCCCAGCCACTGACTCCCTTGGCACTGGAAACCGTTCGTACCGTTTTGGACCAAGCCCGCATCTCCATCAGGAATTCGCTGCAGAACTAGGTCCTTGGGTGACCATTCCGTTGGCTCCGAACATGCCAACACCCGCCCGGTTCGCGGCGCAGCACCCGGATGTGCGAAACTGGAGGGCAGCTTTATTGAGTATCAATCCTTGAAGGAGGCCAGCTATGAGCAAGCGTGCACGTAAGCGTCGTGACCGTAAGCGCGGCGGCGCGAACCACGGCAAGCGTCCCAACACCTAAGCCATCGGCTTAGCGTCACAGGCTTAAAAGCGAAGGCCCCGGAAACCATGCGGTTTCCGGGGCCTTCGAAGTTAAGCCTCATAAGTTGAATGGGAGCCGAATCAGGCGTCCACAGGCTTGATGGAGTGAATCCGGTCAAGAATCGAGTTCTTCAGGTTCTCGGGGGCGGACTCAGTGCATGATCGCTTGACCATGGTGCGAATGAGGCACTCAAGGTCATACTGCTCGGCACATTCCTCGCAGGAGTCCAGGTGCTGCTTGATCTCGGTTAAATCCTCACGGGTCAGCGCACCGTCGAGGTACTCGTAGATCCGCTGCATTCGCGTATCGTCGCAATCGCCCAATCCCTGGCAGTCGCTCATTTCTCTTTCTCCTGATTGTTGCTTCCGGCCGTGGCCTGATCTTCGGTTTGGGCCCTGAAGCCCCGTTCGGCGGCGTAATCCGCCAGCATGTCCCGCAGCATCTTCCTGCCGCGGTGCAACCGTGACATGACCGTGCCGATCGGGGTGTTCATAATTTCTGAAATTTGCTTGTACGCATACCCTTCAACATCCGCGAAGTAGACGGCCAGCCGGAACTCCTCCGGGATCGACTGCAAGGCGTTCTTCACGTCGGAATCAGGGAGGTGGTCAAGAGCCTCAGTCTCCGCGGACCGCAAACCGGCCGAAGTATGCGACTCTGCCTTCGCCAACTGCCAATCCTCGATCGTGTCCGAGTTGGACTGCAGCGGCTCACGCTGCCGCTTCCGATAAAGGTTGATGTACGTGTTGGTCAGGATGCGATACAACCAGGCTTTGAGGTTGGTCCCCGGCTTGTACTGGTGAAAGGCGGAAAACGCCTTGGTATAAGCCTCTTGAACCAGATCTTCGGCATCGGATGGGTTGCGCGCCATCCGCATGGCTGCCGAATACAGCTGGTCCACGTACTGCATGGCGTCGCGCTCAAAGCGCGCCCGCCGCTGTTCTGGAGTTTCCGTAGCAGGATCGACGTCGGTGACAGCCGCCGGGTCGTCCGCGCCGGTTGCCTGGTACATGGCCGCTGCGGCCGGTTCAGTGGTGCTCATCGTTGCCAAGTCTACTGTCAGCTGCCGGGATTCCGGCTGCATCCCATACACGGGCTCCGGTAGAACCACCCGGTCCTTAACCAAAGTCAAAAAACCAACTCCGTTCAACAGGCGGCAAGCACAATGCCGCAGTCCGGTCTCCGCCGCACCTGAAGTTCACAACGGCTGCTGCTGGGTAAATATTCCGCAAAAGTGCAAGACTAGAGCAGACTGCACCCCTTGAACACAACACTTATCGAACTAATGTGGCAAGCCATCCAGGAGGCAAGACATGTCTGTTATCCGTTTTCTCGCACGTCCCATGCTCGCGTCCAGCTTCGTCGTCGCAGGGCTGGATAAGCTCAGGAACGCGGACGACACTGCGAAGCAACTCTCGCCAGTCCTTCGCCGAGCCTCGGAATCCCTGCCCTTCAAAGCTGATGAAAAGACCCTGGCGCGCGTCATCGGCGGGGCGCAGTTGGGGGCCGGAGCCTTGCTCGGGCTCGGCAAGCTCTCCCGTTTTGCCGCCACGGTTTTGGCTGTGACCTCGGCCTTGAACTCCTACGTGGAGTGGCGGTCCGCCGATATCAGCACGAAGGAAGGCCGAAGTGCCCGCAAGGCCCAGTTGTTGAAGAACATTTCCCTCACCGGTGGCGTGCTCCTTGCCTCTGTTGATACGGCGGGCCGGCCCAGCATTGCCTGGCGGGCGGAGCACCTGGCTGCCGACGCCAAAAAGGTGACGGGCAAGCAGATCAAGCGTGCAGACAAAGCCGTTCGCAAAGCCGTTGACAACGCAGTTGGAGCATAAGGAAGCATGACCGGTACCACCGCCACAAACCCCGAATCAACCAAAGCCGCCACCATGCTGCCACTGTGGCCTGCCCCGCATGCCAAGGGGCCCGTGGACGCAACGGTGACGGTCCCTGGTTCAAAGTCGCTGACCAACAGGTTCTTGGTTTTGGCGGCTTTGGCGGATGGTCCCTCACGGCTGCGGGCGCCCCTTCATTCCCGCGACTCTGCGCTCATGATCCAGGCCCTCCGCCAGTTGGGGGCAACCGTCACCGAGGTACCCGGGGACGGTTCCTTCGGACCGGACCTGGAAATAACGCCCATGGATCCCGCCGCATCGGGGGCTGAAACGGCAATTGACTGCGGGCTGGCCGGAACTGTGATGCGGTTCGTCCCCCCGTTGGCTGCATTGCGTCAAGGCGTTACCGTCTTCGACGGCGATCCCCACGCCCGCAACAGGCCCATGGGAACCATCATCGAAGCGTTGATCGCCCTCGGCGTTCCGGTGGCAGCAGATGGCGGCAGGACGCCGTCGTCCCTTCCCTTCGCCGTAGAGGGTACCGGCCAGGTCCGGGGCGGCCACCTGGTGATCGACGCCAGCGCTTCATCGCAGTTCGTTTCCGCGTTATTGCTGGTGGGTGCCCGCTTCACAGAGGGCTTGCATCTGGAACACGTGGGCAAGCCCGTGCCCAGCTTGGACCACATCACCATGACCGTGGAAGTGCTCCGCAGCGTCGGCGTCGTCGTGGACGATTCCGTGCCCAACCACTGGCGCGTCTCTCCGGGGCCTATCCGCGCTTTTGACCAGCGCATCGAACAAGACCTTTCCAACGCAGGGCCTTTCCTCGCCGCTGCGCTGGCCACACGTGGCACCGTCCGCATCCCCAATTGGCCGGCTGGCACAACACAAGTGGGCGACCAGTGGCGAACCATCCTGACCACCATGGGAGCAGAAGTAACCTTCCAGGACGGAACACTGACAGTGACCGGCGGGGCAGAAATCAAGGGCGCTGACTTCGACGAAACAAGCGAATTGGCACCCACTGTTGCCGCGCTGTGCGCATTGGCCAGCGGACCCTCCCGGCTCACCGGTATTGCCCACCTTCGCGGACACGAAACTGATAGGCTCGCCGCGCTGGTTGCCGAAATCAACGGCCTCGGGGGCGACGCTGAAGAGACCGCCGATGGCTTGGTGATCCGCCCTGCGGCCCTTCACGGCGGCGTGGTCCACAGCTACGCAGACCACCGCATGGCCACTGCCGGGGCGATCCTGGGGCTCGTCGTCGAAGGCGTACAGGTTGAGGACATCGCCACGACGTCGAAGACCATGCCGGACTTTCCAAAAATGTGGGACGCAATGCTTCAGCCAACTGATGCCAACACCGATCCTGATGAGGCCAGCAACTAACCATGGGCCGTGACGCACGCTCGTGGGACGAATCCGACGTCCGGATCCGTCCCAGCAAAAAAGGATCCAGGCCCCGCACCAAGGATCGCCCCAGCCACGATGACGCCGTCATAGGCAGAATCATCACCGTGGACCGCGGACGGTACAGGGCAATTGTGGGCGAAGATTCCGCCGACGAACGCATCGTCATCGCAGCCCGCGCCCGCGAACTGCGTCGCAACCCCGTTGTCCCCGGTGACTTCGTCGCATTGGTGGGTGACGTCTCAGGGTCTCCCGATACCTTGGCACGCCTGGTCCGCGTGGAAGAGCGGAAGACGCTCCTGCGCCGCAGTGCCGACGACACGGACCCCATCGAACGGGTGGTTGTCGCCAACGCCGATCAACTCGTGGTGGTTGTTGCGGCGGCCAACCCGGAGCCACGTACCGGATTCATTGATCGCGCCTTGGTTGCAGCGTACGACGCCGGCATCGAGCCGTTGCTGCTCATCACCAAGGCGGATGTGAAGGACCCGGCGGAACTCCTGGCCAATTACCTGAGCTTGGACTTCCCCGTGATCATCAGCCGAACCGCTGACTCCGATGCCGGAGGCATCGATGCCCGTTCCGATGACGGCCTATCAGCCCGGCTGGACAAGGACGCCGTATCCCAACTCCGCTCGCACCTGGGTGGAAAAGTCACCGTCATGCTCGGCCACTCCGGCGTGGGTAAATCCACCATGGTCAACGCACTGACCGGCGCAGAGCGCGCCACTGGTGGCGTCAACGCGGTGACGGGCCGGGGAAGGCACACATCATCCTCGGCGTTGGCATTGAAGCTCGACGATGCACCGTCCGGCAGCTGGATCATCGATACTCCCGGCATCCGCTCCTTTGGCTTGGCGCATGTGGATCCGGACCGGATACTGCACTCGTTCCCTGACCTGGAGCCCGGCACGGAGACCTGCGACCGTGGCTGCAAGCACGGTGCCACCGCCACCAATTGCGGGCTGGATGCATGGGTGAACGATGGCCACGCAGGGCCTTCAGGAGTGGCCCGGTTGGCCTCCTTGCGCCGACTGTTGGGTGCAGACCCAAGGCTCGAAGCGAAAGAGACCAAGGAACTGGGCACCGTCAACTGATTCGTTGTCTGCTTCACGTCCCCAATGCAGCGAACGATTCAGGATAGTTTGGTGGCATGACCCATCCCGTTTCCACCTACAACGATGACCTGCGCCTGGCGCACGTCCTCGCCGATTCAGTCGACGCCCAGACCATGGATCGCTTCAAGGCACTGGACCTGCAGATCGAAACCAAGCCCGACCTCACACCTGTCACTGACGCTGACAAGGCAGCTGAGGAAGCAATCCGCGGTCAGCTGTCCCGCTCGCGTCCGCGGGACGCGGTCCTGGGCGAGGAGTTCGGCAGCAGCGGTCACGGTTCACGTCGCTGGATCATCGATCCCATCGACGGAACCAAGAACTTCGTCCGCGGCGTCCCGGTGTGGGCAACGTTGATCGCCCTCGTGGATGAAGGGGAACCTGTGGTGGGCGTAGTGAGTGCGCCTGCGCTGGGCAAGCGCTGGTGGGCTGCGAAGGACATGGGCGCCTACATGGGCCGCTCCCTCGCCTCGGCAACGCGGCTCAAGGTGTCCAACGTTTCCCGCCTGGCCGATGCCTCCATGTCATATTCCAGCCTTTCGGGGTGGAAGGAACGCGGCAACCTGGATGAATTCCTGGGGCTGACCGAAGACGTCTGGCGGACACGCGCCTACGGTGATTTCTGGTCGTATTGCCTGGTAGCCGAGGGTGCCGTGGATATTGCCTGCGAGCCTGAACTGAACCTCTACGACATGGCAGCACTCGTCCCGATTGTCACAGAGGCAGGCGGCCGTTTCACATCCTTGGAAGGCGAAGACGGTCCGTTTGGCGGTAACGCCCTGGCAACCAACTCGATTCTGCACTCCGAGGTCCTGAAGCGCCTCAACCCCGGGTTGGACGACCTTCTCTAAATTTTCCGCGCCCAGCCACCACACAGCGGGCAAAATTTTCGACGGCGGATGACCCCTTTTGGGGGTCTCCGCCGTTTTTTATTCGGCGATGAGGGGATTTCCCATTCGACGTAACAAAGGGCTTAACAAAAGGCAGCGGCTTTGGAAGCTTCCCCGGACGTGCCATAACCTTTTTTACAGGTCACGAGTGCCAGCGCTAAACCCCGGTTTGCTGGCCGGCAACCCTCCATTCGCGGTGGGGTGCCCCGGGTGACGACCCGGCCGGTCCGGAACGGATGCGGCAAGCGCGGATCCCCCTATGGGGGTCCCTCTTGAGTGAGGTTCCATGAGCACTGTCACGTTCAACCCCAACACCATTCCGTCCTTTGTTGAAGAATCCGCGGCAGAGACAACCCCGGCTGCGCGTCCGCTTGCCGCGGTCACTGGCGCTGAGCTGCAGGCTCCGCTCATTCAGGGTGGCCACGTCCGCTACGCAAACTTGGACTACGGCGCATCGGCTCCGGCTTTGACCATCGTTTCGGCCTACCTCAACGAGGTCCTGCCCTACTACGCCAGCGTTCACCGGGGCGCCGGGTATGCCTCCCAAATCAGCACGTCGGTGTACGAGAACTCGCGGAACATCGTCCGTGATTTCGTCGGCGGGCGGGCTGATGACTCAGTGATCTTCACCCGGAACACCACGGACTCCTTGAACCTCCTGGCCGGATGCCTCCCGCAGGTGGATGGCCAATTTGCGGGCGAGGTCCTGTACTTGGACATCGAACACCACGCCAACTTGCTGCCGTGGCAGGGAGTCCCGCACCGCAGCGTCGTCGCAGCACCAACCCTGGCCGAAACGCTGGACAAGCTGGAGGCCGAACTTGCCCAGGGCGGGGTCAGCCTCCTGGCCGTGACCGGCGCCTCGAACGTGACCGGGGAGATCCTACCGATCGCCCGCCTCGCTTCCCTTGCCCACGAATACGGCGCCCGGATCGTGGTGGACGCAGCTCAGCTCGCACCGCATCGCCGGATCAACATCACCGAGGCGGACGTCGACTACATAGTCTTCTCCGGACACAAGCTCTACGCCCCCTTCGGTGCGGGTGTCGTGGTGGGTCGTCCGGACTGGCTCGACGCCGGCATACCGCACCTTGCCGGAGGCGGCGCCGTACGCGAAGCGCGCCTGGACTCCGTCAGCTGGGCCGCGGGCCCGGCACGCCACGAGGGCGGCTCCCCCAACGTGCTGGGTGCCGCGACACTTGCTCGGGCCACTCAAGTCCTCGCAGGCCTGGACCAGGACGCGTGGCACGCCCACGAGTCCGCCATCCGCTCGTACTTGGTGAACGGCCTGGAGGCCATCGATGGCGTGACCGTCCACAAGATCTTCGCTGACTCCCTGGACACCATCGGTGTGGTCAACTTCTCTGTAGAAGGATTCGACGCCGGACTGGTTGCGGCTTACCTGGCGGCCGAGCACGGCGTGGGCCTCCGTGATGGCCGGTTCTGCGCCCACCCCCTCCTCAAGCGCCTCGGGCTCCCCTCCGGGTCCCTGCGTGCCAGCTTCGGCGTCGGCTCCCGGTTGGAGGACGCCGCCAGGCTGCTCGCCGGCATCGAAGGACTCAAGCGCGACGGACTGGGCTGGGACTACGTAGTGGACGAGGGTCGTTGGGTTCCTGCAAACGACCATCGCAGCTACCCCGAATGGGCTCCGAACACTCCCGGCACTGCGGGCGCAGCTCCCTGCACTGTGGACTAGGAACACTGCGGGACTAGGAACACTGGACTAGGAACACTGCGGACCAGAAGCACTGCGGTAAATTCATAGGGTACTTTCAGTGACCCTGTGAAGGAGCTTTTCGTGGCCCTGCGTTCACCGGCTGCCTCCAGCGGACAGCCACGCACTCCCGGACCAGCCGGGCCGCGTGGTCCGAGGCTGCATGCCTCCCGCCGGCATGAACTCGGTCAGAGCTTCCAGGACGGCGGCGAACACTATGACCGCGTGCGACCCGGCTATCCGGCCGATTCCGTGGACTGGCTGCTTCCTCCTGGAGCGCAGTCCGCAGCCGATCTCGGAGCCGGCACGGGAAAGTTCACGGCACTCCTCGTAGAACGCGGCCTGGCCGTCACCGCCGTCGATCCTTCCACGGACATGTTGGAGCAATTGCGAAAAGCCCACCCCCAGGTCAATGCGCTGGAGGGAACAGCCGAGGCAACTGGACTGACGGACTCAGCATTCGACGTCGTCAGCGTTGCCCAGGCCTGGCACTGGTGCGAGCCCTTGGCAGCGAGCACGGAGATCGCGCGGATCCTGCGGCCCCATGGGATCTTGGGACTGATCTGGAATCAACTGGACACTTCACTTCCGTGGGTTCACCGTCTTTCGCGCATCATGCATGCAGGCGATGTCCACAAGCCCGGATTCCGGCCAGTCATCGGCCCGGAGTTTGAAGGTTTGGAACGTCACCTGACCCGGTGGGAGGATGCCCTGACGCCGGGGGACATCATGGAACTGACCAAGTCGCGCAGCTACTATCTCCGCGCCAACGACGCCACCCGCGCAAAAGTCATGGCCAACCTGGAGTGGTACCTCCACGAACACCTCGGCCATGCCCCTGGTGAAACCATCGGGTTGCCCTACATGACGCAGACCTGGCGGGCAGTCAAGGTTCAAGGTACAACGCCACGGTAGGCTTGGGGTGTGAAGACCAGTACGCCCTCCTCCTCGATCGAGGACTACGTCAAGGTCATCTACTCCTACACGGAGTGGCAGGACAAACCAATTACGTCGTCCCAGCTTGCCCAGCGCCTGGGGGTGGCTAACTCCTCCGTGTCTGAGATGGTGCGCAAGCTCAAGGACCAAGGCCTGGTTGACCACCAACCGTACAGCGCCATCAGGCTGACCCCTCAGGGCATGCGGCTAGCGCTGTCCATGGTGCGCCGGCACCGCCTGATTGAGACGTACTTGGTGGATGAACTCGGCTACAGCTGGGACGAGGTCCACGACGAAGCCGAAATGTTGGAACACGCTGTGTCCGATACGTTCATTGAGCGGATGTCGGCCAAGCTTGGACATCCTGTCCGGGACCCTCACGGAGATCCGATTCCTTCGGCCGATGGTTCGGTCGACTTGCCTCACGCCTACCGGATGATTGAACTGGATCAGGGTCATTCAGGCAGGATCACGCGAATCAGCGACGAGAACCCGGACCTCCTGCGATACCTTGCCTCGGAAGAGATTTCCTTGGACGCGCCTGTTGAAGTGGTGGGCCGCAAACCCTTCGGAGGGGCTTTGGTAGTGCGCATCGGCAGCGGCGCAAAAGGCCGCGAGTTCGACCTCGCGGACGAAGTCACTTCAGCTCTTTGGGTCCAAAGCGCGGAGACGCACGAAGGCTGCATCCTTCCAGCCCGATAAGCCCGAACCCGACAAGCCCAGGCCCCATTAGCCCAGGCGCGAATCAGGTCAGCTTGGCTGCCCGCCCGCACCGCCGTCGTCGGACGCGGTATTCGGTTCGCTGACGGCGGCCGCCGCAGCCTCCCGGACAGGATTCCGGATTCCGACGGCGGAGGCCAGTGCCCCGAACAGGAACAGGCCCGCAGTCACCAGCAAAGCGTTGTACAGTCCCTCCCGGGTGAAGGCCGGCCCCACAATCACCCCTGCGAAGGCGATGGAGATCAGACCCGCTATACGGGCAACAGCGTTGTTCACGGCCGAACCAATCCCGGCCTCCTCCGAGGGCACGGCGCCCAGAATGGCCGCCGTGAGGGGCGCAACCAACGTCGCCAGGCCAAGGCCAAAGACTATCTGCCCCGGCAACACCTGCGTCCAGTAGTTGAGCGGCTCCTGGACAGTCAACGACATCAGAAAGCCCGCACCACAAAGTAGAGGGCCTACCGTCATGAACCATCTTGGGCCGTACTTTCCGGCGAGGCCACCAAAGTAGGACGCACCCAGCATGAGGATGACTGTGCCGGGAAGCAGCGCCATGCCCGCCACGGTGGCGCCCATGCCGCCTACCTGCTGCAGGTAAATGCCCAACACGAAGAAGCCCAGGGAGATGGCGGCATAGATGGACAGTGTAGCGAGATTACCCCAGGCAAAATTGCGGATACTGAAGAGTCGCAGCGGCAACATGGGCTCAGCAGTCCGGGCCTCGTGGAAGAGGAACAGCACCATCGCAACCACACCCACCACAAGTGGGACCCACACCTGGGCGCTCCCCCACCCCATCCTCCCCTGTTCGATGAAGGCATACACCGGCCCGCCCAAGCCAACCATGGCAAGGAAAGCTCCCAGGTAGTCGATGCGTTTGCTCTTGTCCCTCGCCGCGTCCGACGCCCGCAGGCGTGCAAGCATTGGCCAGATGGCAACAGCGGGGATGACATTGATGAAGAAAATCACACGCCATGAAAGCAGGTCCACAGCGATGCCGCCGATCAGTGGTCCCACAATGGCCGCAGCGCTCGTCCAACCCGACCATTGCCCGATGGCTTTTGACTGTGCCGGGCCGGTGAACGACGAGATGATCATGGCGAGCGAACTCGGAACCAGGAGGGCGCCGGCGATTCCTTGAAGTGCCCGGGAAACTACCAGCACTTCGCCGGTCCACGCGAGGCCGCACATCACCGAGGTCACGGCAAAACCGGCCAGCCCCCATTCAAGGATCCTGGCCCTGCCGAAATGGTCAGATAGCGAGCCGGCAACCAGGATCAATGCCCCCAGAGTGAGCAGGTAGGCGTCCACCACCCACTGTTGAATGACCAGACCGCCACCCAATTCCCTTCCGATGGCCGGCAGTGCGAGATTCACCACAAAACCATCCAGGATTGCTATGAAAGAAGCCACGATTGCCACCACAAGGACACGCTTTTGAAGCGGGGTACTCGGCGTCAGGACCGCAGCGTCAGTCATGTGCAAAGCCTACGCCCGGGAAGTCCCGTATCGTTGAATGGTGATTAGCAGACGTGATGCCGCATTGGCCCTTGATATTTCGATGGAAATGGCCCAACGCCACGGCATTCCGTCCCGCCTCTCCGAGGCCGAGCTCAGGGATATCCAGGACAACCCTCCGGCGTGGTTGGTACAGTCACGGGCCAACCGCACCGGCAAGCGACCCGTCTGGGTCCACCTGACTTGTGCTGTCTGCGGATACACCGAGGCCGTTCGCCCCAAGAAATGGTGGCCGGACTTTTCCTTCGTGTTCTGTGGAACCCACCGGAACAGCGAACTTCCCGAACTGTTCCTCGGCGATGTCCGCAGCGAATATGAAGGCGTGGGAAGCCGGTTCATCGGCGTTGTGGACGTTCGCGAGGACTAGGCCAGCTGGCTCATTTCGGATGGCACGGCAGTGAGCTTCAGTACTTTTCCCTCCCGGAGCACCGTCAGCGGGAACGGCTGGCCGATAGCCTCGGCAAAAAGCAATTTCTGCAAACTCTCAGCACTGGACACCGCACGATCCTGCGCACGCAGCACCACATCCCCCGCTTGGAGCCCTGACAACTCGGCTGGCGAGCCCGCAATGACCTCCACCACTCGCAGGCCTTCCTTCTGCCCCGTCCTCACCACCGCACTGACGTCCAGTGGTATCGGCGTGCTCACCAAGCCCAGGTAAGCCCGGCGAACGCGGCCGTCCCTCAGCAGCGCCGCGATGATGCGCTGGGTTGTGGTGTTGATGGGTACTGCCAGCCCCAGCCCAAGACCCGCAACGGCGGTGTTGATTCCCACGATGCGTCCCCTCGTATCGGCCAGTGCACCCCCGGAGTTCCCTGGGTTGAGCGCAGCATCAGTTTGAATGACGTCCTCAATCACCCGCCTGTGTTCGCCCGCCCTTACGGGTATGGAACGCCCCAACCCGCTCACCACGCCGGCAGTTACCGAACCGGCCAAACCGAGCGGATTCCCCACGGCGATCACCAGTTGGCCCACCCGCAAGGTTTCAGCGTTGCCCAGCAATGCCGGAGGCGGGGTTGACTTCACGCCACGGACCACGGCGAGGTCGGAGAGGGGATCTGCGCCCACCAGCTTAACCTCAGTCTGCTTGCCATCCGCGAAAACGGCCCGACCGGACTCGATGCCTGCCACCACGTGGGCGTTGGTCAGCATGTATCCGTCGCCGGTGAAGACCACTGCTGACCCGCTTCCGCCGCGGACCCGTCCGCGGCGGTCTGTACTCGTCATTTCGATTGCAGCGACGTGGGGTGTCACCGACTCGGCAACCCGTATGACAATCTGTGAATACGCGTCCAAAGCTCCGTCGTCGTCTGACGCCTGTTCTTCGAAAGCCTGGTCTGTCGTCATCTCGCGCCTCCTGCCAACGTCCGCCGCGCTTCACCGCTACCCTTCGGCGACGCGTCTACCCTGTACAACTGCCATGCAGTTGCCTGTAGTCCGGAAGTTGCTACGCCGTGGGTGAACGTTCGCGCCTGCTGCAAAAAGAAAGCCCCCGGATCACGAAGATCCGAGGGCTTTCCGGGGTGGAGATGGGGGGAATTGAACCCCCGTCCGATGTCGTTTTGTCAGGGCTTCTCCGGGCGCAGTTCGCGTCGGATTTTCTCGGCCCCAGCCATCCTGCGAACAGGTGGCTGATCCGGGCCCAGTCATCTAAGAGTCCCGTTTACCTCAATGACGAAGGCAAACAGCAGTGGCTATCTAAATGACGCCAGGAACCGGGGCGATAGCAACCCCGGGCTGACGGACTGTCTTACTGCTTAGGCAGCGAGAGCGAAGTCAGTGCGCTTAGATTCGGCACTTATTGGTTTGCAGACAGCGTTTACGAGATAATTCTGCATCCTCGGCCCGCTTCACCTGTCGCGACTAACATCGTCGAAACCGATCATCCCCGTATTTTGTTATCAAACCCAACAAGAGTTTTAAACCCATGTCGGACTACCTATCATAACGCATCCATCCGGCAGATCATTCCCCGGAGACACGCTGCCTAGCGTCGGTTGCGTTCCCGCAACTCACGCAACGACTCACGCTTGTCCTGCTGCTCGCGGAGCGTCTGGCGCTTGTCGTAATCCTTCTTGCCTCGGGCGATAGCAATTTCCACCTTGGCCCGGCCGTCCAGGAAGTAGAGCTGTAGCGGCACAACGGTAAAGCCGGACTCGCGAATTTTCTGCGAAATCTTGTCCAGTTCATCGCGGTGCAGCAGGAGCTTACGACGGCGACGTGCAGCATGGTTGGTCCAGCTCCCCTGGTGATACTCAGGGATGTGGATGCCCTCCATCCACAGTTCGTCGTTGTAGAAGGTGCAGAAGCCATCAACCATGGAGGCATGGCCTTCACGGAGGGACTTCACCTCTGTTCCCATGAGTGCAATGCCTGCCTCATAGGTGTCCAGGACATGGTAGTTATGCCGGGCCTTCCGATTGGTGGCCACTACCTTACGGCCACTTTCCTTGGGCACGGTAGAACTCCTTGTTAGATGCGGATTTCAACTAGTGTACGCCAGCCGATACATCCTCTGCGCGCTATCTGCACGCTAGAGGAGAGTCATGGGGTCGACTGCGGCACTATTGAGCCAGGTTTCGAAGTGCGCGTGGCAACCTGTCGAGTTACCCGTGCTGCCTGAGTATGCGATGAGTTGCCCCGCCGATACTTGCTGACCGTTCGCTACGACAATGCTGCTGTTGTGGTAGTAGATGGTGGTCAGCGAGTTGCCTTGCACCACACCGTGGGACAGTTTTACCCGCCATCCGCCGCCGTCGGCAGAGTTCCAGCCCGAGTTGAAGACCTCCCCTGCCGCCGCCGCATAGACCGGCGTGCCACATGCCGCGCCGAAGTCAATGCCGGTGTGCATGTAACCACCGGTGCCATAGAAGTCGATGGTCCCTGGTGGCGTCGCCCGCCAGCCAAATCCGGACGTGATGGGGACAGCACTTGCAAAGGGGTGACGAAGACCGAACGCTGACGGCGAACCAGCCGGCGGAGGAGAATATGGCGGTTCCGGAGGTGCAGGCCTTCCTTGGGCTGCGGCTGCAGCAGCTGCCGCAGCGGCAGCCTCTTCGGCAATCCGGCGCTGTTCTGCTTCCCAGGCTTCCCTCAGCTTCCGGTCACGCTCCACGATTTCGGCGGCGACTGTATTCTGTTCGGCCTTCACCCGGGCAAGGTTGGCTTCGATGCCCGGCTTAGCAGCCTGCAGTTGTCCATTGAGACGTGTAGTGTCTTCAATCAGCTTGTCGACTTCGGCTTTCCTGCTCGCCGCCTCGTCCCTTGCTGACTTTTCCCGTTCAAGCGCGGCGTCCGCCTTGGCCTTCAGGTCCTGGATTTCTTCCTCGACAGCAACAAGCCTCGCCTGGGAGTTCACGTTGGTGGCGTTCTGCTGGGTGAGTTTGGTCATCGCCGCGTTTTGGCTGCGCATGGCCTGGTCAGCCAAATCCATGGACTCGGTCAGGCTTCCGGATTCACTGGAGCCGAACAACAGGGCGATATTCGTGGGAACTCCACCGGACTTGTAGGCCTGGGAGGCGATCTGTCCGATCAGCTTCTTGGTGTCCGTGATCTTCTGCTTATCGCTCTCCAGCTGCTCCGTAATTTTGGCCTTGTTCTGCTGGGCAAGCTCAACCCTGGCAGCAAGTGCCTCGACTTCCTTCACCGCACTCGCCACCCGGCCCTGCGCCTCAAGCAGAGCCTGCTGTGCACCGGGAAGCCGGCCCTGGTAAATCACCAGGTCACCGGCAGCCTTTGCGATGTTTGAGTCGACAAACTCGAGCGAAGCCTGGACCCGGGCCGCTTCTGCTTCCAGTGCAGCCTGCTGGTCCTCAAGGCTGTCTGCCTGGGCTGTTGGAGCGCCTGAAAGGAGACTGACGGCCAGGCCAACAGCAAGAACCGCCCCCAGAAACCGAGCATGGCCCGACGCAAGGCGTCGGCGCAGGGGGTTCGGGTCCAACGTGGTCATCAGGATTCCTTTTCGCTTGTCAGCATGGCCGTTGTTTCAGTCAGGGCGTTCACGGTTAGACCTTCAGGTAACGCCGGAGAGTCAAGAGGGAAGAGATACCGGCAAGACCCGCGCCAAGGGCAATCAGCACCGGGGCGATCACCAGGACCTGCGTGGACGAGATGAACGGGGTGTTGAGGAACTGCCTCGACAAGTCGCCGTTGAGCCAGAAGTGGGCCATAAGCCAGAGCGTAACGGAGGCCAGTAGCGCACCCACAACGGCAGCTATTACACCTTCCAGGATGAACGGCAGTTGAATCACCGTCTTTGACGCACCAACCAGCCGCATGATCCCTGTCTCCCGCCGTCGACTGAATGCCGACAACCGGATGGTGGTGGTGATCAAGAGGACCGCACAGAAAATCATCACCGCCGCCACGCCTATGGCCGCGACCGACGCCCCGTTCATCCAGGAAAATATGCGCTCGAGCACCTGCCGTTGGTCACTGACCGTTTCAACACCCGGTTGCGAGGAGAACGTCTCACTGATGATTTCGTATTTTTCGGGGTTCTTCATGTTGATCCGGAACGAGGCCGGCAACTGGTCCTCAGATACGGAATCCACAATCGGAGAGTTGGAGAACTGCTCCTTGAAGTGTGTGTACGCCTCGGCTTGGGACTCGAACTGGAAATCGTTGATGTACGGCTTGATTGCCGGGGATTCGAGCATTGCCTGCAGATTGTCCTGCTGTTCCTTGGTGGCCGAACCCGAGGCGCAACCCACCGCCGTCGAACCGTCATTACAAAGGAAGACTGCTACCTGGACTTTGTCGTACCAGTAGCCCTTCATCTGGTTGATCTGCATCTGCAGCATGCCGGCCGCACCAACGAACGTCAGGGAAACAAAAGTCACCAAGACTACGGAAATTACCATGGAGAGGTTCCGGCGCAGGCCACCACCGATTTCCCCCAGGATGAACAAAAGCCTCACAGCTGTGCCCCCTGCGCACGGTTGAGTTCTTCCCCGCTGGCATCGCGCAGCCGGCGCGATTCGCCAACCACGGGAATCATGGAGGTGTACAGCGCCTTGGCTTCGTCGCGAATGACCTTGCCGTTCTTGAGCTCCACCACGCGGCGGCGCATTTCATTGACAATGTCGTCGTCGTGGGTTGCCATCACTACCGTGGTGCCGTTCTGATTGATCTTGTCCAGGACGCCCATGATTCCCATCGAGGTGATGGGGTCAAGGTTTCCGGTCGGTTCGTCCGCCAGCAAAATGCCGGGGCGGTTTACGACGGCGCGGGCGATCGCCACACGCTGCTGCTCACCACCGGAAAGTTCATGAGGCATGCGGCGTTCCTTGCCCTCAAGGCCAACCGTCTTCAAGACCTCAGGTACCGTCTCCCTGATAATCGAGCGGCTTTTGCCGATCACCTGCATCGCGAATGCTACGTTCGCGAAAACGTTCTTCTGAGGGAGCAACCGGAAGTCCTGGAAGACAACGCCGATTCCGCGCCGGAGCTTCGGGACGCGCCAGCTCGAAATGTTGGCAACATTCTGGCCAGCGACGTAAACCGATCCGGACGAGGCTTTGTCCTCTTTCAGGATCAACCGCAGGAAGGTGGACTTGCCTGATCCTGAAGCGCCCACCAGGAAGGTGAATTCGCCGCGGTTGATCTCAAGGCTCACAGAATCGAGCGCCGGTCGGGCATTCTGCTCGTAGACCTTGGTGACATTCTCAAATCTGATCATGGCCCTTTAGAACCCCGCCGGACATGACATAGTTGCCCAGTCCAACAGCCGGAGCGCGGGCTTTCGATGGGGGAAGTGAGAGCACCGGCCACTCGACTATACGCACGGGTCAGCCGCTATTCCCGGGCTTTCAGGGGCGTGTCGCGGAATCCTGACCAGCGTGTGGCCCCGGGCACATTAACCGCTTGCTAGTTGGCCGCTGCGTTTCGGTTGCCGGTACGCCAGCGAATGCCGGCGTCGATGAAATCATCTATGTCGCCGTCAAGCACCGCCGAGGTGTTGCCCACCTCATGTTCCGTTCGCAGGTCCTTGACCATCTGGTAGGGATTGAGCACGTAGGAACGCATTTGGTCGCCCCAGGACGCTTTGACGTCTCCGGCCAATGCCTTCTTTTCCGCGTCCTGCTGTTCCTTCTTAACCAGCAGCAATCGGGACTGGAGTACGCGCATGGCGGCCGCCCGGTTCTGAAGCTGCGATTTCTCATTCTGCATTGAGACCACAATGCCCGTAGGGATGTGGGTCAGCCTCACCGCGGAGTCAGTTGTATTGACCGACTGGCCTCCCGGGCCGGAGGACCGGAAGACGTCCACTCGGATTTCGTTGTCCGGGATCTCGATGGAGTCTGTTTGCTCGATCAACGGGATGACTTCCACCGCTGCGAAGGATGTCTGACGGCGCCCTTGATTATCAAAAGGACTGATGCGAACCAACCTGTGGGTTCCGGCTTCAACGCTCAACGTGCCAAAGGCGTAAGGTGCCTTGACTTCGAAGGTGGCCGATTTCAGACCGGCTTCTTCGGCATAGGACGTATCCATCACAGTGGTCGGGTAGCCATGGCGCTCGGCCCAACGCAGGTACATCCTCATCAGCATCTCAGCGAAGTCGGCAGCATCAACGCCGCCGGCTCCCGCCCTAATGGTCACTACAGCTTCGCGTTCGTCATACTCACCCGACAAAAGGGTTGTAATCTCAAGTTCCGCCAGCGCCTTGCGGATAGAGGAAAGTTCTTTGGCCGCTTCCGCCATCGAATCCTCATCGCCCTCGTCCTGGCCTAGTTCCACCAGGACTTCGAGATCATCAATCCGGGAAGCGAGCTTGGATAGCCGCTCAACTTCGGACTGCCGGTGCGACAACCGGGACGTGATCACCTGTGCAGAAGCAGGATCATCCCAAAGGTCCGGAGCCCCTGCCTGCTCGCTCAGCTCAGCGATCTCCGCCTTTAAGGCATCAACATCGGTGACGTTCTCGATTGAGCTGTACGTTGCTCGAAGTGCGCGGATTTCCGCGGGAAAATCAATTTCAGCCATGATCTTCCCAGCGTACGCTATCCGTCGACCTCCCAGAGGGCGTCCTCCCCTCTGCCTATGGGGACGCGCTCACTGGGTCAGCCGGGAACGGGCCGTTGACCTCGCCTCAATGAGAACCCCTTCGGGGAGCAAAAAGCTGATCACCGGCGGATGCGCTACGGCGGTGAGGACCACAACTGCAGTACCGCCCGGCTCGCTTCCCGTACCTGCTGCCACAGCCAGCTGGTCATGGCGGGAAAAGGCGTTGCTGGCATCGAGGTAGGAGCCGGTTGCTGCCACCACCCTTGCATCCACCAGGGATGTGGAAGGAGTACTGCTTCCCCCGGTATCCCCCACAGTGAAAGAATCTGCGGCCGCGAGAGCCGCTCCGTCAGCCAGGGACAAGAGCTTCTTGCGCTCCAGATACATGGCTGAAGCTCCCATGACCACCGAAGCCAGGAGGAGCGACAACAGCACGAACCCCAGGATGAGAACCGATAACTGTCCATCCTCCCGCGGGTGCCCATTCGATGTCACTACTGTCATTGGTGACGCCCTACAACCTGCGATGCTGAAGCACTGAGCCGGCTTGCGTGCAATTGCAATACGTCCCCAAATGGGATCAAGGGCAAAGACACGTCCAGGCGCACGGTCACGGTTACGGTTGCGCCGGCCGCCAAACAATTCTCACGATCACACTCGAAGGTGATACTGGCCTTCCCAGCTTCATGACCGTGGTCCCTGAGGGCCACAAGAACACTGCGCTCCGCGGCAATCCTTGCGCTGCCGGGATCCCGTTGCGTCACGAAGACTTTCGCTGCTTGGTCAGCAGCACCAACTACAGCAAACGATCCGCCCTGAATCTGGCCTACAGTCACCACGAAATAGACGACGGGGACCATGAGCAGCAACGCCAGGAAGGTGAATTCCACTGTGGCGTTGCCCCCTTGGGTTTCCTGTTCCTGATGGGGAGCGTAAGTCGTTGCTGTCCCAAGCGGCTCCGCCCGTAAGCACAAGGCCGCCCGCAGCCTAAGCCGGAAGCCGCCGAGTAGTGACCTTGGCGTGTCACCCCGGGAGGTCTGCATGACCCTTGACCTCCAAGGTTTGGGCGGGGCCGATCAGGCCAACCACCGGCAGGGGTGCCCTCACTGTCACTTCCAAGGTTCGGATCCCATCCATCGTGATTTCAGTCGATGTGACATCGCGGGCAAAATCACCGCTCAACGCGGCACCAATCAACTCGGCAGTCCGGGCACGGGCGTCCGCGGACGTTCGATCCGACAACGCCCCGTATCCCGCTCCGGAAGCGGCAGCATCAATGAGCGTGTTCCGAACGTGCAGCACTAGCATCAGCTGAACAATCGACATGAAAAACAAGGTCAGCAAGGCGCCAACCAACACGAAGTCGACAACCGCTGATCCGCGCTCATTCATATGCCCAACGCCCGGATTGAGACGGTCACCTACAAGGCTTTTATGGTCCATCCCGTGTCCTACTTGCCCACCTTGCTCATTGCTTGATTGAAGAGATCGCCCAACGCCGGTGTGGCGATGGCGAGTAGTCCAGCCACGAGGATCGCTGACATTAAGGTGATCATCACCCAACCAGGCACGTCACCGCGCTCGCGATCTTCCCTGTGGGGCATCGCCCTCAGAGCGATGCCCACGAGCAACCATGAGGAGCAAAGCCGAGGGAAAGATACAGCGGACAATTTGTTTGTAACTCGTTTCATGGTTTTCCCCAATGTGTTTCCTGGAGGCACTGACATAGTGTCGCCGGTTGAAAGTACGGAAAGGTCGGATAGGACAGATTGATGGCAGTGCGCTAAAGGCTCATTTGCAGAGCCGCAATGGCCGGGAAAGCAGCGAAGACTACGGTAAGAGGAAGCACGCCGAAGACAAGCGGCACCATCATGGCGATCTCTTTTCTGCCCGCAGACTCCATGAGTTCCCGCTGTGCGGCGTCGCGGACGTCTGCCGCTTGCGCCCGCAGGACGTCCGCGAGGGGCGTTCCACGTTCAACAGCAACCACCAGACCGTCAATGAACCTGACCAAGGGCGGCAATTCCGCCCTTGATGAAAAGGCCTGTAGTGCTTCCGTCAGCGGTTTCCCCGACCGTGTATCCGCCAGGATTGTGGCAAACTCCCCGGACAGTTCACCATTTGAGCTGCGGCTCACCCTGTCCATTGCGCCCATCGCGCTCTCTCCCGCAGCAACAGCGAGCGCCATTAGCTCCGCGAGGCTGGGAAACTCAGCCAACATCCTTGATTCCCTCCGTTTGATCCTCAGTCCCAACACATAATCGCGAAGCAGGTAACCTCCCACCGCGCTTCCAATGACTGCGATACAAGAGACAGCCGGACTGAATCGCCCGGAGGTCGCACCTGCGATAACCACGAGGACAGCGAGCACGAAAGCGGCGCTGGCCCACAGAAGTTGCTCAGCCCGGAAATCCAATGTTGATTTGGTAGATCCGGCACGGGCAAGCCTCTTGCCCAGGGCTGTGAAACCGGGATTGAAGCGGGACATGGCGACGATTGCATCGCGAACGATGGGGCGAAGAATCCGTTCCAACGGACCGAACGGCGTGAGGTTCTGTGTTGGCGCTCGGAGAAGACGCGAATCGAGGTTCCGCGACTTCAACTGCGGTTCAATGCGGTCAGAGAATGTCGGTGGCCGCATGAACGGGAGCCGCACCAGCATTAACCAGCATCCGGCGCCCAGGAACAGGCCGCACAACACGGCGAAAGCAATGGAGGTGTTCATCGAAAAACCCGCTCATCCTCTGGCAGGGCTCCAACGCGAAGCATCACGGAGTAGCAAGAAACTGAGATCAGCAGCCCTCCCAGCAATACCACCGCGCCCATGCCGGAGTTGAAAGCCGTCATGGCTTCGGCCCGGCTCGCCATGACCACCAAAACTATCCAGGGAGCAGCTACAGCAAGCCGGGCAGCATTGATGGTCCATGACTGCCGGGCCTCAAGCTCACTGCGCGTCCGGGCACTGTCACGCAGGAACATCGAAAGGGTTCCCAGCATGCGCCCAAGGTCCGAACCGCCCACTTCGCGGGTCATTCGCAAGGCCTCGATGATGCGGTCGGCTATAGGGTCTGCCAGCCGATCCTTCAGTCTGTTCACCGCCGCCTCAAAATTTCCGGCGGCTCTATAGTCGGCTCCAAAGTCCAGGAACAATTCCCTTAGCTCCTCCGGTCCATTGTGTCCCAGCTGAATCAACGCCTCCGGCAGTGCAAGGCCCGCACGAATCGCTGACCGCAAGTGGTCCACCACATCCGGCCACAGCTGCCGGAGCGCAGTCCTGCGCTTCCGGGCCCGCCAGCGGACAGCCGCGAACGGAAGCCAGGAACCGAATATCGCAAAACACGCGGCAATCGGCGGCGATCCTGTCAGAACGTAGAATGCCAGCAGCGCAAACAATCCGAAGCCGGCGCAGGTGGCAAGGAGTCCGCCGCCCGTTACTTTTTCGATCCCTGCTGACATCAGAAGGAGATCCAAGCGACGGGGCTTGTTTCTTCTCGATTCAACCGGTGGCGCGACCCATGCGGACCACCAAACGAGGAACACTCCCAAGCCACACGCGATGCCAAGCAACGGCGCCATCAGTTCAACTCCAGGAGGGCAGCCACGTCAAAGCCTGCCCGGGCAAACTTTTCCGCTGCCGGCATGGAGTTTGCCTTAGGCTGCAACTGACCTGCAACCATGCCAAAGACACCAGTGGACTCGATGATCCCGTTTTCGACCCTGCGCCCCAAAGAAAGAATTTCGGTTACCTGCCTACGCCCGGTTGAGTGTCGGCCGCAGTGCACCACGAGATCGATGCAGGATGCCACTGTGGGTACTACGAAAGCGCTGGAGATATTCGCTCCCGCCAAGAGTGGTAGCGTGCAGATCTTCGTGACGGCATCGTGTGCAGAGTTGGCATGCACGGTGCACATCCCCGGCAACCCGGAATTCAGGGCGATCAGCATATCGAGGCTTTCGGCTTCGCGGACCTCTCCGACTACCAAGCGATCCGGACGCATCCGAAGCGCTTCCTTAACCAGCCGCCGCAACGGGATTTCCCCTTCACCTTCGAGATTTGCCTGGCGGCATTGCAACCCGACTACGTCGCGAAGCGGGAGCTGCAATTCAAAGATCTCCTCAACCGTGATGACACGTTCACGGGAACCTATGCTTGCGGCAAGGCAGTTCAGCATAGTTGTCTTCCCCGCCTCGGTTGCTCCCGACACCAGGATGTTGAGCCCGCTGGCTACGGCCGCGCCAAGGAATCTGGCGGCTTGGGGCGTCAGGCTTCCAAGCTCCACGAGGTGTTCAAGTCGGTTTGCCCGCGCGATAAACTTCCGGATGTTGACAGCCCAGTGCTTACGGGTGATGTCCGGGATCGCTACGTGCAACCTGGATCCGTCGGGAAGTGCCGCATCAACGAAGGGGGACGAGAGATCCAAACGGCGCCCCGAGCTCTTGAGCATCCTTTCCACGAGATCCCGCACTTGCTGATCGCTGAGCGTTACGGCCGTCAGCTCGGATTCCCCATTGCGGGCCACATAGATCTCGTGCGGCGCATTGATCCATACCTCTTCGATTCCCGCATCATCCAAGAGCGGCTGCAGCGGCCCAAATCCCGCAACGGCATCAAAGATGTGTTGTCGGGCGGCCTCGAGGTGTCCGAGTGAAGGCAGGGGGCTAAGGAGTGCCCGCTCGTCGTAATCGTTGACGGCCTCATCTACGAGAAGCCGAACATCCTTTGTTTGTTCCAGCGGATCCAGCCCGCGGCGTCGTATGAGTTCGCGGACTTCTCCCTCGACGATTCTTACAGCATCCACATCTTTCCCCATGATCACGAACCCGTAAATGAGAGGCGCATCTCGAGTCATTCACGCTAGGCGAGCGAACGCAGAAGCCCAAGTCCCTCAGAAAGCACGTGTGGATAAGTGCCCCCTTCTGTCACTTAAGCATCCTGAATCCCACTAGTCACTCCAGTTTCGGAATGTTAGGGTAAAGCCCGTTAGGAGCTGGCCTTTGGTCTCATGCGCAGGCGCCCGCCCTGGAGCTTGTCGGCAAGCCACACCATGCGCCGCTAAGCCGCGGTACAGGGCCGGATGTGAAAATGAAAACTAATTCGATGGACCCGGTCCACCGCATCCCTCTGGCACGTGCCGGCCTGGCGCTGACTGTCGCACTGCTGGCGGCTGGCAGCCTTGGAGTTCCCGCATGGGCGCAGCCGTCCGGCCCTCAACCGGCCCCGCATTCCCAGACTCAGGAAAACCCGCCGCTGCAGGGCCCCCGGCCGGCCGGAGACGGCTCCGGCTCCTCTCCGGACAGCGGGTTGCCAACGGATGGGCAGGTGCCTGATCAGCAAGAGCGGCCGGCCGCCGTCGAACCCTCACCCGTGGTGACAAACCCAACCGCCACCGGTCAGCCCGAAGCACCTGCCGCAACACCCAAATCCATGCCCGGCAACGCCCCGGACGCCGAAGCCATGAAGACGGCCATGCGAGCCGCCATTCCAGCCGGTGGCGCAGAAATGGGGCAGCGCTCGCCGAGAGTATTGGCCAAGCAGCAGAAGGCTGCTTCGCAGCCATCTGGAGCAAAAGCAGTCGGCGGAGCCGTGGACACGGTCTTCCCTATGGCGGCGGACCCGGGGCACTGGCGCCCCACTATCGGCATTGCCGGACAGGACGTTAGTGCCCATCAGGGCAACGTCAACTGGCAGAACCAATGGAATCAAGGTTCCCGATGGGCATACGTCAAGGCCTCTGAAGGCAACTACTACCTCAATGAGAACTACACACAGCAGTACAACGGCTCCCGCAGCGTAGGCATGGTCCGGGGTGCCTACCACTTCGCAATCCCCAACTGGTCATCAGGTGCTGACCAGGCCCGATATTTCGTCGCAAACGGTGGTGGGTGGACAGCCGACGGTTACACATTGCCTCCCGTCCTGGACATTGAGTACAACCCCTATGCCGGACGGACCATCAACGGGTTTTACTTCGGCAACACGTGCTACGACATGTCCAAAGCCCAGCTCGGACAGTGGGCGGCCGACTTTGGTAACACAGTCAAGGCCCTGACCGGCCGTTTCCCGGTCATCTACAGCACCACCGACTGGTGGAATACCTGCGTGGGTAACTCCACCTTCGGAAGCTACCCCCTGTGGATCGCGTCCTACTGGAACAACCCAACCAACTCCCCGGGTAACCTGCCGGTCAGTTGGGGCAACTACACCATGTGGCAGTACAGCAGCACCGGCCCCTTTGAGGGCGATTCAAACATTTTCAACGGCACCTATGACCAGCTTCGGACATTTGCGCGTGGAGTCCCCCGCCCGTCCAGCCCCTCCATTCGGTCCGGGGCTGACGTGCTCGCTGCCATGCCCTCCGGACGCTTGGACAATTTCCCCGCCGACGGTCAAGGCCGTATTACGGGCCCGGTAACGATCGGGTCCGGTTGGGGCACTGCGCAGTCCGTCCACGTCGTTGACTGGAACCAGGACGGAGTCCAAGACATCCTCGCCCAGTGGCGGGACGGCTCCCTCCAAGTCTTCCGCGGTGCCTCCGGCGGCGGATTCCTTTCACCCTTGCTGGTGGGAACAGGGTGGCAGGAGATGTCGCTCACGGCCGGGTGGTGGAACTCGAGGGACGCATATCCGGGTGTCATCGGCCAGGATGGCAAAGGAAACCTTTACCGCTATACGAATACGGCAGGAGGCGCCCTCAATGGGGGTGTGCTGATCGGGACCGGATTCGGAGGGCACCAATTCAACCAAATGGACTTCGACGGGGACGGCAACCAGGACATCGTCTCCCGGACGGCCGACGGCATCATGCGTCTATACCGCTCAAACGGCGTGGGGTCGTTCCTCTCCGAATCGAGCCGGGTGATTGGCAACGGCTGGTCCGGCATGACATCGGTGAGCTCCGCAGCGGGTTTCAACGGCTCCGGTTCGCAGGGGCTCCACGCCCGGACTGCCAATGGTGACCTTTTCTACTACCCGGCTGTCGCCGGATCATGGGGCAACCGCTTCCTCATCGGAGTGGGATGGAATGACGCGAACGTGATCGGCGGCGCACCGGTCAACGTTGAGAGCACTCTCGGCGTAGACCCGCAAGATGTGGTGGCCGCTCGTCAAGACGGCAACCTGTACCGTTACCCCGGTTCCGGGTCTACTTCGTTGTTGCCAGCCGAGCTTATCGGCACGCAGTGGACCGGTCTTAAGGCCGGTTTCCTCGCAGACTGGAACAACGACGGCGCTTTGGACATCGTTGCGCAGTGGACCGATGGACGGCTTAGCGTCTACCCGGGATTCAGGGGCCGGGGTTACGGGGCGCCGATCAGTCTCGGAACCGGTTGGAAGGACTGGACGCTCACAGTTGGTTCGTGGAAGAAGTCTGACGCACGCCCGAGCATCGTTGGCTACGATCCCACGGGCCGTTTATTCCATATCAGCAATCCATCCGGCACCACCTTGGGCTCCAGGGTTCAGATTGGTACAGGTTGGGCAGGCTTGGACATCGCCCAGATGGACTTCGACAAGGACTCCAACATGGACCTTCTCGCGAAGAATGCCGCCGGTGATTTATTGCTCTACCGGTCATCCGGCAGTGGAGCACTGGTCCAGGAAGCGCCCGGCGTAGTGGGAACCGGTTGGAACGTAGTCAACAGCTACGGAGCCATCCGTGGATTCGCAGGAGCCGGTTCAACCGGAATCCTGGCGCGCACCACAGGCGGCGATCTGCGCTACTACCCGGTCGGACAGAATCGTAGCTGGGGTTCGCCCACCAAAGTTGGCACTGGTTGGGGCGCGCTGAGAATCTTCGCCCCCGCCTGAAGTTAGAACGCGGCACGCTCCGCGTCCAAAATTCGCCAAGGGCCTGCGCACTCCGAAAAGGAGTGCGCAGGCCCTTTCGCATTTGGCAAAACTACGTAAAGGAAACAAATAATGTTTGGGCCTGGAGACAGGTCTAAATCGCGGGATAGCGTGATCTAATGAAGGTGGTCTCACGTATTGGCTGTTCAGCGCATTCGGGAAACGGGCTTTGTTTGGGGGCAAGCGAAGGTCACGAATGCGCACAATCAAGGAGTGATCTTTCATGGCGTTTACCGTTTCAACGGCCAAGGTCAGCATTTCGCCGCCGCTTTCCGTCAATCCCTACATGGCGGGGTACGGGACCCTCGACGGCGGCCGGGAGGCCACCAGCAGTGCACCCTACGAATCACTGTGGGTTCGGGCGATCATACTTTGGGAAAACGGCTCCCCCAACCTGATCATGAGCGTGGATATTCTTGCCCTGCCCAGATCCATTCATCAGCGGGCCCGGCAACGGATCCTGGAGTTGGCAAGCTGGTCCAATGGCGACATCCTGATCCAGTCCACCCACACCCATAACGGGCCGGCCGTAGTTGACACCCTCCACCCATTCATGTGCTACGGGCTGTCAGATTTGTCCATGGTTGAGACCTATAGCCAGCACTTGGAGAACGACCTCGTGGACGCTGCCAGTGAAGCGCTCAACGCCTCGCAGACCGCCGTCACTTTGGATTACAAGGTCACCACAGCCAGCATCGCCTACAACAGAGTGGGCCTTCCATACCTTGAGAACACAGTCCCCGTCATTGTGGCACGCAAGCCAAACGGCAACGCCGCGGCGGTGATTTTCAACTACGCATGCCATCCGGTCGCGGCTGGCATGCGTACGCTGTTCGACGGCGATTTTCCCGCCGGAGCGTGTAACTACATCGAAAACACCAACCCCGAGTGTTTTGCCTTGTTCTTGCAGGGAGCGGCTGGAGATCAGAACCCCATGGGAGTACCCAGCTGGGAGTTGAGGGACGAGTACGCCACCAGGCTCGGTGCTGCTGTTGACGTGGCCATGCAGACGCCGGGAAGGACCATCGGCAGTCCGCTCCTGACGAGCTACCGGGAGGTGGAGATCCCCCTGGATATCACGCCCACGGCAGGCAACATGGCTGCTGTCCGGGCCGCCTATGCGTCCCGCTTGCCCAACCTCGATGGCAATCCTGCCTGGTACGGACGCCATGCCCAGGTCATGATCGGTCGAATTGATAGCGGCAGTTACGAAACCTCAGTCGTTTGCCCCTTCCAGGTGTGGAAGTTCGGAGGCAGTCCCCAACTGAGGATCGGGATCGTCGGTGGCGAGTTGGTAAGCGGCTATGCCGCATATTTCCGGGCACGGTTCGGCGGTGCAAACGGTGTCATCGTCGGTGGCTACGGAAACGAGTCGTGCTACTACGTGCCCAGTGCACAGTTCCTGCCGCCCTACTCCTCGGGCGGCAGCTATGAGGGCGGCTGGGACCCGGACCATCCCGGGATCGCTGGCGGCTCCATGACTGTTTACGGACACATCGGCCACTTCCGCGGCGGAACAACGGGCGTAGAAGCGACTGTCATCAACACGCTGAACTCGATGTTCGCCTAAGCACCGTCCACGTCGAAGGCCTTGGTCCCCGGAGCAAGGCCTTCGACGTACACGCACCGCAAATTTTCGTAGCGGTATCGATACCCGATTCGCAGCTAAATTCATTGACCGGCATTCGGGTTATGGCAACCATGGAGGTGGAGGTCACCATGCGAACCCTGTACCCGGCCGCTGCCGCGATGCTACTGCTTGTTGCTGGTTGTTCCAGCGCAACCACGCCTCCAACGACATCTTCGACCACAGCATCGTCCAGTTCTTCTACATCTGTCTCTCCGACGTCAACGCCCTCGTCATCGGCCGCGTCGAGTCCCGAACCGACGGAGCCAGGCGAAGGCAGCGGACAGGGTGCCGGTGCCCCGGATGATTCAGGCCGGTTCTCGTATTTATGCTCCAGCCTGAATGAGGCTGTTCCAGATGTTACGTATTCGAGCCTTGCGGAGGTTTGGGCTTCCTCGGAATACGTCCGGCTGGCTTCCTGCACGGCAAGCTATGAGGGGCCTCTCCCCTTCGCACCTTCCGAAGATGAGGCCAGGATCATCTCCGTAGCTGAGCCCGGCGTGCCAGCATCCGAAGGGCTTGACGCCTACTTAACTGCCTTGTCGCTCTGTAGCCGCGTAAGCGACGAAGCCGCATCCGAGCTCTTCGGACGCAGCAGCCGGCAGATGCTGCAAGCAGCCAGCGAGCTATGCCCCAGGGCGCCACAAGGAAGAATCATTGGATTCTGGGCGTCCGGGGAAAGAGCCGCAGACGGCGAGTACGCGGTGACCAACGACGGCCTGGTGCCCGGAAGGTTCCATCTCCGAAAGACCCCGCCCGAAGGGTGCACGTGGACGGTGACGGCCTCTGACGGCAGCACAAAGGCCAGCGGCGGCGCAGCTGAAGGTCAATCGGGAATACTGCTTGAAGAAAAAGACGTACTAACTAGTGACAAATGCGGAATTTGGGAGAAGATAGAGTAATGCAGCCGGCAACGGCTGGGGCGAAAATCCAACTGCATGCGGAGCTGGGGAGCATCCGAATGAAGTGGGGATCCCTCGGTGGACATGCCAAGACGCGCTATCGTCCAGCTTGGCCTAGCCGGTCTCGTTCTTACAGGCTGCTCGGTCAAGGTCGTTGAAAATGTTGAGCCATTCAGGCTGGGCGTGACGAATGCCGGCGATGCCGACAAACCACGCGTCGAAAGACCCGAACCAGTAAAGCGCTATCAATTTGAGTGCCGCGGAATTAATGGAAATCCGCTCATCATCTTGTCGAGCCTTGAAGAGGTCTGGGCCAACACTCAATACAAGAAATTCGCAGACGTCGTGGTCACATATGTGGGCCCTCAACCCCGGGTTTTGGAAGCGGAAGAAAATGCCGCGGTAAATGTCGCTCTGGAAGCGGGCGCCGTTGGCACCCGCAATGACATTTGCCTCGCAATTATCAAAGCCTGCACCAGAAACAATCCGCCAACCATAAGTACGGCACTCTATGGGCTTGGCGGCGTTCCCATCGTCAAGGGAGCGCTCACTCTGGCGCCCATGGCACCGCAGGCCGCAGTCCTGACCAAGTGGCTGAAGGAAGTGGCGTGATGGAACGGCAGATAAGGCGCGACGGCGGTTGGCAGCTTCGCGGACACAAGCTCACCACGGTTTTGGCTGCGGTTCTTCTGACGGTTGCAGGTATGACAGCGGTGGTCTCCAGTACCCCCGCACACGCCGACCAACAGAAACAAATCATTGGAATCGGGCTCACCAAGCCGGCCGGAACGGTTCTGGACCCCATCGGCAGGATGTGGGTTTCCGACAGTGTGGCCGGATTCTGCCGGATGTCCGAACCAGTCAATGGCAACGCGGGCACCCTTGAACAAGACACGTGCCTGGGCGGGAGCCTGCCCGGAGCAGGGCCCGGACCAAAAGTGCCCGGGGTGTCCATCGTGCTCGACCCGACGCCTGGCTCGATCGGCAACGGCGACGAAACCGTCTTCATCCCGGATTCAGCAGTTGGCAGTTCGCACCTTGTACGAGCCGTATGGAATCCGCCGCTGGACCTCTTCGAATACAGCAGCACGCTGACGGTCCTCGACGGCGACGTCCGCCCGAACGCAGTATCAGACGGCCCGGACGGCAACATCTATTTGTCGTTCGCCAACGCCCGCTCCATCATCAAGATCGTTGATCCGACCATCATGCACCCAAGCATCGAATCCATCGCGTCTGTCAGCACCCGGGCACTCGGCCTTGTGGCAGCAGGCTATGACAGCAATGGACATGTCAGTGTCTATGTACTGGAAACCACTGGCCTACGGGCGTTCTCTGCCCCGGGCAACGGCGAAATGACAGATTACGTACCCCTGGCTTCCTACAACGTCGGCGTCGCAGCGTCGATCTTCTACGACTACGACGCCCACGTCATCTACACGGGGACGAGCAGTGGAACTACTGCGGGAACAGATAAGGTGTCACGCCTCAATCTCACGAATGGCAGCGTAGACAACCAATGGGCCTTGGGCTTCAGCAAGATCAGCGGCCTTGGTATGCGCGGTGGCCAACTGCTGGTCCTGGACGATCCTGGACAGTTGAGCTCCCCTCCGGGAACCGGCAGGGGCAGCATCAGCATCCTTGGCGGCGCTGTAGCCAAAATTACTTCCGGCCCCACGCTGGCGAGTGGTGCACAAGCACCCAACCCCGGATTCACCAACGACACCACCCCCACGTTCGGTGTGGCAGCGGAACCAGCAGGTAGCGCTTTGGAGTGCTCCATGGGTGGCGCTTGGGTGGCCTGTACCGGCGGAACGTACACGTCAACTGCACTGAACAACGGACCGCAGACGTTCTCCGTCAGGCCGGCCCCCGGCGGGGTTCCGGTTTCACGGACCTTCGTAGTGGACACGGTCGCCCCGGTTGCGCCGGTCTTCACTGCCCCGAACAGTGGTCAAGTGGTCAACGGCAAACCTGTCCTCGGCGCCACTTTCGAGCCAGGAACAACCCTCTCCTGTTCTGTTGATTCCACTGCCGATGCCTCTTTCCAGACCTGCGTACCGGGCGACACCTTCACGCTAACAACTGAGGGTACGCATACCTTGAGGATCCGAAGCACAGACTCAGCCGGAAATGTCAGCCCTGCTGCTGCACAGACCGTGACAGCTGATCTGACGGCCCCCCAGGTAGCCATCTCGGCTCCGGCCAGCGGGGCCACGGTGGGAGCCGGGTACCAGTTCCAGTTCGCCTCCACCTCTCCGGATGTGGCGGGGTTCCGCTGCCGCTTGGGAACCGATGCTTTCACCGCATGCACCTCGCCAAAGGTCTATGCCGATATTGCCAACGGACCCAACAGGTTTGAGGTAGAGGCCCGGGATGTTGCCGGCAACACCACCGTCGCGGGCGTCAACTTCACCGTCTTCGTGGCGGACACGACACCACCTACAGTGACGGCCAGTCCCCTGGGCGGAACGTACGGTCCGGCGACCAAGGTCACGCTGACCGCGAATGAAGCCGACGCCAAAATCTACTACACGGAAAATGGCACGACTCCTACTGCGGCGAGCACGCTCTACACCGGTCCCATCACGATGGGAAGCAAGACCATCACGTACATGGCCGTCGACGCATCCAACAATGCCTCCGCGCCCCAAAGCCAGGTGTACGTGTTGGACAATGTTGCGCCAACCGTGACGGCCAGCCCACAAGGCGGAAGCCTCGCCCTCGGGCAAAAGGTCACTTTGACCACAGAGACCGGCGCGAAGATCTACTACACCACCAACAACTCCACTCCGACGGTTTCCAGCCCCAGCGGGACCACAACGGTGACGGTGACCCCGACGGCAACCACAACGGTCAAGTACTTCGCCGTTGATGCCGCAGGAAACCAATCCGCAGTAGCCTCGCAGACATACACGTTGCCTGCGGCGCCAACCAACACCTGGAAGGACTACAACTCCGACGCCAAGAATGACGTCTTGGCCAGGGACGCCGCCGGTACTTTGTGGCTCTACCCCGGCAATGGCACAGGCGGATGGCTGGGCAAGGTCAACACGGGTACTTCGTGGAACAACTACAACCTGATTGTCCCAACGCGGGACTTCAGCGGGGACGGTCGAAGTGATGTCCTGGCCAGAGATGCGTCCGGGCAGATGTGGCTCTTCAAAGGAAACGGCGTGGGCGGCTGGCAAGCTCCTGAGGCAGCGGGCGCAGGCTGGAGCGGTATGACGTCCGTGATCGCCCCCGGCGATTTCAGCGGGGACGGCAAATCCGATGTCCTGGCGAGGGACTCCTCTGGAGTCCTGTGGCTCTACAAGGGCGACGGCTTGGGCAAGTTCAGCACGGGCCGGACCCAAGTAGGGGCAGGTTGGAACGTCATGAATGCCATATTCAGCACGGGCGATTTCAACGGCGACTCAAAGACTGATGTGTTGGCCCGGGATACTGCAGGTGCCCTGTGGCTCTACCCCGGCAATGGCAGCAGTGGGTGGGGCAGCCGCTCACAAATCGGAAGCGGATGGAACGGCATGACAGCGTTGCTCGGACCGGGAGACTTCAACGGGAACGGCAAAGCTGATGTACTTGCCCGGGACGCCAACGGCAACCTGTGGCTCTACCCCGGCAATGGTTCGGGGGGCTGGCTCGCTTGGGGCCAGGTGGGCAACGGATGGCAAGGATTCACGTCACTCCCCTGAGAGGGGCCGGACATAGCTTGCCGTTTTGAGGGGTGCATCGGAGAATATCCGGTGCACCCCTTTCGTCTGCTGCCGGCGGCGAAGCCGGCTCCCTTCCACAGAAGGTATCCAACAATGAACTAGACTGAGGGTTTGCAAGGAACTCGTGACAACAGCGTTGCGGGCTGCGGCTGGCGTTCAAGAATTCGTCGGCACGAACTACCGAGGAGAGTCTTGACTTTCGACCAGGCAGGCCAACCGGATCTCTCCGTTGTGATCCCGGTCTATAACGGAGAACGGATATTGGCGGCAACAATGGCCCGTCTTTCCGGCTACTTGACCAGTGGCACCTCCGAGATCATCATCGTGGAGAACGGTTCTTCCGACAACACACTTGAGGTCGCCCTCAAGCATGCGGTAGACACTCCCAACGTGACGTTCCAGGTTCTCCAGAGCCAAAAGGGCATGGGCAATGCCTATCGCCGGGGCATCCAAGCCAGCTCCGGCCGTAGAGTGCTTCTCACCGCCGACGATCTGCCCTTCGGCACCGATGATCTCGACGAAGACAAGAAGCTCGAAACCAAACCGCACATTGTCATCGGTTCGAAGGCCCACAAGGACTCGATCACCGAGCGCAGTGTTATCCGCGGCATTACCACTTTCGGGTTCAAAACCCTGCGACAGGTAATACTTGGATCCAAGATCGGCGACTCCCAAGGAACGTTGATCGTCGACGGCGACTGGCTTCGCAGCATGGTTGACCGCTTCGATGACCCCGGGTTCCTTTTCAGCACCCAGGTTGTCTACGCCGCTGAGAAGCAGGGTTTCAGGATCGTCGAAGTGCCCGTCACGCTGGCTCCCGACGACGAACCAGGCGAAACCACCATCCGTACTGCCGACGTCGTAAAGATGTTCAAAGGGCTGGTAGCCATGCGCCGCCGTCGGCATGAGTTCGCGGTGGCGCCAAGCGCGGGAACGCATGCCTCATGACGGGTTCAATCGCGGAAACACCTTCCAATGACAACGATCTGAATCCGGAACAGCCGCCTGTAAAGAGCACCAAGGCAAAGCTGGTCGACTTCGCCCGGCGCGCCTTGGTAGTGATCGTGTTCGCAGCCGCGGTGTATTTCATTGCTGTCCAATGGCCACAAGTCCAAGCCACTGTCTTCGCCCTCCAATGGTGGCAGGTCCTGCTGTCCCTGCTGGCGCTCATCCCTGGCGTTCTTCTGGGAATGTACATGTGGCGGGTGGTCATGGCGAGTCTGCTGAGGTCGGTAGACATTGAACCCCAAGGTTTGGTGCTGAACCAGATTTACCTCGTCGGCCAGATCGGCAAATACCTGCCCGGTTCCGTGTGGGCCTTCGTGCTACAGATGGAGCTTGGCCGTAAAAACGGCATTGCGCGCGCGCAGGTTTTTGTAGCATCCCTGGTGAGCACCGGAATCACCATTGGCGCGGCCCTGGTGGTTGGAGCATCTGCCCTTCCAATCCTGGTCCAACGGCAGCCCAATTTGCAGTGGCTGTACGTCATACTCCCCGTAGTCATCCTGGCGATGAACCCGAACGTCGTGACTTTCCTGGTCAATATCGTCCTGCGAGTGTTCCGCCGGCCTCCGCTCCCCGAACGAATTCAGGCCAACACCATGGTGAAGGCCTTCATTCTTGGCGTCCTGATGTACCTGTGCTTCGGCCTGCATCTGTGGATCCTGGTTGGTCATGAGGCCACTCTGGACCTCGCAACTTTCTTGGTGCTGACTGGTGCATTGGCTCTTGGAATGACGCTCGGGGTGCTGGCATTCCTGCTTCCCGCCGGCGTAGGTGCCCGCGAAGCGATCTTGATCCTTGCCCTGGCCGGAATGATGAGCGCCGGTGCCGCGACGGCAATCGCTGCCCTTTCACGAATCATGTTCACGATCGCCGATCTGTTGTGCGTCGGGATCGCCTTTGTTCACTTCCGGTGGCGGCAACAGTCCGCTTCCAAGACCTCCGTAGACTCCACGTCCGAGGCCAAGTAGCGGGTGGCGGCGGACGCTCTCCGGCATTCCGTGACCACGGCAGTCTTCCAGGCCAATATCAATACTTATGCCGCGCGCTAAGGAGCAAGCTAAGACCATGACAGCAGGTACCTCCGGGGCTACTGCCCAGCGCCCCCCGGTCACCCGGCGGCGCTACTTCATGCAGCACGACTGGCATTGGGGAATTGTCACTGCCGCTATAGCGGCAGTTGCCTCCATCATTCCCCGACTGTTCAATCCCACGTTCTACTACTGGGATGACATGATGCAGTCATTCCTCCCATTGTGGCGGCATATGGGCGAGGAGATACGGTCCGGTCGATTCCCATTGATGGAACCAGGCGGCTGGGTCGGCGGCAACATCGTGGCCGAGGTTGGTTACGGCATTTTCAACCCGGTCAACATCGTCAACTCAGTTATCGTCTCGAACTTCGAGAACCTGTCTCTGGCGAGCTATTTCATCATCGTGCAATTCATCGCGTTGCTGGCGTTCGGGACGTTCATGCTCGCCCGCGACTACGGTTCCAACAGGCCACTCGCCCTGGCTGCCGGCGTAGCCATTCCCTTCAGCGGATTCACGCTCTTCTACGAGGCCGCCCGCTGGCCGGGCGGCCTGATGGCCTTCGCCTGGATTACCGTCTTCTGGTGGTCTGTTCGCCGCTACGCGCGTCGCAACACCTCTCCGTTCCTGCCGTTCCTCTTGGGCTTCCTCACGATGACCGCCGGAAACCCCTACGGTGCCATTGGCGTCATCCTGGTTCTCGCTGCAGTCGCCGTCGAGCTGATGCTCATGAGGCACTGGCGTCGGCTTATTCCCATCGTCATCGTGGGTGCACTGGTGGGTTTGACCGCAGTCCTGGTCTACTTCCCCTTGCCCCTCAGCTCGGCCGTCACCGTGAGGCAGCAAAGCGAAATCCTGAATGACCTCTTCCTTTCCCCGGATATGTCATCGTTGCTGACCATGAGCACCTCGTCCATGAGGCCCCGGATCAACAACTTCTGGGCTCCCATAGACAACGTCCCGTCCAGTTACTTGGCGTGGTTTGTCCTACCGTTGCTTCCGTGGCTGGATTTCCGCAGCTTTAGGAACCGCTCGCGTCAGATTTTCAGTATCTACATCATTACGGGAATCTACTTCCTGCTGACCTTCGCTCCCTCCCAGGTGCTTGTGTTCCGCTGGCCCATTCGGCTCATTGAGTATGTATACCTCGGTGTCATCGTCCTCGTCGCAGTCGTGGCCTCAGCGGGCCTGAAGACCACGTCGTGGAAAAAGCGGCTATTCATAACGGTGGCCATCCTTGGTTTTGGAACCTACCGGGCGTGGTCCATGGTGCCCGAGGGCGGCAAATGGCAGGTCTTCACCTTGGCCGTGACGTTGGGTTTGGTGGGGCTGGCAGTCCTGGGTTGGAAGCGATTCGGCTACCGCGGCCTCGCAGCCGTCATGGTGGTCGGCACAATCGCCACGCTTGGAATGCAGTCCAGGCAGTTCGTCCCCCACAACGCTGTTGCCGGGATCGGTTCCCCCGTGGATGCAGACACGCTTCGTGACTCAACCAGTAACTACAGGGGTAACACCATTCAGATCTTCAACACCATGAAGATTACAGGAGAGGAATTCACTGAGGGCCGTCTCCTGTATGGCAATCAGATCCTCAATGCCGATGTGAACAACAGCATGGGCCGGTACAGCGGGATCAGCTTCACCACGTACGTGAACGCGTTGTGCATGAATTACCGCGGGGAGACTTGTCCACTGGCCTACACTGAGCTGTTCAAGCAGGCATCCAGTGAAATTGATGTTACTTTGGCAGATGTCCTCCAAGTGGAGACTGTGGCCGTCCAAAAAACGTTGATCGCCCCGGACCAACTGAACGTAGCCCCGGGCTGGAGGATCGTGGCCTCGGATGAGACCAGGACAATCCTCCAGCGGGAGAACCCACTACCCTATCCTGGTACCGTTTCCTGGGCTTCCGACGGTATCTCTGTGCAGGATGCTGTCAGGAACGGCAACGATGAACACATCACGCTGTCCGGAGACGGCAGCGCCGGGAAGTTGACACTCGCCCGTCTCGCTTGGCCCGGGTACACCGTCACTGTTGATGGGGAGCCGCAGAAGCTCACTCAGGGCCCAGCGGGAGTAATACTGGTGGACGTTCCGGCCGGCGCCACCTCAGTGGACGTAGCCTTCACGACGCCGGGCCTCACCATGGGCCTTGCCGCTCAAGCAGTCGCGTGGTTTGGGATCTTGGTGTTCACTGTTTTCCATTACATCCGCCGGCATCGCCGGACTAAGTCGGAAGAGCATGTCGTCCACGCGCCAGCTGAAAAGGTTTCTGTCTAGGCAGCCGTGCATGCCCCAGTGGCACCTGAAACGTAGAAGAGCGTCCGTTCCTCACAGGGAGCGGGCGCTCTTTTCTTGTTGCCTACAAAGGCCCGCTAGGAGCATTCACGGACGGTGCGAGGCGTGCTGAGTGTGACGTTGATGCTTTCTATTGATGCACGGCCTTTGATTCCTGCTCCGGGGTACGGCAAAGGCCACCTCCCATCTTTAGAGAAGATGGGAGGTGGCCTTGACGCCACATCAGTACGCGGTCACCTAAGGAGTGTCGGCTAGTTGCTATCCCGCAGCCAAGCTACAGCTTCCTTGGCAGGGCCTTCAAATTGCACCGTGCCGGAGGAAAGCACCACTCCCCTATCGCATATGCGTGAGATCATGTCGAGGTCATGGCTGACCACCACCAGGGTCCGTCCTTCCGCCGAAAGTTGTTTGATCTTGGCCAAACACTTCTTCTGGAAAGGTTCATCGCCAACAGCCAGGATCTCGTCCACCAGGAAAATGTCCGGCTGCGTGTGGACTGCTACGGCGAAAGCCAGCCGCAGGAACATACCGGAGGAGTAGAACTTCACTTCAGTGTCAATGAACTGTTCTATTTCAGAGAACGCGACGATCTCGTCGAACTTCTCGTTGATTTCCTGCTCGGTCATTCCCAGAATGGCGGCATTGAGGAAGACGTTTTCACGCCCGGACAAGTCCGGGTGGAATCCTGCTCCCACCTCAATGAGCCCGGCTACGCGACCCTTTGTGCGGACTGTTCCCTTGTCGGGCAGGATGACGCCCGATATGAGTTTGAGCAGTGTGGACTTTCCTGAGCCGTTGAACCCCAACAGTGCCACGGTCTCCCCCGGCTGAATCTCGAAGCTCACATCGTGGAGAGCATCGAACTTCTTGCTGAGGTCGCTTTTCCGACCCTTGACCAACCAAACGAGGGTCTCCTTGAGGGAGTGCGAATGGCGGAGATTGAATGTCTTCTTAAGGCCCTTGACGATTATTGCGGCGCCCATCTAGACCTCCTGCGCAAAGTGGCCCTCAAGTCGTCGGAAGACGAGTTGGCCGATGATAAGGAACAGGGCTGCCATGCCGAGACCAATCAATCCCGTCCACATGAGGTGCGGTGGCAGCTCGACCGGGCGGTCAACGGTGGGATACCAGAAAGCCCAGTGGAACAATTCGACAGCGACGGTTATCGGGTTGAGCTGATAGATGACCAACACCCAGGGGGGCGCCAGACGGCGGATCATGGTCCAGTCATAGAGCACCGGCGACGTCCACGTCACGATCATCATCAACATATCCACGATATTTTCGGCGTCGCGGAAGAAGACATTGATGGCGCCCGCCAACAGGCCCAAACCCGTTGCCGTAACTGCCACAATGACGAAGCCCAAAGCAGCTCCAATAAGCTGCATGACGTCCGGTTTCCACCCGCTCAGCAGCGCAGCTGCCAACAAGACCACAAGTTGTGGGAGGAAATGAACTGCTGCCACCCACACTGACGCAACGGGAAACAGCTCCCTCGGCAGGTAGATCTTTTTAACCAAGGCAGCGTTCGACACGATGGATCTCGTGGCATTCGAAAACGCTTCGGAGAAAAAGTTGATGACGATGACGCCGGAGAACATGTACAACGCGTAATTGGGAATCTGATCCCCCACGCGCAGGACAATTCCCAAGGCGAAGAACAGCACAACGTACTGAACCAACGGCTTGACGTAGGACCAGGCAAGGCCGAGGACGGACCCCCGGTACCTTACACGGAGTTCCTTACGGACTATCAGTTTGAGGAGGTATCGGCGCCGGTAAACGTCCAGCAGCCCGGCACCAACCCCAGGAACAGCATAAGTATCTGTGGAAGTCGTCATTGCTACTTGCTGGGCTCCGAAGCTTCGAATGTTTCCCGCCACGATTCCATGGAGGTGATCTCAGGAAGAGCCTCACGGTATTGGGCCCGGAGGGTCTCCCAGTTGGAGAAGAGCTGGGCGTGGAGTTTGGCCGATTCGACCACCAGTTGACGGGCCATTTTGGGGTCTCGCAAGTGCCATGAAGCACCTGTGCCGTCGGCATTGGAGACCACTGCGCTGTCCAGGTGCGCCAAGCTCCACCATTTGCCGTCCTGGTGGGCCACATGAGCCTCAGGGTTGGCCTTCGCGGTATCGCGGACAGGAGCCAGAGTCTGCTTAAGGACAGTCTTAACTGCCCAAGGAAGCAGGCCCAAAGCACCTGGCTGCTTATAAGACTGCGGCTTCTTGGGGGGACGCTTGAGGAAGACCTCCGGGAACGCTGCCGGGTCGGTCTTGACCTGGGAGTCCGGGAACTCCTCGCGCATTGCGCGGAGTTTCGGCATCATGGTGGGCAGTTGCTTGTGCAGATTGCCTGGTCCGGCGAGAACATCGCGGAGAGCCATAACACGGGCCTGCTCCGGATAGTACTGCATTGACACCAGGTGCTTGACGTCCGTGTTCAAGCTCTCCCGAAGGATACGTCCGCCCTTGGGGAACGGGGAGTGCAAGAGAGTCGCGATAAGTCGGTTGCGCTCGTGGTAGTAGGCTTGCCAGTCCACGGAATCGTCCTTGTCAGCCCAGGAAACGTGCCAGACGGCTGCGCCGGGAAGGGTCACTGTGGGGAAGCCTGCTGCACGGCCACGGAGGGAATACTCAGCGTCGTCCCACTTGATGAAGACGGGAAGGGACAGGCCGATGGTTTCGACAACGGTTTTGGGAATGAGGCACATCCACCAGCCGTTGTAGTCTGCATCCCAGCGACGGTGGAGTTGCGGCGTGGAGCGCAAACCTGCGGTGGAGAAGTCGTGGTTACCCAGTCCCTCCACAGGACCCCAGAGGAAGCGATAAAAGTTGACTACCTCAGAGTAGGCGTGCAGGACGGACTTGTTGTACATGTCGAACATGTGGCCGCCAACAATGGTCGGCTTCCGGCAGAGATCGGCAAACGCCACTGCGCGCATGACGCCCTCTGTTTCCAGCTCGATGTCGTCGTCCAGGAGCATGACGTAATCGCTCTTGTCAGAAACGACCATCTCGTACATGTTCCGGGCAAAACCGCCCGAGCCGCCCAAGTTGCCCTGGTTGATGATCCGCAGTTGATCGCCCATGGACTCCGCAACTGCGTCGAAGCCAGCTTCGTCAGCAACTTTCTTGTTGCCCTGGTCAACGATGATGAGTTCCGCCAGGATTTCCCGTAGGCCAGCGTCAGCATCAATGGACTTTATGGTCTCAAGGCAGTAGTCGGCGCGATTGAACGTCGTTACGCCCAGCGTCACGCGGCCCTGGGGTCGGCCTTCATCGGGGACAGCCCAGTGAGCGCTTTTCAGCGTCATGCCATCGCCGCCCGCGATGAGGTCGAACCAGTACCAGCCGCCGTCGCCAAAAGGTGCCAAGGTCAGTTCGAAATCATTGACGGAAGCGCCTTCGACGAGAATCGAGTCGACACGCTGAGATGCGCCACGGGCGTTGGAGCGGTAAACAATAACCGTCCCCTCGCCCTCGGTTTCAATGTGGAGCACGGTCTTGGTGGCGATGGTCCACTTGCGCCAGTAACTCGCAGGGAAGGCGTTGAAGTATGAACCGAAGGAAAGACGCTCACCGCGGCGCACCTGAACGGAGCCCCGGTCCAAGATGTCCTCCGGGTGCAGTTTCCTGGCCATGCCAATTGCCTGAACATCGGAGCTGCTGTCGCTCCTGTGGACCTTGTTGGTGTCTGGATCCACATACAGGGGCAGTGTGTCGAGGTCACGGTTGGCAGGGAAAACTACGCGTTGGACAATCCGCAGGCTCTGTTCCGTCGAAGCGGGGATTTCAGCGGCAGTGGTGGCCGTCATGGCGATCTCCTGGCTTTCGTTTGTTGTAGCGGTCATGCGTCTACTCCCCCACTTTCAAGCTTGGCGCCACCGGTGAAATGCGGCTTGATCTTGTTGTCGAACATGGACAAGGCGGAACCAATGGCCATGTGCATGTCGAGGTACTTGTAAGTTCCAAGGCGCCCACCAAACAGGACCGATTTCTCGCCCTTGGCAAGATCGCGGTAAGCCAGCAGTTTTTGACGGTCATCAGAAGTGTTGACGGGGTAATAAGGCTCGTCCCCCTTTTCAGCAAAACGCGAGAACTCGCGCATGATGACGGTGGCGTCCTTGGTGTAATCCCGTTCGGGGTGGAAGTGACGGAACTCATGGATGCGCGTGAAGGCGGCGTCGGCATCCGGGTAATTCATCACTGAACAGCCCTGGAAGTCCTCAATGGGCAGGACCTCTTCTTCGAGATCGATCGTGCGCCAGGAGAGATCGCCTTCTGCGTAGTCGAAGTAGCGGTCAACCGGACCCGTGTAGATGACGGGTACCTGTCCGAGGACAGAAGACCGGCCGTACTCACCGTCGTCGAAGAAGTCCGAGTTCAAGACGACCTCAATGTTCGGGTGATCCGCCATGCGTTCAATCCAAGCCGTGTAACCGTCTACCGGGAGGCCTTCGTAGGTGTCGTTGAAGTAACGGTTGTCATAGTTGTAGCGCACGGGAAGGCGCGAGATGATTTCGGCCGGCAGGTCCTTCGGGTCCGTCTGCCACTGCTTTCCCGTGTAGTGCTTGATGAAGGCTTCGTAAAGGGGGCGGCCGATGAGCTGGATGCCCTTGTCATTGAGGTTCTGGGGATCTGTACCCGCCAGTTCCCCCGCCTGCTCGGCAATGAGTGCCTTGGCTTCGGTGGGGCTCATGGCCGAGCGGAAGAATTGGTTGATGGTACCCAGGTTGATGGGCATTGGGTACACCTCGCCCTTATGGCTGGTGTAAACCTTGTGCTGGTAGCTCGTGAACTTGGTAAACCGGTTCACGTATTCCCACACTCGCTCATTCGAGGTGTGGAAGAGGTGGGCGCCGTAGCGGTGCACCTCAATTCCGGTCTGCGCCTCATTCTCGCTGTAGGCGTTTCCACCAATATGGTGGCGGCGATCAAGCACCGCAACCTTCAGCCCCAACTCGGTAGCGGCGCGTTCTGCAATGGTCAGGCCAAAGAAACCCGAGCCGACGACGACGAGATCAGCGTTCACAAACTCTCCTGTGTATTGGCGTGCGGGCACAGAGATGCCCACGTCTACTGGTCAAGGCTACCCGACGTTGCGATCGTTCCCCGATTCGGCGCCGCATGGCAGCGGGGCAGTATTTGTTCCGGAAAAACGAACGGGAGGCCTGGCCCACAGCCAGCCTCCCGTTCAATACTGCAAAAAGAACAATGCCTAGAGCGAGATCACGGAGCCTGTCCCTGCGGACTCGAGCACTGCTTCGGCAACGCGGAGGGTCTCAAGCCCCTCCGCCATTGTGACAATGTTCATGGACTTTCCGAGTACAGCATCACGGAAGGCCTCGTGTTCCATCTTCAGCGGTTCGCGCTTTGCCAGGGCAAAGCGCGTGGATGACCCCTCCGACACGCCACGGAATGCCGCAATGGAATCCCAGTCCGTCTGGAAAGTGCCATTTTCAATGAACGTCAGATCAGCCGAGATAGTGTCCGCGATGTATGCTCCGCGTTCACCCAGAACAACGGTGGTGCGCTCCTTCATGGGGGACAACCAGTTGACGATGTGGTTGGTGACTACGCCGCTCTTGAGGTGGCCGATTGCCGTGACCATGTCCTCGTGCTCGCGCCCGCTCCGGGAGGTGGTGTGCGCAACTACATTCACGAAATTGCTCTGTGCGAGCCATGCAGTGAGGTCGATGTCGTGAGTTGCGAGGTCTTTGACCACGCCAACATCCGCAATGCGGGAAGGGAATGGCCCCTGGCGGCGGGTCGAGATCTGGTAAACCTCTCCGAGGTCGCCGTTGCCGAGCCGTTCGCGGAGGCTTTGCAATGACGGGTTGAAGCGCTCGATGTGGCCTACCGCCCCGATCAATCCCCGCGAGTCGAACGCTTCGGCGATCCTGCGGCCCGAAACGGAGTCGTTGGCAATGGGCTTTTCCACCAGGCAGTGCACGCCGGCTTCAGCCAACCGCAGAGCCACTTCCTCATGAAGCACGGTTGGCACAGCAGCTACGGCCATGTCGATGCCCTGCTCGATGAGCTGTTCAACCGAACTGCACACCTCGAGGCCGCTGGCTACGTTGTGAGGGTCACCGAAGGAGTCAGCGACGGCAACGAGGTCCACGCCTTCCAGCTCACGAATAACACGGGCGTGGTGGCGGCCCATCATCCCCAGTCCGATGAGGCCTGCACGCAGATTTGCCACTAGCTTCCTGCCTTCGCAACGGCGTTGACCGCAGCCACGATGCGGTCCAGGTCGTCCTGGCTCAGCGACGGGTGAACAGGCAGCGACAATACGCTGGCCGCAGCTTCCTCTGTGACGGGGAGGTCATCAGAAGTCTGGAAAGGAGCCAAACGGTGGTTCGGGATGGGGTAGTACACGCCACAGCCCACGTTGTATTCCTCACGCAGAGCCTTGGCGAAACCGTCACGGTCCTCAGCAATGCGAATGGTGTACTGGTGGTACACGTGCTCGTAGCCTTCGGAGACCTTGGGAGTGACGACGCCTTCGATGTTTGCGTCGAAGAAGGCCGCGTTCTCCTGCCGGGTCTTGGTCCAGGCATTGATTTTGGTCAGCTGCACGCGGCCAATGGCAGCATGGATGTTGGTCATGCGGGCATTGAAACCGACAAGCTCATTTTCGTACTGGCGCTCCATGCCTTGGTTACGAAGCAACCGGAGCCGTCGCTCGACGTCGGCCAAACCGGTGCTGACCATGCCGCCTTCGCCGGACGTCATGTTCTTGGTGGGGTAGAGGCTGAACATTGCGAAGTCACCGAATGTACCCACCTTCCGACCGTTGACAGCCGCACCGTGTGCTTGGGCTGCATCTTCGAAAACCTTCACGCCGTGCTTCGTTGCGACTGCGCCGATGCCGTCCACGTCGAAGGGGTGGCCATAGAGGTGCACCGGCATGATGGCGGCCGTACGGTCCGTGATTTTTGATTCGACGGAGGCCGGATCAAGCGTGTAGTGGTCCAGGTCCACGTCAGCGAAGATGGGCGTCGCGCCCGTCAGAGCCACGGAGTTGGCCGTGGCGGCGAACGTAAACGACGGAACGATGACCTCGTCACCAGGACCAATACCAGCAGCCAACAGACCAAGGTGCAGGCCGGAAGTACCGGAGTTGACCGCTACGGCGGCCCGGCCGTCGAGGAGCACCTGAGAGAACTCCTGCTCAAAGGACGCGACCTCCGAACCCTGTGCGAGTTGGCCGGAGGCCAAGACGGCCTCTACTGCCTTGCGCTCATCATCACCGATGATGGGCTTTGCGGGGGGGATGAATTCGGGGCTCATGCCTCTACCTCTCGAAGGGTCTCGTTCTGTTCAACATATGTGGCGCCGGTCTCCGGGCATACCCAGTTCTCGCCGCTGCGCTGCAGCGGGAAACCAGCTTTACCGACCCAACCATGGCGTTTGGCCGGCACTCCGACCATCAGGGCGAAATCAGGGACGTCTTTAGCCACCACAGCGCCTGCAGCCACTGTGGCCCATCGTCCGATGGTCACTGGGGCGACGCAGACGGCTCGGGCACCGATTGATGCGCCCTCCCGAATGGTGACGCCAACCGGCACCCAGTCGTGAGCGCTCTTTAGACCGCCGTCCGGGCTAACCGCCCGGGGGTAAGTGTCGTTCGTGAGTACTACGGCCGGGCCGATAAACACTCCGGCCTCCAGTACCGCGGGCTCGTAGACAAGAGCATAATTCTGAACTTTGCAGTTGTCCCCCATCTTGACCCCGGTGCCAATATAGGCTCCGCGTCCTACGATGCAATTGACACCCAATTCGGCCTGCTCGCGGACTTGGGCCAGATGCCAAATCTTTGATCCATCACCAATAATCGCCTTGTCTGAAACATCGGCGCTCTCCGCAACCACTATCACCGGTGAAGGTCCTTCCTCATTGAGCACACGCGACAACGAGATTCATCTTAGCTGAGACACCATGCCCCGGTGTCAAGGCGGTGTCTGCGTGAGCCTTGGGAAGAGTTATCCACATATGGCAACACGGTCGCAGCGATTCAATTCGGAGGGCCGTAGCGTGATTCGTGTCAGCCCGAAGTTCAGTACCCGCCGGAATGCAGAGGAAGAGCCATGGCCCTGGAGTGCACATTGGTCTGCGCCCCCGGATCCGCTGCGACAATGGGCCCGGAAGAACTCACCATCGCCGTCCCGGAAGGCACGTCCGGCGCCGACGTACAGCAACTTCTCAGTGAAACGCGGGGAACTGGCGTCCTCTCGGTGGCTGGACGGTTCTTGGCTACTCTCACGGTGGGAATACCGCCGCTCGTTTCAGGCGCAGTCATAGTGGACGGCGCTCCGCCGCATCGGGACACGAAGAACACGTCCATGCCCCTCATGTTGCTGGCCCATTCAGGACCCGGTGCAGGCTCCGCCTTCCGGATTCAACGGGGCAAGTACTGCGTCGGCAGGGGTTCGGTCGATATTTCATTGCCGGATCCTGGGATGTCGAGGGAACAGGCTTTCTTGGAGGTTTCCAGCACGGCGCTGATGTTGAGGGCCGTCGAGGGATCGAATCAGGTTTTCGTGGATGGTCAGCCCGTTCGTCGAAAATTCATCACGTCGTCATCAATGGTGCAATGTGGGAACTCCACCTTCACCGTCGTCACGGACAGTGCTCCCCGTCCGGAGATTTCAGTTGATGCGGGTCGTTCGGTCGAGGTACCACTGGAAGTACCTCATGCCAGCCGCGCCGGAAACCGGCTGACAATGGCCTTGGCTGCCGGGCTGCCATTAATTGCCGGTATCGGTCTGGCTGTGGCCACAGGAATCTGGATGTACTTGGGATTTACAGCCATCTCGGCCATCAGCCTTCTTGTCCCCCTGATCGCTGGGCAAAAGGGCCGCCGGGAACGCAAGCTGGCCGTTGCGCGCGCGGTGCAACAAGACATTGAACGACGCCGACAGTGCTCGCCTTCAGCTGCAGAGCTGATTGTGGCAGCTGACCGCGCTTCCAAGGGAGGACAGCTGACCACGGAGCCCGCCGCGGACCACGCCGTTGTCGCCACAGCTGCGATGTCGCCGGCAGGGATCAACGGGACGACCGGGATCAGCAGTCAGGGCTACGATGTGTGGCTCCGGCTCGGCACCACGCAGGCGTCAGCAAACATGCGCCTTGTTCCCGACGATCCCCAGTTCCGGCCGCCGTCCATAGGCCGCGCGGCACTGACTTTGGATCCCAAACATGCCGTGGTGACACTCCGCGGGCATCCGGATCACACGGAGGCGTTGCTTCGCTTCGTGTTGATGCAACTAGCCAGTTTTTCCTGCTCGGCGGAAACGCCCGTCATTATTTTTGGCCGGCAGGGAAGATTGCCCTTGAGCGCCAGGTTCCTACCCCGGGTCACCCTCACCAGCACCTTGGCCACCGTCCTCGCAGCGCTTCAGCGCGCGAACGGCAAGCTGACTGGGATGGTCATCATGCTCGATGATCCAGCCAACGATCAAGAATTCGTGTCCCGCCTCTTGAAGACTGCTCAAACCGCCGCGTGGCGGGTCATCAGGTGCTCCGTACAGTCCGAACTCCCCGGGGTCGTCATCGAAATATCGCCATCCGGAACAACAGGCTATCTGGAGACAGGCGGCGAGCGCCGGCACTTTATCCCGGATCTAGTGCCAGCCGAAGTTTTCGATAGGTTCTGCCGGAGGGTCCGGGGTACAGCCTTCGGTGAAGGACCTGGAATGAGCAACCCGATTCCGGAGGAATGTTCGCTCGCTTCCTTGCTTCCTTACGGGCAGCGCCGAGTGCTCCGTCGCTGGGCAGAGGCATCCAAGCAAGACGGCCTCACCGCCGTCTTGGGAAATGGCCACCGCGGGCAGTTGACCTTCGACTTCAAGCTCGACGGTCCGCATCTGCTGGTGGCCGGAACCACTGGTTCCGGCAAGTCCGAACTTCTTCGGACCCTTGTGGCTTCCCTTGCGCTGACTGACTCACCCGATCGCACGACATTCTTGTTTTTCGATTTCAAGGGCGGATCCGGCTTGCGTCCGCTAGCGGGCCTACCTCACTGCGTCGGCCTGCTGACGGACCTCAGCAAGCATCATTTGGACCGTGCTCTCGTTTCCCTGCGCGGGGAGATACGGCACCGCGAAGAGCTGTTCGCGGCGGCCAGCGTGTCAGATCTCGCCGAATATCGGCGACTGGCGTTGGCAAGTGATCCGAACATCCCGTATCTGGTGTTGGTGATTGATGAGTTTCGCATGCTGGTTGACGAAGCCCCGGGCGCTCTCCGCGAGCTCATGCGTGTCGCCACCATCGGGCGTTCCCTGGGTATTCATTTGATTATGGCTACCCAGCGGCCCCAAGGAGCCTTGTCCGCCGACATCCGGGCGAACGTCACATCGAGCATTGCCCTGCGCGTGCAGTCTGAGGCGGAGTCCATGGACATCATCAATTCGAAGGCTGCTGCCTCCATAAGCGTGGAAGCTCCGGGACGGGCGTATCTCGCCAAAGCTTCATGCAGCCCCGAAGAATTCCAGACAGCGTCCCTATCGGTTTCCCCGACCATGACGGTGGCTGGCGTCTGGCGTGACAATTCCTTGCCGGCCGTACAGTCAGCTTTGCAGGCATTGGAGCTCCCCTCTGGCGCAGCCGATACATCCACCGAACAGAATTCCCCCTCGGATGCAGGCGCTGAATGGGTGGTTTCAACAGCCCGCGAGGCATGGCAGCACCTCTGCAAACCCCTCCCCCGACGTCCGGTAGCCCCACCGCTGCCCTCAACGATCCTTTGGCGTGATGAGCTTCTTGGAGTGGATGGCTCCGTGTCCGCGACGGAAGGACAGTGGGCGGTGGGACCTTTGGCGATGGTCGACAGGCCGACGCATCAAGTTGTGGAACCGCTACTGTGGTCACCATCCAAAGACGGCCATCTGGCAATGATCGGCAGCGAATCAAGTGGTATACGGGACTGCTTCAGGGCTGCGTCCGCGATGCTCGCCACCCAGGAGCCCCAACCGCACCTTTATATCCTGGACGCAAGGGGCGTCCTTGGCCATGTCATCGAGGGAGGTCGAATCGGCGCCCAAGTGGGCCTCCACCAGCTGGACCTCGCAGTGCGGATCCTCAAGCTCCTCGCTGCGGAAATGGAGTGTCGACGAAGTGCCGGCGAAATCGGGACGGCCAATTCACCTCTGGCCTTAATCGTGGCCGGGTGGTGCTCGTGGGCCACCGCGCTCCGGAGTGGACCATTTGGTTATGCAGAAGCAATTCTGCAGGACATCGTCAGGGACGGTTGCTCCGTAGGCGTGACCGTTTTGATCTCAGGCGAGCGGGAGCTCGTCAGCTCACGGTTTTTTGCCTCGATACAGAATCGCGCTTACTTTCCTTCGGGATCTACTGAAGAGTCGCGGTTCCACTGGCCACGCCTCCCGGAGATGGAATCCCTCCCCGGGCGCGCCGCCGTCATGGGAAACCTTGCCGGCGAACACGCAACCGTGGCTCAGTTTCGTGCGGCTCCGGAGAATGGACGCTGGCCATTCGGTGATCTCCTTCCATCTGAACCGCCGTTCCGGGTGCGGCCCCTCCCAGAGCTCCTTGGAGGTGAGGAATTCCGCGACCTCGTAGAAGCGTCCCCGGGACTCGGACAGCCATCGGGATCAGGTTCAGGGCCGGCGCCCGGCAATGGAACGGGAGCCTGCACCGCGGGAAGCGGCTCACTGGGTCCACTGTGGATCGGCGTCGGAGGGGACGAAGCGCTCCCGGTAGCCATGCCGCTGCGGGAACATGGGGTCAGCGTTATCCTCGGTAGTCCTCGCTCCGGAAAGACCTCACTTCTGGCATCGCTTTGCGCCCTGAATCCTTTGGTCTCGTGGGTGTACCCGCCGGATACAGCAACTGCAAGCCCGTTCTGGGCTCTAATGGCATCCCAGGCCGCTGCGAAGACCCTTGCCTCCAACAGCATTCTGCTGGTGGACGACGCCGATTTGCTTGATCCCCCGGGACGCCGCGCCTTGGAAGGCTTGGTGGGTAAAGTCCGGGGCGTCATCCTGACAGCGACAACGAGACCAGCGTTGCTGCATCATCTGCCGCTGGCAAAAGAAGCACAGGCGTCCTGCATGGGTTTGGTACTAGCGCCCGGAACACCCCACGACGGCGAACTGCTCGGCGTGAGGCTGGATTCCGATCGAACCGGGCGCCCGGGACGCGGCTTTCTCATCAGTGGTGCGGATGTGACGCCCTTTCAGGGCGTACTCACCACGAGCTTTCCACCGCATGCCAATGGGCACTGAGCGGGTGCCAGTCTCTGTTAACACTGCTGTGCGTCTGGAGCCCGGTAACTTAGAGGGCCCCGGCTGCTCCCCCGGTACGTGAAGCAAAAGCCACGACGTCCTTCTGGAAAAGGAAAACAATCGCAGCGAACGCCGGAATCAGCATCGCCAATCCCTGCAACACCAGTCCCCCGGACAAGGTGGGAAAACCGATGGTGAGAACAAACAATTGGGCCACCAGGGCTGCGGCACGCGTCCACCTATAGCCGCGGAACAAGAAGTGGCCTACGGCAAATAGCCAGGCAGAGAAGGCAAGCAGCAGCCCAAGAGTGAAGATTGCCCCCCAAAAGGTCAGCACTGGAGCACCGGTCAACAGTTCGAATGCATACCATGCAGCTGCGCCGAGGAGGGCGAGGGCTTCAAGCGCTACAACCACTGAGATGATGACGATTCCCAGAGGACGGCGACCAGCCCCAGGTCTGTTTGCTGCGAGGCCCGCCGACGCATCATGATCATCGCTTCCGTCCGGGCCGGACGCGGGTTGGGCAGGGTTTACGGGAGGTCTTGACACACTGGCACACTACCGGACATAGTCATCTAGCAGTGAGGGCACTGGCGGCTGATGTGATGCATCGCTCACGGATTCCGGGCATTTCGACCACTAACACCCCTTGTTTACAAGGCGTTAACATGAAACGCTTGACTCAGACGACCAAGGGGGCCCATGCGGGCCCCTTTCCTTTGGAGCCTCTCGTGAATGTTTTCACAAAAGGCCCTTCTAGTTCTCACGAATGGAGTGACTGATCAGCATGGATTGGCGTAATCGCGCAGCCTGCCTCGAAAAGGACCCGGAGCTCTTCTTCCCAGTAGGCAACACGGGACCAGCACTTCTTCAAATCGAGGAAGCCAAAAGCGTCTGCCGCCGCTGCCCCGTTGTCGACACCTGCCTTCAGTGGGCGTTGGAGTCCGGACAAGACGCAGGTGTTTGGGGCGGCATGAGTGAAGACGAACGACGGGCACTTAAGCGTCGCGCTGCACGCGCACGCCGCGCTTCCTAGCCCAAGGACAGCGAAGGCCGCGGACCCTTGGTCCGCGGCCTTCTTCGTTAAGTGCTGCTCTTGAGATTCAGGGCTCCTGGCTTTGGGAGCTACGCCCGGGCGAGGTTGAGGACGATCTCGACAGCGGTCCCGCCGCCTTCGCGTGGGCTCCACTGAATGGAGCCGCCGAGCTCGCTGGTCACGAGTGTACGAACAATTTGCAGGCCCAATCCCTCTGTGTATTGGCCATCAGGCAGGCCCACGCCATCGTCGGCTATGGTCACCGTCAGGAATTCGTCGTTGCCGTCGCCATCTGCCCGATCGGCCAGCAACCACACCGTACCAGTGCGTCCCTCGAGTCCATGCTCAACAGCGTTGGTGACAAGTTCGTTGATCACCAAGGCCAGTGGCGTGGCAAAATCGCTTGGCAACTCGCCGAACATACCTGAGCGTTCTGTTCGCACTTGCTGGGACGGTGAGGCCACTTCAGCTGACAACCTGAATTGCCGTCCAATCAGTTCATCAAAGTCGACACTCTGAGTCAGGCCCTGGGAAAGGGTCTCGTGGACGAGCGCAATCGTGGCCACGCGCCGCATCGCCTGTTCCAGACCCTGCTTGGCTTCGTCGCTGACCATGCGCCGCGATTGCATTCGCAGAAGAGCTGCGACAGTTTGAAGATTGTTCTTTACCCGGTGATGGATCTCCCGGATGGTGGCGTCCTTGGTAACAAGTTCCATTTCCCGGCGGCGCAGTTCCGAAACGTCACGGCAGAGGACAAGGGCACCGAAACGCTGCTGCTCATCGCGCAGTGGAATGGCGCGAAGTGAAAGACTGACACCCCTGGACTCAATCTCGCTGCGCCACGGCATCCGCCCAGTCACAACCAAAGGCAATGTCTCGTCCACCATCCGCCGGTCCTTCAGAAGGCCGGCAGTCACCTCCGCCAACGAACGCCCCTCCAGTGACTCCACCTCCCCCAGTCGACGAAAGGCAGACACACCATTGGGACTTGCATACTGCACAATGCCCTCCGCGTCGAGTCTGATGAGCCCGTCGCCGACGCGCGGGGCTCCCCGACGGGAGCCCGTCGGAGATGCGAAGTCGGGCCACAGGCCCAGGGTTCCCATCCGCAAGAGATCGTAGGCACACTGCCGATACGTGAGTTCCAGCCTGGATGGCATACGCGAACTGGACAAGTCCATGTGAGAGGTAACGACAGCGAGTGTTCTGCCGTTACGCACCATGGGGACAGCCTCAACACGGAGTGCCATCTCGCTGCTCCAGCTTGTTTCACTTGATCGCTCGATCGAGCGGCTGTTCCACGCCTTATCCACAATCGGGCGCAGGTCCGAGCGGATGCCCTCCCCCACGAAGTCCGCGTGGAACACCGTGTGCGATGTCGACGGACGGACGTGGGCGAGGGCAATGTAGCCGAACTCCGGATGCGGGAACCACAAAGCAAGGTCCGCGAAAGCCAAGTCAGCCACCATCTGCCAGTCACCGACGAGGAGGTGCAGCCATTCGGCATCTCCAGGCCCGAAATCAGCGTGTTCCCTGATGGGGTCTGTAAAGATTGCCACTGCACCTCCATTTACGACGCCGGGACAGGCCCTAGCGTCGAACGATTGACCTCAAGAGCCTTAATGCTACAGACAGTGAAGCCATGTCGTCGGCTTCGAGCGCGTTGACCTCATCAAACATCGTCTTGGCACGTCCCAACTGTTCGGCATTCTGCCCTTCCCATGCCTTCAGGCGATCTTCAGCCAAGGCTCCGGACTCCGTGGACTCAAGGACCGACGTCGTCATATCTGCCACCGTGGAGTACAAGTCATCACGGAGAGCTGCGCGAGCCAAAGCCTGCCAGCGGTCATCGCGGGGCAAGGAACTGATTCGTTCCAGCAGCGAATCCACGTGGAAGCGGTTGAATACGGTGTAGTAGACGCGTGCAACGTCCTCGACACCCTCTTTTCCGGTTTGGGCAATCCGCGCGATGTCCAAGAGAGCATAGCTCTCGAACAGCTCAGCCCACCTGTGCGCAAGATGCTCCGGCAGTCCCCAAGTACGGGCCTTGTCCAACCAGGCGGAAATGCGGATCTTGTCCTCACCCCGAAGGTAGTCCAGAAGCTTGGCCCTCAGCGGGGCCAACATAGGCTTAAAGGATTCAACAACCTCCGATATGGGCTGTGACCCCATCCCCTGGCCCAGCACCCAGCGCACTGCCCGGTCGAGCAACCGGCGGATGTCCAAATGGACTTCGCTCCAGTGTTCGGTCGGGAAGGATGCCGGAAGCGCATTCAGCTCGGCAACCATGGGATCGAGGTCGTAGATTTCACGCAACGCCACAAATGCCTTGGCAACGGCCACCTCATTGGCCGACGTTTCTTCAATGGCCCGGAAGGCGAAGGTAATGCCCCCAAGATTGATGATGTCATTGGCAACCACGGTGGCGATAATCTCGCGCCGCAGCGGGTGGGTGTCCAACTCCGCGTCGAACTTCTCCCGCAGTTGCTTCGGGAAGTATTCACGGATCGTGTCCGCAAACCACGGATCGTCGGCGAGGTTGCTGTCCCGCAACGCCCCAGCCAGCTCGATCTTTGCGTATGCAGCCAGGACCGCCAACTCGGGAGACGTGAGTCCTTGGCCCTGTTCCAACCTCGACCGCAGGGTCTCTGTGGTCGGGAGTGCTTCAAGATCGCGCTTGAGGTCCGCAGACTTCTCCAGCCAGTCCATGAGGCGCTCGTAACTTGGGCTCCAGTCCGCGACGCGGGTCCGGTCGTTGAGGAGCAGAATATTCTGGTCGATATTGTCCTGGAGGACAAGCCGTCCCACTTCATCGGTCATGTCGGCGAGGAAGCTGGCTCGTTCGGCGGAGTCAAGCTTGCCGGCCGCTACCATCCGATCCACAAAGATCTTGATGTTGACCTCATGGTCGGAGCAGTCAACACCGGCGGAGTTATCGATTGCGTCCGTATTCAGAATGACGCCCTGCAAGGCGGCCTCGATACGTCCCCGCTGCGTCAATCCCAGGTTTCCACCTTCGCCCACTACCTTGACCCGCAGATCCCTACCGTCCACACGGATGGCGTCGTTGGCTTTGTCCCCCACGGCAGCATGCGTTTCAGTACTAGCCTTGACGTACGTGCCAATACCGCCGTTGTAGAGAAGATCTGCCGGGGCCAGCAAAATCGCGCGAAGAAGTTCCGGCGGGCTTAGCTGCGTTGTCCCATCCGGCAGGCCCAACGCCTTGCGTACTTGGTCCGAGACCGGGATGGTCTTTGCCTGGCGTGGATAGACACCGCCACCTTCGCTGATAAGGGTCCGGTCATAGTCGTCCCACGAGGATCGGGGGAGTTCGAACAGCCTCTGCCGCTCGGCAAACGATGCAGCAGCATCAGGCGAGGGATCAAGGAAGATGTGGCGGTGGTCGAACGCGGCCAGTAGCCGGATATGCCGGGAAAGAAGCATACCGTTGCCGAAGACGTCACCGGACATGTCGCCAACGCCAACCACCGTAAATTCCTCAGTCTGGGTGTCAAGGTCGAGCTCACTGAAGTGCCGCTTGACTGATTCCCAGGCTCCGCGGGCAGTGATGCCCATGGCTTTGTGGTCATAACCGACCGACCCGCCCGAGGCAAACGCGTCACCGAGCCAGAAGCCGTATTCGGCCGCAAGCCCGTTGGCGGTGTCGGAGAACGTAGCGGTGCCCTTGTCCGCTGCCACTACAAGGTAGGAGTCGTCATCGTCGTGCCGAACAACGTCCGACGGCGGCACCAGCCTTTCGCCGTCTGCTGAAGTAACGAGGTTGTCCGTGATGTCCAGAAGGCCTCGGATGAAAGTCTTGTAGCTCTCGATTCCTTCAGCCATCCAAGCAGCCCGGTCTACGGCCGGGTTGGGGAGCTTCTTGGCAAAGAAACCTCCCTTGGCGCCCGTTGGGACAATGACCGCATTCTTGACGGTCTGTGCTTTTACCAAGCCCAGAATTTCAGTCCGGAAGTCCTCCCGGCGGTCAGACCAGCGAAGGCCACCGCGGGCTACCTTCCCGAAGCGCAAGTGCACGCCTTCAACGCTCGGCGAGTAAACCCAGATCTCGAACATTGGGCGTGGGAAAGGAAGACCCTCAATGGACGTGGGGTCCAGCTTGAAGCTGACGTATTCCTTGTTCTGGTAGTAATTAGTCCGCAGAGTCGACTCAATAAGGTTCACGAAGGTTCGCAGAACGCGATCGGCATCCAACGTAGCCACCTGCTCGATCGACTCAGCGAGCGCTGCCCGCGCTGCGGCTTGGCGTTCGGGCCGCTGTCCTTCCGGAACGGTGGGGTCGAAGCGCGCAGAGAAGAGCTCATTGAGTCCACGTGCAACATCGGGATTACCCAGGAGGGTATCAGCAATGAATCCGAAGGAGTTGGTGTTGCCCATTTGCCGCATGTACTTGGCGTAGGCACGGAGTACCACCACTTGACGCCAATGGATGCCTTCACGGAGAACCAGCCGGTCAAAGTTGTCTGATTCGACAGCGCCCGTGATGGCTGCGCCGAAGGAGGCGCCCAGCAAGTCGCCCGTAGCCAGGGGGTCGACGCCTGCCGGGTACTTGAGTCCGAGGTCGTAAAGGAAAAAATCGCGATGATCCGAGGTTTCGATCTCGAAGGGGCGTTCATCCAAGACCTCAAGGCCGAGGTTGTGGAAGTAGGGAAGGATTTGGCTAAGGCTCTTGGGCTCCATCAGGTAGAGCTTGACTCGGGCATCCTCCTCCAACGCCTCACCGGCACCTTCGGGAAGGTACACATGGACACCTGGCTTGATTTGCTTGGTAACCCGTCCTGCCCGCTCTGCCTCCGCACCGTATTTCTCGAAGCGCTCAATATCCTCAAGAGCGTCTTCCACTTCGTAGTCCACCCGGTACCCCGCGGGAAATGCCTCAGCCCACAGCGCGGACAGAACATCGGCGTCCTCGGCAGACCGGTGCTCACGGAGCACCTCTGCGATACCTTCGCTCCAAGACCGGGACGCACGCATCAGCCGTTGTTCCAGTTCTTTCACGTCAACTTCCGCCAGCTCAGCCGTGCGGGGCAACCTGATCCTGAAGAAAACACGAGCCAATGCGGATTCAGTGATCCGGGCCTCGTAGTCAATGCTTTCCGCGTGGAACGTTTCGCGGAGTTCCTGCTCGATCCGGAGTCTGACACTGGTGGTGTACCGGTCACGCGGCAGGTAGACCACGGCGGACATGAACCGTCCGTAGATGTCCGGGCGCAGGAACAGCTTGGTCCGGCGTCGCTCCTGGAGTCGCTGGATGCCGGTGGCAGTGGCGGCAAGATCAGGTATCTCGATCTGGAACAGTTCGTCGCGCGGATACGTTTCAAGGATTCCCAAAAGATCCTTCCCCGAGTGGGAGTCAATGGGGAACCCGGCGTTACGGAGGACAGCATCCACCTTGTCCCGAACAATCGGGATGTTGCGAACCGATCCGGTGTAAGCACTAGTAGCGAACAGGCCAATGAACCGCCGCTCACCGTTAACATTTCCCAACGCATCGAAACTCTTGACGCCGATGTAATCAAGGTAGGCGGGCCGATGCACAGTGGAGCGCGAGTTCGCCTTGGTAATCACCAAGGCACGCTTCTCCCTGGCGCGCTTACGGCCGGCATCCGTGAGGTGCTGGACTTGACGCGTGGTGTCGCCGGCGCGCAGGAGACCGAGGCCACTGTCTTCACGGAGTTGAAGAACGTCCTCGCCGTTCTCGTCAACGAGGTCGTATTCGCGGTAACCCAGGAAAGTGAAGTTTCCGTTGTCCAGCCATCGTAAAAGGTCTTGTGCCTGGCGGAGTTCAGCGACTTGCTCCGGATGCGTGATGCCGCCCAACGCCTCGGCCAGCTCGAGAGCTTTGCTGCGCATCTTGGGCCAGTCCTCCACAGCCGCCCTAACGTCGCCAAGAACGCGTTGCAGCCCGGCGATCAACTCTTCCCGCGCATCATCACTTACACGGTCAATTTCAACAGCGATCCATGACTCCATATGCGAGGCGTTATCGCCATCGCCCAAAAGGTGGGCCACGCTGGGGAGCGCGGCGGTGTCGCCGCTGGAAATGCCAACGTTGGATGGGACCCTGGAAATTCTGCTCAGCTCACCGGACACCCGGTCACGGGTGACCACGAACAATGGGTGCATCACCAAACGGATCGCGCAGTTTTGGCGAACGAGTTCTGCATTGACAGAGTCGACAAGGAAGGGCATATCGTCCGTGACGATATACACAACGTTTCGCTCAGGTTCGACGGCGATCTGGACGACGGCATTTCCGGGCCGTCTGGACTGGGCAACGTTCCTGTGCTTTGTTGCCCGCGCAATCAACAGTTCGGGTGAATACGCACGTGAATCTTCCTCTGCGAGGTGTTCATAGTAGTCACCGAAGAAACCTTCACGGACAACTGCTGCATCGGACCGATCCTCCACGCTGGATCCTGACGACATCTACAAACGCCTCCATCACATGTTCATTGCTGCGACTCTGCAGCCCACATGGCGAGCCTAGCGCTTATGGAGGTGCAAAGCTCTGATAGATCGACCAAACGAATTACGATTTCGCTGGACGGGTGCACAGACCAACCCGGCAATGGCCATCCGCAGCGGCGAGTCAGGCGCTACTTCCAGGAGGACTGCACCTGCCAGCAAAGCTGCATCACACGCCACGGAGTCTGCCGGAAGGTAGGCGTCCACACCCACTCCCGGACCATAGCGGTCCCAGGCGTCACCCAGTTGCTGTCTGGGCGAATGGCCCACCGCCGAACGCTTCACCTTGTTCAATACGACACGGGGAGATACTTCCGGAACCACGGACTCAAGCTCCGCCAGTCCCCTAACCAGTCGCGGCACTCCAATGGCATCCGCTGCCCCTACCGCGAACACAACATCAGCCATTTCCAAACTGCGAAGCGTGGCGGCGTTCCGCCGCGGAGCCATGGTGTCAAAACTGAGCTCTTCATCGGCTTCAAGGCAAAAACCCGTATCCACCACCACATGGTCCGCCACTTGCCTGGCCCTTTCGAGGACCATCGAGATCGCTCCCGCCCTCAATTCCGTCCACCGGTCCGCCCTGGTAGTTCCCGTGAGAACCCGAAAAGTCCCGGCTTTCGTGTAAACAGATATGGCCGCCGACTTGAGTGCCTCAATATCGAGCAAGCCCTGGTCCGCCAGCCTGCAGGCCTGGGCCAGACCCGCAGACTCGTCCAGCAGCCCAAGAACCGCCGACACACTGGCCCCATAACTATCAGCATCCACGAGGATGACTGACTCGCCGGCCGCGGCCAGCTCCGCCGCGATGTTGACCGCAAGAAGAGTCCTGCCAGGTGCGCCAACCGGTCCCCATACGGCAGTTATCTGACCTGCCCCCTCCGGCATGTCGTCGACGTATTCCGCTGCAGGCTCCAAAAGCGCACCCGCTCCAGGATCTGCGAAACCTGCGTCCCTGCCAGGCAAAGGCTGGCTCCGTGGACCTTCGCGACCCACAGCCTCCGAAATTTTGGCTGCGAGGTCTGCGGCATCAATGCCGGTCGAGGCTGGAACGGCTCCGATGGAGTGCAGGCGTTTGGCCTCGGCGGGATCATCCGTCAGGGCAACGATGGAGACGCCGACTGCTCCGAGGCGATCAACCAGCGTGGTGGTGAGTTCCTCGCAACCTTCCGCAACCACAGCCGCAACTGCAAGACCGCTTTGGCAAGCAGCAATCAGTTCAGCAAGCTCTGAACAACGGCGCACCACTGTTACCGGACCGTGCAGGCGTTCCAACCCGCCGACTACAGCTTCCTGTGCGGAACCAACGGTAACGACAGGAATGCTCACCGGACCACGCCCGCAGGATTCCAAACAACAGACACCTTGGCCTTGTTTGCTTGGGCACCCAGCAATTTTGGCATTTGCTCATCAGTGACCAGCACCATCACCACGGTTGTTTTCGCAGTACCCAACGTAGAAGAGCCGCTGGTCACTTCGGCGATTTCCGCACTTGGCAGGAGCAGCCGCGGTTCCTCAAACGCACCGTTTGAACCGGGCATTGCAATCCACACATCAACCCTGGCGCCTGGAACGGCTTGAGAGGGCAGCTCTTCCTCCATGGCAATGGCCACCGGTTTACGGTCTACGGCATCGGCGTCCCCCAGGCTTGCCTGCGGGACCAGCTGATTCTTTGCCACCCTCTGCAGCGCAACCTTGCCCTCAGCGAAGCCGTGTTCGACTGTGACATAGCTTTGCTCGACCTCATCCAAGCGGACTTTGACAATGGATAAGTCCGCCTCCGCGACCACCTGACCCACCGCTATGTCTTCCCGGGCCGAGTACACCTGCGTAGTCCTGTCAGCGGAACCAAGCAACGCAATGACGCCGGCTACAGATCCCAGAACCAGCAATACGCCAATGAGCAGCCGGGGATCCCTCCACGATGGCTTCTGCAGCCTCGGAGCCGCAATGCCCACACTCTGACCCATTTTCCTCATCCCCCGCTTTGAGTTACGGCATGGCCGACGGCACCTGCCTCCTCATTCTTACCGGCGCCTTCCACAGGTTCAAAGCCATTGGCCTCAAACAGGCCGAAACTGTGGATAACTACACCAAAAGGGAACAACGGTGGCAAAATGAAGCCATGCCCCGATTTCTGACCCTTGCCGATGTTGCCGAACAACTCCAAATCAATTCGCCTCAGGCCTATGCCCTCGTGAGAAGCGGCGAACTGAAGGCCATACAGGTAGGAGGGCGGGGACAATGGCGCATCGAGGAAAAGATGCTTGAGCAGTACATCGAGGATCGCTACGCAGAGGCCAGCCGCATGATCGAAGAGGCGAAGAACAAAGTTAACCAGCCTTAGCTGCCGCTACCCCTGAAGTCTTGACTCCCCCCGGAGCAAAGCGCTGCCATTGAACTGATAGGGATCGTCAGGACCGCGGCTATATTGCCGGCTCGGCGTACTTCACCATGCGGAACCACTGCGAGGTCAAAGTGGTCACGCCCCACCCTGTCTATGACTCCATGCAGCTTGTACCCGTCACCCGTCCGCACCTTCAGATGAACTATCAGTTCAGAGCGGTCCCTTGACAGCGCCCTCAGTGCTGAGGCCATCCCCATTGTTTGCTGCATCCGTGACGAAGGCTTCAATGCCACTCTCCCCAATCCTTGGTATGAGAGCACCGAGTTGTAAGGCACCAGCCATTGTCGCGCCCCGTCGGTCAGGACCAGCCACCCGTTACCCGCGCGACCCAGCACTCCTCGGATAACGTTGCCGTCAACCAGGACGATCTTGACTTCGGCACCAGCGGCCCCGCGCAGGCGATCACCTAGTTCGATTCCTGCAAGCTCAGCCCTGGCCCGATCTGTAATCTCAGATTCCTCCTCCAGGGCACGCCGCGCAGAAAATTGTGCTTCCAGATCGCCGAAAAGAGAGTCCCATCTCATGTAGTCAGACTAGGCTGCAGGGAGAAGCAAGGCTAATCCGCCGCGGAAAGAAATTTCGCGATTGGACAAGATGAAGCAGGTGTGCTCAAAATGGGGTCAAGAAAGTCAAAGTACATCAAATTACACCAAATAAAGCTTGGGGGCTTTGAATGGCACGAACATTGCGCAGTGACTCCAGCATCGCAGCGTCTGTTCTTGGTCTGGGACTGCTCCTGATTCTTGTCGGAAACCTGCTCCTTGCACAGTGGGGAGCCGCTGAGCGACTTAACCAAAGATCCACTTTTGAACATTTTCTCGGTTTTGTTGCCTGTGCTGCCGGGATTGCGATAGTGATTTGGTGGGCGCTCTCGTTGTTCATCGCCTTCCTGGCGTCGCTACTGCTCCAGGCAGGGCACAGGAACCGTGCCGACTCGCTTTCGAAGTTCAGCCCTGGCTTTATGTTGCGAATCGCCGTGGCGGTCGCGAGCCTGAACCTTCTGGGCGCAGGGGTCGCTCAAGCAGATACCAGCCCGCCTGTACCGGGTTGGCACAGTGCTTCCCCAGGTAACACGGCCCACGCGCAGCCAGCGTGGAACCCCGCTTCCGCGGAGCATGCCTTCTCCACTCTGGAATCTGTAGGCGACAACGACAAGGCCAGCAGTCGAGCCATTAGTCCACGATGGCAGCCTCAGCCTCCGGTGGTTGATCCAGGACTTCTGAGCCGCCAGTCCTCACGTTCATCGACCCAATCGGGCGACGCCATCGTAATCGTCAAGGATGGTGACTCGTTGTGGTCAATTGCGGCGTCCAGGCTGGGACCCTTCGCAACTGACGTGGACGTCGCTCTGATCTGGCCCAAGTGGTACGCCGCCAACCGCGAAACCATCGGAAGTAACCCGGCCGTGCTGCTTCCAGGACAGGTTCTGCAGCCGCCCTCATCGGGCTAGCAGTCAAGGGCTCGAGCCCGCCATTTCCACAAACCCGCCCGCTCAGGGGCCAGCCTCCACCTATCAAAGCCGATTCCTGGCGTCATCCCAGCAGAAGCCACCGAGCAATGCGTCCCCACGCTGAAGCTCATGTAGTGAATGCCTGAGGTATGACCATGACCGTTGCAACTGCGAACCGACCAGCAAGCCGCCGGAGCACAAAGCGCACAACCCCCACATACGGCCCGGGAGGCCCGGACGTCGATGTCCGGCTTGTGGCACGGAGCATCGCGCAGGCAGCTTTGGAGGTTCTGGCCGGCACCCGTCCACTGCAACAACTCTCCCGCTCCCTGGATTCGGAGTGCTACCTGTCCCTCCAGCATCGAGCAGCCCTCACGCGAAAACACGCAGCCAGAACAAGGGGTAATCCGCAGCCCCACCTGAGCCCCATGGTCCGCTCTGTTCGGGTCTGTTCAATATCCGAATCCATTTGCGAGGCAAGCATCGTAGTGGCGGAAGAGCAACGGTGCCGTGCCGTAGCCATGAGGCTGGAGCGGTTGGACGGAGTTTGGCAGGTTACCGCGCTGGAAATTGGATAAATTCAGCGGAAGAAATTGCCTCGAGGCAGACAAAAAGGGTGAACCCTGGACAATCAGCCTGGGTTCACCCTTTTCTTGACCGCCTCACGAGACCGGTCAGCGACGCTTCTTTTTGGCCTGCTTGCGCTGGTCCTGGCTTGCCGCTTTCGCAGGATTGCCGGAGCGTCCTGAAGTCCGGCCCTCAATGCGTGTCTGGGTTGCTCCATCTTCACCTGGAGCGGTGTACTGCAGCTGCGCCGGCTTTTCCGGCGCTTGGAGGCCTGCCGCACGGATTTTCGGGTCGTGATGCTCGGTGTGTGCGCCAGCGGCAGAATCGTCCGCCACCACCACGTCTTCGGCGGGCGTTACCTCAACTTCGAGGTTGTAGAGGAAACCGATGCTCTCCTCACGGATGGCTTCCATCATGCTTTGGAACATCACGAACCCTTCGCGCTGGTATTCCACCAAAGGATCGCGTTGGGCCATTGCACGAAGACCAATGCCCTCCTTGAGATAGTCCATCTCGTAGAGGTGTTCCTGCCACTTGCGTCCGAGGACGGAGAGCACAACCCTGCGCTCAAGCTCACGCATGCTCTCGGAGCCGATTGCCTCTTCGCGTGCCTGGTAAACGAGCCGGGCATCAGAGAGGATTTCCTCCTTCAGGAATTCCGCCGTGACCCTGGACTTACCGCCGGCTTCGTCAATGATTTCCTGGGCAGTCACTGTTGCCGGGTACAAGGTCTTGAGGTTCGCCCACAGCTGGTTGTAGTCCCAGTCGTCGCCCGATCCCTCAGAGGTGGCGGCGTCAATGAGTGCGTTGATGGTGTCTTCCAGGAAGTACTGGACTTTTTCGTGCAGGTCATCGCCTTCAAGGATCCGACGACGGTCGCCATAAATGGCTTCACGCTGACGATTGAGGACGTCATCGTACTTGAGGACGTTCTTACGCTGCTCGGCGTTGCGGCCCTCTACTTGGCCTTGCGCGGAGGCGATTGCCCGGGAAACCAGCTTCGACTCAAGCGCAACGTCGTCAGGCACCGAACTGTTCATCAGACGTTCGGCCGCACCTGAGTTGAACAACCTCATGAGGTCATCTGTCAGAGAAAGGTAGAACCGGGATTCGCCGGGGTCGCCTTGCCGTCCGGAACGTCCACGCAACTGGTTGTCAATACGGCGGGATTCGTGGCGCTCGGTTCCAAGTACGTAAAGTCCGCCAAGGTCCAGAACTTCTTCATGCTCGTCCTTGACTGCCTGTTTGGCTGCGGCGAGCGCCGCAGGCCATGCGGCCTCGTACTCTTCGGAGTTTTCCTCAGGATCAAGGCCGCGCTTGGCAAGTTCGGCAATGGCAGTAAATTCGGCATTGCCGCCGAGCATGATGTCAGTACCGCGGCCCGCCATGTTGGTTGCCACTGTAACCGCGCCCTTTCGCCCGGCCTGCGCCACGATGGACGCCTCCCTTGCGTGGTTCTTGGCGTTCAGTACTTCGTGCCGGATGCCTTCTTTGGCCAAGAGCTTGGAGAGGTACTCACTCTTTTCGACACTAGTGGTACCCACCAGCACAGGCTGGCCGTTCTCGTGACGTTCCGCGATGTCCTGAACAACAGCATCGAACTTAACCACCTCGTTCTTGTAGACGAGGTCCGGCTGGTCGATACGCTGCATATCGCGGTTTGTGGGAATGGGAACGACACCGAGCTTGTAGGTGCTCATGAACTCAGCGGCTTCAGTCTCGGCCGTACCCGTCATGCCGGCCAGCTTCGAATACATGCGGAAGTAGTTCTGCAGCGTCACCGTGGCGAGAGTCTGGTTCTCCGCCTTGATCTCGACGTTTTCTTTGGCCTCAATAGCCTGGTGCATGCCTTCGTTGTAGCGCCGTCCGGCAAGGATGCGTCCGGTGTGCTCGTCAACGATCAAGACCTCGCCGTCGAGGATGACGTAGTCCTTATCCCGCTTGAAAAGTTCTTTGGCCTTGATGGCATTGTTGAGGAAGCCAATCAGCGGGGTGTTGGCAGATTCGTAGAGGTTTTGTATTCCAAGGTAGTCCTCTACCTTTTCAATACCGGCTTCAAGCACGCCCACGGTCCGCTTCTTCTCATCGACTTCATAGTCGACGTCAGGCTGCAAACGAAGGACGACTTTGGCAAATTCGCTGTACCACCGGTTGGTGTCGCCTTGCGCGGGACCGGAAATGATCAGCGGAGTACGCGCTTCGTCGATCAGAATGGAGTCGACCTCATCCACGATCGCGAAGTTGTGGCCGCGCTGGACGAGCTCACTCGCGTCCCAAGCCATGTTGTCGCGCAGGTAATCGAAGCCAAATTCGTTGTTGGTGCCGTACGTAATGTCAGCGGCGTACTGTTCCCGGCGTACGGTGGGGTCCTGGTTGGACAAGATGCAACCGCTGGAAAGACCAAGGAACCTGTAGACGCGGCCCATGAGTTCGGACTGGTACTCGGCAAGGTAGTCGTTCACCGTGACAACGTGGACACCCTTGCCGGAAAGAGCGTTAAGGTACGCAGGCGCAGTAGCAACAAGGGTCTTGCCTTCACCGGTTTTCATTTCCGCGATGTTGCCCAGGTGCAGCGCAGCGCCACCCATGAGCTGCACGTCGAAGTGCCGCATCCCCAAGGTCCTGGACGAGGCTTCGCGCACAGCGGCGAAGGCTTCCGGGAGGAGGGCTTCCAAGGATTCGCCATCTTGGTGGCGGGACCTTAGCCGGTCCGTTTCCTCGCGGATTTCAGCGTCCGAGAAGGACTTGAAGGTGTCTTCCAGGGCATTGATGGAATCGGCATAGTTCCGCAGTGTCTTGAGTGTCTTTTTGTCACCCGTGCGGAGAAGTTTTTCGATTAGTGATGCCACGTGAAATTGCTCCCAGTCTCATGCTGCCGAATTCTGGCTGTTTCAGTCTACGGGAGAGACCAGCGCCACGTTGCCGCGTTCCCCTCTGAGCGGACTGGCCGGTTGGACGCCTTGATCCGACGCAACATGATCTTCTGCCACCGCTTCGGAAAGCGCTCCGGCAAGGTCCCCTACTGGCCACACCACCACTCCCTGAAGGCCGAGCCATGTAGCCATGAGCCTAAGTTCTTGGGCAAGTTCGACGGCGGTGTCCACCGGCGCGTTCATCTCACGAAAAGCGGAACGCACCAGGAGCTGACCGGATGCGCGGTCCGCTTTAAGGTCCACTCGGGCGACGATGGCGTCCCTGAGCAGGAATGGAAGAACATAGTAGCCAAACCGTCGCTTGGCGGCGGGGGTGTAAATCTCAATCCGGTAGTGGAATCCGAACAGCTCCTCGAGTCGCCGTCTTTCGAAGACCAAGGAATCGAAAGGACTCAGCAGCGCGCGGCCCGCGGCCTTTCGTGGCAGCTTGGCGTCAACATGCTTGTATGTTTCCCTGTCCCATCCACGAACCACAACAGGCTCAAGGCGGCCGGCCTGGACCAATCGTTGAACGGAGCCTGCACCTGCTTTCAGGGGTGTACGGAAGTAGTCGGAGAAGCACCTCACCGTGCCAATGCCGTGGGCTTGGGCGGCTGCTTCCATCAGACGATCCAGGGACGCTTCGGCGTCGACCCCGGACGGCGTGACGTGTGGCGGAATTACCCTTGAGGTCAGGGTGTATTTGCGTTCAAATTGCGATGTTCGCGAAGCAGCGGATATTCGGCCTTCTTCGAAAAGGTGCTCCAGCACGCGCTTGACGATGTTCCAGTTCCAGCCCCAATTATCGCGTTCCAGGCCTTCATCGTGCCCGAGCTTTGCAGTCAGTTCGGATGCTGTCATCGGGCGTCCCACAGTGAGGGCGTCCAGGATTCGATCCTCCATATCCTGACGTACGGCCGGATCCAGGCCATGGGCTCCTACCCAGGCCCGCTTCTGCCACACGAGCAAGTCATGAAAGTGCTCCGGGCGGATAAAGCTTGCCTCGTGCGCCCAGTACTCCATCATTTTGCGTGGATTGCGGCCTGCCATCGATTGCAGGATGAGGCGATCGTAGTTACCTAGTCGGGAGAAGAACGGAAGGTAGTGGCTTCGTGCCACCACATTAACTGAATCGATCTGGACAAGCTGCAGTTGGGCAAAGGTCCGGCCCACCGCCCGTGAAGTCACGGGGCCGGTGGGCCGGACCTTTGCCAATCCTTGAGCTGCCAATGCGATCCGCCGTGCCTGTGACAGGCTCAGCGAAGCGGTCACTGAAGTCCCTTCGTGCTTAGGTTGCGGATTTACTTGGCCGTGGCGGCCTGATCATCGGAGCGGTAGGCATGGATCTTTTCTTCCACGGCTTCCTCGCCGGGCTCGCATGTGGAGTCAAGGGTGATGACACCGTAGGTCCAGCCACTGCGCCGATAAACAACCGACGGCGCGTTGGTTTCCTTGTCCAGGAACAGGTAGAAGTTGTGTCCGACGAGCTCCATGTTGTCCACAGCATCATCAAGGGTCAGCGATGCTGCGGGGAAAACTTTCCGGCGGATCAGGACGGGAGAGTCACCGGCCGGAATATCGTTCTCAATGTCATAGGGTGACCGCTCGTCTGCCTGCGGCGCGGACTCCTGGTGGTTGCTTGCTTCTACATAAAGCGGCTCACTCGCACTGGCTGGCTCAAGTGTTGCCGTGGCTTCCCGCACAGCCTTAGGCGTGTGGCGGCCGTGGTGCACCTTCTTGCGGTCCTTCGCACGACGAAGCCTCTCAAGCAGCTTGTTGTACGCGAGATCGAAGGCAGCAAACTTGTCAGCGGCTGTGGCCTCGGCACGGATAACGGGGCCTCGGCCCAAGACAGTCACTTCAACGGTGAGTTCGCCAGGCGTCTGCCTGGGATTGGTTTCCTTGGAAACCTTGGCGTCAACCCGCTGGACCTTATCCCCCAGCGATTCAATCTTTGAGATTTTTTCGCCGGCATATTCGCGAAAGCGGTCAGAAACTGTCAGATTTCGTCCGCTGATCATGAACTCCATGGTGCCCTCCAATAACTCAGGTGACACGACAACGACGCTGTTGGGGGCTTGTCTGACGGACAGTCGAGCCCCTTTCCGAGCCGCTATCGACAGGTACATCTGTTCTTGGTACCCACAACCGACGTTAGTTCATTGGCACCCGTTATTCATCCTTTAGCCACTTATTTTTTGATTGAGTCTTGATGACTGCATGGGGTGGTCGTGTGCGGCGACGGAGGCGTAGGCTGGTGGCCTCGTGGCCGCGAGCACGACAGCGCCGGAGACTTCGCCGCCGGCAAGAGTGACCACCCGCGCTGCCTCAGCCAGGGTCGCCCCGGTGGTGAGAACATCGTCAACGAGAATGCATCTCCTGCCCCTCAATTCTTTGCCTCTTCCTCTGCGCACCCTCATGGATCCTCGGACCCGGCGAGCACGTTCGCCTCTTCCCAGCCCCTTTTGGCCACCGCCCCCACGTTCCACAGGGGCACGTCCTGACACCTCTCCAAAAAGCCGGGCTGCCACTTTCAGGACGGCTTGGGGGCCCGCTCTCATCAGCACTGACGGCTCTCCCCGCCTCTCCAGCACGTCAAGGATTGGGCAAAACGGCAGCATCCGGCGCACGCGTATGAAGAAGAGCAGAAGATGTACCGGACTGAATCCGCGCCTGCGGTATGCCTTCCCGCTGCTGGGAACGGGGACAAGCCAATAACCTGACCGGCCACCGATGGCAGTCTCCACGGCTTTGCCAAGGCAAGGAGCCAGAACGGCCGCAAGCCGCCACTGACCATGGTGCTTGAAAGAGAGTAGGCACCGCGCCAGCTCATCCCGGTATGCCCCCGCTGCTACCACTTCGATCTTTGCCGTGCCGTCCACATCAACCAAAGCCGGCGACTCCTGCTCGGCCCGGAACGGCTGCTTGCACAGCTGACGGACCTTCCTTGCACAACTGCTGCAAAGTACCGCGTCTTCCGATTCACAGCAGACACAGTCGACGGGAATCAGCACAGTCAGAAGGTCAACCCAGGCTGCTTGCAATGCGACGACGACCCGGACGGTTCTTCGTTGGTTAGGGGCCCGGCGTCGAGCCCTGTCAGGTTCAAGCGGATTAAGGTCAGGGTCGACATTTTGCCGGGTTTGCCGTGGACGGAACCATGCGCTGAAGACTGAAAAGGTCACTCTTCAGCTTTACCGTCTGGTCTTCACCGCGGAAGGCACACGGCTCGCTATGTGCATAAACAATCGGGGTGAATCCATGGACCGGAACCTCCGGCACACAGAGGTCAGCCTGGAAATGCCGGTTCTGTGGGTCCTTTTAGCTGAAGCTCCCAGCCGTTTCCGACGCGTTGGAAGATGCCGGCAGCAGACTGACCGTAAATCTGCTCTGCTCCGTTTCCTACGCTGAGGCTGGTCAAACCGTCCCACGGTGCCAACTGCTGCGGTTCACCCGATGCCAGTGACAGCAACTCCGGAACCACCGTCGAAGTGGCCGAACCGGACATCACGGCCACCGTGGAGCCATTGACCCAGGCACCTTGATCGGCGGCTGTATTGCTCAGCAGCGTGATGGGAAGCGTGAGGTCCTTTGGAACGCCGTCGGGGTTCCGGACAATGCCCGTAATCTGCACAGCGGACTTACCGTTTGCCTCGGAAATGACCAGCGCCCGGGTCCCTTCCCGGGAGACCCTGAAATCCTTGACTGTTCGTCCCGTTAGCCAGGCCGGCGTCATGGTGACGCTGGGAACGCCGGTACCGGGAGCTGTGCCTGTGGGCTTGTAAGCCACAACTTCGGCTGCCCCGTTGGCACCAGGGCCTGCTGTCCACACCCAATCGTTCGGGCTGAAGGAAGGACCAGTGAGGGTACTTCTGGTAGTTAGTTGTCGCGCAGGTTGCCCCGGTTCGATGGAATAAAGCGTGGTTTTATCGCCGTTGAGGAAAGCGGCTGTCTGGGACACCGGCGACTCAGCAGGCGAGTGGGGTCCCAGACCGGCCACCGATTGAATATCCGGCAATGGAGTAATCCTGTTGTTCTCGTACCGCACCAGGTCGCCGTTGTTCACTGCGATCTGGCGGGCAGGAACGCTCTTATCCAGCACCGGAGGCAAAACAGTACCGTTGTCCTCCACGCGTACCAGATCCTGATCGGCGCGAAGTTGAACATTGATGACATCGGGCTGGCTACGGAAGGTCAGTGCCAGCTGGTTTTGCATCCTTTGACGGTCCTCTGCAGAGGCGTCGAAAAGCTCCTTGGCGGAGAGGTCTACCTGCGCTGCGCCGGAGACAACCGGAACAGATTCGCGGGCGAGCTTCATTCCCGATGGGAAAGCACTGACCACTGCCCCTCGCAGGTAGGGGGCGGGGCCGGCCAGCAGGGCGCTGGTCATTGACTTGACTGTGTTCTTCTTAATGAACCAACGGTAGTCCGGTACTGCGTAGGTGAACGTCGGGTCATAGAAGTAGATGGGGTTTGCCCCGTAGATAACCTTGAATGTCTCCTCGGGGATGGCGGTGCCATCGGGCACCTTCGAAATCCGCCATTCTCCTTCCACTTGCTCCAGCGTTAGCGGAATGGTCTCTTTGGTACCCGGAGGGAACTGGGTCGCAACGCCGTCCGCATCCACCGAATACGCGAGATCGAGTTCGTAGAGGTATTCGTTTTCACCCGCTGCTTTGACTACCTGTGCCTCGCGAAAAACGATGGCACGTTTGTCCGGCTTCCACGTGACAGACTGCGCTTGCGTCAGGTACTGACGAGCCACAGGATAATCATCCTCGTAGCCGCTGCCAGCCATATAGAAATCCTCGATCACAGTCTCAGGACTGGAACCGGCCCGCGGTGCAGCGGGGAAAAATACCGGCGCGTTGGGGTTGCCGGCGCCTTCGTCCTTGCTTTTACCGACTGGGCCGGAGCGGGGAATCTGCGCGCAGGAAGCCAGCATGACCATCAGCACAACCAACAGCGCGACGACTGCCCTCGTACGCCCGGGACGCAACATTCTCACGGTTCCTCCCCTGTTCCACCGTCGTCAGGCGCAGGCTTCACGCCGGCAGATGGAGTCGGCTGCGGAGTGTCTCCGGAATCCTGGCCCAGTACCAGCATTTGCCCTTCGCTTGCCGCCCCGGGGAATCCTATGTCCGCAGGCTCCAGCTGAAGCGGAGACTTCACAATGGTGCCTCCTTGCCGCAGCGGAAGCGTCAATCGGAAGTTGGAACCGGCACCCTTTCGGCCCCAAGCCTGAAGCCAGCCGTTATGAAGCTTGGTGTCCTCGGCTGCGATGGAAAGGCCCAAGCCACTTCCTCCGGTGGTCCTGGCGCGTGCAGGATCTGCCCGCCAGAAGCGGTCGAAGACTCTGGCAGCCTCAGCTTGGGTCATTCCGATGCCGTGGTCCCTTACTGACACCGCAACAGCTTCATGGTTAGCCGCGACAGAGATATGGACAGGCTTGCCCTCGCCGTGTTCGAGTGCATTGAGCAGCAAGTTGCGGAGAATGCGGTCGATCCTGCGGGAGTCCATCTCCACGATGATGCTCTTCTGCCGGGCGTTCAGCCGGACCTCCGAACCATACTCCGCGGCCACCGGTGCCGCACCTTCCATAACGTGCGAGATCACCTGGAAAATGTCTTGTGGTTCTGCATCCAGCACGGCGGCGCCAGCGTCGAATCGTGAAATTTCCAGCAGGTCCGAAAGCAGCGACTGAAAGCGCTCAACCTGGTGGTACAGCAACTCCGCCGATCTCTTGTTCATGGGATCGAAATCGTCCCGCGCGTCGAACAGGACTTCGGCCGCCATGCGCACCGTGGTGAGCGGGGTACGCAGTTCGTGGGACACATCAGAGACAAAGCGTTGTTGCATCTGAGACAACGTGGCCAATTGGGTGATCTGTTCCTGCAGGCTTGCAGCCATGTGGTTGAAGGAAGCGCCCAGTCTGGCGACTTCGTCTTCTCCCTTAACAACCATTCGTTCTTGTAGTTGGCCGGCAGCAAGCTTTTCCGATACGACGGCGGCATGGCTGACCGGACTGACGACGTTACGGGTCACGTACCAGGCAATGGCACCAATCATAAGGACGAGAGCCGCACCGCCTGCCCACAGGACGTTCTGGATCTCGTCCAGCGTTTGTTGGGCAGTATTGAGGTCGTAGATCAGGTATAGCTCGTAAGCAGTTCCGTTGAAGGTGACCATGTTTCCCACGGCGATACCGGGCCTGTCCTCGTTCCCAACCGGGAACTGCGTGGAGGCCCAAAACTGCTGCTTGCCGCCACTTTGAACAGCCTTACGCAGCTCCGGGGGAATGACCCGAACCGTCAGCTGGTCCGAAGCGCGCGATTCGACCCAGCGGTTACGTGGTTTGGTTTGCTCCGGTGCAGCTTCGAAGACATATCTGCGCTGGATGACAGAGCCCCGGCCTTCCACGGCTGTCAAGGTGTCATAGACCAAGGTGATGACGCTTGACTGGTCGGTGACTTGGGCGCCGTCGAACGTGTCCTGGACTTGCTTGACGTTAAAGCGCGACTCGGATTCCGCTTGTGCCAGCCTCTCCTGGAAGAGGTTGTTGGCGATTTGGTTGGACAAGTATGCGCCCACAATCGCGAACGACGTCACAGCGAGCAGCAATGTGGTCAGGACTGTGCGGAACTCCAACGACCGCCGCCAGCGCCTCAACAAGGAACGCCAAACGAAACGCAGCCCTGGTCTTATTTGCCGCACGCCAATGGCGACGAGTCGCGAAACTCGAAGGACCAGGATCAATCCGCGCCGTGTCCAGATCCGCGCCCGGGACAGAAGCCACGAAAGGTCCCTGGCCTCCCGGGCGGGTTGCTCAGGGGACGCATCGGGTTGCTCAGGGGACGCGTCAGGATGTTCAGGGGACACCGACTGTGCCGGGGCCACCTGTTGGACACCGGCCGGATCGGGAGCTTGAGGAGCCAGTCCCTCGCCGGTCTTGCCGACCGGGGACTCAGGAACCTGCTTTATATCCGACACCACGCACCGTCAAAACGACCTCGGGCGCTTCCGGATCACGTTCGATCTTTGAGCGCAGGCGCTGGACGTGGACATTGACCAGTCGCGTGTCAGCGGCATGGCGATATCCCCACACCTGCTCGAGGAGCAATTCGCGGGTGAATACCTGCCACGGCTTGCGCGCCAGCGCAACCAGGAGATCGAACTCCAGGGGCGTCAGGGAGATCCGCTCTCCGCCACGGGTCACCAAGTGACCTGCGACGTCGATGGTCACGTCTGCGATACGCAGGGTTTCGGGGGCCTTCTGATCGCCCGGCCGCAACCGGGCCCGGACGCGCGCTACAAGTTCAGCGGGCTTGAAGGGCTTGGGCACATAATCATCGGCGCCGGACTCAAGGCCGCGAACGACATCTGAAGTATCGGACTTGGCGGTCAGCATGACGATGGGGACGTCCGACTCGCCACGGATCTGCCGGCAGACCTCGATGCCATCGGAGCCGGGCAACATCAGGTCCAGCAGCACCAGGTCCGGCTTTGAGGACCGGAAGACCTCCAAAGCTTGGCCGCCGTCTGCGCAGAACACCGGCTCGAAGCCATCGTTGCGCAGGACGATTCCAATCATCTCTGCGAGTGCTTCGTCGTCGTCAACTACCAGAATGCGTGCCTTCATACTTATATATTCCCTTATCACCAAGTCTTTGTCCCGTTGGGCACGGCGCACGGCATGGCGCCCCCAAGGCACTTCCACCGTACTGCACCTGCTGTTACCGCGCCCCCGGTGGCAGCATGGGCTGCAGGCTATGAGGGACGACGGCGGGACTATAGGCTGGGTGCGAAGGTCCGTGTGGGGGACGTCGGGAGTCGGCGGGCCGGATCTTATGGGGAGGGAATCGTGTCACAACCAGAGCACGGCCAGAATCCGCCGCCGGGCGGTCAACCCGCTGGGGGAAACCAACCACAGTGGGGAAACCAACCACAGTGGGGAAACCAACCACAGTGGGGAAACCAACCACAGTGGGGAAACCAGCCGCAGTGGGGAGGCCCTCCAGGATGGGCGCCACCGCAGAGCAGCGGGCAGAACCATCCAAGCCAGGCTGCTCCGGGATGGCCTCCGGGGCCACCGTATGGGCAGCCCCTCTATGTCGCTCCCCCAAAGCCAGGAGTCATTCCCCTGCGTCCGTTGCAGTTCGGCGAGATACTTGATGGCTCCTTTCAGACGATCCGCCGCAATGCTGCCTCGATGTTTGGCTCCGCGCTGATCGTTCAAGCCATCGGAGCAGTCTTCATCGGCCTCGTCACCGTTGGGATGCTCCAACTGTCGACTTCCCTGGAATCTGTCAGTTCAGAAGCAGAGCTGGCCGATGCGATGGGCCCGTTCCTCGCTTTTATGGCCGGCACCCTGGGCGTTTCCGTGCTGGTCGGTTTCCTGGGTTCTGTCCTCCAAGGAGTCCTGGTTGTCCCGGTCTCCCGCTCGGTTCTCAACCGCCGGACAGGCTTCAAGCAAATGTGGAAGCTTGCGGGCCCGAGAATCCTGCCGCTCCTCGGCGTTGCCGCGCTGCTGACGCTGGGCGGCCTGCTCGCAGCTGCCGCAGTAATCGGGGTCGCGATCTTGTTGTTCACTGCTTTGGGACCTGGTGCCCTGCTCATTGTCCTGCCACTGGGGCTGGGTTTCTTTGTGGCCTTCGTTTGGATCGGCCTGAAGTTGATGCTGGCTCCTGCAGCGATCGTGGTGGAGCAGACCGGCGTTTTCCAAGGATTGCTCCGATCCTGGCGATTGACCAAGAACAATTGGTGGCGAATCTTCGGCATCACCCTGGTGGTGGCCATCATGGTGGGAATCATCGCCCAGATTGTGCAAATTCCCGTGTCCTTGGCCTCCGCGGCCATTGGTGGAGTAGTTGCTCCCCACCCTGATCCCGACTCGATGACCTCCACGTTGATTTTGACCACTGTGATCTCCACAGCGATTGGGGCGTTGGTGGGGTCCGTGACTTTTGCCTTTCAAGCGTCCGTTTCCAGCTTGATCTATATGGATCTTCGGATGCGTCGCGATGGCCTGGATGTTGAACTGATGCGGATCATGGAAACAGGTGCCGATCCTGACGGGATTCCCGGCGGTCCATCCACCTTGACCCGAAACACCACTTGGCCACCTGATGGCGGGCAGTTTCCGTCTGCTCCCCATGGGCAGCGGCCTCCCGCATGAGGGTCCCCGCGATAGATATTGCACCGTTGGCTTTCATGGAACCGCCGGTGGAACCAGACCGTGACGAAGCACGGCGTTGGGCTGTCGAGGAGCTATCGAATCCCCGATATCCGGATGCAAGGCCCGGCTGGCTGGACCAGTTATGGCGCGATTTCCTTGACTGGTTGGCGTCGTTGGAAGGTGACGGACCGGGGACCGGACCCAATCTTGCTGTCCCGTTGATTGTGGTTTTGGCTTTAGCCCTCATCATTGGCGCCATCGTGGTCATCAAGCCCAGGCTCAACGCCCGGAGAACAAAAGAACCCGGCGATCTCTATGGAGAAGACCAGAGCGTCGACGCCGAGGGCTACCGGAGGAGGGCGGCGACTGCAGCCGACGGCGGCAACTGGCCAGCCGCCGTCGTCGATCAGTTTCGCGCGCTTGTCCGATCGGCCGAAGAACGGGACATCATTGATGCTCGAGCGGGCAGGACGGCAGACGAAGCAGCCAGTCAACTGGGCCAGGTTTTCGCTTCGACCCAAGTCAGGCTGCTCGCCGCTGCCGGTGTTTTCGACGCCGTGCGGTACGGCGAACAGGCCGCAACACGCACGGACTATGAGTCCGTCCGCCAACTGGATGCTGATCTTCTTGAGCTTAAGCCCGACTTCACAGGACAAGCCCACCCCGGATTTGCGGTACCACGATGACCACTACCTTGGAAGGTACCACCCTGAATACCGGCAATGCCGCTTCCGACGGACGTTCCGTGGGTCAACGTTTCAGGGCATGGTTCCGGAAACACCTGATATGGATTGCCCTCGGCGGCCTGCTTGCCGGCTTGGTCACTTTCCTGGCCATCGACAGCGTCTCCGGCGCAACGGATTCCCGACGGCTCTCGGCACGGAATCCAGCACCGGACGGGGCCATGGCCGCAGCCGAAATCCTCGCACGCCACGGCGTGGCCGTCACCCCGACAGATACGTTCGAGGACACTTTGGATGCGCTGTCAGCCAAGGATGAAGCAACGGTCCTCCTCTTTGACGCACAGGGCTTTCTTGACCGGTCCCACTTGGAAGAAATCACTGCAGCAGCCGATCGGGTTGTGGTGGTTACTCCACGGCTGAGGACACTCAACGGCCTGGATCAGGGGATCCGGCCCGGCGGTGTGGTTCCAGAAGCAACGCAGGTCATCGAACCCGCCTGTGAACAGGAAGACGCAAGGGTAGCGGGCAGGGTGTCCGCACACGGTTCCATCTTTTCAGGGCCGGTGGTTTGCTATCCCACCCGCGAGGACGGACCCGGCTTGTATGCGGCATCAGCCGATGGGCGGGTCATCGTCCTGGGCAGCAGGGAACTTCTGGACAATCAACACCTCGCCTTGGAGGGCAATGCTGCCCTCGCCCTGCGTACCTTGGGGAACAACGCGGACCTCGTGTGGTACATCCCGGGCGTCGGCGATATCTCCGCCTCAAATTCAAACCCCACACTGAATGAGCTTGCGCCGCGATGGCTGGCCTTCGCTGGCCCGTGGCTGGGCTTGGTAGCCTTGTTGGCCATCGCTTGGCGGGGCAGGCGCATGGCCCCTCTCGTATTCGAGCCGCTGCCCGTGGTGGTCAAGGCCGTTGAAACAGCGGAAGGCCGGGCACGCCTTTACCAGGATTCGCGGGCTGTGGGGCGGGCAGCCGACAACTTGAGGGCAGGCTCCCTGTCACGTTTGGCGCGGCACTTCAACCTCGGCGCCGACACCACCCCCGAGGCAATAGTCGACGCAACAGCCCGCCATGCGGCGCAATCGGCCCAGGAAGTCCGATTCGTCTTGATCGACTTCATGCCGGAAAGCGAAGGACAACTGGTGCAGTGGGCACAACAGATCGAACGAATCGAACAGGAGGCGACCGCCCGATGAGCAGCCAGCCAAACAGCTATACGGACAGCAACAACCACTTCGCAGGAGGTACGACGCCTCGCCCGGATGGACTGCAGCCCGATACATCGCAACAGGACGTTAGCCTGCAACACGGTAGCCCGCGGGACGTTACCCACCAGGGTGCGCCCCAGGATACCGGGCACGCAGACAACGGACAGCGCCGGTCCGGTGAGGATCCGGCGCGGCAGTCACTGCTGAATGTCAGGGCAGAGGTGGGCAAGGCCGTGGTCGGTCAGGACCCTACCGTAACGGGTATGCTGATCGCCCTGCTTTGCGGCGGGCATGTTCTGCTGGAAGGTGTACCCGGCGTAGCCAAGACCCTCTTGGTCAGGGCGTTATCCACCGCGCTGAGCCTGGACACAAAACGCGTCCAGTTCACCCCTGACCTCATGCCCGGCGACGTCACGGGGTCACTGGTTTATGACTCCCATACGTCTGAGTTCACTTTCCGCGAGGGCCCGGTTTTCACCAACATCATGCTGGCCGATGAGATCAACCGGACTCCGCCCAAAACCCAGGCCTCGCTCCTGGAAGCGATGGAGGAACGCCAGGTTTCGGTGGATGGGGTGTCCCGTCCCCTTCCGAGCCCGTTCATTGTGGCGGCAACCCAGAACCCGGTGGAGTACGAAGGCACCTATCCCTTGCCGGAGGCACAACTGGACCGGTTCCTCCTCAAGCTGACCATGCCACTACCTGGACGGGCAGAGGAGATCGAAGTCATCCGCCGCCACGCCAGCGGCTTTGATCCCCGGAACCTGTCTGCAGCCGGCGTACGGCCTGTAGCGGGCGCCGTCGAGCTTTCCAATGCCCAAGCTGCTGTCGCGCAAGTGGCCGTAGCTCCGGAAATCCTCGCGTACATTGTTGACGTGGTGCGCGCCACGCGGTCTGCTCCTTCTTTCCAACTCGGCGTTTCTCCCCGTGGAGCCACCGCACTGCTCAACACTTCCAAAGCATGGGCATGGTTGTCCGGAAGGTCCTTCGTGACTCCGGACGATGTCAAGGCTTTGTCGTTGCCGTGCCTGAGGCACAGGGTGGGTCTGCGTCCGGAGGCTCAAATGGACGGCATCCAAGTGGACGATGTCCTGGGCAGTATCCTGGCGTCCGTCCCGGTGCCGCGGTGATCTCCCGACCACCGTCGGCCGAAGGGGTTTGAGTGGCGATTACTGGTCGTTTCGTGTTGCTGGCCCTTCTGGGTTTGGCGCCCTTGGTGCTTTTTCCCGCGTGGAGCACCGTCCTGTTCGTGGCCTTGGGACTGCTGCTCTTGCTGGTTATGGATCTTGTCTTGGCAGCCTCGCCCGCGAAGCTTGCCTTGGAACGCATGCAACCTGGAAACGTGACGCTCGAGGGCAAGGTGGACTCCGTTGTCATTGTCACCAATGGCACGCAGCGCAAACTGCGTGCCGAGGTAAAAGACTCGTGGCAGCCGTCCGCCGGCGCAGTGAACCCTTCACAGTCCTTGGTAGTTCCGTCCGGCGAGCGTCGCCGCCTGACTGTGACCTTGATTCCCCGGCGTCGCGGCGACCTCAAGAGCCCCCACGTGACCATCCGCTCGTTCGGCCCCATGGGTTTGGCCGCAAGGCAGCGGACCCGCGGCCTACCTGGCCAGCTGCGGGTCCTCCCCCCGTTCCATTCAAAGCGTCATCTTCCTTCCAAACTTCGGAAGCTCAGGGAGCTGGATGGCCGGGCCGCCGTACAGATCCGTGGGGCCGGCACCGAATTCGACTCACTGCGCGACTACGTCCGCGGCGACGATGTCCGGTCCATCGACTGGCGAGCCACCGCGCGACGGACTTCGGTGGTGGTACGGACGTGGCGCCCGGAACGCGACCGGCGTGTGGTCATCGTGCTTGATACTTCACGCACAGCCGCCGCCCGGATCGAGGATGAACCCCGGCTCGATACGGGAATTGAGGCGGCGCTGCTGCTCGCAGTGCTGGCCGAGCGCGGAGGCGATCGCGTGGACTTCCTCGCCTATGATCGGCGACTTCGCGCACGCGTTGAATCGGCCACAAAAGGCAATCTGCTGGGTCAACTCGTCCAAGCCATGGCCCCCTTGGAAGCTGAACTGATCGAACTCGATTGGCAGCAGGTTCCGGCGCAGGTACGGGCCGTGTCGGCGCACCGTTCCATGGTGGTTCTCCTCACGGCGCTCGACGGCGGTGCCCCCGAAGAAGGACTCCTCCCCACCGTGGCGCAATTGTCGCGCCAACACGTTGTGGTGGTGGCCTCGGTTCGGGATCCCCTGCTCTCTGCCATGAAAGAAGAAAGAACCACGGCCAGCCAGGTTTTCCGAGCAGCCGCCGCCGAACGTGCACTGCTGGAGCGTTCCGCGGTGACCGCCCAACTACGGCAACTTGGAGCCGAAGTGGTGGATGCCGAACCCCACGATGTTCCTCCCCTGCTCGCTGACGCCTACATCCGGCTCAAAGCAGCCGGAAGGCTTTAGGTCCAGGGTCAATGTCAGGTACAAGGAAGGACCGCAATGAATACCCCCATCTACCAGCTGGCACTCGGTGACGAGTTCGGCCGGCTCACCCCGGAGCTCCAGGAGTATTTTTCGTTGGCTGCCGGCTCCGGATCGTATGGAATCGGCGAAGGAGTTTTTGACGTTGTGGGGTGCCGGCAAAAGTGGTTGCGGCCACTACTCGCACTGACAGGGAGCGAGGAGGCTTTCTTTCCTGAATACGGTGAGGGCATTCCGTTCCGGATCGAAAACCACGCCCACCTGGATCCTTTCGGACGACCGGCCCTGACGGCCCGCAGGGAGATCTATTTCCCCTCGGGTACCAGGCTGTTCCACGATACGACGAGCGCCGTCATGAATGGCTCCGACCATCGAAATGCCCATTTGGTGGACCACGTGGGGCGTTACCGCCGATTGGTCACCGACCTGGATGTCAGCGTTACCTCGGAGGGCCGCCTCCGTGGCGTGTCCAACGCAAGCAGGCTGTTCCTCGGCCCTTTGCGAATACCGTTGCCGAACGCACTTGATGCGCGTGCCTACGCGGAGCAGTGGTGGGACAGCGCGGAGCGCAAGCACCGCATCCAAGTCAAAGTCATCCAGCCCCAGATCGGCTTGGTCCTTGTATATGCAGGACGCTTCGACTATCGCTTGGCACCTTATCTGCCAGGAGCTGCCCCCGGCACCTCCCTCCCCCGCTACGCGGAACCAGACCGCTGGGAAGAGAGAATCTGACGCTTTCGCGGTCAGCCCTGAGCCAGCTGGTCCAGTCCGTCAGCCACTTGGGTCAGTCTGGTGAGCACGTCCTTGGCCGTTGAAGGCTTGAAGGCCGCCAGCCCCGTAGAGGGAGTGACACGGAGTCCCGACAGGCCTGAGGCGGGAAGCCCGAGCTGCCGCCAGGGCTTCCAGATGCTTTCGACAACCTCGGCGGTGCGCGGCAGTTGCGCCTGTGGCTCGCTGGTGGACAGTGCACCGGCCCACACGCGTTTTCCGTCCTCGACCACTACAGCCAGCTGCTCCCATTGGCGTGTCGTCAGGGCTTTCAGGGGCACCGCGACGCCGTCGGCTCCCGCTGCGAGGATTCGCTCGATGGGAGCTTCGATTTCCGGTACTGAGACCACGGTCTCGACGACGCCCGCGGTCTTGAGGGCTTCGATCACCACTCGCCACGCGCCCGTCACTTCGTCCCCGGAGATGGACCGCAACGTTCGGTAGCCACTCGCCGTCGGGATCGTGCCGGCCATGATCGAGGCAATGTCCGGCTCGTCAATCTGAACCACCAAACGGGCACCCGGGACAGCCGTGGCGATGCGGTTGAGGTGTCCCGCGACGCCGGCGGCCAAGGATTCCGCTATATCCCTTCGAGCGCCATAATCGAGAAGTGCCCGCTCGCCATTGTGCAGGTAAAGATTGGCAGCAAGACTCATGGGGCCCAACAGCTGAATTTTCAACTCAGTTGCAGCGACATCCTCGGCACCAGCGATGTCGGCCAGAATATTGATGTCAGTAGAGAGAGCCGAGCGGGCCCGCTGGGCATCCTTCCCGGGCTTGTCCACCAAGCGCCAGCCGTGCGGTTGGACGTCGATTGCCAGGTCGATCAACAAGGAGCCGGTCCTACCGACAGCATCCGAGCCCACCCCTCGATCAGGCAGTTCGGGCAGGAAAGGAAGATGCGGATCCCCTAGTTCACCCCGAATTACCCGGATTGCTTCCGCGGGGTCGTTTCCAGGCCACGGCCCCAGTGCGGTGGCGCTGGCGCGCAAATTAACCGTTTCCGCCACTGATCAAGCCTGCTGGCTGGAAATCTGGTGATCCTCGGCGATTGCCTCGTGATGGCGGATCACTTCGCTGATGATGAAGTTGAGGAATTTTTCTGCGAAGGCTGGATCAAGGTGCGCATCCTCGGCGAGCCGTCGCAAGCGGGCTATCTGGGCCGATTCGCGGCCCGGATCTCCGGCAGGAAGCTTGTGGGTGGCCTTCAGGATGCCTACCTTCTGGGTGGCCTTGAAGCGTTCCGCGAGCAGGAAGACCAGTGTTGCGTCAATGTTGTCGATGCTGGACCGAATGGACAACAGCTCATCCATGACTGCACGGTCCACTTGGCCGGCCAGGGAGCTCGCTGCCGGGTTGAAGGAATCGACGTCATCGGGAAGGGCGTTGTTCTGCTCGGTCATGCACACCAGTCTATGGTGTGGGGCGGTTCCGCCGTGGGTGTTACCTGTCGGCCAGGACGGGCACGGGCACGGGCACATCAACCATGACCACGCCGATTGCCGCATCCCTTAACGTGGAGAAGGTACGCCCGTCACAGTGAGGGGCGTACCTTCTCCACGTTGTGCGGATTCCCGCGGATGACAGCCGCCAAGCAGCTATCTAGCCGCCAAGCAGAGTGCGGTGCGCTTCCCGCCGTCGTGCTTGTTCGTCCGGGTCCGGCACCGGCAGCGAGGCTATGAGCCTCTTGGTGTAATCATGCTGCGGTGAGCCCATCACCTGGTTTCCGATCCCCTGCTCCACCAGCTGGCCTTTGTACAGCACGCCAACCCAATGGGACAACATGTCCACTACTGCGAGGTCGTGGCTGATGAATAGAGCCGCGAAGCCGTACTGCTCCTGTATGTCCTTGAACAGGTCCAGCACTTTGGCCTGCACCGAGACATCCAGGGCGGAGGTGGGTTCGTCGGCGATCAGGAGGCGGGGGTTGAGTGCCAGCGACCTCGCCAAGGATGCGCGCTGCCGCTGCCCACCGGACAGCTCGTGAGGGTAGCGCTCCGCGTACGACGCCGGCAGTTGGACTGATTCGAGCAGCTTACCTACCTTTTTCCTCGTCTCAGCGGCACCCGGCTTGGTGTGGATAAGCAGCGGCTCTGCGACGCACTCGCCGATGGTGAGGTGCGGATTGAAGGACGCCGCCGGATCCTGGAAAACGAAGCCGATCTCCTTGCGGAGCGGACGGAAAGTACGTTCCTTGAAGTCCAGCATCTCGTACCCAAGAACCTTCAGGCTGCCGCCGGTGGTTCGGGTCAGGCCCGCAATGGCCCGTCCGATGGTGGACTTTCCGGAGCCGGACTCCCCTACCAGTCCGAAAACCTCATTCTCCGACACCGTGAAGCTGACGTTGTCCACGGCCTTGAACCCGTGTCTGCCGAAACGCCCGGGGTATTCAATGGTGAGGTTCTTTGCTTCAACCAGGATTTTGCCCCCCTGGTGGAGCCGGCCACGGGCACCCTCTGATGCCGAGTTCCGTCCGAGGTGCGGCACTGCGGCCAGCAGTTTCCTGGTGTACTCCTGCCGGGGTTCAGCAAACAGGACCCGGGAAGGAGCCTCCTCCACGACGTCGCCCTGGTACATGACCACAACCCGGTCGGCCAAATCTGCGACTACTCCCATGTTGTGCGTGATGAGCACGATTGAGGTTCCATAGTTGTCCCTCAGGTCGCGCAGGAGCTGCAGGATTTCTGCCTGGACCGTGACATCCAGCGCGGTGGTGGGCTCATCCGCAACGATCAGTCCCGGGTTGAGCGCCAAGGCCGCAGCTATGACCACGCGTTGCTTCTGACCACCTGAGAACTGGTGCGGGTAGTAGTTGACCCGCGTCTCAGGATCCGGGATTCCTACTTTGCGGAGCGCCTCGGTTGCCCGGTGCTTGGCTTCCTTGGCGGAGATGCGACGGCCGTCCGCAGCGTGTGCCCGGATACCTTCGGCAATCTGCCAGCCCACGGTGAAGACCGGGTTCAGGGCTGTGGAAGGCTCTTGGAACACCATTGCGACATCCCTGCCACGGATTTTGCGAAGCGTGGATTTGCTGACGCTGATGACGTTGTTGCCGTTGATTACCACGGCACCGGAGCTGATAGCAGTTTCCGGAAGCAAGCCCAGGATGGTTTTGGCTGTCACGGTTTTGCCGGAGCCGGATTCCCCCACGATGGCCACTACTTCACCGGCTCCAACTTCCAGGCTGACGTCCTTGACAGCGTGGACGTCCCCGCCATCAGTGGCGAAGGTGACTTGGAGTCGATCGATGGTTAGTACAGGCTGCTCGGTGCTGGCGTGATCTGACATATTTCCAAGGTTGGTGGTCATGGCTTGCCTGCCTCTGCCGGGTTTGAAGGCGTTCCTGCTGTTGGTGCCGGCGTCCTGCCCGCGCGTTTGCGCCCACGGATCCGGGGGTCATTGAGGTCGTTGATGCTTTCGCCCACGAGGGTCAGTCCCAGGACGGTGAGGACTATCGCGATCCCGGGGAAGACGCCCGTCCACCAAATACCGGAGGAGGTGTCCGCCAGTGCCTTGTTGAGGTCAAACCCCCATTCAGCAGCTGATGTGGGCTCGATGCCGAAGCCAAGGAAGCCCAGGCCAGCGAGCGTCAGGATCGCCTCGGAAGCGTTCAAGGTAAACATGAGCGGCAGGGTCCTGGTGGCGTTCTTGAAGATGTGCCTCCCAATGATGCGCATGCTGGAAGCCCCCAGTACCTTGGCCGACTCTACGAACGGCTCGGCCTTGAGACGAATGGTCTCTGCCCGGATGACCCGGAAGTACTGCGGGACAAAGACCACCGTTATGGAGAAAGCACAAGAGAAGATGCCGCCCCAGAAACTGGATTGTCCCCGGCTGATCACGATGGAAATGACGATTGCCAGGAGCAGGGTGGGAAACGCATAGATGGCATCCGCTATTACCACCAGAATCCTGTCCAGCCACCCTCCGAAATAACCACTGAGCAGACCAAGGGCGACGCCGAGGAACAGGGACATCGCCACAGACACTACGATGACCGTCACCGCTGTTTGGGAACCCCAGATCACCCGTGAAAGGACATCGTAGCCGCCGACAGTCGTTCCCAGCAGGTGCTTGGAGTTCGGAGCTTCCTGGGTTGGGAACGAACCGTATGCATCGCTGAGTTGGGAGTAGCCATAGGGGGCAAGGAGAGGCGCGAAGATGCTCGTAAGGATGAAGAGTCCACTGAGGACAACGCCCACAATAAGCATGCCTCGCTGAAGTCCTACGCTTTTCTTCAGGTGGCTTATCACGGGCAGCCTTGAGAACAAGGGCTGCTTGGGCCGGGTCACTTGGGAAGTGCTCATGTTCAGTACCTCACTCGAGGGTCGATGAGCGCGGCAATGATATCCACCACGAAGTTCGTGACGGCCACAATGATGGCCAGCAACACAACGATTCCTTGGACGGCCACAAAGTCGCGCGCGTTCAGGTACTGCACCAGCTGATACCCCAGGCCCTTCCACTCGAACGTTGTTTCGGTGAGAATGGCGCCGCCCAGCATCAGGGCAATTTGCAGGCCCATGACTGTAATGATGGGAATCAGTGCCGGCTTGTAGGCGTGCTTGGTCACCAGGCGGAATTCACTGACACCGCGGGAACGCCCGGCCTCGACGTAATCCTTTCCCAGCGTGCCGATGACGTTGGTGCGCACCAGTCGCAGGAAGACGCCGGCGGTCAACAATCCGAGGGCTACTGCGGGGAGCACCGCGTGGGCAACGATGTCTCCCAGAGCTGCGAAGTTGCCGCTGCGTATTGCGTCCAGCCAGTAAATTCCTGACGGTGCAGCCAGGCCGCTCATGGTCAGTTCCGTCCGGGTAGAGGCCCGACCGGCCACGGGGAACCACCCAAGCCACACGGAAAACGTGAGTTTGAGGAGGAGCCCGGAGAAGAATACGGGCGTGGCGTAGCAGAGGATGGCGAAGAACCTCAGAAACGCGTCAGGAGTTTTGTCCCGGTGCTGCGCGGCGATGAGCCCGAACGGGATGCCGACTGCGAGCGCGACGATCAGTGCGTTGATCGACAGCTCGAGTGTGGCTGCACCGAAGGTGGCAAGTACCTCCACCACTGGCCGCCGGTCGGTGATGGTGCTGCCAAAATTGCCGGTGATGAGCTGGCCCAAGTATTCGAAGTACTGGACCAGGACGGGCCGATCGTAGCCGGCCTCTTGTATTCGCTGGGCCAGGACGTCCGGGGGAAGTCGTCCGCCTTGCGATGCCGTGATGGGGTCTCCAATGACCCGCATCAGGAAGAAGACAAGAGTTACCAATATGAAGACGGTGGGGATGATCAGGAAAAACCTGACCACGATGTATCTGCCCAGCCCTCCCCCGGCTTTGGACTTGCTCTTGGGAGCAACGATGCCGGGCTCAGCCTCGGGAACCTCAATAAGTGTTGTCATTGTTACCTGCATTTCCTGCCCGTGGATTGCGCGGGGTTGTCTCATGCGAGCCGGCCACGTGGGTGGTCAGCAAAGGAGGCGGGACACCGGATCAGTGTCCCGCCTCCCCTTCTTCACAAAGGTGCGGTTACTTGGAAATTACTCCGAGGCGGAACTTGAAGGAGGGGTCCAGCGTCTTCTCGACGCCGTTCACTCCGCTTCCCACTACCGCCACTTGGGCGCCCTGGAGCAGGGGCAGGGTGGAGATGTCCTTGGCCAGGGCATTCTGGACATCCTTGATGGCAGCCTCGCGGCTGGTCTTGTCCGCGTCCGTGAGCTGCTTGGCGATGAGCTCATTGACCTCGGGATTGTTGTAGTGGTTCTTCAGGAAGCCGCCTTCCGGGAAGAACGGCGTCAGGTAGTTATCGGAATCGCTGAAGTCCGGGAACCAGCCAAACTGGAACAACGGGTATTCGTCGGCACGGCTGGCCTTGCTGTAAGTGACCCATTCCGTGGACTGCAGGTTGACGGTGAAGAGACCGGACTTTTCCAGTTGCTCCTTGACCATTGCGTATTCATCGCCGGAAGATCCGCCGTAGTGATCCGGGTTGTACTGCAGGTTCAGTGCGACGGGTTCCGTGATGCCGGCATCGGTCAGGACCTTCTTTGCCTTGTCCAGGCTTGGCTTTCCGGCGTCGCCATAGGCGTCCTTGAACGACTCGTTGGCGCCGAGGAATCCGCTCGGAACGTTGGAGTACAGGGGCAGGTAGGTGCCCTTGTATACCTGGTCAGCGATGGCCTGGCGGTCAACGAGGTTGGCCACGGCCTGGCGAACTGCGAGCGCCTTTGCAGGGTCTGCGCCGGTTGCCTTTGTTCCGTACGGCATGGTGTCGAAGTTGAAGGTGATGTAGCGGATCTCGCCACCCGGTCCGGTGAGGACCTTGACCTTGGAGTCCTTGCGGAGGTCGTCGATATCCGTGGCGCTCAGGCTGCGGAAGGCAACGTCAATGGCGCCTTGCTGGATTTCGAGTTTCAGGTTGGTGGGGCTGGCGTAATACTTGATGGTGGCAGCATCGTTGGCGGGCTTGCCAAGAGCGCCGGCGTAGTCTGCGAAGGCCTTGAAGCTGACCAGCTCATTCTTTTTGTAGCTGTCAATCGTGTACTGGCCGTAGAACGCGTTCGCCTTGATGATCTCGTCGTCCGAAAGAATCTTGTCGGCCGGGAAGACTTCATCGTCCACGATCGGCGCGGCAGGGCTGCTGAGGATCTGGCTGAAAGTTTGGTCGTTCGCATTCTTCAATGTGAATACCACCGTGGTGGCATCGGGCGTACTCACGCTTTCGATGTTGGTCAGCAGCGAGGCTGGTCCGGCGGGATCGTTGATTGCCACCTGCCGATCGAAGGAGTGTTTGACGTCCTTGGAGTCCAAGGTGTGCCCGTTGGCCCACTTGAGCCCCGACTTGAGCTTGACGGTGTATTCCGACGGCGCCGTGAACGACGACGATTCGGCGAGGTCGGGAACGGGCTCCGCACCGCCGGGCTTGGAATTCAACAGAAATGAGTAGACCTGGTTCATCACCATAAACGAACCGTTGTCATAGGAGCCTGCGGGATCCAGCGACGTGACTTTGTCAGTAGTGCCGTAGGCGATGGGGCCTGCGGCAGCCGGGGCGGATGATGAACCGCCGCCGGAGGGACCCGTGCATGCCGTCAGGGCGAGCGCGGAAATGCCCGCCAGCGCGATAACGCCGTGCAGGGCCTTCTTGTTCAGTGCCATCTGGTGAACCTTCTGTTCGATGGATTCGGCGCGCCGCCGTGGGATATTTGTGACGGCGCACACTCTTGATTCCACGATTCAATCAGACTTCGAAGGCCACGAACCCTTCATTTTGTGATTCGAGACACAAAATTTACTTTCCAGTAGGTTTCGCCGGGAAGGTGCCGCCTCCTAGAGGACTTCCCGCTGAAGTGAGCGGGCGGCGTCGATGGTGGCCTGCCCCAGGACGCGGCTGCCCTGATAGAGAACGACGGTCTGGCCCGGGGCCACGCCCCTGAGGGGATCCGTCAACGTGACAACGAGTTGGGCACGCTCCACGCCGGATTCGTCGGAAACGGATTCCACACGGGCAATTGCCGGAACAGGATCGCCGTGCGCCCGGACCTGCGCGTGGCAGTCGAACTCAGCACCGGTGGCAACTTCGGATATGGGCAAGCCAGCCCACGAAACCTTGATACCGCGAATCTCATCGATCGCCAGCAGGGCTTCCGGCCCCACAACCACCTTGTTTTCCTTGGGACGGATTTCCAGGACGAACCGGGGCTTACCGTCGGCCGCGGGGGTGCCCAGCTTCAGGCCCCGCCGCTGCCCCACCGTGAACGCGTTGGCACCGGGATGTTCGCCAACCTTGACGCCGGTTTCGTCAACGATGTCACCGGTGGTCATGTCAATCTTCTCGGCCAACCATCCGCGGGTGTCGCCGTCGGAAATAAAGCAAATGTCGTGGCTGTCCGGCTTGTTGGCCACGGACAGTCCGCGGCGCTCGGCCTCGGCACGCACCTCAGCCTTGGAAGGGGTGTCCGCCAGCGGGAACATGGAGTGCTTGAGTTGCTCGTGGGTCAGTACACCGAGGACGTAACTCTGGTCCTTGGCCCAATCGGCGGCGCGGTGGAGTTCCCGGTTACCGTCGGCGTCTTCGATGACTTTGGCGTAGTGACCGGTGCACACGGCGTCGAAGCCCAGCGCAATGGCTTTTTCCAAAAGAGCGGCGAACTTGATCCGCTCGTTGCACCGCATGCAGGGGTTGGGCGTCCTGCCCGCAGCGTACTCATCGATGAAGTCCTGGACCACATCTTCCTTGAAACGCTCCGAGAAGTCCCACACGTAGTAGGGAATGCCCAGGACGTCGCAGGCACGCCAAGCATCGCGCGAGTCTTCGATGGTGCAGCAGCCCCGGCTTCCTGTGCGCAGGGTACCGGGCATGCGCGACAACGCAAGGTGGACTCCGACGACGTCGTGTCCGGCCTCCACGGCCCGGGCTGCGGCCACGGCGGAGTCTACTCCGCCGCTCATTGCTGCAAGTACTCGCATGCTGGCTTTCTGTGTCTGTGGATGTGGAGCAACTGATCCGGCTGGGAAGAGTCGGCGTGCCCATCCATTCTAGCCCGTGGTGCCACGCCCGCCCTAAAACCTCTTGACTGGCCCAGCCCACCCTTCTAAAGTCAAGACTATTGGTTTTAGAATCGAGCTGACATGGCAAACGAACATATCGTTATTGCGGGCGGCGGGCTGGCTGGCGCTACTGCGGCCAAAACCCTCCGGGCGGAGGGCTACGGAGGCATCGTCACCCTGGTGGCGGCCGAGCAGCGGACACCCTATATACGCCCGCCCCTGTCCAAGGAATTCCTCTTGGGTAAAGCTGACGCAGATTCTGCCCTGGTGGTACCCGAGGACTGGTACGGGGAGAATGACGTCGAGCTTCTCCTTGGCAGCCCCGTCAGCCGCATCGAACCGGCTGGACATCAGGTAACCCTGGCCGACGGCAGACGCCTTGGCTACTCCAAACTGCTTCTGGCTACAGGTGCCCGGCCTCGTACCATCCCGCTCCCGGGCGCAGACCTTGACGGAGTCATGACGTTCCGCACACTCGATGACAGCCTGCGACTTCAGTCCCTCCTTAAAGGCGGAGGACAGAGGGTGGTCATGATCGGGTCCGGATGGATCGGCATGGAACTGGCCGCGGCGGCCCGGACGTACGGCAATGACGTCACACTGCTGGGGCTGGAAGACATACCTTTGAGTGCAGCCATCGGCCCTGAACTCGGCACATACTTCCAGCGTCTCCATGAAGACCAAGGTGTCAGTTTCCGTCTCCCGGCCAGCGCCGTCGGGATTGATGGACAGAAGGGCAAGGCGACGGCAGTCCACACCGATATGGGAGAAACGCTGCCTGCCGACGTCGTAGTTGTTGCCGTTGGCGTCATACCGGATACAGGACTCGCCGAAGCGGCGGGGCTTGAAATACGCAATGGAATATTGGTGGATGCCGGGTTGAGGTCCAGCGCACCGGATGTGCTGGCCGCAGGGGACGTCGCCAACGCGCTGCACCCCTTTACCGGCGAGCACCATCGCAGCGAGCATTGGGCCAACGCGCTCAACGGCGGCAAGGTGGCGGCAAAGTCCATGCTGGACTTGGAGGCCCGCCTGGATGTGGTGCCCTACTTCTATACGGACCAGTTCAGCCTGAGCATGGAGTACTCGGGCTTTCCTTCGCTGACTTCCGGAGTCCCACCGCTGATTCGCGGGACGCTGGAAGAGGGCAGCTTCATAGCTTTCTGGTTGAGGGACGGCAACGTGGTGGCCGGAATGAGCGTCAACCAGAGCCGGGTTCAGAAACCCATCAAGGCCTTGATTTCGAACCGCACCCCGGTAGACGTAGCAAAACTCACGGATCCCGGAGTACCACTGAACGAGCTGGTGCCCGGATAGCAGAAGTTGCTACAAAGTTTCCGCCGAGGCGTGCCGCGCTTCCGTCGCAGCTGTTTGAATGCTGGATTCATGACCAGCCATTCCCGCCTGCCGGGCCCTGAGGCACGCCTCGGGAAGTGCCTTCAGGAGCGCTGCCACATCCGCTTCGGATGAACTGTGGCCCAGGGTAAATCGCTGGGCTCCGCGGGCGGTATCCTCATCCAAGCCCATGGCCAGGAGGACGTGAGACGGCCGGGGCACCCCAGCGGTACATGCCGAACCCGTTGAGGATTCAACGCCTGCCAGGTCCAGGAGAAACAGCAGTGAGTCGCCTTCACAACCGGGGAAGGTGAAGTGGGCGTTTCCCGGCAACCGACCGTCCCCGGGAGCGCCCCTCAGCACCGCGTCCGGAACCGACTCGAGTACCCCGCCGATGAGGCGGTCGCGCAACGAGCTGAGGCGTTCACGTTCACTGTCCAGGTTTGCCGTCACAGCCTCGGCGGCTGCGGCAAAGGCAGCAATTGCGGGAGTGTCCAACGTCCCGGACCGCACATCGCGCTCCTGGCCTCCACCGTGCTGCACCGGCGTCAGCTTCACAGCCCTCCCCAGAAAAAGGGCGCCGACCCCCACGGGACCACCAAGCTTGTGCCCTGAGACGGACATTGCGGAGAGCCCTGAACCACGAAAATCCACGGGGACAGAACCAAAAGCCTGGACAGCGTCGGAGTGGACCGGGATGCCATGCGGCTTCGCCAGCTCGACGACCTCCGTAACCGGCTGGATGGTGCCTACTTCATTGTTGGCCCACATCACGGTTATCAGGGCTACCGATTCGGGCTCCCGCTCGATTTCGTGCTTGATGACGTCCATCCGGACCTTCCCGTCAGCGTCCACGGGAAGCCATACAACGTGCGCGCCTTCGTGCTTTTCAAGCCATTCCACGGTGTCCATGACCGCATGATGCTCGACGGCGGAGCAAAGGATCCGTGTGCGGGCCGGGTTTTCGTCCCGCCTGGCCCAATACAGCCCCTTGACTGCCAGGTTGTCAGCTTCCGTCCCGCCTGAGGTGAAAATAACCTCCGATGGATGCGCCCCGGCAGCCGCGGCGAGCGCCTCCCGTGCATCCTCTACCGCCCGCCTCGCGCGGCGCCCCGCGCCGTGCAGCGACGAAGGATTCCCCGTCCGCGCGAGCTCGCGCGTCATGACAGCCAGCGCTGGGGCCGACAGGGGCGTGGTTGCGGCATGGTCAAGGTATACAGGCACCCTGTAATTCTACCGACGGCGAGCGCTTGGGAGCTGACCGCTCAGGATTCCCCCTCAAGGGCGGTGATACGCGCACAGCAGTGTCCCGGGCCATGGTCCGGATCCGGTACGACGACGTGGGTAGTGAGCCCGGAGGCCGTCGCGGCGCCGTTGAGGAAGGCGCCGTTCATGGGGCACACCACGTCCCTATGGTCCCGCGACAGGCGATGGAACGGACAGTTGAGCAGGCGGTATCCCCCGAATGCATCGGGGGTGGGTCCGTACCCAAGCTCGGAGATCGCTCCGATGAAATCGCCCGGCCTTCCGAACTCGCTTCCCCTGGCTGAAGCGACCTCACGCAGGGCAGCCGCAACGGGAGCGCCACTGGCCTCAGCTCGCTGGATGGCTGCTGCCAGGAGGTGGCCGGCGAGGTCGTAGTGCCGCTCAGGGATGGAGACGCCAATCTCATCCACCATGGGCCTGTAGAGCTTTGACGGCCGCCCGGACCCTGGACCCGTCCTGTCGGGCGACTTCCTGAACTCGACTTGCAGGAGTCCCTCACGGACCAGTCGGTCCAAATGGAAAGACACCGAACTGCGGGGCAAGTCCAGAGTCGAAGCCGCCTCATTTCGCCCCACCGCGCCACCGGCATTCAGAACGTATTCATACAGCTTGCGGCGGTTCTCATCGCCCAAGGACGCGACGGCTGTGATTTTCCGGATCCACGGGAGGTCGAAAGTGCCCATGCATCAACGTTAACTCTAAAAACAAGAACCACTGCTTTATTGGCTGACCGCGCCAAGGCCCAGGATCAGGACGGCGGCACCACGACGAGCCGGGCCATGATCTCAGCGCGCGCCGAGGCCAACGTCTTGTCATCCGGGCATGCCAGTGAGACATACACCGAGGATGCAGGAGCGCTGAACAACCTGGCCAAGACAACGGCTGACTGGCCGCCTGATGCCGAAGAGGATTCCAAACTGAGGAACTCAACGTTGTGTTGCGGTTTGTCCGAGTCTTCCCCCCAACGCAACGACGCCGGTTTCAAGCCGTCCACCGCAACACCGGAATTCACGTAATTGAACAATTCCTTGGTTGAAGCAACGTCGTCGCCAGCCACCACCAACGGCCCCTGATTCACACTAACCCGGACCGCTAGAATGCATCCGTCCGTCTTCTTGTATCTGGTCTCACCCTGCAAGGCCGAGTGAACCACCGACCAGCCAGGCACTTCCTCCAACCGGGTGGAGACGGTCACCGGCTCCCCGGGTGCCAGGGTTTCCCCTGCTGCCAAAGGCAAATCCTTCGCGGCCACCGCGGCCGCGTCGTGCCCAGGTGTGATAGTGGGAGTCGCCAGCGTGGATACCGATGGCGAAGGCTTCGGAGCTGCCGGATCAGGAACGTTGACGGTGCAGCCGGCCAGCATGACACCTGCGGCTCCGGCGGCAACCAAGCCAGCCAGTCGTCGTCGAACGTTGTTCGCCACTACTTCTCCCTGTCTGCTGTCTGAGCTATGCCGCCCGATTTCCGGCTACCGCGCCTCGTCGCCGCGATCGAGTCTAGCCGCCTGCGGCAACGAGCCTCCGCCAGCACCGCGCACGCACTAGGCAAGCACCCATAGGCCTGCGGGAACAAGGTCAACGACGACGGGCAACTCGGCGATGCGCTCGCCGTCGGCGTAGGCAACCACCCCCACGGCGTCCAACTCCACTTTCCGGACGCGCTTGATCTCCACAGCCGGATGGCTGGTGTGCTTCCCGGCGAAAACTTTGGGGAACACGGCAAGGAAGCTGAGCCGCGACAACGGCTTCACCAGAAACATGTCCAGCCACCCGTCGTCTGGCAATGCGTCGGGAGTAATGTTCATACCCCCACCTATGAACCGCCCGTTGGCCACTGAAATGAGCAAGGCAGGTTGACGCCAGGTCACGTTGTCGGCGGTCACGGTGTAGGTAATGCGCCGGAAGGAAAGCAGTTCCCTGAGCATCGCAAGGTTGTACCGGCTCTTCCCGCGGGGCCACCGCCAGGAATTGGCCCGTTCATTGACGGCCGCGTCAAAGCCGGCGGACAGGACGCCCGCGAAGTATGTGATCCCACCACCGGCGGCGACCCGCCCGACGTCGATCCTGCGTCCGCCCGCCTCCAGCGCAGCCAGCAGCCTGCGGCACGCGGCACCAGTGTCGTTCAGCGGCAAAGCCAACAGCCTCGCCACATCGTTGCCTGTTCCGGCGGGAACAATTCCAAGGGGAATGTCCAGCCCGGCGAGCGCATTGACACCCAAATGGACCATGCCGTCGCCACCCACCACTACCAAGGCCTCCACGCCGGCCGCCAAGGACACATCCACCGCCCTCCGCAGGGTGTCGTACTTGTCGGCTTCAAGTACGACGACGTCGAGGCCGGCGGCGCGGAGGAGACCCACGGCTTGGTGCCCGGCATTGCGTCCTCGGCCAAATGAGGCGGCAGGGTTAATGGCGACAGCGACTTTGTTCGGCATGCTCAGGGGTTATGGGTTGCCGAAGGGTTCACAGCGTGAATTATGCCAGCGGGAACCACGGGCGCCGTTACCGACGTTCACATAGTGGCTGGATAAACTTGCCAGTACCGCGCCTCTTCAGAAGCGCACCGTCATCATAGAGAAGGGCCCGTGCTTGGCCGAGGGCAACAGCTCGCACTATCAGGTTCTCCGCGTTTCCGTCACAGCTACGGACAAGGAGATCAAAGTGGCCTACCGCAAGGCTGCCCGGAAGGCCCACCCTGACCACGGTGGAGAAGCAGAGATGTTCCGGCGCGTGACACTCGCGTACGAGACCCTCATTGATCCCAAACGGCGGGCCGAGTACGACCGAAGGTACGCCCGAGGAGCCTCAAACGTCAGTCAGCCCCGTCCCGGGGACTACACCGGCCCTGCAGCGCCGGATTCCTCCGCCACTACCAATGTCAAGCGACCCCAGGCCCAGCGCAATACTGCGGGCGACCCCCCTGTCTATGTCCCTGCGTTTGACGATCCCACCGAAGTTCCGCTCATTTCAGCGGCGGAAGCGGCTCAGCAGGTCCACGGACTCCCCCGCAAACGGGGCATTTTTGGAGCCGAGGCCCGCATTCAACGCGAGATGCGCACTGTGCAGCTCATCAGCCGACAGGTCCTGACTGCCATACCCGCGGCCCGGCTGATCAACGGCCTGCGCTCGCCGTCGGACAACAATCACATCGACCACGCCGTTCTATCCGGCTACCGCCTGGCATTGATTGGTTCCATGCTGCTGCCCAAAGGTGCCTACGCGTGGGACGGCCATTCCCTGCGGCACGGCGGGCGTTCGGTAGCTCCTCCTCAGCTCGCGCACATCGTCCGCCACATGCAGGACCTTTTTCCCGAACTCAATGTCACAGGCTGGGTGGTTCTGCACAGTCCTGACGGCAACCTCCACGAACCGGTGATCGACCAATACGGCAAGGGCATATCGAGCCACAACCCAGTGGAAGTGGTCAATGCCGCAGGGTTGGTAAGGGGGCTCAAGCAATTCCTCAGTTCAGGGCCAGCGCCGAACACCGTGGTGATACCTGTGCTGGCACGGTTGCTTCGCGGGATGCACTAGGCCCAGCCGACTTCTACGCGGCTGACTAAGATGGGACAGTGTTCCGCATCCTCTTCCATACTCCAGAAATCCCGGGCAATACGGGCAACGCCATCCGCTTGGCCGCCATCACGGGGGCCGAGCTCCACTTGGTGGAGCCCCTCGGCTTCGATTTTTCCGATGCCAAGCTGCGTCGCGCCGGCCTTGATTACCACGACCTCGCCGTAGTTACGGTCCACAAGGACATCGAAGCCGCCTGGTCCGCGCTCAAACCGGAACGGGTTTTCGCCTACACCTCGGACGGTGAGACGTCCTATACGGACATCAGCTACCGCGAGGGCGACGTCCTGATGTTCGGTCCGGAATCCGTGGGCCTGCCGGATTGGCTCAAACAGGATCCGCACGTTACGGCGCGTGTTCGCCTTCCCATGAAGCCTTCGCTTCGATCGCTCAACCTGGCCAATGCCGCTTCGATCGCCGTGTTTGAAGCGTGGCGGCAGAACGGATTCGCCGGCGCCAAGGTCTAGCCCATCCAACGGGGCTACAGCACCGAATACCTTATGCAGGACTTTTCCTGCTTTGGACATTCGTTGAGGGAGCCTACGTGAGCGCGCTGCAGACCAGGGTGATGACGGCAAACCGCTGCACCGCCGCGCCTTCGACGCAATCCCGTTATGCTGCCGGTTTCAAACGGGACGACATATGCTGGACGGTGATGGACATCCCCAACAATCCCAGCCCCCCGGTCTCCGAAGCCACCGGCTCTTCGACTGATCTGAACGCGCAGCTGGCTGGCCTGCTCGAACTCGTGGCAGCAGGCGACCAGCAGGCTTTCGCCGAGTTCTATAGCCTCACCTCGCGGCGTGTGTTCGGTATGGCCAGGCGCGTCCTGATAGACCCCGACCTCAGCGAGGACGCCACCCAAGAGGTCTACATCCAGGTCTGGCAGGGTGCTGCCAAATTCGACCGTGCCGCAGGCAGCCCGCTGGCTTGGCTCATGACGATTGCCCACCGGAGGGCCATAGACCGTGTCCGCGCCGTGCAGGCAGCAACTGACCGGGAGGCCAGATACGGCGCAGCCAGCCAGGACCCGGACCGCGACCTGGTGGCGGAGGAAGCCGACACCAACCTGGAGGCCGAAGCTGTCAGCCGCTGCCTCGGTACGCTCACGGACACGCAGCGCGAATCAGTCCGGCTCGCATATTACGGCGGACTGACCTATCGGGAAGTCGCCGAACATCTCGGTGCCGCTGTCCCGACCATCAAATCCCGCATCCGCGATGGACTACTACGCCTGAAGACCTGCCTGGGGGTGGGTTGATATGAGTGAAAACACCAGTGGAGGCTTTATCCGCAGAATGTTTGCCAACGACATCGCCACCGACCTCGCTGAGGGGCGCGTTCTCGAACTGGCCGAAATCTATGCCCTGGACGCCCTGAGTGACGACGAACGGGTAATGATCGACGACTATCTCAAGGACGCTCCGGAACGTCCTGAATTCCTGGATCGGGTCCGCGAAGCCCGCGAGGCACTGTCAGTCAGTTTCGCGCCGGAAGAGACACCCCCGGCCAGACTCTTCGACAACATCATGGAACGCATCACCACGGATGCCGCTAGCCGACCCACTGCTGAGCCGGCGGCTTCGCCTGTGGCGAATCCCGCCGTCGACGACCTCGCAGCGGCCAGGGCCAAGCGCGAAGAACGCACACGCGCCGGTGGCCCCCGCAGATGGATCGTGGGAGCCGCCGCAGCAGCAGTGATTGCACTGGGCGGCATCGGAGTGGGCGCTTACGTTTCTGCGCAGAATGACCCGGTCAACCAGGTGCTGCAGGCACAGGATGTCCAGAAGAAATCCGCGCCTGTCCCCGGCGGCGGTACGGCCACCATCTCTGCATCAACGGCCAAAGATTCATTCGTCGTTCTGATGGATGGTGTCGCACCGGCCCCGGAGGGCAAGGTCTACCAGTTGTGGACCCTGCCCAAGGATGGCTCCGCCCCTGTACCGCAGGGAACCATGGATGCGGAGACACTCTCCAAACCTGCTGTTGTCAAGGGCCTGTCCTCAGCTTCGTCCGTAGCCATCACCGTGGAACCCACGGGCGGATCAAGCGCCCCCACCACGGACCCGGTCCTGGTGGTCGGACTCAGCGCCTGACCCCTGGCGATGTAGCGCACGACGGCGGCCGCCCCTTGGGTGGGACGGCCGCCGTCGTCAGTTTTTGTCGGCTGCCATCGCAGCTGGACCACTGTTGTCGAAGCTACAACACCAGCGACAGAAGCATCACGAAGCCGAAGCCCACCACGGAGATCAGCGTCTCCATCACCGACCAGGTTTTGAATGTCTGCCCAACGGTAAGACCGAACAACTCCTTCACAAGCCAGAATCCGGCGTCGTTGACGTGTGACAGGAAGAGGGAACCTGCGCCGATAGCCAAAGCCAGCAAAGCCGCATGCGTCGGACTAAGGCTGCTGGCGAGGGGCGCCACAATGCCCGCCGCCGTCACTGTCGCCACTGTGGCCGAGCCCGTAGCCAGGCGGAGGGCCACCGCCACGATGAAACCGAGCACCAGGACCGACATGTTGGCGCCTTCTGCCCATTTCTTGACGGCATCGCCCACGCCCGCGCCGATCAACGTCTGCTTGAAACCACCGCCGGCGCCCACAATGAGGAGGATGGCCGCGATGGGTCCCAGGCTTTCACCCACTTTGGCTGTGATCCTGCTGCCCGTGAAACCTACGGCGTATCCGAACGTCACGATAGCCAGGAGAACCGCCAGCGTCATGGCCACCAGAGGCTGGCCCACGAAGTCAAAGAAGATCCTGATGCCCGGTGCCGTTTCAGGGTTTGGCCAGATGATGCCGCCCAGGGCTTTCAACAGCATGAGGACCACGGGGAAGATGATGGTCAGCAGTGTCACAAGGAACGACGGCTGGCGCTTCACTTCGCTCAGATCGGCTGCGTGCTGGGTGTCGATGCCTCCGGCTACCGCCGGCGCGTCAACAGGTACCCATCGGGCAGCCAACCGCGAGAAGAGCGGGCCACAAATAATTACCGTAGGAATAGCAACGAGGATACCCAGGCCGAGCGTTGTTCCCAGCTCCGCTTTGACTGCGCTGATCGCAATCAACGGGCCCGGGTGCGGCGGCACCAGTCCGTGAAGCACGGACAGGCCAGCCAACGCCGGGATCGCGATGCGCATCAGCTTCATCTTGGACCGCTGAGTTACCAGGACAATCACCGGAAGCAACAGAACGAGTCCGATTTCGAAGAACATTGGCAAGCCGATGATCACTGCCACGAGCGTGATCATCCACACGAGCTTGTTGCCGCTGGCTTTGGCCAACAGGGTGTCCACCACACGGTTGGCTCCGCCGGAATCAGCCAGCAGCTTCCCGAGCATGGCTCCAAGGGCAATGAGCAGGCCGACTTCCTTCAGGACACCCCCAACGCCGTCCTCGAAGTTGGTGATGACCTTGCCCAGTTCCACGCCTGACGCCAGTCCCACGAAGGCCGAGCCCAAGACCAGCGCCAAGAACGGATGCAGTTTGAGTTTGGCAATCAGCACCACAATCAGGGCAATGCCAAGTGCTGCCACCACAAGAAGTTGGGTGTCGTGCGCTGTCCATTCCTGCACCTGGGTCGCTGTTTCCAGGACCCTCACGAGGCGGTCACTTCTGTACCGGCGCCCAAGGGCCGCAGACCCAGCCGTTCAATGACTTCGTCGGCTTCTTCGGCCGGCGACGCGGAAACGCACAATGAGATGTGGTCTTCGTCTTCCGTGGGTTCCTCAAGGGCGTCGAACTGTGACTCCAGGAGCGACGGCGGCATGAAGTGACCATGCCTGGAGGCAAGGCGATCCGAGATCTTGTCCTTGCTCCCCTGCAGGAAGACGAAGACAACCCCTTCACCCCGGAGGACATCGCGATATTTCTTTTTCAGTGCCGAACAGGTGATGATCGCCGGGGTTCCGGCATCCACGTGCTCCCGGATCCAATCCGAGATGATGCCCAGCCAAGGCCAGCGGTCCTCATCGCTGAGGGCCTGTCCCGAGTGCATCTTTGCCACGTTAGCTTCAGGATGGAGATCATCGCCTTCGGCAAGATCCCACCCGAGTTTCCCTGCCAATACGCCGGCTACGGTCGATTTGCCCGAACCGGAGACTCCCATAATCACCAGTACAGGTTGCTGCGCAGTCTTCGCCATCAAAGTCTGCCTTCCTCGAATAAATATGATTTAACCGAGATCAAGCATATGACACGGGTTACACCTCAGCAACGTCAGAAGCCGGCGATGGTGCTTGATCCGTTGATGGACACCACATGGAAGGCTTCCGCGCTGGTCCCGGCAGGCAGGCCGGCACGCTCCCCGTTGGACAACATCATGCTCCGGACTACCCGCTCCATACCTTCAATGTCCGGGTGCTGGCTTGCATGAACGCGGATGGCGTCAAGCTTTGCGTCCACTTGGTCCGAAACGTCCACAAAGTGGTTCTCCCGGGCGTCCGGGCTGGAGATAAACCACAACCACGGGAGCTTGTAGGCAGTAAGTCCTTCCGCAGCCAGCTCCGGGTAGGCAAAGGGATTTTCCACGGCGGGGTAGACCGCCCGGGTCACGGCTTCGCCTGCCGCGAGGTGGTCGGGATGGCTCTTCTGGAGCCGGTCCCAGTTCCTTTCCGGGTGCATAGTGAGCACGATGTCGGGGCGGATTTCGCGAATCAGCTTCACTACCTGCTTGATGACGCCATGTGTCGGCTCCAGGTAGCCATCACGCTCGTGCAGATAGTGGATGTCGGTGACTCCCACCAGGGCCGCTGCCCGCTGTTGCTCCTCTGCTCGGAGTTCGGTGATCCGTTCCCTATCCACCGGATCAAAACCGCCGGCGTCGCCGTCGGTCATGATGCAATAGCTGACCTCGACGCCGGCCGCAGTCCAGGCAGCGATGGTCCCGGCAGCGCCAAAGTCGATGTCGTCAGGATGGGCAGTAAAACAAAGCACCCGCTCAACGCGCTCCGTGGAGGCATCGAACGGGCTCTTTGCTGACGTGTCGTCAGTGGACAAAGGGATCAGCCTTTCCGCTTCTTGATCTCCGCAGTTGCCTGCGGGAGAACCTTGAAGAGGTCACCGATGATGCCGTAGTCGGCAATCTCGAACACCGGCGACTCTGCGTCCTTATTGATGGCCACAATGACCTTGGAAGTCTGCATCCCGGCCTTTTGCTGAATGGCTCCTGAGATGCCGGCAGAAATGTACAGCTGCGGTGACACCGTGACGCCGGTCTGGCCAACTTGTGCGTCGTGGCCGATCCACCCGGCATCGGTAGCGGCGCGGGACGCACCAACTGCCGCGCCCAGGGCGTCGGCAAGTTCTTCGAGCGGGCCGAAGTCGCCGTCCACGCCACGACCACCGGCAACGACGATCCTTGCTTCGCTGAGGTCCGGCCGGCCGCTGACGGGCTTCTCGGTCCGCGCCGCGATGCGTGCGGAGTTCGCGATCGCGTCCGCCGGAACGTCTACCGTGGAGGTTGACGGGGCTGCCGCAGTACCAGCCGGAGCAGGCTCTACGTTGTTGGCCTTGACCGAAAGAACCGTTACCGGAGTGGTGGCCTTAGCGGTGGTGTTGTAGGAGCCCGCCAGAACCGACTTGTGCGCGGTGCCGTCAGCCTCAACGCCCACGACGTCGGTGATGACGCCGGCGTTGAGCTTGATGCCAAGCCTGCCCGCGATTTCCTTGCCCTCAGGCGAGTTGTCCAGGAGTACCGTTGTAGCTCCGGATGCTGCCACGGCAGCGGCGAGGTAGGCGGCCTTGGGTCCCACCAAGTAGTTGTCGAGGTCGTCCACCGACGGCTGGTAGACCGTGGTGGCACCGTATGCACCCAAGGTGGCGGCGACGTCGTCGTGCAGCTCTCCGGTGAACGCGACGGCGGTCTCCCCCAGGGAGCGGGCGATGGTCAGGAGCTCCAGGCTGCTCTTCTTGAGAGCTGCTCCCGGGTTGTCAATGAAAACAATTGCATTTGCCATGGTTGGAGTCCCCTTTAGAGCAGCTTCTGTGCGGCGAGGAAGTCGACCAGCTTGATGCCGGCGTCGCCGTCGTCGGTGATGATGGTTCCTGCTGTCCGCGGTGGGCGTGCCTCTGCGGACTCCACCACTGTCCACGAGCCGGCCAGGCCTACGTGCGAGGCGTCCACACCGATGTCGGCCAGCGACAAGGAGGCAATCTTCTTCTTCTTGGCAGCCAGGATGCCCTTGAAGTTGGGATAGCGTGGTTCGTTGATCTGGTCAGTCACCGAGACCACTGCAGGGAGTTGCGCTTCAACCGTCTCGGAGAAGGCGCCAGCGTCGCGGCGGGCCCTGACCTGGCCGCCCGTCACCTCAAGGCTTGAGGCAAAGGTGACCTGCGGGACCGACAAACGCTCGGCAAGCTGGGCCGGGATGAGCGAAGTCTCGCCGTCCGTGGACGCCATGCCCGTCAGAACCAGATCCACAGGTCGCCCGTCGGCCGAGATGTGGCGGATGGCGGCGGCAAGGGCCAGCGATGTAGCAGCAGCATCCGAACCAGCCAAAGCATCATCGCTGAGGTGGACGCCGGAATAAGCGCCGATCTGGAGTGACTTCTTCACAGCATTGACCGCACCGGACGGGCCCATGCTCAAGGCAATGACCTCGTTCCCGGCCTTCGGGCCTCCGCGTTCCTCCGCCAGTTGGAGCGCTGCCTCGAGGGCGTATTCGTCCAGTTCGGACAAAATGCTCTCTTCACGGTCGGTTGTGTTGCCAGGTCCGGTGATGTGCCGGTCGAACTGGGCGTCCGGGACGTGCTTGACCAGAACGACAATCTTCAATGTCTCTTCCACTGTCTTCGAAGCAGCCTTCCATGCTTGTGGACGGCCAAACGCAGCAGCGTGGCCGTAAATTGCCCATCGCGTGGGCTCGTCCTAGCTAAGCATATTGCCCGCAGAAAACCACTCCCAGCGTTAAGTCCTGTTTCAGCTACATGCGATGCATTGCGTGTTCAGTTCACCCGCGTGGACACAGCAAAACGGCGGGCGACACCGAGGAGGTGCCGCCCGCCGTCGTGCGTTGTTCTTGCCTGCTGTTGGGCCGCTTACTGTCGCTCAGCCTACTGCTGGGCGGCGTCGAGGGTGACCTCAACCTCTTGCGTCTGGCCGCCACGCTGAATGGTGACCTTCACTTTGGCACCGGCCGGCTGTTCGCGTACAGCTGCGGTCAATTGGTTGGGATCGCTCACGGTGTAATCGCCGAACTTCGTTACGACGTCGCCAACCTTGAGCCCAGCCTTGGCAGCTGCCGAACCCGACGTCACCGACGCAACCTCGGCCCCCACGGAGAAGCCTGAATCGCTGCCCGAAGAGGACTTCGAACGAACGGACACACCAAACTGACCATGGCTGGCCTTGCCGGTGTCGATGATCTCCTGCGCGACCCGCTTGGCGTGGTTGATCGGGACACTGAAACCAACGCCGATGTTACCGGTGGACGTTTCGGAGGTACCGCTGCCCGCCGAAGCGATGGCCACGTTGACGCCGATAACTTCACCCTTGCTGTTCACCAAGGCACCACCGGAGTTACCCGGGTTGATGGCGGCATCGGTCTGGATCACATTTATGGCAATCGAGCCGGCATTGGCTGCACTCTGGCTCTGGCCCCCATTAGGTGGAGCGAACTGGAAACCTTCGTCGTCGCCCTGGCTCTCATCCGGCGTACCTTCCGGCACGGCAGACGACGCAACACTAATGGTGCGGTTGAGCGTTGATACGATGCCGTCCGTCACCGTGCCCGTGAGGCCCAGCGGCGAACCGATGGCGACGGCGGTGTCCCCCACGTTGATCTTGGACGAGTCACCCAGAGTAGCCGGGACCAGGCCCGATGCGTCGCTCACCTTGATCACAGCGAGGTCTGATAACGGATCCGTGCCAACCACGGTGGCCTTAAGGACCTTTCCGTCGCTCGTCCGGACCTCGATGGCAGCGTTGGCGGTAGCACCGTCCAACGTGACGACGTGGGTGTTGGTGAGAATGTGGCCTTGGTCGTCAAGGATGATGCCGGAACCCGTTCCGCCCTCGTTGCCGCTGGTCGCCTTGATGGTCACCACGCTGGGTGATGCCTTGGCTGCCGCAGCGGTAATGACGTTGACGTCGTCCTTGTTGTTCACGATGACCGTGCTGGACTGCCCGCCTGTGGAAGCAGCCGGGGCGGGGTTATCCCACAGCGCGTTACTTCCGGCCACTACACCACCACCGATCAATCCCGCTGCAAGCATGCTTGCCACAAGAGTGCCGACACCGAATGCCGGCTTGCGCTTGTTGGCTACCGCCGAAGAGTGGCCGGGGGTGTGCTGCATTCCGGGGCCATTTTGGCCTTGGGAATGCTGGAATCCTTGTGCGTTGTGGAACTGGGTGCCGGTATTTCCATTCGGTCCGGGGTTTGAACCACCGTAGAACGGCTGGTGCTGGGGGTAGCTCGGGCGGTGCCCCGGATCATGCTGCTGCTGCGGAGCGCCGTAGTACTGCGGCTGCTGCGGTTGCTGGGACTGCTGCTGGGTTGCCGGCGATTGGAAGGCAGGCAGCGGAGTGGTGGGCTGAGCGGTGCCTTCCGTCCCGGCTTCGCGTCCTGAAGTCCAGGCAGGCTGCTGGGTAGCGGCCGCATCGCCCTGCTCCCCCGTCGTATTCCGCGGCTCTGATGGCTCGCGGTTCTCTGGTGCGGTGCCCTGCGCTGGGTTCTCCGTCATGGGTCTTCCTTTCGTCCTCGTCTCCAATAACTATGTACCCAATAACTGGAACAAAAGCGGACGTTCGCTGGGAGCTTCCTGAAAGGCCTCCACCCCTGTTCCCGCCGTCGGGGGCCAGCTTTCAAAAAGAGCCTCAACGGGTCAACAATCCAGCTCTCTCCTATATTTCGCTGGTGGCATATTCACCCCTGTGGACGGGCTATGGGGTGCACCATAGAATCAAGAGGAATTGCCACAGCGACCTGCGGCTTTACACCATGCGTGGGGGCGCTGAGCATTCTGTGACGATTGGTACGCCTTGTTCCAGTCGCAGACGTGCTGAAGGGTTGCACATGCGGTCAATAGTTAAACGCGTACTCGCCGTTCTCGGCCTGGCTGGAATGTTGGCCCTGCCGGCCGGCGCCGCTTGGGCTGCCGATCCGGTGACCATTCCGTCCGGCCAAAACATCGTGGACGACGCCAACGTCCTAGGCGGCCGAAAAGGCGAAGTCCAGGAAGCCATCCAAAAGACGCTCAAGGACCACAAGTACAACCTGTACGTGGTCACGGTGGATAAGTTCGAGAATCCGACCGATCCCGCTGCATGGGTTGCGACCGTCGCCAAGAACAAGGGCATGGGCAAGGCAGACGCCGTTCTGGCGATCGCGACGGCCGGCCAATACAACTTCACCCTTAACTCGGGCAGCTCCATCTACTCCAAACAATCTGCCATCGCGCAGAACGCTGTCGTTGCCAATCTGGCCGGCGGCAAGAAGGACTATGCCCAGGCCGCCATCGACACTGCTGCTGCCATCGGCGACGCCGCAGGTGGAGGCAGCGGAACAGTGCCCAGCGGCAATGCCGGCGTCGGCGTACTCGTTGGAGTAGGCGTTGTTGCGGCTGGCGGCGCCGGAACCTACCTCTACCTCCGAAACCGGCGCAAGAAGGGCAGCACCAAGGCCGTGAGCGCCAGCTACGGCCCGCAGGGTGAGGAACTTGATCCCCTGGCCGGTCTTAGCATTCCGGAACTGCGCCAAAAGAGCGGCTCACTGTTGATCGAGGCGGACGACGCCATCAAATCCAGCGAGCAGGAACTCGGCTTTGCGCAGGCGCAGTACGGTGATTCTGCAATTGGCAACTTCACTAAGGCCTTGGAAGAGGCGAAAGGCCACATGACGGAGTCCTTCAAGCTGCAGCAGCAGCTGGATGACCACATTCCTGACACCGAAGAGCAGCAGCGAAGCTGGCTCGGCGAAATCATTCGCCGATCAGAAGCCGCGTTGGCATCCCTACGCGATCAGAAGGCCGACTTCGACTCCTTGCGTGAGCTTGAAAAGAACGCCCCTCAGGCTTTGGCAGCAGTGACTGCCGGAGCCAAGGGAGCCGATGCAAAGATTGCCAGCGCAGAGCAATCACTCGAGGGCTTGCGGGCCAAGTATGCCGAATCAGCGTTGACCCAGGTCTCTGACAACATTCTGCAAGCCAAGGAGCGACTCGCGTTCGTGCAGAACGCCGTCACCGCGGCCCAAGAAAAGTTGGCTACGGGCGAGAACAGTCTGGCAGCTGTGGCAGTCCGCGCGGCGGAGGAAAGCCTGCACCAGACCAATGTGCTGATTGATGCCATCTCCAAGACGGCGGGCAGCCTCGATGAGGCCCGCGCGTCCTTGGAAGGCGCCGTAGCGGAGACCAGCCAGGACCTTGCCCAAGCGCGTGCGATGATCCAGTCCGGCGAACACCCGGAACTCGCAGGTCCCGTGGCTGGCGTGGAGGCCGCTCTAGCCCAGGTGAAGACCGAGATCCAAGGCGGAAAGATCGATCCAATCGCGACTCTGAGTCGCGTAGAGTCAGCTCACCAAGCGCTCGATCAGTCGTTGACCGGCATCCGTGATCAGCAGGAGCAGGCCCGGCGCGCCCAAGCCTCGCTGCAGCAGACAATTATGGCCGCACAGGCACAGATCAGCGCAACATCGGACTACATTACAGCCCGCCGCGGTGGTGTAGGCACGGAGGCCCGGACGAGGTTGGCCGAGGCTCAGCGGAACCTCGACTACGCGCTCTCCATCTCCCGCAATGACCCCGTCACCGCGTTGACCTACGCCCAGCAGGCGCATTCGCTTGCAGCGCAGGCTGCCCAACTCGCACAGTCCGACGTCGACCAGTTCGGTTACGCCGACCAAGGCTACGGACGTGGCGGAATGTTCGGCGGAGGTGGCGGAGGCGGCGGCCTCGGCGGTGCCATCCTCGGCGGCATCCTCATCAACTCCATCCTCAACGGCGGAGGAGGCGGCTGGGGCGGCGGCGGCAATGACGGCGGAGGAGGCGGTGGCTTCTTCGGCGGCGATTCCGGTGGCGGCGGCGACTGGGGCGGCGGCGGAGGCGACTTTGGCGGCGGAGACTCCGGCAGCTTCTAGCCAGACAGACTAAGCGGGGTCCATGCCCCGCATAGAAGCGGTACAACTACTGATCACTGATTTCAGTCTCACCACTGAGCAGGACGAAAGGCAACACCATGGTTAAGCAGTCCATTTTCGGTCGGATCTCACAGCTCGCCAAGGCAAACATCAACGCCTTGCTGGACCAGGCTGAGGACCCGCAGAAGATGCTGGACCAGATGGTCCGCGACTACACGAACAACATTGCCGAGGCTGAATCAGCCGTGGCCCAGACCATCGGCAATCTCCGGATGCTGCAGGCGGACTACAACGAAGACGTCAAGAATGCTCAGGACTGGGGCAACAAGGCCCTGGCGGCATCCCGGAAAGCCGATGAGTACCGCGCTGCCGGTGATGCCGCTGATGCCCAGAAGTTTGACAACCTCGCCAAGGTGGCCATCCAGCGCCAGATGACCGCGGAGTCCGAGGCAAAGGCAGCAGAACCGAGCATCGCTTCCCAGACCGAGGTAGTGGACAAGCTCAAGACCGGGCTTGACCAGATGAAGAACAAGCTGAACCAGCTCACCGCCAAGCGCAACGAGCTGGTGGCACGCTCCAAGACCGCTGCCGCGCAGTCCCAGGTGCACGATGCCCTCAAGAGCATCGACATCATGGACCCCACCAGCGAGGTAGGCCGCTTCGAAGAGAAGATCCGCCGCGAAGAGGCCAAGGTCCTGGGCCAGCAGGAACTGGCCAGCTCCAGCCTGGATGCGCAGTTCAACCAGCTCGAAGACCTCGGAGAGCAAACCGAGATCGAGGCCCGTCTTGCAGCCTTGAAGTCGGGCGGTTCCAAGCCCGCCATCGGCGCGGGAGCCCCGGCATCAACAGGCGCAACCGTAGACGAAGCTGACTTCGACAAGCTCTAGGAACTCACCGGGCTGTAACCGCCGACCCGGCGGACTGCCCACAACGTACCGTTGAACCAAGAAATGGGCCGGATCCTCGCAGGGATCCGGCCCATTTTTCGTTTTTCGCCTAACCTGCCGACGGAACCGACGAATCCTGGCCGGGACTGACATCGGTTGCCACTTCAGCGCGGATTTCGAATCCCTTGGGGTGGAAGTAGGTCACAGTGCACTCCAGGACCTCTCCATGAGGGCCCAAGGTGGTCCGCTCCAGCCGTGGCACCATGGCGAACCCACGGACGTTGAGGGCGTCTGCCAAGTGCTCTGGCGGCGCGTGCATGGTCACGGTGATTTCCGCCCGATGGAGGGGCTTCAGCGTCCTGTCCTGGATGACCTGGTAGATGGAGTTCCGTTCGGCATCCGCGAGGCTGATGTGACGGCCAATATGTGAGGGGATGAAAATCTCCGCAATGGCATAGGGCCATCCGGCACTTGAGTAGGAGCGGCGAATGACGAGAACGAGATTGTCGTCGGAAACCAGCTTGGCTGGCACCGACTTGTCCTTCTCCATCCACTTGTATTCGATAAGTCCCTTGACAGTCTTCATGCCTGCCGCCGTGAAGGTCTCCATGAACGGTGCCAGGCGATTCAGCATTTTGACGGGCCGCTGAGCCATCACGAACGTCCCTTTGCCCTGCCTTCGGACCAACAGGCCCTTCATCACAAGTGTTTCGATCGCCTTCCGGACGGTAGTCCGGCTAATGCCGTAGGCATCCATCAGGGACTCCTCGGTGGGGATCCGCGACCCCGGCTCCAGGCGGCTGACTTGATCCGTCAGAACGTCTGCTACCTGCTGGTACACGGCAACAGGGCTATCCCTCTGGAGGACTTCACGCTCGAGGCCAAACTTGTAGTCGTCATTGACCATTGGACCGTCCCATCCATTCCTTGCCCCGGCAATCCGGGTTTGATGCTAGCACCGGGAGCCGGTGCGCACTTAAACAAAAGATCCGGACCAGTTGTCACTGATCCGGATCTTTCTCCAGTTGCGGGGACAGGATTTGAACCTGTGACCTCTGGGTTATGAGCCCAGCGAGCTACCGAACTGCTCCACCCCGCGTCGCAAGAACAACTCTACCGCACCGCCCAGGGTGCTTCTGACCATTTGGCACCCAAGGTGCCACAGATCACTCCCCCAGCCTGATCGCCCCCCAGTAGCTGTCGCCTTGGGTGAGTACGCGATTCCACGTTGGGCCGGCCACGCCTCCTCCACATGCGATCCCGGACGTGAGAGAGCGTGGAGCGCAAGCCCGCGGGACGTGAGAGAGCGTGGAGCGCAAGCCCGCGGGACGTGAGAGAGCGTGGAGCGCAAGCCCGCGGGACGTGAGAGAGCGTGGAACGCAAGCCCGCGGGACGTGAGAGAGCGTGGAACGCAAGCCCGCGGGACGTGAGAGAGCGTGAGGCGGGGAAGATGCCGCTTTGGCGGCACCGGGTCAAAACAAAAGGTCCGGATCAGTGTCTACTGATCCGGACCTTTTCTCCAGTTGCGGGGACAGGATTTGAACCTGTGACCTCTGGGTTATGAGCCCAGCGAGCTACCGAACTGCTCCACCCCGCGTCGCAAGAACAACATTACCGTCCGGTGAATGGCAGACCAAATCGTGGCGACGTGATGTGCGTCTCGCCAACGGAAAAGGCCGGCGCCCACCCCGGAAGGGAGGAGGCGCCGGCCTTTCACGTCTTGACAGAACTAGCTGCTTGGCGTCGGCGACGGTGTAGCGCTGGGAGTGGCTCCCGGCGTCGCGGTTGGAGCCGGAGTGGCATCCAAACGGGCCTGAGCATCGATCGCCTTCTGCAGGGCTTCAGACAACTTGGTCTGCTGCGCACCGTAGCCGGCGAAGTCGCCCTTGGCCAATGCCGCCTGGCCATCCTGAATTGCCTTGTTGGCCTCATCAAGGGCTGCCTTGAGATCAGCCTTGGCGTCAGTGGGACCAGCGGGCGGCGTAGTAGTGCCAGGAGGCGTGGTGGGCGTCTGGCCGTTGTTATCCGAGTCACCGGCAGTAGCACCGGAGTCGCCGCCGAACAACTGGTCCAGCGCTTCATCCAATGTGGGCGCGAAGCCGATCTTGTCACCGAAGGCCACGAGCACGCGCTGCAACGTCGGGTACGACGTCTCACCGGTGGACTTCAAGTAGACAGGCTGCACATAGAGCAGGCCCCCACCAACGGGAAGCGTCAACAGGTTTCCGTTCAATACATCAGATGCGCCCTGTCGCAGAAGGTTTAGCGCCTGGGACACAGTGGGGTCAGAGTTGAACTTGTTTTGCGCCTGTCCGGGACCAGGGACCTGGGTATCGGTGGGGAGCTCCAGGAGCCGCAGCTTTCCGTAACTCTCCCCCTTGACGCCCTTGACGTTTCCGGCGTCCGAGTCAGCCGCGAGGAAGCCGTACAGAATGTTCCGGGCACTGCCGTTGACCGTTTGAGGAATGAAGGATGAGGTCAGCTGGAACGCCGGCTTCTCCTGGTCAGGCATCTGCAGCGACATGTAGAACGGAGGCTGTTTGACGGCTTCCGAAACGGTGGGATCGTTCGGAACGCTCCAGGCGTCGTTGTTCTGGTAGAAGCTGTCCGGGTCGGTTACGTGGTAGCGGCCGAGCAGTTCACGCTGGACCTTGAAGAGGTCCTCGGGGTACCTGACGTGGCTCATGAGGTCGCCGGACATTTCCGAGTAGGGCTTGATGACCGTCGGGAAGACCTTTTGCCATGCCTTCAGGATGGGGTCCTGGTCATCCCATGCGTAGAGATTGACGGAACCGTCATAGGCATCCACGGTGGCCTTGACCGAGTTGCGGATGTAGTTCACCGAGCTGTTCGGCAGAGCAACGGTACGTCCGGCACTGGTTTGCGAGTCCACAGTGGCGTTCTGCAACTGCTGCGGTTGAGAGTACGGGAAGTACTGGCTGGTGGTGTAACCATCCACGATCCACTTCACGCGTCCGTCAACTACCGCCGGGTAGGCATTTCCGTCCACCGTCAGGTACGGGGCGAGCTTCTCCACGCGTTCACGCGGATTGCGTTCGTAGAGAATCTGGGATTCCGCATTGACGCCATCGGAAAGCAACAGGTCCGAAGACTGGAACTTGATGGAATAGAGGATTCTATTGAGCCAGTTGCCGACGTTTGGTCCACCGTTACCGCTGAAGGTGTACTGCGTTTCGCCGCCGCCTTCACGGCCGGCTGGCCGGTCCTGCTCGCGGTTCGGGGCACCATCCGGCGCTCCGACGATGGAGTATTCGGGAGAGTTTTCACCGAAGTAGATACGGGGCTCGTAGGTGTTGTCGTTACCGAGGACGCCGTTGGATGGAATGCCCGACTGCAGGAACTCGGGCTTGCCATCTGCCGTGAACTTGTTGCCCTTGGCTGCCACGACGCCATAACCATGTGTGTAGACGATGTGCCTGTTGACCCAGGTCTGCTGGTTGGCGCTGAGGCCATCCGGGTTCAGTTCGCGAACCGCGATGACGGTGTCCTGGACTTTGCCGTCAACCATGTAGCGGTCAACATTCAGGGTTTGCGGGAACTGGTAGTACGGGCGGTACTGCTCAAGCTGAGCAAACGCCGAGGAAATCAGATTCGGGTCAAGGAGGCGAATATTGGCAGTAGTCTGCGCGTCCGCTGCCAAGGCTCCGGTAGTCGCCGTGGTGGTGGCGTTGTAAGCCGACACATCGATCTTGTCCAGACCGTACGCAGCCCGCGTCATCTTGATATTTCGATCAATGAACTCCTTTTCCAAGGTGTTCTCCGACGGACGAACCTGGAACTGCTGAATAACCCACGGATAAACACCGCCGGCCAGGATGGCCGTGATGACCAACATCGCCGTACCTATCACCGGAAGGCGCCAGCGACCAATGATCGCGGCAATGATGAACAGGATGGCAACGAGACCCGCGGCGACGGCAAGGATCGCCTTGGTGGGTACAACGGCATTTACATCCGTGTAGAGGGCTCCGGCCCAACGGCCCGAGTTGCTCTGGACAGTTGTGTACCTGTCCAGCCAGAAATTAATCCCCAGCAGGACCAGGAAAAGAGCGCCGGTGACGGCAATATGGATCTGCGCTGCCCGGCTTGTGAAGATGCCGCGTTCCATGAGGCGGATGCTGCCGTAGAGGTAGTGCGTCAGGATACCCGCAATACCGGCAACAACGGCGATGCTGATCAAGAATCCGGTGACAAAACCCAGGAACGGCAGGGTCATCAGGTAGAAGCTGATATCCATGTTGAACAACGGGTCGGTCTGCCCGAAGGGCTCCTGGTTGAAGAACAACAGGGCTTTCTGCCACTGGCTGGCTGCCGCACTGCCGGCAAAGAGCCCGAACAGTATGGGCAGGCCGATCATGACGACCCGGCGGACAGGCTCAAGCTGTGCCTGGTACCGGTTGAGGTTGTCCCGGGCCTCAGCATCAGGAGCGTAGACGGGCCGGGAGCGGTAGGCGATCCTGATGGCGAAGAACACAGCGGCAAACATCATGGCGAAACCGATGAGGAACGTAATGATCCTGGCGAGGTTTTCGCGGATATAAACTTCGAAGAAGCCAAGCTGCTGGTACCACAGGACGTCAGTCCACACATTGGCGAAGAAAATGAACCCGACGACGGCCACTGCCACGACAATGAGCGTCGGCGTCAGGGCACCTCGTCTCAGCGGTGATCTTCCGGGCGGGTTGGAGCTGGCGGGACGGGACAAACTCTGTACCTCATTGGTGTCAGTGAACAGTCGGTGTGCGCGTGTTGACTTTCCCTGCCGCTGGGATATGGCAGGGGCCGTCATCTATGCCACGAGTGGCGGTGAAGCTAAGTTCCACCGTCAGTCTAGTTGTTTGTGCAGGTGGGAAGGCTCCCCGTGTCCTGACCGGATCCGAGCCGCTCTACGGCGGAGGTGGCGTCGGCCAAAGTTTCCACTTTGACAACCTGAAGACCGTCCGGAACGTGGCCCACGACGTCGGCACAGTTGGATGCCGGCGCCAGGAACATGGTGGCACCCTGGTGACGGGCGCCAATCATTTTTTGGGCAATGCCCCCGATGGGGCCAACTGCGCCATCGGCGGTGATCGTGCCAGTGCCCGCCACGTGTTTGCCGCCGGTGAGGTCACCCGGCGTGAGGTTGTCCACGATCCCCAGGGCAAACATCATGCCTGCGCTGGGTCCGCCAACATTATCCAAGGAAATGCTGACATCGAACGGGAACGTGAAGTCGCTGGCGAGCAGCACACCCAGAACGTAACGGTCCGACTGGTTCTTGGTGGGGGTTATCGTTTCGGAAACCGCAGTGCCATTCCTGTCCACGCCGACGACGACCGGGGCGCCGGCGCCTGCAGCCAGTTCGGCCTGGACCACGCTCATGGACGTTATCGCCTTGCCGTTGATGGAGACCAGCCTGTCACCTTCCTGGATTTTTCCGACGGATGGCGAAGGGTCGGATAGACCCGCGACGTTCAGCCGTTGCTCAAAAGGGATCTCAAGTTCACGCAAGGCTGCTGCAACCGCATTCTCCTGCGATGTCTCCATGGCAATTTCGCCTTGTTGCACTGTCTGCTCGGCGGTAGTGCCCTTGGGATAGATGAGTTCCTCGGGATATATGGCTTTGGAGGGATCCAACCAAGCGCGGAAGACATCGAAAATAGTGGCCGGACTCTTAGGACCGCCGATCATGACCACGGTGGTCAGGTCAAGGTTGCCATTCGCTGGAAATGACTCACGGCCAGTAATGCTGATGACAGGCTTGTCGCCGTCCTTGCCCAGGGTATTGAAGGTAGGACCCGCAGACTCTATGACATATGGAACCGGCAACGCTGCTGCCCCGATGCCGAGGCCAAGTGCGAGGAGACCAGAGATCACCATCAGCATGTAGCGACCGTCACGCGGCGGTGCCGGCGGCGTGGAGGTGGAATCGGCGTCGGGCGTTTGACGCGGGTCCAATGAGCCCTCGGGGCTGGGCGAAGTAAGCATTGAGGCCTCTCTATGCCGGTTATTTGGGTGACCGGATCCATGGCTCCTGCCGCCGAACGCGGCGGCGGCACATACCAAACATCAACACTACGCGGTATGACGTTGCAGGACTGCTTTGCCTACAGCGAACGTCACCTCCTCCGGGCAGACAGCCTTCCGGCCGCGCGGTACGGTGAAAGAGATCACCAGCCAGTTCGACGATCGGCGGCACCATGACTTCCAACCCCAACAATCCGTCCAACGACGACGAAACCCCCAAGGATCCGCTGGCAGAAATGCTCCAGAACCTGATGGGCGGCCAGGGCATGGGCAACATCGATCCCGCCGAGCTGGCCAAGGCCGCAGGCCTGCCCAACGACCCCCAACTCCTTCAACAGATGTTCGCCCAGGTACAGGCGATGATGAGTTCCACATCTGAAGGCCCCGTGAATTGGCAGCTCGCCCACGAGAATGCACGGCGCGTCGCCGCTGCCGGCAGCGATCCCTCGGTCAACGCCCAACAGGCCAGGGAGATCGACGAAGCGCTCAGGCTTGCTGAACTTTGGCTGGACCCGGTTACTGATCTCTCGGCAACCGGCCTGATTGGTAGGGCATGGTCAAGGGCCGAATGGGTTGAAGCGACCTTGGGGACGTGGAAGCGCCTGACCGAGCCGGTGGCCAACAGCATCGCCAATGCCTTATCCAACGCCCTCACCCAGCAAATGCCCGAAGAAATGAAGTCCATGATGGGCGGTGCCTCGTCCATGCTGCAGAACATGGGCGGAGCGATCTTCGGCATGCAACTGGGACAGGCCATCGGTGCCCTCTCAGCCGAGGTGGTCAGCTCCACCGACATCGGCGTCCCCCTGGCAGACCTTGAAATGGCGCTGCTGCCGGCAAACGTGGCCAAGTTCGGGGAAGGCCTCAGCCTCCCCGAGAACGACGTTCGACTCTTCCTTGCCGTCCGTGAAGCCGCCCACGCGCGGCTGTTTGTCCAAGTCCCATGGTTGCGAGGCCACCTCCTCGGAGCCATCGAAGCATACGCCCGTGGCATTCACATCGATATGTCCCGCATTGAGGACCTGGCCCGGGACCTCGACCCGAGCAACCCCGAGGGTATCCAGGAAGCACTGTCCCAGGGAGTCTTCACACCGGAACGCACGCCGGTCCAGACGGCCGCGTTGGAGAAGCTCGAAACGGCTCTTGCCTTGGTGGAGGGCTGGGTGGACGAGCTCACCGCCGAAGCTACTGACAAGGTGCTGCCGTCAGCGACAGCGCTGCGCGAAACAGTGCGTCGTCGTCGCGCCACAGGCGGACCGGCCGAGCACGCATTCTCGTCCCTCGTCGGCCTGGAACTTCGCCCCCGCAGGCTCCGGGAGGCAGCAACACTGTGGGCAACCCTGAAGGAAGAACGCGGCATCGCCGGCCGCGACGCGATCTGGCACCACCCGGATCTCCTGCCCACCGGTGAGGACCTCGACGATCCCAAGGGCTTCTCCGAACGTCGGCGCCTGGCCGAGGCAAGTGACAGCGAGGTTGATGACGCGCTGCAGAAGCTTCTGAGCGGCGGCTACGACTCCACCAAGGCCGATGAAGCCGAAGACCCGGATTCCAAGGCAGACTCAGCGGAGAACGGTTCCGGTGACGAATCGGCAACGGATGACACCGACCCCGAGGCGCCGAGCAAGTAAGCAGGCCCCCACAGAAACACAGCCCAACGGCCGCCATCTCATGGCGGCCGTTGGGCTGTTAAGCAGTTGGGCTGGTAAGTACAGGTGCAGTTACGGGGCAGCTGCGGCTAAGAGAAGCCGCGCAGTCAGGCACCTGACGGTTCTAGTCAGTCAGGTCCACAGCCGAATCGCCAGGATCCTCGGAGCCTGAATTTGCCGGGAGTCCCCGGGACGTGGCAAAAGCAACACCTTCGAGGAAGGCCTTTGCGCGCTGCGTCTCGGGGTATCCCTCGACCAATTTCCAGAATTCGGCATTGTGCCCCGCCACCAGCAGGTGCGCGAGCTCGTGGACCAGGACGTAGTCAATCACCCATTGCGGCATGGTCTGAAGCTTGTTGGACAGCCGGATGGTGCCATCCGCAGGAGTTGCCGAACCCCACCGGGAGTTCTGGTTGGCTACCCAGCGGACCGACGTCGGGACCGCCCGCCCGCCAAGGTACGTCTCTGAAAGGTGCTCGGCATGCTTGGCGAGGGCCTGGTCCGTGGCAGGACGACGCCTGCCAGCACCCGTTTGCCGCTCCCCCTGCTTCTTCAGCTTGACCAGCATCCGCCGGACCCACTCCTGTTCCTGGGACTTGGTGAAGCTGGCAGGAATGGCGACCACGGCATTGCCGTCTTCCCAGAAAGCGGCAACGGTTCGCCGCCGCCTGGCTGATCTACGCACCACAACGGGAGCGCCGTCGTCGGTGATGTGCGGGATGCCGGTGTCGGAGGAAGATCGGCGGGTCATCACAGATCACTGCTCTCAGCGAGCACGGCCAGGACAGCTTCGCCGTAGCGTTCGAGCTTGGATGGTCCGATCCCCGCAAGGCCGGCCAGTTCCTCAAGCGATGAAGGCTTAGCCTCCGCGATGGCCGTCAGCGTAGCGTCCGTGAAGACAACGTACGCCGGGACGTCGGCCGATTGGGCCTCGTCCCTGCGCCACTGCCTTAACGCATCGAAGGTCTGTTCCTCGTAGGTAGGCGGGCACTGGTTGCACCGTCCCACCTTCCGTTCGGCTCCACTTGCGAGCATGCTTCCGCATACCTTGCACGACGCCGGGGCGGCAGCTTTCCGTCGCGTGGGACCTGTCTTGCTGCGCGCGTTGGCGGAAGCCACGGAATTGGGGCGAAGTCCGTCGAGGAACCGGGACGGCTTGCGGTTGGCCCGGCCACCCGGTGTTCGGGCTGTAGACCATGAGAGATTCAGGTGCTCCCTTGCCCGCGTGATGCCGACATAAAGCAGCCTGCGTTCTTCGTCTACATCCTCGGGGGTATCTGCGAACGAAATGGGCATCAGGCCCTCGCTAAGACCCACCAGGAACACTGCATCCCATTCCAAGCCCTTGGCGGCGTGGAGGGAAGCAAGAGTGACACCTTGAACAGTGGGTGCGTGCTGCGCGACCGAGCGCTCTTGAAGCTCGTTGACGAACTCAGCCAAGGTGAAGGACTCCCCGCGGCTGGAAGCAAGCTCGTCTGCCAAGGCGACCAGGGCTGCCAACGATTCCCAACGCTCGCGCAGTGCTCCGCCGTTGTGGGGGGCGGCCTCCGTGTAACCAAGTGAGGCAACGATGTCCCGCACGATCTGGCCCAAGGGCTCCTGGGGCCCCTCCGCCACGGCGCGGGTTGCCGCCCGCAATTGGAGGATCGCGTCGCGGACTTCCTTGCGCGCGAAGAACCGTTCGCCTCCCCGGAGCTGGTAGCCAATCCCGGCAGAGGCCAGGGCTTGCTCGTACGCTTCAGACTGACCGTTGGTGCGGAACAGGATGGCGATCTCACTGGCTTTGACACCACTGTTGAGCAGCTCCTGAATTCTGCCTGCCACCACAGCTGCTTCGGCTTCGTCGTCCGGGCACTCCATGAACCGTGGTTCCGGACCAGAGGGCCGCTGGGCGACGAGCTTGAGGGGCGAAGCCCACGCGGCATCTGCCACCGGCCCACCGCTTCGGCGGGAACCTAAGAGGTCGTTGGCCAACTTCACCACTTGTGGGGTGGACCTATAGTCACGAATGAGCTTGACGACGGTCGCTCCGGGGAACTGCCCTTTGAACCCGAGAAGATGCTTGGGTGAGGCGCCAGTGAAGGAGTAAATGGTTTGGCTGGCATCGCCCACCACGCACAACTCGTTCCGGCCGCCGAGCCACAAATCCAAAAGCCGCTGTTGCAGCGGTGAAACGTCCTGGTACTCGTCCACCACGAAATGGCGGTATTGCTCCCGGACTGTTGCCGCCACTTTCGGATCCTCCTGGAGGATCCCCACAGTTATGAGCAGGACGTCTTCGAAGTCGATGACGTTGCGGTCCGTTTTGATGTCCTCATAGGCTTGGAACACCCGGGAGACCGCGGTGAGGTCGAACCCTCCGGGAGTTCCACGACCTTGTGCATTCTCCAGGTAATTAGCGGGAGTCAGCATGGACACCTTGGCCCACTCAATCTCGGCTGCCAGGTCCCTGATGGATGCGCGGTCGGTGCTGAGGCGAAGCCTGCGGGAGGCCTCGGCGATCATGTTGGCTTTGTGGTCCAGCAGATTGGGCAACGTACCGCCAATTGCCTGCGGCCAAAAGAACTGTAATTGCCTCAATGCGGCGGCGTGGAAAGTGCGGGCTTGAACGTTGGCGACGCCAAGATCCCGAAGCCTGCTGCGCATCTCAGCTGCGGCCCGGGCAGTAAAGGTCACGGCCAGCAGCCTCTGGGGGCTGTAGACCCCCGAGTGAACGCCGTAGGCAATGCGATGGGTGATGGCACGTGTTTTTCCCGTGCCTGCCCCTGCGAGGACGCACATGGGACCCGTCAAGGTACTGGCTACTTCCCGCTGTTCTTCGTCCAGCCCGCCGAGGATGCGCTCCTCAAGTGAGCCACCGCCGTCGAAAATCCCTTCAGTCACGGCTGCAGGTCTTCGATGACGCCGCCATACCAATGCTCAATCAAAGAACGCGCGATGGACAGGCGCGTTGAGATGGTGATTTCACCGCTCAACACGGCTTCCTGCAGCTCTTCACGGCTGAACCACCGCGCCCGGGTGACCTCTACGCCGTCGGGCCGGGCAACGGCGTCGTCTGTCCTTGCGGTAAATCCCAACATGAGGGAAGCGGGGAATGGCCAGGATTGCGAACCGAGATACTGGCAGGCCGTCACGCGGACACCCACTTCTTCACCGATTTCCCGGACGACAGCCTGCTCCAGCGATTCACCGGGCTCAACGAATCCTGCCAGCGTGGAGTAGTTCTTGGCATCGACGGGCCCTCCGCCGCCGAGCAGGAGCCGGCCATCCGGGCCAACCACCGTGACAATGATGGCAGGATCCGTGCGCGGGTAATGCTCTGAGTTGTCCTTGGGACAACGCCTGACCCAGCCGCCGGCCTCGATATCCGTGGGCGTGCCGCACTGCGGGCAATGTGTATGGGTTGCATGCCAGTTGGAGATTGCGCTGGCCTCGATGAACAAAGCGGTGTCCTTCGCGTCCAGGCGCGCCGCTACATCCCGAAAACCGGCCCACTCAGCATCCACCGGCACCGTGGCAGTGCCGGGCGCTGGCGGTTCGGCAACTGTGAACAGCACAACGGACGTACCCGCCGGCAAGGAGGACGACGTCAAAGTGGTGCCCAGGTAGATGGCGGCAACAGTGCCACCTTCCGACCCATTAAGAGCGTTCCAGAGCGGCGCAGCGTCTCCGAACCACAGACCATCAGCAGTCACCAATGCCTGGCGCCGCGAAATGATCATGGCTTTGGCCGTGCCGGAGGCGATGAGATCCTCAACCATGCCAGGCTTCATACGCACGCTCGAGCCGCGATCCACCATGGCAGGACGGACGGGAAGAACAGTCTCCATCAGGTGGTTGGCAAGCGCCGGCGACTCCGTTTGACTCATGTATCTACCGTACTGACTAGTACCGACAAAGAACATTTGGAAGGGTCCCCTGTTGTGGACACCACCCTATAGGGTTGCCCGCTTGGGCACTTAAGCTATGTTTTGCTCCACATTTCCTGCGCATTTGCTGCGGATCTGAAGACTCGCCGTACTACATCATGGCCACAGGCCGCACTCAATCTACCGTGGAGAACGTGAGAAGAACACCGCTCGAACTGGCCGCCATAGCAACAGCGGCGGTGCCCGGCCTGTCGCCAACGGCCGCAGCCTATTCCCCCGACGACGACGCCGACTTCGACTCGGCTTTGCTGCTGGACGCGGAAGGCAAACGCTGGCGAGTCCGTTCACCGCGCCATCCGGAGGCCAGCACGAGGCTGGAAACCGAGTTCATGGTCCTGCGGGCCTTCGCGCCCGCCATCCGCGCTGAACTGCCTTTTCATGTGCCCACCATCGCCGGCACGGTGAGGCAAGGTGCTTTGACGACGTTCGTGTACGCCCATCTGCAGGGCTCCGTGCTCTCCATCGACGAACTGTCAGCCGGAAGTCCCGCCTTGGCCAAGGAAGTCGGCGCAGCACTGGCAGCAATTCATGACTTGCCACTGACCCTGGTCACCAATGCGGACCTTCCCAGTTACTCGGCCAATGAGTTCCGGCAACGCAAACTCAATGAACTGGACCAAGCGGCAACCACCGGGAAGATTCCGGCCACCCTGCTGCGTCGTTGGGAGCACGCGCTCGAAGACGTTGCCCTTTGGCGTTTTAATCCCTCAGTGGTCCACGGCGACCTTCACGAAGACAACCTGATGGTGCAGGATGACACGGTGACCGCCCTAACGGGTTGGACCGATCTCCGGATCGGTGATCCTGCAGATGATTTCGCCTGGTTAGTGGCATCCAACGAAGCCTCGTTTGTTGAGGCCGTTTTGAGCCACTACACCCAAGCCCGCCGCGAGATCCCCGACGCACACCTTCTCCGTCGGGCCGCATTGCTGGCCGAGTTCGCCCTTGCCCAATATCTGGTCAAGGCAATGGCGGCAGGGCACCAGAGCATGACGGCAGAAGCAGAGTCCATGCTTCAGGCACTCGCCGACGACATCGACGAGCAAGTGCGCCGCGACGAAGAAGCTGCACAGGCCGCTGAGGACGAGGCCGTCGGGAACGAAGCTGCCGAACGCGAAGTTACTCAGCTGAGGGCAGCGGATTCACGGGCCGACAAGCCTGCAGTCAGTGTGGCGGCGATTCCCGACGCCGAAGAGTCAGAAAGCTCCGAAGAAAGCGGCTCCGGCACGACATCACACGACGACACCTCTACTGCCGCTATCAGTGTTGTCAGCGTCACGCCGCTTCACGCGGCTGAACGTTCGTAGAAGCCGGAACCCAGCTCCTTCCCGGGTTCCAGGGCGTTCCTACTGGTCCGCGCTGTTCTTCAAGGCCTTCGCTACTATCAGCTCCAGTTCCTCGGCGCTGCCAAGATCGTGCGGACGCACAACGGCGTCGTCGGCCACATAGTAGAACGCGGCACTGACGTCCTCGAGGGGTACATCCTTAAGTCGTGCCCAAGCCAGCCGGTACACGGCCAGCTGCACCGCCCGGGTCGCCAGCTGCCGACCAGCGGGACGTCGCCCGGTCTTCCAGTCGATAAGCTGCCAGCGGCCATCAGCATCCCGGAACACGGCGTCGATGCGCCCACGGACTACGACGTCACCAATCCGCGTTTCCACAGGTACTTCGACGAACGCCGGAGCGCGCTGGGCCCACTCAGACTGCTTGAACGCTGCCACCATGTCATCCAAGCCGTAGGCCTCGTCGATGTGGGAGTCCGAACCCGGCGCTTCATCAAGGTCCAGCATGCCGGTAGTGCCAAAGTACTCCTCGACCCATGCATGGAATGCCGTACCTTTGCGCGCTGAGATGCCCGGTTCGCGGGGAACGGGCCGCCGCAGCTGGGACAGGACGGCGGCAGGGTCAGCTCCGAGGTCAACGAAGAGTGAGGCAGAAATGTGGGTGGGCAGGTGGACATCTTGAATGGTCTTGAGTTGCCGTTGGCGATCCAGCAGTAGTTCAGCCTCCTGGGACCATTTCCCGGCGACACCAGTCAATTCATCTGAAGGGGCCGGGCGGGGTTCCTCGATGTATCCACGGACCATGGCTGCGGCGCGATCCATCGCAAGCCGCCTGCCCGGAGTCAGCCTCAGCCGAGCGCCGGTCCGTGGATCTGACGGTCCCTCCAAGGGGTCGTAGGGGAATTGGGCAACCTCGAGCACTGCGGTCAAAGGGCTTTCCTCAGGCAGTGCCTCTTCAGCCACTGATTCGGCATGGACCACCGCGCTGCCGGCTGACTGCGGACTGTAGACCGGCTGCGGCCGGCCGGCGTCATTGTCCTCTCCAGCAACACCGGCAAGCGGCGCCAGTTCGGAGAGGAAGGCAGACATGCCGGCCATTCCCGATCGGGAACCATTCCAGGCAGCGCTGGAAGCCCACAGGACGAACTTCGCGCGGGTGTAAGCGACGTAGGCGAGTCTCCTCTCCTCGGCCTCACCGTGGTGCTGGACTTCGGATTTGAAGTCCTTCTCTGCGTCCAACCATCCCTTTTGGTCAGGCTGATCGAGATCCCACTGGGGAAGGTCGGCGCGATCGCCCCGTAAGGGCCACGGCAAGGCCGCGGCTCCGGTACTCCACCGCGAATCCCGGTTGCTGGGGAACGAACCAGCGTTGAGGCCCGGGACAAAAACAACGTCCCATTCCAAGCCTTTCGAGGCGTGGACGGTCAGCAATTGCACCGCTTCGCGATTCGTCTCGACCGGGGCTACATCCAAGCCGCCTTCCTCTGAAGCTGCAGCCTCCAGCCACGACAAGAAGGCCAACAGGTCAATGCGCTGCGACGTCTGCAGGAACCCGGCCGCCGCATCCTGGAAAGCATCCAAGTTGCGGCGCGCCTGATGGATGCTGATTCCTGGCTTGGCCGCCACTTCGATGTCCAGGAGCATCGCACGTTCCACTTCGCCAAGGAGTGTGGTGAGGTCGTCGCCAATGTAGCTCCTCAGGGAGCGCAGCTCCGAAGCAAGACGGGTCAGCCGATCCAGGGCAGCAGCGCTCAGGCTCCTCCCATGACCGGACGTCCAGCCTGGCCGAGGAAGGAAGTCAAGGGCCTCCACGAGGCTTGCGGCATCCGTGATGTCGCTTTCAATCACCTTCCCTGACGGTTCTTCGTTGTCATCAAAGGAATCAGGCTGTGCTTCCGGAGCCGACCGTCGGCGAGCCAAGAAGCGGGACCAGTCGCTGAAAGCCATCAAGTCGGCCGGACCAATCCTCCACCGCGCCCCGGCCAACAACCTCATCAGGGCATCGGAACGTCCTGGATCGGCCAGGACCCGCAAGGTCGCCACCAGATCCACGATCTCCGGTGTGTCCAGCAGGCCGCCAAGTCCAACGATCTCATAGGGAATCCCCTGGAGCTCGAACTCGCGGCGGAGGCACTCCATCTGCGCCCGTCGGCGGCAGAGGACCGCCATGGTGGGTTTGACCGGAGTGCCGTCCTTCTCTTCCTCGAAAACAGTCCGTTGGTAGCGACGGACATCGCGGGCTATCACTGCGGCTTCGTCTTCATCCGTGCCGAAGCGACCGATCACCACACTTCCATCCACCGCACCCGGGCTTGGAACCAACGCGGGGACTGAGACATTACTCGCTGTTTCCCTCTCCCCTGCCGGGCCGTCCAGGGCCGCCGACCTGTTTAAGGGCGCTGCGATGGTGTTGGCGGCCCGGAGGATGTTCCTGCCGTTCCGCCACGCGGTGGTCAGATAGGAGGTGGGAGCAACGACGTAGGATTCGGCGTGGCCGGACGGGTCCGCCTGGCGGACGGGGAACTCCTGCACAAAGTGGAAGAGCTGGCCCGCGGAAGCGCCTCTAAAGCCGTATATCGATTGGTTGGGGTCGCCTACCGCAGTAACTGCGTGGCCTTGACCGAAAAGACGGGAGAACAGAACAAGCTGCGCGTGGGAGGTGTCCTGGAATTCATCCAGGAGCACTACTTTGTAACGGGCACGTTCAGTGGTGGCAGCGAGCGGAATATCACTCGCAATTCGGGCTGCGAGCGCCACGAGGTCGCCGAAATCAAGGACACCGCGCTGACGCTTCGCTTCCTGGTAGCGGACCACCATGTCGGCAACACTGGCGCGTGTCCTCAGCATGGCCGCAAGTTCTCCCGCGGCCTGCGTCGGGTTCTTCCTGGCACCGGCTACGTAAGGGAGCTGTTCAAAAGCGTGAACGCGCTCCAGAACCCATTCCCGCACTTCCCCGGGATTCTGAAGGTGCTCTGCGCACTCCCCGGCCAGCTGGATGACTGCATTGACGAGCGTTGATTTGGCGGCAGTGAAGTGCTCGTAGTCGCCGTCATATGCTTCCACGACTTCGCTGGCCAGCTGCCAGGACTGTGCGCCTCCCAGCAACACGACGTCCCGCTCGATGCCCAACCGCAGGCCGTAATCAGACACGATGCCGCTTGCATAGGAGTGGTAGGTGGACACTTTGGGTTCGAGGTCGTCTGCGCCGAGAAGTCCCTCCGGGAAGCCCAGGCTGCCGTCGTCCGCCGACGCTATCCGCTGGAGCGTGGCCAGTTTGGACCGTATCCGGCTCGCAAGCTCGCCGGCAGCCTTTCGCGTGAACGTCACACCAAGGACTTCTTCGGGACGCACCCACCCGTTGGCCACCAGCCATACCACGCGGTCCGCCATGGTGGCCGTCTTACCTGAACCTGCCCCGGCTATCACCAGGCGCGGAGAGAGGGGCGAGGCAATGATGGCGGCCTGCTCAGGCGTAGGGTGGTTCTTCTCGCCAAGGATGTTGGCGAGCTCCGAAGGAGAGAACCTTGGCTCGGGAACTGCCTCCACGCCCAAGGGGCCGGAAGCAATGCCGTCCAGGAGCTCGGTTGTCATTCGGTGACCTGCTTTCCTCTGGCGCACAACGGGCAAACGTCCGGTAGACGGCATCCATGTCCGCCGTGGCCTCCCTTGCCGGGATCGTGCCGTGCTTCGAAGGTCGCACCGGCCATCAGCGCGGCCGCCTCATTCACCAACCCCTCCGCCCAGTTGTCCGCGGGATCCAACGCGTCCTGCTGCTGTACCGCGGGACTCTTGGTCTTGGTCCCAAGTTGGGCCAGCACTGCGCCGCCCGGAACAAAGCCGTTCGTAGACGCCGCAGGGGAACCGACGTCGGTCGTTTCGTCCCCGCTTCCGGCGTCCTGGAAGGCACCTCTGAGGACGGCGGCCTGGTAGGCACCCAGTTGTGGGTGCATGGCAACCTCGGCTTTGCCAGGTTGGCGCTTACCGGTTTTGAGGTCGACGATTACGAGCCTTCCCTCCGAATCTATCTCGAGGCGATCAACCTGACCGCGAAGTACCGCATGGCGCGTGACTTCCTCTTCAGGAGCATGAGGACCACTGATACCGCCGGCATCCACGTTGACATCAGGTAGCTGAACTTCAAAGTCATGCTCCACGGACAGCAAGCTTCTTCCGTCGCCGCGCATGATGAGCACATACTGGGCCAACTTCCGAACCATCAGTTCCGCCCGCTGGAAATCCAGCTTTCCTTCCCAGTTGTCCTTCATGCCCAAAGTGGGCCAGCGGCGTACGAGCTCAGCGACGTACTCGGCTCCTGAAGCATCGGGAAGCTCCTGCGCGATGCTGTGGACCAAGGTGCCAAGGCTGCGTGCGAAGTCGGTGGCAGCCTCCCCTCCGGCTGCTTGGACGAACCAGTCCAACGGCGACTTGTGCACGGCCTCCACTTTGGAAGGCGAGACGGAGACGGTACCGCCCGGCGGCACCACGGCTTCCTGGGAGCTCAGCGCCGCCAAACCCCACCACGTGTCCGGATGTGCACCCGGAACGGGTGGGTTCGTGCTGGCGAGCCTGGCCAATATCCGGGCGGCCTCTTCCGCGCTGCGGGTGTCGCCGCTACCGGCCTCTTCCGCCTGAACGTGCTGCCGTAGTTCCGCAACCAGTGCCCTCAATGTCATGGGTCGGTCAACAGGAGTGTAGTCGCGCTTGTATTCACCGGAACGCAGGGGAGACACATAGTCCAGGAAAGCCGAGGGTTGCTCATCCTCAGAAGAGACCGCGGTGCAGATTAATACTTCACGGGCTCGGGATACGGCGGTCGAAAAACTCCGGAGTTCGTCGTAACGAATGTCCCGGAGCCTGCTCAGGGGCCCACGCCGAAGGGCGTAGTCCACTCCATGCTCTACTGCGTCGGCATAGACAGTGCTGCCCAGCAGCTCTCCACGCAATCGGGTGTTGGGCCATACGCCTTCCTGGAGCCCCGCGACGATCACCACCGGCCATTCCCGCCCAGCCGCACTTGCTGGCGTCATGATCTCCACACAGGCCTCCAGCTGTGCTCGTGCGGCAAGGGTGTCCATGGGAAGCTCCTGGTTCAACAAGTAGTCCAGGAACTGTTCGGGACCAGAACCGGGCAGTTGGTCCACGAAGCGTTCCGCTGTATGGAACAGCGCCATCATCGCGTCAAGGTCCCGGTCGGCACGCGCCCCGGCGTTGCCTCCTTCAAGTGCCATTTCTGCCCAGCGGGAAGACAGGCCGGTGGCGTGCCACAAAGCCCACAGGACAGATTCCGCGTTGGCACCCGGTTCCGCGGCGGCAGCGGAACCGGCTGCGAACATGCGGGCGAGCCGACGGGCAGAACTGCCTTCAATGCCCAGCGACGCCAGAGCGCCGGGCTGAAGCAGGGCCTCAACCAGCAAAGCGTCACTGGAGCGGCCACCACCGCCCAGGAGTTCCTCGCGGCGCAGGGACTGGCGGAGCCTGCGCAGTTCAATGGCCGTGGCTCCGCCGATGCGGGAGGTTAGGAGGGAAACAGCAGTCTCCGGCGTCAGCTTTGCCGGGTCCAGCACAATGGCAAAGGCCTCCAACAGCGGACGCACCGCAACCTCGTCACGGACAGCCGAGTCTGCCACTGGAACACGTACCGGTATACCTTGGCCGCTCAGGTACCGCTGTAACTGGGAAATTTGCCCGCCGTTCCGGACGATCACCGCGATGTCGCTGAACTCCCGCGATTCCCGCAGTTGAGCTTCGAGGATGCGTTGTGCAACGTACCTCAACTCGTGGACGGCTGACGGCAGCACATGGCCCTCCACCCGACCATCCCGGGCAGATGCGCGATGCATGCCTTCCGGATGTTGTGGTTGTTCCATTTGCCTGGCCAACTGGCCACCCGAGCGCTGCGAGATATGGCTCGCGACCCGGATCCACGCCTCAGCTACCTCAGGCGCGTGCCTGTGGGTAACCGACAGTGGGCGTTCGAGAACCAATTGCTGTGTGCCGCCCAGCAGTGTCGGCAGCTCCGACACCAGGTCCGGGCGTGCGCCGCGGAAGCCTTGCACGACGGTATCCGGTGAGTAGGTCACCACGACGTCTTTGCCTTCGCCGATGTCGGCGAGGAGCTCGAACACGGCAGGATTCGATTCCTGGGCGTCGTCCACGAGGATGAGCTGGAGTCGTTCCCTCTCGGCAGCCAGGAAGGCCGGCGAGTCCTGGAAAACCTGACGCGCCGTGGTGATGATTCCAGCAGGGTCAAAGGCCTCAGGCATGCGGAGGTCCAAGACATCCCGGTACTCGCTGTACAGTTCGGCAGCCGCCATCCAATCAGGCCTTCCGCATTCGTAGGCCAGCCCAACCAGGTCCTCTGCGGTGCGCCCCGATTCGATGATGCGATCGAACAACTGCCGGATCTCGTGACGGAAGCCTCGGGTGGGAAGTGCCGCTGCCAGATCCTCGGGCCAAGGCAGCTGGAATCCCGGACGGGTGTGGCCTTCCAGCAATTCCTTGATGATGAGGTCCTGTTCGGGGCCAGACAGAAGCTTCGGTGGCCGCGTCAGCGGCAATATGCCTTCCGCCTTTGCCCGCCGGATAACGTCGAAGGCGTAGGACGCCCAGGTGCGTGCCGGCGTCGTACTGAGACTGCGGTCCAGCCGTCCTGTGAACGTGTCACGCAAAGCTGCCGCGGCGTGGCGCCCGGGAGCAAGAACGAGGATGTGTTCCGGGTCCAAGCCGTCCTCACGGACGCGGCGGACTGCGGATTCCACCAACACCGTTGATTTACCCGTTCCCGGGCCCCCGGGCACGAGGACAGGGCCGCTCCCCTGTGGGAGGGAAACGACTGCGCTCTGGTCCGGAGACAAGACAGGAGCCGCGTAGTGGGTCTCACGCGGCGGGAGCAGGCGGAGGGCTGCCGGTGCTTGGCGGGTTTTGGCAGGAGTCGCGGTCACACAGTCATTTCATCATCGGGCACCGACAATTTATGGAGTCGACGCTCCAACTGGTCCGAGATCACATCCAGTAGGTCGAAATCGGTGTCGGCAGGGGTCCATCGGGCCGCTGCCAGGTCGACGCGCCAACGGCCCTCGCCCGTCCTCAGGAAGGCCTCGTATGCGCCATGCAGCGGGGTGGCTTCCGCCAAGTAATGCTGCAGGGCGGCGACTTCATGACCTGGAGGCGCTTCCCCGCTGGCCCGTAGGACGCGCCACCAGGCGACCGAGCTGCCATAATGGCTCATCACGGCACCGACCTGCCGCGGCCCACCGGCTCCCAAAAGCTCTGCGACGTCACCGTAGGCAACCGCCGAACCCGATGGAACAAGGTCCACGACGGCCAGAACCGCCGTCACATACTCCATCCGCATGTGTTCAGCGTAACGGCAGGAGTGTCGTGCCCGAATAGTGTCGGACCCAGCCGGTAGCTTGAAGACATGAGCTCCTGGAACACCCTCTCCCGCGCCGCATTCGACCTCGAGACCACCGGGAAAAACTCACGGTCAGCGCGGATCGTCACCGCTTCCATCACCGTCGTGGATGCCCACGGGGAGCTCATCGCAGAGCACGAGTGGTTGGCAGATCCCGGTGTTGAAATCCCGCCCGAAGCCAGCGAGGTGCACGGCGTCACCACAGAGAAAGCCCGTGCAGAAGGCCGCCCGGCCGCAGAGGTTACGCGCGAGGTGGCTGGGGTACTCCAAGGACTGTTCGACGACGGCACCCCCGTCATTGCTTTCAACGCCAGCTACGATTTCACGGTGTTGGCGGCCGAGTCCGCCCGTTACGGAGTTCCCCAACTCAGCCGATTCCCCGTGCTTGACCCCTATGTCATGAACAAGCAGGTGGACCGTTACCGCAAGGGAAAGCGCACCCTTACCGCTTTGTGCGAGGAATACGGCGTGGACCTGACGAACGCGCATACTTCCGCTGCGGACGCTCTCGCTACGCTCCGGGTATTGGATGCCATGGCCGGCAAATTCCCCAAGCTGCAGATGCCGGCGTCCACGCTGCACCAGCTACAAGTAGACTGGGCCGCATCCCAGGCCGCTGATTTCCAGCAGTACTTGCGGCGCAGTAAGCCCACTGCTGTCATCGAGGGCGAGTGGCCGGTCCTTCCGCCCGAAGACGCAAGCCGGGGCGGCTTCTAGCCCCGAGAGGAGGCGCCCGCCCCCTTTTGCGACGCAAGTCACAGCAACTTTCGGGAACCCCAAATCCGGGGTTGGCCGCGCGCGGATTCCATACGAGGCTCCGCCTTCGGAATAGTCCGGAGTTCAACGCACTCCGGACGGGAACTTTATTCGGCAGAACCGAGGGTGGACAGTCATTTCTTCGATTCACCGCGCGCTGGCGGGCTGGTGACATAATTAAGTTTGGCGGGTTGAAGTCTGCTAGGGCAGCCAACCTTCGTATTGCTGCCGCATTCCCCGCCCACCGCGAAACGTCTCCGTGACCCGATGAAAGAGATTTCTTCATGAAATTCAAAGCCCCTAAGTGGCTGTCTGTTGCCCCCGTGGCTGCAGCCCTGGTGATTTCCCTGGCAGCATGCGGCGGAGGAACCTCCGAGCCCAGCGGTACGCCTACCGATGCCCTGGCCGGCAGCGACCAGAAGTCGCTGGACACGTTCACCACTGCCGACGTGACGCCGCTGGACAAGATCGACAAGTCCAAGCTGGGCCTCATCACCGACGGCACATTGCGCGTGGGCACCCTTTCCGACGCCCCGCCGAACATCTTTATTGATCCTTCCGGTAAGTTCACCGGCTACGACAACGAACTCCTGCGCGCCATCGGTGACAAGCTGGGCCTCAAGGTCGAGTTCGCGTCGACCGACTTCTCAGCGCTCCTGTCCCAGGTGGGCAACAAGCAGTTCGACGTCGGATCCTCCTCAATCTCCACCACGGACGCCCGCCGCAAGACGGTCGGCTTCACCAATGGCTACGACTTTGGCTACATGGCCATTGTGACCAAGAGCGACTCCAAGGTCACCGGCTTCGCCGACGTCAAGGAAGGCCTCCGCATCGGCGTTGTCCAGGGCACCGTCCAGGATGACTACATGACGAACACCCTCAAGATCGAACCTGTCCGTTTCCCTGACTACAACACGGTCTACGGCAACGTGAAGAACGGCCAGATCGACGCGTGGGTTGCTCCTTCGCAGCAGGCCGAAGGCCAGGTCAAAGACGGCGACAACACCAAGATCGCCGAGAAGGTTGTCAACACCCAGAACTTCACCGCGTACGCCGTGAACAAGGATAACCAGCCGCTGATCGACGCCCTGAACTCCGGCTTGGACGCCGTCATTGCCGACGGCACCTGGGCCAAGCTCACGGCCGAGTGGTACAAGGACCGTCCGACTGCCGCCGAGCAGACCCCCCAGGGCTGGAAGCCGGGCAGCAAGGCCGTCCAGCTCCCCGCCAAGTAACCAGGGCGTTCCATGGATATCCTCAATCAACTAGCCGAGACCTTCTTTGACTGGGAGGCAATGGGCGAAGTCATCCCCAAGATGTTCGCCGTCGGCCTGCCCAACACCATCGTCCTGGCTGTCGTCTCGGGCATCATCGGGACCGCGCTCGGGATGTTGCTCGCCCTGATGGGGATTTCCCGGAATGCAGCAGCACGGTGGGTAGCCCGCATTTACACGGACATTCTCCGCGGGCTCCCTCCGGTGCTGACCATCTTGGTGATCGGATTCGGTTTCGGCCCGATTATTCGCGAACTGACGGGCTCCACCAGCCCGTACCCCATGGCCATAGCAGCGCTGTCCTTGATGTCCGGTGCGTACATCGGCGAGATTTTCCGTTCAGGAATCCAGAGCGTGGACAAGGGCCAGTTGGAGGCCACCCGTGCTTTGGGCTTCAGCTACGGCTCATCCATGCGCCTGGTGGTAGTACCGCAAGGCATCCGCCGCGTTCTTCCTGCGTTGGTCAATCAGTTCATCGCGTTGATCAAGGAATCGTCGCTGGTCTTCATGTTGGGCCTCCTGGCAACTGAGCGTGAAATCTTCCAGATCGGCAAGGACGCCGCCGCGAACAGCGGGAACCTGTCTCCGTACGTGGCAGCGGCCATCTTCTATCTGGCGCTCACCATCCCGCTCACGCACTTCGTGAACTTCATTGACGCCCGCATGCGCGCTGGACGCCCCGAGAAGAAGGAACCGGACGAGGCAGCGGCAGTCGTAGGAAAAGGAGCGCAGGCATGAGTGAATTCGCATCAGGAACGTTGACAGCGAAAAACATCCACTTGTCGTTCGGCAGCAACCACGTGTTGCGGGGCATCGACCTGCACGTCGAGAAGGGCACCACGGCCTCCGTGATCGGCCCGTCAGGCTCGGGCAAGTCAACGCTGCTCCGTGTGATGAACCGCCTCATCGAGCCGGATCAGGGCGACATCCTGCTGGATGGTCGTTCGGTCCTGAAGGACAACCCGGACGAACTGCGTCGCCGCATAGGCATGGTCTTCCAGCAGTTCAACCTTTTTCCGCACAAGACGGTGGCCGAGAACATCTCGCTGGCTCTGCGCAAACTCCGCGGCATGTCCAAGGAACAGGCGCGCGACGAGGCACTGGCCCAGCTGGACTTGGTTGGGTTGAAGCATAAGGCGGATTCCCGCCCGGCCAACCTCTCGGGCGGACAACAGCAGCGTGTGGCGATCGCCCGCGCGCTGGCGATGAAGCCTGAGGTCATGTTCTTTGACGAAGCCACCTCCGCGCTGGACCCGGAACTCGTGAAGGGTGTCCTTGCGCTCATGACGGACCTGGCCCAGGGAGGCATGACCATGGTGGTGGTAACCCACGAAATGGGCTTCTCCCGCAACGTCTCGGACATCGTGACTTTCATGGACGCCGGCGTGGTGGTTGAATCCGGGCCTCCGGAGCAGCTATTCACCAATCCGCAAACGGAACGCCTTCAGGGTTTCCTTTCGGACGTCCTCTAAGGGCCCCTCCCAGCAGGACTACACCGCTACAAAGAACCCCGCCTTCCCAGCGAAGGCGGGGTTTTGCTGTTCTCACTGCCTTGGGGCCGCTATTGACCGGCCTTGACCCGCAGCACCGTCAGCGCGGCGGCGTCCACCTTGGCCCGGAAGGCGGGATCTGCCGTGGCCTTCTGCACCACCGCCTGGTGCATCGCCGGAATGCTCGCGGGATCGGCACACACCAGCATGGTTCCACCTGCGGCGAAGAAGTTCAGGGCACGCTCGGCATCGGACCATGCTTCCAGCTGGGTCGCACTGCAGAGGTCATCCGAGAGGACTATTCCCGTGAAGCCGGCGTCAGCACGGAGCATCGCCTCCATCACGGTCGATGAGAACGGCGCAATGTTGGCGGCGTCGATCTTGTCGTAGTAGGCATTCGAAACCATGACCCACTGGGCACCCGACTTGATGGCCGTGTGGAAAGGCTCCAGTGCGGGATCGTTCCGTGTGGTGGCCGTGTCACGGACATCGCTTGTGACGTCCGTGTTGGGAACAACCCTGCCAAGCCCTGGGAAGTGCTTCACTACCGGGGCCACGCCAGCGTCCTTCATACCATCGGCAAAAGCATTGCCCAGCAACGAGACGTTGGCTGGGTCGTAGCCGTACTCCCGCTGGAAATGGCCGATGGGCGCATTGGAGGGTGCGAACTGTGGGCTGGTCACTGTGTCCAGGACCGGCGCGAGGTTCACGTTGATGCCTACGCTGCTAAGTTCCTTACCCCACGCAGCAGCATCCGCGCGGAGTTTTGCCGCCCCGGAGGACGCCTGGACCAGAGCCGTAGGAATCGTGGAGAACCCCGGACCGGAGAGAACCTGGACGTATCCACCCTCTTGGTCGGTGGCCACAAAAAGGGGCACCCCGCCAGTGGTGGCAGTTGAGACCGTGCCTGTCAGCGAAGACACAAGGGACGCCGTCGGGACAGTTCCGGCCTTGCTGCGTCCGCTGAGGTAAACGTTCCCGGCGTGATATTTGGTCAGCGCTTCCATGGTTCCCGGTTCGGGGCCGCCGGCCTTGGCCGCCACCATGAACAGTTGTCCCACCCGCTGCTCAAGGCTAAGTGCGCCGAGCTGCTGCTCCGCGGCTGACGGCGAGCTCGACGCCGGCACAGGCGAAACGGAAGGGGGCGGGGAAGGAACCGCTGACTTGGTAGCTAACGCGGGCGGGGATGTGGGAGTGGGCGTTCCGGAAGGCGAAGAAACAGCCGCCGACGGCGTCCCCTCCCCCGAGCTTTGGCCGGAACTTTCCGGGCCACTGGAACAGCCGACAGCCGCAGCCAACAGCACTCCAGCGGTGGCGATGCTGACACTCAGTGATGCAATGGACGGGGACTTGCGCATGGTAAACCGTGAATTCGTTGGGGGTGGGTTTCCACCTACGAGCCTACCCCGATCGGACGCAACAATGCCCCGGACAATTGCTTCTAGCAGTCGCCCGGGGCATCACCAAAGACTAGGCGCTAGCGGCCGCCGCAGCCTTTGCTGCTGCCGGTAGGGCGTCGATAATACGGTTCATCGCAGCGTCGTCGTGGGCAGCGGACAGGAACCAGGCTTCGAAGACCGACGGCGGAAGGTAAACGCCGGAGTCCAGCATCGAGTGGAAGAACGGCGCGTATCGGAAACTTTCCTGCCGCTGGGCGTCGTCGTAGTTGTGCACGCCGTGGGCAGAGGTACCAAACGCAAGCGAGAAGAGGTTGCCCGCCCGCTGGATGGAGTGGTCCACGCCCGCGTCGTCAAGGGCCGAGGAGAGCGCAGCGGAGAGCTCCAGTGAACGGGCATCAACATAGGCGTATACCTCAGGAGTTGCGTGGGTCAGCGTTGCCACACCTGCGGCCATGGCCACGGGGTTTCCGGACAGCGTGCCGGCCTGGTAAACCGGTCCTACGGGAGCGAGGTAGTCCATGACGTCGGCACGCCCGCCGAGTGCCGCCGTCGGCATTCCGCCGCCGATGACCTTGCCGAAGGTGAGCAGGTCCGGAGCCCATCCTTCCTGGCGGCCGGTCAATCCCCAGTAGCCGGCGTAGCCGGTGCGGAAGCCGGTGAGGACTTCGTCGAGGATGAGGAGCGCACCATGTTCCTTGGTAATGCGGGAAAGGCCCGCGTTGAAGCCTTCGCCGGGGGTGACGACGCCCATGTTCGCCGGAGCCGCTTCCGTGATGACGGCAGCGATGTTTTGGCCGTGGGCAGTGAAGGCAGCCTCAACCGCAGCGAGATCGTTGTAAGGCAGAACCAGGGTCTCAGCTGCGGTGGCTTCCGTAACGCCGGCAGAACCGGGCAGAGCCAACGTGGCAACGCCGGATCCTGCAGCCGCCAACAGGCCGTCCAAGTGCCCGTGGTAGCAACCGGCGAACTTGATGATCAGGTTGCGGCCCGTAAAACCGCGAGCCAGGCGAACGGCCGTCATGGTGGCTTCAGTTCCGGTGGACACCATCCGCAGGCGTTCGACGGCGGACACCCGGTCCTTGACGATCGCGGCAAGGTTGGCTTCATCCGGTGTGGAGGCTCCGAAGGAAAGGCCGCGGTCCACAGCTGCGTGAACGGCCTCAAGCACGGCAGGGTGGGCGTGGCCCAGCAGCGCCGGCCCCCAGGAGCAGACGAGGTCCACGTATTCCTTACCGTCGGCGTCCGTCAGGTAGGCGCCCTTGGCGGACACCATGAACTTCGGAGTGCCACCCACTGACCCGAAGGCCCGCACCGGCGAGTTCACGCCGCCGGGCATCAGGGACCGGGCACGGTCGAACAGTTGATCGGACACGGGGGTGTTTGACGTCATGGTTCCTATTCTTTCAGTGATTCAGGGTGCGGCATGGCCGCCACCTAGGATGCTGTGGCCAGCAGCTCAGCAACCCGCGGGGCTACCTCGGTGCCGTAGAGCTCGATGCAGCGCATCATGGATTGATGCGGCAATGTTCCATTGCTGTATTTGAGGTCGAAGCGGTCCACACCAAGGTTCCGCTTGAGCAGGACGATTTTCTGCGCCACGGTTTCCGGGGAGCCAACGTAGAGGGCACCTTCGGGGCCGCACATGGCATCAAACTCCCCGCGGTTCCCAGGACCCCAGCCACGTTCCGAACCGATCCTGTTGCGCTGCTCCAGCCAATGCGGGAACAGCTCTTCCCGGGCAGCTTCGTCCGTGTCAGCGATGAAACCGGGTGAGTGCGTTGCGATCTGGCGCATCGGATGGCCGTACTTGGCCATCGCCTCACGGTACAGGTTGACCAGCGGTGCGAAGCGGCGGGGCTCTCCCCCGATAATGGCGAAAATGATGGGGTACCCGTATTCGGCGCAGCGCAGCACGGACTCAGGTGTACCTCCGACGCCAATCCAGGCCGGCAGCAAGTGGTGCTGCAATTTGGGGTATACCTGCAGACCGTTGACGTTGGGCCGCGTGCGCCCCTCCCAATGAACCGGTTTCTGCGCTCGAACCTTATGGAACAGCTCCAGTTTTTCCTCGAACAGGACTTCGTAGTCCGCCAGGTCCAAGCCAAACAGCGGGAACGACTCCACGAACGAACCCCTGCCGAGCATGACCTCTGCCCTGCCGTTGGACAACGCATCCACAGTGGCGAAGCGCTGGAAAACCCGGATCGGATCATCGGAGCTGAGCACGGTAACGGCCGACCCCAAGCGAATCCTTGAGGTCACCGCAGCGGCCGCTGCAAGGAAGACTTCGGGCGCGGACACGGCGAAATCGCGGCGGTGGTGTTCGCCCACACCAAAGGCATGGATTCCGACGGCGTCAGCCAGCTTTGCTTCCTGGAGCAGTTCGCGCAGGACGCGCGCATGCTCCTTCGGATTCCCATCGGCATCCACACCGGCGTCGCCAAAAGTATTCAGGCCGAGGAGGATCCCGGTTGCCCCCACGGGAGCGGTGGGGTCGGACGTGACTGCGGACTCTGCGGGAACAGCGGATTCTGCGGGAACAGCGGATTCTGCGGGAACAGCGGACATCAGGACTCCTTCAGCCAGCCTGCCAGTTCGGAGGCCCAGTAGGTCAGGACGGTGTCGGCCCCGGCACGCTTGATGCCGAGGACGGATTCGGTGATGGCACCGCGCCTGTCGATCCAACCGTTGGCTGCGGCCGCTTCGATCATGGCGTACTCGCCCGAGATTTGGTAGGCCGACACCGGCACCGGGCTCATGGCAGCGACGTCGGCCAGGATGTCCAGGTAACTCATGGCAGGCTTGACCATCACCATGTCGGCGCCTTCTTCAAGGTCCAGCTCAACTTCCAGGATGGCCTCCCGGCGGTTGGACGCGTCCATTTGGTAGGTCCGGCGATCACCCTTAAGCTGCGAATCCACGGCCTCACGGAACGGGCCGTAGAACGCTGACGCGTACTTGGCAGCGTAGGCAAGTACGGCCGTGTTCTTGTGTCCGGATTCCTCCAGTGCTTGACGGATGACCGCGATCTGGCCGTCCATCATTCCCGAGGGCCCCAGCACGTGGGCTCCGGCATCGGCCTGGGCGACTGCCATCCGGCCATAGATCTCCAGCGTGGCGTCGTTGTCCACATAGCCATCGGAATCGAGGACGCCGCAGTGGCCGTGGTCCGTGAATTCGTCGAGGCAAACATCGCCCATGATCACCAGGTCATCGCCGACCTCGGCCTTGACGTCACGAATGGCCTTGTTCAGGACGCCCTCAGGATCCAGCGAAGCGGTGCCTTGCGCGTCCCGTACCGCGGGCACGCCGAACAGCATAATGCCTCCGACGCCCAACTCCACGGCTTCCGCGGCCGCCCGCTTCAGGGACTCGGTGGTGTGCTGGACGACCCCCGGCATGGAACTGATGGGGCTCGGCTCAATAAGTCCCTCCCGGATGAACGCAGGAAGGATCAGGTCCGCGGGTGCCAGGCGGGTCTCGGCGGTGAGCCTGCGCATGGCGGGAGTTGTGCGCAAGCGGCGGGGACGATGGTTCGGAAAGCTCATTGCGGGTTCCCTTCGTTGGCGAAAATAGATTCCAAGGCGGCCACGATGCCGTCCGGGGTCGGTTCTTTGGCTGTGACTGCAACGGTGAGGCCGATTCGCGAGGCCTCTGCCGCCGTCGGACGTCCAATGGCGACGAAGCGGCAGGTGCCCAATGCCGGAAACAATTGGGCGATGCGACGGGCAGCGCTGGGAGAAGCAGCCACTACGGCGTCCAGGGTTCCGGCGTCGAGAGCGGCGTGTGCCTCTTCCGGGCTGAGCGTTGACGGAACTTCACATGCGGAAACCGCGACGCCGGACGATAGTTCCGCTGTTAGGCGGAGTTCCGCACGGGCAGGGTAATCGACCGTGTGGTAGGCGACAACGGAGGTCACGTCCGCGCCGGTAGCAGCCAGGCCGTCCCGCAGGCCAGGCGTTGCAATGTCAGCTTGAGGCAGGAAAACCCGCCCACTGGACGCTTTCCACACAGCAAGCAAACCCTCGGCCGACTGGACTTCCGCAGGCGCCAAGGCGACGGTGAGGCCAACCGATTCAAGGACCTGACGGGAAGAGGGGCCGATGGTGGCCACCTTCGTACCGGCTGGGACAAGGTCCGCGAGGGCAACGCCTCGCTGAGCAGCTTTCTCCAACAAGACCCGCACTGTAGTGATGCTGCTGATCACCATCCAGTCGAAGTCGCCGGCCACCAAACGGTCCAAGGAGGCGTCAAGGGCAGCCTGGTCCCCCGCCTTCTCAAAATCGATGAGCGGCAGCACGAGTGGCTCCGCTCCCAAACCGCTCAATAGCGACGCCAGCGGACGCGCACGGTCGGCGGTCCTGGTAATCAGGACGCGCCGACCGGTCAGCCCGTTCAGTTCATGCGGCTCAGGATGCCGCAAGGTCCGCGATCTCCGCGGCGCCGGCAGCGAGCAAGAGCTCCGCCACTTCGATGCCTAGCAACGTGGCTCCGACTTCCGTGAGACCGTCGGTGGCTTTCTTCTCGCGCACAGTCTTGGTGCCATCCACGGCACAGACCACTGCTTCAAGGTGCAGCATGCTGCCCTTGCGGAAGGCGTAGGCACCCACGGGAGCTGCACAACCGGCTTCCAGCCTGGCCAGGACGGCACGTTCGGCTGTTACAGCGAGGCGGGTGTCGTCGTCGTTCAGAGCCGCAAGTGCCTGAGCCAGCACGCCGTTTGACCCTTCGGTTGAACCCTCGGAGCGCGGGGCATCGACGGTCCGGCATTCGATGGCCAGCGCTCCCTGCCCGGGGGCAGGCAACATGACATCCGATTCGAAGAACTCGCTGACAGTGTCCAGGCGGTCCATGCGCTCCAAGCCCGCGGCGGCCAACACCACGGCGTCAAGGTCGCAGGACTTGCCCGGAATAACTTCATCGGTGGGGTTTCCCGGCAGTCCCGGGACACGGCCAAGGCGCGTGTCCACGTTCCCGCGGATATCGAGTACCTCAATGTCCGGACGTGCGGCCCGAAGCTGAGCGGCACGCCGTGGCGAGCCTGTGCCTACCTTGGCACCACCCGGCAGCTCGGCAAGAGTCATACCGTCGCGGGCGCAGAGAACGTCACGGACATCCACCCGCTTGGGTGTTGCGGCGACGCTCAGGCCAAGCGCGGCCCCTGTCGGCAAGTCCTTCAGGGAGTGCACGGCAACATCACAGGTCTCAGCGAGCAAGGCATCCCGCAGGGCGGCAACGAACACACCTGTGCCGCCCATCTGGGAAAGGGACCCGGTTTTGACGTCGCCCTCGGTCTTGATGTGCACGAGCTCCACCGGGAAGCCGCCGACGGCAGCCAACTGGTCCGCAGTTTGCTGCGTCTGCGTCAGGGCAAGTTTGCTCGCCCTGGTGCCGATGCGAACAGTCACTTGGCAGCCTCCGGAGCGGGATAGGCGTCGTGGCCGATACCGATGCCGGCGCCAACTTCGGAGATGACGGGTTTTGCCCCGCGGAAGTTCTCGCAGCAGTTGGGACGGCAGACGTCGTACCAGGGTCCAAGGTCCGTTACGTGGGGACGCTCGGCGATGTTGTTTTCGACCGTGCGTTCGCAGATCAGGTCCACCAGGCCGGACACGAAAGCCGCGTGGGTACCCGGGGTGGGCACACGGGTGGCCTCAATGTTCAGGTTTTTGCAGGTCTCCAGTGCCTCGGTGTCGAGGTCCCAGGCAACTTCCATATGGTCGCTGACGAAACCAAGGGGAACGATGACGACACCGCGGACGCCTTCCGGAGCGATCTCCTCAAGGTGGTCATTGATGTCCGGTTCCAGCCAGGGAATGTGCGGCGCGCCCGAGCGGGACTGGTATACGAGGTCCCAGGCCACGTTCGGTGCCACAGCGTCCATGATGGCTTTGGCGTTGGCAAGGTGCTGTGCAGCGTAGGCGGAACCCTCTGCGAATTCGCGCGGCTCATCCTCGGACCTGCCTGCGGCTTCTGCATCCCGGGTGGGAATGGAGTGGGTGGCGAACAGGACTCGAATTTTCGAATCCGGGTCCGCTTCGCCTGCCGCGGCGAGCTTCGCGCGGATCTCCTCCAAGCCGGCAGCCGTTCCCTCGAGGAACGGCTGGACTACGCCGGGGTGGTCGAAGTACTGGCGGATCTTGTCCACTTCAAGCTTGCCGTCCAAACCGGTTTCGGTCAGCGCGATACCAATGTCCTCGCGGTACTGGCGGCAACTGGAGTAACAGGAGTAGATGCTGGTGGTGAGCATCAGGATCCGGCGGTGTCCGGCGTCGTAAGCGTCCTGCAGGACAGGCGCGATGTAGGGGTCCCAGTTCCGGTTTCCCCAGAGGACCGGCAATTCGATGCCGCGCTGTGCCAGTTCAGCCTCGATCGCGGCCTTCAGCTCACGGTTCTGTTGGTTGATGGGGCTGATCCCGCCAAAAGCGCGGTAGTGGTGCGAGACCTCTTCGAGGCGCTCATCCGGGATGCCGCGGCCACGGGTGACATTGCGCAGGAAGGGAATGACGTCATCCTGGCCTTCCGGACCACCAAAGGATGCGAGCAGCACGGCGTCGTACTGCTTGGGTTCCTGCCGTCCACGCTCAGTGACGGCGTTCGGTGCTGTGGAGATAACGGGCTGGGTCATGCCAGGACCTCGGCAATCTCGGCAGCCGTGACGCGGCGACCGGTGTAGAAGGGGATTTCTTCGCGGACATGGTGGCGCGCTTCGGTGGACCGCAGATGACGCATCAGGTCCACGAGGTCCACCAATTCAGGTGCTTCGAGGCCGAGGATCCATTCCCAGTCGCCCAAGGCAAACGAGGAGACTGTGTTGGAAATGACCTGTGGGAATTCGCGTCCAAGAAGGCCATGGTCGCGGAGCATCTTGCCGCGCTCGTCCGTGGGCAGCAGGTACCACTCGTAGGAACGCACAAACGGGTAGACGCAGAGCCAGGTGCTGGGCTCGACACCGCGGGCGTAGGCGGGCACGTGGCTCTTGGAGAACTCAGCTTCGCGGTGCACGCCCATGGCGGACCAGACGATGTCCGTTCCTGCGAAGAGCTTGCTGCGGCGGATGGCGCGGACTGCGGATTGCAGGTCCTCCGGCTTGGGCCCATGGAGCCACACCATGATGTCAGCGTCGGAGCGCATGGCCGAGACATCGTAGCTGCCCCGGAGGATCACGCCGCCCTCCGCGAGCTTCTCCGCAAGGGCTTCGAATTCCTGTGCAGCATCGCCGCTGCGCAGGACGTCGGCCGAGCGCTTGAAGACCGTCCACAGTGTGTAGAACTGTTCTTCGGTTTCAGCAGTTTTAGTGACAGATTCGGCAGAAGTGTGGCTCATGGTTCAAGTTTGCCCCGTGCCAGCCCCTAAGTCGAAACGGATCACTTCTACAAGCCGTAGAAGTGATGTAAATCACAAACCAGGCAGTCAGTCGGCCCGTACGGCGGCGAGTTGCGACCGCGTATCAGCCACTACTGCGGCAAGGCCGTTTCCGGCCAACCAGCCGCCCACCACGGTAAGGCCGTCCGCCGTGGCGCACAGCTGGCGGACTTGCGCCACGCGCTGTTTATGACCGACGGCGGCGAACGGCAAGGCGCCCGCCCACCGCACCACATCCCAGTCAACGATGTCCGCCTGGGATATGGGAACGGTCAGCAGCGCGGAAGCATCTTCCAAAGCTGCGGCCAGCAGTGATTCATCATCGAGGACAACATCCCCGCCCCCGCCGGCTTCTTCGCGCCGACCGTAGGAAAGACGCACAACGTGCGTGCCGGGACCGGCTTCGTCAGCCAGCCAGTCCCATTTGGCCGTCGCATGCGTCAGCGCCTTGGCCTTGATCCCCGGGGTTTCAGGTGCCACCAGGATCCCCGTCCCCCGCGGCCTGCCATCGAGTTGGGGCAAGTCCACCACCATCGTCACGAGACTCACCAACGGTCCGGGAGCCGGGCGGAGGCTGGACAGCCCAGGCAAGGACTTCTCCAGCAGCCCAACGGCGGCCGGGCCGTCAAGCGCGACCACCAGACGGCCGGCGTCGTACGTGGTATTCCCGGCAGTGACCCGCCAGCCCTCCCGCGTCTTCACGACGTCGTCGGCGTGCTGGCCGGAGAGCAACCTGACTCCACGTTCCCCCAGGTCCGCCACGAGCGCGTCCACCAGGGTGTTCATTCCACCTTTCAAGCCCGCGACCGCGGAACCCGCCTTAGCCTGTCCGGACGAACCTCCGGACGCCCCGCCGGAACCGGCCGGGGAAACCTTGGCGGTTTTGCGTTGAGCCGCAACAGCGGCAGCCAATGAGCCCTGGGCGCGGATGCCTGCGCGCAGCCCGGGGGCCACCATGTCAACATCCAAGAGGGCTGGGTCGGCCGAGTGAACGCCACCCACTACGGGTGAAACAAGCCGGTCAAGAACTTTTTTGCCCATGCGGGCACGAACCAAGGAGGAAACGCTGGTGACGTCTGCGGACGTTCCGACGGAGGCCGGAAGCCAGCGGTCCATGGAGGCCCTGATGGCTCCGGCGAGGCCCAAAGAACGCCGCACCTCCGGGTCCCACGGGTTCGCCGGGATTCCAAGCACTCCAGTTTTGGGGAGCTCCTGCGGGCCGTCCGGCAGTTGCACCCAAGCGCCACCCGGGTGCGGAGCCACGATCCGGTCCGCCAGTCCAAGCTCACGCGCGAGGTCGGCTACAGCTGTGGACCGGGTAGCGAACGATTCCGCCCCGCTGTCCAAGCGCAGCCCCGCAACAACATGGCTGCCCACGCAGCCACCCCAGGCCAGGCTTGATTCAAGGACAGTAACCGCAGAACCGGACGCGGCCAGTTCCCGTGCGGCGATCAGGCCCGAGATGCCACCGCCCACTACGACGGCGGTTGGTCCTGGAGCTGTTGCCTTGGACGTCGCGTGTCCCCCGCGCATTGTCCCTACTCCGCGGGGATGGAGTGAATGAGCTCCACGACGCTCGTCAGGACTGTGGGGTCCGTTTCGGGGGGAACGCCGTGACCGAGGTTCAGTACGTGGCCCGGGGCGTGGGAACCGGCGGCGATGACTTCGCGGACGTGGGCTTCAAGGACCTCCCACGGGGCAGACAGAAGAGCGGGGTCGATGTTGCCCTGCAGCGGCACGGTGCCACCGAGCCGACGGTTGGCCTCGTCCAAGGGCAGCCGGTAATCCACGCCCACGACGTCCACTCCAACGTCGCGCATGGCAACCAGCAGTTCGGAGGTGCCGGTGCCGAAGTGGATCAGCGGCGCCCCGAGTCCGCGTACGTGGTCAAGCGCGCGGGTGGATGCCGGCGCCACGTATTTGGTGTAGTCAGTCAGGCCCAGCGATCCTGCCCACGAGTCGAAGAGCTGCGCTGCCGAGGCGCCCGCCTCAAGTTGGGCCTGGAGGAACATACCGGAGGTATCGGCAGCCCAGTTGGCCAGCGCGGCCCAGGTCTCGGGATCCGCGTGCATCATGGTCCGCGGGCCGAGGTGGTCACGCGAAGGCTTCCCTTCAACCATGTAAGCAGCGAGGGTGAATGGTGCGCCGGCAAAGCCGATAAGGGGCGTCCTTCCCAGTTCGGCAACCGTCAGGCGAACGGCTTCCCGGATGGGCTCCAGCGCTTCCCACGTCAACGTGGGCAGCGCGGCAACGTCAGCAGCTGTCCGGACCGGCTTTTCCAGGACAGGTCCCACACCGGGGACGATGTCCACACCGACGCCCGCCAGCTTCAGCGGAATGACGATGTCGGAGAAGAAAATGGCGGCGTCCACATCGTGGCGGCGAACAGGTTGGAGGGTAATCTCGGCGGCGAGTTCCGGGCGGAGGCAGGAGTCCAGCATGGCCACGCCCTCGCGTACCTTGAGGTACTCCGGAAGGGAACGGCCGGCCTGGCGCATGAACCATACCGGCCGGCGGGAGGGCGTGCCGCCGCGGTATGCCGTGATCAGCGGTGAGTCCGAGGTCCGACCGTCTTTCAGCGGGTGGTTGGCGTCGAGGGTTCCCGCCGGGGCGTTGGAGGCCGTACTGTTGGATGCTGCCGCGCTAGAAGTCATGCCTTCGATTGTGCCGAAAATCCGGGGCAAAAGATAACGACAAGCTGTCACGTCGCGCCCCGCCCGGGCCGTTGTGGCCGGGATCACTCGCCTGCGTGTGGATCACCACGGCGCCACATTGTTCTACCGGGCTACGAAAAAGCTATGATTGGGGTGCTGTGGTTCTTTTCTCATTGGTGGCTACACACGCCGACATCGACCTCGAAACTGTCGCTCAGTTGAGCAACGGTTCCTCTGAGCTTGCCTCGGCAGCCCTGACAGACTCCTCCGTGGTCTCCGGAGCCGTGGTCCTGGCCACGTGCAACCGCTACGAGGTTTACGGCGAAACTGCCAACGGCGCAGACCTTGAGGCAGCCCGTTCCGCCCTCGTTTCACAGATCAGCGAGCTCAGCGGCCTCAATGAGCAACTCGTCTCCCGCTCCTTTGCCACGCACACTGGCCCGGATGTCACCCGGCACCTCTTCGCTGTGAGCGCCGGACTGGATTCAGCCGTAGTGGGTGAGCGTGAAATTGCAGGCCAGGTTCGCCGGGCGCTGATCACTGCCCAGCAGGAAGGCACCGCCAGCTCCGGCCTCGTGCGTCTCTTCCAGGCAGCATCCAAGACCGCCAAGGATGTTGGTGCGCAAACTGCCCTCGGCTCCCGTGGGCTTTCGATCGTCTCTGTCGCATTGGACCTGGCCACCGACCTCGCCGAGAACGACGATTGGTCCACCAAGAAAGTGGTCGTCTTCGGAACCGGGGCCTACGCCGGCGCTACCATGTCGCTTCTCCGTGAGCGCGGCTGCACGGATGTTTCCGTTTATTCTTCGTCCGGCCGTGCTGAAGGCTTCGTCGCGACCCGCGGTGGGACAGCACTCGATGCCGACACTCTTCCCGCTGCTGTTGCCGCAGCTGACGTCATGATCGGCTGCAGCGGCTCCGACAACCGGGTGGAGGCGGAAGACCTTGCCCGTGTCCGGGCAAATTCGGGCAAGCCTTTGATTGCGATCGACCTCGCTCTCACCCATGATTTTGATCCCGCAGTGGGCGAACTCGACGGCGTTGAGCTCCTGACGCTCGAATCCGTTCGGCTCGCTGCTCCGCAGGAACAAGCGGAGTCACTCTCGCAGGCCAGCGCAATCGTCAACGGCGCTGCCACGTCGTTCGAGTCCGAACGCGAAGCCCGCTCGGTGGACACCGCCATCGTGGCGCTCCGCCGCCACACCATGAACGTCCTTGACGCGGAAATGGAAAAAGTCCGCGCCCGTCACGGTTGTACTGCCGCTGCGGAAGAGGTGGAGTTCGCCCTGCGCCGGATGGTCAAGCAGCTGCTGCACATCCCCACCGTCCGGGCGCGTGAACTGGCAGCAAACGGCCAGCAGGACGACTACGTTGCCGCGCTCGAAGCCCTCTACGGCATCCAGGTGGAACAGCCCCAGGCCGTAGCCCCGTCCGCCGAGTGTCCGGTGGACCACGAGCAACTCCGCTCCGAAAGCGCCTAGCCGCCAAGTCGCCGCCCGCTGGTCAGCTGCGGCGCGGTTAGGTGGGCGCCCACCCTACCGTCTAGTAGACGGGCTTCTGCGGCTCCACATCCCGCACCCAGGCGAGGATACCGCCGTCGAGATGGCTGACGCGGGTATAGCCCGCTTTCTGCGCCGCTTCCAGGACTGCGGCCGAGCGCGTCCCGGCCTTGCAGTGGAACACTATGTCCCTGTCCTGCGGCAGCTCTACCCACGCCTCGCCGGAGAGAATGCGGCCCTGTGGAATGAGGCGCGAGCCATCGATGCTCACGATGCTGTGCTCGCCGGACTCACGGACATCCACGAGTTCGAAGTCCCGCTCCCCCAGCTCCCGTTCGGCAAGCATCCCGGCGAGGTCCTTGGCGGTAACAGTGTGCGCCTGATCCGTGGCCGCCGGTGGCGTCACGCCGCAGAAGGCTTCGTAGTCGGTCAGTTCAGTGATGGGTTCGGCTTCCGGATCCTTGGAGACCTTGATCTCGCGCCAGCTGCCGCCAAGAGCATCAAAGAGCGCCACACGGCCCAGCAATGAACGCCCGACGCCGGTGATCAGCTTCACGGCCTCGGTCACCATGAGCGATCCAACCGCTGCGCACAGCATGCCGAACACCCCGCCCTCGCCACAGGACGGCACAGACCCCGCGGGAGGCGCTTCAGGGTAGAGATCCCTGTATGTAGGCCCGTGTTCGGCCCAGAAGACGCTCACTTGGCCGTCAAAACGGAAGATGGAGCCCCAGACATAGGGCTTACCGAGGATGGCAGCGGCGTCGTTCACCAAGTATCGCGTGGCGAAGTTGTCGGCGCCGTCCAGGATGAGGTCATATTGCGCAAACAGCTCCAGCGCGTTGGAAGAGTCCAGCCGCATGTCATGCAGGACCACGTTGACCAAGGGATTGAGCTCGGCAATGGCATTGCGTGCGGATTCGATCTTGGGCGTACCCACGTCCTTCACACCATGGATGACCTGTCGCTGCAGATTGCTGAGGTCCACCACGTCGTCGTCCACGATGCCAAGGGTGCCCACGCCAGCGGCGGCCAGGTACAGCAGTGCCGGGGACCCGAGGCCTCCGGCGCCGATGACGAGGACTTTGGCATTCTTAAGCCTGCGTTGGCCCAGTGCGCCAATTTCAGGAATGATGAGGTGCCGGGAGTACCGCTCCACCTCGGCGGGAGTGAGTTGGGCGGCAGGTTCGACCAGGGGCGGCAGGACAGCGGGCGCAGCAGTGTGGGCAGCAACAATTGAGGCCATACCCCAATGTATGCCTGCAGATGCCGCCCGGTCATATTACCCCCCGGTAGAGTAGTCATAACTGCAAAGGAAAGGCGGCAGACTGTGGCTGACGGCACACGGGCAAACGATGGAGCACCGGCCAAGCTGGAACGGGCGGGTACAACGCGTTCACCAAGGTTGCCGCGGGACGAGCGCCGCGCACAGCTGTTGAACGCGGCATTGGAAGTTTTTGTCTCCAACGGTTTCCACGGTGCGGCCATGGACGAAATCGCAGAAGCCGCACATGTGAGCAAACCAGTGCTTTACCAGCACTTCCCGTCCAAGCGTGAGCTGTATATGGCCCTCCTGGACAGCCACTTGGCAACCTTGACGCAGCTGATGCTCGACGCCTTGAACTCCACCACGGACAACAAGGAACGCGTCAAGGCCGTCATGCGCGCCTACTACAGGTTCATCGCCGACGACGACCAAGCCCACCGCCTGGTATTCGAGTCGGACCTCATTAACGACCCCGACGTCAGCTCGCGTTTGGAGACTTTCAACAAAACGTTCGCGGACGCCGTGGCCCACGTGATTGCCGAGGACACCAAGCTGCCCCCGCTTGAAGCACAGCTCCTCGGGCGTGGTTTGGCCGGAATGGCGCAGGTCAGCGCCCGTTATTGGCTTGAAACGGATGGAAACCTGGACCTCGATGTGGCCAGCGATCTGATCTATCGTTTAGCTTGGCGCGGAATCAGTCGCTTCCCCAAAGAGTCCTAGGCTACAAATAGAGGACTGACTTAACCCTTGATTGGCTTGGAGGCCTTGCTGTGGAAGTAAAGATCGGCATTCAGAACGTTGGCCGTGAGATCGTGCTCGAATCCGCTTTGGATGCCGACGCGGTTGCCAAGATCGTGGCCGAGGCCGTGACCAAGGGCTCCGAACTCCGCCTCACGGACGAAAAGGGCCGCCAGATCATCGTTCCGGGCAACGTCCTGGGTTACGTGGAGATCGGCGCCGAGGAAGTTCGCCGCGTAGGCTTCGGCGCCCTCTAGCCCTTTCTTCACGTCTCGTCGTCCGCTAAGGAGTTTTCATGCTTTCTCTCGTCGTGGTGGTCCTGGCCACCATTGCCACCGGATTCATCGTGTGGGCCAACGACAAGCGGCACGGCAAGTACGGGATCGCGCTGCCGGCCGGCGTCTCAGCAGCTGTCGGTACCCTGAGCTGGATCGCATTCATCAGCGCCGGATTGGGCTACCAGCCGGGGGCGACATGGATTCCGTGGGTCCTGCCAATTGTGCTCGGGACTGCCGCGGCGGTTGCCGTGGTGCTCTTCCTGGGCCGGACCCGAACGAAGCACGATACTGCGGCGCTCACCAAGGCCCTGCGGCTTTAGGCGTTAGTAATTGTGACCGTCACTTGGAGGTGGCGGTCACAACTGCTTAAGCGACTTTACGACGCCGGATACCGCTCAGGCTGCGCGGCTGCACCTATCCTTGCGGCCGCTTCGCTCACAGCGGAGGCAGCGGCAACGTCACGTTTGGTCACTTGGCCGCCCGCATCGTGGGATACGTAGCGGAGGAAAACCCTGTTGTAGCGCCATTCCAGGTCCGGATGATGATTTTGATCCTCAGCGATCCCTCCAACCGCGGCGATGAGCGCAAGCGCGTCCGCCGCCGTCGAGGTTTTGTAGACAGTCACCAGGCCACCCTGGTACTTCCAGTCCGGAAGATCCCCGAGGGCATCGTTGATGGCTGCTTCAGTCAATTGGTCTTCCGTGCCTGCCATGACTGCTCCTTCATCAGAGGAACTCTGCCCGGCCCTCCATCGCCGAGGATGCGAGCGCGTGCTCCCGCCGCGGAATCCGGCCCGCCTGCTTGGCCAGCCTACCGGCGATCACCGCGTGTTTGAAGGCCTCGCCCATCTGCACCGGGTTTTGCGCCCGTGTGACGGCGGTGGCAAGCAGGACGGCGTCGCACCCCAGTTCCATGGCGAGGGCAGCATCGGAGGCCGTGCCGATCCCCGCATCGAGGACCACGGGCACGGAGGCCCTGGACACTATGAGCTCAATGTTGTGCGGATTCAGGATGCCAAGGCCGGTCCCGATGGGCGATCCCAAGGGCATGACGGCTGTGGCGCCAAGGTTCTCGAGCCTCAGCGCCAAGACGGGATCGTCATTGGTGTAGGCGAATACCTTGAAGCCGCGATGTACGAGTTGTTCCGTTGCATCCACCAGTTCCACGGCGTCGGGAAGGAGTGTGTGCTCGTCCGCGATGACTTCCAGCTTCACCCAATCGGTCTCAAGGGCCTCCCGAGCCAGTTCAGCAGTCATCACGGCGTCCTTGGCCGTGAAACAACCAGCAGTATTGGGCAACACGCGGATGTTGTGGTCCACCAGGAGCTGGAAGAGGGAGCCTGTTTCGGCGGGCGAATAGCGGCGCATCGCCACTGTGGTGAGCTCGGTCCCCGAAGCGAGGAGCGCTGATCCCAGGCCGTCGAGGCTCGGCGCGCCTCCGGTACCCATGATGAGGCGGGAACCAAATTCGACGCCGTCGATCACCAGCGCGTCGGTGCGGACGTCAACATTTGCTGTTGTCATGATTAGCCTCCCTGGACTGCAGTTACGAGTTCGAGTTCGTCTCCGTCGGCGAGTGCCGTCACGGCCCATTGGCTGCGCGGCACCACCTCGGAATTGCGTGCGACAGCGACTCCCAGCTTGCCGCCGTCGGCTGCTTGTCCGCGAGGGTCCAAGGCGCGACCGGTGACGGCGGTGACGAGGGTACTGACGGATGCGTCGTCAGAGACTGCGTGGTCGGTTCCGTTCACTTTGATGTTCATGCTGTTTCCTTGGTGGTGGTTCGTGCTGCTGGTTTGAGTGTTCGGGCAACAGGTGCGTTGCCCGCGAAGCGATGGGGCATGAAGGGGATCCATCGGGGGTCGGCTGAGCCACCAACAATGAGTTCCCCGACGATCTTGGCGGCCACGGGAGTCAGGAGGACTCCGTGGCGGAAGAACCCGGTGGCGATCACCAGGCCGCCGATGTCGCCACTGGAAGCACCGACCCGTCCGAGCAGTGGAGCGTTGTCCGGCGTCCCGGGGCGGGCGCGGGCTGTTGCTTCAAGAAGTTCGAGTTCAGCCACTGCGGGGACCAATACTTGGGCGTCCCTCAGCAGTTGGTACACGCCACCCGCCGAGACTGCATCGGAAGAGGCTGACAACCCGTCTTCGCGTTGCGTGGCTCCTATCACCACAGTTCCGTCGTCCCGGGGCACGATGTAGACAGGCACGCCACGAACCATCCCACGAATCGTCGATGTGACCAGTGGCCGCAGGTGGTCGGGGACGCGAAGCCGGAGGATATCGCCGTAGACCGGCCTGACGGGAAGCCTGAGGCCATCAGGGAGACCGGAGAGTTGGGACGCCCCCAGCCCATTGGCCACCACGGTTTCTCCGGCGAGGACGCTGACTCCGGACTCCAATGCCACGCCTGTGACACGGCCGCCTTCCCACAACAAACCGCGCGCCCTGGAAGCAATGGCGAATCCGTCATCGGCTCCCGACACCCAGGAACCATCACGGGGCGAATGGGCTGCCAGTCCTGCCAAGAGGCATGCCGCGAGTTTCCTCGGATCGACCTGGTGGTCGGCCGGAATGTCAAAAGCACAGGAGATCTGGGGGCTGAGGAGCGGCTCCCGTTGCCTCGCGTCACGCAGAGCGAGAGGTTCGACTCCCAGGCCAGCCGCAAGCTGGACCGACCTTAGGTCTGCTAGCGCCCTACGGTCGGCGGCGTCGGCACCCACCGCGAGGGTCGGCGTCGTGCGGTATCCGCTGTCCTCTGCGCCTCGTTGCAGGCCGTCCACAAAGGAGGGCCACAGCCGGGAAGACTCAAGCATTAAGTCAAGAAGGTCTTCTTCCTGGTAATGGAGTTCGCTGACGGGGGCAAGCATGCCGGCCGCTGCGAAAGACGCACCGGAAGCGGGTGCTGGGTCGATCAGGGCCACTGAACGGCCCAATCGCCGGACTTCGTGGGCGATGCCGAGGCCGATGACGCCGCCGCCAATGATGGCAACGTCTGCCTGGAGGCGGGTATGGCGGGGATCTGCCATTCGTTTCCTTCCCTACGCCGGTACTAGCCGGATCAGGTCAAGCGGTCGGCGCTGAAGCCCTCTCAGCCGGACGGTCATATGACGAATGTCGCGGCTCCCGCAGTACGTGCCCAGTTTAGAGGAACTACTCTGGTTCCCATGACACAGCCTGACGCTCTTGCCTCCGCCCGCCTCTACCTGTGCACAGATGCCCGTAAGGAGCAGGGCGATTTTGAGGACTTTGTGGACGCCGCTTACGAGGGCGGCGTGGACATCATCCAACTCCGCGACAAAACTCTGGAAGCTGCCGAGGAACTGGAGATGTTGGCCGTCCTGCGGAGCGTCGCACAACGGCACGGACGGCTTTGGGCCGTTAATGACCGGGCCGATGTTGCCAGTATTTCCGGGGCTCCCGTGTTCCACATCGGGCAAAAGGACCTGCCCCTGACGGCCGCCCGGACCCTCCTGCCGAACGTCACCGGCATAGGCCTCTCCACCCACGCAACAGAACAAATCGATGCAGCTGTGGCCACCTCCCATGGGCCCTTGGGACTGGATTATTTCTGCGTGGGCCCGGTCTGGGCAACTCCCACCAAACCCGGCCGCGCAGCGGTCGGTTTGGACCTGGTCACATATGCCGCAGAAGCGGCCAAGCGCGCAGGAGACGGGGTGACCCTCCCTTGGTTCGCGATTGGTGGCATCGACCTCAGCAACGTTGAACAGGTTGTAAAAGCGGGCGCCAGCCGGATCGTGGTGGTCCGTGCCATCACCGCCGCAACGGACCCGACGGCGGCTGCCAAATCGCTGCTGGAAGCCTTGGATACCGTCTAGGGAAGTCGGAGGTTCCGCGCGAGCCGCGGGTTAGGCGCTCAGGCCGAGGCCAGTCATCCGGCGGGCGTGCTGATCGGCGAGATCCGTCGTCAGCTTCTTCACCGCGGCCCGCGCGTCCCCGCCGCTTTTCAACATTGGTCCCAGCAGGGGATGCTCCATACCCACGCGCTGCGCCTGCGTCAACGCTTCGCCCACCAAGCGGCGGCCCCACAGCGCCAATCGCGAAGCAAGGCGCGGGTCGTCTGCCAAGGCCCGCCTGAGGAGGACGCGAAGGACGTCCGTTGCCTGATCGGGGGAAGCGACGCGCTCAACGAAATGCTGCGTTGTTGGGTCGAGGAACATCGAGACAGCCCTATAGAAGTCTGATGACACAGTATCGATGACATAGGCCTTCATCACGGATTCGAACCAGTCCCCCGGCTTGGTGCGCTCGTGGAAGTGATCGAAGGAGCGCTGAAACGGCAGCATGGCATGTTCGGGGTCCAGGCCCATCTCCGACAGGCGGTCGTTGAGGAGGGCGTAGTTTCCGTAGGCCCCCACTGCGATCTTCGCGAGCACAGACCTGTCGTGCAGCGTCGGTGCGTGGCGGGAATCCAAGGCGAGCCGGCCAAAGGCGGACAGTTCGCCATACGCCATGGCTCCGAGCAACTCCGCTGAGAGTTGCCCGGCATAGGCTGCGGCGTCCGGGGAAGTGCCCATGATCCAAGACTATCGGCCCATTTCGGGCTAACCTGATTTTCGTGTCACATCATCGGATTGCGCCTAACGTCGACGACTCGTCGGACCAGCTCGCCGCGGCCCTTGCCGCCTTGAGGACGGAGCTGGAACTCCCTGGCGAATACCCGGCAGAAGCTGTGGAAGAGGCACGGGAAGCGGTGGAGGCCCTTGAGTTACCCGCCCAGGACCTGAGGGACGTCCCTTTTGTGACCATAGACCCCGCAACGTCCACCGACCTGGACCAGGCTTTGTTCATTGAACGGGCCGGTGACGGATACAAGGTCCTCTATGCCATCGCCGACGTGCCGTCCTTCGTGGCTCCTGGCGGCGCACTTGATGCAGAAACGCGTCAACGCGGGCAGACGTTCTACGCCCCTGATGGGCGGATCCCCCTGCACCCGGAGATCATCAGTGAGAACGCGGGAAGCCTGTTGGCGAAGCAGGACTGCAGTGCTTTCGTCTGGGATTTCGACCTGGATGCGGAAGCTGAAGTTCTGGCCGTCACCGTTGCCCGGGCGACTGTGCGCAGCAGGGCCAAGCTGAGCTACAAGGGCGCACAACAGCAGATCGACGATGGAACTGCCCCGCCCGTTCTTCAACTCCTCAAAGAAGTGGGACTTAAGCGCGTCGACCTGGAACGGCAGCGGGGCGGCGCAAGCCTCAACATGCCGGAACAGGAAATAGTCCAAGCGACCGACGGCGGCGGGTACAGAATCGCCGCGGCACCCTCCCTGCCGGTTGAGGACTGGAACGCGCAGATCTCCCTCATGACAGGCATGGCCGCCGCGCAGATGATGCTCGAGGGAAAAGTGGGCATCCTGCGCACCATGCCCGCACCTGATGATCGGTCACTGCTCCATTTCAAGCGGCAGACCACTGCCCTCGGCAAACCCTGGGATGGACAAGTAAGCTACGGCCAATACCTGCGGACCCTTGATGCATCCGATCCCAAACAGCTGGCCATCCTGCATTCCGCCGGCATGTTGTTCCGCGGCGCAGGCTACACGCCCTTTGACGGTGATGTTCCGGCCAATGTGATCCAAGCAGCTATCGGGGCTCCCTATGCGCACACCACTGCTCCCTTGCGGCGCCTCATCGATCGTTTTGTCCTGGTGATCTGCGAAGCCCTCAGCAATGACCACGACATCCCGGCGTGGGCGCGTGAAGCCCTCCCGTCGTTGCCCGAAATCATGGCGGCCTCGGATCAGTTGGCAGGACGCCTCGAGCGCGCGGCATTGGACACCGTGGAAGCAGCGCTCGTAGCCAACCACATAGGCCAGGAATTCGAAGCTGTGGTCATTTCCGGGTCCAAGCCCGCCAACGGAGCGGCCAGGGGAAACGGAAACGGCAATGGAAACGGCAACGGACCCTTTGGCGTCGTGCAAATCGCAGACCCCGCTGTCACGGCCCGGTGCGACGGAGAAATGGAGTCAGGAACCAAGGTTCGGGTGCGCCTGCTGAAGGCTGATATCGCCAGCCGGGAGATCCGGTTCCAGCTGCTGCCTTGAAGCCTTGGATCCGGCGATCCGGGCTTTCCGGCCCCCAGAGGATAGACTGGGCTTGTAGTAATGGATGCCCGGTCGTTGATTCAGTTAATTTTTGAACTCAACAAGCCCGCCCCTACGCGATCTTGAGATGTACCAACTGGTCACCAGTGCCAGTACTTAGATAGCCCGCGATCGGCTTCCACTGGACTTGCTTGCGCGCCCGTTCGTGCTCCGGTACGGCTCCGCCGCCGCCGTTGAGCATGCAGCGCCAATGCCCAAATGAATAAGGAAACTCCCTGTGAGTGAATTGCATACCCACGAAGTCCTGACGGACTCCACCGGAACCGAATCAATCGAACCCGAGGAAACGATCATCTCGGATGAGACGCCCCACGAGATCGAAGAAAAGTCGTTCGCTGACTTCAACGTCCGCGCCGACATCGTTGAGTCCTTGGCCGACGCCGGGATCACGCACCCCTTTCCCATCCAGGCAATGACCCTGCCGGTCGCCCTCAGCGGCCACGACATCATTGGCCAGGCCAAGACGGGTACCGGAAAGACACTGGGTTTCGGCATTCCCGCCCTCCAGCGCGTAGCCGGCCGCGACGACGCCGGTTACGAAAAGCTTGCTGTCCCAGGCGCACCCCAGGCCTTGGTGATCGTCCCCACGCGTGAGCTCGCCGTGCAGGTTGCCAACGATCTCCAGACTGCGTCGCGCAAGCGCAATGCCCGCATCGCCACCATCTATGGCGGCCGTGCGTACGAGCCGCAGGTTGACGCCCTCCAGAAGGGCGTCGAAATCGTAGTCGGCACACCTGGCCGCTTGATCGATCTGTACAAGCAGAAGCACCTGAGCCTCAAGAACGTCAAGATGGTCATCCTTGACGAAGCCGACGAAATGCTGGACCTCGGATTCCTCCCTGACGTCGAGACGCTGATTGCCGGCACCCCCGCCGTCAGGCAGACGCTCCTCTTCTCGGCAACGATGCCCGGCCCCGTCATCGCCATGGCCCGCCGGTACATGACGCAGCCTACCCACATCCGGGCGGCTGACCCGAACGATGAAGGCCTCACCAAGCGCGACATCCGCCAGCTCATCTACCGTGCACACAGCATGGACAAGACCGAGGTTGTGGCCCGCATCCTGCAGGCGCGCGGACGTGGCCGTACTATCATCTTCACCAAGACCAAGCGCACCGCCGCGAAGGTTGCCGAGGAACTCGTTGACCGCGGCTTCGCAGCTGCAGCCATCCACGGCGACCTTGGCCAGGGTGCCCGCGAGCAGGCGCTCCGCGCCTTCCGCAACAACAAGGTCGATGTCCTGGTGGCCACCGACGTCGCTGCCCGCGGCATCGACGTCGATGACGTCACCCACGTCATCAACTACCAGTGCGTGGAAGACGAAAAGATCTACCTGCACCGTGTAGGCCGCACAGGCCGCGCAGGAAACAAGGGCACTGCAGTCACCTTTGTTGACTGGGACGACATGCCTCGCTGGGGCTTGATCAACAAGGCCCTGGGACTCAGCGTTCCCGAGCCCGTTGAGACGTACTCCTCTTCGCCGCACCTGTACTCCGATCTTGACATCCCCGAGGGCACCAAGGGCCGCCTGCCGCGCAACAAACGCGTTCTCGCGGGCGTCGACGCCGAGGTCCTCGAGGACCTGGGCGAGACAGGCAAGAAGAACGGCCGCTCCGGCAATTCAGGCCGCGACGGCGGCCGTGACGGCAAGCGCGACGGCGGCCGTGGCCGCTCAGCCAGGTCCAGTGACGCCGAGTCCAGCGACTCCAAGGGTGAGAGTGGTCGCAACCGTACGCGCCGCCGTCGTACTTCTGATGGCGAGTCAGCCCCCGCTGCCGGCGCTTCGGAGACCCGCAACGCCACTGCGGACAATGCGGAGAAGCCGTCACGTACGCGTCGGACCCGCACTCGTCGTCGCAACGGCGAAGTTGTTTCCGGTGAGACCGCAGCTGCCCAGTCCGGCAGCACCGAGGCCTAAAAACCTCAATGACTGATTCTGTTTGGGCGCCGGACGGCGGCAACTTGGTGGTGCACGCGGACAACGCGGAATTCCTCCCTACGCTGCCGGACGGCGCCTTCACACTCATTTACGTGGACCCGCCCTTCAACACGGGCAGGGTCCAACGCCGCCAGGAAACCCGTATGGTCCGCAACGCGGACGGCGACGGCGACCGCGTCGGGTTCAAGGGCCGCTCCTACGACACCATCAAGGGCGCCCTGCACAGCTACGACGACGCCTTCAGCGACTATTGGTCCTTCCTTGAACCAAAGCTTGTGGAGGCGTGGCGACTGCTGGCAGACGACGGCACCCTGTACCTGCATCTGGATTACCGGGAAGTCCACTACGCCAAGGTCATGCTGGACTCGATCTTCGGCAGGGAGTGCTTCCTGAACGAGATCATCTGGGCCTACGACTATGGCGCCCGCGCGAAGAACCGCTGGCCCACCAAGCACGACAACATTCTGGTGTACGTCAAGAACCCCACCAAGTATCACTTCGACAACGCCGAAGTGGACCGGGAACCGTATATGGCGCCTGGCCTGGTCACTCCAGCCAAACGCGAGCTCGGCAAGCTGCCCACGGACGTCTGGTGGCACACCATCGTCTCGCCCACAGGCCGCGAAAAGACCGGTTACCCCACCCAAAAACCTGAAGGCCTGGTTCGCAGGATTGTCTCTGCATCAAGCCGCGAGGGCGACTGGTGCCTTGATTTCTTCGCGGGTTCAGGGACCCTCGGCGCCGTGGCAGCCAAACTGGGGCGCAACTTTGTGTGCGTAGACCAGAACGAACAGGCTATCGAGGTCATGCGGAAACGGCTGGGCAGCAAGGCAGATTTCCACCAGACCGGCTCCCTACCGGTCACCAGCCTGGATCAGGCAGCGCCTTTCACGAAGGCCTGAACGGCGTCCGCGATCATCTGGACGGCAATGGCCGACAGCAGCAGGCCGGCGATCCTGGTGACCAGCTCCACGCCGTTTTCACCGAGCACCCGCTGCACGACGCCCGCGAAGCGCATGGCAAGGTAAAGCGAGCCCAGCACAACAGCAATGCCTAGGCCAACCGCCAAGTACTCGGAGAACTGGCTGGACTGCTGGACGAACACCATGACGGCGACAATCGCGCCGGGGCCGGCCATGAGCGGCGTGCCCAGTGGCACGAACGCCACGTTCTTATACTTGGCGGCATTCTCTTCGCCACTGGTGGAACCCGTCAGCAGCTGCAGCGCAATGAGCACCAAGAGCAGCCCCCCGGCCCCCTGCAAGGCCGCCAGCGAGATGTGCATGTAGTTCAGGATGGACTGCCCGAAGATCGCGAACACTACGATCACACCGGTGGCCACCAAAAGAGCCTGGAATGCGGAGCGGTTCCGGTCTTTGGCCGACATCTGTGCAGTCAGTGACATGAAAATCGGGACGGTACCCGGTGGATCCATGATCACGAACAGCGTGACGATCACGGAGGCAAGCAATTGCAGATCCATCAGCGAACGACCGTGCTGCCTGTTGCCAACTCCTCGATGCGTGACAAGACCTCGGGCGAGGTAGTGTTCTCGCCCAACACGTTGGGCTTGCCCGCTCCGTGGTAGTCAGATGACCCTGTCATGAGCAAACCGTGTTTGGCGGCCAGACCCCGCAGGAACGTGCGGCCCTCCTCCGGGTTGTCGCGGTGTTCAACCTCAAGTCCAAGCAGTCCCGCATCAATCATGTCCCGGTATGTCTGCTCCCCCACGATGCGTCCCCTCGACGAGGCCACAGGATGCGCAAAAACCGGAACGCCGCCAGCCGCGCGGACCAGCTCGACGGCGACCGCCGGGTTGGGCGCATAGTGCTGCACGAAGTACCGCGAATGTGAGGTGAGGATGGAAGTGAAGGCCTCCGTGCGATCCGCAACCACACCAGCGGCTACCAGGGCATCGGCAATGTGGGGGCGGCCCACCGTAGCACCGGGAGCTACGTGGTGGATGACGTCATCCCAGGTCAACGGATAATCCTCGGACAACAAAGTCACCATGTGCTCGGCACGGGTGAGTCGGGCATCCTTGGACTTGGTGATTTCCTCCAACAAGCCCGCATGGGCCGGGTCGTGGAGGTAACTGAGCAAATGGACACTGATTCCCTGCTCGGTCCGGCAGGAAATCTCCATTCCGGGAACGAAGGCAATGCCATGTTCCCGGGCAGCCGCGGCGGCAGATTCCCAGCCGTCCGTCGAATCGTGATCAGTCAACGCCACCGCGTCCAGGCCGGCGGAGACGGCGGAGATGATCACGCCGGCCGGGGTCTCGGTTCCGTCGGAAACATTTGAGTGCGCATGCAGGTCTATCCTCACTTTCCCAGCCTATGGGATGCCGGCCTCCTTGGAGTGTTGCGCCGTTGGCCTCCTCACCTAACTGGTGGGACGATGTAACGGTGAACGATGCCGAAAACACCCAGAACTCGTCCTCCCAGCCACTGCAAGAGCGTGTCAACAACCGCTCGCAACGGCCCACATCCGATGCCTTCAAGGCCTTCATGGCCAGCAACTGGGCGCCCGCCCCGCAGGTGACACCCGCGCGCGACGCCGTTGCAGACCACGCTGCACGCCGCCGTCGTACTATTTCCGAACTGTTCAAAGGCGAACGGCTCGTCATCCCGGCAGGTCCGCTCAAGGTCCGTTCCAACGACTGCGACTACCGTTTCCGCCCGCACTCCGGGTTCGCCCACCTCACCGGCCTGGGCCTCGACCACGAGCCCGAAGCCGTGCTGATCCTTGAGCCTGTTGCTGAAGGAAAGGGCGACGACGGCGGACACCACACTGCCACCCTCTACTTCCGTCCACTGGCTGGCCGGGATACAGAGCAGTTCTACGCGGACTCGCGCGCCGGCGAGTTCTGGATCGGTGCGCGTCCCACACTGGCCGAATTCGAAGCCCGCCTCGGCCTCCCCACCGCGCACATCTCCGAGCTTGAGATGGCCATCACCAAGAATGTGGGCGCTCCGGAAATCGGCGGTATCTCCATTCGACTGGTCCGCAAGGTGGACGAGAACATTGATGCACTGGTTGACACCGCCCGCTACAACACGGCCAAGGACCCGGAGAACCTCGACCTCGGCGAACTCGACGCCCTGGATGAGAAGCTCAGCGAAGCACTGTCAGAGCTGCGCCTCATCAAGGACGAGTGGGAAATCGAGCAGATGAAGATCGCTGTGGCAGCAACCGTGGAAGGCTTCGCCGACGTGGTGCGGGCCCTCCCTCGCGCACTGACCCACAAGCGGGGCGAACGTGTAGTGGAGGGCGCCTTTTTTGCCCGCGCCCGCGAGGAAGGCAACGAACTCGGCTACGACACCATTGCCGCGTCAGGCAACAACGCCACCGTGCTGCACTGGAACCGCAACTCCGGAACTGTCAACGCCGGCGAGCTCCTGCTCCTCGATGCCGGTGTGGAGGCAGACTCCCTCTACACAGCTGACATCACCCGCACGCTGCCGGCCACGGGTACGTTCACCGATGTCCAGCGCAAGGTCTACGAGGCCGTGCTCGACGCCGCCGATGCCGGATTTGCTGCTGCCCAGCCGGGCGTGAAGTTCCGCGACATCCACACCGCTGCGACCACGGTCCTGGCCGAACGCCTCGCCGAATGGGGCCTGCTGCCGGTGTCCGTGGAGGAAGCCATCAGCCCGGAGGGCCAGCAGCACCGTCGCTGGATGCCGCACGGCACAAGCCACCACCTTGGCCTGGACGTTCACGACTGTGCGCAGGCGAAACGGGAGCTCTACCTCGATGGAGTCCTCACCGAAGGCATGGTTTTCACCATCGAACCGGGGCTCTACTTCAAGAATGAAGACCTCGCCATTCCCGAGGAGTACCGCGGGATCGGCGTCCGCATCGAAGACGACATCCTCATGACCGCAGACGGTCCCCTGAACCTCAGCGCAGCGTTGCCGCGCAAGGCCGACGACGTCGAATCCTGGATGGCCGGAATCTACCAGGAAGCCCAGGGCTAAGAGCGGGCTTCCGGGCCAGCACAAAGGGAAGGCCACCGGAGATCCGGTGGCCTTCCCTTTGTGCTTGATGGAGGCTGGCGTCCTGCGGAGGCGCCTACTGCTTGGACGAGCCCTCGGCGCTGGACTGCTCTCCGTCTTCCTGCGGTGCGTTCCGTGCCGGATCCTGGCCGTCGGTCACCCGGACACCGTACTGCGGGCGACCGTCCGGGAGGTCCGGGTAACGCACAGCTGCCGGCGCCGGCGTCGGAGCCGGCTGGTTGACGGGTGCGGCGGCGGTCTGTCCTTCCGGAGCCGTTGAACCATCGGCTTCGGGGCCGCGCTGGCCGTAGGGGTCGTTCCAGGTGGAAGGCCGCTCAGGACCCTGGCCAGGCTGCTGGAACGGCACATTCGGCTGGTTGTAGTTGGCCTGGTTGTAATTGGCTTGCGGCGCGGCTGCCTGCGACGGGTTCATGGGCAGCTGGTGAAGCAAACGGCGGGCCTCGTGGGCTGCCTCTACAGCGACGATGACGTCGTAGTTGGTGGCCACCACTTGGCTGGTCGAGGTGAAGTCACGCTTTCCGCGCTGCATGGCATAGGTGACGATGCCGAACAGCATGAAGAAAGCCGCGCCCATGAGCACAGATGTGATGATGGAGAACGGTCCCCCGGCGGGAGTAAAGAAGGACAGCATGACGCCGACGAAGAGGCCGAACCACATGCCGCTCAGGGCACCGGACAAAGCCACCCTCGGATAGCTCAGGCGGCCCGTCACCCGCTCCACCATTTTGAGGTCGTTGCCCACGATTGACACCAGCTGGACAGGGAACTGCTGGTCTGCGAGATAGTCCACCGCCTTCTGGGCATCCAAATACGAGGTGTACGAGCCTACGGTGTCACCTTGGGGGACACTGCGGGATTCCTCAACGGCTTTGGGAGCACCAAAAATGTTTGACATAGCCCCATTGTGTCTCATGGACATGTGTAGCGGCTGGAATTCAGCTAAAAGAGAGCAGACTCGGTAGCCTGTAAACATGAGCACACATCCCTCACGCGTCTTTGTTGCGCGCTTGCTCGGCTTGGACGTTTTCGACCCCTTGGGCGATCGTCTAGGCCGGTTGCGCGACGTCGTGGTGCTCTCCCGCGGCACCCGTGGTGCTCCCCATGTGGTGGGCATCGTGGTCGAAGTTCCGGGCAAGAAGCGGGTTTTTGTTCCCATGACGCGAATAACGTCCATAGACCAGACGCAAATCATTTGCACCGGTCTGGTCAACCTGCGCCGCTTCGAGCAGCGCGGCGCCGAGACACTGGTGGTCGCTGAGATGTTCGACCGCCGCGTGACGCTGGCCGACGGCAGCGGAGACGCCACGATCGAAGACATCGCCATGGACCAGCACAGGTCCAAGGACTGGTTTGTCAGCAAGCTCTTCGTCCGCCGGGGACACTCCCTGTCCCCGTTTGGCAGGCTCCGCCGCAACGAGACCCTGATCATCGATTGGGCAGATGCCCAGACCGGCGCCCACAACGAGCCCCAGGCCGCCACGCAGTTCGTTGCTACGCACGAAGACCTTAAACCTGCCGACTTCGCTGAAGCCCTCCAGGAAATGAGCGACAAGCGACGTTTCGAAGTCGCAAGTGAGCTTCAGGACGAGCGCCTCGCCGATGTCCTCCAGGAACTCCCGGAAGACGACCAGGTGGAGATCCTCTCCGCGCTGGATGTGGAACGCGCCGCTGACGTCCTCGAAGAGATGGATCCGGACGACGCCGCCGACCTCTTGGCCGAGCTACCTTCCGCGCAGGCAGAAGAACTGCTTCAACTCATGGAACCCCAGGAAGCCGAGGACGTCCGCCGCCTCCTGGAATACGACGAAGACACCGCCGGTGGCCTCATGACTCCGGTCCCGGTCATCCTGCCGCCGGAAGCCACCGTGGCCGAGGCCCTGGCCCACGTTCGCCGCGAGGAGCTCTCGCCTGCCCTGGCCTCATCCATCTTCATCGCCCGCCCTCCCTTGGAGACCCCCACGGGCCGCTTCCTTGGCGTGGTGCATATTCAACAGCTGCTGCGCTTCCCTCCCCCGGAACCGCTGGGCAACCTCGTGGACAAGAACCTCGAGCCGCTCTCGGACCAAGCCCATATCAGCGAAGTGGCCCGCACCCTGGCCACGTACAACCTGAATTCACTTCCAGTCGTTGACGACGACGGCCGCCTTGTGGGGGCGGTGACTGTTGATGACGTGCTGGATCACCTGTTGCCGGATGACTGGCGCGCCCATGAGGACGACGCCCCAATAAGGAAACTTGGAGGCCGCATTGGCTGATAACAACGCCGCCCGATCCCCCAAGTCCGCAGGACGCTCGAACAGTAGCCTTGACACGCCCCTGAGTGGTCGCCAACGCATCCTGCCCAAGTTCTCCCCGAACCCGGACGCTTTCGGTAACGCAACGGAGGGCTTCGCCCGGTTCATGGGCACTCCGACGTTCCTCGTCTACATGACGGTGTTCTGTGTGTTTTGGCTTGCCTGGAACACGTTCGCGCCCACGGACTGGCAGTTCGACCGCGTGGAGCTGGGATTCACCCTGCTGACCCTGATGCTGTCCCTCCAGGCTTCCTACGCGGCGCCGCTCCTTCTGCTGGCCCAAAACCGGCAGGATGACCGCGACCGTGTCTCGCTCCAGCAGGACCGCCAGCGTGCCGAACGCAATCTCTCCGACACCGAATACCTGACCCGGGAACTGGCGTCACTGCGCATCGCCTTGCGCGAAGTAGCAACCCGTGACTATGTCCGGACCGAGCTCCGAAGCCTGCTGGAAGACATCATCGATGCCCAGGAGGAACTCCGTGAGAACGAAGCCTCCGCTGATGGCACGGAATCGCCGGGTGAAAAGGTCAAGGAGAAGCTGAAGGAGAAGCGCGACAAATCGCGTGGGCCCCGTACACAGCAGATTCCGAAGGTCCGGCCACCGCGGGCCGCAGGTCCACAACATTCCACCGGCAAGCCATCGCCTGAAAACCCCGAAAGCCGAGCCTGAGCCCATGAGCATCGCATCTGCCGAGGCGCTGCATGCTGCCTTGGCCACCGTCATTGATCCCGAGCTCCGGCGCCCCATCACGGAGCTTGGAATGGTGGAATCGGTGTCGGCCGATGATGACGGCGCCGTCCACGTCGCAGTTCTGTTGACCATTGCCGGGTGCCCCTTGCGTGAGACCATCACCAAGGACGCCACCGACGCCCTGTTCCGGGTGGAAGGCGTCACAGGCGTGGATGTTGAGCTGAAGGTCATGACGCAGGCCCAGCGGGAAGCCCTCAAGGAACAACTCCGCGGGCCTGGTGGACAGCGCGGCATACCCTTCACCAAGCCTGGCTCCCTGACCAAGGTGTACGCAGTAGCCAGCGGTAAAGGCGGTGTGGGCAAGTCATCCGTCACCGTCAATCTGGCGTGTGCACTTGCCGCCCAAGGCCTCCGAGTTGGCATCGTGGACGCCGATGTGCACGGCTTCTCCGTGCCCGCCCTGATGGGGATCAACCAGAAGCCCACGCAGGTGGACGACATGATCCTGCCGCCCGTCGCCTACGGCGTGAAAGTCATCTCCATCGGCATGTTCGTCGCAGGCAACCAGCCGGTAGCCTGGCGCGGTCCCATGCTGCACCGGGCCCTTGAACAGTTCCTCACCGACGTCTACTTTGGTGACCTCGATGCCCTCTTCCTCGACCTGCCTCCGGGCACGGGCGACATCGCCATCTCCGTGGCTCAGCTCCTGCCCAACGCGGAAATCCTGGTGATCACCACGCCGCAGGCAGCTGCTGCGGACGTCGCCGAACGCGCCGGTACCATCGCCACCCAGACAGGTCAGAAAGTGGCCGGCGTCATCGAAAACATGTCCTACCTGGAAATGCCCGACGGCGAACGGATGGAATTATTCGGAAGTGGCGGAGGTGCCATCCTGGCTGAACGGTTAAGCGCTGCCGTGGGCAGCGACGTTCCGCTCCTTGGGCAAATCCCGTTGGACATCCGCTTGCGGGAGGGTGGCGACACAGGAAAGCCCGTGGTCCTGGCAGCGCCCGAAACGGCTGCCGCAAAAGCGATGGAAGGTATTGCTGCCGCCTTGGCCACGCGACCTCGCGGACTGTCCGGCATGCCCCTGGGGATTCAACCGCGCTAGGCAGCGCGGCTTCACGCTGAGCTGGCGCTCCCACCGGGCTGTCAGCTGCTGCGAATCAGGTCGCTTCGGAATCGAACGGTGCAGCTTCGCCCTCGGCGAGCCGCTCAATGACCCTCACAGGGGCCTTGGGCTTGGTATCTACTGCAGAGGCAGCAGCTGCGGGAGCTCCAGCGCTGACAGGCTTCGTATCGTCGTCAAGGAGCGCGTCCTTGATGATTCGACGGGGGTCATACTGGCGGGGGTCGTACTTCTTCCAGTCGACCTCATCGATATCGATGCCGACTTCTTCTTTGATCTGCTCACGGGCGCCGGAAGCCATCCTGCGTACTTCCTTGACCAGGTTGGCGAGCTTTTGAGTGTATTCGGGCAAACGGCTGGGACCGATGACGAGTACGCCGATAATCAGAAGGAGTATGAACTCCGGGCCGTTGATTCCAAACACGCTACGAAGATTACCTTGTCTGTGGTGCCGCTCATAAACCGGCGGGACGGAGCAGGGTCTGAAGGCCCCGCAGCAGTCTTTGGTACCAGGCTTCCGGATCTTCGTCGGCGGACATCAACGCCATGGACTCCCCTGCCCGGACGATTTCAGGGACGGCGTCGTCCGCGCTGTCCGCCGGGAGGTCGGAGGCATAGCTGATGACCGCGGCCGGCATAGTGTAGACAGCCTTCCACGGGCTTCCCTGCGTGACAGAAAGCTGCGCCGACGTAGACCGTCCAATGCCGGGTCGATCCGCCGGCAGATGTTCCTCCACAATGGTGGCGTAGTGACCGTTGCTTTCGAGCCTGATCTCCACAGCCGGATTCCCGTTGTGCAGGGTGGCTTGGGCGGAGACGACGTGGAAGCCCATTCCGGATAGCTCGGGACACGCCCACCCGTCTTCCCGCAGTGACTCCAACTGGGCGGCACTCAAACTGACTTTGCTGCCGGCCCGAAACGCGGGTCCAACCATGGCTTCTGTGGGGTTACCCGTCCAGGCACCGGCAAGCGCGCCAACATCACTGGTTCCGGCGAGGGCCTGTGGTCTTTCATCGCCGGCGATCAGATAGGCGGATAGTGCCAAGGCTCCTGCGCTCACCGCCAGGACGCCGGCAGCAACACCCGCAATGCCAAAGCCCCGCAACCGGCGGCGGGGATATTTCGGTGTTAAGTACGTTGGTGCCGGTTCGTTGGCCAGGCGTTCGGTGTGCTGAATCAACCGCGCCGCAAGATCCTGGCTGGCTTCGGGCACGGCCGCACCACGGAGGCGTTCAAGGTACTGCCGTTCCCGGCGCAGCGCGATCCGGCAGTCCGAGCAATCCTTCAGGTGTTCGGGGCTGCGTGTATGGCGAAGCGCAGCCAATTTGCGCCGGGACAGGGCTCCCGGACGAAGTGAACGTCGAGGCATCGACTACCTAAAGAATGCTGGCGATGCGGGGCATCTTCAGCCGCGGCTTGCGGGCCTCTGCCGGGCGCGGGTCACGGTGGGCCAGCTTCTCGCGCAACATGGTCCGTCCGCGATGAATACGGGACCTGACGGTTCCAAGCTTCACACCGAGTGCCTCCGCGACTTCGTCATAGGAAAGGCCCTCAAGGTCACACAGCACGACGGCGGCGCGGAAGTCCGGCGGGAGTTCTTCCAAGGCCCTTTGTACATCAAGGTCAAGGTTGTTGTGCTCGAAGCTCTGCTCCGGGCCCGGCTCGCGGCCGGGCAAGCGGGATTCTGCATCCTCAGCAAGCGCGTCGAAGCGGATCCGGCTCTTGCGCCGTGCCTGGTCCAGGAAGAGGTTGGTGGTGATGCGATGCAACCAGCCATCCAGGGTTCCCGGCTTGAAGTTCTCAAGGGAACGGAACACCCTGACGAAAACTTCCTGGGTGAGGTCTTCGGCGTCGAACTTGTTGCCGGTCAGGCGATAGGCGAGGCGATATACCTTGGCGGAGTGGTTCGAAACCACTTCCTCCCAGCTGGGCATGACCCAATCAGTAACGGCCTCAAGGCTTTCCGATGTTTGGACTGGCGCAGCATGCGATGCCGGCATCGTCCACTCCCCTCAAACTGTGGTTCACCGAGTCTTCGGCGCCGCCCACCTCATGGATGACCGGAGCATTATCATCCCAAGTTTGTCTGGGAATTTCCTGACTGGCAGAGGATTTCCCCGCACGGCTGAAATCGGCCGCGGACACAGGCGCGGGAGGCTTCCCTGCAACGTGTTTACGGTTGCGGACACAGTAGTCTTGGTACAAACACCCCTACCCGCGGAAAGCGAACCCCTTCATGAGTGCCGACAAGTCAAGCAGCTGGTCCTACGCAGAAGATCTGCCGGCTGAGGATGACGTGTTGTTGCGCGCCCGGGAGCGCTCCTTCGAACTCGGTGTCACCCCCATCAGTCCTGGCGTAGGTGCCGTGCTGACAGTGCTCGCGGCAGCTTCGAAAGCGCAGACAGTGGTGGAAGTCGGCTCAGGTGCCGGGGTATCCGGGGTTTGCCTGCTGCGTGGATTGAGTCCCCATGCGGTGCTGACCACTATCGATGTGGACGTCGAACACCTCAAGGCGGCCAGGGAAGCGTTCCTGGAATCGGGTAGCCCGGCCAACCGTACCCGTACCATTTCAGGCCGTGCAGCCGACGTGTTGCCGCGCCTGACGGACTCCGCCTACGACCTCGTCTTCATCGACGCCGACAAGCCAAACTTTCCCAAGTACGTGGAACAGGCAATCCGCCTCCTGAAGTCCGGCGGCACCCTGGTCATCAACGATGCTCTGGACAAAGACCGCGTCTCCAACCCCGCAGCGCGGGATGCCACCACCGTGGTTCTGCGTCAGATCGGCAAGGCCATTCGCGACGACGAGCGGCTGGCCTCGGCGATGCTGCCCACCGGCGATGGACTTTTGGTGGCCGTCAAGAAGTAGGGCGGTTCATCAAGCCAGGACTTGAACCAGCAGCAAGAGCTTAAACAAAACAGGGCCCCGGGCTTTGAACTGCCGCCGGGCCCTGCTTTGTAACTCTAGTCAAAACGCCTATTCAGTAACGCCTACGAGGCATTCCTTGAGGTTGGCCGCTTCCGCGGCGTTGAGCTCGACAACGAGTCGTCCTCCGCCTTCGAGCGGCACACGCATGATCAAGCTGCGTCCCTCTTTGGTAACTTCCATAGGGCCGTCGCCGGTACGTGGTTTCATAGCCGCCATTAGGAAAATCCCCTCCATTTGTCCCAAGTCACGCCAACCCGGCCGGGCTGGTTCCGCGTCGCAATTGCAGCCGGCGGCACCGCTTGGGAGGCCGCCTTGGCCGGGCACTTTTCGGTGCTTTGTCCTTGCTCTTAGTCCATTATCCCGTAATTACCTGTCCGTAGCGAATCAAACACCTATTTGTCCGAGCTTTGTACATACTCCCCCGGTCCGGCAAACGTCCACGTCAGGGCGGGTAGTCCCCGCCCCCGGGAAGCGGAGCCCACGCCCACAGCCACACCACCCAGACGATCTGGAGGAGGACGAACATCAGCACCACGGTTCCCCGGTACGCCTTGGACTTGGACAGCAACGCCACCCCCAGTGCCAGCGGGAACAGGGGCAGCAGCATTCGGAACGTACTGGTCTGCGGATGAAGGAACACCAGCAGGTAGCCCATGTAGCAGGCGCACCAGAGCCGCAACTCGGTTCCGAGCGCCCGGACTGGCTTTGACACCATCACCAGCACGAAAAGTGCCGTGAAAAGGAAAGGGGCCAGCACACCCAGTACGGGACCGAACAGCATCCTGCCCGTGTCGAACCACGGCTTGAAAGGCACAAGATCGTGCCCCCGCCAAGCTGTTTCGGTGCGTGTGTAGGCAGTTAAATCACCGGTAGTGGCCCAAGCAATCGCCGGCCATGCCAGAGCCCCGGCGCCCGCTGCCAACACCAATGCGGCCAGCGACAACAGGCTGCGCACCGGCATCGGCCCTGCGCCGTTGGAACGCGAAGCCGAGGCTGGAGCCGACAGCGTCCTGGATGGCCCAAAGCGCTGCCATAAACGCCAAAGCAACAGCAACCCCACCATGGCTGCAAAAGGTACCCCCGTAGGCCTGGACAGGCACATCAGGAGCACTACCGGGATAGCTGCCAGGTACTGGCGCCGAACCACCAGCAGCAAGGAACCCGACAACAGCAACAGGTTCAAGGACTCGGCATACGGGACCTGGAGGATGGGTGATACCGGGAAAGTAGAGACGAAGATGACGCCCCACAGTGCGGCCCGCCTGCCTGAGAACTCGCGGAAGAGTCTGTAGATCACCAAAGCTGCGCCCAGACCTGCCAGCATCGCGATGATGGTGAGAGAAGGGAGGGTTCCTATCCCCGTGACCGCCGAGAGACCCCGGGCCAGGAAGGGAAAGAGCGCATAGAACGCCCACGCATTTTGTGTGACTACGCCACTGGCGTCCACGGGCAGGACCGAGGGGTATCCCTTGTCAGCAGCTTCCTGGTACCAGCGCCCATCCCAGATAGTGATGAAGTTCCAGTAGTCCGGAGCCGGCGGGAACCAGGGGTTCATTCCCTGATGAATGGCGGCCGCCATGAAGATACAGGCGCTGACCAGCCTGGCAGCCACAAAGACCAAGGAAACCTGCAACCACCAGGGCCACCCAGCCATTCCGGCAACCACGGCTGATAACGCCCGGGAAAGCCGTGCGGTGGGTCCTTGCTGCACCTGTGTCTTCGTGGCAGCAGCTTCCTTCGGCGCTGGGACTTGGGAGCTCACTGCCGGGCCCGGCCGGTTTCGCCGTCCTCAAGACGCGGCTGAACCAAGGCGCCAAGCCGTTCGATCTCGCGATCCTTCGCCTGTAGCTGGTCCCTCAGCTCATCCAGGACCTGGTCAACCTGATCCATGCGATACCCGCGAAGGCCCAACGCAAAGCGCAAGGAGTCGACGTCGGAGGGCTTGGCCTCCTCAGGCAGCAGGACTGCGGGCAAGTTGGGGACCGGTTGGTCAAGTCCCGATCCGATCGAGCGCCCCCGAACGATCCCGGCGCCGAGATACAGCGCCGCGCCAATGAGGACTATCGCGAGAAACACCAGGAAAAAGCTCACAGGATCCATCGTGCCAGAAGCAGCCGCCTATTCCGGGCGCTGGTTTCCATTGATGGTAGGGGGAAGCGGTGCACCGTGCAACACACGGTGGACGGCATCGGCTGGGTCATCCACCAGTTGGATCAGGTCAAGGTCCTTCTCGGAAACCATTCCTTCTGCCACCAGGGTGTCCTTGATCCACTCAATCATGGGTCCCCAGAACCGAACACCAAGCAGCACAATGGGGAACGACGTCACTTTGCGGGTTTGGACAAGCACCATGGCCTCGAACAACTCATCGAGGGTGCCGAGTCCTCCAGGAAGCACCACGAAGCCCTGCGCGTACTTGACGAACATGGTTTTGCGGGCGAAGAAGTACCGGAAGTTGATGCCCAGGTCCACCCACTGGTTGAGACCCTGTTCGAAAGGCAGTTCGATGCCCAAGCCAACGGAGACTCCATTTCCTTCCACGGCGCCCTTGTTGGCAGCTTCCATGGATCCGGGTCCGCCACCGGTGATCACCGCGACTCCGGCTTCAGCGAGTTTGCGTCCCACATCGACGGCCATCTCGTAGTACTCGGTTCCGGGCTTGGTACGCGCTGAACCGAACACGCTGACGGCAGGCCCCAGGTCGGCAAGGGCCCCGAAGCCCTCCACGAACTCGCTTTGGATCCTCAGGACGCGCCAGGGATCGGTATGGATGAACTGCCCGGCACCGCTCGTATCCAGCAGATGCTGGTCCGACATCCCCGTGTCTGCCTGTTTACGTCGAAGCTCCAAGGGACCCTTGTGCTTGGCGGGCGCGATCTCCGAGGGGAGCGGCACATGGGTACCCTCGACGCGGCCGTTGGCATCGGGGTGGGGAACTGGGTGCTGGCTGATGCTCATTGCCCAAGGCTAGCGCGGATGAAGGCCTGCTCCGTCGCTGCGACCCGCTTCTTGCATTGCAGTCTGGTATATCGCTGTGGGGCAGGTTTCTGTTCAGTCACGATCTTCAGGAAGTTGCCGTGACCGTGGTCATATTTGCTTCTTTGTTCGCTAGATTCGTCGTATGACTACTCAAGCGTCCGGCGATGCCCTCGTCTCCCTGAACGGCGTCAACAAGCACTACGGTCAATTGCACGTCCTCAAAGACATCAACCTCCAGGTTCAGAAGGGTGAAGTCGTGGTGGTTATCGGACCTTCCGGTTCCGGTAAATCCACTCTCTGCCGTGCGATCAACCGTTTGGAAACCATCGACGACGGCGACATCGCCATCGACGGGAAGAAGCTTCCCGAAGAAGGCAAGGACCTCGCACACTTGCGTGCCGACGTCGGCATGGTGTTCCAGTCCTTCAACCTGTTCGCCCACAAGACGATTCTTGAGAACGTCACGCTGGGTCCCATCAAGGTTAAGAAGGTGGCCAAGGGTACGGCCGACAAGGAGGCCATGGCCCTCCTTGAGCGTGTAGGCGTCGGGCACCAAGCCCCGAAGCTTCCCGCCCAGCTCTCCGGCGGCCAGCAGCAGCGTGTGGCAATTGCCCGCGCTCTCGCCATGAAGCCGAAGGTCATGCTGTTCGACGAGCCCACGTCCGCGTTGGACCCCGAGATGATCAACGAAGTACTGGACGTCATGATCCAGCTGGCCAAGGAAGGCATGACCATGATCGTGGTCACCCACGAGATGGGCTTCGCCCGCAAGGCCGCTGACCGAGTGGTGTTCATGGCCGACGGTCAGATCGTGGAAGACGCAACTCCCGAGGAATTCTTCACCAACCCGAAGAGCACCCGTGCCAAGGACTTCTTGTCCAAGCTCTTGACCCACTAGCTCCTTACCGCCAGCACCCCCGGCCGTAAGGCGGCCACTCAATGAAAGGAACGTCATGAAGTCTCTTATTACCCGGAGGAAGTCACTCCTGGTGGCCGCATCGGCTGCGCTTGCTCTCTCCCTGAGCGCTTGCGGCGGCGGCAGCAGCACCACCACTCCCCCCGTTGCCTCGGCGAGCTTCGAAGCCGGCACCACCATGGAGAAGCTGAACAAGGCCGGGACGATCAAGATCGGCACTAAGTTCGACCAGCCGTTGTTCGGCCAGAAGGGCCTGGACGGCAAGCCTGTCGGTTTCGACGTCGAAATGGGCAAGGCAATCGCGGCCAAGCTTGGAATTCAGGCTGACAAGATCGAGTGGGTAGAGACTGTCTCCCAGAACCGTGAGTCGTTCATCGAGCAGGGCCGCGTCGATCTTGTGATCGCCACGTACACCATCAACGATGCCCGTAAGGAAAAGGTCGCTTTCGCCGGACCGTACTACGAAGCAGGCCAGGCACTGTTGGTGAACAAGGACGACACCTCCATCACCAAGCCCGAAGACGTCTCCGGCAAGAAGGTCTGCTCCGTCACGGGTTCCACCCCGGCCAAGACCATCGCCGAGAAGTATGGTGCTGAGGTAGTCCCTGCGGCCACCTACACCGCTTGCCTGGAGCCGCTGCGCAACAAGCAGGTTGTCGCCGTCACCACTGACAACGTCATCCTCGCCGGCTACGTGGACAAGGAACCGGACGCCTTCAAGCTTGCTTCCGATGAAACCTTCACCAAGGAGCCTTACGGCATCGGCTTGAAGAAGGACGACACCGTTTTCCGCAACTGGATCAACGACCAGCTTGAGGAATTCGCCAAGGACGACACCTACAAGAAGGCTTGGGAAGCCACTGCAGGCAAGGTCATCAAGACCGCTCCTGAACTTCCTACGATCGACCGCTACTAGTCGGGACCCGTCAACTGCCGCCGCCCACCCGGACGGCGGCAGTTGACGAATCCAGGACCCTGTTCCCTGATTAGCTGCAGCCAAAGGAAGCCATGGACGCCGTCATAGCAAGCCTCCCCGAGTATTGGGACGGATTTCTCCGAACCCTCTATCTCTCCATAATTTCAGGAATCATTGCCCTCGTTGTCGGCACACTCCTGGCAGCCATGAGGGTTTCCCCCGTGGCAGCACTTCGCGGTTTCAGCATGTTCTATGTTGAAGTGGCGCGTAACACCCCCCTCACCATCATTTTCTTCTTCGCCGCCATTGTCCTGCCGCGGTTGGGCGTTAAGTTTGAACAATTCGAAGTCGCGGCCATCATCGCATTGAGCAGCTACACGGCGGCCTTCATCGCCGAAGCCGTCCGTTCCGGCGTCAACAGCGTGCCTGTGGGCCAAGCAGAAGCTGCCCGCAGCGTCGGCATGACCTTCACCCAGGTGTTGGGCTTCATCGTCCTCCCCCAAGCCGTACGCACCGTCATACCTCCGTTGATCAACATCTTGATTGCCTTGGTCAAGAACTCCTCAGTGGCCGGCGCGTTCTTCGTCCTGGAGCTTTTCGGCTACGGCCGCCAGCTCTCCAACGACTACGGCAACCAAGTCCTTTGGATACTCCTCGGGGTGGCTTTCTTCTACCTCCTGATCACAGTTCCGCTGGGACTTCTGGCGCACTTTGTTGAACGAAAGGTGGCGATTGCCCGATGACATCGGTCCTGTACGACGTCCCCGGGCCCAAGGCCCGCCTCTATTCGCTCCTGGGCTCCGCCGCCGGAATCCTGATCATCCTCGGCATCCTCGCCATTGCCGTCGTAACGCTGGCACAGCAGGGCATTTTCGACGCCGACCGCTGGGAGATCTTCTACGGTCCCATGGCACCGGACGTCTGGAACCTGATCGGCCAAGGCATTCTCTCCACCTTGGCCGCAGCTGCCGTGGCAGCCGTGATCGCATTCCCCCTGGGCATCGCGCTCTGCCTGCTGCGTATCTCCCTGATTCCCTGGATCCGGATTCCCACGCAGGTGGTGCTTGAGTTCCTCCGCGGCATGCCCGTGGTCCTCATGATGTTGTTCGTCCTGTTGGTTTTCGCCACGGGTCAGTTCCAAGCCGTCGTTGTTGGCCTGGTTCTCTACAACGCCGCCATCTTTGCTGAGATCCTGCGTGCGGGCATCCAGTCCCTCCCCAAGGGACAGCGCGAGGCTGGTCTTGCCATCGGCCTCCGAAGCTTCCAGTCACGGATGTCCATCGAGTTCCCCCAGGCAGTTCGCCGGATGCTTCCGTCCTTGGTGGCCCAGCTGGTGGTTCTGCTCAAGGACACCTCGCTCGGCTACATCGTGGGCTACGAGGAACTCCTGCGGAAGATCCAGATCATGGCCGACTTCCTGGGCCCGGACTTCCTCTTCCCTGCGTTCTTCGTAGGTGCTGCGATCTATATCCTGATCAACCTGACGGTGTCACGGATTGCAATCATGATTGAGCGCCGCGGTTCCAAGAAGACGGCCGGCGGCGTGGCCTCGGCCATCAAGACGGTGGATCTTGAAGTCAACGTACCGGGTACCGATAAGAAGTAGCTCTGTAGCAAAGAAGAAGGTCCGCAGCCACAGTGACCAAGTCACCAGGCTGCGGACCTTCTTCATGTGCCGAGCGGGATGCTCCGGGACTACGGCGCCAGCCACGTCCTCAGTGCACGGAGGCACTCACGGACAGCGTCGGCGTCGACGTGTTCGTTGTCCTTGTGCGCCAGCAACGGATCACCGGGTCCGAAGTTCACTGCCGGGATGCCCAACTCGCTGAAACGCGCGACGTCGGTCCAACCATACTTGGGCTTCGGCTCGGCGCCTACTGCGGCAACGAAGGATGCGGCGGCGGGGTGGTTGAGTCCGGGCCTGGCGCCGGCAGCGGCGTCCGTGCGGACGACGTCGAATCCTTCCAGAAGGTCCCGGACGTGGGCTTCGGCTTGGTCCGGCGTCTTGTCCGGCGCGAACCGGTAGTTGATTTCCACCACGCAACGGTCCGGGATGACGTTCCCCGCAGTTCCACCCTTGATCTTCACCGCGTTCAGGCTCTCGCGGTAATCGAGGCCGTCCACGTTGATGGTCTGCGGCTCGTAGGCGGCGAGCCGTTCGAGGATGGGCGCCGCGGCGTGGATCGCATTGACGCCCATCCATGCCCGGGCTGAGTGGGCTGTTTCGCCGACGGTAGTGGCTTCGAAACGGCTGGTGCCGTTACAACCACCTTCCACCGTTCCGTGAGTCGGCTCCAGCAGGATCGCGAAGTCGCCCTGTAGAAGATCCCCGTGGTTGCGGACCAACCTTCCAAGGCCGCTCTTGACCGCTTCCACTTCTTCATGGTCGTAAAAGACGAAGGTGACATCCTTGTCGGGCTGCCCGCCGTCGTCGAACAATGTTGCCGCCAGGGCGAGCTGCACCGCAACGCCGCCCTTCATGTCCGTGGTGCCACGCCCGTAAAGGACGCCTTCGCCGGGGACACCGGACTCCCACGTGGCCGGAACAGTACCCAACGAGCCCGGCACGGTGGGCAGGGGTACGGTGTCCAGATGTCCCGCCAGGATAACGCGCTCGGACCGGCCAAGTTCGGTGCGCGCGATGATGGCGTCGCCGTCCCGGGTCACGGTATAGGCGGGGATGGCGCGTAGAGCGGACTCGACGGCGTCAGCGAGCTCGGTCTCGTTGCCGGACACGCTGTTGAAGTCAATGATCGCGGCCGTCAGCAAGGCAACGTCCTGGCGCAGGTCAAGGAGGGCGGGAGCAGGGTTCAGGGTCACCCGTCCAGCCTAATGCCCGCAAATGCGACTTCTATGGCATGAGACGGGTTTTAACCGACCTCTGCCTGCTGGATAGACTTGCCCCATGACTGAAACTGCTTCCTCTGCTGTGCCCGTAAACGCGCCCGTCAACCAACGATCGGCCTATGGCTTCGGCCTCGCCACCATCGCCACCTCGGCTTCCGGGGAAGCAACCGTGCTGGACGTTTGGTACCCCGCGCCCGCTCTGGGCGTCGCCGCCGAGACCTTGCGCGACGTGGACAACGCCGATCCCGCACTTCTTGCACTTGCCGAGGACGGCAAGGACGCCGACCGCGGAACCGAGCAGAAGGTGGTCTTCGCACAGATTGACCTCGACGCAGCTCCCGCAGACACGGCCGACGCCTACCTGCGCCTGCACCTGCTCTCCCACCGCCTGGTCAAGCCCAACAGCATCAACCTGGACGGCGTGTTCGGCAAGCTGCCCAATGTCGTATGGACCAACTTTGGACCGGCAGCCGTGGACGGCTTCGAGCTGACCCGCGCCCGCCTGCGCAAGCGCGGCAACGTTGTGGTCTTCGGCGTGGACAAGTTCCCGCGGATGGTCGACTACGTCGTTCCCACTGGTGTGCGCATTGCCGACGCCGACCGCGTCCGTTTGGGTGCCCACCTCGCCGAAGGCACCACGGTCATGCACGAAGGCTTCGTGAACTTCAACGCCGGAACCCTGGGCACCTCCATGGTGGAAGGCCGCATCTCGGCAGGCGTCGTGGCCGGCGACGGCACGGACGTCGGCGGTGGAGCGTCCATCATGGGCACGCTCTCCGGCGGTGGCAAGGAAAAAATCGCCCTGGGCGAGCGTGTACTGCTCGGTGCCAACTCCGGCGTGGGCATCAGCATCGGCGACGACTCCGTCGTGGAGGCTGGCCTGTACGTCACCGCAGGCACCCGTGTACGCGTTCCAGGCCCCAAGGACGAGAACGGCGAGGACACCAGCAAGATCATCAAGGCCGTGGAACTTTCCGGCGTCCCGAACCTCCTCTTCCGACGTAATTCCACCACCGGCGGCGTGGAAGTCCTTCCGCGCAAAGGCCAGACAGTGGAGCTGAATGAGGCTCTCCACGCCAACTAGCAGGAGAGAATCAATGCGCCGGTTCCGCCGCGCCATCGTTGCGGTGCTGGCTTTGGCCCTCGTAGCAGGTGCCATTTACGCGATAGTTGCCGTGCTGCAGCGCTCCGAGACCCTGGTCACGGAGCGCTGCTTCGCCGTCGTCGGCTCTGAAAGCCATGAGCTCGCCACGGACCAGACCGCCAACGCATCGCTCATCTCGGCCATCTCCGTCCGGCGGGGGCTTCCACCCAGGGCGGCGAGCATCGCTCTTGCCACAGCCATGCAGGAATCCAGGCTGCGCAACATCAACTACGGCGACGACGCCGGACCCGACTCGCGCGGCTTGTTCCAGCAGCGCCCCTCGCAAGGCTGGGGAACCGAGGAACAGGTGATGGACCCTGTCTATGCAAGCAACGCCTTCTTTGACGGACTGGTCAAGGTGCCCGGCTACGAGACCATGGAGATTACCCAAGCCGCCCAAGCGGTCCAACGTTCCGCCTTCCCCCGCGCTTACGCCCAGCACGAGGGCATGGGCCGGGCCTTCGCTTCCGCCCTCACCGGACACTCCACCTCGTCATTGAATTGCGAATTGCGCATGCCGGAGGCTGCAGGTGACCCGGCCGTCGTCGTCGATGAACTCACGACGGCGTTCGGCCCCCAAGCGGCCACCGTCCAGGGCCGCTCGGTTCAGCTGGAAATTGGCGGAACGCAGGCGTGGGCGATGGCACATTGGGCAGTGGCAAACGCCAAGACGCTGTCCATCACGCAGGTGGATTTGGCCGGCCAGACGTGGAACCGGGAGAAACGCGACGGATGGCAACCCTCCGCCGCTCCCACAGAGACGGTCACCATCACCGTTTCAGCGCCAACCACCTGAATTTTTGGACGGCCCTATCAGGCCAGCATCTCCACTACCGGTTGGACGTAGCTACGGAACACATCGGGCTCGGAGAGCAACCGGTGGCTCATGATCATGGTGCTCGGTTCCAGGTACCAGGCCCGGGGTTCATTGAGAGGCAGCTCAATGATGGTGAGTTCGAAATCCCGGGAACTGCGGCCGACCTCGAGGAGCCTGTCCTCCACCATTTCATTCAGTACATGAGTCACCCCGTTGGCTTCACGGGCGGCTTCAAGATGGGCATATTCGTCAATCCTGTCCGTAGCCCATCCGAGTGCGGAGCCGAAATGTGCCTGCAGGACGCGTTGGAGTGCCGGTGAGTTGCCGAAGGCCTTGAAGCTTGGTGGAGCCAACTCGGGTGCCGGGTTGGGGTACGACTTCACCAGGCTCTCCCACCACGCCTCCCACTCGGTCTTCAGTGCCGTGATACCTCCGACGTCAGAGGTGAGGTGCTTGTGGTCTGCATGACGGACTTTAGGAGATGCCTGGGAGAGCATCGGTTTGCCGGCACCATCCAGTCCCGCTACGTCGCGCAAGTACAGGGCGATGAGCATCGGCCCGGACGTATCCATAGTGATGCGCCATCCCGGGCCGCCAGACTCGTGCATGCGAATTCCTCCCTTTGGCAGGTCCCCGACATGTCCCAGTCTATTCCCGATGGCTCCTGACAGTAATGGCGTTAATCGCCTCTTACGGTGTGGGTAGCAACGGCATCCCTAGGCAGGCACTGCCCCCAGGGAGCGCAGGTGAGCCGTGAGGACGTCGCTACACATCTCTGCGGTCATCCACTCGGGCTGCAGAAGCGCATGCATGCACAGCCCGTCCATGGTGGCCAGGAGCCTCTCCGCTTCCGTGACAAGGGTTTGCTGTGCGTCAGTTTCACCGGGATTCAGGAGCATGATGAGCCGACCGACGACGGCGGCCACGGTGCGGTGGCTTCGCCCGGCTTCGTCCGCCAGGACGGGCTTGATCCGTGCTGCGTGCCGGAACGCCATCCACACGCAGGCATCTACTGCGAGTTCCTCGTCCAAGGGCAGGAACTGGCCGAGGAGATTCAGCACAGCGTTGTGCTGCCCGGGGCTTCCAGGTGAGGCGTCCTCGACGTTCGCGAGTGCCGCCTCAAGACGCCCGGCAATACGGTCGATCACGGCCGCGAAGGAGAAAACCAGAAGTTCATCACTGCTGGCGAAGTAGTGCCGCACCGAACCGACAGCCAGCCCTGCTTCGTCAGCTACTTCCCTCAGTGATGCCCGCTCCAAACCATCGCTGGCGATAATCCGGAAGACGGCTTGGACAACGTCATGGCGCCGGGCTTCGGCATCAACAATTTTGGGCACCAGTAGTTTTTAGCACGAACGTGCTTCAACACCGCTCAACACAGAGCGGCGTGGCTCCGATTTCCGATAGCGTAGGAACCATGAAAATTCTTGTCACGGGTGGCACCGGCTACATCGGTTCCCACACCGTTTTGTCCCTTCAGGAAGCCGGCCACGACGTCGTTGTGCTCGACAACCTTGTGAACTCCAGCGAGGAATCCCTCCGCCGGGTTTCGGAGCTCACCGGCAAAACTGCCGCCTTCCACAAGGTGGACCTGGTGGACGAGCCCGCGGTTGAGGCCGTCTTCGACCAGCACCAGATCGACGCCGTGATCCACTTCGCGGGGCTGAAGGCCGTAGGAGAGTCCGTCCAGGAACCCCTCGCCTACTACTACAACAACATCGTGGGCACCCTGAACCTGCTCCGCGCCATGGACAAGCACAACGTGCGCTCCATCGTCTTCAGCTCCTCGGCCACGGTGTACGGCGAGCACAACCCGATTCCTTACATCGAGAAGATGGAAATCGGCGCCAACAACCCTTACGGCCGCACCAAGGAACAGATCGAGGACATCCTCTCGGACCTGGGCAACGCGGATGACCGCTGGCATATCGCACTGCTGCGCTATTTCAACCCGGTTGGAGCGCACCCGTCCGGCCGCATCGGCGAGGACCCCCAGGGCATCCCGAACAACCTCGTCCCCTTCATTGCACAGGTAGCAGTGGGCCGCCGCGAGAAGCTCATGGTCTTCGGCGGAGACTACGACACCCCCGATGGCACTGCGCAGCGCGACTACATCCACGTAGTGGATCTGGCCGATGGCCACGTAGCAGCCCTGAACTACATCGCCGAGCGCGCCGGCGTCCGTCGCTGGAACCTGGGCTCCGGACGCGGTTCGTCCGTTCTGGAGGTCCTGCGTTCCTTCGAGAAGGCCGTGGGCCGGCCGATCCCGTACGAGATCACCGACCGCCGCGCCGGCGATCTCCCCGCCTTCTGGGCTGACGCTTCCTCCGCCCTTGCCGACCTTGGATGGTCCACCACAAAGACCGTGGACCAGATGTGCGAGGACCACTGGCGCTGGCAGAAGAACAACCCTTACGGCTACAACGCAGCTGAGGCTGCCGCGACGAGCAACGCTTAGGCGAGCACCGCTTCAGCAACCAACGACGGCGGCCGCACACCTCGCGCGAGGTGTGCG
>NZ_AKKK01000014.1 GCF_000281065.1 Arthrobacter sp. M2012083
GCCCCCCCCCGCCGTCGGGCGTTAGGTCCTACGCGGAGACCAGCGTGTGCCAGTCGTTGACGAGGGGCAGGTTGTGCGCCTCGGAAACGGAGTGGTGTGCCACGTGGCCGGCGGCGATGTTGAGGCCGGCAGCCAGTGCGGGGTCGCGGTCGAAGGCGGCCTTGACGCCCAAGTTGGCCAGTGCCACGGCGTAGCGCAGGGTGACGTTGGTCAGTGCGTACGTGGAGGTGTTCGGAACAGCGCCAGGCATGTTGGCAACGCAGTAGAAGATCGAGTTGTGGACCTTGTACGTCGGTTCTTGGTGGGTGGTGGGGTGCGTGTCCTCGAAGCAGCCGCCCTGGTCAACAGCGATATCCACCAGGACCGAGCCGGGCTTCATGCGGGCAACCAGTTCGTTGGTAACCAGCTTGGGAGCCTTGGCGCCCGGGATCAGAACGGAGCCGATCACCAGATCTGCGTCGATCACTGACTTCTCGATCTCGTAGGCGTTGGAGGCAACAGTCTTCAGGCGGCCCTGGTAGAGGGCATCGAGTTCCCGCAACCGATTGATGTTGATGTCCATGATGGTGACATCAGCACCGAGGCCCAGCGCCATGGCGGCAGCATTGGTTCCCGCAACGCCTGCGCCGAGGACAACAACCTTCGCCGGGCGCACACCCGGTACGCCGCCCAGGAGGACGCCCTTGCCGCCGGCGGGAGCCATCAGCGAGGAAGCACCGACCACGACGGACAGGCGGCCTGCGACCTCGGACATGGGGGCGAGCAGCGGAAGGGTGCGGCCTTCCTGCACGGTTTCGTAAGCGATGGCCGTGACGCCGGAGTTGATGAGCTCGGCGGTGAGCTCGGGCTCTGCGGCGAGGTGCAGGTAGGTGAAGAGGATGAGGCCCTTGCGGAAGCGGTGGTACTCGGCCGCGATGGGTTCCTTGACCTTCATGACCATGTCCGCGCGGGCCCAGACGTCATCTGCCTCGTTGACGATTTCGGCGCCTGCGATCGAGTACTCCTCGTCGGTGATGCCCGAGCCGAGGCCTGCGCCGCGCTCAACCAGAACAGTGTGTCCGTGGGTGCGGAACTCGTGGACACCGGCGGCCGTGATGGCTACCCGGAACTCGTTGTTCTTGATTTCTTTGGGGACACCGATGATCATCTGTAGGCTCCATCGTTAGCGGCCACTTTGGCCGAAATATTTGTTGCGGGCTGTGATTCCAGAATAAATCCGGCTGTGAGGCAGGCGACATGGATCGGAAGCCGCCCGCACTAACCACCCCTGCAAATTCAAGGATCTTGGGTAAGTCGACTCGACATTTGTCGACCACTGGAGCGTCAAGTGTCGCCTGCTGTTGGTACGCTTTCCAGATGCAGCAGGACGTGGAACAGATCGTGGAACGCGTGGCCTCGAAGTTGGGCCGAGGACTGTCCTTGGAAGATCTCGACGGTGTCCTTCTCGCCTATAGCTCCAACCAGTCCCACGCCGATCGCGTCCGCGTGAACTTCCTCCTCAGCAAGCGGGTCCCCAGCGACGTCAGCGCCTGGCAGCTCGCACATGGCATCGCAACGGCCGTACGACCCGTGGTGGTTCCCGCCAACGACGAACTCGGCATGTTGGGTCGCGTCTGCGTGCCACTTTTGGTCCGCGGTTTCCGTGTGGGGTACTTGTGGGTGCAACTGGACCTTGAAGAGCAGAGTGCGACGGCGATACTCGCCGAATTGCCCGGCGTGCGGGACGAGCTGGACCTGTTGGCGGGCTTGCTCCTTGATTCCAATACGGCCGAATCGGAGTTCCGGCGCAGGCGTGAGCAGGAGTTCCTGTCGGCGTGCGGCGGCGAATCGAACGCTGTGGCCGCCGTCGCAGGCTGGAAGGAAATCCAAGGGCGAGGTCCGTGGCAGTTGGTGACCATACTCGACCCGGATGGTGCGAGGTCCGACGTCGATCCCATCGCCGCTACCTTGACGCATCGATCAGCGGCGCTGCAGTCCACTATCGGCGTCAATGCCGCCCTGTTCAGCGCCGGAACGGAAACACACTCGGTGGTCCTGTTCCGCGAGTCGGGCGGCCGGGCGGACCATGCCCAGGTGTTGGTGCATTATCAACTGGAGCTCGCGAAGCGCGCTGGCCGCAAGGTGGACAGGGTGATCCTGGGCATCAGCGAACCCTTCCAGGTCATCCGGCAGCTATCAGGCGCCTACCGTCAATCGAAGGTTGCTGCGCAGGCGGCTGCCGTGGACCTGCCACTTGGAGAACTCGTGGACAGCCGGACTGTTGGTGTCTATCAACTCTTCGATCGCTTGGTGGCGCCTGGAGGCTGGGATGACACAGGATCGGTGCATTTTCAGGCCCTTGAGGACCAGGACAAAAACGGCGAGCTCCTGCCTGTTTTGGAACTGCTCTATGACAATGATGGCTCGGTGCAGGACGTCGCCGCCAAACTTCACCTCCACAGGAGCAGCATCTACAACCGGCTCGGCCGGATCCGCCAACTCATCGGTGCTGATCCGTTGAGTGGCGCGATCCGGCTCGAGTTGCATGCGGCCCTGAAGGCGCGGCGCTGGGCCGGTCGGCCGCGGATCTGACGCTGCATACAGGAGGCCGGAAACGTGCAGGAGGCAGGCACCCGGGTGCCTGCCTCCTGTGTTTCACAGGTTATGCATTCGCTTACGAGCGCCGCAAACGCTGGCAGCTCCAACGTCCCAACCGGCGACGGAAGGTGGCAGTCCGGCTGCTGCTGCAGTACCGGCTATGCCACCCCGCATGCGCGGAGGTACGGGGCAAGCGGGTGCTCAACCGAGGACCTTTTGGGCTGCATCCAGGATGTCCTGAAGCGCAGATTCACTGGGCTGGGGTTCCGGGGCGGCCTGCGGCTTGCCCGGCCGCGGCTTGGACGTCGAGGTCGCAGTTTCCGTTGGCGTGGGTGTCGGCGTCGGCGTGGGTGTGACCGTCGGCGTCGGCGAGGTGGTGGGTGTCGGAGTAGTGGGCGGTGTGGTGACCGTGTCCGACGGCACCTCGCTCGGCGAGGGAGCTGGCTGGGTGGGGGCCGGGCTTGTCACCCCGGGGACGGCCGGGACTGAGGAGGGGACGGCCGATGGTACCCAGACCGGGTCCGCAAGCGATACCTTCGGGGTCGGAGCCGACGACGACCCGGCCGTGGGGGCCTCCGCTAATGTCGCGGGCTGGCCGGCTTCCGAGGAAGCTGTGGCAACTGACGATGCCGATGGCGACGACGCTGATGAAGCGGAAGCCGTGGAATACGAGGCGCTGGGCGCCGGGGATGCGGAACCCGAGTTCCTGTCGCCACCGCTTGCTTCCTGCGCAGGGGTTTCCTGGCCGAAGAACGGAAGCTCGAGGGCTTGCCCCAATGTCCCGGCCGTCAGTACGAGTCCAAGCGCACCTGCAACCACGGCCATGCGCTGACTCATGTGCTTGACCGATGCTGCTTTGCGAAGGGCGGCGTGGGGTTCGCGGCCGAGTGAGGACGGGGACCCCAGGCTGGACCTGGCTGCCGAGGGTGCGGTGGCCTGCTTGCGAACATCCCTGCGGCTTGCCAGTGCTGCCGACGCCGTTGCCGCGGCAGCAAGCTGCGCCTGAGACTTGCCCCGAGGCGACTCTGTGCGAGGCGACTCGGCGACTTCGGTTGTGCTGGTGGATTCTTCGCGGGTAGACACCACCGGAATAGCCGTCGTGGCGGGTTCCGGTGTCACAATGGGGATCGCCGTGGTAGGGGGGCCCGGTGTGGTCGACCTCCGAGCCGCTGGCTGCACAGTAGGTATGGCGGCAGTAGCGGGTTCCGCCTGCGCGGACGGCTCGGGTGCCGGTTGTGATGCCGACCCCTCAGGAGCAATCACCGCAAGGGCCGCACGCTCCCGCTCAGCCGCACGAATTTCCGAGCGAGTGGCAGGCGCCGCCACGGTGGGCATGGCCGCAGTGGCGGGTTCCGGCGTCGTGCCTGAGTTGGCCGTGCCTGTGCCATCAGCAACCGTGTTGGTCGCGCCAGGGAGGTCACGTGGGTTGGGGGACGCAGCGGCGGACTCGGCCGGTGCTCCATTGGGGAATCCGCTGGGTTGGGCCCGACGGCGTCCGGTTGGCTTGGTGCGCTCGCCTTCAGTGTGGGCGCGGCGCGGCTGATCCATGGTTGGGGACATGGTGTTTGCCTCTCAACGCCTTCGAGGTTAGCTGTCGGGTTCGGACGAGGCCGTCCGGCCGCGTAAGCGGCTTCACCCCGAGGACTTGGATTCCAAGCCCGGGAACTGTGGGTCCCCCGCCTCTGCCGCGGGTCTGGCGGATCCCGGATTGCGGCAGAGCTCGGCGTCAATCCGGAAGCGGCCCAGCGGAGATACGGGTCGCCCTATGACGGTACATGAGCCGGAAAGTAAAGTCACATTAATGTAACGGCCGGTAGGCCTGCCCAAGCGAGGGGGTTCTATGATTTAGGCTTCGGGGCCGGTGTGGGAGTTGGCAACTCGTGGTGGATCTTCTGGATTTGCACCGCTTGATGAGTTTCGGGGCGGAAGATTTCGTCCACCACTCCCAGCATCCCGCCGGTGGCTCCACGCCGTACTTTGCCCTGTGTGCTTCGCCGTGAGGACCAGTGCCAGAGTCCTCCCAGCAGTGCTGGGACTCCGAGCACTGCCGCCAACACGAGCAAGATATCCATGACCTAACACTAGCTTCGCGCTGCACCGGCAGGTAGACATTGTCTATGGACCTGCCTGTGATGCCACCCGTCTCGCCCATGCTCGCCAAATCCGTTCCGGCCATCCCGGATGTTGGGCACTATGAACCCAAATGGGACGGATTCCGGACCATCGTCTTCAAGGATGGGGACGAGATTATCCTTGGCAGCCGCAACGAGAAGCCAATGACCCGCTACTTCCCCGAAGTGGTGGAGGCGCTTAGGAAGAATCTGCCGGACAAGTGCGTCATCGACGGCGAGATCGTCCTCATCGAGGGCAAGAGGCTCGAATTCGAGGTACTCCAGCAAAGGATCCACCCCGCCGACAGCCGCGTGAGGATGCTCGCCGAGAAGACTCCGGCGTCCATGATTGTGTTCGACATCCTTGCCCTGGGTGACGAGAACCTCATGGAGAATCCGTTCTCCGAGCGCCGCGCCATCCTGGAGCGTTCGCTCGCCAAGGCCGAGCCGCCTGTCTACGTGACCCCCGCAGTGACGGACCTCGAACGGGCGCAGGAATGGTTCGTGGAGTTGGAAGGCGCAGGACTGGACGGCGTCCTGTCCAAGCCGCTGACCGGGACGTATCAACCCAACAAGCGCGTGATGTTCAAAACCAAACACGAGCGCACGGCGGATTGTGTGGTGGCCGGGTTCCGTTGGCACAAGACCGCAAAAGTTGTCGGCTCGATGTTGCTGGGTCTTCACGATGACACTGGCCGCCTGCATCACGTGGGAGTGGTGGCCTCTTTCCCCATGGCCCGAAGGGAGGCTTTGGTGGCCGAGCTTGAGCCGTACCACATCGAACTCAGCGAGCACCCTTGGGGTGAGTGGGCCAAGCAGGACGAAGCTGCCGGGGGGTCACGCATGCCCGGCGCCCAAAGCCGCTGGAGCGGGGGCAAGGATTTCTCGTTCGTGCCCCTGCGCCCCGAACTCGTGATCGAAGTGGCGTACGACTACATGGAAGGCGACAGGTTCCGGCACACCACGCAGTTCCGCAGGTGGCGGCCGGACAGGACTCCTGATAGCTGCACGTACTCCCAGCTTGAGCAACCCGCTGAATACGATCTCGGGGAAATTTTGAAGCTGCCAAACACCTAGGACGTTGCCAACCCGCTGCTACGTCGCTGGTTAGCAACGGAGTCGCGGGTTGGCGACTGTGTTACTCCTCGTGGCCTTGATCGCTGCTCATGCTGCCTTCAGCCGGCGGGGTTTCTCCCGGCGGGACTCCGCCGCCCGGCTCCAAGCCAGTGACGTTGCCGTCGAGGGGATCGGGGTTGGCCGATGCAGCGGGGTCCTCGTCCTCATCCTGGCGCATGTCGGGATCCTCGTGGATGCTGTCGGCATCGGACGTAGTGTCAAACGGCCCTGTGGCGCCGGTTGCGCCGAAGCCTTGGGTTTCCTCGGTCGAGTCTTTGTCGGTCACGATCAGCCCTTTCGTAAGCAAACTTACTAATGTGATTGCTCCGCCAGCCTAACCGGGACCAGCTAACCCAACAAGGCGAGCCAACAAACCGAGCCCGCAACCCAACCCACCACGGGACCCCACACCGAGTGCCGGCGTCGTGCGTCAGTGCTCAACGGTGCGGCGTCGTGGCGGTGACAAAGCTCCGGATGGCATCCGCCACAGCCTTGGGGCGCATGTGTTGCGCCACGTGCCCGACCCCCGGAATCTCCACGAGACGCCCCTGAACGACCGTCCTCGATAGCCGCAGCGCCCAGTCCGGGCCTGCCACATGGTCGCGGCTACCCCGCAGAATCAGCACCGGCACGTGGACGCCGGCGAGCCGTTTCTCGGTGGGGTAACTCATCATGACCGGCAATTCGGTGAGGTACCAGCGCGGACCGCAACGGGCGTAGTCGGAGATGACTATCCAGTTGGAGGCGGGGCTCTCGCGGATTATTCCGTCGAGGGTCAGGGCCAGCGACTGCCGCCACACATTCTTGTGCCGGGAATCCACCACCGGCCCCATCAGCACCAACTGCCGGATCTGCTCCGGGGCATGCAAGGCCGCTTCTATGGCGAATTGCGCGCCCATCGAGTGGCCCACCAGCACATAGGAATCGATGCCGCAGGTCTTGAGTGCGTCAGCGATGAAGGCGCCGTAATCCTCGACGGATAGCTGGCGGCCTGGCTTGGGCGTGCCGCCAAAACCGGGCAAATCCAGCGAATAGGTAGGCGCGTTCGCGGCCAGGACTCCATGCAGCCGTCCCAGGTACCGGTGCGACACGCCAATGCCATGAATCAAGATGTATGCCGGCTCGTTGCGGGGCTCTGCGCCCGGTTCCGGCGGGGGCGTGCCCTCGGTCCAAAGAATCCGCCCGGTCAGGCCCATCACGTCGACGTCGGCGGACCGTAGTGCTGCCGCCTTGCCCGGCGCGTTCACTCGTTTTCCAAGCGCTGCAGGAAGACGGGGGCCCCTGGCCCGCTCACTTCGTGGGTTCCGATGGGCCGACCGGAGACGGCCAACAGCAGGGCTATGGCGGAGCCTTCAACAGCCGGACCATTGCCATGGTGGAATGAGGTGTCAGTTGCTACCAAGCTCCAGCCCTCAGCGATTTCCTTACCGCCACCCATTTTGGTGCTGGTTTTCACCTGGTAGCTCAGGGCCGTTGCCACGTGCTCGGCGGGGTAGTCGCGATGGAACCCCAGAGGGCGCCGGATGTCCTCGCCGTGGACGAACGCCTCAACCAAGCGGGTGGCCAAGCTCGCCGGCGGGCCCGAGGTTCGCGAAAGCACGGCGCGCAGCCCGTTCAATGTTTGCCCAGGTTCTCCGGTCTTTTCCCGACCAACGCCTACGGCGTTATCCCGGTCAAAGTCCATTTTGGAGGCGATCAGCCGGCGGATGAAGTTCAGCCGTGTCGTCTTGGCGCTGTCGATGACGTGGGCCAGGACGTCGTGCACATCCCAACCGGCACACAGCGACGGCGTCCGCCATTGGGCTGCCGGAAGCGGTTCCAGGTCCTGCAACAGGGCGCGGCGTTCATGGTGCACCACGGGCCAGACGACTGAAGGGGAACTTGAAGCCATACCGCTATTCAACAGCATGCCGGGATTCGAGGGCGGTTACTTGGTCGCTTCGTTCTTTTCAGCGGCGTCATCGCCTGCGCTCGCTTCGGCCTGCTGCTTCTTCATCTGCGTTTCCAGCCAAGCCATGATGGCAGCCTGCCGGATCCGACGATGGGTTCCCCGATACTCCACCGGGATCTCGCCGCGGTCGGTCATGTTGCGCAGATAGGTGTGTGAGATGCCCGCGAGCTCTGCGGCCTGGGATGTGGTGAGCATTTCCTCGACGCTGCTCACCGTCACCGTTTCGCCACGGCTCAGTCTCGCAAGGAGGTCGACGACGGCGTCCCTCGCCTCATCCGGTAGGCGGTGGACGGTCCCATCCACGAAGACGGTGATGTCGTTGCTGTCCTCGAGGGAACGCGCCAGATTCCGGGCGTCGTCGGCGGGAAGGCCGGCCGTGACGCGGGGAGCTATCAATGCCATGGCAGAAGCCTAGCTTGTGGGAGCCCGGGGCCTGAGCGAGCTGCCCATTTAGACGGCTGGCTGCGGGCAAGACGACTCCTACCGTCTTGCCCGCAGCGGGCCATCGAAACGGGTGCGCCGGAAACCGCAACGCGACAAACTACTCGGCGTCCAAGTCCGTCTCCAACAGCTTCACCAGCGCGTCCAGCGCAGCGTCCGCACCATCGCCCTCGGCCCGCAGCACAACGACGTCGCCCTTCGCAGCGCCGAGCGTCATGAGCGAAAGGATGCTGGCGGCGTCGAGCGCGTCATCGGCAGGTTCGCCTTGCATGGCAATGGTGACCTCCACCTGCTGCTCGCCCGCGGCTTCCGCGAACAAGGCGGCAGGCCGGGCGTGCAGGCCGGAGCGGCTGGCGATGGTGGCTGTGCGTTCGGGCATGGTTTCTCCTAAAGATCGGAAACGGGCAGAGGTTAGAGGCCGAGCTCTTCGAGCACGGGCAGCTTGGCGCGCACCCAGTCGCGGGCTTCGGTGGCGCTGGGAGCGGAGAGTGCGAGCGTGGCCAGTTCCCGGGCCTGCTCCAGCGTGACGGTCTTCAGCACAGTCCCGACGGCGGCCAACGAGCGCGCGGTCATGGACAGTGTGGTGACGCCCAGGCCGGTCAGTACGACGGCGAGCGCAGGGTCAGCTGCTGCCTCACCACAGACACCCACGGGCTTGGCGGCACCTTCGCGACCAGAGCTTTCCTGCTCCGCGCCTTCAACGGTGAGCTGCACGAGCCGTAGCACGGCAGGCTGCCACGGAGTGTTCAGTTCCGCGAGGGGTCCAAGCTGGCGGTCGGCGGCCATGGCGTACTGGGTGAGGTCGTTGGTGCCGAGCGATGCGAAGCCGACTTCCCGCAGCACGGTGGCTGCAGTCAACGCGGCAGAGGGAACTTCCACCATGACACCCGGCGTCTGGATTCCGGCGGCGGCACACAGTGAGGCGAACCGTCCGGCTTCCGCGGCCGTGGAGATCATGGGGGCCATGACCCAGACGTCTGCCTCGGACTCCGAAGCTGCCCGGGCAATGGCCTCAAGCTGGCGCTCCAGGACGCCCGGCGTGGTGAAGTCTGTACGGTAGCCGCGAACGCCCAGAGCAGGGTTGGGTTCGGTGGCGTCGGTGAGGAACGGGAGCGGCTTGTCGGCGCCGGCATCAAGGGTGCGGAGGACAACTTTCTTACCCGGGAATGCGTCGAACACGGCCTTGTAGGCTGCGGCTTGCTCGTCCACGGAGGGTTCGGTGTCCCGCTCCAGGAAGCAGAACTCCGTGCGGAACAGTCCCACTCCTTGGGCGCCCAAAGCGGCAGCGGCCACGGCGTCCTTGGCTCCGCCCACATTGGCGAGGAGCGGCACCAAGTGGCCGTCCGCCGTCGTGCCGTTTCCGTCGAATTCGGCGAGGGTGGCGGAGGTTTCCGCCCAGGCCGTAGCGGCCGCGCGGTGTTCGTCAGTGGGCGAAACGGCAACGAAGCCAGCCGCACCGTCCACGAACACCTCGGTTCCATCGGCGATGTCGTCAACACCATGGGCTGCGACTACGGCCGGCAGGCCGAGCGAGCGCGCGATGATGGCCGTGTGGGACTGTGGCCCGCCGCCTGAGGTCACCAGCGCCTGGACCACCGCGGGATTCAGTGTTGCGGTGTCGGCAGGAGCGAGGTCTTCGGCCACCAGGATGAAGGGCGTGTCAGAGGAAGGGATGCCAGGAGCGGGGACGCCGCGGAGTTCGGCCACGATGCGGGCGCGCACATCCAGGACGTCAGTGGCACGCTCGGCCATGTAGCCGCCCAGGTTGTGCAGCATTTCGGAGACGGACGCGCCGGCTTCCCAGATGGCCCTCTCGGCAGAGGAACCCGCGTTGATGAGCTTGCTCGCGGATTTCAGGAGCATGGTGTCTTTGGCCATGAGGGCTGTGGCTTCGAGGACGGCCTTGCCGTCGCCGGAAGCGGTGTCCGCACGTCCCTTGAGTTCGTCATGGACGGCTTGCGCAGCCGCTTTCAAGCCCGCGACGGCGTCTTCCGGACTCACGTCCGCAGCCAATCGATCTCCCGACGGCGGCTCACTCACCGGCTTGGGCATCTGGCGGACGGAACCAATGATGCGGCCAGGGCTTACCCCTACTCCTTGGAAATTCTGCACTGAATCCTCTGTTCCTGCTTGTTGGTTCAGGCCCTCCGGCGACGGCACCGGGAGCCTCGAAAACTAGCCTACAAAATTCCTTTGTGAGCCACTTCATATAGCAACGCTATAGGTGCTAGGGTAGCGGTTATGAGTTTCGATGACCAGCTTCCGCCTAAAATTCGGTTGCTTCGCGCAGCTGCCGAATTGCTGGCGAACTCGGAGGGGTCAGCAGTCTCGACGCGCCAGATCACCAAGCTTGCCGGGGTCACGGCGCCAACGCTTTACCACCACTTTGGCGACAAGGAAGGCCTGTTCGACGCCGTCGTATCAGCCGGATTTGAAGAGTATGTGGCGGGGGAGCGGGATTTTGCGCCGTCCGGGGAGCCCTTGGAAGACGTCCGGCGAATGTGGGATAACCACGTTCAGTTCGGGCTGAGCCAACCGCACCTTTACCTGGTCATGTTCGGCAACATCAGGCCGGAGAGCCGCCCAGCTATCGTGGCCGATGCTGAAGCGCTCCTGGAGGAGATGCTGAACAAGGCCGCAATCGCCGGGCAGATCAATGTGCCGCCCCGGGAAGCGGCACGGAGCATCCTGGCGGCCAATGTGGGCGTCACGCTCATGCTGATCGCTGAACCGGTGGAGGAACGGAATCTCGAGCTCTCAACCATGACCCGGGATTCCATGATTTTTGCCGTCTCCACGGACACCGCCCGTGGCGCCGCAGCGGAGGACTCCGGTAAGTCCTCGGTAGTTGTTGCGGCAATCGCCCTGAATGCGGCACTGCAGGCCTCGCATTCGGACCAACTTTCCAGCTCTGAACTGAAGCTCTTCCTTGAATGGCTTCACCGCATTTCCAGCAGCTCCTAAGGCTGCGCTCTCTCGATCTATATCGACTGACCCCGCGCCGCCGCGGGACACACGTTAGGAATTCACATGGCAACAGAGACAGTTGCGAAGCCCCGCACCAGCGTGCGCGTTGGTGTCCAAAAGTTCGGAACATTCCTGTCCGGCATGATCATGCCCAACATCGGCGCCTTCATCGCCTGGGGCCTCATCACGGCCCTCTTCATCGAGAAGGGCTGGATTCCAGTTGCTGAACTGGGCGGTTTCGGCACGAACGCCGAAGGTGATCCCAACGTGGGCATCGTTGGCCCCATGGTCACTTATCTCCTTCCGATCCTGATCGCGTACACAGGCGGCCGGATGGTTTACGACGTCCGTGGCGGCGTGGTCGGCGCCATTGCAACAATGGGTGTCATCGCAGGTACCGACGCACCGATGTTCATCGGGGCCATGATCATGGGCCCGCTGGGTGCCTGGACCATGAAGAAGATCGATGCCCTGTGGGACGGCAAGATCCGCCCCGGTTTCGAAATGCTGGTCAACAACTTCTCCGCCGGTATCTGGGGCGCGCTGTTGGCTTTGGGCGGCTTTTACGGCCTTTCCTGGGTAGTTCAGCGCTTCACGGATGGCGCCGGCGCAGTTGTCGGGTTCCTGGTCAACAACGGCCTGCTGCCGCTGACCAGCATTTTCATCGAGCCGGCCAAGGTCCTCTTCCTCAACAACGCCATCAACCACGGCGTGCTGACTCCGTTGGGCATCCAGCAGTCGCTGGAACAGGGCAAGTCCATCCTGTTCCTGCTTGAAGCGAACCCCGGCCCCGGCATGGGCATCCTGCTGGCCTACATGTTCTTCGGCCGCGGCGCCGCGAAAGCTTCGGCTCCCGGTGCTGCGATCATCCACTTCCTCGGTGGTATCCACGAGATCTACTTCCCGTATGTCCTGATGAAGCCCATCCTGATCCTCGCTGCCATTGGTGGTGGCATGACGGGCATCGCGACCCTGGCCATCACCAATTCCGGCCTGGTTGCTCCTGCCGCGCCGGGCTCCATCATCGCGGTGCTGGCCCAGACGTCACGTGACAGCTACGTCGGTGTGATTCTTGCCGTCATCCTGGCCACGGCTGTGTCCTTCCTCATTGCCGCAGTCATCCTGCGCACCTCCAAGAACAAGGGTGAGGACGACCTCTCCGCAGCTACATCCCGCATGGAGGCCATGAAGGGCAAGAAGAGCTCCGTCTCCTCGGCACTTACCGGGAACAACGCTGGCGCCCAGGCCGGTACCGTCCTCACTCGCCCCGTCCAGAACATCGTGTTCGCTTGCGACGCCGGCATGGGTTCCAGTGCCATGGGTGCCTCGGTCCTGCGCAATAAGATCAAGGCGGCCGGCTTCCCGGAAGTCAAGGTCACCAACTCGGCGATCGCCAACCTCAACGACAGCTACGATGTGGTGGTCACGCACCAGGACCTGACCGAACGTGCCCAGCCGCGGACAGCCAGCGCCGTTCACTACTCGGTGGACAACTTCATGAACAGCCCCAAGTACGACGACATTGTTGAACTGGTTCGGAGCAGCAACCGTGAAGGCGCTGCAGCTGAAACAGGCACGACGACGGAATCCACCGCCGGAGCCCAGCCCACCGCCGCCGCCGCTTCAGTAGCCGCCGGCCACGGTGCGCATGTCGCGGAGCCGGTTGCCGCCGTCGACGGTCACGCCGCCGAGGGTAAAGGTGTCCTGCTCCGCGAAAGCGTGGTCCTGAACGGCGCTGCAACCGACCGTGACGCAGCGATCGACGAGGCCGGAAAACTCCTGCTGGATCGCGGCGCCGTTGACGTCAGTTACGTCCATGCCATGCATGAGCGCGAGGAATCCGTGTCCACCTACATGGGCAGCTTCCTGGCGATCCCGCACGGCACCAACGATGCCAAGGAACACATCAACCACTCGGCTGTGTCCATCATCCGTTACCCGGAGGGCATCGACTGGGGCGGCAAGCAAGTGAAGTTCGTGGTGGGCGTCGCTGGCCTCAACAATGAGCACCTCCACATCCTGTCCTCGATCGCCAAGATCTTCACCAACAAGGCACAAGTGGCCCAGTTGGAGGAGGCAACCACGGTTGATGAAGTTTTGGAGCTGTTCGGAAAGGTCAACGCATAGTGAAGGCGGTTCATTTTGGGGCAGGCAACATCGGGCGTGGCTTCGTGGGGCTGCTGCTTCACGAGGCCGGCTATGAGGTGGTGTTCGCGGATGTTGCGGACGCGCTGATCAACCAGCTCGCATCGGCCAGCAGCTACGACGTCCACGAGGTAGGCGAGAACCCGGCGGTCAAGACCGTCACCGGCTTCCGGGCTTTCAATTCGGCGTCCCAGGAGTCCGCTGTCGTAGAGGAAATTTCGACGGCGGATGTGGTCACCACTGCTGTGGGGCCGCACATCCTGAAGTTCGTGGCACCGGTGATCGCCCGCGGGCTTGCCGTCCGGCCCGCGGACTTGCCACCCCTTCAGGTCATGGCCTGCGAGAACGCCATCAATGCCACGGACCTCCTCCACACGGAGATCCGGGCGGCTTGGGACGACTCCGCCGGGGACTTGGACGCCGTTGCGGTTTTTGCCAACACGGCCGTGGACCGTATCGTCCCCAACCAAGCACCGGGCCAGGGCCTGGATGTCACGGTGGAGACGTTCTACGAGTGGGTCATCGACCGCACGCCGTTTGATGGCAACGCCCCGGTGATCCCGGGAGCCACGTTCGTGGATGAGCTGGGCCCGTACATCGAGCGCAAGCTGTTCACCGTCAACACCGGGCATGCCTCGGCGGCGTATTTCGGTTACCAGGCCGGCTTGGAGAAGATTTCCGATGCCATGGCGGATCCTTCCGTCGCTGCGAAAGTCCGGGCCGTGCTGGAGGAAACCAAGGAACTGCTTGTGGCCAAGCACGGGTTCGTGGAGGCCGAGCAGGAAGCGTATGTGCAGAAGATCCTGTCCCGTTTCACCAACCCGCACCTGCCGGACACGGTGAACCGCGTGGGCCGGGCGCCCCTGCGGAAGCTCAGCCGGCATGAGAGGTTTGTTGGCCCTGCCGCGGAATTGGCCGAACGAGGCGTGACGCCGGTGGCACTCCTCGAAGCGATGTCCGCGGCCCTCCGTTTCGACGACGGTAACGACGACGAAGCCGTGGAGCTTGCCAACTTGCTGTCCGAACTGGACGCGGCTGCCGCCGTCGAACGCATCACGGAACTTACGCCGTCGCACCCGCTGTTCCCGGCCGTCCAAAAGCTCGTGGAGGATCGTCAGGCCGAAGCGTAGACCCTCGCTCACATCCTGCGCGTTTGGTGGCGGATGCTCTCTCACAGATGAAAAGCCCGACGTCGACACCCAGCCTTGGGTGCCGACGTCGGGCTTTACTGCTCTACCGGGATGATCGGCGGCATATGGGAGAGCGTCGCCTCAAACCCTGCGTGATGTGAGAGACATCGGGAGGGGGCTAGCGCGCTGCCGCGGTTTCCTCGTCGGACATGGCCTTCCACTCGGCCACGCGGGCCTGATGCAGGGGCGACTTGCGGACTACAGCGTAGGCAACGCCCAGGATGGCGAACCAGATGGGCGTCACCAGCAGGGCCGTGAGTGTGTCCGGCTGCGTGGTCAGAGCCCAGACGAGGAACGCGAAGAACGCGAACACCACCCACACCATCGGGATGCCGCCGGGCATCTTGAACGGTGAGGCCGCGTGCTGCTCGGGACGGCGTTTGCGATACACGAGGTAGCTGGCCAGGATGATCGACCAGACGAACATGAAGCAGACGGCGGACACGGTGGTCACCATGTCGAACGCAACGCCAACGTCCTTGCCCGCGTAAAGCAGCGCGACGCCGGCCAGCAGCAGGACGCAGGAGAGGAACAGTGCGTTCTGGGGAACTTTGCGGCTGGAGAGACGGCCGAAGAGCTTGGGTGCGTCGCCATCATGGGCCAGGCCGTACACCATGCGGGACGTGGAGTAGATGCCCGAGTTAGCTGAGGACATCGCAGAGGTGAGCACCACGAGGTTGACCACGGTAGCCGCCATGCCGAGGCCGGCGAGCGAGAACATGGCAATGAAAGGGCTCTGGCCCGCCTTGAACTCAGTCCACGGGGTGACGGACATGAGGATGATGAGGGCGCCTACGTAGAAGAGCATGACGCGCAGCGGAATGGCATTGATGGCGCGGGGGAGGTTGTGCTCCGGGTTCTTCGTTTCAGCGGCGGCGGTGCCCACGAGTTCGATGCCCACGAACGCGAAGACGGCGATCTGGAAACCGGCCACGAAGCCCATGAATTCCTTGGGGAAGAAGCCGCCGTGGCTCCAGAGGTTGGTGAAGCTCGCGGTGCCTGCGTTGGACTGGAATCCGGTGAAGATCATCACGAGGCCCACCACGATGAGCGCCACAATGGCCACGATCTTGATGAGGGCGAACCAGAACTCGGTCTCGCCGAAGGCCTTGACGGTAGGCAGGTTGAGGAGCAGCAGGATGATGATGGTGGCGATACCCGGGATCCAGAGCTGGATTCCCGGCCAAAGTTCGTTGGCGTAGCCCGCAATCGCGATGACGTCTGCCACGCCGGTGACCACCCAGCAGAACCAGTAGGTCCACCCGGTGAAGAAGCCTGCCCAGGGGCCAAGGAGGTCGCCTGCGAAGTCGCTGAAGGACTTGTAGTTCAGGTTGGAAAGCAGCAGCTGGCCCATGGCCCGCATGACGAAGAACAGCATGAATCCGATGATCATGTACACGAAGATCACGGAGGGGCCGGCGACGGAGATGGTTTTGCCGGAACCCATGAAGAGGCCGGTTCCGATTGCGCCGCCGATGGCCAGGAGTTGGATGTGGCGGTTGCTGAGCGAGCGTGACAGGTGGGGCTCGCTGTCCCTGCTGGAGACGTGGAGCTTCCCCTGCGTTGTCTGATCGGACATTAGTTCAAGAACCCTTCGAAGGACCCGCCAAAATGGTGACGGCCGTTACAAATCTGTTCGATAAAGCTATAGCCAATGCCTGATTAATGGCGAATCGGTCTGCATGGCGAAAGCTCCCCCTGAGGTCAAGGAGAGCTTAGGCCGTTGTTTTGCCTGGATGGATCACTAGGCGATCTGGCGCTTGTAGGTAGCTGCGGCAAAGGCGTACGAAACGATGAGGATCCCCAGGCACCAAGCCAGAGCCACCCAAATGTCGCCGCCCACCGGCCGTTGTGCAAACAGGTCCTGGATGGTGTTCACGATGGACGTCACCGGCTGGTTTTCGGCGAACCAGCGGACTGGGCCGGGCATGGTCTCTGTCGGGACGAAGGCGGAACTGATGAATGGCAGGAAGATCAGCGGATAGGAGAACCCGCCGGCGCCGTCCACCGATTTCGCTGAAAGGCCCGCGATGATCGCAATCCACGTGAGTGCCAAGGTGAACAGCGCCAGGATGCCTGCGACGGCCAGCCAGTCCAGCACATTGGCCGAAGTGCGGAAGCCCATGAGGAGCGCCACCAGGACGATGATGACCAGCGAGAGTCCGTTCGCCACCAGCGACGTCAGCACGTGGGCCCAAAGAACGGATGAGCGTGCGATCGGCATGGACTGGAACCGCTCGAAGATGCCGCTCTGCATGTCCGTGAACAGCCGGACTGCCGTGTAGGCAATGCCGGAGGCGATCGCGATCAACATGATTCCCGGGAGCAGGTAGTTTACATAGTTCTCGGTGTCGGTCCGGATGGCTCCGCCGAACACGTAGACGAACAGCAGCATCAGGGCGATCGGGGTGATCGCAGTGGTGATGATGGTGTCCATGCTCCGGAAGATGTGCCGCATGGAACGGCCCAGCAGGATCGAGGTGTCTGCGAAGAAGTGGGTGCTCATGACCTGTCCTTTACTGACTCGTTGGTACCTGTTCCCACCAGAGCCAGGAAGATGTCCTCCAGGCTCGGCTGCTTCTCCACGTACTCCACCTTGGCCGGCGGCAGCAGCTGCTTGAGCTCGGCGAGGGTGCCATTGGCGATGATGCGTCCCTCATGGAGGATGGCAATCCTGTCCGCGAGCTGCTCGGCTTCGTCCAGGTATTGCGTGGTGAGCAGGACGGTGGTTCCTTGCTTGGCGAGATTCTTGACGATCTGCCATACCTCCAGCCGAGCCTCCGGGTCCAGGCCTGTGGTGGGCTCGTCCAGGAAGATCACCTTCGGATTGCCGATCAGGCTCATGGCAATGTCCAGGCGCCGACGCATGCCTCCGGAGTAGGTCGCCACCTTTCGGGACCCTGCCTCGGTGAGGCTGAACTGCGCCAGCAGATCGTCTGCGATTCCGCCCGGGTTCTTCACGTGACGCAGCTTGGCTACCAGGACCAGGTTCTCCTTGCCGGTCAGGACTTCATCCACGGCCGCGAACTGCCCGGTCAGGCTGATGGACTGCCTTACCCGAAGCGACTCGGAGGCGACGTCAAAGCTTTCGACGCTGGCCGAGCCGGCGTCGGCCTTCAGCAGCGTGGACAGGATCTTCACCATGGTGGTCTTGCCCGCTCCGTTGGAGCCCAGCAGGGCAAAGATGCTGCCGGGCTCCACCTCAAAGTCCACTCCCCGGAGAACATGGAGATCCTTGTACGACTTTTGAATGCCTTCTACGCGGATTGCTGGAGCGGCCATCATTCCGCCTCCTTCGCTTTGTCGATTGCCCTGTTGAGGCGCTCGCGTTCCTTGTCGATCCAGCGCTTACCGCCGTAGGCCTGGGCGAAGCTTTCGGCGAATTCGATGGGATCTTCGCCGACGATTTCGCCCACGGGTGTGCCGTCGATTGCGGCCCGTTCCCACAGATCGGCCAGGTCGGTAAACATCTGCACCATGGTGTCGCCCTCAGTGACACCGCCGTAGTACATCAAGTACCGGTTGAAGGCGGTGGCCACGGTCAGATAGGGCTCGGGCAAGGCATTCATCCTGGCCTTGGCCTGCTTGTACTGCTTCTTCTGTTCGAGTGATCCGGTGACCAGTTCGATCCATTTCGCTGCCATGCTAATTTCCTTCCTTGCGGAGCTCTTCAATCCGTCCGGACAAGAAGCTCCAGGTGTTCCAGAATTCGTTCAGTTCCTTTTTGCCCTGTGTGTTGAGCGTGTATACCTTGCGGGGTGGCCCTTTTTCGGATGGACGCTTTTCAACATCCACCAGCCCCTTTTGCTCGATCCTGACCAGCAGTGCGTACACGGTGCCTTCAGCGATCTCGGTAAATCCTTGCTCCCGGAGCAGCGTGGTGATCTCGTACCCGTACGCTGCCCTTCCGGTCAGGAGGGCCAGAACAATGCCCTCCAATGTGCCTTTGAGCATTTCCGTCATTTGCTTGCCCATCGGACACCTCCCTCGCTACTCAGTATTACTAGCTACCACTACATAGTAGAACTAAGTACCAGTACTTAGCAATACTGAGTTCCGGGTTTGTTCTGTCGGATGGCAGGCTGGGGTGGTGACTACTCAATCCGGTGCCGCGCCCACCTTGTTTACCGCCGCAGTCGAGCGTGGAACCTTCACCCTCAGGCGCGCCCGGAAGGGTGACCTCCCGCGGATCCTCGCGTTACTGGCCGACGACCAGCTGGGCGCTACCCGCGAAAGTACCGACGATGTAGCGCCGTACGAGCGGGCTTTTGACGCGATCGACGCCGACCCCGCGCACCTTCTGGTGGTGGGCGAACTCGACGGCGATGTTGTGGCTACCTTCCAGCTCAGCTACATCCCAGGCCTCTCGCGCAAGGGGTCCTGGCGCGCGCAGATCGAGGCGGTTAGGGTCTCTGAAACCTTGCGGGGCCAGGGTGTTGGGGTACGGATGATTCAGTGGGCCATTGACCAGGCCCGGGAGCGTGGCTGCTCGCTGGTGCAGCTCACCACGGATAAGTCCCGCGTTTCGGCCCATCGTTTTTATGAGCGGCTGGGCTTTGTTGCGAGCCACGAGGGCATGAAGCTGACGTTGTAGGACAGTGGCTTCTCCCTGTTTTCCACATAGGGAGATTCCCGCATTCCGGTGCTCCTGGGTCGCTGGAAGAGTTGGGTTATGGAGACAATTCGAGAGCGGCAAGGGATTGACACCGGTTCATTTGCTGCCGGAGTTGGGAGCAATGCCGGTGAGTCCGTGCTTGGTGTTCCAGCCCTCTTCACCCTGCTGAGGGACGTTCGCCTTGGTTCCTCCAGCGCGCAGCTGATTGATCAGCTGCGTGGGTTGGAGGAGCTGAAATCTGCCATCACCAGTGTCCAGGCTCGTGCTGCCGTGGCTTTGGATCTTGCACAACGGCGTGAGCAGGCGGTTGCTGGTGTTCCCGCTTCGGATCAGGGGCAAGGTGTCGCCGCTCAGCTGGCGTTGGCCCGGCGTGAATCACCGAACCGCGGCTCCGGGCTCCTTGGACTCGCGAAGGCGTTGGTCAGCGAAATGCCACGCACCATGGCCGCGTTGGAGTCGGGCCAGCTTAGCGAATGGCGTGCAAACTTGCTTGTGAGAGAGACTGCCTGCCTCTCCGCGGAGGATCGGTGCGCCGTGGATGCGGAACTCGCGCCTGATATGGGCACCTTCGAAGGCGCTGGTGACAAAGTCATCATCGCCGCCGCGAAGGCAGCCGCCTTCCGGCGCGATCCCCGTTCCGTTGCCCAGCGCGCCAGTCATGCCGCCGCTGAGCGAACAGTGACCCTGCGCCCGGCGCCGGACGCTATGACTTACCTGACTGCACTGCTTCCTGTAGCCCATGGGGTTGCCGTCTATGCCGCCCTTACACGCAAGGCAGACTCTGCGCGCTCCGGTGGAGACTCCCGGACTCGCGGACAAGTCATGGCAGATACCCTCGTCGAACGCATCACCGGCAGGCGTGGCGGGATCAGCGGTGTTGACCTCGAGCTCATCATGACGGATCGCTCGCTGTTGCAGGGGGACAGCGAGCCGGCCCGCCTCAAGGGTTACGGGATAGTCCCGGCGGCGTGGGCAAGAGCCCTTGTTGGCGTAGGAGGGGCTGCCGTGGACGAGGCCCGCGGGATGAGCCGTGGTCCGGCGCCAAAGCAGGACGCGGAGTTCGCCGTGTGGCTGCGCCGTCTCTATACAGCGCCATCCACGGGGGAACTCATCACGATGGACTCCAAGGCGCGACTCTTCCCGCCGAGGTTGAGGCGTTTTATCGAAGTCCGGGACGACACCTGCCGCACGCCCTACTGCGACGCGCCCATCAGGCATATCGATCACGTCGTCCCATGGCATTCGGGTGGCACCACAACCGTGAACAACAGCGCAGGACTCTGCGAATCATGCAACCACACCAAGGAGAATCCTGGCTGGACGGCAAAGCAGGTGGTCGACGATGTCCACACGCTGGAAGTCAGCACACCAACAGGGCATAGCTACCGATCGTCCGCGCCGCCCCTCCCTGGGCATGTGCGCAGGCCCCCTTCGCCGGTCAGGACTTGACCTTTAGGTACCCTAACTATTAGGGTACCTAAATATGAGCTCCTCTGATACCCGGCTACTTGATCTTGCGCAGGAATTTCGCGAGTCACTACGACTCGGCGTGTACATGTTCCGTCGTCTTGATCCCGAGGGTGACCTTACCGCCGCGCAACTCAGCCTGCTGTCCATGATTTCCGACGGCGGCCTCCGCGTGGGCGATGTCGCCAAGAACCTGGGCATCAAAGTCCCCAGCGCCACGGAGCAAATCATCAAGCTCGAGCGTGCAGGCCTGGTCACCCGCAAGCAGGATCCCGACGATTCACGAGCCGTCCAGGTGGTCATCACCAAAGCCGGGACGGCCGCCGTCGACTTTGCCAATCAGCGACGCAACGCGATGGTGGCCGAGTTGCTTCAGGACCTCAGCAAAGACGAGATCGAACATCTCGCTGCAGCCTTGCCTGTGATCGCCAAGCTCAACAGCGCGTTCCAGAGCTAGGAAAACCAGCACCGACTAACCAAACCAGCACCGACAGGGAGCAATTGAATGTCACGCCAGTTGGCTGACGCTTCAGCAAGCGCCGAAACAACCACTGAAACCGTCTTGGAAGCTGAGAAAGCTTCCTTCCTCAAGCAGCCCAAGGCGGTGTGGGCCACAGCGCTCGCGGCCGTTTTCGCCTTCATGGGCATCGGACTCGTCGATCCGATTCTTCCGGCTATCGCCAAGAACCTTGAAGCATCCACCAGTGAAGTCTCGCTGCTGTTCACTAGCTACTTCCTGGTGACGGCGATCGCCATGTTGATCAGTGGATTCGTGTCCTCAAGGATCGGTGGGAAGAAGACACTTCTGATCGGGCTGGCGATCATCGTGGTGTTCGCGTCGTTGTCCGGCCTTTCCGGCAGCGTTGAACAACTGGTGGGGTTCCGGGCAGGCTGGGGTCTTGGTAACGCGTTGTTCGTTGCAACCGCCTTGGCGGTCATCGTGGGCGTGGCCAGTGGCGGAACCGGGACGGCCATCATCCTGTACGAGGCAGCACTGGGTTTGGGAATCTCGCTTGGCCCGCTGCTAGGGGCCCTCTTGGGTGGCTGGCAGTGGCGCGCGCCCTTCTTCGGCACCGCAGTGCTCATGGCCGCGGCCTTCATCGCGCTGCTCGCATTGTTGCCCAAAACTCCGGCTCCCGCTAAGAAGTCCCACCTCAGGGATCCGCTGCTGGCGCTTGGGCATAAAGGCCTGCGCACTACTGCCGCCAGCGCGTTGTTCTACAACTACGGCTTCTTCACCATCCTCGCCTTCACCCCCTTCATCCTGGGCATGGACGCCTATGGCATTGGGGGAGTGTTCTTCGGTTGGGGTGTAGCTGTCGCCGTGTTCTCTGTGTTTGTAGCTCCCGTGCTGCAGAAGCGGTTCGGCGCCGTCAAAGTCCTGACCGGAACATTAGTGGCGCTGATGCTTGACCTGGTCGGCCTGGGACTGGCCGCTGGGCACTCGGTGACAGCCGTCGTCGTGCTTGTCATCCTGGCAGGTGCCCTTCTGGGCATCAACAACACGGTTTATACGGAACTGGCCATGGGCGTCTCCGATTCACCGCGCTCAGTCGCATCTGCCGGCTACAACTTTGTGCGCTGGATGGGCGGCGCGCTTGCACCATTCGCCGCAGCCCAGCTGGGGGAGCGCTTCGGCCCGCAGGTGCCGTTCTTCGCCGGTGCCGTTGCCATGGTTATCGCCATCCTGGTCGCTTTCGGAGGACGCGCCTACTTGAAATCCCACGAACCACACTTGGTGTAGCCGTCCCGTGAACCACAAGAAAGCCCGGCGGATTTGGACCAGTTCAAATCCACCGGGCTTTTCCTGTGCTACTTCGCTTCGCCGGAAGTCACAGGCAGCGGTGCTACTGGTGCGCCCTTCGGAACGAACAGCGTTTCGGCCTGCTCCAGGGACATGCCGTTCGTCTCAGGGACCTTGAACATGACAAAGAAGAACGACGCCGCAGCGAAGGAGGCGTACATGGCGTACGTCAACGGCAGCGAACCTGCCGCCATGATGGGGAAGCTGAGCGTGATGGCAAAGTTCGCGATCCACTGTGCAGCGGCAGCCAGACCCAGGGCCCGGGCGCGGATGCGTGACGGGAAGATCTCGCCCAGCAGAACCCAAACGAGCGGACCCCACGAGGCGCCAAAGCTGATCACGAAGACGTTTGCAGCCACGAGGGCCACCGGACCCCAAGCGCCCGGAAGGCTGATCTCGGAGCCGGTACCCACAGCAGAGGAGAATGCCAGCGCCATAACGCCGAGGGACGCGGCCATGCCGATGGAGCCGGTCAGAAGAATGGGGCGACGGCCGATCCGGTCCACCAAAGCGATGGCCACCAAGGTCACCAGGATGTTCGTGACGGACGTGGCGACGGAGATCGTGAGGGAGTCCTTTTCCTGGAACCCGACGGCCTTCCACAACGTGGTGGAGTAGTAGAAGATCACGTTGATGCCAACGAACTGCTGCAGAACGGACAGGATGATGCCGATCCAGACCACTGGGAGCAGGCCGAACCTGTTGCCCCGGAGCGAGCCCTTCTTTGTGGAGAGCTTTTCCTGTTGGATGGATTCCTGGATCTCGCGGATGTGGCGTTCGATGTCATCGCCGGGAATCAGCTTGTTGAAGATGGTGCGGGCTTGGTCTTCCTTACCGTTGAGCACCAGGAAGTGTGGGGACTCCGGCAGGCGGAAAGCGATCCAGCCGTACACGGCGGCGGGTACAGCACAGGCGATGAACATCCAGCGCCAGGCTTCAATGCCCAGCCACAGCGTACCGTCCGCACCGCCAGCCGAATTTGCGAGCACAGCGTCGGAGAGCAGGGCTGCGAAGATGCCGGTGGTGATGGCGAGCTGCTGAAGCGACGCCAAGCGGCCACGTACGTGCCGTGGGGAAATTTCTGAGATGTAAGCCGGGGCAATAACCGAGGCGAGCCCGATGCCCAGGCCGCCCACCAGCCGCCAGAAGATGAGGTCCCAGACGCCGAACGCAAGCCCGGTTCCCACAGCGCTCACGAGGAAGAGCAGTGCCCCGATCTTCATGGCTGGGATGCGGCCGTACCGGTCCGCAATCTTCCCGGCGAAGTAGGCGCCGGCGGCGCAGCCCAACAGGGCAACGGCCACGGCGAAGCCTGTCAGTGCCTCGCTCATGACGAATTCGTCCGCCATCGCATCCACGGCACCGTTGACCACGGACGAATCGAAGCCGAAGAGGAACCCGCCCACGGCACCGGCGACGGCCAAGCCGATCACCTTCCGTGAAACAGGGGGCGCGCCTTCGGTGCTGGAACTGGACATGGGTCTCCCTTGGGGAATGGGGTTTGGGAAGCGAAGTGCGGGACGTCGTCGGCGGTCCGACGGGGACGCCGGTGCACTCGCGCTACACAGTGTGGCACGTCATATCCGCCAAGTTCCAGTCAAGTGACGGACGTGACATGCATTCAGATCATTAACGCAGTACCGCCTGTCTGGTGGCTGGGTGTTGGCTGGAAGCCTCTGGGTCGGGCTATCAGGTCGTTGAGGGGGCGCTTGAGTCCAATAATTGAACACAAGGCACGACGACGAGTCGTGACTCATGTAGCCAGGCTGAGTGCCGCCGCCGTCAGGTTCGGGCGCTGAAGGTGCGGCTAGGAGAACTCCTTGAATGCTGCACTCAGAAGGTCTCCCGGCGTACCGAGGCGCGTGTGCACGCCGTGGGAGGCAATCAATTGACCGGCAATGATTACCTGCGTTACATCGCTGGCCGTCGCACTGAAAGCCAATTGCAGCGGCCGGGATCCGGCAGTCCGGGTGGACGCGGGATCGACCACCATAAGGTCGCAGATCGCACCGACCCTCAGTGCGGACGAGGCGACAGGGGTGGCCATGGAGCGCGCGGCTCCTTCCGTTGCGGCCAGCAGCAGTTCCCCGGGTGAGAACCTCCCGCGCTGCCCACTGCCCAGCCGCTCTCCGTGTTCCAAGGTGCGCATTTCAATCCAAGGATCGATCACCGCATGTTGGTCGGTGCCCAAGGCGATAGTGGCACCGGCATCGGAAAGTTCACGCGCAGGGCCGATCCCGTCTGCGAGGTCGGCTTCCGTGCTGGGACACATCACGATGGTGGCCGATGCTGCGCCCAGCAAGGAAATATCCTGCTGCGTCAGGTGCGTGGAATGGACTGCTGAAAGCCTGGAAGTCAGGAGTCCGTGGCGTTCCAAAAGGCCCGTGGGGGTGGTTCCGTAGACCTCCAAGCATGCTTGGTTCTCGGCGGGCTGTTCGCTCAGGTGGATGTGAAGGGGAATGTCGAGGGGCAGTTCCTTGGCAACAACCTTCAAGGCCTCTTCCGGCACGGCGCGAACGGAATGCAGGGCGGCTCCTACGGCCACCTTGTCGGGTGGAAACTCCTGCGCTATGGCGGTCCGGAGGGGATGCAACCGGTTCAGCCACGCTTCCACGTCCGTGTCCCCGAACCTTGCCTGCTCGGGACTGAGGGAAGTGCCGATTCCGCCGGACAAATACAGGGTGTCCAGAAGTGTCAGGCGGATCCCTGCCGACATTGCTGCACGAGCAAGGGCCAACTCCATGGCGTGCGGCTCCGGGTACGCCGCGCCACCGGGTTGGTGGTGGACGTAGTGGAACTCGGCCACGCTGCTGAAACCTGTCACTACCATCTCAGCGAATACAGCAGCGGCGAGCTTCTCGTACTTCTCAGGAGTCAGCTCCGACGCGCTCCGGTACATCTGCTCCCGCCATACCCAGAAATCTCCGCGCCCGTCATGCGTTCTGCCACGGAGGATCCTGTGGAAAGCGTGCGAGTGGGCGTTGGCAGCCGCGGGGAAGACGACGCCCATCAGTTTCGTGTCGCCGGGTTGGGGCTGCGCACCGCTTTCCATTGCGGAGATGCGTCCCTCGATAGTTTCCACCCGCACGCCCGTAGCTACCTCCGGAAGGGCGGTGCCGTCGTCGCCACCGCCCGCGACAATGGCAGTCTCGCACCAGAACGTGCTCATAGGAGGCCTTCCAGAACATCAGCCAACGCAACAGCACCCGCGGAGGCGTCCTCGTCCGCTACGTACTCCTCGGGCGAGTGTGAGATGCCACTGGGGTTACGGACAAAGAGCATCGCCGAGGGGACGTAGCCAGCAAGCACTCCGGCATCATGCCCTGCGCCGGTTGCCAGGAGGGGGGCTCCCGGCAGGAGGTTGTTGATGCGACGGCTTAGCTTGGCATCAAAGTGCACAGTGTCGCTGTAGGACTCTTCAGTGAGGGTCGCGGTGCAACCTTCCGCCGCAGCGACGTCCTGGGCTGCACGGTAGATGGCTTCGATGAGTTGGGCAGTCACGGCGTCATCGGGATGGCGGGCGTCCAACCAAAGGTCCACCCGCGAGGCGATGACGTTGGTCCCACCCGGAACGGGCGTCAAGCGTCCCACTGTTGCACGGGCGTCGGGTTGCTTGGCGGCTGTGTTCCGAACGGTCAGGACGATCTGTGCGGCCGCGACCATGGGATCGGCGCGGTCTGCCATGAGCGTGGTGCCCGCGTGGTTGCCTTGGCCGTTGACGCTGATCTTCCAGCGGCCGTGGCCCAGGATTGAACTTCCTACGGCGATAGCGGGACCGTCCTGCCCCAGGCCCTTCCCCTGTTCGACGTGCAGTTCGACGAAGTCGCCGATACGCCCCATGGCCTCCGGATCCGGGCCTATAAAACGGGGATCCAGGCCATTGGAGCTGGCGACGTCAGCAAAGGAGTCGCCGTTGATATCGCGCAAGTTCAGGGCCTTTTCGACGTCGATCGCGCCGGTGAGGAGCCGCGAACCAAGGCACGCCACGCCAAAGCGCGACCCTTCCTCCTCCGGAAAAACGGTGACGGCCAGCGATCGCGGCGGCTGGACTGCACGGGCCTTGAGGATGTCGACGGCGGCAAGCGCGGAAGCGACGCCGAGGGGACCGTCGAAGGCGCCCCCACCGGGCACCGAATCGAGGTGGCTTCCGGTGACCAGGGCGCCGTCGTGGGGCCTTCCCCACCACGCCCAAATAATCCCGTTCCGGTCCGTTTCCACGTCGAGGCCGCGCTGGGTGGCTTGCTCGATGAACCAGCCCCTGAGATCGAGTTCTGGTGTTGTGTAGACGGCCCTGGAGTAGCCTCCGCGTGCCGTGTCGCGGCCAACATCCTGGATTGAGGCTAGGAGCTGATTGACGGTTTCCACGTTTTCCTCCGATTGAAGACTGCCACCAAGTAAAAACCAGATGTCACCACATGACAAGGGGTTGGAGGACTATTTACGTGGTGGAAACATGAGGGCCGCCTCCTAAGGACCCGCAACGTCTCATAGCTGGAACTTCCTGCAATCTTCCGAAATCTCTTGCCATTTGGTGAAAATTGATTTTTACTAAGTGGCAAGACATGGTGATGTAGACCACTTGAAAGCAGGTCAGGCAGTGGCAGCTGATTCTTCCACCCGAACAGTCGAGAGGGCGTTGGCCCTCCTCAGTGCGGTCTGTACTGACGGCTCCATCAGCCTCAGCGACGCAGCACGTGTGGTGGACCTGTCGGCCAGTACCGCGCTCCGTCTCCTCCGCACCTTGGAAGGCAGCGGCTTCGTGACGCGGGATCCCGGAGGTAACTTCCGCCCGGGCGCCAGTGTCATTCAGCTGGGAGCGCTGGCACTGGGACAGGAATCCTTGGTGTCGCTTTGCACGCCGCACATGAAGCGGCTTGTGGCTGATACGGGCGAGTCCTGCTACCTGAGTATTCCCGGTCCCGGGGAAACCGGAATCTACATCGCCATTGTCGAAGGTACCCGCTCTGTCCGGCACACCAGTTGGGTCGGCAGGAGCATCCCGCTGGAAGGATCCGCAGCTGGCAAGGTGCTGACAGGCGGACAAAACGGCCGCGGTTACGCCATCGTGCGGAGTGGCGTTGAAGACGACATCACGGCCGTCGCCGCACCCATTGTGATCGGCGGCCGAACAGTGGCAGCCCTCAGCATCGTGGTGCCCAGCTACCGCTTGGACGAGGCGAAGGCCCACACATTTGGCGAGGAACTGGCGAAAGTAGCCGACAACATCCTCGTGGAACCCGACGGAAACCATGAAGTGCCCCAGGAAAGCATGGAAAAGTAATGATCAAATTTGAAAATGTCACCAAGGCCTACCCTGACGGGACGGTGGCAGTCGACGGCCTCAACCTGGAAGCGCCCACCGGAAAGCTGACCATCCTTGTTGGTCCTTCCGGCTGCGGCAAGACCACCTCCCTGAGGATGATCAACCGCCTTATCGAACCCACCAGTGGCACCATCTACCTGGATGATCAGCCCACTTCCGGCATGGACGCAGCGTTGCTCCGCCGCAGGATCGGATACGTCATCCAGCACGCAGGGCTCTTCCCGCACAAGACCATCGTGGACAACGTCTCCACCATGCCGCTCCTGCTCGGGGAAAGCCGGCAGAAGGCCAGGACCAAGGCGCTCGAACTGATGGAGCGCGTGGGGCTGCCCGCGAGTTTCGCCAAACGTTATCCCTGGCAGCTTTCCGGCGGCCAGCAGCAGCGCGTGGGTGTTGCCCGTGCGTTGGCATCTGACCCGGCGTTCATGCTGATGGATGAGCCTTTTAGTGCCGTGGACCCCGTAGTACGCGCGCAGCTTCAGGAAGAGTTCCTTCGCCTGCAGCGCGAAATCGGCAAAACCATCATCATGGTTACCCACGACATCGACGAAGCCCTCAAGCTCGGGGACCAGGTTGCCGTGATGAGGGTAGGCGGCAAGCTTGCGCAGATGGCGTCCCCTTCAGAGCTGCTCACTGCGCCCGCAGACGAATTCGTGGCCGATTTCGTGGGCCGTGACCGCGGTTACCGTTCGCTCGGCTTTACGAAAACGGCCGGTGCCGTAGCTATCGGCGAAGAAGCTGTGGTTCACCTCGGTGCTTCCGCGGATGAGGCTCGCGCCAAGGCGCTGGGTGCTTGGGTTTTGGTGGTCGACGGCGGCCGGAAGCCTCTCGGTTGGGCTCAGACACAGCTTCTCAATGGTGAGGTGAAGCAGGAGAACCTGAATCTCAGCGGGATCCCAGCCGCAGCATCAGGGACCATGCGCCAACTGCTCGATGCTGCGCTCTCCTCGCCGAGCCGCCGCGGTGTGGTTGTCAACGAGCATGGCGAATTGATCGGGACCGTGTCTGCAACCGACGTGGTCAAGGCCATCGAGGCCGAACCACACTTGGAGACGATCTGATGAACTTCGAGTGGCTGGGCCGCCAGTTCGACAACATTGTGTTCCTGCTCGGCTGGCATGTCCTGCTGGCCGTCACCCCGCTGATCCTGGGGCTGCTCATCGCACTGCCCCTTGGCTGGTGGGCGCACCGTAGCCGGCGGATCTACCCGCTCCTGGTTGGTGTTGCCGGGCTTCTCTACACCGTCCCCTCCCTGGCGCTCTTTGTGCTCCTTCCCCTGGTCCTGGGTACCAAGATCCTGGACCCGCTCAATATCGTGGCAGCACTGACCATCTACACAGTGGCCCTGCTGGTCCGTGTGGTGGCCGATGCCCTCGATTCCGTTCCGGAGGACACCGTCCAAGCCGCCAAGGCCATGGGTTATCGCGGCTACCAGAGCCTCCTGAAAGTTGAACTTCCCGTGGGTGTCCCGGTGATCTGCGCAGGCTTGCGCGTCGCAGCGGTCTCCAACGTCAGCCTCGTATCCGTGGCCGCCCTGCTGGGTATACCGCAGCTCGGCTCACTCTTCACGCAGGGCTTCCAGCTCCGGTTCTACACCCCGATCATCGCCGGCATTGTGCTTTGCGTGGTCCTGGCCATGATCCTGGACGGGCTGATCATCCTCATCAACCGGTGGCTGACACCGTGGACCCCCAAGGTGGTGGCATCGTGAACTACTTGTTCGACCCCGCACACTGGAGCGGCGCAGACGGCATCCCAACGCTGATCGCCGAGCATCTCCTGTACTCCCTTATTGCCCTGGCAATTGCCGCCATCATTGCCGTGCCACTGGGTATCTACATTGGTGTGACAGGCAAGGGCGTGTTCATGATCGCAGGCCTTGCCAACGCCCTCCGGGCACTTCCCAGCGTCGGTTTGTTGATCCTGCTGGTCCTGCTCATTTCGCCAGCATTCCCATCCCGCATGGGTTACGTACTTCCCAGCCTCATCGTGCTGGTACTGCTGGCAGTTCCGCCTATCCTGACCAACACCTACGCCGGCGTGCGCGCTGTGGATGCTGCGGCCGTCGACGCCGCAAAAGGCATGGGCTTCCGCACCATGAAGATCCTCACGGACGTCCAGCTGCCCTGCTCTCTTCCGCTGGTTTTGTCCGGTGTCCGCAGCGCACTGTTGCAAATCATCTCGACCGCGACCATCGCCGCATACATTTCGCTTGGCGGCTTGGGCCGCCTCCTGATCGACGGCAAGGCCCAGAACGACTACGGACAAATGGTCGCCGGCGCCGTTCTTGTCGCCCTTCTGGCACTGTTCTTCGACCAGCTTCTCGCTTTCATTACCCGCCGCGTTGTCTCACCCGGATTGACCCGGCGCACCATCAAGTCGGCCGCTGTGGCCGAACCCGTGAAGACCCCCGTCACGGTCTAAACAACACCGGTGCCGTGGATTCGGCGCACAAGATTCACCTCCACCCACCCCACCTGGCCGCTGCATGTCCTGCAGCACCTATCACAGGAGAGTTGACATGAAGAAGTACCTCACCGGATTTACCCTGGCAGCCGTCGCTGCCATCACCCTGAGCGCCTGCGGCGGCGGGGACCCCATGAGCTCGTCCAACACAGCCGCAGCAGGCGGTTCGGCCGACAGCATCATCGTAGGTTCCGCGGACTTCCCCGAGAGCCAGTTGATCGCCAAGATCTACGCCGAAGCCTTGAAGGCCAAGGGCGTCGAGGTAACTGAGAAGCCGAGCATCGGCAGCCGTGAAGTCACCATCCCCGCCCTCAAGGACGGTTCCATCGACCTCATGCCGGAGTACGGCGGCGCGCTGTTGCAGTACCTCGACTCCGCCACCAAGGCCGTATCTTCCGAGGACGTGGCCAAGGAACTGGCCACAAAGATTCCGGCCGGCCTGACCGTGCTGACTGCTTCCGAAGCGGAGGACAAGGACGTCCTCACCGTCAAGAAGGAAATCGCCGATCAGTACAAACTGAAGACCATCGAAGACCTCCAGCCCGTTGCCAAGGAACTTGTGTTGGGTGGCCCGCCGGAGTGGAAGACCCGCCTTAACGGCGTCGCCGGCCTGAAGTCCGTCTACAACCTTGAGTTCAAGGAATTTTCAGCGCTCGACGCCGGTGGGCCGCTCACGTTGAACGCCCTCCTTTCCGGTCAGGTACAGGTAGCCGACCTCTTCAGCACTGATCCCGCGTTGGCTGAGAACAACCTCGTGGCGCTTGAGGACAACAAGAACCTCTTCCTTTCCGAGAACATCGTGCCGGTCATCAACGAGAAGAAGTCCACGGACACCGTGAAGGAAACGCTGGACAAGGTCTCTGCTGCGCTCACCACGGAGGACTTGATCAAGATGAACGGACGTGTGGCCAAGTTCGAGGACATCGGCGAAATCGCCAAGGAATGGCTCAAGACCAAGAACCTGGGCTAAATCCCTGCTGGTTCATTTAGCTGTTTGCTTTAGAGGAGTAAAGAATGACTGCCGATTTCACTACAGGAGCCCGCCCGGTTAAGGCTGCGCGGGGTACGGAGTTGACTGCCAAGTCGTGGCAGACGGAAGCGCCGTT
>NZ_AKKK01000015.1 GCF_000281065.1 Arthrobacter sp. M2012083
GGGCCCGGCCCCGGAACTTGTGGTTCCGGGGCCGGGCCCCTTCGTGAGTCAACCGTTCTTGTTGCGAGAGCGGTGGACCGGATCCTGCGCCTAGTCGGCGTAAGGGTCCGCGATACCTACGTACTGGGTGTAGAGGTACTCTTCGATGCCTTCGGAACCGCCCTCGCGGCCCAGGCCGGACTGCTTGACGCCACCAAACGGGGCAGCAGCGTTGGAGATGACACCTGCGTTGAGGCCAAGCATGCCGGTCTCAAGACGCTCGCTGATGCGAAGCCCGCGGTTGAGGTCCTTGGTGAAGACGTAGGCAACCAGGCCGTACTCGGTGTTGTTGGCCAGGCGAACGGCGTCGTCTTCGGTGGAGAAGGTGATGATCGGCGCAACGGGCCCGAAGATCTCTTCCCGCAGGATGCGGGCATCCGCTGCAACGTTCTTCAGCACGGTGGGCTGGTAGAAGTAGCCGGGACCGTCGACGGCGGCACCACCGGTGACGGCTGTGGCACCTCCCGCTACGGCTTCGGAAACCAGTGCGTGCACGCCATCGCGGGCCTTGCCATCGATCAGCGGGCCAACCTTGGACTCCGGCTCGGTGCCACGGGCAGTGGTCAGTGCACCGATCTTGGCGGCGAACTTCTCCGCGAAGGAATCAGCGATGGACTCGTGCACAATGAAGCGGTTCGCTGCGGTGCAGGCCTCGCCCATGTTGCGCATCTTGGCGGCGATGGCACCTTCAACAGCCTTGTCCAGGTCGGCGTCTTCGAAGACCACGAACGGGGCGTTGCCACCCAGTTCCATGGAGGTGCGCAGGACCTTGTCCGCGGCTTCGCGGATCAGCGCCTGGCCCACCGGGGTGGAGCCGGTGAAGGAGATCTTGCGGAGACGGTCGTCCTTGATCAGCGGGCCGGTGACGGCGCCCGCAGTGGAGGTCTGGATGACGTTGAGGACACCGGCAGGCAGGCCGGCTTCCTGCATGACCTGGGCGAACAGGAGGCTGGTCAGCGGGGTCAGGTTTGCGGGCTTGAGCACCATGGTGCAACCAGCGGCGACGGCGGGGGCTACCTTACGGGTGGCCATGGCCAGCGGGAAGTTCCACGGGGTGATCAGCAGGCAGGGACCCACCGGCTTCTTCTGCACGAGGAGGCGGTTCTTGCCATCCGGTGCTGCGGAATAGCGGCCGGACACGCGGACGGCTTCCTCGGAGAACCAGCGCAGGAACTCGGCACCGTAGGTGACTTCACCGCGGGCTTCGGCCAGGGGCTTGCCCATTTCCAGGGTCATCAGCAGTGCGAAGTCTTCGGCACGCTCGGTGACAAGTTCGAACGCACGGCGCAGGATTTCGCCGCGTTCGCGCGGTGCGGTGCGGGCCCAATCAGCCTGGGCGGCAGCGGCGGCGTCGAGCGCGGCAGCGCCGTCCTCAGCACCGGCGTCGGAGATGCTGAGCAGGACCTTGCCCGTTGCCGGGTCCTCAACATCAAAGGTTTTTCCGGATCCGGCCGGGCGCCACTGACCGTTGATCAGCAGGCCGGTAGGGACGGAAGCCAGCAGTTCGCTTTCGCGTTCAACCGTGACAGTCATGGCGACTCCTTCGTCTTGGGTGCTTTGGAGAATTGCACCACTGGGGTTCGTTGCCGGAAGTGGCTTGAATTACTGCCACGGTACTGCCCCGCGAGAAGCAGTGTCTACGCCTTCACGCACTGCCACATACACGCTGTTTTGTGCAGCTGCACAGCTCCGTCAGCGCGCCGCGAGGACCGCCGAATAGAGCTCCCGCTTGCTGACCCGGGCATCATCGGCCACGGCGGCCACAGCTTCCTTCAAGCGAATGCCTTGGGAAATGAGTTCGTTCACGGCGGCGACGTGGTCCTCGGGCTTGCCGGGTTCCTGCTCAGGCGCACCGCCCACCACCACGGCGATTTCGCCGCGGACCTCGTTGTTTTCCGCCCACTCCAGCAGTTCACGCAAGGTGCCGCGGATGACTTCCTCATAGGTCTTGGTCAGTTCGCGGCACACAGCAACACGGCGATCGGCCCCGAATCGCTCGTGCAGTGCGCGCAACATGACCTCAAGCCTGTGCGGGGCCTCAAAGAAGACCATGGTGCGGCGTTCGTTTGCGAGGTCGGCCAGGCGTGAGTTCCGATCCCCGGACTTCCGGGGAAGAAATCCTTCAAAGCAGAAGCGGTCGGTGGGCAAACCGGACAGCGCCAAGGCCGTCAGTACCGCAGAAGGGCCGGGAACGGCTGTGACCGTAAGTCCGGCGGCAACTGCGCCCTCCACCAGGCGGAAACCCGGGTCGGAGACCGCCGGCATTCCAGCGTCGCTGACCATCAGGATGGTTTTGCCGGCGCGCACGTAGTCCAGGAGTTCACCAGTCTTGGCCACTTCATTGTGCTCGTGGTAGCTGATGACGCGTCCGGTGACCTCGACGCCCAACGCAGTTACCAGCCGGTGCAAACGCCGGGTGTCTTCTGCAGCCACAATGTCTGAAGTGCCAAGAAGTTCAACCAGGCGCGCAGATGCGTCGCCCACGTTGCCGATGGGTGTTGCGGCAAGCACGATCCTGCCCACGCCGGGAGTTGCGCCGGAGTCGGCAGGGACCGACCCATCCAGGTCGTCGTTGTAGGGAGTCTCGTCCGGGGTGCTGCGCTGTTCGTCCACCTGCCAAGCCTAATGCCGCGTGCGCTTCAAGGATGCAGCCGCGGGGTTCAGGGATACAGCAAGGATGGAAAGGTAGCATGGGCGGGTGAACCAGTCGCCCGTTCCTGCTACCGCTTCCGGATCCCCGGTGGCGTCCCCGGCGACCCCGGAACCCGAAGACACAACCGTGGAGTTAAGCGGCGGTCAGCCGGATGCGCCGACACGCGCAGTCGCGTCAGTGCCCCGGCAGGCGGCGGCGTTGAACGAGAGCCCCGGCGGAACTTTGCCCGGCCGTGGGCTGGAAGGCCACCGTTGGATCGCCCGACCGACCGAGGCCTATACAGCCCAAGCGTTGAAGGAACGCCTGATCGGTGGTGTCCAAAGCTGGCGCGACTACCCCGCCTCGTTGCGCTTGTGGTTTTGGCTGATCCCCACCATCACGGCACTCCTGGGCGGCATTCTCCGCTTCTTCCGGCTTGATGCTCCGCACAGCCTGGTCTTCGACGAAACGTACTACGTCAAGGATGCCTACTCCTACGTCGTGAGCGGCTACGAACGCAGCTGGCCGGCCAACGCCAACGAATCCTTCAATGCCGGCAACCCGGACATCCTCCTTAACACTCCGGAGTACGTGGTCCACCCGCCGGTGGGCAAATGGATGATCGCCTTAGGCATGTGGCTGTTCGGCGGAGACAACCCCTTCGGCTGGAGATTCAGTGCGGCTTTGGCAGGCACTCTGACGGTCTTCCTCGTTTCGCTCATCGCACTGAAGCTGTTCCGCTCGCACACCCTCGGCGCCGTTGCCGGACTCCTGCTGGCCATTGATGGCCACCATCTGGTGCTCTCCCGCACGTCGCTGTTGGACGTCTTCCTGGCCCTTTGGATACTGGCCGCCTTCGGCGCCCTGTTGATGGACCGCGACGACGGCCGCCGTCGTCTGGCTTCCCGGCTCGCCGCGCAAGCGGCTGCTTCGCCAGGAGGCCGCCCCACACCCACCCAACTGGTTGCAGGCCCCTGGCTTGGCATGCGGTGGTGGCGCCTGGTTGCAGGCCTCTGCCTTGGCCTGGCGGTAGGGACCAAATGGTCGGCGCTGTTCTTCGTGGCCGCCTTCGGGCTAATGACAGTTCTGTGGGACCTGAGCGCCCGGCGTATCGCAGGCATCCGGAGCTGGTTCAGCGCCGGCATCATCAAGGACGGCCTCCCCGCCTTCCTGACCATCATCCCGATTGCCGCCGTCACCTATGTGGTGAGTTGGACAGGCTGGTTCCTCTCAAAGGATGCCTACTACCGACAATGGGCTGCCACCAACCCGGCCCCGGGCTGGGATTGGCTACCCAACTCCGTGCGATCCCTGGCTCACTATCACCTTGAAGCCTACAAATTCCACCAGGGCCTCAGCTCTGACCACCCCTATGAGTCGAGTCCATGGACGTGGCTCATCATGGGCCGTCCCACCTCGTTCTTCTACCAAACCCCCAAACCGGGCACCCCGGGCTGTGTTGTTGAGACCTGCTCCTCGGCCATCTTGCCGGTGGGCAATCCGGTGGTGTGGTGGGGTGGAACCATCGCCTTGGTCATCCTGCTGTTCTGGTGGGCCGGCCGCCGCGACTGGCGTGCCGGCGCCATCCTCGCTGGAGTTGCCGCCGGCTACCTTCCGTGGTTCATGTACCCGGAACGCACCATGTTCATCTTCTACGCCGTGTCCTTTGAACCGTTCCTGGTTTTGGGCCTGACGTATGTGCTGGGGTTGGTCTTGGGACGCAGCGGCGACCCCATCTGGCGGCGACGATCCGGACTGTACATTGTGGCCCTGGTCCTGGTGTTGGCAGTGCTGGCCACAGCATTCTTTTATCCCGTGCTCACAGCGGAAGTCATCACCTACCAGGAGTGGCGGATGAGAATGTGGATGCCATCGTGGATCTAGGAGGAGGGAAGCAGTGAGGGAAGCAAGCACGGAGCTTCTGGTCGAGGCGGACCCGAACACCAACGTGACGGACCTCCTCCTGGAACGCTGCCACAAGGATCCGTTCGGCAACTTGTACGCGCATAAAACCGCGAACGGTTGGCTTAACATTTCGGCAGCCAGGTTCCTTGCCGACGTCACGGCCTTGGCCAAAGGCCTCATCGCGGGTGGGCTCAACCCCGGCGATCCGGTTGCCGTGCTTTCCCGCTCAAGCTTTGAATGGACGCTGGTGGACTTCGCCATCTGGATGGCCGGCGGAGTCACTGTCCCCATTTATGAGACGTCATCGGCGAGCCAGATCGAGTGGATCCTTACGGATTCCGGAGCCCGGCGCATCTTTGTGGAGGACACTGCCAAAGAGAGCCTCGTCCGTGCCTTGGTGGAACAGTCCCAGGCCCTGGGCGAGGACCCCGTGACCATCATCCGGATGGAGCACGACGGCGACGCACCCAACCTGACCAGCGTCTCCGCCGTCGGAATCGGGATCATGGACGCCGAACTGGAGCGCCAGCGCAGCGCGGCAAACCTGGCGAGCGTCGCGTCCATCGTTTACACCTCCGGAACCACGGGCAAGCCCAAGGGCTGCGAAATCACCCATGGCAACTTTGTCCTCGTGGCACGTAACGTCATCCCGTTCCTCCCCGAGTTGCTCATGCAGCGAGGCGCCCGGACGCTGATGTTCCTGCCCCTGGCGCACGTTCTCGCCAGGGCTGTCCAGGTTGTTTGCCTCACGGCAGGCATCACGTTGGGGCACAGTGCAGGCGCCAGCGGACTCATGGCGGATCTTGGATCCTTCAAGCCCACTTTCCTTCTCGCTGTGCCCCGCATTTTCGAGAAGGTCTACGCTGGTGCCAGCCACAAAGCGGCCATGAGCGGTAAGTCCGCTCTCTTCTCGGCAGCTTCGGCAACCGCGGTGCAATATTCGACGGCGGTGTCCCTCGCCAGCCGTGGCGAGGGTCCGGGACCGGGTTGGCTTCTGGGCCTGAAGCACTCCACTTTCAACAAGCTCCTTTATCCCAAGGTGCGGGACGTTTTCGGCGGCGAGGTCGGCTACACGGTTTCCGGAGCCAGTCCCCTTAGCCTCCGGGACAACCATTTCTTCCACGGCGCCGGAGTTCCTGTTCTTGAGGGCTACGGGCTGACAGAGACCACGGCACCCTGCACCGTCAATACCCCCAGCATGTCCCGCATAGGTACAGTGGGCATTCCCCTCCCTGGAACCACCATCAGGGTGGCGCAGGACGGCGAGGTGCTGGTCAAGGGCATTGGGGTCTTCAAGGGCTACCACAACAACGAAAAGGCAACCCATGCTGCCTTCGTTGACGGCTTCTTCCGGACCGGCGACCTCGGCGAGCTCGACGCCGACGGCTTCCTGACCATCACCGGCCGAAAGAAGGACCTTCTGGTCACGGCCGCTGGAAAGAACGTGGCGCCGGCTCCTTTGGAGGAGAAACTGCGCGAGCACCCCTTGGTGGGTCAGGCAGTCGTCGTCGGCGACGGCCGGCCCTTCGTCGCTGCACTGGTCGGGTTGGACCCCGAAGGGCTTGCGGACTGGTGCGCAGAGAACAAGGCCGGGCCCATGACCCCCGATGAAGCCGCTTCCGATGCCCGGATCAGGGCGGCCGTTCAGACGGCAGTGGACGAGGCCAACAAGCTCGTCTCGGCCGCGGAGTCGATCAAGAAGTTCGCTTTCATCACGGCGGAACTAAGCGTCGAGTCAGGGCACTTGACGCCCTCGCTGAAGCTGAAGCGCGCCGTGGTGCTCAACGACTTCTCAGCGGCTGTGGAAAAGCTGTACGAGAAGTAGTTTTCTCCACCTGGCTAAGCCACCGCAGGCGCGGCCCGCTGCGGGACGTACCTGGTATCCCTGTTAGCGCGTAACGCCTGTCGGTTCGTTGCGGAGGCTGTCGACATTGTCCGTGGCAGCTGACTCGTCAGATTCCCCGCCAGCGTCGTCCGCTTGTGCTGTCGCAAGGCCGCGACGCCGTTTGGTAGGCCACGTGAGGATGAACGTCACCGTCGCCGCGAGGAATACCAGGGCCCCGATGACAATACCCGCGTCCATCCAGAACTGTCCCGGGAAGAGCCGGATCAGGGTGTCTTCCAGCGAGAACGTCCACGTTCCATTGGCAAAGAAGATGCGGTGGAACTCCGTAAAGAACTGCTGCCAGCTCAAGACTGCCAATACTGCGAGCCCAATGATGATGACCAGCGTGACGATCGAACCGGCGAAAAGACCGCGGCGGATCCCGCCCGTGCTTCGCTTTCGCAGATACAGGATGGCGATGATGCTAAGGATGATGAGCAAAAGCCCGGCCCCGAAGGAGGACAGAATGACCAACTTCACGTCGGCCATGTGCGAAACTTCGCTGTCGGTGAAGAGCTTGTCGCCGTCCTGGTTGACCAAGCCCCCCAGGTAACGCGGGCCGGCCCAGTTACTGAGGTAATCAACGGCGTATGAGCCATACGTCATGCGGTCGTCAGTGCTGAAACCGTAGCCGTCGCCGGGGAAACCCGGGCGGTTGTACTCCACCCACAGGAACAGCGGGCTGGTGACTGCCCGGACGGCAAGCACCAGGAGGATCACCGGGTAGAAGACCGCCAAAAGCACTTGGAAGATCCTGGGGCCTACGGGCTTCACTTTTGCTGCTTGCTCTCGTTCGGCATTTCGTCGCGCCACTTCGTCTTCCGGCGGCCGGATCTGAAGAGCCGACGTCGGCAGGGGTTCCGAATAGTGCGCCGGCCGCTTGGTGGTGGAAGCGTCCGCCACGGTGTCGGCGAACAGCGGCGGTTCAACCTCGACGTCGGCCGCTTCTGCAGCTTTCCGGTCCGCGCGGCTCTCGGGCTGGCCGTGGGCAGGCGTCGCGGTAGTCGGAGTCGCCGACGGTGTGGGCCCGGTCTTGGATGCGGCTCCGACGCTGGCTGCAGGAGAGGCCGGAGAAGCACCACTGGACGTTTTCGGCTTCATCCAGTCGAAGGCCGGTTCGTTGGGGTCCTCGTGGACGTCCGTGTCCGGTTCTTGTGGTTTTGGGCTTTTGTCGCTCACAGCGGGTTCACTTCCGTAGGCATCCACCGGCGATTGCTTGCTGCCGGCTCTCTTGTCTGCATTCGAGCCTACCGCCCGGCATTACAGAGACACGCGGTGCCACCCCGGCTGCGACCAGATTGAAACGCAACTGTAAGGTCTATGCAGCAATGCTGCGATAACCGGCGTCGTTGGCGTCCATATCTCCTGTGACGCCTGCACGGACTGCCTTCCCACCCAGCACCAACGCGTAGACCCAGTACCCGGCCAAAACCAGGGCACCGATGGTGATCTTGGCCCACACGGGAAGCGGGCTCGGCGTCACAAAGCCCTCAACAATGCCCGAAACCAGCAGGACGAGCACCAATCCCAAGGCAATGGTGATCAGCGAACGGCCTTCATCAGCCACAGCCTGCAGCCTTGTGCGTGGGCCCGGCCGCACCATGGCCCAGAAAATCTTGAGCCCCGCCGCGCAGGCAATGAAGACAGCAGTGAGTTCCATGAGTCCGTGCGGAAGGATGTAGCTGAAAAAGATGTCCATCTTCCCGGTGGCCAGGAAAAGTCCCGCCGCGATTCCCAGCCCCTGCGCGTTCATGAACAAGATGAAGGGCACCCAGAATCCGGTAATGCCAAAGGCCACGGCTTGAGCGGAAATCCAGGCGTTGTTCGTCCACACCAACCCGGCGAACGAAGCCGCAGGATTCTCGGAATAGTAGTCAATGAAGTCTTCCTCCACATACTGCTGCACCTTGGCATCACTGGACGCTACGGCCCTCAGGGCTTCCGGCGAAGTGCCAATCCACAAAGCATAAGCACCCGCCACCAGGACAAAAGCAAACCCGCACCAAAGCGTCAACCACCGGATTCGGTAGAAGGCCGCAGGGAGGGAAATGACAAAGAACCGTGCCAGGTCCTCCATGAAATTGGAGCGGGCGCCCGTGAACCTCGTCCGGGCCTGAGCCAACGCTGCAGACAAGGATGCCGACAACCCCGTCTCCGGCGCCACGGACCGGATCAGCGACAGGTGCCCGGACACCGTTTGATACAGGCGCAGAAGTTCATCGGCCTCAGCACCCGTAAGCCTTCGCTTATGGGCCAGGAAATGAAGCCGCGACCATTTGTCCCCATGTACGGCCGAGAAGGCATCTATGTCCACGCCACCACCCTAGCGCCTGTATCCACCGGCAGCTCAGCCCGCCGCTAGACTCGTTGAAAAGGGCAGTCGTGTGGCCCAAAGCGTAGGCGAAACATGGGGGCAGGCATGAGTTCAATCATCACAGGCGAGGCTGTGGTCCTCGAGCTCCGCCCGGCGTCCTTCGCCGCACGTGCACTGGGGCTCATCATTGACGTCATCTCCCAAATTGTCCTCGCGATCATCCTGATCATCCTGATCACCAGCGCATCCCGGGATCTCGACGACGCCGCCATACAGGCAATGGTCCTCAGCAGCGTCGTATTCTCGGTGGTCATCGTCCCCGTCACCGTGGAAACCCTGACGCGCGGGCGATCCTTGGGAAAGCTGGCAACAGGGCTCCGCATAGTGCGCGACGACGGCGGCTCCATTCGCTTCCGGCACGCGCTCATCCGCGGGCTCCTCGGATTCCTGGAGATCTACCTGACCTTCGGCGGCCTCGCAATCGGAGTGGCACTGTTCAACGACAAATCCAAGCGCCTCGGCGACATCGTTGCGGGCACCTACTCCCTGCGGCAACGCGTACCCTCAACGCCCCGAATCATGCCCATGGCACCGCACCACCTGCAAGCATGGGTGGCCATGGCAGATATCGGCAGGGTACCGGACGCCACGGCCCGCCGGGCCGGAACCTTCGTGCAACAGGCCTACCTCATGGCGCCCGCCTCACGCGTCAACATGGCCGCCTCGCTCGCATCGGAACTGGCAAGGTACGTCGCCCCGCCCCCGCCCGCCGGCACCATCCCCGAAGACTACATAGGCGCAGTCCTCGGGGAACGGCGCAACCGCGAACTCACGCGGCTCCGCCAAGCGGAGCAGCGGAACGCGACCGTAGGGGAACGACTCCGAAAGCTGCCGTTCACTGATGAGTCTTAGGTCTGGTGCGGCTGAAGCCAACTAACGCCGGTCGGCCGCCGTCCTCTGCCTGCTCGCTCGTACCTCGCTTAGACGCAGGCTGCCGGACGCCGGCCGACCGTCTTCGTCAGATCTGCGCTACCACCAGTGAGCCGGTCTTGTGAGTCGTGGGGGTAGGAGGGTGTTGGGGTCCCCTTCGGCGGCGTTGATCTGCGGTTGGGTCAGGTAGAGCGCCCTGGAGAGATCGGCTCCGTGGAGTTGCGCTCCACGCAGATCTGCTCCCAGGAGGTCGACGGCCGTGAGGTCGGACTTCCTCAGATTGGCTTCGATCAGGTATGCACCACGGAGGTCTGATCCGCAGAGGCTTTGGTTCGCGAGGTTGGCGCCCATCAGATCAGCGCCGCCCGGCTTGGCGTCGGCACCCGGTTGGCGTCCGGCGTCGGGCGTTGGCCTGTCCTCCGCCCCGTAGGAGGCGCGTAGTTCTTCGCTAACCTCCATCAGGAGCGAGCGGACTTCTCCATGGAGGATTTCGACGTCGGTGGCCAGGACCGTGGAGGCATCGCCTTGCGCGGCGGTTGTTATGCGCTCGGAAAGGTGGTCCGACGTGAAAGCGAGGTCCGGATCGAACGTCCGTTGCCGGGCTTCGGCCAGGTACCAGAGCATCTCGTGGAGTTGCCTGACTACTTTGAACACGGCGAACATTGAGGACTTGGACGAAGGGTCCTGCGTCCAACTGGTGCCGGAGAAGGTCTGTTGGGACACCACTTGGCCGGCGCCGAAACAATCAAATACCGTGCAACCGCGGAAGCCCCGCGGCCGTAAGCGTTGGTGGATGGTGCAGGAAAAGTCGTCCGCCATGTTCGGGCACGGCGAAGCAGCAGGTTTGTCGATGGCGAAGTCAGCTGATCGGGCGAATCCGAGCGCGGTGCAGCAAAGGGCAAAGCAGTTGCCGCAGTCTGGGCTGAGCGTAAGTGAAATGGTCATGTGTGCTCCAGATGATGGGAAAGGGGCCGGTGGAAGGAGCCGGGGAACCCGAAAGCGGGTTCCCCTGAGGGACACCCGGAATCATCTTGGAGGGCAGCACAAATAGCAGGGCCAACAACGTGTCAGCGCTGGAGCAATGGGTCAAAGCGCGCAGGAAATAATCACTACGACGATCTTAACAGCAGGATTACCGCTGGGCGTAGCTCGCCCACGGAATGTTCCAGTCGCCGAAGCCTTCCAGTGGTTCCACTGCCGGTGCGCCTGTGTTCAGGATCTGGACAACGTCGCCGGTCTTCATGTTGTTGAAGAACCACTCAGCATCCGCTGGCAGCAAGCCCACGCAGCCATGCGAGACGTTAGCCACCCCAATGGAGCTCCAGGCGGCTTCAAGGGCCTGGTGAACGTACACACCGGACCACGTGAGCCGGTTGGCGTATTCCACTACAAGGGGCGGGTAATAGCCTTTGTCGCCGGGCTTCAGGCCAATTGTTCCGGCGTTGAAGTTCGAGTGGCGTTCCTGTTCCATAATCACCGCGTACCCGGTGGGCGAAAGCCAGTCTTCCCCGCCCAAGGACACGGGAGCCGTGTGAACCAACTGGCCGTCGGAGTAAACGTTCATGGTCTTGGTTTTGTCGTCAACCACGGCCACACGCTGCGGGCCGGTGGTGAACGTTGAGACCACGTCAGCGTTGCCGATCATGTTGTTTCCGAAGTCCACGCCCAAAAGCTTCATATCCACGGTGACGGTGGTGCCGGACGCCCAGAAAGCCTCCGGACGGATCCTGACCTTCTTGTCCGAATACCAATGCCATGCCACGGGCTGGCCGGAGGAAACCGTGATGGCCACGCGCTTCTCCATTGCCGCCTTGTCTACAACGGGCTCACTGAAGTTGATTTCGATGGGCTGCCCGGAGCCGGCCGTGGTGCCGTGGCGGGGGTAGATGGAAGCGTCGGCCTCGTAGGCGGCGGAAACCGTGGTGAAGGTTTGGGACTTCTTAGTCTCTTTCCCCGCCGTATCCACAACGGTGAAGGAGTAGCTGTATTGGGTCTTGAACTTCAGGACTTCCAGAGTTGTCCAGGTGCTGCCGTCAGGGCTGGTCTTGCCTTGCACAGGTGTCCCGCCGCCCACCGGAGCCAGCACTACGTCCTTCAGTTTGCCGTTGACTGCTTTGATCTGGGGACCCACAACAGGGTTCCACTCCACGGCGCCATCCAGCGGCGTAATGCCCAGCTCAACGGGTTTGGCTTCCACGGTGGGAGTCGGCGACGGCGCTACGGCCGCATCCTGCGTAGAACCTGCCAGCAGGCCCGGCACCGTGACCACGCCAATTCCACCCACGACAATAGCTGCGCAGACTCCAATGATGGCAAGGATCTTGCCCTTTTTACGTTTGGCGACTTCCGTCATGGTTCCCGTCATCCTGTCCCCCGCAAGCATTACCGAACACCCAATTCTACCGGAAAGGCCGGCCACGCTGGTTGCGTGTCCGGCCTTTCGCCATCGATTTGGGTACCGCCAGGGACGGACCGTGGAGGCTAGTAGCGGTAGTGCTCAGGCTTGTAGGGTCCCGCAACATCGAGGTCGAGGTAATCCGCCTGGTCCTTGCTCAGTTCCGTCAGCTCCACGCCCAATGCATCCAAGTGGAGGCGCGCAACCTTCTCATCCAGGATCTTGGGAAGGACGTAAACCTGGTTCTGGTACTCGCGCTCACCGGCCGGCTGGTCCTTCTTGGTCCAGAGTTCGATCTGCGCAATGGTCTGGTTGGCGAACGAGTTGCTCATCACGAACGACGGGTGTCCCGTGGCGTTGCCCAGGTTGAGCAGCCTGCCCTCGGACAGGACGATGATGGACCGTTCGGAATCCGTCCCGGCCTCGAAGACCCACTCGTGGACCTGCGGCTTGATCTCAACCTTCTTGACGCCTGGGATTTTGGCAAGCCCGGCTATGTCGATTTCGTTGTCGAAGTGGCCGATGTTGCCAACGATAGCCTTGTTCTTCATACCCAGCATGTGCTCGGCCATGATGACGTCCTTGTTGCCTGTGGTGGTGATGAAGATGTCGCCCTGGGCGAGCACCGTCTCCAGCCTGGCAACCTGGTAGCCGTCCATAGCTGCCTGAAGGGCACAGATGGGATCAATTTCAGTGACGATGACACGCGAGCCCTGGCCGCGCAGCGCCTCAGCGGCGCCCTTCCCGACGTCGCCATAGCCACACACAACCGCCACCTTGCCGCCCATCAGGACGTCAGTGGCCCTGTTGATGCCGTCCGGCAAGGAGTGGCGGATGCCGTACTTGTTGTCGAACTTGCTCTTGGTCACGGAGTCGTTGACGTTGATGGCCGGGAACAACAGCTTGCCCTGTTCGGCGAGCTGGTAGAGGCGGTGCACACCGGTGGTGGTTTCCTCGGTGACGCCTTCAATGCGCGCGGCCAAGCGGGTCCATTTCTGCGGATCAGCGGCAAGGGTCCTGCGCAGGAGATCCAGGATGAGGACGTATTCCTCCGGATCATCTTCGGTGGCAGTCGGCACGGCACCTGCAGCTTCGAACTCCACGCCCTTGTGCAGCAGCAGCGTGGCGTCGCCGCCGTCGTCGAGAATCATGTTGGGGCCCAACTCCGGGTTGGTGTCAGCGCCAGGCCAGGTGAGGATCTGCTCCGCAGTCCACCAGTACTCCTCAAGGGTTTCGCCCTTCCAAGCGAAAACCGGAACACCCTGAGGGTTTTCCGGGGTGCCCTTGCCGACAACGACGGCGGCAGCGGCTTCGTCCTGGGTTGAGAAGATGTTGCAGGAAGCCCAGCGAACTTCCGCGCCCAAGGCAGTGAGGGTTTCGATGAGTACTGCGGTTTGGACCGTCATGTGCAGGGAACCGGCGATTCGTGCACCCTTGAGGGGCTGCTCCGCACCGAACTCTGCGCGAAGAGACATGAGGCCCGGCATTTCATGCTCGGCGAGACGGATTTGGTGGCGGCCAGCCTCCGCAAGGGTGATATCGGCCACTTTGAAGTCAAAAGTCATGGAAGTCCTTAGGGGTACCGTGCGGATTTGATGGAAGAAAGCGCGTCAGGCTTTGGAATCGTGCTGGCCCGAGGTTGCCGCATTGGCCGCGGCCAGCAGTTCGGGAGGCAGGAGCAGCGGGATGCCGTCTTCAATGGTGTAGCGGAGCTTTTCGCCGTCCGCAGCGGCATCTGTGGAAACCAACTCGTCGCCCTCCTGGACCAGCGGTGAACCCGTCACGGGGCAGCGCAGGATGGACAACAGTTCAGGACTGACCTTTGGCATGAATGATGCTCCCTGGGTGGCGCCGGCATGGCGCCGCTGGCGGATATCTGCAGATTCCAGACTACCGCGCAGGGAGATCCTGTTTTGATCCCGACGACGAATTGCGTCCGGAAGCCGAAACCCAGCAGCTAAAACGGGTCCCGTCCGGCTAAGACGGCTCGCGGAGGATCCGTAAGTGCCCTCGACGAGTACCTTCGGTGCCGACGGGCGGCTCCATCTGGGGGTGGCTGTGCCGGGCTGGGGTTTCGGTGGTGGCCGAAGCCGCCTCCCGGACCGCGTTGGCCAGTGCCAGCAGGTCATCCGGGCCCGGCTCTTGCGGCGTCGTGGGCATGGCAAGGCGCAGGACCTCCCAGCCACGCGGAACCGTGAGTGACTCAGCGTGCTGCGAACAAAGATCGTACGCATGCGGTTCTGCGTACGTGGCCAGAGGACCGAGGACTGCGGTTGACTCTGCGTACACGTACGTCAAAGTAGCCACCGCGGACTGGCGGCAGGCTGATCTGGAACACTGACGAATGGCACCCACAACATCCCAGATTAGCGCCATTGGCCACATACATTGCGCATTGCCCGCCCGTGCCCCGCGAACTCGAAGCGAGTATCCCCCGATGCGGCGCGCTGCGGGCCTTGATGTCGCGCTGGCGGTTCCTCAGGACTAAAGTCGATATATGCAGTCACAGCCACATGTTCCCGGGTTCAACATCCGGTGGACTGACGCCGATGGCGATCAGGCCCAGGAACACGCCGGTTCGGAAGCGCGGGGCTTCCGGCGACGCCGGCGAAACCGGCACGGACGGGGACTGCGCGGAGAGTTGATGCTCCCCAATCTCCCTGGCTTCCGCACGCGCTCGGAACGCTTTGATGACATGGTGCTGGACTCCGCCGAGCGACTCCAGGACATGTGGGGCAAACAGCTCGACGGCGTTCTCTTTGCAGTCGATGAAATTCCACCCAACCTTGAGCACTTGGTTGCTACAGGAAACACTGCCCCCATGGGCTCCTACACCCCTGGTGGCCGCGGCGACGCACCCATGATTACGGTGTACCGCCGGGTGGTTGAGCAGGGCGCTGCCACTCGCGAAGAACTGCAGGACCTTGTCCACGATGTCGTAGTGGAGTACACCGCCGAGATGCTCGGGGTGCCTCCGGAAACCTTGGACCCGGTCTACCGCCGCCGCTACCAATAACTTCGCTAGTAGCCCACGGAGACCGGGACCTTCTCAAGTCCCGCTGCGGCGTCCTGAATTGCCACGACGGAAACGTCTGACCGTCCTTGCTTTCCAAGCACCAGCGCGCCGAACACCGGGTCGCCTGAAGCGGACACCACGTAGCCCACCACAGCCGAACCACCGGACTTGTCCGGTAGCCCGATCACCGATGTGGTCCCGCCGGACATGTCCACGTCAACGGCCTTGCCGACTTTTCCATCAGCGGTCACCGGAGCGTAACTGACCGTGCCGCGCCCCTCGGGAACACCGAAGCTCAAAGACCTCTGGCCGTCCCGAGGTACGGCCACCAAGTGCTGGCTGCCAAGACGGGCCGACGACGGCGACCACGCAAAGTCGGTTGGCTCCTCGGCCTTGGAACCCCGGGTGACCCTCGCCGATGCCAGGAACGAGACATCCGAGCTGGCTCTGACGGTGTAGCTACCGGCCGGAACGCCCTCAAGGTTGAGGGTAGTAACTGTCCCGCCCTTGACCGTCACCACTCCCCCATTGGGAATCTTTCGTTCACCGTTGGCACCATAAAGGCTTACTTGCACAACGGCGTCAGTGGATCCTGGTACTGCGATCCGGAGTGCCGGTACGGCGTCAGCGAAACCTGACTTACCGGCCAGCGCCTTGACGGCCGCCGGGTCCTGGATATCGACGCCGGACATCACCTGCACGTTGGACGGCGCCGCACCCGGCGAGAGGTACTCCACACCACCTGGGGCGATTCCGCGCAACACGCTCTGCTGGATAGTGGAGGCAACAGGACCGCCCGTGCTGCGCACGTGCACGGCGAGCTGCGATTCGCCGGGCGCGAGTCCAGCCAGGTTCACCGAGCGGGTGCTGCCAGGAGCCACCAGGAGACCACGGGCCCCGGGAGCTTGGATCTGTCCCTCGGATCCATAGAGGTCAAGGCTCACTGTGGCCGGGGTCTCGGAGGCATTGCTCACGTTCAGGACGGCAGTACGGCCCACGGCAGTGTTGGCCCCCAGGAGCCAAGCGTCGTTGCCCGGCGGCTGGCATTGGGTGGATGCAAGGCCTCGGAGATCGCCGTCCGTCGCTGAATAGCTAAGGTTGGCAGCCAAGGACGCCTGTTCGTTTCCAAGAGCCTCGGCTCCCACAACGGTGGGAGACGCCACGGGGCTGATGTTCGCCACTCCGGCAGCGAGTACGGGCGGACCAACCGTGGGCGTGGGCGTGCTGGTAGGAGCCTTGGCGATCTCCTCCACCGTCTCACCACCCAGCGATGTCACATTGCTCTCGGGCACCGTACCGGCGGGGTTGCTCAGCACCACAGCGTTCAGGGCACTGGTGGCGGTGGTGGAGACCGGGCTGAAGTCAGCATCCGTGCCCACAACGGTTCCGCTCACAAGCCTCGCGGGTTCCGGACAAACACCCAAGGAACGGCCCGCGGGAACGTCGGCCTGGCGGATTTCCATGGTGGTCCCCCCGGAAGGTTCCGGGACCATCGACGTCGCGGCCACGGCGCCTCCGCCAGCCGCAAGGATGACCACTGCCGACAGGACGCCAGTGATCATTCCCTTATTGGAGCTGCGGGACTTCGTGTTTCGGGAACTGGAGCCGCGGGAGCCCGAACTCCGGGAATCCTTGTCCGGCCTGCTTGTTTCTCCGTTGTTCCCCGCACGGGACTTCGGGGCTTCCGAGGTTCCAGTGCTTTCGCCGGACGCGTTCTTTTGGTCCTCAGACACTGCTGTACTCCTTACGGAGGGAGACTTCATCCCTCGACATGCCGGTTCGGCTGCGGCGAGCGGGCATTGGAACGGCCAACAGGACCGTCAATCCAATCACCACAGCCTGCAGGATTCCGATCCACAAAGCCCAAGGGTTGGTGTAGCGGATGTCAAGGTCGCCGCCGCTGGCAGGCAATTCGAACGCCTGGGACCATCCGGATGTGGTGGCTTTCAGTTGGCGGCCATCCAACCAAGCGCTCCAGCCCGGATCGGACCGTTCGGCCAGGACAATCTTTCGGCCCTCAATGCCCGATTCAACAGTGGCATCCACATCCACTTCTTCGGATGGCAGCGTACTCAGCAGAGCGCCTTGGGGGTCCACTATCCGTACCCGGTGCGCAGTGTCCGCGGCAGTAGCCGCGGGCTGGTTCCGGGGCGTCACCCGCCACAACCACCCGGCGTCGGTCTGGCCAACAGCCACGAGTCCGGGGACGGCGTCGATCCTGCTGGCTGTCAACTGGGCGGCGTTGTCTGCTGCCTTGAGGACCACGAATCCGGCCCCAAGTTGTTCAAGGTCGGCGCGGGGATCCACGCCGGTTCCCGCCACGATGGTGGCCACGGCCCTGCGGAGGGATGTGGTGGCAGCGTCATCGGCCGCGATTTCCTCGCGTCCCGGTGCACCAATGATGGTTCGTGCAGAGGCAATGGTGGACAAACTGTCCAACGTGGTTCCTGCTCCCCGCATCAGGGAAGAGGAGAAGGCGCCCTGCTCACCGCTGGTGATGACCAACGTTCGGGTTCGCTCGGGTCCCTGGCCACGGTCGACGGCGGTGGCGGGCAATGTGCCCGTATCCACCGGCCAAATTTGTCGGCTTACGCCAAGGGACGACGTCTGTTCGGCAGTATCCGGTGCCGCAATGGGTACGGAAGTCGGCGTAGGCTGCAGGACATTCTGAGCAGTCCAGGCGGCCATGCCGGTAAGAGGGCCGGCAACCAGAAGCGCCATGGTCGTGGCAGAGGCTATGCGCCGCAGCGGGAGGTGGTGCCGGGAAGCCTTGGGCGTTTTTCGCGGTGCCGTGAAGAGCCTCTCAGCACCGAGAACGGCAGCACCAAGAAGCAACATTCCCGCCGCCGATACGGCTGGGCCGGTGAACGGCCCCACAATCACGTTGTTATTGACCCCGGTGGCTACGTGGCCTACCAGCCAAGCGCTCAAGAGTGTAGCCAAAGCGACCAGCCAGAACACCCGGGCCAGCGCAGCGCGTTTACCGGGCACGAACAAGGCAGCCACAGCCAGGATCAGGACTGGTGCGATGACCAGCAGAGCCAGCAACAGGGCCCAGGGCACAGCACCAGGACCAAAGGCCGTCAAACCGGTTAAACCGCCGTCGATGTCGAAGGCAAGCGGCTGGCCAAGTAGCTGCTGCCACAGCGGAGCAGCCTCGAACGTCAGCGGCAATCCAGGGTCGGCGAGCAGCGAGCGAGGCCTGTCCAACACGGATACGGCGTAGGGAAGGAACAAAGCGAGAGTCGGCAGGAGTGACCACCACAGCGTTTTGCCCCGATGCCCGAGGACCACTGCGGCAAGAATCACCACAACGGCAATGGGCCCCAACAACGACGGGGCAGAGGCCGTGACAACGGCCATGGCAAGGCCTGCAGCGGCTGCAGCAGTCCATGAGGGTGTTCCGTTGATGCCGGGCTTACCGGCTATCGGGGCCGGGCGGCGGCTGAGTTGGGTCCCCGCCAAAGCGGACCCTTGGGCGACCGCCGATCCCGAGGCACGCAAGAGCGCGAGGAGCAACAGCGGCATCATGACGTGCGCCACCAAAGCGCCGACACGGCCCTCGTTGATCGCGACCAGTAGTGCGGGAGCACCGGACCACGCAAGGGCCGCCGCAACCCGGAAGCGACGCTTGGTAGTCAGAGCACCCGCCGCGAACCATGCGCCCAATGCGGACAACGGCATGGCAAGGATCAGCAGCCACACCATGGCTGCGTTGCCGTCCCCGCTTCCAAAGAGGGAGAGCAGCCACAGCACATAGCCGAACGGATCGCCGTGTCCGGGCAGGCCTGCACCCAATGAGATCCACCAGGTGGACGCATTCGCCCAGATGTCGCCTGGCGAATCCGAAAGAGGGAGGAGCCCTCCACCGGCAACGGTGCCTGAGCGGAGCAGCCCAAGCAGTCCCACGAGTGCTGCGGCAAGGGCAATCAGTGCAGCTGCGACGGCACCTGTGCCCACCCAGCCGCGTTCGTTGGTGGCCAGTGCGGAGAAGTCGTCAGCCGCATCGCCGCTGGGTTCAGGGGCCAGAAGGTCAGAGACAGCGGGAGTTTCTTCGGCGGGGCGGATTGCTTCCAATAAAGAGCGCCTGTTGGCACGCACGTCCCGCGTGGGTGTCTGAAGCCCCCGGACCACGGACCTGTGTACCCGACGTGTCCTGGCCGCAACGCGGCGGCCCTTGGCTATGGCCACCGGACGGACAAGGGCGGAGATGGTTGCGGTGAACTGGGAGAAGCCATAACCCGGTTCCTTAACCAGGATGCTCAGCATCAGTCGGATGATGGCACCGAACAAGGCGCCCACGGCTTGGAACGGCACTTTCCACCAGGGCGCATGCTTGAGCCGCAGATGGATCTGGGCTTTACGTGCCGCGGAGGATGTGCCCAGGCCGTGCGGGCGGTGCTCCACGTGGAACATGCGGGCACTGGGCACTACGACGACGCGATTGCCCGCAAGCCAGTTACGCCAGCAGAAATCCACGTCATCGCCACTCCCGGGCAGGGCCGGGTCAAAGCCTTCCAGCAGTTCCCAGACGTCGCGGCGGATCAACATACCTGCGGAGTTCACCGCGAAAGTGTCAGTGCGGGCGTCGTATTGCCCTTGGTCCACTTCGTCGGCGTCAATCAGGGTGAGGCGTTCAGCCCAGCGGCTGGTTGAAAGTCCCACATCGACCAGGTGCCTCTTGTTGTCCCAGCCGAGCTGCTTACAGCCCGCTACGGTAACCGAGGGGGCGCGTTCAACCGCATGGAGCAACTCCGCCAACGCATCCGGCGCAGGCGCGGCGTCGTCATGCAACAGCCAGATCCATTGCACGGAATCACCCTGCGTGGCACCGTCGCCCGGAGCGAGCTCGTGAAGGCCAGCGCGCACAGCCGCGCCAAAACCGGACCTAGCATGCTGGTACGAGGTGACGCTGTTCTGGCCGAGGGCCCCGCGGAGCAAGTCCAGCGAGTTATCGGTGGAACCTGTATCAATGCCAATGGCGGCATCTGCCGAACGCGTCTGGTCCGACAATGCCGCCAATGTCCTGGGCAGATAGTTGCCGCCGTCGTGGGAAACCACGACGGCGGTAACATGCACTTCCTTGAGAATTAGACCGCTCGCTTCCTTAGCCGACGACGCTCCCGCTCGGAGAGTCCGCCCCAAATACCGAACCGCTCATCGTTTGCCAGAGCGTACTCCAAGCACTGCGAGCGGACGTTGCACGCGCCGCAGACCTTCTTGGCGTCCCTCGTTGACCCACCCTTTTCGGGGAAGAAAGCTTCAGGATCGGTCTGTGCACAGAGCGCGTCCGTCTGCCAGCCAAGTTCGCCCTCGTCATCGAAGTCCCCTTGGGGCAAGCCGATCCACACGGGCTGCCCCGGCGTTTCAACCGGACGGCGCAGCTCCATGGGAGGGTCGTCCATATCGTCATCCGGCCCAGCGGGCAGGTCCCCCACCAACGCCTCATGAGCGGCCAGGAGGGCAGTTGCCTGATCCTCCAAGGACTGCTGCACGTTCTGGTTGTATCGGTCTGCCGCTTCCGGGTCCGCCGGGTCCACGTACCAATCCCCCGGCACTTCCCTCGAACGGTATTTCACCGACGCATGTTCTGCGACGACTGCATCTTCCTGGATACGCAACGCTTGCCCCATGGCGTCCCTCCTGATTTTGCAGCTGCTGCTTGGATGTGTTTCCGATTCCCGGTGGCGTTTCGGGAACCTTGTGCAGCGGCGTTGATTACTAATTACACGCGTGTAACTACCCACCAGTCAAGCCGCGCCGGGATAATAATCAAGAATCTGTAGAAACGTGGGATGCGCCACGCCCAACATTTAAGGCCGTGCCGCCGGTGTGTTGCGGCTTAAATGGAAGCGTTTGATCGGTTCAGGTGAACTTTCACTGAATTTCCGCGGAAAACCGTGCCCGCCCCTCAAGATGACCATCGTCTGGAGAAACTGCAGTGTGTCGCAATTCACATTGGAGGCCCCATGCCCACGGACGTCGCGGAAGCCTCGTGGCAAGATTGACGCATGAGCATCCCGGCAGCGAACCTGATGACCGCCCTGCGATCCGGTCATTCAACGTCACCACGACTCACCTGGTATGGCCCCGACTCCGAACGGGTGGAACTTTCAGGGCGTGTGCTGGATAACTGGGTAGCCAAGACCAGCAACCTGTTGCAGGACGAGTTGGATGCCGAACCCGGAATGTCCATCAGGCTGGACCTCCCCGCGCATTGGAAATCCTTCGTCTGGGCGCTGGCGGCGTGGCAACTGGGAATGGAAGTGGTCTTCGACGACACCTCAGCGGATCTGCTGGCGACCGACAAGCCCGACGACGGCGCCGGGTCCGGGTTCGAAGCTGTGGTCGCCGTGCCGCTCGCTGCACTTGCCATGCGCTGGCCGGGTGATCTGCCGTCCGGCGTCGTGGATTATGCGGCGGAAGTCCGTTCCCACGGCGATGTCTTCATGGCGCACAACGAACCAGCGGCAACCCTGCCGGCCGTACGCGGAACATCAGGACTTCCCCACGAGGACCTCATCGAAGGCTTTGCCACCGCCCAGGAACCAGGTGTCCGACTATTGGTACGCGCGGCGGACGGTCTGGAGTTATGCCTGGCAGCGTCTCTGGGGGCATGGAAAGAGGACGGCTCCGTTGTACTGGTACACCCCGACCTCGAGGTGACCGAGCACCTTTTGGAGAACGAGCGCGTCAGCCGTTCTTGACCGACGGGAATTCGCCGGTTGCCGGGTTGGCGCCGGACTCGGAAGTGGTCTTGGGTTTGTGGTGCAGTTCAATGATCTCGTGGTCATGCGAGAACTCGGGTTCGGCATCCAGTTCTTCGTTGAACACCCAGAAGCGGTAGGCGAAGAAACGGAAGATGGTGCCCAGGATGAGGCCCACCACGCTGCCGGCGATGAAGAGCGAAGGCTTGTCGTTGAGGTCCAGGATGTACTTCGCGAACCACACACATCCGGACGCAATCAGGAGCCCTACGAGGTTCATGATGGCAAACAGCACAGCTTCACGGACCACATTGGCCTGTTTACGGTGCCTGAACGTCCAGAAACGGTTCGCAACCCACGAGAAAATACTCGCAACAATGGTTGCAATGGCCTTGGCCCACACTTCGCTGCCGTGCATCGGACCCGAGAAGAGCCAGATGAAGACCGCCGAGTCGATGACGAAAGCAACACCGCCGACGGCGCCGAACTTTGCTACCTCACGCCAAAAAAGTGAGGCAAGTCCGCGGATGCGATCTGCAAGTGTGGTGATCATGACCCTCCATGGCCGTTGAAAAAGTGGGCCGATGGGCCTCACCCATTTTAGCGCCGATTTCCATGCGCTGCCTTTGAGGGGGCTGTGAGAACGCCGATACTGGCCCCTCACACCGCAGAAAACCATCCCAAAGCACGGCAGAATCAGTGATCCTCCCGGTGGTTCGGTAGGCTGAACCTTGTGACTTTTCCAGTAATTGGCGTTGTTGGCGGCGGCCAGCTCGCACGAATGATGGCTCCGCCCGCTACCGCCTTGGGCTTCGAACTCCGTGTTTTGGCCGAGGGTGAGGACGTTTCCGCCGTGGCCGCTGTGGCCACGGCGCCTATTGGCGACTACAAGGACCTGGACGCTCTTCTTGAGTTCTCCAAGGGCCTGGACGTGCTCACGTTTGATCACGAACACGTCCCCACGGAACACCTGCAAGCCCTCTTGGACGCAGGCGTCAACGTCCAGCCCGGCCCTGACGCGTTGGTTAATGCCCAGGACAAGCTGGTGATGCGGGCTGCAATCGATCGCTTGGGCCTGCCGAACCCCGAATGGTCAGCAGTCAACAGTGTTGAAGACCTGGTGTCCTTTGGCGACAGGATCGGCTGGCCCGTGGTCCTGAAGACCCCCCGCGGTGGCTATGACGGCAAGGGAGTCAGAATCGTTGACTCCGCGGACGATGCCGCGGAAACTGCCGACTGGTTCCAGGCCATGAGCCCCCTGCTGGCAGAAGCCAAGGTTGATTTCAGCCGCGAACTCTCGGCCCTTGTTGCCCGCAGCCCCAGTGGCGAGTCCCGGGCTTGGCCGGTTGTCCACACCATCCAGGTGGATGGTGTTTGCGACGAAGTGATCGCACCCGCCCAGAACATTTCCGTCGAAGTGGCTGCCGCCGCTGAGGAGGCCGCCCTCCGCATTGCCAACGAACTCGGAGTCACCGGGGTCATGGCCGCAGAACTGTTCGAAACTCCAGGGGTCGGAGCAGGCTTCCTCATCAACGAACTCGCCATGCGTCCGCACAACACCGGCCACTGGACGCAGGACGGTTCCATCACCAGCCAATTTGAGCAGCACCTGCGGGCCGTATTGGACCTTCCGTTGGGCGCAACGGATGCCCTGGCACCAGTGGTGGTCATGAAGAACTTCCTGGGCGGCGACAACCAGGACCTCTTTAAGGCCTTCCCCATGGCGTTGGCCTTCGAGCCTGCGGCAAAAGTGCATTCCTACGGCAAGTCTGTCCGCCCGGGACGCAAGATCGGCCATGTAAACCTCGTTGGCAGCTCGGTTTCCGACGTCGACTCCGTCCGCCAACGCGCCACCGCCGTGGCCAACATCATCCGTGACGGCCGCAAGCCGGAGCAGACCACCCTTGAGGAGACCGCATGACTTCGGAAACAACAGCCCCGCTGGTCGGGCTCGTGATGGGCTCGGACTCCGATTGGCCGGTCATGGAGGCCGCTGCGGATGCCCTTGCCGAGTTCGGCATCCCCTTTGAGGCGGATGTGGTGTCAGCCCACCGCATGCCTACCGAGATGATTCGCTACGGCCAAACTGCCCACGAACGCGGCCTGCGCGTCATTATTGCAGGGGCCGGCGGGGCAGCCCACCTTCCCGGCATGCTGGCTTCGGTCACGCCCCTTCCCGTCATCGGCGTCCCTGTCCCCCTGAAAACCTTGGACGGCATGGACTCCTTGCTGTCCATCGTCCAGATGCCTGCCGGCGTTCCCGTGGCCACCGTGTCCATCGCCGGTGCACGGAATGCTGGTCTCCTCGCCGTTCGCATGTTGGCATCAGGGACTGACGAACTTGCATCGAAGCTGCGCGGGGATCTCCTCACCTTCGCCCAGGAGCTGAACGATGTTGCCACCAAGAAGGGCGAAAAGCTGCGCCACAAAGTAGAAGAGGTCTTTTCCCCCGCCAACGCTTCCGCCCGGAGCTCCCGCTAGGAAGGCAGCGGTTGATGACCATGCACAAGACCCCGAGTCAGCCCGGTTCCGCCCTGACTGATCCCGTCCGCTATCCGTCCGGCGCCAGCGCTCCGGTGCGGACCAAACGCGCCTTCGTGCTGGTCCTCCTCACTCTCCTTGTTCCCGGCAGCGCCCAAATTGTTGCCGGGGACCGCAAATTGGGGCGCATCGCTTTGCGCATCACCATCACGGTGTGGGCCCTTGCCGTTCTCACCTTGTTCATTGCCCTGGTGAACAGGACGATGCTGCTCAGCGTCGTCACGCATCCAGTGGGCTCGTTGTTCATTATCGTGATCCTCGTGGCGTTGGCTTTGGGGTGGGCCTTCCTGTTTCTCAATACCCTGCGGATCATCAGGCCCGCGCTCCTGGCACCGGGAATGCGCCCCATCATCGCCGTAGTCCTGGCCGTAACCACCGTCCTCGCCAGCGGATCGCTGGGCTATCTTGCCTACGTCCTGAACGTGAGCCGCAATGCGATCGGCAGCATTTTCAATGCAGGCCCCGCCATCGATCCGGTGGACGGACGGTACAACTTCCTCATGATGGGTGGCGACGCCGGGGACGATAGGACCGGCCGCCGCCCGGACAGCCTCTCCGTCATCAGCGTCGACGCGAAAACCGGCGAGAGTGCCATCATCTCTGTCCCCCGGAACCTTCAGAATGCCCAATTCAGCGAGGGCTCGCCGATGCGCGGGATCTACCCCGATGGCTACAACTGCGGTGACGAATGCCTCATCAACGCCGTCAACACCGAGGTCACCAACAACCACCAGGATCTCTATCCTGGTGTCGCAGATCCCGGAGCCCAAGCCACGCTCGAAGCCGTATCCGGCACTTTGGGCATTACCGTCCAGGCGTATGTCCTGGTGGACATGGACGGTTTCGCCAAACTCATCGACGCCATGGGCGGCATACGTATCAAAGCCGGTGGCTGGGTGCCCATCAGTGGTCCCGTCACTGACGAGGCCAACGGAATTCACGGCATGCCTGACGGCTGGATCCCTGCCGGCGACCAACACTTGAATGGCTTCCAGGCCCTTTGGTACGGACGGTCCCGCGAATTCGTGGATGACTACGCCCGCATCGCGCGCCAGCAGTGCGTACAGCAAGCCATGCTCAAGCAGTTGGACCCTGCCACCCTCCTCACCAAGTTCGAGGACATTGCCAACGCCGGCACCAAAGTGGTCGACTCCAACATTTCTTCGAACCAGCTGGGCAGCTTTGTGGACCTCGCCTTGAAGTCCAAGAACCAGCCCGTCAAGCGCCTCACCATCGGCCCCCCGGACTTTGACGCGTCCTTCTCCACTGTGCCTGACTTTGACCTGATCCATTCCAAGGTCCAGGAAGTGCTGGCTTCGTCCAACACCCCCAAGGCAAGCGACGCCGTCGTTTCCTACAATGGAGCCGGTGCGGGAGCCGTCATGGCCGCTGGTCCGGTCGCCGGTTCCGTTCCAGCAGGCCAGCTGCCGTCGCCGTCGGCCGATTTCACGCCGGTGACCACCACGCCTGACGGGACCCCGATCACCATTGAGTTGCTGAACGGCCTCAAGGCCCAAGGCGACGAGCAAGGCATCCGTGACCTGGTGGCAACCAATGGACAGTGCGCACCGCTGTAAGCCGCCTTCCGCCCCCACGTTCAGCGCAACGATAAGGACTTTCTTTCGTGTACCAGATTGAAAATGTTTTGCGACCCTATGCGTGGGGTTCGACGACGGCGATCGCCGGCTTGCTTGGTCGGCCGGCATCAGGTGGTCCCGAAGCCGAAATGTGGATCGGAGCCCACCCGGACTCCCCCTCCACAGCCGTCCACCCCAACGGAGTCACCCAGCCCTTGGACGCGTTGATCGCCTCGGATCCCCTGCGAAGCCTGGGCTCGGAAAGCCTCGCCGAGTTCGGCCCACGGCTGCCGTTCCTCACCAAGCTCCTGGCCGCAGAGCAACCGCTGTCCTTGCAGGTGCACCCCAGCCTCGACCAGGCCCGGGAAGGATTCGCACGGGAGAATGCGGCCGGCATTCCCGCCGATGCAGCAGGCCGCAACTACCGGGACGACAACCACAAACCGGAGATGATCTTCGCCCTCACACCGTTCCAAGCACTGTGTGGTTTCCGTTCACCCGCGGAATCCAAGGACATCTTTGGACACCTGGCCCACGTCCTTGATTCCGCGGCAGTGGACGTTCCGGATGTCATCAACGGCGTCATCGCAGATCTCGGCCAGCCCGATGAGCCTGCAGCGCTGAAAGCAGCCTTCAGTCGACTCATCCAGGGTGGCTCCGGCGTCTCCGACGCCATCAACGAGGTTGTCGCCGTCCTGTCCGCCGGCGCACCGCTGGAGCCGCACCGCCAGGCGTTGACTGCCATGGTGGACATCAACGAAGCCTTCCCCGGAGATCCCGGCGTCCTCATTTCCCTTCTTCTCAACCATCTGTCCTTGCAGCCCGGTGACGTGGTGTACCTGCCGGCCGGCAACGTCCACGCTTACCTCCACGGGTTGGGCGTGGAGGTCATGGCGTCCTCGGACAATGTCCTCCGTGGCGGACTCACGCCCAAGCACGTGGATGTCCCGGAGTTGCTGAAGACCGTGCGCTTCGAAGCACTCGGGGTGCCCCGCATCGAGGCAAGCGGGACCGAGTTCGGGCAGGAACTGTACCGGCCGCCCTTCAAGGAATTCCAGCTGCAGCGCATTGAGCTCGGCCCGGGCGCCGAGCCGGTGCCCCTGGCACAAACCGGGCCCGCCGTCGTCGTGGTGGTGTCCGGTTCGGTGTTGCTCGACTCCCCCAAGAGCGATCTCAAGTTGCAGCGCGGCGCTGCCGCGTTCATCCCCGACATCGAGGCCCCCGTGAACGTCCACCCCGTGCAGGGAGCGACGGACACCAGTGTTGCCTTTGCGGTGACCACGGGGCTGGGGAACTGATTCATGGAGTTTTTCCTGCAAACGCCCGCCTGGGCGGCTGTCCAGCGTTCCCTCGGACGCCGTGTCCATGAGCAGTCCGGGCCGGGCTGGAGTTTCCTCGCCATCGAGGAGAAGAACCCGGCCGGCAAGGTCATTTACGCCCCCTACGGCCCTGTGGCGGAGTCCGTGGAAGCTTTCGACGCCGCCACTGGTGCCTTGGTGGCCCTGGCAAAGGCGGAGGGTGCTGCGTTCGTGCGGATGGAGCCCGCTGCCGCTGGATTTGCAGCGTCCGACGCCGATGCTCTCCTTCGCGCCCGCGGAATGACGCCGGCCCCGGTCAACCAACAGCCTGAGCTCAGCTGGATCGTGGATCTTGAGGGCGACTTCAAAGACGTCCTGGCTGGTATGAAACCAACCAACAGGAACCTCTACAGGAACATCCACAAGAAGGGTGTGACCTTCCGCGCTTCCCAGGATCCCGCCGATATCTCGGTGCTCCTGCACTTCCTCCACCTGACAGCTGCCCGAAATGGCTTCAAGCCCCAAAGCGACGAGTACCTCACGCAAGTAGCCGCTTCCCTGCTGCCCAATGGTGCGGGAACGTTGTTCATAGCGGAGCTTGAGGGCGAGCCGATCGCCGCTGCCTTTGCCTATGACTCTGCTGATACCCGTGTGTACGCCCACGCTGCCTTGGACGATACCCACCGTAAGCTCAGCGCGGGCATCCCCCTCCTGGTGACTTTGATGGCCGACGCCAGGGAGAAGGGCCTCAAACACGTCGACCTTTGGGGTGTGGCACCGGAGGACCAACCGGACCACAAATGGGCGGGCTTCACGGCGTTCAAAAAGTCATTCGGAGGCCGTGAAGTCTCCTACCCTGGCACGTGGGACCTCCCAGTCAACAAGCTCCGTTACGGCGCCTACCAGTTGGCCAGGAAGCTCCGCGACAAACTCCGCTAAGCCAAGGCCCGGAGTCAGCACAGGGAATCTGTTCCTCCACCACCTACATTGAGGGCACCTGCATCACGACACGCCCAGACACTCGGCGTGTCCTCAGGTTTCCCTACCCAAAGTAGGTGGTGACGGCACACCCGGAGCACTGCCCCACCCTTTATCAGCACGCAGCCGGAAGCCGCGGCACCATCGCATCCGGACAGCGAAAAGCGCCCTATCGCGTCAGCGGCATCAAATCGACGAGGTACGAGGAGATAGCCGCAGAGCGATAGGGCGCTTTTCGCGTCAAAGACGCGACAGCAACGGGGTGGTTACGGCTTGCGCGCGTACGTCTCCCACTTGGATGCGTGGTGCTCAGCCTCTACGAAGCGGACCGTCCCGGACTTGGAGCGCATCACGATGGACTGCGTCATGACGCGGTCCTTCTGGTAACGCACGCCGTGGAGAAGGTCGCCATCGGTGATGCCGGTTGCTGCGAAGTAGCAGTTGTCCGAGGTCACGAGGTCGTTGGTGGACAGGACGCGGTCGAGGTCGTGTCCGGCGTCGATGGCCTTCTGCTTCTCTTCGTCCGACGTCGGCCACAGGCGGCCTTGGATGACACCGCCGAGCGACTTGATGGCACAGGCGGCAACGATGCCTTCCGGGGTGCCACCGATGCCCATGAGGGCGTCAACGCCGGTGCCGGAGCGTGCTGCTGCGATGGCGCCGGCGACGTCACCGTCCATGATGAACTTGGTGCGGGCACCGGCTTCGCGGATTTCTTCCACGAGGGGGCGGTGGCGGTCGCGGTCCAGGATCATGACGTTGAGCTGGTTGACCTTGACGCCCTTGGCTTTGGCGATAAGGTGCAGGTTCTGCTTGACGGGGAGGCGGAGGTCCACCATGTCGGCGGCTTCGGGGCCGGTGACGAGCTTCTCCATGTAGAACACAGCGGAGGGGTCGAACATGGATCCGCGCTCAGCAACTGCCAGCACTGCGAGAGCGTTGTTGATGCCCAGGGCGGTCAGGCGCGTTCCGTCAATAGGGTCCACGGCGACGTCGCACTCGGGACCGGTGCCGTCACCAACCTGCTCGCCATTGAACAGCATGGGCGCTTCATCTTTTTCGCCTTCACCGATGACCACGACGCCGTTGAAGTGGACGGTGTGAAGGAACGAACGCATGGCATCGACGGCGGCACCGTCTGCCTTGTTCTTGTCGCCGAAACCTACCCAGTGGCCACCGGCAATTGCCGCGGCTTCGGTGACACGGACGAGTTCAAGCGCAAGGTTGCGGTCGGGTTCGTCGAGGCCGACGGCGAGCGACGGCGAAATCGTGGAATACTGCTGGGTCATTGGTGCAGGAGACACTTGAACCTCTTCTTCGAGTGACGATTCACGGGACCGGACATGGTTGCACGGGGCAACCCGGGGTTCCTCTATCAACGATCATAGTCGCCACGTGGTCCGGGAGTCGTTGGATGACCACGGTCTGCAATACCGGTGGTGAGGTTGCCGGATGTGTGTTCCCTGCCGCGATAAGCGATCATGGAGGGGTGAGTGAAACGCAGGACAAGCCCGCTGCCGGCAATGAGCCCGAAGCCGCGGAGGCTAACCAAACAAGCGCCCAGGCAACCCCGGATGCCCCCTTTAAACCCGTCATCGCGGCGAAAGCTGCCAAGCGGGCCAACGCTTCGGTCATCGGCATGGTCATAGCGCTGCTTGTCTGTGTACTGGCTTTCCTCCCCATCGTTTTGATGAACCCGGCTCCCAAGGGCGAAGGTTTCAGGCCGGATGTTGACGTAGCGGCGATCGCTCGCAACGCCACGGGTGTGGCGGGATTCACACCGGTTACTCCGGATACGGGCGACACATTCAAGCCCAACTACGCCCGGTGGGAGTCGGGCAGTGGAAGCGGCGTTCCTACCTGGGAGATCGGCTTCCTGACTCCCAAGGAAAATTTCATCGGCCTCACCCAGAGCAACCAGGCAAACCCCACGTGGGTTCTGCAGCAAACGGAGAACCTTCCTGTCACCGGCACGCGTAGTGCAGGCGGCCAGGAATGGGAGCTGCGGGACTCCGGCAAGGAAAAGCGCAGCATGGTCCTGGAGTACCGCGGCACCACCATCGTCCTGAACGGCACAGCAAACCTGGATGAGTTCGCAACGTTGGCGGCCGCCGTCGTGAAGTCTGCAGAACAGGCCCCGCCTGCAAGCGCACCGGCAACTGCAACTGCTTCCGCGGGGCCCTCCGCCTAACTCCGTATCTGCCTAACCCGGCGCAACAGTTTCACGGACTGCCCCGTCCGCGTCGTAAAGTAAGGCTCGTGCCTACTTACCTGACTCCAGCCCTGGCGTGGCGCCGTCTCCGCGAGGGCAACGAACGTTTTGTTTCCGGCGAATCCCTGCACCCCAACCAGGATGCTTCGCGACGATCTTCCCTCATTGAGAACCAGAACCCCTTCGCCGTGATCTTCGGCTGCTCGGATTCGCGGCTCGCTGCAGAGATTATTTTTGACCTGGGGCTCGGTGACGCCTTCGTGGTGCGCACTGCCGGCCAGGTCATTGACGATGCGGTCCTGGGTTCCCTCGAGTACAGCATCAGCGAACTCCGGGTTCCGCTGATCGTCATCCTCGGCCATGACAGCTGCGGTGCCGTGAAGGCCACCAAGGCGGCCGTTGAAACGGGCGAGATGCCCCCGGGCTTCATCCGCGACCTCGTAGAGCGCATCACCCCCTCCGTCCTGACAGCCAAGCGCAATAGCCAGGAAGACGTCAACGACATGGTGGTGGAGCACGTCAAGCAGACTGCTGCCCGCCTGGCTGATAGCTCACGTGTGATTTCCGACGCCATCGACGACGGCCGGGTTGCCGTCATCGGCTTGTCGTACAAGCTCGACGAAGGCCGTGCGGCCCTCGTTTCCGGGATCGGCAAGCTCTAGGACGACGTGCTCCGGCCGCAGCGCCGGAGCACGTAGCACTCCCCTCCGGGTTTTCTGTGGAGCGTCCGATCGCCCTAAGCTAGCCCCATGACTTCCACCACTGAGTTCCGTATTGAACATGACACGATGGGCGAAGTTCGCGTCCCCGTGAACGCCCTGTACCGCGCCCAGACGCAGCGTGCTGTGGAGAACTTCCCGATCTCCGGCAAGACGCTTGAGCGCACACACATCGAGGCTCTTGCCCGCGTGAAGAAGGCAGCCGCACTGGCGAATGCCGAGCTGGGGGTGCTCGATGGTGAGCTCGCCGAGGCAATTGCCGCCGCTGCCGATGAGGTTGCCACCGGTAAGTACGACGGCGACTTCCCGATTGACGTTTTCCAAACCGGCTCGGGCACTTCCTCCAACATGAACACCAACGAGGTCATCGCCGAACTGGCATCGCGCGCCCTCGCGGCCGCAGGGAGCGACAAAGTTGTCCACCCGAACGACCACGTGAACGCATCGCAGTCCTCCAACGATGTCTTCCCGACGTCCGTGCACGTTGCCGCCACCTCGGCCCTGATCAACGACCTGATCCCGGCACTGGAGTACCTGGCTGCTTCGCTGGACCGCAAGGCCGCGGAATTCAAGGACGTCGTCAAATCCGGCCGTACCCACCTCATGGACGCTACGCCGGTCATGCTCGGCCAGGAATTCGGCGGCTACGCGGCCCAGGTCCGGTACGGCATCGAGCGCATCAACGCCGCACTCCCCCGCGTTGCCGAAGTTCCCCTGGGTGGCACCGCTGTTGGTACCGGAATCAACACTCCAGCCGGCTTCCCGGAGCGCGTCATCGAACTCCTTGCCGCAGACACCGGCCTGCCGCTGACGGAGGCCCGCGACCACTTCGAAGCACAGGCAAACCGTGACGGCTTGATCGAGGGCTCCAGCCAGCTCCGCAACATCGCGATCTCCTTCATGAAGATCAACAACGACCTCCGCTGGATGGGTTCCGGCCCCAACACGGGCCTCGGCGAAATCGCCATTCCGGACCTTCAGCCGGGCTCCTCGATCATGCCGGGCAAGGTCAACCCGGTCATCTGCGAAGCGTCCATCATGGTCTGCGCCCAGGTCATCGGCAACGACACCGCCATCGCCTGGTCCGGCACCAACGGCGCCTTCGAACTCAACGTGGGCATCCCTGTTATGGCCGCCAACCTGCTTGAGTCCATCCGCCTGCTGGCCAACACCAGCCGTGTCATGGCCGACAAGATGATCGACGGCATCACCGCCAACGTTGAGCGTGCACGCTTCCTTGCGGAGGCTTCCCCGTCCATCGTGACCCCGCTGAACAAGTTCATTGGTTACGAGAACGCCGCGAAGATCGCAAAGATTGCCGTCAAGGAGGGCCTGACCATCCGCCAGGCTACCGAGAAGCTTGGTTTCGTCGGCGAGGGCGAAGGCAAGGTTACCGAGGCAGAGCTCGACAAGGCCCTTGACGTCACCACCATGACCTCCCCCGCTCACAAGAACTAATACTCAAAGCACGACGACGGCCGGTACCTTTCGCACGGAAGGTGCCGGCCGTCGTCGTACTCGGAAGTATGAGTAAAGCCACACTGCAACTTTTTGCACTTTTTATTCTAGAGTGCAAAACTTTACTTTGTGAGCAATAGTGCAAATACTGATGGTGGCCTCCGCGAGCGCAAGCGCGCTGCCACGAGGACGGCGATCACCGCCGTCGCGCGTTCCATGACTGCGGCGCATGGCCTGAGTGGTTTTACCGTTGAAGAAGTCTGCGAAGAGGCGGGGATTTCACGCCGCACCTTTTTCAACTACTTCCACTCCAAGGAAGACGCCGTGATCGGTTCTTTTTCGGATGAGTTGCCCGAGGACGCCTTGGAAGCGTTCAACCAGAACCCGTCCCGCACACCGGACAGCATCTCCGGGACTCTCTTGGCAGCCCTGCACGTGCTCACCGTGACCCTGATGGAGCGTTCATCCATCAGCCGGACCGAGGTCCAACAGTTCATCGCTGCCATTACGGCCGAACCGCAGCTCCTGGCGCGGCTCACCCTCGAAGGGGAGGCCCGCGAACGACAATTCGCCGCGCTGGTGGCCGCCCGCGAAGGGCTGGACGCCGAGCACCCCGAAGTTGCGACGGCAACGGTGGTGTTCGGGGCGGTCTCGAAGAAGACAGCGCAGCAGTTCTTCTCAGAGGATAACGCGCGCCCCTACCGCGGGATCCTGGAACAGAACCTCAACGCCGCACGGAAACTTTTTGCGCAACCACTGGCCACGAACCACGAGTTGGGCGCCAACCCCCTTGAAACCACGAAGGACCCCGCATGAGTACTCCCTCCAAAGCAGCGGAACCGCTGCTGCTGACCCAGAAACGAATCTGGATCATCTTCTCGGCGCTGATCGCAGGCATGCTGTTGTCCAGCCTCGACCAAACGATCGTCTCCACCGCCATGCCCACCATTGTGGGCAAGCTGGGCGGCGTGGAGCACCAGGCCTGGATCACCACCGCATACCTCCTTGCCACCACCATCGTGATGCCCATCTACGGCAAGTTCGGTGACATTCTGGGGCGTCGCAACCTGTTCCTCGTGGCAATCGCCCTGTTTACCCTCGCATCCGTGGGTTGCGCGTTTGCCACGGATTTCTGGGGCTTCGTCATCTTCCGCGCCATTCAGGGCCTGGGCGGCGGCGGCCTCATGATCCTCTCGCAGGCGATCATTGCCGACATCGTTCCCGCAAAGGAGCGCGGCAAGTACATGGGCCCTCTGGGCGCAATCTTCGGCCTGTCCGCTGTTGCCGGCCCCCTGCTCGGCGGCTTCTTTGTTGACCACCTGACCTGGGAGTGGGCTTTCTACATCAACATCCCCATCGGCATCGCTGCGTTCATCACCGCTTGGTTCACGTTGACCCTGCCGAACAAGAAAGCGGAAAAGAAGATCGACATCCTGGGTGTCGTCTTCCTCTCCGCTGCCACCACCTGCCTCATCTTCTTCACGGACTTTGGCGGCAAGAAGGATGAATGGGATTCGCCCCTTACGTGGGCGTTCGGCGCCGGCATGGTCCTGGCCGCCTTTGCCTTCGTAGTGGTTGAACGTCGCGCCGAGGACCCCATCATTCCGTTGAGCCTGTTCAAGAACCCCATCTTCATCAACGCCACGGCCATCGGCTTTACGTTGGGACTGGGTATGTTCGCTGCCATTGCTTTCGTTCCCACCTTCCTGCAGATGTCCTCCGGAACGTCGGCCGCTGAGTCCGGCCTGCTGATGCTGCCCATGATGGTGGGCCTGATGGGCACGTCCATCTACTCCGGTATCCGTATTTCCAAGACCGGCAAGTACAAGATGTACCCCATCCTGGGTGCAGCGCTCACCATCGCTGCAATGCTGTGGCTGACCACGCTCACGGCGGCGACCCCCATCTGGGTCATCTGCGTGCAGCTCTTCATCTTCGGTGCGGGCTTGGGCCTGATCATGCAGGTCATTGTCCTGGTTGTGCAGAACTCGGTTCCCGCTGACCAGATTGGTACGGCAACCAGTACCAACAACTACTTCCGCGAGGTAGGCGCATCGCTGGGTGTCGCCGTCTTTGGAGCGATCTTCACCAACCGTTTGGCCGAATCACTCACCGAGGCCTTTACAGGTGCCGGCGCCTCCGCAGAGCAGGCTTCACAATCCACCAGCACACTGGATCCCCAGGCTTTGGCGCAGATGCCTGACCAGTTGCGTGATGCGATCGTCAACGCCTACGCCAACTCGCTGGCGCCGGTCTTCTGGTATTTGGTGCCGTTCATCGCCATCGCACTGATCCTTGCGATCACCTTGAAGCAGATCCCGCTCTCAGACACCGCCGGCATGGTGGCACGCGGCGAGGCTGTGGGTGGCGAGGAGGCGGACCGGCTTGAGGCCGAGCGCCTCGGGACTGCACGACGGGAAGCGGAGTCGGCTGCCTCGGACGGCGTCGAAAAGGACCGCCCAACGGCCGATGCGGGCAGACGGTAACGCTAGTCCTCCACCTGGTACGCCACGGGGCCTTCGGGCTCTGTGGCAAGCCTGATGGCCTCAAGGTTTCCGGCACTCATCTCCGGAAGCTCGTCCAGCGCAAACCACCCGACGGCCAGTGATTCGTCGTCGTTGACCCTGGCTTCTCCCGAGACGTATCGGCAGCGGAACGTGATGTCCAGGAAATCGCACACATCGCCGTTGGGGAAGGTGACAGGCCCCACAACTCCGACGCCGATGATGCGCTCAGTCTCGGCCACCACCGCTGTTTCCTCGAAGATCTCACGGATCAAGCCGGGTGCTGGGTGCTCCCCCGGCTCAAGCATTCCGGTGATGAGTGCCCAATGACCGTTGTCGGCACGCTGGCCCAAAAGCACCCTGCCTTCGTCGTCGAACACCACTCCCCGCACGGCCGGCAGCCAGAGGGGGTCGTTACCGATCTTTTCCCGCAATTTGAGCACGAATTCGGGTGCACCCATGGTGTCAGCTTCCCTTCAATTCGATGGTCGCGTGGGAGTTCTTCAAGGTGAGGGTGTCGCCGTCGATTTTCCACTGGACAGGCTGTTCAAAGAGCTCCTCTGTCCACGCCTGGTAGTTGCCCGTTGGCTCCACGCAGCCCCTATCGGAGACCATCATCCAAAGCTGCGTAAAGACATCATCCTGGACTGAAACTGCCACCTGGAGATAATTGCACGGTGTGTGGACGAAGAGGGTCCACTCTCCGTTGGCATGCCTCGAGCTCACCCTCAGCGGGTCAGTTCCGAGCCATGCCACCTCTCCCCCGGCATCGGCTCCCCGCACGGACGTGAACTCGGAACAGCCCAGCGGACCACCTTCGCAGGGGGTCTCCGGTCTCTGCGTGGGATCCGGCTGTTGACTAATGCCCGGCTGCTGCGTCATCCCTGACTGAATACCAGTCCCCGGGTGGATGCCGGATCCCGTGGATACAGGAGGTTCGTTGACTGTCTGCCCGCATCCGGTCAGCAGTACTGCGCAGGCAATGGACGCGCCCAGCAGGAACCTCAACCTGATTCGCCGCACTACAGCCCTCCTGCCGCCCTCACACACGTCCGAACACTCGCTGGGCTAAGCATGACCCAGCCCGGTGAACGCCGAGAATACGGGGAGCGTTGCAATTTGGCCGCAGTTGGCACGGGACGAGTGGTTTGCGGCTTCACGAGGGCAGGACCACCATGGCAACCGTCGCCCCGGCCAGCATAAAGGGGCCAAACGGAATAGCCGAACGCAGCGTGCCTCTCCGGGCCACCAAGATACCCAGGCTCCACAGCCCGCCCAAGAGGAAGGCAGCGAACGTCCCGGCAAAGATGTGGCTCCATCCCAAGTAGCCCAGATACAAGCCCAGCACCCCGGCCAGCTTGACGTCCCCAAAGCCCATTCCGGGTGGATGGACGAGCCGGAGTATGAAGTAGAACAGCCAGAGCAAGGCACCGCCGGCAACAACACCCAGACCCGGCACACCAAAGACCACAGCCGCCGGTGCGCCCTCCGGGGTTGAATCAGCGAAGTACACCACCAGTGCCGCAGCCAACAGCAGCACCCCAGCCACGGCGTAGGACGGAAACACGATCCGGTTTGGCAACAGGTGGCTCCGGATGTCTATCACTGTGAGCCGGACGGCCATCACCACGAAGTACAGGCATGCCGCCATCACGAGCCAGAAGCCCAGCGGATTGGCATCCCAGAGGTCGGAGAGTCGTCGGATCACCCTCGGATGCTATCCCGGTGGCCGCCATTCCCGCTTGAACCCGTAGGTAAACTGTGGATATGGGGCGCTACAGTGCAGCTGGACCGGGTTTTGACTTGTCCTCCACATTCCGCAATCTTTGCCGTTCGTCGCCGTGGAAGTGGACCAGCCTCCGCTTTGAGTACCTTGAACGGCCCGCCTCCGGCGCCGCCATGGTCCGGGCGTGGCTTAGGCGTCCGGGCGCACTCCGCCTTGAGACCCCGGACGGCCAGCTTCTGCACAGCACCACCGGCATCAACGACTCCCGGGATGATCTTTACGTCAGTTCCACGCGCCGTTCGTGGCTGCTTCCGGCTCACCTTGTGACGCCGGTATATGACGACGCCGGCCTTGTCCGCCGGCGCCCTGAGGCCGCCTACGGTGAGCCCTCCTTTGGTAACGGTCGCCTGGCCGCCGCCCTCGACCCCGTAGAGCTTGCCGGCAACGCCCCAGTCCCCCTGGAGTTCCCGGACACCAACCGGGTCTTCCTGGAGCAACCCCGCGAGGTGGACCATGAGGGCCGCCTTGCCTTGGAAACCGTCGTTACCCCCAGCCGGACGTACGTCCCTTCCGACCCCAGTGAACCCTTGGCGCACCCCGGCAGAACACTGATCAGGATCGACATCGGCACAGGCGTTTGCGTGGCCAGCCAGAGCTTGGACGGCGACACTGCGGGCAAAGGGCACTGGCTCAAGATCCTGGCAGTGGACGAGTACATGCTTGACGACCTTTTCCTGGCAGAATCGATGAACCTCACGGACGTCCGGCGCCATATCCCGTGGGACATCGGCCCTGCCGCCTGAGCGGCGGCTCTCTTCCGGGCTAAGCTACGGCGATGACATCGCTGGCAGAAATATGGCCCCCGTTCGGACTCGTCCTCACCACTCCGAGGTTGACCATCCGTCCCGTCCTCGACGAAGACATCCCTTCCGCCGTGGCCGCGGCCCGTTCCGGTGTCCACGAGCCCGGCAAGAGCCCCTTCAGCATGCCGTGGACAGAACTTCCCGATGACGAGCTCGCTCCCAACATGGCCCAGTGGTACTGGCGCTGCCGCGCCAACTTCACCAAGGACTCCTGGACCCTCCTCCTCGGAGTCTGGAATGACGACGAGCTCCTCGGAGTCCAGGACGTCGGCGCCAAGAGCTTCAACACCCTCAAAACAGTGAGCACCGGCTCGTGGCTCAAGCAATCCGCGCAGGGCCAGGGTTTCGGCAAGGAGATGCGTGCCGCCGTCGTGAGCTTCGCCTTTGACCATCTGGGCGCCGAAGTAGCCGAGTCCGAGGCGGCGATGTGGAACCAGCAATCCCTGGGCGTCTCAACCAGCCTCGGCTACGAACTGAACGGCACCTTCCGCGACGGCTGGGGCGAAAAAGTCGAGGAAGTCCAAAGAGTCCGCCTCACCCCCGCCACGTTCACCCGCCCCCACTGGACCCTCAAAGTCCAAGGCCACGAAGAGCTGAAAACCTATCTGAAGCTCTGACCGCACTGATCGCCAGCCGAGCTGCGGTCCTTCGCAGAGGAGCGCATCGCGACGCATCGGACCCCGGAGGTCGCTCAGCGACCGCAGGGGTCCCTATGCGTTGTGTCTAAGCGACGGCGAAGGGCCGTGGCCCGGCGAACCGAACCACGGCCCAGCCCAGGATGACCTAGATCTCAGCCCCTTCGAGCAACTCCGTCACCAGTGCCGCGATCGGCGACCGCTCGGAGCGGGTCAGCGTGATGTGTCCGAACAGCGGATGGCCCTTGAGCGTCTCCACTACGGCGGCCACCCCGTCGTGCCGCCCCACGCGGAGGTTGTCGCGCTGGGCGACGTCGTGGGTGAGGACGATTTTGGAGTTTTGTCCGATACGGCTCATGACGGTGAGGAGCACGTTTTTCTCGAGTGACTGTGCTTCGTCCACGATCACGAAGGCGTCGTGCAGGGAGCGCCCGCGGATGTGGGTCAGCGGCAGGACTTCGAGCATGCCCCGGTCCATGACTTCTTCCACGACTTCCTGGCTGACGAGCGCCCCGAGAGTGTCGAACACTGCCTGCGCCCAAGGGTTCATTTTTTCGGATTCGGAGCCGGGGAGGTAGCCGAGTTCCTGGCCGCCCACCGCGTAGAGGGGGCGGAACACCACTACTTTGCGGTGTTCCCGGCGTTCCAGGACGGCTTCCAGGCCCGCGCAGAGGGCGAGTGCGGATTTGCCTGTGCCTGCGCGGCCACCTATGGAGACGATCCCGACGGCGGGGTCCATGAGGAGGTCGATGGCGAGCCGTTGCTCTGCTGAGCGTCCGTGGAGTCCGAAGACGTCGCGGTCGCCTTTGACGAGCCTGACTTGTTTGTCTGCTCCTACGCGGCCGAGGGCGGAGCCACGGTTGGACAGGAGAACCAGTCCCGTGTTGACGGGAAGTTCTGCGGCTGCCGGGATGAACGCGGGTTCGTGGCCGTAGAGGGTGGTGATCTCTTCTTCGGTTGCGTCCACTTCGGCCATGCCGGTCCAGCCGGAGTCTTTGACGAGTTCGTTGCGGTATTCGTCGGCGTGAAGGCCCATGGCAGAGGCTTTGACGCGCATGGGGAGGTCTTTGGAAACGACGGTGACGTTGTGGCCTTCGTTGGAGAGGTTCTTGGCGACGGCCAGGATGCGGCTGTCGTTGTCCCCTCCGCGGAATCCTGCGGGCAGCACTTCCGTGGAGATGTGGTTCATTTCCACCCTGAGGAGGCCCCCGTCTTTCCCGATGGGGATGGCGTGGTCCAAGCCGCCGTGCTCGATCCTGAGGTCGTCCAGGAGCCTTAGGGCTTTTCGGGCGAAGTAGCCCAGTTCGGGATCGTGGCGTTTTCCTTCCAATTCACTGATGACCACGATGGGGACGATGACTTCGTGTTCAGCGAAGCGCAACAGTGCGTGTGGATCGGATAGCAGGACGGACGTATCGATCACGTAGCTGCGGCCTGTGGCGGACGGTGCGGTCCGCGCTTTTTGTGAGACCCGCTTGGTGCGAGAGGTAGCTGCACTTTCCCCGTCGGAAACCATTGCGGGCAGTTGCTCAGAAATAGCCACATCGACTCCAGCCCCGGGCAGTTCGCCCGGCCTAATGGTGAAGCGGCTCGGCCGGAAGGCCGGGCGTGGCCTCCCATGTAACTGGTGCGATAGTCCGCTCCATATACTGGCCTCCCCGATCAGCGGGCGGTTTTGCCTGCTGATGGGATTAACGTAATCCCACTCACAGAAAATTCCGCAACCTGCGTCGGCAAGTCGCATTGCCAGATGATTAATTCCTGATTAACGGCAGCAAGGTTAGGTCCCGAATCGCCGCTGGCGCCCGGCATAATCCCTGAGCGCACGTAGGAAATCGACCTTGCGGAAGGCAGGCCAGAGGGCTTCACAGAAGTAGAACTCGCTGTAGGCGCTTTGCCACATGAGGAACCCTGAGAGCCGCTGCTCGCCGGAGGTGCGAATGACGAGGTCCGGATCGGGTTGACCACGGGTGTAGAGGAACCTGGAGATGTCGTCCACCGAAAGTTCATCTGCGACGTCGGACATCTTGCGTCCTTTTGCGTCGGCATCGTGGAGGAGTTCCCGCACGGCGTCGACGATTTCGCGGCGCCCGCCGTAGCCCACGGCCACGTTCACGTGGATCTTTTCGTGGACCGGAGTGCGGGCGGTCAGTTTGTTGAGGCGTTCGGCCAGGTAGTCCGGGAGGAGTTCCGGGGCGCCCATTGCGTGGACGGAGACGTCCTCGTCTTCATCCAGCCGGTCCATGGTGTTCGCGATGATGCCCATGAGCAGGTCCAGTTCCTCACCGGAGCGGCTCATGTTGTCAGTGGAGAGCATGTAGAGGGTTACTACTTTGACGCCGAGTTCCTGGCACCAGCCGAGGAATTCGTGGATCTTGTCCGCGCCCGCTTGGTGCCCTTGGCTGGTGGGTGCGTTGAACTGCCGTGCCCACCGCCTGTTTCCATCCACCATCACACCGATGTGCCGCGGGATTCTGTCTTGCTTGAGGGAACGCAGCAGTTTGCGCTCGTAGAAGCCATAGAGGAAACCGGGCAGCTCCACCGGACTCTCACCTGACTTCCTTGCTTGTACGACGACGGCGCACATCCAAGGCTACCGCCCCGAGCTGCCGGGCCGGTGCAGTAGCCGGTCAAATTCGTCTTCAGGACTTGTTACCAATCGGTAACTTACCGAAACGTAAGTTATTCTTGACCCATGGCTGAGCTCCTCGAAACCAAGCCCCTATGGCGTGGGTGGATCCACGCTGTCGCCGCCCCCTTTGCACTAGCGGCAGGCATCGTCCTGGTGACCGTCGCCCCCACCCCCGATCGCAGGATCACCTCCGCTATCTATGCATTGACAGGTTTCCTGCTGTTTGGCGTCAGCGCCGTTTACCATCGCGGAAATTGGTCACCCAAGGTCCGAATGCTGCTCAAACGGCTGGACCACACCAACATCATGCTGGTGATCGCCGGTAGTTACACGCCCTTGGCGTGGTCCTTGCTGGAGCGATCACAGGCCGTAACGTTGCTCTGGCTAGTGTGGTCGGGAGCAATAGTCGGGGTGCTCTTCCGAATTCTGTGGACCCACGCCCCACGCTGGTTGTACGTGCCGGTCTACATCGCGTTGGGCTGCGGAGCGCTGTTCTACCTGCCCCAGTTCTTCGCCGCCAATGCCCCGGCAGCAATACTCATCTGCGTCGGTGGAGCGCTGTACATCGCCGGCGCGGTGTTCTACGCCATCAAAAAACCGAACTTCAGCGTCCAGCACTTCGGCTTCCACGAACTCTTCCACGCCTTCACGGTGCTGGCGTTCGCGGCGCATTTTGCTGCCATCATGATGGCAGTGCTCAGCTAGGCCAGAGCAGGAAAGACCGTGTCAGTCGCCTGCGGCCATCGACGCCAGCCGGGATTGAACCGCTGCCACATCACTCAGCGGCCTCTCGCACACCATGTCGCGGCACAAGTAGACCTGCGCCGATCCGTCCGGCGCGCCTGACCTGTGGAGCAGCAGCGGAACTTCTGCCTCCCCCGCCGGGGACGCGCCGTCGTCTTGTTGCCAGTCGTCCAATTTCGCGGCGACAACCAGGCCGGGGCTAGGAGACTTCAGCAGCGCACTGTGCAACTCGCGAAGCAGCGGCGAGTCCGGACCTGCGACGGCGGCCTCTACCGGGCCGGCTAGTGCAGCCTGGGCGGTAGCCAGCAGCCAACCGGCAACACGGGGGGCCCGCGTGGCGAGGGGAGGTAACAGGCCCAGGATATTGCCGGCCATCAGGCGATGCTCGTGGGAACCGGAGTACGCGGCGTAAGACAACAGTGCGCCCGCAAAACCGGCCGCACCGCTGGGCGTTGCGTTGTCGAACGGGTCCAGCGCAGCTTTCTGTCCTTGGGCGTTGAAAACCTGCGCGGACTCCCCCGCAGAGTCGGCCAATTGCCCGTTTTCCACAAAACGTGAACCTGCGGCAAGAATGAGCTCCTTCGCGAAGCGGTACCAGCGTGTGGTGCCCGTGACAGCGTAAAGCGCCAGGAGGCCATCGGCGCAGAAGGCGTAGTCCTCAAGCAGACCACCAATGCCCCGCGCCCGCGAGTCATGTGAAACCCGGACCAGCACCTGTGACGCGCTGTTCCAGTGAACGTCCGCGAGGTACTCCGCCACGGCTTCGGCCGCGGCAACCAAGTCAGCGCGGTCCAGGATAGCCCCTGCTTCCGCGAGGGCGGCCACGGCGAGGCCATTCCACCCGGCCACCACTTTGTGGTCCCTGGCCGGCTGGTTCCGAAGGTTACGGGAGGCCAACAGCACCGGTCGGACCCGCTCCCAAAGCCGGCTCTCCGCGTCCGTCAATGCCCGCGCAGGATGAAGCGGCGAACCAAGCTCGGAGACAGTCCCCTCGGCACCGATGTTCATCATGGTCGCCACAGCCTCAGCATCAGCCGGGCCAAGGGCGTCCACCAGAGATCCAGGAGTCCACACATAAGTTGCGCCCTCATGATGCAGGCCGCCAACCACGGTGTCAGCGTCCAAGGATGAGGCCAACGCGCCGTTGGGCAGCTTGAGGGACCCCAACAGCCAATCGGCACACCTCGAGGCCACGGATGCTGCTTCGCCCGCCGGGAAGACCTCATTGCCGCCAAGCCGGACCCAGTGTGCATAGACCCGCAGCAGCTGCGCATTGTCGTACAGCATTTTCTCGAAGTGCGGCACGGACCAGTCCGCCGTCACCGAGTAGCGGGCAAATCCGCCGTCGAGCTGGTCGCGCAATGCCGATCGGGCCATGCCGGCAAGGGCGCGCGCTGCCATGTCGCGGGCTGCAAGGGCAGTATCCGACGGGGCGGCTGCGTGCCGGATGAGGAACTCAAGAACCGCCGACGGCGGGAACTTGGGAGCGCTGCCGAACCCACCGGCGTCGGGATCTTCAGAACGGGCAAGCAGCGCTACGGCCTCCGGGAGGAGGCTTGCCTCCAGCATTTCCGGCGGGCCGTCGAGGCGGACCACACCGGCAAGATGAGCATTGGCCATGTTCGCTGCCAGTCCCCTGGCATTCTGCTCCACGGCATCGCGTCGCTCCATCCACGCCTCATGGACCGCCTCCAGGACATTGCGGAACGAGGGGCGGCCGGGCAAGGGAATGGGCGGGAAGTACGTTCCCGCATGGAAGGCGAGCCCGTCCGGGGTGAGGAAGACGGACATCGGCCACCCGCCTTCACCGCTGATCGCCTGCGTAGCCGCCATGTATACGGAGTCGACGTCGGGCCGCTCTTCCCGGTCAACTTTCACCGGGACAAAATTGGCGTTCAGGTAATCCGCAGTTTTTTGGTCTTCGAAGGACTCGTGGGCCATGACGTGGCACCAGTGGCACGCTGCGTAGCCGATGGAGAGGAACACGGGGACATTACGCTCGGCAGCAAAGGCAAAAGCCTCATCGCCGAAGGGGCGCCAGAACACGGGATTGTCCGCGTGCTGCCGCAAATAAGCAGAAGGTTCCGAGCCCAGGGCGTTATTTGCCCCGGGCCAGTTGGGTCCGCCGGTTTCGGCGGGTTGACCCGACTCAGCGGGTCTTGGGGCCGCCATCGCCATTCTCGTCAGTGGAGCGGAGTGCTTCGGCCGCGCTTTCGCTTCCGCCGTCCGTGTTCCCCGCCTCTGCCGCCAAGCGCGCTTCCTCCACCTGGGCGCGGTAGCGGACGCGGCGAATCCTCCGAACCATGTCCACAATCAGGAAGGTCGTGAGGATCACGATGAAGGCCGTGAGGACGAAGCCCCAAGTACCTGGCGTCACCTGATCCTCGGACAGGCCGGGCCGCAGCGTGCCCGTGGGATCGGGCGACGGAGTGACGGTCAGGGCAAGAATCAAGTGATGCACTTTCAAACCTTCTATGGGAGCCGGTGCGTGCCGACTGGCAGCGCGTAGCCGGGAAACTGGCTGGCCACACGGTAATTTCTACGAGCGATAGAAACTACCGGCGTTCCTATCTTATCCCCGCGAACAGGTCCTTCTCCGGCAGCTCGGAAGGGACCCTGGACTTGATCAGGGTGTAGTCCTCCCACGGCCAAGCGGTCCTTTGCAGGTCCGGCGAGACCGCGAAGAAGAAGCCGAGGGGATCGATCTGGGTCCGGTGGGCCCGCAGGGCGTCATCCCTGGCCTCGAAGAAGTCGCCACAATCAACCTGCGTGGTGGTCTGGTGCCCCGCCGGCGGCGCAGTGTGGCCTTCCGCGTCGGCTTCAAGCCAGGCCGCCAGCCGCTCGGCATACGGGGATTGGAGCCCGGCTTCTTCCAAGGCGAAGTGCAGTGCGCGGAATCGTTCGGGGCTGAAAGCGCGGTCGTAGTAGAGCTTGCTGGGCGTCCATGGCTCACCCATGCCGGGGTAGCGCTCTGGATCGCCCGCGGCTTCAAAAGCTTCCACCGCAACCTTGTGGGCCATGATGTGGTCCGGGTGGGGGTAGCCACCGTTCTCGTCATAGCTGAGGATGACGTGCGGCTTGAAGTTGCGGACCAGCCGGACCAAGGGCGCCGTGGCGCGCTCCAACGGCTGCAGGGCGAAGCAACCCGGAGGCAAGGGCGGGAGCGGATCCCCTTCGGGAAGGCCCGAATCCACAAATCCGAGCCAGCGCTGCTGGATTCCCAGGACCTCTGCCGCGTTGGCCATTTCGAGGCGACGGGCGCCCGCCATGTCCCGCTTCGGATGAGGGGCTTCCTCCATGGCGGGGTTCTGAATGTCGCCTCGCGAACCGTCCGTGCACGTGGCAACCATGACGTCCACTCCCGCAGCGGCGTACATCGCCATGGTTGCTGCACCCTTGCTGGACTCGTCATCCGGATGGGCATGGACGGCGAGCAGACGCAGCTGCTGCTCGGAACTGCTGGACGCTGTCACGTGACGGCTCCTCTTTCGTGGATCATGCTTGTGTGGGCGGTGATGGGGCGCCGGGATCGGCACTAAACTGGATGGGTGACTTCAGAGGACCTATCGGCCACCCACGTACCGGCAAGCACCAGCCTAGCCAATCGTTACGGCGGTCAAAAGCGCGCCATGACCCGCAAAACCAAGCGGAACATTGTCATCGCTGCCTTGGTCCTGGGAATTGCGTTCGCCGCCTACGTGGCAACGGGCTCAGCCCAGGCCCCGGTCACCTTCAAGGACATCGGCTACAGCACCGTGGACGACACCCAGGCCGAGGTGGACTTCCAGGTCACAAAATACCCCGGAGCCACGGCCAAATGTGCCATCAAGGCCTTGGATTCGAAGTTCGCAGTGGTCGGCTGGAAAGTGGTGGAGATCGGGCCCAACGATCCCCAGGATGATCCCGATGGCGGCAGTACCACCATGCAGCGAACAGTCCTGAGGACCGAGTCCCCGGCAGTCTCCGGAGTGGTGGATAACTGCTGGATCGTGGACAGCGGGAAATAACAATCGTGTGACCCACGACTCAACCGGTTTGGGTTCGTCCAGAGGATTTACTACAATGGATGAAACCTTCACCCCGTTAAGTTGGTTACTGAGATTCACGAGTGGCCAACTCGGCGGGGTCTTTTGCATTGTCAGATCTAGAGGAGAAATCCGTGTCTACCACCAATAGCGCCACAGCGGCTTGGCTTACCCAGGAAGCTTTCGACCGCTTGCAGGCTGAGCTGGAACACCTTTCCGGCGCTGGCCGGGCGGAAATCGTCCAGAAGATCGAAGCTGCACGCCAGGAAGGCGACCTCAAGGAAAACGGCGGTTACCACGCTGCCAAGGAGGAGCAGGGCAAGATTGAAGCCCGCATCCGCCAGCTCACCGCCCTCCTGCGCGATGCCCAGGTGGGCGAAGCGCCGGCAGACGACGGAATCGTCGAACCCGGCATGCTGGTTGTTGCCCGCATCGCCGGCGACGAAGAGACGTTCCTCCTGGGCTCCCGCGAAATCGCCGGTGACTCCGACCTTGATGTCTTCAGCGAAAAGTCCCCCTTGGGTGCCGCCATCATCGGCCACAAGGAAGGCGACAGCCTCAGCTACGTCGCCCCCAACGGTAAGGAAATCCCGGTGGAAATCGTTTCCGCCAAGCCCTACGTCGCCTAAGCAGCGGCTCACCCGGCCTGAATGATACGACGCCGGCCCACCCCTTCGCGGGGCGGGCCGGCGTTTTTCGTGTGTGGGTCAGGCTGTGAGCTTGGCCTTGGGACGCAGCAGGACGGCCGCTACGACGCCCCCTACGGCCCCGCCGAGGTGCGCCTGCCAGGAGATGTAGCCCAGCACCGTGGGTAGAACGCCGAAGAGGATGCTGCCGTAGGCCATGAACAGGACCACGGAGAGCAGGATCTGCCACCAGCTGCGGTTGAAGAATCCCCGCACCAACAGGAATGCAAAGAAACCGAACACCAAGCCGGAGGCTCCAACCGTTACGCCTCCCCCGCCGATCAGCCACACCGCAAGCCCTGATCCGAGCCAGCTGAAGGCCAACGCTGTGAGGAACACCCGGATTCCGGACAGGAACACCAGGAAACCGAAGATGATCAGCGGCAGCGTGTTGGACAGCAGGTGGTTCAGGTTCGCGTGCAGCAACGGAAATGTCAGGATGTCCAGCACGCCGTCCATGGAACGGGGTCGCAAACCAAAGGTTGGGTTGAGCCCGTGGCGCATCAAGGTGTTGAGGATCTCAATCACATAGAGCAGAATGACGAATCCGCCCATGAAGAGCAGCCCGCCCTTCGCCCGACCAGCGAGCGACTCCCTGGCCGCTTCCTTTGAGCCCTCAGGCATTCCAAGCACCATGGGCGCCCCTCCTGTCAGTGCACCACGATTGGCTGGAAGCCCTCGGCCCGGAGGGCACCGAGTACCTGTTCGCCGTGTTCGTGGCCCTTGGTTTCCAGGTTGATAGTGATGGAGACGTCACCCATGCTGATGGAACCACCAAGGCGGGTGTGGTCCAGGCCGGTGACGTTGGCATCGTTTTCAGCGATGATGCGGGCGATCGTGGCCAATGAACCCGGACGGTCGTCCAGCATCATCCGAACCGTCATGAAACGGCCAGCGGCCGACAGACCGCGCTGGATGACTTTGAGCATCAGCATGGGATCGATGTTGCCGCCGGAAAGCACGACGGCGGTGTTGCCCGGGTTTTCGATTTTGCCGTCCATCAGCGCGGCTACTCCTACGGCCCCGGCAGGTTCAACAACCATCTTGGCGCGCTCGAGCAGGAAGATCAGGGCCCGCGCAAGGGAATCCTCGCTCACGGTCACGACGTCGTCCACCAGCTCCCGGATGATGCTGAAGGGAAGCTGCCCGGGACGCCCAACCGCGATGCCGTCGGCCATGGTGGTGACCTTCTTCAGCGGCACCAGCGCGTCAGCGGCCAGTGAGGGCGGGTATGCGGCAGCGTTCTCTGCCTGCACTCCAATGACCCTGATCTCGCGGCCGAGTTCCTTGGCCCTGGCCTTGATAGCGACAGCTACACCGGCCAACAGCCCACCGCCGCCAACTCCCATGAGAATGGTGTCCACGTTGGGGATCTGTTCCAGGATTTCAAGGCCGATGGTGCCCTGCCCGGCAACAACGTCCACGTTGTCGAAGGGATGGACAAAAACCGCCCCCGTCTCGTTGGCGTAACGCTGCGCTTCCGCCAGGGCTTCATCCACGTTGTGGCCGTGCAGGACCACCTCAGCACCGTGGCTGCGGGTGGCCGCCAGCTTGGGAAGGGCTACGCCGAGGGGCATATAGATGCGGGCGTTGATGCCCAGGCTCTTGGCAGCCACTGCCACGCCCTGGGCGTGGTTGCCGGCCGAAGCCGCCACCACTCCGCGCTTCTTTTCGTCCTCTGTCAGCCGGGCCATCCGCACGTAGGCGCCGCGGACCTTGAAGGAGCCTGCACGCTGCAGGTTCTCGCACTTGAAAAAGACGTTGCCGCCCACGAGGCTGCCCAGCGCACGGGACGACTCCACAGGAGTCTTGGTAATAATGCCCTCGAGCAGCTCCTGCGCCTTGAGGACATCGTCCAGCGTGACGGGCAGGGTTTCGAGGGTATTCACTGACTATTCTCCTTTGTTGGTGTCGGCTTGGGGATCCTCAACAGAGGTGCTCCCCGAAGCCTTGGTCTTGCCGGCGACGCCTTTGCCGAGGCGGGATTCGGGCCGCGGGAGGTGGACCTCCTTGAAGTTGGCGTCGCCGCGTGGCCCCGCCGAAGCGGCTGCCGGCTGGAGTTCCACACCGCCCAATCCTTCATCATGTTCCCACGTCCGGCCCGCAATGTAGCGAACTGCCGTGTTTACTACGGCGAGCAGCGGGACAGCGAACAGCGCCCCGGGGATGCCTGCAAGGTAGGAACCTGCGGCAACCGAGAGGATCACGGCCACGGGATGCAGCGCAACGGCCTTGCCCATAACCAGTGGCTGCAGGATGTGGCTTTCCAATTGCTGCACTACCAGAACGATCGCCAGCATGATCAACGCGTTGATGGGCCCGTTGGCAACGAGGGCGAGCAACACAGCGATGGCCCCCGTAACCAAGGCACCGACCACCGGAATGAACGAGCCGATGAACACCAGCACCGCCAAGGGGAGAGCCAAGGGGACCTGGATGATGGCTGCGCCGACGCCAATGCCAACAGCATCTACGAATGCAACGAACATTTGGATCCGCACATAGCTGACCATGGACGTCCAGCCCCGACGCCCTGCGCCATCGGTGGCCCTCCGCGCGCTCCTGGGCAGGAGACGGACCATGAAGGCCCAAATCCGGGGCCCCTCGAGAAGGAAGAAGATGAGGATGAACAGCGCCAACACAAGACCTGCCGCAAAGTGTCCGGCGGTGCTGCCGAAGGACAATGCACCACTGAGGATGCTGCTGCTGTTGTTCTGGAGCGCATCGGCGCCGTCGGAAATGTACTGGTCAATCTGGTCCGCAGTCAGATGCAGCGGACCATCGGCCAGCCAGGTTTGGATCTGCTGGATGCCCGCCAGTGCTTCGTGCCAGAGCGCCCCAAAGCCCGTAACGAGTTGCCTGCCCACCAGCGCCAAGGCACCACCGATCACGCCAATGAAACCAAGCACGGTAATGGCGACTGCTCCCCCGTTGGGAATCTTGCGATTGCGCAGCCAAGCCACAACCGGGTGCAGAAGACCGGCCAGCAGCGCGGCAACCATCACCGGAATAATGAGGAAGCTGACTTTGCCCAACAACCAGACGAGCGCGCCGATCATGAGAAGGATCAGGCCTGCCCGCCAGGACCAGGCTGCAGCGATGCGCACCCCATAAGGGATGTCCTCGGCAATTTGGCGGTCAGAACGTGTTTTGGCGTCCGGTGTTGGCGTCATGAACCCATAATTCCGTAGCCCGGCCCGTATGGGAAACCGGCTCTCACTTCCGGGACGATCCGAGGCATCCGGAGGTATCTGCCAGACGAAGGTCCTAGAGGGACGCTGTGATTCCCCACCGCATGGTGAACTCCTCGCCAGGCCCCAACCAGCGAAGGCCGTCGCCGCTATTGAACGCATTGGCCGGGCCGGTCATGGGTTCGATAGCCACTGCTTTGGAGCGGCCAGGGAATGTGTCAGTGACGAAAACGTGGGCGTATTGGCAGTTCTCGTCCTGCTCAAGGCTTACGCTGCGACCATCGGGCGCGGTGAGCGTGTGGCGCGCCGCCCCGCCGTCGAACGCCAGGTCCGTCAACGCAACATCCACCAACAAGGTGCCCACAGCGGCACCGCCGGAGAAGTCATACTCTCCGTCCACAGGAGCGGTGCTCCGTGGGATGAGACGCTCGTCCGCCACCAGTCGGGTGCCTGCATGCACCGTCAGGACCAGGTTCTCGGGGGCAACATCTCCGACGCGCAGGTAAGGGTGCGCGCCCAGGACAAAGGGCGCCGTGGCTTGGGAGTCGTTGATCAGGGTCTGCGCGACCCGGAGGTCCAGGTTCTGGTCGAGCTCATAGCACACCCGATGCCGCAGCAGGAACGGGTAGCCGTGTTGCGGAAAGACCGTGGCTTCGAGCGTCACGGAAAATTCGGATTCGTCCACCAGTGTGTACCCGGTATTGCGCAGCAGGCCGTGGCTGGCGTTGTTGCGTGAGGCTTCGGTGATATCGAGCTGCTGCTTCTTGCCGTCCAGGTACCAGACCCCGTCTTCTATCCGGTTGGCCCACGGCGCCAGGGTGATGCCGGTAGCTCCGGGCGAAATTTCGTCGTCACCGTAACTTTCGGTCAACTGGACTCCATCCCGTGAGTAGAGTCGCAAGCCCGCGGCGAGCTCGGTGACGACGGCGAGCGCATCGTCCCTGCGGAGCTCGAACTGACGACCCGTAGCAAAGCGGCGGGACGCGGATTGGTGGGTGCTGTCGGCAGGCGACGCGGAGGCAGGCATGGCAATACCGTACTGCATGAGTGGTTGGCTCCCCATCCCACAATGTTTGCTTTTGTTAGAAACTATGCGTTTTTGGTCACTTGTGGAATGATGGATGCATGAGCCGCATCACCAGCACCCGCCTCGCAGACAGCCGAGAGCTGATCTACTTCGACGACCCCGGGACTCCTGAACGAGCACCGGACTCGATGGTGGACCACCGCGAGCTTCCCGCCCGCGGTGAGCCCGGCGAGGTCCGCTACGACGCATTGTCGGGTGACTGGGTGGCAGTGGCTGCCCACCGACAGACACGGACCCACCTTCCCCCTGCGGATCAGTGCCCCATCTGCCCCACCACAGCTGCGAACCCCTCCGAAATTCCGGCATCGGATTACGACGTCGTGGTGTTCGAGAACCGCTTCCCCTCCCTCGGCCCGGCGTTGGGCGACATTCCCCCGGTTCCTGCCCCGGGGCACTCCGGCCACAACGTCAAGGGAGCGGCCTACGGCCGCTGCGAGGTGGTTGCCTTCACGCCACAGCACACCGGCTCCTTCGCCGAACTGGGCGAAACGCGTTCCCGCACGGTCATCGAGGCGTGGGCCCAGCGGACCGAGGCGTTGAGTGCCCTGCCGGGCATCAAGCAGGTGTTTCCGTTCGAGAACCGCGGTGCGGACATCGGGGTCACCCTGCACCATCCCCACGGCCAGATCTACGCGTACCCGTATGTAACTCCCCGCGCCGCCCAGCTCGGCGCAGTAGCACGGAAGTACTACGACGACGTCGATGCGAAGGAAACACTCGCCGCCTCACTCCTCAAGGCAGAACGCGAGGACGGCAGCCGCATGGTCCTGGAGGCAAAGCACTTCAGCGCCTATGTCCCCTTCGCGGCCCGCTGGCCCCTGGAAGTCCACCTGGTACCTCATCGCAGCGTGCCTGATCTTGCCGCACTCACGGGCGAAGAGCGCGACGAACTCTCGCACGTCTACTTGGACCTTCTCAAGCGGCTCGACTCGCTGTACCCCACGCCCATGCCGTACATCTCGGCCTGGCACCAGGCCCCGCTGGACCCTGTTCTTCGGACTGCGGGCCAGTTGCACCTGCAACTGACCTCACCTCGCCGCGCTGCCGATAAGCTCAAGTATCTGGCCGGTTCCGAGGCCGCCATGGGAGCGTTCATCAACGACACCACCCCCGAAGCGGTGGCGGAGCGGCTGCGCAGCGTCGCCGCATCACCTTCACACAAGACCCTGGAAGGCACCCGAGCATGACCACCACCACCGAGACCGGCGTCCTCGCCGCCCGCTTCCAGGAAACTTTCGGTGCAGCTGCCGACGGCGTGTGGCAGGCACCGGGACGCGTCAACCTGATCGGCGAGCACACGGACTACAACGAGGGCTTTGTGCTCCCCTTCGCCATCAATAAGACGGCAAAGGTGGCCCTGCGGGTCCGCGACGACTCAAAGTTGCGTATGCTGTCCACCTTTGGCGGGCACGGCGTGGTGGAAGCTGACCTCGCGGACTCGGAACCCGGATCCGGTGAGGGATGGTCCCGCTACCCGCTCGGCGTCGCCTGGGCGCTCAAGGAGCGCGGCATCGAGGTGCCCGGCTTTGACCTCCTGCTTGATTCCGATGTTCCCTCCGGAGCTGGCCTCTCGTCATCACACGCGATTGAGTGCGCCGTCATCTCGGCCCTGAACGAATTGACCGGCGCGGGCCTTGCCGCCGAAGACCTTGTGCTCGCTACCCAGCGCGCCGAGAACGTGTTCGTTGGCGCACCCACCGGAATCATGGACCAGTCAGCGTCCCTGCGTGGCGCCAAAGGACACGCTGTGTTCCTGGACTGCCGTGACCAACATGTGGAGCTGGTCCCGTTTGACGCAGAAGCTTCGGGCCTGGTCCTGTTGGTGATCGACACCAAGGTGTCGCATTCTCATGCCGACGGCGGATATGCCTCGCGTCGTGCGTCCTGCGAGTTGGGTGCGGAGATACTTGGAGTCAAGGCACTGCGCGACGTCGGCGTGGAGCGTTTGGAGGAAGCGTCAGGCCTGCTGGACGAGACCACCCTTCGGCGGGTCCGCCACGTGGTGACGGAAAACGATCGGGTCCTCCAAACGGTGGAAGTCCTGGGCACCCGTGGCCCTGCCGCCATCGGAGCATTGCTGGATGCCAGCCACGTTTCGATGCGGGACGACTTTGAGATCTCCTGCCCGGAACTGGACGTTGCCGTGGATACTTCCCGGGCCAACGGTGCCATCGGCGCCCGCATGACGGGCGGCGGTTTCGGCGGTTCCGCCATCGCCCTGACCCCGGTTGGCCAGGAGCAACAGGTGCGCGACGCCGTCGTCCATTCCTTCGCAGAGGCGGGCTTCGCCGCCCCGGACATCTTCACCGTTACCCCGGCCGCTGGAGCCCTTCGCCTGGCCTGACGCGCCCGGTTCCTCTTGCGGGCGCCCGCAAGAGGAACCGGATGCCGGGCGTAAGCTGGGGCCATGACTGAGGCTGTCATCGTAGCTACTGCAAGAAGCCCTATCGGCCGGGCCTTCAAGGGCTCCCTCAAGGACGAACGTCCGGATGACCTGGCCACCGCCATGGTGCACGCCGCCCTCGCCAAAGTTCCGGGCTTCGATCCCGGAGCGGAGGACGGTCAAGGCTTGGACGACCTCTTGCTGGGCTGCGCTGAGCCCAGTGGTGAGGCCGGATCCAACATGGCGAGGGTGGTGGCTGTCCTTGCCGGGCTGGACCGCGTGCCAGCGGCCACCATCAACCGGTTCTGTGCCTCAAGCCTGCAAACCTTGCGGATGGCCTTCCACGCCATCAAATCCGGGGAAGCCCACGCGATGGTTTCCGCCGGAGTGGAGAGCGTGTCCAGGTATCAGAACTGGGCAGGTGCCGGCGAAACGGACTCCTCCAACCACAACCCCCTCTTCGAGGCGGCAGCCCAGCGCACGGCGTCCCGCGCGGCGTCCAACATCCCTTGGACCGACCCCCGGCTCGGCGGCCGGCTTCCCGACATCTACATCTCCATGGGCCAGACGGCCGAAAACGTTGCCACCAGCTATGGCATCAGTCGGGCCGAACAGGACGAGTGGGGCGTCCTCAGCCAGAATCGTGCCGAAGCAGCCATCGCCTCAGGGTTTTACGCCCGGGACATCACGCCCTACACGCGCAAGGACGGAACCGTCGTGGAGCGGGACGACTCACCCCGCTCAGGTGTGACCCTCGAAGCGGTATCCGCCCTGCAACCCGTCTTCCGTCCTGAGGGGACCGTTACAGCCGGCAACGCATGCCCCCTCAACGATGGCGCCGCCGCGGTAGTGGTCATGAGTGACTCCCGCGCGCGCGAGCTGGGCCTGCAGCCGCTTGCACGGGTGGTTTCAACAGCCGTCAGCGCCCTCTCCCCTGAACTCATGGGCATGGGGCCTGTGGAATCAACGCGGCGGGCTCTCGCACTGGCCGGGCTCACCATCGATGACATCGATCTGGTGGAGCTCAACGAAGCCTTCGCTGTGCAGGTGGTGGCGAGTGCCCGTGAGTTGGGGATCGATCCTGCAAAGCTCAACGTCCATGGCGGGGCCATTGCCTTGGGGCACCCCTTCGGTATGACCGGCGCCCGGATGACAAGTACGCTCCTCAACGGCCTCAAGGAACGAGACGGAACTTTAGGGCTTGCCACCTTGTGTGTAGGTGGCGGGCAGGGCATGGCGGTGGTTTTCGAACGCTTGAGCTAGCGAGCACGCAAGCTGGCTCAACGCAAAAATGCCCCCGAAACTTCTTCGGGGGCATTTCGCGTTGGAGCTGTTGGTAACTAGTCGTCGCCTCGCAGGATCGCCAGGAGGCGGATGATTTCCACGTAGAGCCAAACCAGCGTGACCGTCAGGCCGAAGGCTGCAACCCAGGAGTAACGCTCCGGGGCGCCCGCGCGGACGCCCTCTTCGATGCTGGTGAAGTCCATGATCAGCGAGAACGCTGCCAGGCCGATGGCCAGGATGCCGATGAAGACACCCAGCGGAATGCCTGCAATTTCGAAGCTGGTGCGGAGGCCGAAGGGCTCCTGAACAGCGCCGGTCCACATCATCACCATGTTGATCAGGGCGAAGACTGCGTAGCCGATGGTGGCGATCATGAAGAAGCGCACCATCTTGGGAGTGGCGCGGACCTTGCCGCTCTTGAAGAGCACCAGGGTGACGCCGAAGACTGCCAGCGTTCCGATGACGGCCTGAAGACCGACGCCGGGGTACATGCCGTCCAGGATACGGGTGAGGCCACCGAGGAACAGGCCCTCGAGGCCGGCGTAGGCAAGGATCAGGGCCGGTGAAGGCTGCTTCTTGAACGTGTTGACCAGTGCCAGGACGAATCCGCCCAAGGCACCAACGATCATGAGCATGGTGGAGAGGGCGGGCGCCACGAAGAGCGTGACGCCGGCACCGATGATGAGAACCACGAGGCAGGCGACGGTCTTCATGATGACGTCGTCATAGGTCATGCGCCCGGTGTCGGCCGGGCCTGCAGCGGGCTGGTTGTACATCTGCTGCAGTTGCTCATTGGTCATGTTCTGCTGCTGGGCAGACCATGCTGCATGGCCGTCCATGACCTGGCTCGGTGCACGGCCGGGTGCCTGGTTGAACTGCTGGCCGTACGGGTTCTGCGGTACAGGCGGGGCCTGCTTTGCTCCACGGAAATTCTTTCCGTTGAAGACTGGGTTTCCGCCAAGTGCCATTGCGGGTGTCCTCCTGAAAAAGGGCTAGTGATAGTTCACGGTACCAATTACCACGCGCGCGCGGCAGGGAAAGTTCCCTTGTTCACGGAGACGAAACTCAACCGTGACAAGAAATTGGGAGACTGTCACCCTCAGAACGTTTAGTAGCACCCTTAAACAACAAAGGTTTACTTAAGGACTGCTACATCACTAGTTGCCTATAGCTTCACAGTTGTTATCCGATCGCGATCTTCGCACCCCCGAACTGGGCATTTATTAACTCCACCGGGCGGTAACATAGGCCACACATGGGTGACTTAGATCACAAACGAGGCAGCTAGGCAAGAACTGTTCACAAGCCCCATGACCGTTCGCACCGGCTGCAAAGGCGCAGCCGGGACCACCCCCACTGTGGAGGTTTCCATTTTGAGAAGCACACTGCGCGACCCGTCCATGAGACGGTCCAAAGGACTGCAGAGAGTTGTGGGGGCGCTGTTCGCAGCCCTCATCACCGCTCTGTTGATCGCCGCCCCTTCGGCACAGGCAACCACCCCCTCGCCTTCGCCGTCACCGACGACTTTCCAGAACAACATCAGCGGGTTCCTCCGCGATGATGCCCGGGCTCCCATACCCGGTGTCAAGATCAAAGCCACGGGCAACGGGTTTGAAGGTGAAGCCACCTCCGGAGCCAACGGAGCCTGGACCATCGGCGTTCCCGTCCAAGGCACCTACACCATTGAGCTGGACACCTCCACCTTGCCGGAGGGCATCGCACTGGCCGAGGGCCAGGACAATCCCCGCGATGTCACGTTCAGCCAGACGTCCAACCTGTCGGTGATCTTCGCCTTCGGCGAGGGCATCGTGGTCCAGCAACAGGACTTCGGCCAAAACCTCCTCAACCGCCTCGTGGCGGGACTGAGCTTTGGCCTTCTCCTCGCACTCGCCTCGGTTGGCCTTTCCCTGATCTTCGGAACCACCGGCCTGACCAACTTCGCCCACGGTGAGATGGTGACGCTGGGCGCAGTACTGGTGTTCATGTTCAACGCCTTTGGGCTCCCCTTCTGGCTGGCCATCCTGCTTGCCCTGGTAGGCGGCGGCCTCTTCGGCTACGTCCAGGACGCAGGGCTCTGGCGGCCGTTGAGGAAACGTGGCTCAGGCCTGGTCCCCATGATGATCGTCAGCATCGGTCTCGCGTTGGCCATCCGCTACGTCATCCAGTTCTTCTTCGGCGGTGCAACGCAGCAGCTGCCCGGCGCTCAGAGTGCCGAGATCCAGATCGGCCCTGTTTCGATCTCCCCGAACAACCTGTGGTCCCTGATCATCAGTGCGGTGGTCATCGCCCTGATCGGCATCGTCCTGCTGAAGACCCGCCTCGGCAAGGCAACCCGTGCAGTGGCCGACAACCCCGCACTGGCAGCAGCCTCCGGCATCGATGTCGACTCCGTGATCCGCATTGTGTGGATCGTCGGCGGCGTCCTCGCCTCCCTCGGCGGCATCCTGTGGGCGTACTACCGTCCTGGCGTGACCTTCGACATGGGCTCGCAGATCCTGCTGCTCATCTTCGCCGGTGTGACACTGGGTGGTTTGGGAACCGTCTTCGGCGCCCTGATCGGCTCGATCGTCGTCGGTATCTTCGTGGAACTGACCACAGTGTTCGGCCTCCCCGCCGACCTCAAGTACGTCGGTGCCCTGTTCATCATGATTGTTGTTCTTCTGTTCCGACCGCAGGGTATCCTCGGCCGGCGTGAGCGTGTGGGTTAGGAGCGGGCCATGGACTTCGGATTTATTTTCTCCAGCGCCCTTGGCGAATTGTTCAGCCCGACGACGGCGGCTTACGCACTTGCCGCTTTGGGCCTCGCGGTGCACTTCGGCTACTCAGGCCTGCTGAACTTCGGCCAGGCCGGCTTCATGGCGGTGGGTGCCTACGGTTTCGCAATCTCTACCCTGACTTTCGACGCCCCGTTCTTCCTTGCCCTGATCATCTCTGTTCTGTGCTCGGTGATCTTCGCGTTCATCCTGGGTATTCCTACGCTGCGGCTTCGTGCCGACTACCTGGCTATCGTCACCATCGCCGCCGCCGAAATTGTGCGGTACGTGGTGACCACCAACCAGCTCACCAGCGTCACAGGCTCCGCCAACGGCCTGGCAGCGTTCGAGAACACCTTCTATGCCATGAATCCCTTCCCTGAAGGGTCCTATATGGGCATGAACAACCGCGACTTCTTTATCCGCGTCGTCGGGTGGGGCCTGGTCATCGTGTGCTGCCTCCTGGTGTGGCTCCTGATGCGCAGCCCCTGGGGCCGCGTCTTGAAGGGCATCCGGGAAGACGAGAACGCTGTCCGCTCGCTCGGCAAGAACGTCTACGCCTACAAGATGCAGGCCCTGGTCATTGGCGGCGTGCTCGGCGCGTTGGCGGGCATGATCTTCACACTCCCCCGCGGCGCCGTCCAGCCGTCCAACTACGGCACAGAGCTTACGTTCTTCTTGTGGACCTGCCTCCTGCTCGGCGGCATGGCCACGGTGTTGGGGCCTGTCATTGGGGCCATGATCTTCTGGGTTGTGCTCTCGCTGACCCAGAGCCTGCTCTACGGCCTCATCGAATCAGGGGCAGTCACCTGGCTGACCACCGTCCAGGCCGGCCAGTTGCGCTACATCCTGGTGGGCGTTGCGCTGATGCTCCTGATGATCTTCCGCCCGCAAGGCGTCTTCGGCAATAAGAAGGAGCTTGCTTTCGCATGAGTGAGACCAACGAACGCAATACCGAAAATATCGACTACATGACCGATTCGCGGCCTATCGCCGTCGGGGAAAATACCCCCGGCTGCAAGAAGCGCGATCCCATTGTGGTGGCAGAGGACGTCACCCGTTCCTTTGGCGGCATCAACGCGGTGGACGTGGAATACCTCGAGATTCCCCGCCATAAAATCACCGCCTTGATCGGTCCCAATGGCGCGGGCAAAACAACCCTGTTCAACTTGCTCACGGGCTTTGACACTCCCAACACGGGCAAGTGGCAGTTTGAAGGCAACAGCCTGGCCGGCGTTTCCTCGTACAAGGTGGCCCGCATGGGCATGGTCCGCACCTTCCAGCTGACCAAGGTGATGGGCAAGCTGACCGTGATGGAAAACATGCGCCTCGGTGCTGCGGACCAACCCGGCGAACGGCTGTCCAGGGCCCTGTTCAAAGGCATCTGGGGAGGACGGGAAAAGGAAATCACAGCCCAAGCCAACGTGCTGCTGGAGAAGTTCAAGCTGGATACCAAGAAGGACGACTATGCAGCGTCCCTCTCCGGTGGCCAGCGGAAGCTCCTGGAGATGGCACGCTCCCTGATGGTAAAGCCCAAGCTGGTGATGCTGGATGAGCCCATGGCCGGTGTGAACCCGGCATTGACACAGTCTCTGCTGGACCACATCAAGAACCTCAAAGCGGAGGGCATGACCGTGCTCTTCGTGGAGCACGACATGAACATGGTCCGCCACATTGCCGACTGGGTTGTGGTCATGGCCGAAGGCAAAGTTGTTGCCGAAGGACCTCCGGGCGAAGTCATGAAGAACCCCGCCGTGATCGACGCCTACCTTGGTGCCCACCACGATGTGGACCTTGGCGACGCCGAAGGCATCAAAGTGCTCGAGGCAGAACTTGAAGCCGATGAAGAGTCGGTAGTGGGCACCGAAGATGCCGGCATCCTGTCCGAGATCGAAGAAAGCAAGAAGGAGGACGGGAAATGAGCAGCAGTATCAGCGAAATGCCCGCCTCGGCGGCCGCCCCGGCCGGCGATTCCGTGGTCAAGGTCACCAACCTCGTGGCAGGCTACATTCCTGGCGTCAATATCCTCAATGGCTGCAGCATCGAGGCCCGCAAGGGTGAGCTGATTGGCATTATCGGCCCCAACGGCGCCGGTAAATCCACGCTCCTGAAGGCCATGTTCGGTCTGGTGAAGGTCCACTCCGGCACAGTGGTGGTTCGTGGCCAGGACCTCACGGGGCTAAAGGCCAATAAACTGGTCACCCAGGGCGTGGGCTTCGTTCCGCAGACAAACAACGTCTTCGCCACGCTGACCATAGAAGAGAATCTCCAAATGGGCATGTTCCAGCGGCCCAAGGATTTCTCCGAACGCTTCGACTTTGTTACCAGCCTCTTCCCCGAGTTGGGAAAGCGGCGTGCCCAGCGTGCAGGTTCCCTGTCGGGTGGCGAACGCCAGATGGTGGCCATGGGCAGGGCCCTCATGATGGACCCGGCCGTGCTGCTGCTTGACGAGCCGTCAGCAGGCCTCTCCCCCGTCAAACAGGACGAGACCTTCCTCCGTGTCCACGAGATCAACCGGGCGGGAGTCTCGGTGATCATGGTGGAACAGAACGCCCGCCGTTGCCTGCAGATCTGCGACCGCGGCTATGTCCTGGACCAAGGCAAGGATGCGTACACCGGCACGGGCCGTGAGCTCATGAAGGACCCCAAGGTCATCCAGCTCTACCTGGGTACCTTGGCAGACGAGGTCTAACGAGGGTAACCCGAAGGCCTGGTTCCGGCGTCGCGCCGGAACCAGGCCTTCGGCGTTTCAGTGGCGTCCCTCAAAAGTCGCGCTGCTGCTGCCCGCCGGCACCACCACGTGCACCGCATTTCGCTCAACCGTGAAGTCCGTGGGCGTGCTGGTTGTGATCTCGCCGTCGAGGTTCATCGACAGCAGCGGATTGGTCACCAACCTGACATTCCGGCTGGTGAGGTGGAGCACCCGCTCGTTTTCCACAAACTTGCCATTCTTGAGCGAACGCGCAATCTTTGCCTGCTCCCGCAGCGGCGCCGCCTGGATCGCGTAGATGTCCAGTGTGTGATCATCGATCCCCGCTGTCGGAGAGACCGCGTTGCCGCCTCCGTAGTACCTTCCGTTTCCCACCGCCACCTGCAACAGGTCCTCCAGCTCTACTGGCTCATGGTCCCCGTCCGGGAACTCGAGGCGGGCGTGGAACGGCTTGTGCGTGGCGTAGGAGCGAAGCGTGGCCACACCATATGCCAAGGGCCCGATGAGTCGTTTGAGGCGCGGACTGAGCGCCTGCGTGACTGCCACGGACAGGCCGGCTGAAGCCACGTTGAGGAAGGGTTGGCCGTTCGCCCGCCCGAGATCGATGTCCACTACTTTTCCGTCCGCGAGGGCAGCGCAGGCGCGGCCCAGGTCCCGGGGGATTTCCAGCGTCCTGGCAAGGTCATTCGCGGTGCCCAGCGGAAGAACACCCAGCACGACGTCGGTACCCGCCACGAGTCCTGCTGCAGAGGCAACTGTTCCGTCGCCTCCCCCAACAACCACAAAATCGTGACCTTCGGTCATCGCTTGTTCCAGGGCTCGGCCGAGGTCGCCGCCCCCAGACACTGTATACATCGCGGAGACCGGGAGCTCCGCCTTTGCGAGACTGTCGGCCACCACCTTTTGGGCCGCGGAACCTTTGCGTGAACCGGCGTTGATGACCACAGCGATGGAGCGGGCTTCCCGGGTTAGCTTCATGAGGACATGGTAGGTCTACAGCCTGTGTGAGGGCTTTGTTAACGCCGAACGGGTCCCCTTCCTTGTGAGGATGGGGACCCGCTGCTAACTGCGGTCTAGTTGGCGTTCAGCTTAGAGCTTGCCGAACTCTTCGCGGACCGGCTTGTAGGTGTTGTCGTCCTGGTATTCGTAGATACCGATGTATGCCTCGGTGGGGTCACCGGCATCGGAGAACGTTACCGGACCGGACTGGCCGTCGTAGTCAACGTCCTTGCCCTCGCGGAGCAGGGTGACGCATGACGGGAAGTCGGTGCACTTCTCGCCGCCTTCAGAGACTTCCTTGAGCTTGGCCGCGATGTCCGTGCCCTTGGTGCTCTTGGCTGCCTCGGATGCCAACGCGATCAGGTTCACGGCGTCGTAGGACTCGCCTGCGTAGCTGTAATCCTTCAGGGCGGGATCGATCGCGAGGAGCTTCTGCTTGAAGGCGTCCTTGGCGAACGTACCGGGGATGGTTCCCTGTGCGCCCTTCATGGTGCCGGCCTGGAAGTCCTTGCTGTAGTCCGAGGTGTTGCCGTCCACCATGAACAGCTGCGTGGGCTTGACGCCCTTGCCGGTCATCAGGGGCACGATGCTCTTGGCCTGGTCGAAGGTAATCAATGCGATGGCATCCGGCTTGGCTGCCAGGACCTTGTCCACCTGGCTGCTGAACTGTGAATCACCCTCGTTGAAGAGTTCTTCTGCAACAACCTTGCCGCCGGCTGCCTCGAAAGCTTCCTTAACGTTCTTCTGCAGGCCGGTTCCGTAAGCGTCGTTGAGAACGATCATGCCAACAGTCTGGGCGCCACAGGTAGCCATGTAGTTACCGAGGACCTTGCCCTGCAGGACGTCGGACGGTGCCGTGCGCCAGTAGAGGCCCTTGTCGTCCCACGTGGTGAAGTCAGGTGAGGTGTTCGCCGGGGAGAAGTGGATGACGCCAGCGCCGGTGATCTGGTTGATGACCGTCTTGGAAACGCCGGACGAGGCCGCACCGATTACTGCGCTCACACCCTGGCCCAGCAAGGCTGTGGTGGACTGCGTGGCGATGTCGGTCTTGGTGTCACCGGAGTCGCGGTGGGTTACTTCCACCGGGGCACCCAAAACGCCACCGGCGTCGTTGACTTCCTTGACGCCGAGGTTGACACCGGCAATTTCAGGCGGGCCGAGGAACGCCAGCGACCCCGTTGTCGGCAGGAGCGATCCAAGCTTAAGCGGCGTAGCCGTGGTGGTGGTCGAGGGAGGTACTGGTCCCGTGTTGGTGGCAGCCTGGCTGTTGCCGGCTCCCGCCCCGCCGCTCGGTGCCGGGCAGGCGATACCTGCCGCGGCGGCGGATTGAGACCCAGTCTGGGTAGGTGTCGAAGACCCACCACAAGCTGTGGCCAAGAGAGCGACCCCAATGCCAAGCGCTGTTAGCTTGGCGGCTCGGGGCGCCGCTGGGGAAAGATCAAACATTCGTTGTCTCCTCGATCGAAAGGTGCGAACTGCCTTTGATGCGATTACTCAGGTGTTCCTGATTAAGACTCAAACTAGTGCAATTGCCCCGGGAACATAAGTGATTCAGGTCACATCCCTATAACACTCGTTGCCTGTGGGGAATCTACGAGCTTGCTGGGAAAAGTCACCGAAGAGGAGAACCGTGCACACGAAGGGAGAAAGAGCTCTCACCTTGCGTCTGTGCCCCAGGTGGGACTCGAACCCACAACACGCGGATTTTAAGTCCGCTGCCTCTGCCAATTGGGCTACTGGGGCGCCCGGACCATGGTATCCCAGCTAGAGCCGGTTGAATGGCGCGGCGTAGCGAAAGGTGCCCCGGACGCCGTCGGGCCATCCCGGCAAGGTGAGCAGCTGGAAGTGCTCGCCCCACATCGCCTCAGGCGGCTCAACGCCCATGGAGGTGGCCGGCACATAGCCGAAACGCTGGTAGTAGAGGGGGTTGCCAAGCAATGCGATTCCCGGCTCTCCCAGTGCAGTGGCACGCGCCGCCGTCTCGCGCATCAACGCCGAACCAACCCCGCGCCGCTGGAATTGGGGAAGCACACCGATAGGACCCAACCCCAAGGCAGGCAGCTCTCCCACCCAGCCCCTCGTGCTGATCGCGTGCCCCACGATTTCCCCGCCCATTTCCGCCACGATGCTGAGTTCCGGCACGTACTCGCTGCACTCAAAAAGCTCCCGCAAAAGCCCCACTTCAATCGGCGTGCCCTCAACCGCTTCACCGGTCACCGGGGAGACGGAAAACGCGCGGGCAGTGAGCTCCAGGATCTCGGCCCGGTCCTCGGGCCTCTCGGAGCGCAGGACCACGCCGCGTGCCAGCAGCCGCAACACGTCCATGGCCCGTCCCGCGTCCGCTGAGGGCACCAACAGGTGATCATGATGGAAACCAGCCAGGACGTTGCAACTGATTCCCGCGTGCGTCAGCGCAGCACTGACAGCAGCAGTGAGTCCCACGGCTTCCAAGGCCGAATGGACCTGGAGCGTGATCCATGTGGCCACGAAATCGTAGCTAAGGCCCAAAGAATCGGCTTCGTCGCGGTGAAGGACCACCGTCAGGCCTTCGGCCTCGCGAACGGCCGCTTCGATGCCACCTTCCAAAGGCCGGCCGTGCGGCCACAGGGCGTAAACGTAGTCGCCATCGCGGGCCACGGGATGAAGGGACTCAAGGAGTGTCTTCAGATCGGTTTCGCCGGACATGGGAACAGTCTATGGGCGTGTCCGCCGCAACCATTTAGCGGCCGGCGTTAAACGCCGACGGCGGCCATCCCCCGCAAGGGGACGGCCGCCGTCGTGCGTGTACTACTTTGCGTCAGCAGTTACCGGAGTCTTGACTTCCTCGACCACCGGCTTGGCTTCCACCGGCGCGGGAGCGGCAGCAGGCTTGGGAGCCGGCGTCGCTGCGGCCACGAAGGCACCGCGCGGGTTGTCCAGGTCCATCAGCGGAGTGGTGTCGCGGCCCGCGAAGAAGGCCAGGATCCAGCCGAGGATCACGCGGAACTTGCGCTCCACCGTGGGCATCGCCATGCCGTGGTAACCGCGGTGGGCCAGCCAGGCGAGGCCGCCCTTGAGGCCGATGCGGCCGAGCAGGTTGATGTTTGCAACACCCTTCCACTCGCCGAAGCCGGCTACAGCACCGAGGTTCTTGTGCTTGTAGTCGTGCAGCGGCTTGTCCCAGCGGGAGGCCCAAAGGTTCTTAGCGAGCTTCTTGGCCTGGCGCAGGGCGTGCTGGGCGTTGGGAACACAGGTGCCGTCCGGCAGGCCCTTGCCCGTGAGGTCCGGAACAGCGGCGATGTCGCCGGCTGCCCAGGCGTTCTCCACGATGCCTTCGTCGCCTGCGATGCGCAGGTCAGGCAGCACGCGAACGCGGCCACGTGGTTCCAGCGGGAAGTCCGTGGAGCGGATCATCGGGTTGGCCTGCACGCCGGCAGCCCATACCAGGGTGTCTGCTTCAACTTCGCCGGCGGGGGTCTTGTCCGGGAGGTTGATCAGCTTGAGGTTGCCCTCGGCACTGTCAAGGGACGTGTTCAGGAGTACTTCGATGCCGCGGCTGCGGAGGTGCTCCACAACCCACTCCGCCTGCGAGGCGGTGACCTCGGGCATGATGCGGCCCATGGCTTCAACCAGGATGAAGCGGACTTCTTCCTGGCGGATGCGCGGGTTGTTGCGCACAGCAGCGCGGGCCAGGTCTTCCATTTCGGTGAGGCATTCGATGCCGGCAAAGCCGCCACCGACCACGACGAAGGTCAGTGCCTTGGCGCGCTCTGCGGGGTCAGTCATGGTGGAAGCCGATTCGATGCGCTCCAGCACCTTGTTGCGCAGTGCAACGGCTTCCTCAATGGTCTTCAGGCCGATGCCCTTGTCCGCGAGGCCCTTGATGGGGAACGTGCGGGTGATGGCGCCTGCTGCGATCACAACGTCGAAGTACGGGATCTCGAAGTTTTCGCCGCCATCGGACGGGGCGATCACCGCGGTCCGGTTGGCGTGGTCGATGCTGGTGACGCGGCCCTGGATGAGCTCAGTCTGCTTGAGGTGCTGACGGTGGGAGACGACGGCGTGGCGTGCCTCGATGTTGCCACCGGCCACTTCCGGGAGGAAGGGCTGGTAGGTCATGTACGGCAGTGGATCAACGACGGTGACGATTCCGCCTGCGTTCGCGATCTTCTTCTGCAGTTTGAGTGCTACGTACAGGCCGACGTAGCCGCCGCCGACGACGAGAACCCGGGGACGGTCAATGAGCTCTGGGGTGGTTGCCATGAGTCCAGAGTACAGTACTTTGTGAAAATCTTCACTAACTACTTCCTCGCGGGAGGATCCACCTTCAAAAGCGCGCCCGTCTCGGCCTCTTCGGGCACCGCTGGCGGGTTCTTCAGGACTCTCCGCAACTGGATGGCCGCACCCGCCACGAGGGCGACAAACAGCGCGCCAAAACCCAGCACGACGGCGGCAGGAAGGGCTTCGTCCACGGTGGCAGGCGTCTTTGCAACAGGGACAGTCGGATCGGCAAGCGTCGGAGCGGCGCTGGTAGGGCTCGCCACGGGCGCCTGTGAGGGTTCGCTAAAGACGCCGCGGCGGTGGACGCGGATCCAGTCCGCGATGGAACCCAGCGGGTTGGTGCTGGTGGTTGGAACGTCATTCTTCAGCGCAGCCTCAGCGTCCAGGATGCCGTAGCCATACAGAGGGTCCTTGCCTGGGGCGCCGGCGTCCTTGGCGGTGCTGACGATCCTGTTGATGACCTGGGTAGCGCTCATTTCCGGCCACTTGGAACGGATCAGCGCTGCCACACCTGAAACGATGGGTGCCGCTCCGGACGTTCCTGCCCACTCGGCATACGAACCTCCGGGAATGCCGCCCACCAGTTTCTCCGCCGGGGCCGCTACTCCAATGCTGATGCCTTGGGACGAAGAGTCGACGCTGGCGCGTCCCTCACCATCCAACCCGGCTACCGTGAGGACGCCGGGAATGGTTGCCGGGGCTCCAACCTGGACGTTGCCACCCACGCGGTTTCCCGCAGCGGCAACGATCACCACATCCTTTTGCTCCGCGTACAGAAACGCTGCGTCCCAGCTCTGCGGCCAATCCGGCGAAGTGCTGCCGAGGGAAATGTTGATGACCTTGGCACCGTTGTCCACCGCCCAGCGCACGGCCTCAGGTATTTGTTCCTGGTCGGTCTTGCCGCCCGGGTTGGGCGAACCGAGCCACGTTGAAATGGCGAGTATCTCCGCTTCGGGCGCCACGCCAGTGATCCCGTCCGGTCCCCCGGCGGGCGGGGTGGTTGGTGGCCCTGGAGGTGAGGCCGGCTTCGGAGCTGCCGACGCTGATGCCGATGGCGGCGGGGTGGGCGTGGTGTGGCCGCGCCCGGCGAGCATCGTTGCCACCAGGGTGCCGTGTTCGGTCTTGGCGCCGATGCTCTTCTGTCCATTCGGAGCCCCGGCCCCGGAGACATCCGTCCCACCGACCACGACGCCCTTAAGATCAGGGTGGCTACCGTCAATACCGCTATCGATGATCGCGACCTTGACGCCGGCCCCCTTGGACACCTGCCAGGCGTTGGTGACACCGGATTCCTTGAGCCAGTATTGCTTGTCACGCCACGCATCGGCGTTGGCTGCCGGAGCAGACAACAGCGCACCTGCAAGCGCCGCGCCGGCCAATACGGTGGCAAGCGCAGCGGACAGGATGCGTCGAAGCCGCAACGTCATTCGCCGTCCCGGATACTCAGGGCGATACCGTCAAGAATGTCGTGTTCGCTGGAAACAGCCGCGCGAATGGTCCCGTTGCTGACCGCTGCCATCCGGATCAGAATGCGGCGCCATACCAAGGCTCCCGCTCCGATCACGTCTACGCGTCCCGGGTGCATGTAGGGAAGGGCAGCACGTTCATCGCGCGTCATTTCCAGCAGGCTGGTACAAGCGTCGGTAATGGTTTCGAGGTCCAGCGAGGCGCCGTGGATTCGGCCCGGTTCATATTCGCTCAGTCCCAACGCGTGCGCGGTAATGGTGGTGATGGAACCAGCGACGCCAACCACCGCTGCGGCGCGGTCGAGCGGCACCGTCTCAGCGGCAAGATCAAGTGCGGAATCGACGTCGGCCTCTGCTGCGCTGATTTGCGCAGCAGTGGGCGGATCGCTGCGAAGGTGACGTTCAGTCAGCCGCACGCAGCCAATGTCCACCGAGCGCGCTGCGATAACGCCGTTGGAGTCGCCCAGCACGAATTCGGTACTTCCCCCGCCCAGGTCCACCACCAGGATCGCGTCCTCCCCCGTGGCCGGCAGGACGCTGCTGGCTCCGGCGAAGGACAGCGCAGCCTCCTCGTCACCGGAAATGACCTCTGGCTGCACGCCCAGGAGATCCCGGATGCCGTCCACAAAGACTTGGCGGTTACTGGCATCACGAGTTGCCGACGTAGCGGCGAACCGGACTCGTTCGGCACCGTGTTCGTTGATGAGGCGCGCATAGTCCCGTGCAGCAGCAAACGTGCGCTCCAAGGCCTCCGGAGCCAGCTCTCCCGTGGCATCGACGCCCTGGCCCAGCCGCACCACGCGCATTTCACGCACGACGTCGGTCAGCGGACCCTGTGCATCCGGTAGTCCATGTGAGACATCAGCGATAAGCAGCCGGATGGAGTTGGTACCGCAGTCAATGGCAGCCACGCGGCTCATGCGGTGCCCTCCTGCTCGTCAAGGGTTTCACTCTTGGACTTCCGCACCGGGGCGGGACGCCCCACGATGTCCGGCAAGCCTTGCGGACCATGGCGGCTCAAGTCCCGCGAAGGAGCCTCGCCGGCTGTGTCCCAGGCGCCGTCGCAATAGCAACGGTCCTTGGTCCACCACTCCGTAATGGCATCCAGTGCCTCGTCCCCCAGCGGATTGACGCCCGGCCCAGCAGCCAAAGAATGCCCCACCAGGACATGGAGGCACTTCACGCGGGTGGGCATACCGCCCGCAGAGATACCGTCGATCTCGGGCACTGCCCCGGTGCCGGAGCGATCAGCGATCTGGTTGCGGGCCTGAAGGTAGGCATCGTGGGCGCCATGGTAGGCGCCGGCCAGCTCCTGGTCGGCGGTCAGTCGCTCATTCATCTCGTTCATGAGCCCGCCCGCTTCAAGGCGCGACACCGCGGAAGTGATGACCGGGTGGGTCAGGTAGAACGTGGTGGGAAACGGAGTTCCGTTGCTGAGCCGGGGAGCTGTCGCCGCCACCAAGGGGTTGCCGCAGACGCACCTCGCAGGGATCTCGACAACATCCCTGACCGGCCTGCCCAGCTGTCGGCTGAGGACCTCAAGATCGTGTGCTGATGGCTGGCGGGATTCCTGCGGCACGGCTGCCGTGTTCTCTTCCACTTGCGCTGCCAACCTTCCTGCCCCTTTTGTCACGTCCCATGCGGACACGACGGCGGCGGGCACCGCGTCTAGTCAGTTGCCGATCGTCTGATTGACTCCCAAAGAGCATCCACCCAGGGCAGATTCTCCGGGTTGGCCGACGATCCGGAGCCGGTGCGGCCACCCGGTGTGCCGGCGGCTTCTTCTCCCCCAAACACCCAGTAACCTGTTTCACCCGGCATAACCATGTTAATGCGGTCGCGGGCCTGCTGTTTCACGTAGTTGGGGTCCTGCCACCGGGAGAGCTGTTTGTTCAGCTCGGTTTGTTCCGCTTTCCTGCTCGCAATTTCTGCTTCCAGAGCGGAAATTTCGGCGCGTTTCTCCAGGAAAATCTTCACAGTTGGGGCCAACAGGATGGTGATGGCAATCATCACCACAGCAAGTGCGAGCATCCTGCCGGAGAACGCCTTCGCCGGTACGGGATCCAGCTCCCGGTCATCCCTCGCCCCGGGCCACGGTTTTTCCTTGGCCTTGTCCGCAGCCTTCGGTGAAGTGCCTGCCGGCTTGCTGTCGCTGCTCTTCTTGGCGTCGGTGGGCGCCTTGCTGTTGGCCGGAGCTTTGGGCCCCGCGGCCGGGGCAGTCTTTGATGAAGCCCGCGGCCCGCCGAACTCGGCCGTGATGACGTCAGCGCCCTCAGAACCTGCGACGTCGGAGCCCTTGCCGGCAGCACCGCCTGCGCTGGCCGGACGGGCACCACTTGACGGACGACCAAGGGCGTCGGCCCTGGGTACCTTTGGACGACGGGTGGCCATGACACTCCTGTAATGCCCGGTGCTTGCCTGGCGGGTTGCTGCGCTTGCTGTTGCTGACCTGGCCCGTGGTGAACAGAACCGGAGTTAAACAGAACCGGCGGCCATGGTCTTTCCACCATAGCCACCGGTTACGTGTTTTCGCTGAAGGCTAGCCCTTGAAACGCGGGAACGCGCTGCGGCCGGCGTAGCGTGCGGCGTCGTCGAGTTCTTCTTCGATGCGCAGCAGCTGGTTGTACTTGGCAACGCGCTCGGAGCGGGCCGGGGCACCGGTCTTGATCTGGCCCGCGTTGGTGGCAACAGCGATGTCAGCAATGGTGGTGTCCTCGGTTTCACCGGAGCGGTGCGAGGTGATGGTGGTGTAACCGGAGCGCTGAGCCAGGGAAACGGCGTCGAGCGTCTCGGTCAGGGAACCGATCTGGTTGACCTTGACCAGCAGGGAGTTGGCCGTGGCCGTCTCGATGCCCTGCTGCAGGCGGACCGGGTTGGTGACGAAGAGATCGTCGCCAACAAGCTGGACCTTGTCACCAATGGTGTCGGTGAGGGTCTTCCAGCCTTCCCAGTCGTTCTCGTCCAGCGGGTCTTCGATGGAAACCAGCGGGTAGTCGGCAACGAGCTCAGCGTAGTAGGCGCTCATCTCGGTGGCAGAAAGTGCCTTGCCTTCGAACTGGTAAGCACCTTCCTTGTAGAACTCGGAAGATGCAACGTCCAAGGCAAGGGCAATGTCCGTGCCCGGGGTGTAGCCGGCGTTCTTGATGGCTTCCTGGATCAGGTCCAGCGCAGCGCGGTTGGACGGCAGGTTGGGGGCGAAGCCACCCTCGTCGCCGAGGCCGGTGGAGAGGCCCTTTTCCTGCAGGACAGCCTTGAGGTTGTGGTAGACCTCAACACCCCAGCGCAGGCCTTCGGAGAAGGTCTCGGCGCCGATCGGGGCGATCATGAATTCCTGGATGTCCACATCGGAGTCGGCGTGCGAGCCACCGTTGAGGATGTTCATCAGCGGAACGGGAAGGACGTGGGCGTTCGGGCCGCCCAGGTACTTGTACAGCGGCAGGTCTGCAGAAGCCGCGGCAGCGTTGGCAACGGCGAGGGAAACGCCGAGGATGGCGTTGGCGCCGAGCTTGCCCTTGTTGGGCGTGCCGTCCAGGTCGATCATGGCCTGGTCGATGCTGCGCTGGTCAGTGGCGTCGAAGCCAATCAGGGCCGGGGAGATCTCGTCGATGACGGCGTCAACGGCCTTCTGGACACCCTTGCCGAGGTAACGGCCCTTGTCGCCGTCGCGAAGCTCAACGGCTTCGTGCTCGCCGGTGGAGGCACCGGAGGGAACTGCTGCGCGGCCGATCTGGCCGTCGGAGAGCAGGACCTCAACTTCTACGGTCGGGTTTCCGCGGGAATCAAGGATCTCGCGTGCGTGGATGGCATCGATAAGCGCCATGGATGTGCTCCTTATGGGCGAATTACAGGAATGTAGAGGGAAATTCTCAACGTCCTCGTCGCTACTAGCGTAGTCGAGAGTGGCTTACGTTACGGCACGGCTTCCAACGGCTCACGTCATGAAGGCTGCGCCTGGTTGTTCTGAAACGATCGAACTGCGGCACGGAGGGCCCGTTCGGCGTCGAGTCCTTGCTCCCGGGCACCCGCCACGACGGCGAGCAGCAGCTCCCCCAGCGCCTCTTCCGAGGCCGGGATGACAGGAAGTCCGACGGCGGCCAGCCGGCTTTGGGTGTCAACGGACATGCCGGCGCGGACTGCCCGGTCGAAGGACTTCTGCGCACCTGCCAAGGCAGGCAGGTGGGGCGGAATCCCCTCAAAGGGATCCTTCCGCTCCGGCTTCTCGGCCCGCTTGGCAGCATCCCACTTGACGATGATTTCCTGGACACTGGACGGAAAACTGTCCTGCAGTGAACCGTCCGCCTTGAACACGTGCCGGTTGCGTCGGATCATCTTGGCGTTAATACCTCGGGCTACCGCAGCGAAATCAAAACTGCCGCGCTCCTCGGCGAGCCGGGCATGGAGCACTACCTGAAGCAGCACATCGCCCAGCTCGCCGCGGAGCTCTTCATCAACAGCACCGGCTTCGATCGAATCAACCACTTCATAGGCTTCCTCGATCAGGTACTCCACCAGGGATTCGTGGGTCAGGGCGCCCATCCACGGGCAGTGCTCGCGGAGGGCGGCTATTGTCCGGATGAGCTCCGGCAAGCCGCTTGAGCCGTTATCAGCCGAGGTTGGCGTAGGCATCGTTGATGTACTCAACCAAGGCTTCACGCTCGTCCAGCGGCAGGAACGCTGCCTCGGCCGCGTTGAGCGTCAGCTCGAGCAGATCATCGAGGTCGTAGTCGAAGGTCTCCACCAGGAGTTCGAACTCGTCGGTAAGCGTCACGCCGCTCATGAGGCGGTTGTCGGTGTTGATGGTGACGTTGAAGCCGAGCTGGAAGAGCATGTCCACCGGGTGGCTTTCGATGCCATCGCCAAAGCCGGAAATCGCACCGGTCTGAAGGTTGGAGGAAGGGCAGATTTCAAGGGCGATTCCGCGGTCCCGAACCCATGCTGCCACGCTGCCGATGGTCACCATGCCGATGGTGTCCTCGCCGTCGTCGTCGGAGTTGTCCTCAAACTCCACCGAGATGTCCTCGGCGATCCGCACGCCGTGGCCAAGGCGCAAGGCACGGCCGTCCACCAACGCGGATTGGATGCTCTCCAGGCCTGCCGCCTCGCCGGCGTGGACCGTCGCCGGGAAGTTGTTCTCGGCGAGGTAGGTGAAGGCGTCCTTAAAGCGGGACGGGAGGAAGCCGTCTTCAGCACCGGCAATGTCGAAGCCGACGGCACCGTTGGCGCGGTGGCGGACAGCGAGCTCCGCAATTTCCTGACCTCGGTCAGCATGGCGCATGGCAGTAATAAGCTGCCCAACCTGAATTTGCTGACCGCGTTCTTCGGCGGAATCCATGCCGGCTTCGAGGCCGGTCTGGACTGCTTCCACAACCTCGTCCAGGGTCAGGCCCTGCTGCAAGTGCTGTTCAGGAGCCCAGCGGACTTCGCCGTACACGACGCCGTCCTCGGCCAGGTCCTCCACGAATTCCTTGGCGACCCGGAACAGGCCCTCCTTGGTCTGCATGACGGCCACGGTGTGGTCAAACGTTTCGAGGTAGCGGACCAGCGAACCGGAGTCAGCGGATTCACGGAACCATTCACCCAGCGCCACCGGATCGGTGGAGGGCAGGGTGTGGCCGGCGGCCTCAGCCAGCTCGATGATGGTGGCCGGGCGGAGTCCTCCGTCCAGATGATCGTGGAGGGAAACCTTGGGAAGGCTCTTCAGATCGAAGTCAAGGGCAGGGGCAGCGTCAAGAATGGGCTCAGTCACGTACTAAGACTAGTCCCCACCGCAGCCCCCGGCAGGTCATTAACCGGCAGGATTGGAGAGGTCGGCCCCGGCAACTGCTTTTTGCGACAGATTCGACGACTCCGCTGCGGGTGCAGCATTGCTTGCGGCGGCTTCACGCGCCAGGTCCTTCTTCTCAAGGTACTTGTGCCACCAGCGCAGTGCGTGGTCCACCACGATGCCGAGGACCACGGCGAAGGCCACAGCAATTCCGACGCCGAGGAGCGGGTTGTGGTGCACCCACTGACCTGCGAGCAAGCCAATACCGATCGAGTAGCCCACCCACGTGATGCAGGCGAAGGCGTCCAGCCAGAAGAAGGTGCGGTGGCGGAATCCCGTCTGCCCGGCGACGTAGTTCACCGCTACGCGACCCCACGGAATGTACCGGGCCGTGAAAATCAGGACCGCACCGCGCTTGTCCAGCTCGTACTGCGCCCACGCAAACATTTTCTGGACCTTTGGACGCCGCATCCATTTCCAACGGGTAAGGCCGATCTTGCGTCCCAACATGTAAGCCATGTTGTCGCCCGCCATGGCACCTACCAAGGCAGTTGCACCCAGAATCCAAAGGTTGGGTTCTCCGCTGTGAAGGGACAGCGCCGAGAGGCCCACAATGGCTGTTTCACTGGGGAGAATGGTGGCGAATCCGTCAATGAAGAAGAAGACAAGAAGTACCGGGTATATCCAGGGCTGCCCGGCTGCATGCTCGAGCATTTGATTCAAAAACTCCACGCGGGGGTAGCTCCTAGACGAATGTGACTTGACGATGTGACGGAAGTCGCTCTAGTGTCCCACGGCCGGGACGTCGTTCGCTACGTCCCAGCCTTGGGATCACGCGTTTAACGCTATCGGTTTGACGATGCCGGAGTCGTCAACCGCCGGGCTGATCTTCCGGGGCACAAATCGTCATACCGTGGGTGGAGCCGGGGCGTCTTCCTCAGGAATGTTCTTGCCATCCAAGGGCACTGATCCCCGGACTTTGCTGATGATGCGATCGATGATGATGCCGAGGATCACGGCCACCACGATCGCTATGACGGCGCCCAGCAGGTGGTTGTCCTCGAACCAGACACCGAAGAAGTACCCGAGGATCACCGAATATGTCGCCCACAGGACGGCCGACATGGCGGTAAGGGCCACAAATTTACGGTGGTGGAAGTGCGTCGCGCCGGCCGTCAGGTTGACCGCGACTCTGCCAATGGGGATGAACCGGGCAACCATGATGAGCGAGGCTGACCGACGTCGAAGTTCCTTGCCCGCCCAACGAAAGGCGCCTTGCATCCGCTGGGTGCGCATCCAGCGCCAGCGTTGGATACCGATGCGGTGTCCAATGATGTAGGCGATGTTATCCCCGGAGAACGCGCCGATGGCTGCCATCAAGCCCAGCAGCCAAACGTTGGGTGAGCCGCTGCTGCCGGAAACTGCACTCAGGCCCACCACCACGGATTCGCTGGGGATGGGCGGGAAGAAGCCATCAATCACGCAGCAGGCCAGCACCAGGACCAACACCCACGGCTGTTCCGCCGCGGCGAGGATGAAATCATTGATGCCCTGCACGGTTTCCTTACGATAGCCGGCTCCCCACAGGCGCCGGATGGCTAGTGTCCCGGGCTGTTCCTGGAAACCGCCCGGGACACTTAAGCCTAGGCGATGCGGTCGATGATGAGCTGATGCGCCGGGCGTGACCCTTCAGGAGCAATCACGACGGCATTCTGGAGCGCTTCCTTGGCCCGGTCGAACTTCTCCGGGGTATCCGTCAGGAGTGTCATCAGGGGCTCTCCCGCACGAACCAGGGCGCCGGGCTTGGCGTGCAGGCGGACACCGGCCCCGGCTTGAACCTTGTCTTCCTTGCGGGCACGGCCAGCACCCAGGCGCCACGCGGCAATACCCACGGAAAGCGCGTCCAGTTCCACCAGGACGCCGTCCGCAGGAGCGAAGACAACCTCGGATTCCCTGGCTTCGGGCAGCGCGGCCCGGGGATCTCCACCTTGGGCTTCGATCATCCGGTTCCAGACGTCCATGGCGCGTCCGTCCTTCAGCGCAGCTGCGGGATCGGCGTCGTGGATGCCGGCACCGGCCAGCATCTCCTCGGCCAGGCGGACGGTCAGTTCGACCACGTCTTCCGGACCGCCGCCGGCAAGGACCTCCACTGATTCCTCCACCTCAATGGCGTTACCGGCAGTCAATCCAAGCGGCGTGGACATGTCCGTGATCAGCGCGACGGTGTGTACGCCTGCATCCTTGCCCAAAGCCACCATGGTCTCGGCAAGCTCCCGGGCCCGGGCTTCGTCCTTCATGAAGGCGCCCGAACCCACTTTGACGTCCAGCACCAAGGATCCGGTTCCTTCGGCGATCTTCTTGCTCATGATCGAGGAGGCAATCAACGGAATGGCTTCCACCGTTCCAGTGACGTCACGCAAGGCATACAGCTTCTTATCCGCGGGAGCGAGCCCTGAACCTGCAGCACAGATGACTGCGCCGACGTCCTGGAGCTGGGCCATGATTTCGTCGTTGCTCAGGTTTGCCCGCCACCCGGGGATGGCCTCCAGCTTGTCCAGCGTCCCGCCGGTGTGGCCGAGGCCGCGGCCCGACAGCTGCGGAACCGCGACGCCGAACACAGCCACCAGCGGCGCCAACGGCAGCGTGATCTTATCCCCCACCCCACCGGTGGAGTGCTTGTCGCTGGTAGCCTTCCGGCCGCCGTCGGGCCTTGTCAGGGACGAAAAGTCCATCCGCTCGCCCGAGGCGATCATGGCCGATGTCCAGCGTGAAATCTCGGCGCGGTCCATGCCGTTCAGCAGGATGGCCATGTTCAGTGCCGCCATCTGTTCCTCGGCGATCACGCCTCGGGTGTAGGCATCAATGGTCCAGTCGATCTGCTCGGGAGTGAGCGTGCCCTTGTCCCGCTTGATGGAAATGATCTGGACGGCGTCGAACGCTTCAGTGGTGGTCACGTGGTTTCCTCCAGATGTTCGGGACCAAAGGCGTCAGGAAGTACCTGGTCCATGGATTTGATTCCCTGCGTTGTCATGAGCTGCATTCGGGGTGCCCTGAATTCGTAGAGCAACTGGCGGCAACGCCCGCATGGCATGAGGATGTTGCCTTGCCCGTCCACGCAATAGAAAGCGGCGATTTTGCCGCCGCCGGTCATGTGGAGCTGGCCTACAAGGGCACATTCGGCGCAGAGGGTCAGCCCGTAACTGGCGTTCTCCACGTTGCATCCGCTGACAATCCGGCCGTCCTCGGTGAGGGCCGCAGCCCCCACCGGGAACTTGGAATATGGCGCGTAGGCCTGTTGCATGGCCTGCTTTGCTGCATCTTCCAAGGCCTGCCAGTCGATATCTTCCGCTGGCATCGTCAACCCTTCACGTACGGTATGCCGCTTGCAGCCGGTGGCCGGGACTTACCCACCAAACCTGCGACGGCGAAGATGGTCACCAGGTACGGCAGCATGGCCATGAACTGGCTCGGTACCGGGGTACCGATGATGCCCAGGATGGACTGCAGGTTGTAGGCGAAGCCGAACAGCAGCGAGGCCAGGAATGCGCCGATCGGATTCCAGCGCCCAAAGATCAGGGCAGCCAAGGCAATGAAGCCGCGGCCACCGGAAATGTCCTTGGTGAAGGAGTCGATGGTCACCAGCGTGAAGACGGCGCCACCGATACCCGCGATGGCACCACCCAACGTGACGTTCCAGAAACGGGTTGCGTTGACGTTGATACCCAGGGTGTCGGCAGCCTGCGGGTGTTCGCCGACGGCACGGACCCGCAAACCCCAGCGGGTCTTGAACAAGCCGAACCACACCACGGCCACCGCAATGTACATGAGGTAGCCCGCGATGGACTGCTCGAACAGGATGGGCCCGATGATGGGGATGTCCGAAAGCAGCGGGATCGGCAGGATGTCCAAGCGGCCCGGGGTGTTGAACTGCTCCTTGTTGGGCACCATCAACGTGCCGTACAGGAAGCCTGTGAGCCCGGAGACCAACACGTTCAAAACCACACCGACGATGATCTGGTTGACCAGGTATTTGATGCTGAACACGGCCAGGACCATGGACACGGCAGCACCCGCCGCAGCTGCTGCAATCAGGCCGATGTACGGGCTGCCCGTCATGGTGGCCACCAGGGCGGCAGTGAATGCTCCGCCCAGGAGTTGCCCTTCGATGGCGATGTTCACGACACCCACACGCTCACAGAGCACGCCGGAGAGCGAACCGAAGACCAATGGGACTGCAAGTGTCACCGAGCCGGCAACGAGGCCGGCCAGCGAGATGGAGGGCTGGCGGGCGCCTGCCACGATCCAAACAAGCAAGGCGAACACGAACACCACGGCAAACGCGATTGGCAGCCACTTGGGCGACCGCTCTCCTTGGGTCCAGAGGTAGATCGAGTAGGCTGCCATGGCCAGCAGCAGGATGCCTAGGACAATTCCGCCCACCTGTCCAGGAATCATCAGGGCAGGGACCGCAACGGCGTCGCCGGCGTCGCTGATCTTCATCTCGGCTGTCTTGTCCGGGCCAAGGAATCCGAAGAAGACCAAGGCTATGAGCGCCAGGATCCCGAGGGAAAGCGGAACCTTCATGGACGGCCGGAACGCTGGCAGGGCCGTTGATCCCGACTTGGGAGCGGTGGTTGTCGCGCTCACTTGGCACCTCCGGTGGCGTTGGCAAGGGCAGCTTTCGGGGCCGCCTTCGGTGTCTTGTTCTTGTTCTTCTTCTTGGGCTCCAGCCGGAAGATCGAACGGATGAGCGGCGGCGCGGCGATGAAGAGCACAATCAGCGATTGCACCACCAGCACAATGTCGATGGGCGTTCCGGTCTGGATCTGCATCTGCACTGCGCCTGCACGGAAAGCTCCGAACAGCAGTCCGGCAAAGAACGTCCCCCACGGTGTACTGCGACCCAGCAGGGCAACAGTGATCGCATCGAAGCCGATCTGGGCAGCGACGCCGCCTGTCAGCACCTTTTCGGTACCGGCCACTTGGGCAACACCACCGAACGCGGCGAGGGCGCCGGCCATGGCCATCACCAGGATGGTGGCGCGGGATACTTTGACGCCGGCGGTCCGCGCCGCGACGGGGTTGGCACCGACGGCACGGAACTCGAAGCCGATGGTGGATCGGTTCAACAGCCACCACACACCGTAGGTCAGCGCGATTGCCACCAGGAAGCCCACGTGGAGTCGGGATCCCGGGATGAGGACGGGATACGTTGCCGATTCATCGAGGCGCGGCGAAATGGGGCTGTTGTCTCCCGGACGCCGGAACGCAGCAGTGTTCAGCAGGAAGTCGAGCAGGAACAAGGCCACATAGTTCAGCATGATGGTGACGATGACCTCATGCGCACCGGTCCGGGCTTTGAGGATGCCCACAATGGCACCCCACAAAGCACCGCCCAGGACGCCCATGATGATGACCACCAGCAGGTGCAGGCCGAACGGCAGGTGCCAGGCGAACCCAACGTAGGCAGCGAGAGTGGCGCTGATGATGATCTGCCCCTGGGCGCCGATGTTGAACAAGCCGGCGCGGAACGCCAGTGCAACACCAAGGCCCGCACAGATCAGCGGGGTTGCCACGGTCATGGTTTCAAGCAAGGGCTTGAAACCTTCACGTGGATTGAACACAGCACCCTGGAAGAGGGCAACGTAGCTCTCGGTCATGGCTGTCCACAACGCACTCAGGAAGTCCGTGGGGCGTGCGAACAAGTAGCCCGCGGTCTTGGCCACCTGGGCGTCCGTGCTGGCAATCAGCAGGCCGCCGAGGAACAGCGCCACAATGACCGCCAGGACGGAGACAAAGCCGTTGCCCATCACGATCCGGCGCATGAGGCTGCCTTGCTTGTGTCCCGGGTCGCCGCTTTGGGAGGAAACAGGCACTATGGAAGGTTCCAGCGTCCCACCGGCGGTGTCCAGGGCGACGTCTGCCGCCCGCACTTCGGAGGTGGATTCCTCGGGTTTTTGGTCTTTGCCCGACTCGTCTTTAGTTGTCATCGGAGCCTCCTTCAGGGCCGACGCCGGCCATCATCAAGCCAAGGGTGTCGCGGGGTGTTCCGGCAGGGACAATGCCCACGAGCTTGCCTTTGTAAAGCACGGCAATCCGGTCGGCGAGCTCAATGACCTCATCAAGTTCAGTGGAAACGATCATGACCGGCGTTCCGACGTCCCGTTCGGCAACGATGCGCTTGTGCAGGAACTCGATGGAACCGACGTCCACGCCACGGGTGGGCTGGCTCGCGATAAACAACCGCAGGGGCCGGGACAGTTCCCTGGCCATGACCACTTTCTGCTGGTTGCCGCCGGACAACGTTCCGGCCGCCGATGCCGCGGAAGGAGTCCGGATATCGAATTCCTCGATCTTGGCCTTCGCATGCTCCGCAACCTTGGCAGGCTTCATGCTGATGCCACTGGCAAACGGTGCTTGGTCGTAAAGGTCGAGGACCAGGTTCTCTGCCACGGAGAACGGTCCCACCAGTCCGTCCACTGTCCGGTCCTCCGGAACAAACCCGACGCCGGAACGCAGGACGTCCTTGACGGGAAGGCCCAGCAGTTGCTTGCCATCAAGGGTCACGGAGCCGGTTACATGCTCTTGGACACCCAGGATGGCTTCGGTCAGTTCCGTTTGGCCATTGCCTTGGACACCGGCGACGGCGAGGATCTCGCCTTGGGCGATGTCGAAGCTGATTCCGTCCACCACGTTGGTGCCGTTGGCCGCACGCACCGTCAGGTTTTCCACCACGAAAGTGGTTTCCTTAGGCTGCGCGGGAGCTTTGTTCAGGCTCAGGCTCACCGGGCGTCCAACCATCATGGAGGCCAGTTCTGTGGCTGACGCCGTGGGAGGAGCATCTCCCACCACCTTGCCGCGGCGGATGACGGTAATGACGTCCGAAACAGCCTTCACTTCGCGCAGCTTGTGCGAGATGAAGACGATGGACGTGCCGCCGGCTCTGAGCTGCCTCATGATGTCCAGGAGTTCATCGGTTTCCTGCGGCGTCAGCACGGCCGTGGGCTCGTCCAAAATGAGGACTTTTGCCTCACGCACCAGCGCTTTGATGATTTCGACCCGCTGCTGGACGCCCACGGGGAGGTCCTCCACCAGGGCGTCGGGATCGACATCGAAACCGTACTGATCGGAAATCTCCCGGATCTTCTTCCGGGTTTCGTCGATGCTGAGCACACCACCGAACGTGGTCGGCTCCGCGCCGAGGGCAACGTTTTCCGCCACTGTAAAGACGGGGACCAGCATGAAGTGCTGGTGCACCATGCCGATGCCGGCCGCCATGGCGTCACCGGGTCCGCGGAAATTGACCGGTTGGTCATCCACCAGGATCTGGCCGGCTGTGGGCTCGTAAAGCCCGTACAGCACGTTCATGAGGGTTGATTTGCCGGCACCATTTTCGCCGAGGAGGCAATGGATCTGGCCGGATTCGACCACGAGGTCGATGTCTTGGTTGGCGTAGAAGGTCCCGAAGGCTTTCGAGATCCCCTTCAATTCGAGTTTCACAACTCCCACCGTTCTGTGAGTCCGAGGGACGGCTGTACTGCTCCAAAGCCACTGGCTTTGAGGCCCAGCGTAGTCAGGGCAAAAACGCGCCGCCCG
>NZ_AKKK01000016.1 GCF_000281065.1 Arthrobacter sp. M2012083
GCCGGGGAGGTCACCTTTGATGTGGTCACGGACCAGACCAGTGCGCATGATCCCCTGTCTTACCTTCCTGAGGGCATCACCGTGGCCGAGTGGCATGTTGAGGCCGGGGCGGATCCGGAAGGGTTCACGAAGAAGGCTCAGGCGTCCATGGCCCGTCAGGTCCAGGCGATGGTGGAGTTCCAGGATGCCGGGGCTGAGGTGTTCGATTACGGCAACTCGATCCGGGATGAGGCCCGGAAGGGTGGGTACGAGCGGGCGTTTGAGTTCCCTGGCTTCGTTCCGGCGTACATTCGGCCGTTGTTCTGCGAGGGTCTGGGCCCGTTCCGTTGGGTGGCGCTCTCGGGCGATCCGGAAGACATCGCGGTGACGGACGCGGCGATCAAGGAGTTGTTCCCGGAGAACAAGCACCTGCACAAGTGGATCGATGCTGCGGCCGAACGGGTGGAGTTCGAGGGGCTGCCGGCTCGTATTTGCTGGCTCGGGTACGGCGAACGGGCCAAGGCCGGGTTGTTGTTCAACCAGCTCGTGAAGGAGGGCAAGGTCAAGGCCCCGATCGTGATCGGCCGTGACCACCTGGACTCGGGTTCGGTGGCGTCTCCGTACCGGGAGACCGAGTCGATGAAGGACGGCTCGGACGCGGTCGCTGACTGGCCGCTGTTGAACGCTCTGACCGCTGCCTCCTCGGGTGCTACCTGGGTTTCCATCCACCACGGCGGTGGTGTTGGTATCGGCCGGTCCATCCACACGGGCCAGGTTTCCGTCGCTGACGGCACTGAACTGGCAGCCCAGAAACTCGAGCGGCTCCTGACCAACGACCCCGGCATGGGCGTCATCCGCCACGTCGACGCCGGCTACGACCGCGCCATCGAGGTCGCCAACGAACGCGGCGTCCGCATCCCCATGAACGAGACCGCCAGGGCGCGGTAACTGCCTCTCGAAGGAAACCCCGGGACGGATAGGCGAGGCATCCTTGCCTAGCCGTCCTGGGGCAACCTAGGCATGAGTTCGAATAACAAACGATCAGCACATCCACCTGAGAGCGAGGAAACGCACCATGGAAAGGGAGAGCCCGGGACCGTGGACATCAGTCGCGATGGGAACGCGGGTGACAATGACAAAAGGCGGCCACAATCCGTTTCGGGGGACTGTGGATGATAGAACCGCGGATGGCACAATTCTCTGGATCCTTTCCAGGACAGGGATTCGGAAGCTCTTTCATACTGAGGACGGGTTTCAGTTGACCCCAGGTGAACGATGACGGCACTCTTACCACTAGCGTTCCAGCCTGATACCCGGAATCATGCTCCGGATGAATACTCATCTCGAGATAGTGCAGGCGTCGAACAACAACAGTTGTCTTGTCCGGAGGACTGCTTTTACTGCACTGCACCGGAAACGGATTAGCCCTGGAAACTGACTGGAAAGGACCGGTTCATGGTCACGATTGATGGCTTGACGCTGAACTTGGCCGATGTCGTCGCAGTAGCCGACGGTGAAGACGTCGTGCTGGCTCCGGAAGCTTTGGTCCGAATGGACGAATCGCGTAAGTCTGCGGAAGCTACGGCGTTGCGCCGTCCGGTCTACGGCCGATCGACCGGGGTTGGAGCGAACCGCACCGTTTCGCTGACGGAAGCCGAGGGTGGGGACACCCACGGGCTGAAGCTTCTGCGCAGCCACGCTGTGGATGCGGGCCGTGCACTGGATCGCAGGACAGTTCGTGCAATGTTGGTTGTCAGGCTCAGCCAATTGGCGGCTGGCGGATCTGGGATCAACCCCTCCATTGCCGAGAAGTTGGTGGAACTCATCAATAGCGATGTCGTTCCGGAAATCCGGGAGTTCGGTGGCATCGGAACTGCGGACCTGCAGGCATTGGCCGGCACGGCGCTCACTTTGTTGGGCGAACGCCAGCCATTGGGTGGCGGCAACGTTCCGGTTCGCCTCACGGGGTGGGCCACGTCCGATGCCCTTCCGTTCATCAGCTCCAGCGCGCTGACTATTGGCCAAGCGATCTTGGCGCAGCAAAAACTGTCGAGGCTCGTGGATAATGCAGCGTCAGCGGCTGCAATGTCCTTCATTGCCATGTCCGGCAACTCAGAGGCGCTGAGCCCCGCAGTAGCGGCGGCTGCAGATACTCGAGAGGTGTCGTCGGCCGCAACGATGTTCCATGGCATGGTTCATGGCAGCGGCGAGCCTGCCCGCATTCAGGATCCTTACTGCTTGAGGACCTTGCCACAGATTTTTGGTTCCCAAACGGAGGAACTAGCGGGCTTGCATGCTCTTCTGAGCCGTCTTGTCACAGCGGGCAATGAGAATCCGCTCGTTTACGGCTCGCCGTCAGACGGCACGAACGACGTCGCGCACCACGGGCTCTTCCAGATGACAAACCTTGCCCGCCGCGTGGATACGTTGCAGCTGGCCATCGGCGCGGCGTGCGCCACTCACCTTCGGAGGATCGACCTCCTTTGCGACCCAAGGTATACGGCCCTGCAACCCTTCCTGGCTGAGGACGGTTCAGGTCAGTCAGGGGTAATGATGCTCGAATACGTGGCTGCTGCCGCCGTCGGCCGCATTCGGGCCAACGCCCAGCCGGCAAGCCTGCAGACTGGGGTGCTGTCCCTCGGGGCTGAGGAGGATGCCAGCTTCGCAAGCGTGGCCACCGCCCAGTTGGAGTCGACGGCGGACGCACTCGCCACCGTTGCCGCCGTCGAGCTTGTTTGTGCTTCCCGTGCCCTGCGGCTGCAGGGGCGACGCCCCGAAGAGTTCGCCAGCGAGCGGCTGCGCGCCATGATGCAGGCAGGTTTCACGCTGCCGTCCGACGTTGGGGATCGCGACCTTCGTGGTGACCTGGAGCTGGCCATCGAGTTCATAAAAGGTTAATACTGGGAGTAAAGGGTTAGTACTCGGAGCTGCCGACCAAATTGCACAAATGACAATGACCCAATGGAAACGGCAGGCAGTCCGGAGACTGCCTGCCGTTCTCTTTGAACCAGCTATTTGTGGGCCGATTGTCTATGAACCGGGTCCTTAGCAGCCGGCCTTGTATGTCCAGGCATCAATGCGCCGGAACGGATTCCTTGGCTGCTGCCTTGGGATCCGTCAGCTTCTTGTTGGGCAGGGCGAAGCTGATCAGGAAGGCTACGAGCATGAGCCCGGCAGCTGTCAGCATGACGATGTCGATCGCTTGGGCAAAGCCTTCGGTGATGGGCCGTGTCAGCGTGCTGTTGGCCGTATGAAGCCAGCTGGTGTCATTCAGGGACTCGTTGTTGGCACCATTCTTGAAGAAGTCGAAGAGCTTGGCGTTTGCCGGGTCCGATGCCACAGCGGGGTCCGTCATCACTGCTTGGTAGTCCGGGCTGGAAGCGGCGGTCTTCATGCCGTCGGCTATTTTGTCGGCCGCTGTGCTGAACAGCATGGAAATGAACACCGCAGTTCCCACAGCCCCGCCCATGGAACGGAAGAACGCCGCAGTGGAGGTGCCCACGCCCATGTCCTTGGGCGGGACCGACACCTGCATTGCGAGCGTGAGCGGCTGCATGCAGAAGCCCAGTCCGACGCCGAAGAACACTGCTATCAGGCCGGGAACCCACAGTCCGGTATCGACGCCCAGCACCAAACCCATGACGGTGGCCGCAGCGGCCAAGATAGCGGTACCCAGGATCGGGAAGATCCGGTATACCCCTGATGAGGAGATGGTTCGGCCGGCAGAGATCGAGCCGAAGAGGATGCCCACAGTAAACGTGATCATCATCAGGCCAGCCTCGGTGGGAGTCAGCCCCTTCACGAGCTGCAGGTACATAGGCAGCATGGCGATTGCGCCGAACATGCCGATGCCGATGATGAAGTTCAGAAGCGACGACAATCCAAACGTCATGTTCTTGAAAAGCCGCAGGGGAATCAGTGCGTAGTCCCCGGCTCGCCTTTCGGCCAGGAGGAAGGCCACGATTCCGATGACGCCAAGTCCATAGCAGAGCCAGGATGCGCCGGAGGCCCAACCCCAAACGCGGCCCTGTTCTGCAACCAGAAGCAGGGGGACAATGGCCAGTGTGATAGCCGCAGCACCCCAGTAGTCGATCTTTTGCTTCACGTGCCGTGCAGGAAGGTGCAGGTACATGAAGACCACCACAAGGGCGGCGAGCCCGATGGGGAGGTTGATGAAGAAGACCCACCGCCAGCCTTCGAAGCCCAGGATGTTGGCCGAGCCCGCGAAGGCCCCGCCGATCACCGGGCCCAGGACGGAAGAGATGCCGAAGACTGACATGAAGTAGCCCTGGTACTTGGCCCTGTCCTTCAGTGCCACGATGTCACCGATGATGGTCAGCGCCAATGCCAGCAGGCCACCGGCGCCGAGACCCTGGATGCCGCGGGCAATGGCGAGCTCCGTCATGGAGTGGACCGATCCCGCGTAAAGGGAACCAATCAGGAAGATCACAATGGCCACGAGGTAGAGCGGGCGGCGGCCGAAAATATCGCTGAGCTTGCCGTAGAGCGGGGTGCTGACCGTCGATGTGATGAGGTAAGCCGTGGTTGCCCACGCCTGAAGAGACAGGCCATCGAGGTCGTTGGCAATGGTGTAGATGGACGTGGACACGATGGTTTGATCCAGCGAGGACAGGAACATGCCGAGCATGAGCCCCACCATGACGGTGAGTGTCTGACGTTGCGTCAGGACCTCACCGGCAGCCCTTACGGGCGCAGTTTTGGACATATCTTCTCCAGAGATGGCAGAAAAGTGAGTTAAGCAGGATAGTTGCTTTCAGTAACTATCTTACGGTCCCATTGATTCCCGCCGAGAGAATGTTTCTTCGACTTTTCTTGTAAGTCGGTGCCTTCAGGAGGGTTAGCGCTCCACCAAAATGCCGTCCGTGTCGCAGAAAATCATCACGCCGGGCTGGATCCGCACGCGATCGATCACCAGCTGGACGTCAACCTCACCCACGCCTGTCTTGGCGCTCTTCTTCGGGTTGCTGCCGAGTGCTTTCACGCCCAGAGGCAGGCGCGCGATGGCCTCGCGGTCGCGAATGGCCCCGTTAATAACTACTCCCGCCCAGCCGTTTGCTACGGCACTTTCCGCGATCATGTCACCCATGAGCGCGGTCCTCAGTGACCCCTGTCCATCGATGACCAGAACCGCTCCGTCCCCGGGAGTGCTCAGGACGGTCTTGACCAGGGCATTGTCCTCGAAGCATCGAATAGTGCGGACCGGCCCACTGAAGTGTGTGCGGCCACCCAAATTCTGAAACTGGACGGCGATGGATTCCAGTTCCTCGCCGCGTTCGTCGTAGAGATCGGCGGTATTTACTTGCTCGCTCATAGTGCTGCTCCTCTATCGGTTTGAGGCCACACTAACGCCTGCGTCAGGGCTGCCGCAGGAGATGTTTCGGCCTATGTGGATAAAAAGTGCAACGGCGGTTTACTGTCGCTCGACCGCGCTAGGCTGAATCCAAACATTGAAACGAGGGGGAACCTGCGATGAGCTTGTCCGATCTACCGGGCCCGGTGCCGGATCCAGCCGTAGTACGCGGAAGTACCACAACGGCACTGGCGGAGCCTGTTACCCGGGTTCGGCCGATCTGGGTCACCGGCGTCGTGCTCGTGAACCTGGGCATCAACGCAGCATTCTTTGGTCCCCTTCAAGTTCTTCTCGGGCAGCAGGCAGCCCACTTCGATGAAGGCCAGAAGGAAGCGATCCTGGCTTTGGTGACAGGCTGCGGTGCCGCTGTTTCCATGGTTGCGAATCCCTTGTTTGGCGCCTTCAGCGACCGTACGACGTCACGATTCGGACGTCGTGTCCCTTGGGTCCTGATGGGCGCCATCCTGGCAGCTGTTGCGCTCGTTGCTTTGGCCGGTGCCCCCAATGTTGCAGCCATGACTTTGCTTTGGTGCCTGGTGCAGGCCGGAGCCAACGCCATGTACGCCGCCATAACGGCCGCCGTACCTGACCGCGTCCCGGTTCCACAGCGCGGAACTGTCGGCGGACTCGCCGCGATGGGGCAGACGGTAGGTATTCTGATCGGCGCGGTGATCGCGGCGGTGGTTGTTGGAGACTTTGCAGCCGGGTACTGGCTGTGCGCCGCGGCGCTGCTCGCCGGCGTCGTGCTTTACCTCTTCAAGAATGACGATCAGCAGCTTCCCCCAACCGAACGCCCGCCCTTCAACCTGGCAGAGTTCCTCAAAGGCTTCTGGGTTTCGCCTCAGCGCTATCCCGACTTCGCTTGGGCTTGGCTGACGCGTCTGCTGGTCAGCACCGGTAACCACATGGTCACGTTGTATCTGTTGTTCTTCCTCAGCGATGCCGTGCGCCTCAAGGAAACCGAGGGAATCGATCCTTCTTTTGGTGTCCTCGTTCTTACCGGGCTTTACGCGGTATCGGTCATTATTACCAGTGTTCTCGGTGGACGGCTAAGCGACAAGATGGGCAAGCGGAAGCCTCTAGTCATCGCGTCGTCGGTCATCATTGCACTGGCTTCGCTGATCCTTGCCTTCGCACCAACATGGATCGGCGGTCTCGCCGGGGCGGTGGTGTTGGGGATCGGATTTGGTGCATACCTCGCCGTCGACTTCGCGCTTATCACGCAGGTCCTTCCGACCGGCATGGACCGCGGTCGGGACTTGGGCGTCATCAACATAGCCAATTCACTGCCCCAAGTGATCGCCCCTTTGATCGCATCGCCGTTTGTCCTGTACTGGGGCGGCTACGTCTCGCTATACGTAGCCGCCGCAGTCATTGGGCTCTTGGGCGCCGTGTTCGTGGTGAAGATCAAGAGCGTGGACTAGGCCTAGAACACGGCATTCATGACGTTCCAGCCGCTACCGACAACCGGCTGCCCTTTCCATGTGAAACCGTAGATGCCCCGGCTGCTGAACCCCGAAGGGTCGGCGAGGTACATCGTGAGCTGACCGTTCGGGCTGATGCCGTAAACGTCGTTGTAGCCATCGCCATTGAAGTCACCGGCGACCCCAAAGCGACTCAGCACTTCCCAGCCCCTGCCAATGACTCCGTCGTAGCCGCTGGGATGACCGTACTCATGGAAGAAACCGTTGCGCGGAGAGGACCGAACCTGTAGGTCACCCCACCAACTTCGGGTGAGGACCACGGCCTCGGGTGTGCCATAGAAATGCCCCGCGCCGGCAGCATCCAGGCCCTGCCAAGCCGAGGAGACCTTGCTGGGTGCGAGCCAGCCGCCCCGCCCGTTTCCTGGGTAGAGGAATACATTGCCAGCTGCATCCTGGGCAAGGATGTCATTGGTGCCATCGCCGTTCAGATCGCCGGGTGCGATGAGGTTGATGAACCCCTGCCAACCTTGGCCGATTTGGAACGCCTGTTTCCACGCCCCGGCGCCGTTTCCTTGGTAAAGGAAGAGCCGTCCGTAGCCGTCCCGGCCCATGACGTCCACTGTTCCGTCGCCGTCGAAGTCTCCCGGCGAAACCAGGAGGTTGTATATGTGCCAGCCGTTGCCGATTACTTGCGGTGCCCGCCAGTTGCCTCTCCCATCAGTGGGGTAAAGCAGCAGCCGGCCGGCGGCGTCGCGGGCGAACAGGTCGAAGGTGCCGTCGCCGTCGAAACCCTTCGAGCGGGGCGTCGCTTCGTTCGGCATGGAGTTGGCCGTTTCAAGGCCAGCCTTTGACCGGACGTTAGAGGTGGTAGAAGTTGAAGCAGCTCTCTCAGGAACCGCGGAAGCAGGCATTGCCGAGGCAAGCAGCCCGGCGGCTACCAGAGGCGCAGCAATTAAAGAGAGCAGACGGCGCGCAGGCGCGCGAAGGGCAGAGCTGAAGCCCAAGGATTCCCCCAAATAATAAGGCGGCACAGAGTTGGCCGAAGAGATCAATTGGGATGACACTACCGCCTGCTGGCCCGCTGGCATATAGCGGTCCGAATATTGCGACGCCGTAGGTGGCTGGATGCTAGAACAGATCCGTGAACCCGCCCCATCCCCAGCCGACTACTTCAGCGCCAGCCCAGCCGGCATTGCCGTTGCCGTAGTAGGCGCGCAGTTGGCCCGAGCCGTCCACGGCAAAGACGTCGAGGCTGCCGTCGGCGTTGATATCGCCGGCACTGCCGATCTTGCTCATGCCGTTCCAGCCTTGACCAACGATGGTCATGCCGTTCCAGCCACCCGTGCCGTTTCCGCTGTAGAGCCTTAGGTAGCCGGAAGCATCGCGAGCCAAGACGTCGACGTTCGTGTCGCCGTCGAAGTCCCCGGGAGTGACGATCGCGTTCAGCGCGTTCCAGCCTTGCCCCACGACGGACCTTGGCAGCCAGCCGCCCTCCCCATCACCGGGATAGAGGTAAAGCAAGCCGCCGGAATCGCGGGCCAGGATGTCGTTGGTGCCGTCGCTGTTAAAGTCCCCGGGGGCCACCAGCGACGTGAAGATGTTCCATCCGGTTCCTACCTTGCGGGGACCGTTCCAGCCGCCTGAACCATCGCCGCTGTACAGGTAAAGGCCGCCTGCCGAGTCCCGGCCCAGGACGTCATTGCTGCCGTCGCCGTCAAAGTCGCCGGGGGAAAGAACTGTGGGGAAGATGTTCCAGCCGGCACCAACAGTCCGTGCAGGTTCCCAGCTGTTGAATACGCGCGGGTACATCACCAAGGCGCCGTCGGTGCGGCGGGCCAGGAGCTCGAACGCTCCGCGGCTGGTGAAGCCATTGGGGCGGTTCGAGGCAGATATCGGTGCACTTTCTTCGCTGGCAACTTCCATCCCCTCGCAGGGATGGTTTGCCACGAGGTGCGCTGCGATGGTTTTGCCGCGGTCTTCTTCGCCGAGGAGGTAGTGGGGCCAGGTGGTGTGGTCGGCAGCCAACTCGCCATCGCGGGTCCAGTAGATGCGTGTATCGGGCCCGGAGGCCTGGGCGCAGCCCTTATAGGCCATAGGATCCCATGAAACTGTCAGCGTGGAACCAACATAAGGGGCACCGGTAATTACTGGAGGTTCAGGGTCCATGTTGGCCATGGCGGGAGTGGGGGCAAGTACTACTGCCGCAAAGATTGCAGCCACTGCTCCGGCAATTGCCCGGCGCACGCCGGACGTAGGGCGTGATGAAGCAAACATTGTGTCCTCCCCAGACTTTATGCGGTTAATGGTACCGCGTCTGGGATTTTCCTAGAAGATTGCTGTGAACCATCCAAAGCCTGCGCCCACAACCTCGGAACCCTTCCAGCCGGTCCTTCCGTCGCTGTAGTAGGTCAGCAAGCGGCCTTGCTGGTCCACACCGTAAACATCGGGGTAGCCGTCGCCGTTGAAGTCACCGGCACCGCCCACGAACCTGAGCGCATTCCAACCGACGCCGATCATCCAGGACCGTGACCAGCCGCCTGCACCGTTGCCCCCGTAAAAAAACAGGTACCCGCTGCGGTCACGCGCCAGGATGTCTACATTGCCATCGCCATTGAAATCGCCGGGGGTTGCCAATGCGTCCATGACGTTCCAGCCGGTCCCGACGGCGGCTCGAGGCAACCATCCGCCGGTGCCATTGCCCGGGTAGAGGTAAAGGGCGCCGCCGGGTTCCCTTGCCAGGACGTCGTTGTGGCCATCGCCGTTGAAGTCGCCCGGGCTGATGATGGAGTCGAACACATTCCAGCCATTTCCGATGGACTTGGCCGGTTTCCATCCCCCTGCCCCGTCTCCACCGAAGAGGTAAAGCCCTCCAACGGAGTCGCGCACGATTACATCGCTTTTGCCATCGCCGTCGAAGTCGCCCGGGGAGAATGCCGTGTTGAAGATATTGAAGCCATATCCCACTGTTCGGGCAGGGTCCCAGGCGCTGCCATTCCGCCCGTAGAGCAAAAGCGAGCCGTCGTTGGCGCGGGTCAGGAGCTCGAAGTTGCGTCCGGTGAATCCTGCGGCCCGGTTCACGGCGCCAACAGGCTTGGTTTCGTTGCTGTGCAGGGATTCTCCGCCGCAGGCCGTTCTGCTGGCCGTGACGTGGACGGCCATCCGGGAGCCTGTGTCATCGGACTCAAGGAGGTAGCTCCGGGTTGTTTCGCCGGCTACGAGGAAGCCATCCCGGGTCCAGTACACCGTGAAGTCCGGGCCTTTGCCGCCCCCGCAGCCATAGAACGTATAGGGACCTATGTCAGCCGTCAGCTTTTTGCCCACAAATGCTTGCCCATTGAGTATGGGGTCTGGTCCGCTGCTGGGCGCGGCCGACGCCGATAGGGGACTAAGTGCCATGGCCGCCACAGTGGCGGTCAGCAGCGCCGCTGCAACCCGACGTCGTAATGTCCCCATGCGTGTTCCTCCCGGTGCGCCATCCAAACCTGCATGAAGTGTATGTGTCTGCAGGGTAGATAGCCGGGAACGGCATGGCTCACGGGCGCAAAGGGGCTCTCAGCAAACGGTCATTTTGCTCCCGTATCATTGATGCGATCGGCCAGCCGCGGTTCTTGACCCAGCCGGCCGTTTCCTTGTCAGCCTGCCAAGAGATCGCCGGAAATGCCCGCATCAAACTCACTGGAACCCTACTCCCTTGACCTGACCACGGGGCTGCCCCGTATGGCTGCCGCACCCACCACACCGCGGCAGCAGCTGCGGTATGCCCGCATCCTGAAGACTGCCGAAGGATTTGCCCAGCGGCAGTTCGATACCTTGAGCTTGTCTGACGTTGCTGCCCGCGCTGACATTCCACTTGGCACGCTGTACCGCTACTTTCCCTCTACGGCCCATCTCATGCTGGCCGTCTATCGGCAGCAGTTACGGGAACTCCGCGACGGCGTCCGGCTGCGGGAAGGCAAAGGCCATGCCCTCGCGGGATTGATGATGGAGATCTTCCATCTGCGGGTCATGCAGCCCGGCGTGGAACATTGCCTTATCAGGCCTGCGGGCAAGGACGATGACACGGCGCAGTTACTGCGGGAAATCGATGCCTTGTCCGAGGAAGTGGTTGGTTCGCTGAGCAGGGACCCTGGGAAGGATGCCGTCAGGGCCCGGATCTTGCTGCACTTGGTGAGCGGGTTGGTGCAAGCGGTTCGTTGCCGCAGGCTTTCTTTGTTTGAGGCCGAGAAGGATCTTAAGAAAGCGTGCACACTCCTCACCGGGGAGGACTAAATGACCCTGCTGGTCTAGACCAGCAGGGCGCAAGTACACGTTTTTTGGAATGACGTGAGTCACAATCTGCGGTGGTTGAACGTTTTACTCTCGAATCGTCTCTCTTGGTATTGAATCTTGTACCCTGCGCTCTTCCTTAGGCTGGAAACACCGAAGCGGCTAGCAGCCCCCTATCTGCAGAAGCAATGCCGGACCAGTCACCCTTGGTCCGCACCAGCAGTTCTGTTCCTGCCCGAATCATGCCGTGGGTTCACGGCTAGCCTGAGGAGACAAAGACGTGTCCATTGAGACAATTGCAACTGATAACGAAACCTTGGTACTGAGCGAAGAAGAGATCTTCGCAGCCCACGAGGGCGGCAAGCTGACCATCTCCAGCACCGTTCCGTTGAACAACAAGCGCGACCTCTCCATCGCGTACACCCCCGGAGTTGCGCAGGTCAGCCGCGCAATCCATGCCAACCCTGAGCTTGCCCGCACGCACACTTGGGCCGAGCGCCTGGTTGTTGTGGTCAGCGATGGCACCGCTGTTCTGGGTCTGGGCAACATTGGCCCGAGCGCATCCTTGCCCGTCATGGAGGGCAAGTCCGCGCTGTTCAAGTCCTTCGGAGACCTGGACTCCATCCCGCTGGTCCTCAACACCACCAACGTGGACGAAATCATCGAGACCCTGGTCCGCCTCCGCCCCAGCTTCGGCGCCGTGAACCTGGAAGACATCTCGGCTCCGCGCTGCTTCGAACTCGAAGAGCGCCTCATCGAGGCCCTCGACTGCCCGGTCATGCACGACGACCAGCACGGCACCGCCGTCGTGGTCCTTGCCGCCCTGACCAACGCCGCCAAGGTGACCCAGCGCGAGCTCGCCGGCCTTAAGGTTGTTGTTTCCGGCGCAGGCGCCGCAGGCATCGCCATTGCTGAGATCCTGCTCGCAGTTGGCATCAAGGACGTCATCCTGCTCGACTCCAAGGGCGTGGTCAACGCTGACCGTGCCGATCTCGTGGCAGATCCCGGCAGCGTCAAGGCACGCATGGCCCAGCGCACCAACCCCCGCGGCATCAGCGGCGGTCCGGGTGAAGGACTGACCGGCGCCGACGTCTTTGTGGGCGTCTCCTCTTCCAAGCTGGATGAAGAACACCTGAAGCTCATGAACGATCAGTCGATCGTCTTCGCCCTGTCTAACCCGGACCCGGAAGTTCTGCCTGAGGTTGCCCAGAAGTACGCGGCAGTTGTTGCCACCGGTCGCAGCGATTTTCCCAACCAGATCAACAACGTTCTGGCCTTCCCCGGCATCTTCCGTGGCGCACTGGACGCCAAGGCCCGCCGCATTACGCCCGCCATGAAGATTGCTGCAGCCAACGCGATCGCCGAGCTGGCTGCAGAAGACCTCTCCGCTGACTACATCGTGCCGAGCCCGCTGGATGCCCGCGTGGCACCGGCCGTCACCGCGGCCGTTGCTGCCGCCGTTACCGAGTAGCGGCTACTTACGCAAGAATCGACGACGGCGACGCCTCCCGCTGGGGAGCGTCGCCGTCGTTTGTGGTTAAGCCGGTCCGGGTGCTCAGTCGGCCAACCGGGCGGCCCATAGACTTGAGGCCATGAACGCCGAACTTATTGTGACCATCCTGTGCGGCCTGGCCATTGCGGTAGGCGTGGCGGGGACCATCATTCCCGTGCTTCCCGGCAGTATCCTCATCGGCGCGAGCCTGCTGGCCTGGGCGATCTGGGGAGGTGCCGGTCCGTTCGGCTGGGTGATCTTCGCCGTCGGCATGCTGTTCGTGGTGGCCGGCATGGCAGCAAGTGCCGTGCTCACCGGGCGGAAACTGAAGCAACACGGCATCCCCAACAGGTCTGTGCTGATCGGCGTGGTCCTGGGTGTTGTGGGAATGTTCGTCATTCCCGTGGTGGGGCTCTTTGTTGGGTTCGCCGTCGGGCTGCTCCTCAGTGAAGTCCAGCGGACCCGTGACTTCCGTACAGCTGTGCGTTCGAGCGGCGCTGCTTTGAAAGCGACCGGCATCGGGATCCTGGTGGAGTTCGGCCTCGCCTGTGCTGCGGCCAGTACGTGGATCATCGGTGTGTGGATCAACGCCGTGAACGGCTGAGCCACCTCAAAACCCTGCGGGCAGGTGGACTTGCGCCGGCCGGAACGTAGCTCCCGCTCCGGGGAACAGTGGAACATCGATTCGTGCGTGGGTGTGGACTTCCTGCACGGAATCCTTGGTGTGCTGCGCGATCTCGGCAAGCGTAGTGACCCACATTCCCTCCAAGTCCTTGACCCGTTCGACCAACTGCTCCAGGGCCACCGCACGGGATGGCCGTCCAGAGATGAACGGGTGGTTGGTCAGGACGAAACAGCCGCCTTGGGAGTGGTGCGCCTGGGCTTCGAGCGTCCACATTTCCAGGGCCTTCGCGGGACTCTCAATCACTCCGCTGCCCGTGACTCCGGGGTAGAACCCGTACTGCTCCCAGTCGTCCAACGCCCAATCCACAGGGATCTCCACCATGTCACGGGAATCGCCGTCGGCCACGGCCATCCGGTAGGGGGCATCGCCGTCGAGCAGGCTTGAATCGTAAAGGAAGCCCCGGTCCGCCAGCAGTGCGGGCGACTGCCAGTTCAGCTCCCACCACGGTGCCCGGTAACCCAATGGCCGGATTCCTGCCACCCTGGCCAGTGCTTCAAGGCCTCGGTCAAGATAGCTTGCCTCGGTGGCGGCGTCGATGCCCTGCATGGGCTCATGAAGGTATCCGTGGTGGGCGATCTCATGCCCATCATCAGCGATCCGGCGGACCACATCCGGGTAGCTCTCCGCCGTGAAACCCGGGATGAAGAACGTGCCCTTGATGTCCTGACGGTCCAGGATCTGAAGCAAGCGCGGCACGGCGATCTTGGGACCGTAGGCCTGGTGGCTCATGAGGGACATGCGCTTGGTGCTGGTGGGGTCGTGGGCGATGGTGCAGGACTCGGCGTCGACGTCAAAGGTAAAGGATGCTGCAGCTTGGTAGCCCTCGGGCCAAGTGATCGGGTGGAGCGAATCGGCGAAAGCGGGCTGGTTCATGCTGTGGTCCTTTCAACAGCCGGGGCAGGCGCGGGTTGCGTCAGGAGGACGTGATTGGAACCCGCGAGGACGTACTTTTTGTGCGCCCGCGGGCCGAGAACTGCGTAGCTCGCCGCGCTGGTGAGTCCACCGGCCAGCCAGGAAAGATCCCAGCCGCCCAAGGCCACGGCTACCGGGCCCTGCATGGCGGGAACAAGTCCGTACATGAACAGCCACGTGGAGAAGATGCCCACCAGGAGCGACACGATTCCGGCCCAGTTGATGACGGGCAGACGGTGCGTTCCCACGGGGTCAAAGAGGCGGTCCACCTTGGCTGGCCAGCGCTTGTCCAGCCAGAAGTAATGGACCAGCATCACGCCACCCCAGGCCGCCACCCAGGCAACCAGGCCAATCAGCCAAGCGTCGAGCACTGCCGCGAAGTCCTCTTGGAAGATGAAGAACACCACGGCGATGAGCGAGAAGACGCCCACGAACAGGTTCAGTTTCCGGCGGCTGATCTTGATGTCCAGGGCCTGCGTGGCCACTGAAAAGGTGTAGATGTTCAGGATGTTGGTGGCGATGGGGCCGTGCAAGACCATCAGAAGGACAGGGAGGGCAAGGACGCCGAAGTTTTGGACGATCAACTTGCCGGGGTCGATCTCGCCGCTGTTGGTCGCAAGGCTTGCACCGAGAACGCCGAGCCACACCACTGGAATGAACTGCCCGAGGACTGAAGCAAGATAGACCTTGCGCTTGGGAACTGAGGTGCTGACAAAGCGGGAGTAATCGGCAGCATAGGTGAACCAGGTGATGCCCCAGCCGATGCCGATTGCCGTCATCACGGCGCTCATGGCGGCGATGCGCTCAGAGCCTTCAAGGATGTTGCCGGCGGGTCCTGCGTAGCCCCAGTCGATCTTCATGCCGAACCAGGCCACGCATGACATGACGGCCAGGATGATGATGGTGGGCGGCACGGTCCACTTTTCGAAGGCCGCAATGGCCTTATAGCCGAACCAGGCGATGGCCACCTGGGCTGCCATGATGGCCGTGGCCACGCCGATCTTCCAGGCGTAGTTCTTGGCGTCGGGATCCACCCAGCCGAGCGTTCCGAACAGGGCCATCACGAGGTCCAGGATGATCCACGTGTTGACGGCGCACCAGCCGATCACCAGAAGAGCTTGGATGGCGGCAGGGAGGTAGTTGCCTCGACGCCCGAAGGCCGCGCGGGCCAACACCATGCCCGTGGCACCGGTCTTCTGACCGAGGAGGACAAAGCAGCCGAACAGCAGCATGCCGATCAGGTTGCCCAGCACCAGCACGATCACGGTGTCAGCGAAACCAAGGCCAAGATGGATGCCGAGGGCGCCGAGCACCCAGTTAATTGGGGCAAGGTTGGCGCCCGCCCAGATCCAGAACTGTCCGGAAACTTTGCGGGTGCGGTCGGACTCGGGGATGGGCTGAAGCCAGGCCTCGCTGTCATGCCCCGGCGCCGTTGCCGGATCTGACGGTGCTGGGGTTGAAGACGCTGGGCCTGAAGATGAGGGGAAGAGGTTGTCTTGCATGGGGAGAGCCTCCGTGTATGAAAGGGACCCTTTCAGCGTATGTGCCTCACATCACAGCAACAAGATACGATGTGTCTAAACAAATGAGCCAATACCTTACGGAGTGTCATGCCAATCCTGTTGGGTGCAGCCTTGGAGTACCAAAGCTTGAAGTCCGCCGACCCGCGGCTCCTCAACAGCGTTCCTGAGGCGCTGTCCAGGCCCGTCCGCTGGGTGCATTCCAGCGAGGTTCTGGACATTGCCCCTCTCCTCAGCGGCGGAGAACTGCTCCTCAGCGGAGGCCAGGCACTGGCTGCCGTGAGCGATGAACGGCGGGCCGAATACGTCCGCGAACTCGCTGCACGCGGGATCGCGGCGTTAGCGCTGGAAACTGGTCCCGCTCTTCCCGAAGTTCCCCAGGGCATGCTGGACATTGCCGAGGCTGCCGGGCTTCCGGTGATCGAGCTGCGTCAGGTGGTTCCCTTTGTTGGCGTGATGCAGGAAATCAACTCATTGCTGGTGAGCGAATCCGTGGAGCACCTCCAACGCGGCGACCAAGCCAGCCATGCGATGGCCGCCGAACTTGCCCACGGAGCCGGGCTCGACCAACTCCTTGCTGTCTTATCCGAAAGGACAGGTGCCAGCGCCAGGCTGGTATCGCCGTCGGGCCTCACCCTGGGCGCCGCCGGATCTTTCGACGACGGCGGCAACGTCACCACGGTGGATGTGCCAGTGCGCGGCGTCCTCGCCGCCAGACTTGAACTGCACATGCCGGACGACGGCGATAGCGGCCTCGCGCGGGTGGCGGGCGAACGCTCCGTAGACATCCTCGGGCTGGCGTTGCTGCAACGCATGCCGCCCGGGCTGAAGGAGTTGGCTGGCATCGAACTCATGCGTGCCATCAGTTCCGGGAGCCAGCAGTGGCAGCTGCAGCAGCTCGGACCGGCGTCGGGATTCCCAGTCAAGGGCGCGGTGGCGGCCGTAGTGATTCGTTCAACCGCAGCCGGGCATCTTCGCCCGGCAGTGGACGCGCTGCTTCATGAAGGTGTGCCGCACAGTGCGAGCTACGCCAATAATGCGGAACTGATCGCCATCGCGTCGTTGGTTGGAGGTGCGGCGAGGGATGGGGCGGCCACTCGCCGTGCACTTATGGATTCACTTGGTCAACTGGACGTTCCCGCCGGATCCTTGGTGGCTGTCGGACCTTTGGGCAGGGGAATCGGTGAGGCGCCGTGGTCCTTGGCTGAGGCGCGTCGCGCGCTGGATTTGCCCTCGGCCGGCGGCGGAGTAGTGGACGCTGACACGCTGGCCGTGGAGCTCCTTGCCCAAGAGTCGCTGGACCCGGCCACGCGTGAACGGTTCGTCCACCGGCAGCTGGGTGCCGTCGTCGAGCATGATCGCCTGAAGAAGTCCGAACTGATGAGGACCCTGGCCATCTGGCTTGATACCGGGTGTAACACTGCCCAGGCTGCGAGAGAACTGCACCTGGAACGGCAGTCGCTGCACCACCGGCTCCAACGGATTTTTGAACTCTGTGGTGGAGATCCGCGGGGAACCGGCAGGCTGGCTGCCCTGCATCTGGCAACGCGACTTGCTCGGTTGTAGGCCCTTAAACGCCAATTCGATGGTTCCCTGCACACACCGCCGTTCGCAACAGCGTCTGCGCAGGGAACCATCGAAATGGGTGCTTGCAGGGCCCTACTTCAACACGATCGTCCTGTTCCCATTCAGGATGATCCGCCCCTCGCAGTGCCAGCGAACGGCGTTGCTGAGGGCCTTGCATTCGGTGTCCCGGCCGGCGGCTACGAGATCGTCCGGCCCGAACGTGTGGTCCACTTCCACTACCTGCTGGGCGATGATGGGACCTTCATCCAACTCGCCGTTCACGTAGTGGGCTGTGGCGCCCACAGTTTTCACACCACGTGCGTAGGCCTGGTGGTAGGGCTTGGCGCCCTTGAAGCTCGGCAGGAACGAGTGGTGGATGTTGATGGCGCGGCCGTCCAGCTTGCGGGCCAGGTCGTCGCTGAGGACCTGCATGTAACGCGCCAGCACAATGAGTTCCACGTCCAGCTCGTCAATGATCTCCAGCAAGCGCCCCTCGGCTGCCGGCTTGGTGGCTGCAGTGACAGGGATGTGGAAGAACGGGATCCCATGCCACTCCGCCAAACCCTGATGGTCGGTGTGATTGGACACCACGCCCACTACATCGATGGGGAGCTCGCCAATCCGTGCGCGGAACAGGAGGTCATTCAAGCAGTGCCCGAACTTGGAGACCATGATCAGCACACGTCGCTTGTACCCCTGCTGCTCCAGTTGCCAGTTCATGCCGTACTTCTCGCCAACGGGAGAGAACGCAGAACGCAGCTCGTCAACAGTGGATTCATCGCCGGTCGACGCGAAGTGGACCCGCATGAAGAAGTGGCCCTCGGCGCGATCACCGAACTGCTTGTTGTCGATGATGTCGCAGCCGTGCTCCAGCAGGAAGCCGGACACAGCGTGCACGATTCCGGGACCTTCGGGACAGTCGAGCGTGAGCACGTGCTCCACCGTGGTCTCAACAGAGGAATTGGCGGAAGTTTCAGTTTGGATGGCAGTCATGGCTAGCACTCCACTACGTTGACGGCGAGGCCTCCACGGGAGGTCTCCTTGTACTTGGATTTCATGTCAGCGCCTGTCTCGCGCATGGTCTTGATGGCTTTGTCCAGGGACACTTTGTGGCTGCCATCGCCATGCAGGGCAAGGCGGGCGGCGTTGATGGCCTTGACGCTGGCGATCGCATTGCGTTCGATGCAGGGAATCTGCACCAGCCCGCCCACGGGATCGCAGGTGAGGCCGAGGTTGTGTTCGATGCCCACTTCGGCGGCATTTTCCACTTGCCCGGGCGTTCCACCCAGGACTTCGCAGAGGCCGGCCGCCGCCATGGAGCAGGCGGAGCCCACTTCACCTTGGCAGCCCACCTCGGCACCTGAGATGGACGCGTTGATTTTGAACAGGATTCCGACGGCGGCCGCCGCCAGCAGGAAGCGCACGACACCGTCGTCGTTGGCTCCCGGAACAAACTTTGTGTAATAGTGCAGGACTGCGGGGACAATTCCGGCGGCACCATTGGTGGGCGCGGTGACGATCCTGCCGCCCGCGGCGTTCTCCTCGTTCACAGCCAAGGCGAACAGGTTCACCCATTCCATGGCGAGGAGCGGATCGGCAGAGTGCGCACCGTTCAGGTCTGCGTCAGTTTCGGAGAGCTTCTTGAACAACGACGGCGCCCGTCGCCTGACCTTCAGGCCTCCCGGCAGGATTCCCTCGGCAGAGCAGCCGTTGTCAACGCATTCCTGCATAACAGCCCAGATGCCCAGCAACTTCTCACGCAGCTCCTCCTCGGAGCGCCACACGAGTTCGTTGGCCAGCATGATGTCCGAGATGGACTTGCCCTCGCGGAGGCAGATGGCAAGGAGTTCGTCTGCAGTGGTGAAGGGGTAGGGGAGAACTGTGTCGTCGGCTACCACTTTGTCTGCACCGGAGACGTCCCCGTCCACCACAAAGCCGCCACCGATGGAGTAGTAGCTGCGTTCCCGGAGCACGCCGCCCGTGTGGTCCAACGCGCGGAACGTCATGCCGTTGGGGTGTGCCGGCAGCGATTTGCGGCGGTGGAGGACTACGTCCTCGTCCCAGTTGAAGTCCACGCGGTGGTTGCCGCCCAAGCGAAGTTCCGCGTCGAGTGCAGCGGCCGCCACCTGGTCGTCGGCGGTGTGGGTGTTCACGGTTTCGGGGGAGTGGCCTTGCAGCCCCAGCACCACGGCCTTGTCTGAGCCGTGGCCCCGGCCGGTGGCGCCCAGGGAGCCGAAAAGCTCAGCCTGGACGCGCACCGTAGCCGGGAGCTGGCCGGACGATTCGAGACCGTCCGTGAACTGCTTTGCCGCACGCATGGGGCCAACCGTGTGTGAAGACGACGGCCCGATGCCAACAGAAAACAGGTCAAGCACACTAAGTGCCATTAGGGGACCTCTGGGGAGGCGTACTCCCGCATGGCGTCGAGGAGCCAGCGTCCCAGGAAGTCGGCAAACGAGGCCCGGGGAAAGATCCGGTAGGACTCGTCCGAGGTCTTCCAGAGCATCACCGGAATGTGCGCGAGCTCAGTGGAGACTGCGGTGCCGGCCTTGAAGACGCGAGGGTGCAAGTCCAGTGCGCAAGTCTTCTCCAGCACTGCGCGGGCGTGGCTGCCGGAGAGCTCGAACGTGGTGCGGTTGGCGGACAAGTCCACCACCTGGCCGGCGTCGTTTCCCAGCGCCGTGGTCAGATCGCTGACCAGGGATCCGCCCAGGGAATCGTGGGCTTCCTCGGGTGCCACCACCATGAACTCGGTGGGGCCGAGCCACAGGGTGTTGACGGAATCCTTGCCGGATACCGCACTGCCCGTCACTGCACCGCAGGTGGCAGGCAAGCCGCCGGTTACGGACGCAACCCGGGAGCCGGCGTCGGACGCGGGGTGAACCCGGACGCCCACCATGGTCTGGTACGGGATTTCGGTGAGCGTCACCGTGCCCGGCACGGAGCCGGAAGTGAAAGCCTCAGCGAGGTGTTCGGCCGGGCTGCGGCGGGCACCCCGGACGCGATCGACGTGTGCGGTTTCTGCTGGTGTTGCTGTTTCAGCCATCTTTGCGGGTCCCTTCAGCATCGAAAAGTACGGTTTCGCCAACAACCACGTCCACCAATTGGTCTCCCAGTGAGGCCACCAGGGTCTCGCCGATGCGGTTGCGGCCGTTTTGAATCAGTGCCAGGGCGAAGGAACGGCCCAGTGCGGCGCTGTGGTAGCTGGAGGTCACGAAGCCCTCCATGGGGACGGGTCCGTTGGCCGGGTTGACCGGGATGCCCTTTTCCACCAGCTGTGTTCCTTCGGGCAAACGGAGCGAGTGGTCCACGGGGAGGACGCTCACCAGGTGCTTGCGGTCCTCACGGCTTGCGTCCTGCCGGAGGTAGGAGCGCTTGCCGATGAAGTCCTTGGCCTTGGAGACGATCCAGTCCATGCCGGCGTCCTGCGGTGTGACCGTGCCATCAGTGTCCTGCCCGACAATCGGGTAGCCCTTTTCGGCGCGGAGAACGTGCATGGTTTCGGTGCCGTAAGGGGTGATGTTGAACTCGGCACCTGCGGCAGCGACCGCTTCCCAGGTGTTGAGCCCATACCAGGACGGGATGTTGATTTCGTAGGCCAGTTCGCCGGAGAAGGAGATGCGGCAAACGCGAGCCTGCACTCCTGAGGCCAGCGTGGTTTCGCGGAACGTCATGAATGGGAAGGCTTCAGCGTCCAGGCCGCCGTTTTCAGCGAGCTGCGGAGCAACCTTTGCGATCACTGCGCGGGACTTCGGGCCGACGACGGCGATGGTGCTCCACTGTTCCGTGACGGATGTGCAGACCACATCGAGTTCCGGCCACTCCGTCTGGTGCCACTCTTCCAACCAGTCCAGCACCTTGGCAGCGCCGCTGGTGGTGGTCGTCATGAAGTAGCGGTCATCGTCCAAGCGCAGGGTCACGCCGTCGTCGAAGATCATGCCGTCCAGGGTGCACATGACACCGTAGCGGGCGGATCCCGGGGCGAGCTTCTTGAACGCGTTGGTGTACACACGGTTCAGGAATTCGCCGGCGTCCTTACCGCGGATCTCGATCTTGCCCAGCGTGGTGGCGTCCATGAAGCCCACGGAATCGCGGACTGCTGCGCATTCGCGCAGAACTGCCGTGTCCATGTCCTCCCCGGCCTGCGGGTAGTACCAAGGGCGCTTCCACTGTCCAACGTCTTCGAACAGTGCGCCCTGGGCAACGTGCCACGGGTGGATGGAGGTGACGCGGGCGGGATCAAACAGTTCGCCGCGCTGGCGGCCGGCCAGGGCTGCGAAGGCCACGGGGGTGAACGGTGCACGGTAAGCCGTGGTCCCGATTTCCCCGACGCCCGGGATGTTCTCGGCTCCGCCGAACTTCAGCGCTGCGGCGATGACGCCGATCGCGTTGACGCCGGAGGTCTTGCCCTGGTCGTTGGCCGTGCTGATGGAGGTGTACCGCTTGACGTGTTCCACGGACCGCATGCCCGCTCCGGTGGAGCGGAGGACATCGGCCACGGACTGGTCGCGCTGGAAGTCGACGAAGTGGTGGTGCCATTCGCCGGGCTCACCGGTCTGGCCGGGGACCAGCCACAGCTGGCGGCTCGGTGCGCTGGCCACGGGAGCCTGCAGCTCCACCGGTGTGGTTGCGGATTCGAAGCCAGCGGCGATGGAAGCTGCTGCCCCTGCCGAAATACCCTCTGCCAGGCAGTCCTGAAGTTCGAAGCTGCCACGGCCCGCGCCCACAACCTGCTGGTCGCGAACCGGACCGGCAGGGATGAACGCTGCGAGCTCGTCATCCCAACGCAGCTTGCCTTGGCGCTGGCTGTGGAGGTGGACCACCGGGCTCCAACCACCGGAAACTGCAAGCAGATCGGCAGCCAGCTGTTCGACGCCCGAGGTGAGTTCGCCGTCGTCGTTGATGCTGCGGATGGTGACGCCATTCAGGCGGCCATTCTCGTCTGCCGACGTGTCAGCCACGGCGCTGCCGATGAGCACCCGGACACCGGACTCGACGGCGGCGGCGGCCTTGGCGCTGATCTGCGGACGGGCATCGACGACGGCGGCAACCGCCACGCCTGCCGCCTTCAGGTCAGCGGCAAGAGCGTAAGCGGAGTCGTTGGTGGTGCTGATGACCACTCGCGAACCGGCTGCCACGGCGTAACGGTTCAGGTAGGTGCGGGCGGCCGAGGCGAGCATGATGCCCGGACGGTCGTTGTTCTCGAACACCAAGGGACGCTCGTGGGCGCCGGGAGCCAGGACAACCTGCTTGGCACGGATGTGCCAAATACGTTGGCGGGAGACACCCGAAGCTGCCGGAACGCTCAAGTGGTCCGTGCGGTTCTGGGCTGCGATGAAGTAGTTGGAGTCATAGGAGCCGAACGCGGTGGTGCGGTTCAGCACCGTGCATTCGCCGGCGGAGACCAGCTCGGCTTCCACGTCAGCAACCCACTCCAGGGCTGGTTTGCCTTCGATCTGTTCGGCCAATTCAGGGGCAGTGGAACCGGAGAGAAGTGATCCGCCAAGTTCGGGCTGGTCGTCGATCAGGATGACGCGGGCGCCGGTGCGGACCGCTTCGCGGGCTGCTGCCAGGCCGGCAACGCCACCGCCAACTACCAAGACGTCTGTGTGGACGTACTTCTTGTCGTACTCGGCCTTGTCCTCATTGGGGTCAAGCTTGCCCAGGCCGGAGAGGAGCTCAATGTTCATGCCGTCCACCAATGAAACTGCGGTGGCGGGAAGCATGGACTCGGCGACATGTCCGCGGAAGCGGGGAGCGATCTTGACCAGGGCGTTGGACTCTTCGACGCCGGCTGCCATGATGCCGCGGGGGCGGTCCTCATAGAGTGAGTTGCCGGCGTTGATGTGGCCGTTGGCCAGCAACGCCGAAGCGATGGTGTCACCCGGGTGACCGGTGAATTCCTGACCGTCCACGGTGAAGCGCCAAGAGATGCTGCGATCGATGCGTCCGCCGGTGGCGAGGCGTGCGTTCTTGCTGGTCACTTCTAGACTCCTTCCGAGGAGGTGGGTGCTGTGGCGCCGGAGATCGGGACGCCGGTGGTGGGGGCGCCGGGTGCGAGGCCTGGCTCGGTTTGGCCGAATTCACCGGTCTGGGTGAACTCGCCCGGCTTGTCCGGTTCGCTGCGTTGGCCGGGGACTTTGATGTCCGGCCGGGGCTGGCCCATCCCGTAGATGGAGTGGATCTCGTAGCTCACGGTGTCTCGGAGCATGTTGAACCACTGGCGGCAGCCGGTGCTGTGAACCCAGCGTTCGGCGAAGGTGCCCTTGGTGTTCTCGCGGTAGAACAGGTATTCAGCCCATTCACGGTCCGTGAGGTCATTGGGGCTCTCCGGGTAGGCAACGTGTGCTTGGCCGCCGTAGTGGAATTCGGTTTCGTCGCGTGGCCCGCAGTTGGGGCATGAAATGAGGAGCATGTCTTTCCTGTCCTGTCCTGGCTAGTGGGCCACGGCTGCGGCGCCGTGTTCGTCGATCAAGGCGCCGGTCTCGAAGCGTTCCAAGGCGAAGGGCTTGTTCAGCTTGTGCGGAGCGCCGGTGGCGATGGTGTGCGCGAAGGTCAGGCCCGCTGCCGGGGTGCCCTTGAAGCCGCCAGTTCCCCAACCACAGTTGACGAACATGTTCTCCACCGGGGAGAGGCCAACGATCGGCGAGGCATCCAACGTGGTGTCCACAATGCCGCCCCAGGTTCGGAGGACGTGGGCCCTGGCGAAAATCGGGAAGAGCTCAACGGCTGCTGCCATCTGCTCCTCGATCACGTGGAAGGAGCCGCGCTGGCCGTAGCCGTTGTAGGAGTCCACGCCGGCGCCCATCACCAGTTCGCCCTTGTGGGCCTGGGAAACGTACACGTGGACGTGGTTGGACATGACCACAGTGGGGTGGACCGGCTCGTGCAGTTCGGACACCAGTGCCTGGAGCGGGTGCGACTGGATCGGCAGGCGGAAGCCGGCCATTTCCGCCAGGACTGAGCTGTGGCCTGCGGCGCAGAGGCCCACCTTTTCGGTGTTGATGGTGCCACGGGTGGTCTTGACCCCGGTGACCCGGTTGCCGTCCTTGATGAAGCCGGTGACTTCGCAGTTCTGGATGATGTCCACACCGAGTTCATCGCACTTGCGGGCGAAGGCCCATGCCACGTGGTCGTGCTTGGCGATGCCTGCACGCGGCTGGTACGTGGCACCCATGACGGGGTAGCGGATGTTGTCGCTGATGTTCAGGATGGGGCAGAGTTCCTTGACCTGCTCCGGATCCAGCCACTCAGCGTCCACGCCGTTGAGCCGGTTGGCGCCAACACGGCGAACGCTTTCACGGACATCGCCCAGGGTGTGGGCCAGGTTCATGACGCCGCGCTGGCTGAACAGGAAGTCGTACTCCAGCTCTTCGGGGAGGATTTCCCAGAGCTTGAGGGCGTGCTCGTAGATGGCCGCGCTCTCGTCCCAGAGGTAGTTGGAACGGATGATGGTGGTGTTGCGGGCCATGTTTCCACCGGCCAGCCAACCCTTTTCCAGGATGGCGATGTTGGTCATACCGTGGTTCTTCGCCAGGAAGTATGCGGTGGCCAGGCCGTGCCCGCCGCCGCCCACAATCACGGCGTCGTAGCTTTTCTTCGGTTCCGGGTTGCGCCAGAGGAAGTCCGGGTGCTCGGGGAGGTGATCTGCACTCACTGGGCTGCTCCAATCAGTTCTGCTTCGGTTGCGGTTCCGGCTCCATTGCCGTTGTTGGACAGGTGGGGGTACAGCGGGAACTTCTCTGCCAGCGTGGTTACGCGGCGGCGGAGCTCGACGGCGGTGGTCTCGTCCAGGGTCACGTCACCTTCGGTGGCACCTGCTTCAGCGCCTGCTTTGGTGCCGCTGTTGGTTCCGCTGTTCGCAGCGGCGATCAACGCCGTCGCAATGATGTCCGAGACTTCGGTGAAGTCCTCAGCCTTGAAGCCGCGGGCGGCGAGGGCCGGGGTGCCGATGCGCAGGCCGGACGAAACCATTGGCGGGCGGGGGTCGAACGGGACGGCGTTGCGGTTGACCGTGATGCCGATCCGGTGCAGGGTGTCCTCGGCCTGCTGGCCGTTGAGGACCGAGTGGCGGAGGTCGGCCAGGACCAAGTGGACGTCGGTTCCGCCGCTGACAACCGAGATGCCGGCTGCTGCTACGTCGTCCTGGAGGAGACGCTCGGCCAGGATCTTGGAGCCTTCAAGGACGCGGACCTGGCGTTCCTGGAACTCGGGCTCGGCTGCCATCTTGAAAGCCACGGCCTTGGCGGCAATGACGTGTTCCAGCGGACCACCCTGCTGGCCGGGGAAGACTGCGGAGTTGACCTTCTTGGCGATCTCGGGGTCGTTGGTGAGGATCACGCCGCCGCGGGGGCCGCCGAGGGTTTTGTGGGTTGTGCTGGTGACAATGTGCGCGTGCGGGACCGGGCTGGGGTGGAGCCCTGCAGCTACGAGGCCGGCGAAGTGGGCCATGTCCACCATGAGGTAGGCGCCCACAAGGTCTGCAATGCGGCGGAATTCTGCGAAGTCCAGCTGGCGGGAGTACGCGGACCAGCCGGCCACGATCAGCTGCGGCTTGCTCTCCAGTGCCAGGCGCTCAACTTCGGCCATGTCCACGGTGTGGGTGTCCTCGCGGACGCCGTAGGGAACAACCTTGTACAGCTTGCCGGAGAAGTTGATGCGCATGCCGTGGGTCAGGTGCCCGCCGTGGGCGAGGTTCAGGCCCATGATGGTGTCGCCCGGGGTGATCAGTGCGTGCATGGCCGAGGCGTTGGCCTGGGCGCCGGAGTGCGGCTGGACGTTGGCGAACTCTGCGCCGAACAGGGCCTTCAAACGGTCAATGGCGAGCTGTTCGATCACATCAACGTGCTCGCAGCCGCCGTAGTAGCGCTTGCCCGGGTAGCCCTCGGCGTACTTGTTGGTCAGAACCGATCCTTGAGCCTCCATGACGGCCGTGGGAGCGAAGTTTTCAGAGGCGATCATTTCCAGCGTGGACTGCTGGCGGATGAGTTCCTGGGCGATCGCCTGATCGACCTCCGGGTCCGCCTGTGCGAGCGGGCGGATCAGCGGTTCAACCATGGTGTTCTCCTTCAAAAGCTTGTCTAGTGGCCGACTGTTAGGCAACTGATATATTAGAACTATTGCCATAGTATGTTGGAGATCACATAGTCGTCAACAGGTCTGGGAAACTCATCCGTGGGACCGTGGTTGAGACAACGGGGAGAGAACAATGAGCGCCGCACTGGAAGCACTGGAATCAGCCCCGCAGGGTACGTCCCTCGCGGAGAACGCCTATTTACTGCTGCGCGACAGGCTCATCATGCTGGACATCAAGCCCGGTGATCCCATCAACGACGGGCAGATCGCCCTGGAACTCGGCATTGGACGCACGCCCGTCCGCGAAGCCATCAAGCGGCTCGAAAGCGATCACCTCGTGGTGTCCTACCCCCGCCGCGGCACCTTTGCCACCGGCGTGGACATCACCCAACTCGCTGAAGTCTCCGAAATCCGCGAGCTCCTGGAACCATTGGCCTCCCGCAAAGCCGCCCGCATGGCCAGCCCCGCAATGCGTTCCGAACTCCGCTCCGTCGCAGCTGCCATCCGTGATCTTGAGGGACAGGACAATTCCTCCCAGGAACTCATGCGCTACGACATCCAGGTCCACAGGCTCATCTACAAAGCCTCCGCCAACGCTCACCTCGAGGACGTGCTCATCCGGTACGACAACCTCGCAACGCGCATCTGGTGCCACATGCTGGAGAAGATGCCCTCAGTATCCGGGCACATCTCCGAACACGCGGACCTCCTCACCGCCATTGCCGACGGCGACGAAGACCTCGCCGCCCAGCTCGCCCTGCACCACGTGGTGAGCTTCGAAGAGACCATCCGCAAGGTCCTCTAGCCCCCTCCCGACGCTCTCTCACCTCCCGGGTGCTTGGGCGTGATCCTCTCTCATGTCCCGGGTGCTTGGGCGTGATCCTCTCTCATGTCCCGTTGGTCGTGGGGTCCATCCTCAGCGCGCTCGGTCGTTCCTCCCTTAGACGCGCGCCGCCGGATAACCCCACCCCTCCCGATCCTCTCTCACATCCCGGGTGCTTGGGCCGGTCCCTCTCTCACATGCCTCGTGCTTGAGCCCGACCCACCTCCCTTTTGCGCCCATAGGGTGCTGCCCCATTCGCCCGTGTGCGCACTTGGGCTATGGCATTGAGGCTGCCGGTGCCTGGTGGCGGCCAGCTTTCTTCAAGCCAGTGAGAGAGGGATTGGTTGAAGGGCTCGGGATGTGAGAGAGCGTCGGATGAGGCGAGGTTGGCTTGGTGCAACGCTGATGTGATAGTTGCAACAAGGTTCATTTGGGGCCGACGGTGCGGTTCGGCACGAGTGACTTCTAGAATCTACAAAAACATCCCTTGACCGTGGCGTCGCTCACACATAGTCTGGTGCAACAGCGTTGCGTTGAATGCAACCCCAAAGATTTTGGTGGACACATGAGCAATGAATCCTCTGTGGCAGCCGAGCAAGGCACTTTCCCCGCCTCCGGCCCCAACCACACCCCTGGCCCCCATCACACAACCAACCACACGGTGAGCAAGGACACTCGACGACGAGTTGTCACTGCCAGCTTCATCGGCAACTTTGTTGAGTGGTTCGATTACGCCGTCTATGGCTACCTGGCCGGCACCATCTCAACCGTTTTCTTCCCGGAATCCGATCGTCAAACAGCACTGCTCGCGACGTTCGGTGTCTTCGCCATCAGCTTCTTCGTGAGGCCGCTTGGCGGTTTCATCTGGGGCCACATCGGCGACCGCCTCGGCAGGAAGCAAGCCCTCAGCCTCTCGATCGTCCTGATGTCAGTGGCCACTTTCTGCATCGCGCTGATCCCCGGCTACGCCACCATCGGCGTCTTGGCTCCGATCCTGTTACTGCTCGTTCGGGTGGTGCAGGGCTTCTCCGCCGCAGGTGAGTACGCCGGTGCGTCCGCTTTCCTGGTGGAGTATGCGCCTGCGAATCGTCGCGGACTGTATGCCGCCGTCGTGCCTGCAAGTACCGCAGCGGGACTGCTGCTTGGTTCCTTGCTGGCCGCGCTCCTCAGCGCGATGCTCACCGCCGAACAGCTGGGCGACTGGGGTTGGCGGTTGCCGTTCCTGCTCGCAGCGCCCATGGGCCTGATCGGCAGGTATATCCGGACCAAGCTGGAGGACACTCCGGCGTTCCGGGAACTGGCCGAGAAGGACAACAGTGTCAAAGCCCCGGCCCTGGCAATGTTCAGGACGTATCGGAAGCAGCTCATCATCGCCACAGGCGCGGTGCTGCTCAACGCCGTCGGCTTCTACGTGATCCTCAGTTACATGCCCACGTACTTGTCGGAGGAGTTGGGCTTCGGTGCCACGGAATCGTTCCTGGCCACCACCATTGCCCTGGCAAGCTACATCGGATTCATCTTCCTGACGGGCATTGCCTCGGACAAGTTTGGCCGCAAACGCATGCTCATCACGGCGTCGGTCCTCTTCATACTGCTGACAGTGCCGGCGTTCATGCTCCTGGACACCCGCAACTTCCTGGTGATCGTCCTGGTTCAGGTCCTTCTGGGCGGAATGCTCACCCTCAACGATGGCACGCTGCCCAGTTTCCTCGCCGAACTCTTCCCAACGAAGGTCCGGTACACAGGCTTCGCCGTCAGCTTCAACCTCTCGAACGCCTTGTTCGGCGGCACCGCGCCGTTCATGGCCACCCTCCTGATCGGTATGACCGCCAGCAAGCTGGCACCCGGCTGGTACCTCGTGGCCGCCGCCGTAGTTTCCCTCATCGCAGTCCTGTTCGCCGCCGAGACTTCCAAGAAGCCTCTGCTGCAGGACTAGTACAACCCACCCATTGAAAGGAACCACCATGACCATCACCCAGAACGAGTCCGTCAATGATGTCGCCAAGCTCGAGCGCACCAAGGTCCTCAACAATGGCGACAAAGTTTCGCTGACCTTCTCCGATGCGGAGTTCGAGCGCCGCCTCGCCGGCCTCCGCCGGATCATGGCCGAGAAGGACCTCGACGCCGTGATCCTCACCAGCTACCACTCCATCAAGTACTACTCCGATTTCCTCTTCACCTACTTCGGCCGCTCCTACGGCATGGTGGTCACCAAGGATGACACGGTGACCATTACGGCAAACATCGACGCCGGTATGCCTTGGCGCCGCAGCTACGGCGACAACCTGGTGTACACGGACTGGCGCCGGGACAACTACATCCACGCCATCCAGGAAGTCCTGCGGACCCGCGGCATCAACCCGCGCCGCATCGGCGTCGAAGATGACTCGCTGCCCCTGGACAACCGCAACAAGATCCAGGCGGCCTTCTCCGGAGCAACGCTGGTTGACGTCGCGCAGGCGGCGATGCGTCAGCGCATGATCAAGTCGGATGAGGAGATCGCGGTTATCAAGCACGGCGCCCGCATCGGCGACTTGGGCGGTGAGGCCATCCGCAACGCCATCACGGCAGGCATCACCGAGTACGAGGTTGCGTTGATCGGTACCGAAGCCATGGTTCACGAGATCGCCCGCACGTTCCCGGACTCGGAAATCCGCGACACGTGGGTGTGGTTCCAGTCGGGCATCAACACCGACGGCGCCCACAACTGGGCCACCACCCGGAAGATCCAGGAACACGACATCCTGTCCCTGAACTGTTTTCCCATGACCAGCGGCTACTACACGGCACTGGAGCGGACCCTGTTCTACGGCGAACCGGATGCCCGCTCCTTGGAACTGTGGAACATCAACGTGGAGGTCCACAAGCGCGGCCTTGAGCTCATCAAACCTGGCGCCGTCTGCAGGGACATAGCCGCGGAGCTCAACGAGATCTATGTCAGTCACGGCCTCCTGGCCAACCGCACGTTCGGATACGGTCATTCCTTCGGTGTGCTGAGCCACTACTACGGACGCGAAGCCGGCCTGGAACTTCGCGAGGACATCGACACCGTGCTGGAGCCGGGCATGGTGGTTTCCATGGAACCGATGATCACCGTGCTGGAAGGGCAGCCGGGGGCCGGCGGTTACCGCGAGCACGACATCCTGGTGGTGGGCGAGGACGGTGCGGAGAACATCACCAAGTTCCCGTTCGGTCCCGAGTACAACATCATCGGAGCCTAGTGGTCCGGCCGGTGGACACAGCGTGGTGTCCACCGGCCGCACGTCCCTTCCCCAACAAATCCCGTGTCCCGGCGAAATATAGTGAACCCATGACTCCCACTGATTCCAGCGAAGCTCCTGATACCGGCAACGGCAACGGCGACAGCAAAAACACCTCGGTCATCGTCAACGCCATTGCCGTGTTGAGGAGCTTCACAGCCGATGAACCGCTTCTGGGAGTCACTGAAATCGCGGGGCGGATCGGCCTGCACAAGAGCACGGTCAGCCGCATCCTGGCGACGCTGGAACAGGAAAACCTTGTAGAACGCGACGTCGATTCGCGCAGGTTCCGCTTGGGCTTGGGGATGATCGCCATGGCGGGCCCCCTCCTGGCGGAACTCGAAGAGCGCCGCGTGGCCTACCCGGTACTTCGCGAACTTACTGAGCGGACGGGGGAGACCAGCGCGCTCATGGTGTGGAACGGCAGCGAGTCCATGTGTGTGGAACAGATCCCCAGCCGTCACCAGGTCAAGCACCTCGCTCCCCTGGGTGCCAGGTACAACGAAGCCCTGAGCTCCTCGGTGCAGGTGTTCCTTGGCTCGGAGAACGAGGACCGTGTGCGTCAGTTGTTGCGCAGCGGTTCCATCACCCTTCCGGGTCTGGACGAGGACGCCATTGAGGCCTATCTGGCCCGGGTGGGGGAGTCCATGAAGCGCGGCTGGGCAGTGAACTTTGGGGAGACATCCATTGAGGAAGTGGGGGTGGCCTCGCCCGTTTACGATCATCGCGGCGACATCGTTGCGTCCGTCCTCATTCCGGCGCCGAAATTCCGTGTTTCGCAGGACACCCTGAGCAGCCTCGGTGAAGCCTGCGCCGCTGCTGCCGCCAAGGTCACCACGCGCCTGGGTGGCCGCGCCCCGCAGTAGCCCGGCAGCCCGTCGTCGAGCCCCCCGAAACCTCCGTCGAGATGGCAGTAGATAACGGACATGGTCATCAAATGGCATCCCGGCGGGGAAGAAGGCGGGAAACGGAACGGCGGCCGTCCCCTCAAAGGGAGCGGTCGCCGTCGTTGTTCACAAGCCGCGCGGAAGGTCTACATCTTCCGTCGTGCTGTGGTTGTTTCGTCCATGGCATCCCTGCCGAGCCAGGCGCCCAGCCCGATCATGGCAACGCCGAGGATCAGGTGCAGCCAGTTGTCAGCCGTATTGAACGGGACGAAGTTGGCAGCCGTTTCCTGGTTGATGACCAGGCCGTAGATCCAAAGAACGATGTACACGGCGCCGCCGCCCAGGAGGAACAGGCGAGCCATGCGTGCGTTCCTTGCCATGGCCAAGCCGGCCACGCCAAACAGCAGGTGAACGATGTTGTGGAGTATGGACACTTGGAAGACTCCAAGCAGCATGGCGCCGGATTCATGTCCCGCAAAGGTCATGGCGCCGAAATTGGTAGTGATTCCTGGAATGAAGCCCAGGATGCCTACCAGCAGAAATACAATGCCAACGCCCATGGCGGTGTTGCGAAGCGTCAACCCCATCATGTGGTGGTGTTCGGCGGGGTGCGAAGCGGTGGTCATCAAGTCCTCCCTTTCACGCTGTTACCCGGCTCTTCTCATGGAGAGCCGACCTGCGGCAAGGAGTGTCGCAAAACCTTGCCGACGCCGCCATAATACTCCTGAAATGCCTCTGATAGCAGGGGCATGAGCCCGGTTCAGCGGCCGCTAGCATGGATTTATGAGCCAAGCTCCAAACGGACGTGTGCACACGATCTTCCATGACACCCGCGATCTCACGCCGTTCCGTGAGGGTTACGTCCGCACGCCGGTCCGTGGCCTGGCAGACGGCGTCAATGACGTGCTTTCCGGGGTCCTCAGCGGCCGCGACCATGCGAGGTTGTCCGTGGTGGGGAATGTCCCGCGGTTGAAGATGCTGTCCTCAAAGACTGCCAAGGCCATGCATGAGGCCGTTTTCACGTCCACGGAGCCGGACCGACTTCTTGCTTTCGGCCGTACTTTTCCGGGCTGGGCCGGCTTATGCCACGTGATGGCGGGGCTTCTCGCGTACAAGCACGGCGGATTCCTGAGGGCATCGGAGCTGCTGCAGCGCGGTTTAACAACAAGGATCGACGACGACGCCAGCCAGTTCTCGGCTACGTACCTTGGGCAGGTGGTCACCAAAGTCGAGGTAGCAGAACGCATCGAAGTGCCAGTCCTGTTCAGCGAGGAATCCGTATTTCTTGCATTGTCCCACTGCCTCCGGGAAATGGGGATGACCGAGGCGGCCTTGGAAGCGGTGGTGACTTTGCCGCCGTCGTTGCCTTCAGCGTTGGCGCGCTGCACGGCGGCGTACTCTTTGGAGCGCCACCGCGACGTGGTGCTTTGGACCGAAGGTTTGCTGAACACGGATGACTTGTCCGCCGCACTGTTGCTGATCCGGGCGCGGTCGCAACGGGCGCGCGGCGATTTCGAGTCGGCGCAGGCTGCCCTGAAGGAAGTCCTCCGGCGTCGGAAAACCAACCTGGCCTTGAAGAATGATGCATTGACCGACAGGGCGTTGCTTGCGCTTGACCAAGGCCGCCGAACGCTCACTCCGCGATCCAGGCGGCCAGCCCCGCCTGCCGAGCTTGAGACCTCGGAAGTCATCCGCAAGGACGCTGAGATGCGGCGCCTGTGGGAGAACGACTTCAGGCAGCTGGGCGGCGAATAAAAATCCCTTGTGCCGTACTGAAGAGAGGCGTATTCTCTTAATCAACCAAACAGTTGATCAATGAGTAAGTTGATTAGCGTTGGTTGATGGACGGGATGGAGCGGAGATGGAAGAAGATGCCCCGGGGGCGGAATCCCTGGACAGGGCCTTCATGGCTTTGGCGGATCCGGTGAGGCGGGCCATGGTAGCCCGGCTGTCCCGGGGGGACGCCACTGTCAATGAGCTGGCCGAACCATTCGCCATCACCAAGCAGGCGGTATCCAAGCACATCCACGTCTTGGAGCATGCCGGTTTGGTTACCCGTTCCCGAGACGCGCAGCGCAGGCCGGTCCATTTGGATGCGGCAGCCCTGGAACGACTGACGGCTTGGATTGACCAGTACCGGCTGATCGCCGAGTCCCGCTTCCGCCAGCTGGACCAGCTGCTTGGCGCCAGCGTCTCCCACCATGACCAAGAGAACACACCTGCAAAGAAGAAAGAGGAACTGAAATGAGCAATCCAACAACAATCACCGCTGATAGTGGCGTCCCGTTCGTTGATACAGTCCGCGAATTCGATGCCCCGGTCAGTGCAGTTTTCAAAGCCCACGTTGACCCGGACCTCTTGGCCAAATGGCTGGGCCCGCGCAGCACGGTGACGAAAATTTCTGAGTACAACGCCGTCACCGGCGGCAGCTGGCGGTATGAAAACGGTGACGACAGCGGGATGTATGGATTCCGGGGCGTCTTTCACACGGTCGAGGCCGACGCGTTGATCATCCAGACAATCGAGTTCGAAGGGGCGCCCAACCAAGTGGTCATCAGCACCACAACGTTTGAGGAAATCGACGGCAGGACCAGGATGTCGGCGCACGAGGTCTACCCCTCGGTTGAAGCACGCGATATGGCCTTGGCTACCGGGATGGACTACGGCGTCATCGAAGGATACGAGCGGCTTGACGAACTCCTCGCCGCCTAGCCGCCCTGTCCCTTAGCTGCTTGCGGCCTGTCGCTTAGCTGCTTGCGGCCTGGAACTGCGGCAGAAGCGGCAGGAGTTGCTCTGACAGCAGCACCGTCCCGAGTCCGATCATGATGATTCCGCTGACCAGGGTTACAACCCGGGCGGCACCGGGCCGGGAGGCCAGCAGCTTCCTGGAGGTCAGTGCGACGGCGGTGTAAACCGCCCCGGCGAGGAACACGAAGGTCAAGCCCAGCAAGCCCGACTGGACAGGAACAGGCAGCGCTGCCTCTGGGCTGACGAACTGCGGTACCAGCGCCACGAAGAAGAGCAGGCCCTTTGGGTTGATCCCGCTGGTGCCCATGCCTTGAAGGAAGGTGCGGAGCTGGTTTCCGGAATGCACGACGCCGCCTTCCGCACTGAAGCTGGCGCCTCGCCACGAGCGGAGGGTAGCGACGCCGAGCCACAGCAGGTAGCCAGCTCCCGCGATGGTCAACCACCCCAGCAGTCCTGGAACTCCGGCCAAGAGGGCCGCCAGTCCTGCCATCATCAGCAAAGTGTGGATGACGTAGCCGCTGCACAAGCCAGCGACGGCAGGGACGAAGCTGCGCTGACGGAGGCCCGCCGAAATCGAGTACGCCCAGTCGACGCCGGGCGTGCACGCCAAGCTGACGGCGACGAGCATGAAGGCGAGGAACAGCTGCGGGTTCACGTTTTCTCTCCAGGGCTAGGTGGTAGGAAAACTCTAGGGAAAATTGGCCCATAAGTGTTTCCATATTTAGCCCGCAAGAAGCTCTTCTCGGTAAGATAATTGCGTGATCGATGGAATTGATAGAACTATTTTGCGCCACCTCAAAGAGGATGGCCGGATGACTGCCACAGCCCTTGCGTCCAAGGTGGGTTTGACTGTGGCTCCATGTCATCGGAGGCTCCGCGATCTGGAGTCCTCAGGGGTGATCCGCGGCTACCGTGCAGACATCGATCCTGCTTCGGTGGGCCTGGGCTTTGAAGCGATTGTTTTTGTCACGCTCAAACAGGTGGAGCGCACCATCATGGCGGAGTTTGAAGAGCGTGTGACTGCCAGCCCCAACATTGTGGAGGCCCAGCGGCTCTTCGGATCCCCTGATTACCTTCTCAAGGTTATTGCCGCGGACCTGCCCGCGTATCAGCGCTTCTATGACGACGAGCTCGCGGCACTTCCCGCGGTGGAACGCCTCACGTCAACGCTGGTCATGAAGAACCTGAAAACCAACATAGGCCCGCCGGTCTGAGAAGACCTACTCTGCCAGCAGTCCAGTGGTCCGGTATGGAATCACTTCCCGGAGGAACATGCTGGTGGACGTTCGCACGATCCCCGGGCACAGTCGGATTTCCTCGGAAACCCGGTAGAGGTCGTCCGGGCTCTTGGCTACCACCCTGATGATGAGGTCTGTATCGCCGGCGGGAGCATGGCATTCGAGAACTTCGGGGATCTCTCGCAGGGCGGCAATAGCCTCGTTCAGGTGGCTTTGATCGAGCTCGGCACTGACAGCGGCAGCCACGCCACGTCCCAATGCCGAGGGTAGGACGCGACTGCTGTTGGGGCGGAGGGCTCCGGACGCCGTCATCCGCTCCAGGCGCGACTGGACTGTCCCCCGGGCCAGGTGCAGTTTCTGGGCCAACACCATGATGGGCACGCGGGGGTCGTCGTCCAGGGCGGCGAGGACCCGACGGTCCGTGGCATCGAGTTCCTGCAAAGTGACCACTTCCTTTCGAGCTTTTCACGTGTGACTGATCAGATCGATCAATCATAATGTTGTCCGTTGCACCAACTGTAGACCTTCTGCTGAAATGGTGACAACGAAGCAGGTCGCGGCTACCGCCAAACCCCGCAGGCACCAGGAGTCCGGAACATCACCCGGGGCCCTGCACAGGTTTCCCGCAAGGAAGCAGCCGCTGATTGACTCTTGTTCACAGCATTGTCATTCTGCACCCGCCCTTTTACGGGGGCGCCACAGCAAGAGCCCCTGAGCTACCGGATCGTTGCGGTAGCGGAGGGGCTCTTGTGTTGCCCGGCGCCAGTCTCTGTCTCCCGTGCCCGGCGAATAGGCTTGGATCATGACTGCTGCTGGCCGCTTCGCCCCGAGCCCTTCCGGCGAACTCCACGTCGGCAACCTGAGGACCGCGATTCTCGCTTGGCTGTTCGCGAAGTCCAGTGGCCGCGATTTCCTGCTGAGAGTCGAGGATCTGGACCGCGCCCGATCCGGCGCCGAGGCGGAGCAGCTCCGTGATCTGCGGGCGGTCGGCGTCAGTTGGGACGCCGACGTCGTACGCCAGACTGAACGCGCGGCGCTGTACGACGAAGCGATTGTGCGGCTGACGGCCGAAGGCCGGACCTACGAGTGCTTCTGCACGCGAAGGGAAATCCAAGAGGCCCCCTCCGCGCCGCATGCCCCGCAGGGCGCTTATCCGGGAACGTGCCTACGGCTTTCCCCTGCCGAACGTGAGATCCGGCGCGCTACGCGTCCCGCGTCCATCCGCTTAAGGGCGGAGGTTTCGGAGTGGGCTGTTGAGGACCAGTTGCACGGGAGATACGTGGGCGTGGTGGACGACTTTGTGCTTCGCCGCAACGACGGCGTGACGGCCTACAATCTCGCAGTGGTAGTTGACGACGCGCACCAGGGAATCGACCAAGTGGTTCGCGGCGACGACCTCCTTCCGTCCACACCGCGGCAGGCCCGCCTGGCATCGCTGCTGGGGCTGCCGATCCCCGAATACGCCCACGTTCCGCTGGTGGTTAATCACGACGGCGTGAGGCTGGCGAAGCGCGACGGGGCCGTTACGCTGGGCGACCTCGCCGCCGTCGGAATTCCTGCAGAACGTGTGCGTGACCTGCTGCTGGAGTCCCTTGGATTGCCTGCGGGAACCTTGCAGGATGCCCTGCCGCACTTCACCCCGCAAAACGTCCCAAAGACGCCGTGGGTGTGGAAAATTCCCCGGATTTGAACTGCCCGCCGCCGGCCTCGCCGGTCAGCTGCGGCATAGTGGGGTGGGGGACGCCTGGCTGTGCTGCGCAGCCGGTACCCCGGCTGCCATTCCCGCCCATAGTGTGTCGGTGGTAGCGGTGACTACGTCTTCCACCGAATTCCCGTCCAACTGCCCACCAGCGGCGAGGAGTGCCGTGCCGTGAAGGCTCACAAAGCACACCATGGCCAAGGTTTCAGGGTCCCCGGCAGCCAGGACGCCGGCTTGCTGTGCCTCGGCAATCATTGCCCGGGCGACGTGTATCCCTTGCACGCCGGTGCTTCGCAGCTCTTCGCTGGAATCGGGGTGGTGCTTGGTGGAGTACATCACGGTCAGCAGGGCAGGGTGCTCAACAGCAAAGTCGACATAGGCTTTGCCAACACTGACGAAACGCCCCCGGAGGTCTTCGCCGGACTGGGCGGCGTCGCGGATGCGGCGGTTCATCGACTCAAAGCCAGCCAGCGCCACGGCGTCGATCAGGGCTTGCTTGTCGCGGAAGTGCTTGGCCGGCGCGCCGTGGCTGACATTCACATCGCGGGCAAGTTGCCGCAGGGATAGCCCGTCCACGCCAGCTTCTTCGATGGTTTCCGTGGCGCGTTCCAAGAGGGCTTCCCGGAGTTTGCCATGGTGGTAGGGCTGTTCGGTCATGGGTCCATATTAGGGCAATGTAGTCATTGACAACAATGTAGACGCTGCCTACCATGTAGACAGCGACTACATTAGTCTCCGGCTCAACCGATTGGATTCCGCCATGACCATGACATACCCAGGGACCACTGCACTCATCACGGGCGCCAGCTCCGGCCTCGGCGCTGAATTCGCCGGACAGTTTGCTGCACGAGGCTCCAACCTGGTCCTTGTAGCCAGGCGTGCAGACCGACTGGAGGAGTTGGCTCAGGACCTGCGCTCACGCCACCGCGTCACTGTGACCGTCCTCCCCATGGACCTGGGCCGCGCCGGAGTGGGACGCGAACTCCTCGACGAACTGGCCGGCCGCGGAATCACGGTGGACACTTTGATCAACAACGCGGGTTTTGGAACCCACGGCCCTTTGGTTGAGGAAGACCCGGACACCATTGCTGCGGAGATTTCCTTGAACGTTGCCGCCCTCGTGGACATTACCCGGGCCTTCCTGCCGGAACTGCTCGCCTCCGGGAAGGGGGCGCTGGTGAACGTCGCCAGCACTGCCGCGTTCCAACCCATTCCCGGCATGGCCGTCTACGGCGCCACCAAGGCCTTCGTCCTGAGCTTCACCGAAGCCGTTGCCCACGAAACCAAAAACTCCGGACTCAACGTCCTGGCCCTTTGCCCAGGTGCGACGCGCACTGAGTTCTTTGACGTCCTCGGCGGTGAGTCAGCAGCAGTAGGCAAGATGCAGACCTCTGAACAGGTTGTGGGAACTGCCCTCAAGGCCCTCGATCGCAAGGACACCCCCGGTAGCGTCGTCTCGGGTTGGGTCAATCGGGTGGCAGCCGGCTTCGCCCAACGCTTGCCTCGGGCCGTCACCGTCGCTATCGCTGCACGTGCTGTACAGGACTGGTAAGCGAGCAGTACTGGTAGGACGGCCAGGACTGTGCGATTGGCAGGGCGGTGCTGCGGGTCCGGGAACAGCAGATAGCCTGAGGGTAAGGACCGATCCCCGCCGGTCCTTTTCAAGCCGGAGGCCAGCATGACCGAACCACGCTTCACCGTAGAAACCGCCCAGGTCCTGGCCGAGGTGGCCCACAACAGGCAGAAAGACAAGCTCAAGCGTCCCTACCGTGAGCACGTCCTGGCCGTGGGGGATGCGCTCGCCGACTTTGACCAGGACATCCAAATCGCTGGCTACCTTCACGACATCGCCGAAGACACGCCCATCACCCGTCAGGCCCTGCTTGAAATGGGAGTGTCCGAACGGGCGGTAGGCATCATCGAACGCGTCACCCGCCGCTTCCACGACGACCCCGATGATGACGACGCCGGCATCCGTTTCATTGCGGAGGACCACGACGCAACGTTGGTGAAGATCGCGGACAACGCCCACAACTCGCTGCCCGAGCGGGTCCGGGCGCTCGCCGAGAAATGGCCGGACAAGCCGCCGGTAACCCGATACGCCGATGCGCGCCCAGTGCTGTATACGGCCGTTCCCCGTGAAGAAGTCCGGATGATCCTGGAGCGGATCAACCCGTACTTGATTGCGGAACTGGACGAGATCGTTCCCGAGTAGCCCACACCCGCTGCGTTGCGGGGCCCACTCTGCGCGCCATGGGATGAACTTGGGGCGCAAAGCGGGCCCCGCAACGCAGGGGGAATGCCCTAGCCCGCGGCGGTTTCCAACCGCCGCAGCGCTGCTGCCCGGCCCTTGTGTCCCCGTCGTTCGTCGTAGGCGATAGACAGGCCCAGGACCAGCATCATAGCCAGCATGCAGATCGGCACCGAGGCTCCCGCTCCAGCCATGGCAATGCTTGCAGCCAAGCCGAGGACCACCAGCGCCGAGCTCCAGAAGTGTTCGCGGTCCAGGCCGAGCATGATGCCGTACAGCGTGCTGAGCGAGACCTTGAAGACAATGATGGGATGGCGATGGAGGCCACCGCCGCGGCCGCAGGAATGTGGGTTTCGTGGTCAATGTAGTAAGCGGCAACGTGCAGTCCCGCACCTGTGGCGGCAATGGCAGCGAAGATCGGCATGTGCCCATAGCCGAACACCCATGAACGGTGCCGCTGGACGTGAAGTGCCGGACCCGAGGGCAGGATGAAGTAGATCCACCACATGGAGAAGGCCAGTCCGGTGCCACTCAATCCAACCAAAGCGGCATCCATGGACCATTGGTGGGTGGCCACAATGGCACGCAGGGTTTCAATGGCACCAATCAAACACTCACCCAAGGCGATGATGGCCAGAAGGCCGTACCTTTCCGCGATGTGGTGCGCGTGCCACGGGGTACGGATCTTGCGTTCTGCGAAGTACGGTGCCGCCATCTCCATGATGAACAGCGGAGTTGCCATGAGGAAGGTGGTGAGGACGCTCGCATCGACCAAGAGAACCACCACCCATCCGACTTGGACGATCGCCACGTACTTGGCGTAACGCAAACAGGTTTCCCGGCGTTCGGGATCCTGCCGGGCTGCGCGTAGCCATTGGAAGATCAGGGCCACCCGCATCACGATGTAGCCGAGCACCATGGTGACGTTGTCCACGTGCTTTCCCTCGATAATCGAGTGGAATACCGGCTCAATGCCCATGGCCAGGACCAGGACGCCCACCATCTGCACCATGGTGACTACGCGGAACACCCAGTCGTCGGTGTCGTAGGCGCTGGCGAACCACGTGAAATTGATCCAGGCCCAGATCACCGCGAACATGGCGAACGAGAAGGCGAGCAGGCCTGGCCAGAAATGCGCCTCTGCCACTGCATGGGCGAACTGGTTGCCGGCGACACCGAAGGCGATAACGAAGGTCAGGTCGAAAAAGAGCTCCAGCGGGGTTGCTGTGCGGTGCTTTTCATGGGGATCGCGGCCGCCCATGCGGGACAGCGCATGGCGAAGGGGATTCGAGGACATGGCACAAAGATTACCGTTGCCCTTGCCTTCACGCCGAGATCGCCGGAATGCGTCGAGATCCTCTGGAATATTCCAGCGATCCCGCAGCATTCCGGCGAAATCGAGGAAAAATGCCGCCCTACACGCGCCCCAACACGTCGATGTCTTCCAGGAAGTCCTGGTGCACTTCGGCGCTGACGGTGGTCCGGGTGTCACCGATCGCGTCGAGGTAGTCCTGGGTGACCGGCCCTTTACGTCCATTGGAAGCGGAACCGGAACCGCCGTCGTCGTACACTGCTTTTTCCAGGGCCCGCTGGGAGGCGCTGCGGGCAGCAAACTCGATGTCCGCGGGTGAGAAGCCCTCAGTTCGTTCCACCAGCTGGGCGATATCGACCGAGTCCACCACGGTAGCGGGGATGAATCGCTGCCACATGGCCTCGCGGGCGTGGACGTCCGGGAGGCCTATGGGAATGACATAGTCGAACCGGCCGTGGCGCAGGAATGCAGTGTCCAGGGCGCGGATGAAGTTGGTGGCGCACACCAGGAGGCGGCCGGGCTGCTCGCGGAATGCCGGGATGATCTTGAGGAGTTCGTTGGTGACGCCCTGCAGCGGCGACGGTGGATCGCCGGCGCGCTGCGACGCGATTTCCTCCACTTCGTCGATGAAGACCACAGCGTGTTCCAGCTCGGCGATTTCCAGGAACGTCTCGCGTAATGCGCCGGCCAGGCCCTTGGGGTCAGCGGCCAAGCGGGACGGGAAGACTTCCACGAACGGCCACTCGAGCCGCGACGCGATGGCCTTGGCGAAGGTCGTCTTGCCGGTGCCGGGAGGGCCGAAAAGGACTACTGCCCGGGGCGGGACCACGCCGTATTCGTCGGCGAGGTCGGCCTCGGCCAGGGGCAGAACCAGGCGGCGTTCCAGAAGTTCCTTCTCGCGGCGCATGCCGGCCACGTTCTCCCACAGGTCCCGGGCAAGAATGCGTCCGCCCAGCAGGCTCAACGGTTCCAGTTCCTGCCGCTGTACCGGGATGGTCCGCTCGAAGTAGCGCAGGTTTTTCTTCACCACGAACCCGCGTCCCAGGAAGGCTTCGACGCGCGTTTCGGTCTCCGGCATGAGGGCGGAGAGTTTGTTGAGGCCGTGCGGGGCCATGCGGTTCTCGACGGCGGACAGCAGCGAGGTGCCGATGCCGCGGCCGCGGAACTCCGTCAGCGTGGCCAGGAAAACGATCCAGCCTTGGTCATGGGCGGCGCGTCCGACGGCGGCGCCCACCACCTGGTCGCCTTGGACGGCCACCACGGCGTGGTCCTTCTCGCAGGAGGCCAGTACTTCGGACAACGCGTAGACCGGCTCCACGCCATCGGCTTTGAGTGACTCCCAGAGGTGCAGGATGCCGTCCAGATCGGACGAATGGAAGTCCCTGATGCGCCAGTTGCTCATGGCTGTATCTCCTGAGTCTGCTAAGTGAGTCGCCGTTGATCTCTTGGTGTTGAGCATAGGCGAACCACCGCTACAGGAGGTTGCGGGTCCGTTGCGTTACGAAACCCTACGGCCCTTCGCCCTCCTGAAGAAGCCCCTACTGAACGGGACGGAGCCGTAGACCCTGCATCCCGCCGTCGACCGCCAGCGAGGTCCCGGTAGCCGACCCCGAGAGCGGACTCGCCAGGTAAGCGACGGCGCCGGCTACCTCAGCGGGGTCGACCATCCGGCCGTGCGGCTGGCGGGCGTTGAGGGCGGCGCGCTCGGCTGCAGGGTCGGCAGCTGAATCGAGCAACCGTCCCACCCAGGGGGTGTCCACGGTGCCGGGATTTACGCAGTTCACACGGATCCCCTCACGGATATGGTCTGCGGCCATGGCGAGCGTCAACGACAAAACCGCACCCTTCGACGCCGAGTACAGGGCACGCTGCGGAAGCCCGGCAGTCGCTGCAATGGAACAGGTGTTCACGATCGCGGCGGCCGGAGACTCGCGCAGATGTGGCAGGGCCGCCCGGCTGACACGGGCGATTCCCACCACGTTGACGTTGAGGACACGCAGCCACTCGTCGTCGTCGTTCGCCGCGATGTCGCCCTGGGCGCCGATGCCGGCGTTGTTGATGACGATGTCCAGGCGGCCGAATTTTGTGGCCACAGCGTCGACGGCGGTTCGCACCGAGGCGTCATCGGCCACATTGCACTGCACCCCGAAGTGCGGGCTGGCTTCCGGGGCGAGGTCCAGGACCGCCACCTGAGCACCGCCGGCTGCGAGGCGGTGGGCGATCGCGGCCCCAATGCCTGAGGCACCGCCTGTCACGAGCGCTGTCAGGCCTTCGAATTCGTTTCCCACAGAGGGTGCCATGGCGGCCTCAGGCGTTGATGCGGACGGGATCAGATGCACCGTGCCGGGCTGGGGAGCCGGTCTGCGCGCGGAAGTACTCCTGCCGCTGGCGGCCCAGTCCCTCAATCTCCAACTCCACCACGTCACCTGGCTGGATGAAGGGGAATCTGCCGGACAGTGCCACGCCCTCGGGAGTGCCCGTGATGATCACGTCGCCCGGCTCCAGGACCATGTACTGGCTGAGGTGGTGGATGATCGTGGCGGGGTCGAAGATCATGTCCGAGGTAGTGGAGTCTTGGCGGCCTTCGCCGTTTACCAAGGTCTGCAGGCGAAGGTTGCCGGCGTCAATATCCGAGGACGGGACCAGCCATGGGCCCAGGGGAGTGGAGCCGGGCAGGGACTTGCCCTTGGTCCATTGACCCGCAGTGCCGGGGATCTGGTAGTCGCGCTCGGAAAGATCGTTGGCCAGGGCATACCCGGCGATGCAGCCCTCGGCCTCGGAAACGGAGGAAAGGTATGACGCTTCCTTACCGATCACGATTGCCAGTTCCACTTCCCAGTCGTACTTTTCCGACGACGGCGGGATGGGAGCGGCATCGAAGGGGCCAGCTATGGTGTTGGTCGGCTTGAGGAACACCACGGGAACCTCGGGCGGCGTAGCACCGGATTCGGCGGCGTGCGCGGTGTAGTTGAGTCCGATGGCAACCACTGCGCCGGGACGGGCGACGGGGGCGCCGATGCGCAGGCCTTCAGGCGAGATCTCGGGGAGTTCCCCTTTGTCCAGGGCTCCCCGGGTGCGTTCAATGCCGTCCGAGGCGAGGAAACCGCCGTCGATGTCGTTGGTCAGGGCCCTAAGGCTGAAGTACTTCTCAGCGCCGTCGGCGTCCTGGGCGATGACGGCCGGTTGTTCGTTTCCGGCCGTACCCAGCCTGGCGAATTTCAAGGTCATGGCTTCCTCCGTGCGTTCGGGACTAACATCCGAGCTCTAGTGTGGTGTTGTCACTCATAATACGGAAATGTGACCCATTGACAAGCTAGACATCGGATGTTTAGGCTCATCAAGAATCGCGACGCACTTCAGGAGCCGCATGAGCATCATCACCGCAATGGATACGTTCGACATCCGCTTTCCCACATCCTTGGAGCTGGATGGTTCCGACGCCATGAACCCGGACCCGGACTATTCCGCTGCGTACCTGGTCATCCGCACGGATGCGGGGGACGGGCATGAGGGCCACGGCTTTGTGTTTACCATCGGGCGGGGGAACGAGGTGGAGACGGCGGCGATCGAGGCCCTCCGGGAGCACATCCTTGGCTGCACGGTTGAGGACCTGCTCGCAGACATGGGGACCACCTGGAAACTGCTGACCCATGACTCGCAGCTCCGGTGGTTGGGGCCTGAGAAGGGCGTCATGCACATGGCTATCGGTGCCGTGGTCAATGCGCTATGGGATTTGAAGGCCAAACGCGCAGGGCTGCCCCTTTGGGAGTTGCTCGCCGGCATGACGCCCGATGAGCTCGTAGCACTCGTGGACTTCCGCTACCTCACGGACGCGCTCACCCAGGACGAAGCTTTGGACATCCTTCGCACTGCCGAACCCGGAAGGAAAGCGCGCAAAGAGGCACTTCGCGCTGAGGGCTACCCCGCGTACACCACGACGCCGGGCTGGTTGGGTTACAGCGACGAGAAACTGACGCGTCTGGCCAAGGAAGCCGTGGCTGACGGATTTGCCCAGATCAAGTTGAAAGTTGGCGCCTCCCTGGAGGACGACATCCGGCGCGTGCGGGCTGCCCGCGCTGCCGTTGGTCCCGACGTCAAGATCGCGGTAGATGCCAATCAGCGCTGGGATGTGCAGGAAGCCATCGACTGGATGGCGCACCTTGCCCCCTACGACATCGCCTGGATTGAGGAACCCACCAGTCCGGACGACATCCTCGGCCATGCCGCCATCGCCCGCGGAGTGGCGCCCGTTCCCGTGGCCACCGGCGAACACGTCCAGAACCGGGTGGTGTTCAAACAAATGCTCCAGGCCGGCTCGCTGCAGGTCCTGCAGATTGACGCGGCCCGGGTAGCGGGAGTCAATGAGAACATCGCCATCCTCCTACTCGCTGCCAAGTTCGGCGTGAGGGTGTGTCCGCACGCTGGTGGCGTCGGTCTGTGTGAAGCCGTGCAGCACCTGTCCATGTTCGACTTCATTGCGGTGTCCGGGACGAAAGAGGACAGGACCATCGAGTTCGTGGACCACCTCCATGAACATTTCATCACACCTGTGGATGTCCACGACGGCGCGTATTGGCCGCCGTCGGATCCTGGCGCGGGAAACGAGATGCTCCGTGAAACACTGGCCGCATACAGCTTCCCGGACGGCCCCGCATGGAAGGAATCCCGTTGATCCAGCACGCACCTTGGTTTGAAGAGGCACGTTTTGGGATGTTTGTTCACTGGGGCATTTACGCCCTGCCTGCCCGGCACGAGTGGGTGATGAACCAGGAAGAAATCACTGTGGAGGAGTACTCCAAGTACTTCCGGCGCTTCGACCCGGACCTCTACGATCCCCGTGAATGGGCACGCGCCGCAAGGGACGCAGGGATGAAGTACGTGGTCCTCACCACCAAGCACCATGACGGCTTCTGCCTGTGGGACTCGGCGCTAACGGATTACAAAGCCACCAACACGCCCGCCGGCCGCGACCTGATAGCGCCTTACGTGGAAGCACTCCGGGCCGAGGGGCTGAAGGTCGGCTTCTATCACTCGCTCATCGACTGGCACCACCCCGACTTCACCGTGGACGGCGTACACCCCCAACGGAACGCGGCCGACGTCGAAAGTTTGAACGCCGGACGCGACATGGCTCGCTACCGCGGCTACCTGCACGGCCAAGTGCGCGAACTCCTGAGCAACTACGGCACCATCGACTACCTGTTCTTCGACTTCTCCTACACAGGAGGGCACGAAAAAGACTTCCGGGGCGGCAAGGGCCGGAAGGACTGGGATTCTGAGGCGTTGCTCGCCATGGTGCGGGAGCTGCAGCCCGGCATCGTGGTCAATGACCGGTTGGAGATCCCAGGCGACTTTGTCACACCTGAGCAGTACCAGCCCGCCGGGCCCATGATGGTCGACGGCGAACCGGTCACCTGGGAAGCCTGCCAGACCCTCAACGGTAGCTGGGGTTATGACAGGGACAACCTGAACTACAAATCCGTGGACCTGCTCATCCGCATGCTGGTGGATGGTGTGTCCAAGGGCGGCAACCTGCTGCTCAACGTCGGCCCCACAGGCAGGGGAAACCTTGATCCGCGGGCGCTGGCGTCATTGGCTGGCATCGGCGAGTGGATGAAGCTGCACTCACGGTCCATCTACGGTGCAGGCGCTTCGTCTTTTACCGCTCCGACGGATGCCCGCTATACGCAGCGTGGGGACAGGCTTTATGTTCACTTGTTCGCTTGGCCGTTTGAGTATGTCCACCTTCCGAACCTCGCCGGGAAGGTCGAGTACGCGCAGTTGCTGAACGACGCGTCCGAGGTGTTCCTCAAAGAAGTAGACCCCGGGCAGCAGGCCATGAATATGACCCAGGGAGGCCAGCCGCCCGGCACCTTGACCATCAAGCTGCCCGTCCAGCGGCCGAACGTTGCTGTCCCGGTGCTGGAACTGTTCCTGACACCCGAGGCCGCGACGGCGTCGGCAGCGGAGCCCGAGGCCGCTCGTGCCTGAGAGCATCGCCCTGCATACCAAGCTGAAGCCAGGAACCGAAGAAAAGTACGCCGACGCACACGCGAACATTTCCCCTGACCTGGTGGCAGCGCTCAAGCATGCCGGCGTCCGGAACTGGCGAATCTGGCGCAGCGGTCTCGATCTTTTCCATGTAGTCGACGTCGACGACTACCAAGCAATGCGCCACGCGCTCGCCGACCATCCGGCCAATGTGCCGTGGCAAGCTCGAATGGCTGAACTTTTGGAGGTCCAGGACGATTACTCAGGGGAGGATAGGGGTATCCAAAAGGTATGGGAGCTGCCATGAACTCACTTGATGACGGCAAAACAGGCAAACTCGGCTTCGGCGGAGCGGGCATCGGAAATCTCTACCGGGCGATCCCGGACGGGGAGGCGCTGGCCACCGTGCTGGCTGCGTGGGACGCCGGCATCCGCTACTTCGACACCGCGCCCCATTACGGCCTTGGCCTCTCGGAGCAGAGATTGGGCGCGGTCCTCCGTGATAAACCCCGGAATGAATTCGTCATCTCCACCAAGGTGGGCAGGCTACTCGAACCCGACCCCGGGGGCGGCCAGGACCCGGAAGGCTTCGACGTCCCCGCCACCACAAAGCGTGTGTGGGACTTCTCCGAAACGGGTATCCGGCGCAGCATCGAGAGCTCCTTGGAGCGGCTCGGCTTGGACCATGTGGACATCGCATACTTGCACGACCCCGACGTCCACGATCTTGGGGCCGGAATCTCCCAAGGCCTTCCGGCTCTCGAGAAGCTGCGCTCCGAGGGAGTGGTCCGGGCAATCGGTGTGGGCATCAACTCCGCCGAGGCAGCCTTGGAGTGTGTCGAAGCGGCCGATCTCGATCTCGTAATGCTCGCCGGCCGCTACACCCTGCTTGAGCGGCCCAGCGTCCCCCTGCTTGAACGCTGTGTGGAGCGAAGCACCGGCGTCGTAAGCGTGGGCGCCTACAACTCGGGCCTCCTGGCCCGACCCGACGTTCCGGAAGACGCGCATTACAACTACGATCAAGCACCCCCGGATGTGCTGGAGCGTGCGCGTGCGCTCGCGGCCCTCTGCCGCGACTTCGGCGTGGAACTTCCGACGGCGGCGCTCCAGTTCCCGTTGCGGCATCCGGCCGTGGTGAATGTGACAGCCGGGGCGACTTCCCCTGAACAGGTGGTCACGAACGCTGCCAGAATGGAGGCGCCCGTGCCGGACGAACTGTGGAATGCGTTGGAGGAGCGCATGGCGTGATTGATTCGCATCTGCACCTGTGGACCTTGGACACCTTCGTTACCGGCGGTGTGCGCCACTATCCGTGGCTCGGACCGCAGCACGGTGCGCTCTTCCGCAGTTTTGGTGAGGACGAGGCGCGCGAAACGTTGGACGCTGCCGGGGTGAGGGGAGCCGTCCTGATCCAAGCCGACGACACCGTAGCCGACACCGAGAGCATGTTGGCCGTTGCAGCGCGGAGTCCCTGGGTGCTCGGAGTAGTGGGCTGGATCAGGTTGGACTCGCCTGCTGAGGCTGCAGAGCAGTTGCACAGTTTTACATCCCAGTCCGTTTTCAAAGGCGTTCGGCACCTAGTGCATGACGATCCCCGCGATGATTTTCTGGATCTTCCGGCTGTGAGGGATTCCTTGGCATTGGTGGCTGGCGAAGGGCTCACCTTGGACATCCCCGATGCTTTCCCCCGGCATCTCGGGTCCGCGGTTCGACTGGCCCGCGAGATGCCGGAACTGACGGTGGTGTTGGACCACTTGGGTAAGCCGCCGCTGGCTGATCCTGAGCTCATGGATTCGTGGAGCGCTGATTTCCGGGCGCTCGGGCGGGAGCCGAACTCGGTGGCGAAGCTCTCCGGACTGCATTTGCCGGGCGTTGAGTACACCCCGGATACGTTGCGACCTCTGTTTGAATCGGCGTTGGAGGCTTTTGGGCCGGAGCGTTTGATGATCGGCTGCGACTGGCCAGTGAGTACATTGGGCGCACCCTATGGCCGGACTCTGGATGTACTGCTGGAACTCGTGTCTGCCTTGAGTCCTCCGGAGCAGGACCTGGTGCTTGAGGAGACAGCTATTCGGACCTACGGCCTGGCGGTCACCCCTATCGCCGAAGGTTAGAGCGCCTGCCGTAGCCAGTTCTCCACGCCACTGATGTGCACGGTGACAAGGGCCCGCACCAGTTCGGCATCGCCCCTTTCAAGTGCATCCGCAATGGCGCGGTGTTCAGCCAAGGTGTGCGCCACGGCTTTTTCCTGTGTCAGGCCGCGCCAGATCCGGGCCCGCACGGTGCTGCTTGACAGGGCTTCCAGGAGGCTCCCCAGGTAATCATTTCCGGCGGCCTCGGTGATGATGCTGTGGAACTCAAGGTCGTGGGCCACGAGCTCCTCGACGTCAGTGTTCTCGTCGATGCCGTCCATGGTGCTTCTCAAAGCAAGGAGCTCGTCGGGCGTGATTTTGCCCGCCGCCAAGTGTGCGGTGGCTGGCTCCAGGATTCGTCGGACCTCAAAGAGTTCCAGGATGGAGCGGTCCTGGTGCAGGTCCACCACAAAGGCCACGGCTTCGTTGAGCAGCTTCGCATCGAGGCTGGTGACGTACGTGCCGTCACCGCGGCGGACATCCAGCACGCGGATCAGTTCGAGGGCTTTCACGGCCTCACGCAATGAGCTCCTGGAAAGACCGAGCCGTTCGCTCAGTTCCTTTTCCGGCGGAAGTCGATCGCCGGCTTTGAGTTCGCCGCGGATCAGCATGTCTTTGATCTTGCTGATCGCCTCGTCTGTGACAGCCATGGACCAATAGTAGCCACGAATGATCGGATGTCTGTCTACGCCGCGTCCTCACTCCACTGCGAGCTACTTGGGGGCGTTAACCGACGACGGCGACACCTGGGTTCCGATTGTTACGGAACCCGGGTGCCGCCGTCGTGATTTAGCGGTTGCTACTTATCGCCGCTGTCACTGGCGCCGACTTGTCGCCTACTTGTCGCCGCCAGGCAACGGGCGGTTGGCAATCACGGGCGCGCTGCCGGTGTAGCCGTCGCGGGTTGCAGCAAGCTCATGGATTTGCTTGCGGCACAGGAACCAGCCCCAAACCATGAGTCCGCAGGCAATCGCGGTGACCAGCATGGTCAACGGGGACTCGATGAACACCATGATCAGCACGGCCGCCAGGAAGATCAAGGACAACCAGCCCGTGTAGGGGGCGCCAAACATCCGGAAGGACGGGCGCTTCAGCCATCCCTTGTCGGCCCAGCGTTTGAGTTGCATCTGGCACAGGACGATGGTGGCCCAGGTGACGATGATGCCTACCGAAGCGACGTTCAGGACGATCTCGAAAGCGTCCGACGGAACAAGGTAGTTCAGCGGAACTCCCAGGAGGGAAACGCCGGCGGTGATGGCGATGCCACCGTAAGGGACGCCTGCCTTGTTCATGCGCTGGGCGAACTTCGGGGCAGAGCCGGCCACCGACATGGAGCGGAGGATGCGGCCTGTGGAGTAGAGCCCGGCGTTCAGCGAAGACAGTGCTGCGGTGAGCACCACGAGGTTCATGATGACGTCCACGCCCTCCACGCCGATGGAACCGAAGAACGTCACGAACGGGCTGACGCCCTTCTCGTAAGAGGTGTACGGCAGCAGGAGAGCCAGCAGAATCACGGAGCCGACATAGAAGAGGGCGATGCGGATGACCACGGAGTTGATGGCCTTCGGCATGATCTTCTCCGGGTTGGCAGTTTCGCCGGCTGCAGTACCGATGAGTTCAATCGATGCGTAAGCGAAGAGCACACCCTGCATGAGGATGATCATTGGAAGCACACCGTTGGGGAAGACCCCGCCATTGTCGGCGATGAGGCTGAAGCCCACTTCCTGGCCCTCCACCGGGGTGCCGAAGATGACGAAGTAGGTGCCCACCAGGAGGAAGGCCACCAGTGCTGCCACCTTGATCAGCGCGAACCAGAACTCCATCTCACCGAAGACCTTCACGGAGACCAGGTTGAGGCCGAGCACTACAACCAGTGCGATGAGCGCCCACGCCCACTGCGGAACCGCACCTATCCAGGCGACGTATTTGCCGAAGAACTCCATGTAGAGCGCCGCTGCGGTGATGTCCACGATGGTGGTGGTGGCCCAGTTGATCCAGTAGAACCAGCCCGATACGAAGGCTGCCTTTTCGCCGTAGAACTCACGGGCGTAGGAAACGAAGGAGCCCGACGATGGGCGGTGCAGAACCAGTTCACCGAGTGCGCGGAGGATCAGGAAGGCGAAGAAGCCACAGATTGCGTAGGCGATAACGAGGGATGGGCCAGCTGCGTTGAGTCGGCCGCCGGCGCCCAGGAACAGTCCGGTGCCGATTGCGCCGCCGATCGCGATCATCTGGATCTGGCGGGGCTTGAGGTCCTTGTGGTAGCCGGAGTCCTCCTTATGGAGGGCTTTCTCGCTGGCGTGCGCTTGGGCCGGGACCGTGTGGTCCGTGATGGGATTGGTCATTGGAATCCTTAGGGGTGTCCTGTTGGGGGTGTCCTGGGCGTGCCCAGTCGGGGATCCGGGCACGCAGAACTATGCCTCGTGGAGGTATGCCTCATTGGGCGGGACGGCTGGGTCGGGCGTTTACGGGCCAGTTGCGGCCTATTTGCTGAGATTTGCCAGACGTTCGGGGCTTAGCAGTTCTTCAAGCTGGGTGGCGGTCAGGAGACCGTGCTCCAACACGAGTTCCGCCACGCCCTTGCCCGTTGCCAGCGCTTCCTGGGCGATAGCGGTGGCGGAGGCGTAACCGATATGTGGGTTCAATGCCGTGACGAGACCGATCGACTGCTCCACGGTAAGCCGTAGCCGTTCGGTGTTTGCAGTGATGCCCCGGACGCAGCGCGCCGTAAGGGTGCGGCACGCTGCTTCCAGGTGGGAGATGCTCTTGTGCAGGCTGTGCACAATGATCGGTTCGAAGGCGTTCAGCTGAAGCTGGCCGGCCTCCGCGGCCATGGTGACGGTGACATCGTTGCCGATGACTTCGTAAGCCACCTGGCTGACCACTTCCGGGATCACCGGATTGATCTTGCCGGGCATGATCGACGAACCGGACTGCACGGCCGGAAGGTTGATCTCGCCCAAACCCGCACGCGGTCCGGAGGACAGCAGGCGGAGGTCGTTACAAATCTTGGAGAGTTTCACTGCCACGCGCTTCAGCACGCCGGACAGGTGAACAAACGCGCCCACATCCTGCGTTGCCTCAATGAGATCAGCAGCAGTGAGGAGGGGAAGGCTTGTGATTTCGGCCAGGTGGCGGCAGGCAGCTTCAGCGTATCCGGCAGGGGCGTTCAAGCCGGTGCCGATAGCCGTGGCACCAAGGTTGATCTCGTGGATCAGCATGTGGGACTCGTCCAGGCGGGCCCGGTCCTCGCCGATGGTTACGGCGTAGCCGCCGAACTCCTGTCCGAGGGTCATGGGAACAGCGTCCTGCAGCTGCGTGCGTCCCATCTTCACCACGGTCCGGAACTCCCGGCCCTTCTCAGCGAAGGCGAGCTCGAGTTCTTCGAGGGCTTTCAGGAGTTCCTTCACGGAGAAGATCGTGGCGAGGTTCACCGCGGTCGGGTAGACGTCGTTGGTGGACTGGCTCAGGTTCACGTGGTCATTCGGGTGCAGCTTGGAGTAGTCGCCCTTGGGGTGGCCCAGGATCTCCAGCGCACGGTTGGCGATGACCTCGTTGGCGTTCATGTTGGAACTGGTTCCAGCGCCGCCCTGGATCACATCAACCATGAACTGCTCGTGGAGCATGCCGTCCATGATGTCCTGGCAAGCCTGCTCGATGGCGCCCGCCTTTTCGGCGTCCAGCAGGCCAAGCTCGTGGTTGGTGCGGGCGGCAGCCTGCTTTACAGCGGCCAGGCCCCTGACGAGGTGCTTGTTGGTGGAGAGCGGCTGCCCTGTGATGGGGAAGTTCTCTATTGCGCGGAGGGTGTGGACGCCCCAGTAGGCATCCGCGGGTACGTTGCGGTCACCCAAAAGGTCGTGTTCGGAACGGAGGGGGATCGCCTGATCGACGGTGGTCATAGCTGTCCTTGGTTTAGTTGCTGAAAATTTGGGCTGCACGGAGCTCGCCGACCGGAAGGCCGCCGCCCAGCACAGGTGGGCTCTGAAGCGTGTCCAAGCTGCCGCCGTCGACGCCCAACTGGCGGAGAACCTCAACGGTGACGGGCATGCGGGCGCGATCGCCGCCGTCGGAAATCTTCACGGCAATGCCAGTACCGTTCGGGAGGCCGACAAGCTGGAGTCCCTCAAAGCCGTCCTTCGCGAGGAGTCCCGGGACTGCCCGCATGAGGGCGGTGACGTCGCGGCCTTCGCCGGCCACCATCTGCGGGTAGCGGCGCATAGCGTGGGCAACCCTGCCTTCGTCCGTGTTTTCGTCGGCAGCGGCGAGGCGGCCGTAAGCACGGGCCATGCCATGCAGGGAGTGGGCGAATAGCGGGGTGCCGCAACCGTCAGTACTGACCGCCGCAGCTTCCTCACCGGTCAGTTCCGTGATGGTGTCGCGGACCAGGACCTGTAGCGGGTGCTCGGGGTGTAAGTACCCCTCCACAGGCCATCCGTTGATGACGCAGACGGCGGTCATGGAAGCGTGCTTACCGGAGCAATTCTGTGCAATTCGGGTGGGGCCGTTGCCTTGCCGGAGCCACTCTTCACGCTCAGCGACGCCGTAAGGAAGGTCCGTGCTGTTACCCAGGGCCGCTTCGGTGAGGCCATGCAGCTTTAGGATCTCGGTGGCGCCGTCGCGGTGCATCTGCGCGCCGGAGTGGCTGGCGGCCGTCAGCGCCAGGAGGTCTTGGGGGATCTCCAAACCAGCCTTGAGCAGCGCGACAGCCTGCAGCGGCTTCAGGCTGGAGCGCGGGTACATGGGGGCATCCGGTTCGCCGGCTTGGATCGCGGTGCTGCCATCTGCGCTGAGCGCGATCAGCGAGCCGTAATGGATGCTCTCCACCAGGCCGTCGCGGGTTACCTCTACGAGCGGGACGTGGTTGGGCGCTTTGATGTGCTGCGCTTGTTGGGGCGCGGCGTTTGCGGGCGCGGCCTTTGCGGGCGCGGCCTTTTGGGCCGGTGCTGCGGGGACGGGCATGGTGGCAGTGTCCTTTGGGTGTGTCATTTGCTCAGGATTGTGTCCAGCGCCGCGCTGACGGCCTGCAAGTGAGCGGCCATCGCTTTGCTTGCCGCTTCGGAGTCGCCGGCTTCGATTGCGTTGAGCACGGCGACGTGTTCCTCGTCAGAGCGGTGTTGCCGGTCTGCCACGAGGTTCAAGGTTTCGGACTGATGGGCCAGGGCTTCACGTATATCGGAAACCACGCTGGCAAACACCCGGTTTCCGCTGGCGCGGGCCACGGCTGAGTGGAAGCTCGCGTCCAGGTTCACCCAGGCTTCGGGATCGTTCTCCGTGAGCATTTCCTGGACGATTTCCTTGAGGTGTTCCAACTCTTCATCGGTGCGGCGCTGGGCGGCGAGCCCGGCTGCCGGGATCTCGATGTGCGGGCGGGCTTCGTTAAGATCACGCGCACTGTACTGACCCAAGGTAAGGTCATTAGCAACCTTGTTGGCCACAATGAATGTGCCCTTGCCGGTCTTGGTTACGGTAAGTCCCAAGGTGTTGCAGGACCTGAGCGCTTCCCTGATGACGGAGCGGCTGACGCCGTACTGGCCTGCCAGGGTTGCCTCTGAGCTCAGCTTGGTGCCGATATCGAACTGGCCGCCCTCGATGGCGCGCCGAAGGGCCGCAAAGACCGCTTCAGCTGCGGAAATGCGGGAGATAGGCGTATGCCCACCTTGGGGTCCTTGCTGTCCGGCTGTCCGGCTGTCTGACAGGTTCACGTTTTGAATATGGCACGGGTCACAAGGGGCTGTCAACGCTGAAAGGACTGCTTCAGGGTTTGGCGTCTTTGGGCCTGACAGTGGTGGCCCGCACAATGGACCATGCTCTTCACCAAAAAGTCGCTCACCGACGAGGGTTTCACCGGATTCCGGCCGCTCGACGAACTCGATCCCATGCGGATTCCCCAAGGACCCGGCATCTTCGCAGTCCTCCGTCCCGGGGGTTTCGAGCCAGTTTTCTTAGCGAAGAGCACTGCCGGGACGTTCAAGAAGAAGGACCCCAACCTCAAGCGTGAATCCTTGGAGTCCGAATGGATCCCGGATGCTTCCGTGCTGTACATCGGCAAGGCCAGCGCCGGAAGCCAAGGCAACCGCGGGCTACGCAAGCAGATTCAAGAGTTCATGGATTATGGCCGTGGACGGCCAACCGTCGTTTGGGACGCCCGGCTCCTCTGGCAACTCCGGGACGCCCTGGACCTGATCATTGCGTGGAAGGAACTCCCCGCCTCCGAAGTAAACGCCGCCGAGGCCGCCTACCACGCAGATTTCGTTTCCGTTTTCGGGAGGCTTCCGTTTGCAAACCTGGTTCAGGCCCGCTCCAAGAAGTGACAACCCGGCGCAACGCAAAGGCAGTACGACGGCGGTAGCCGGGTTCCGCCGTCGGCCTCCCATGCGGGCCGCCACCGGAGCATAATGGCAACCATGACGGGCAGCAATCCTACTGCAAACACACCGCCTGGACCCCGCATCACTGTGGAGGTGCCCGTCCTTCGCGTCGGGGCTGCGCCTTCGGACTACGAGGGACTGAACCGCTTCGTCGATTCCCTGCGCAAGCAGCAGGGATTGCATATGACCCTGCTGCATGTTGGCATTTTGGACGAACTGGGCAGGGACATCGTGGCCTGGACCAAAGGGTTGTCGCCGCCGGAGAGGGTACTTCCCGAGATCGCCAGTTGGTTGACGGAGTTGCCGGTAATGCAGGGCTTCTTGGGGAAGTCGGACAAACTGGTCCCTTTGGGCGGTGGGCGCCTTATGGGGCTGGAAGTGGACGTGCCTCAGGAGGTCCACGACTACCAGGCACTTTTGCTTCGAGGGCTTCACGTGCTTCTTGACGACCTCGGCCTCGACAACATCGACGACTTCATCTTGAGCTCAGCCGCACTTGGCTACAGATCTCCCCGGTGGTTGCCCCACATAGCCGTTGGCAAAGCCCGCACCAGGCATGAGCCGGCCGTGGAGATTGCGCCTGTGGCCCTGGAATTCGGCGACTCACGGATCCGTAACCGCGAGGCACTCCCATTGCCGTAACCCACGGCTGCACTGGCTGACGCAAGGGAAGTTCTACAGCCGGTAAAATAGGGTGTGTCTCCCGTTTTCGACCTGAGGACTTCCATGCAGCCCCGCACCTTGTTCCGTACCGTTGCTTTTGCCGAGGCCGTGACATGGACGCTGCTGCTGATCGGACTGTTCCTGAAGTACGTCACGCGCACCACCGATGTGGGTGTAAGCATCGCCGGAGGCATCCACGGGTTCGTGTTCCTTTGCTACGCTGCGACGGCCGCATTCACGTGGATCAACCAGAAGTGGGCAACCCGTACCGGCCTCCTCGCCATCGCTTCAGCAGTGATCCCCTATGCCACCATCCCCATGGAGAAGTCCCTCGACCGCCGAGGCCTTCTTGCAGGTGGCTGGCGTTTGGCTGCCGGGGGAGAATCGCCTCAGGGTGGATTCGAGAAAGCCCAGGCTTGGGTCCTGCGGAACCCGATTCTTGCTGTTGTGGTGACTCTGGTGGCCGTGGGTGCAGTGTTTAGCTTCCTGCTGTTCATGGGCCCTCCCGGCACCTGGTTCTCCTAGGGTTTCGCCGAGAGGGCGGGTCCTCATTCCGTGTGCGGCCACCACCCACTTTGAATCCGCGAAGGATCTAACACGCCGTCTGCGGGGTGTGTCGCTGGGATGCCGCCGTCAAAGTGGGTGGTGGAGGCACGGGCACGCACGAAATTTGACGCTGGCAGTCGGTTGGTTCCCCGACGCTGAGGGTCGGAATTCCCATAGACACCCCTGGCTGGCCTATGAGGGCTTCGTTGCCTTGTTGGAGGACATATAGCGTGATTCCCCGGAGGTTCAAGCTGTTCGGGCTCAAACGGATCATGTTGCCCGGGCCCGGGGTTTCATTGGGTTGGTGTGCCGGGGCAGCCCCAGGAGTTGGGGTTTTCCTGGCAGGTGTCGGCGACGAGTGCTTTTTCTGTTTTCCAGACGTGGATGGTTTTGGCGGGTGTGGTGATGTCCAGGGTTCCGTTGATGGGTAGTGGGGGTCCGTTGTTGACGGAGTAGGTGCCGGTGAAGCTTGTGGTGAGGGTGGCTTGGTAGTTGCCGGTGTCTGTGTAGGTGTGGCTGGTGTGTGTCTCGTTGTTGAGCCATTCGGCTTCGGGGATGGGGTAGCCGGCGGCGGGTGTGGGTCCGAGGGTGGTGCCGTCGCCGAAGGTGTAGGTGTAGTTGGCGGGTGTGGCTATCAGGTGGACTGCTTGTCCGAGGATGGTGACGTCGAAGTCTTGTTCGCCGGTGGTGGCGTAGAAGTTGGTGGGTCCGCCTTTGAGGGTGTGGGGGAAGGGCTGGGCTTCGAGGTTTCCCGGGTTGACGGGGAGTTGGCGGAAGTCGTTCAGGATCCTGGCCGCGATGTTGGCCAGGACGTTTTCGGGCTCGGGGTCGTAGAGGCAGGTGGGGCCGCTGACGGCTGGGTAGTCGGTCCATGTCGGATTGGTGATGGACTTTGGTGCCTGTCGCCAGATCACTGGTGTGCCTTCTTCGCCGCCCGGTGTCTTGGCCGGGCATTCCATGGTCAGGCAACCCCTGTCGGGAGTGTCCGTTCCGCCCGCTCGGCAGTGCACGTCGGCCATGTACTGGTTCGGGTCCTCCGCGGCGGTTTCTGATGCCGCCGCCCCACCAAGACTGGGAGTCGATATCCCTGTGGTTGGATCGAAATTCCAGCGAGCCCCGACATCTACGGTTCCCGCTGCTTTGTTAGCCGTTGCCCAATCGTCCTCGTTCTGTGCAGCCTGAGCTGGCATTGAAGTGGTTAGCAAGGTTGCGGTTAGGGCGAAGGCCAGAGCGACGCGATGCGCGTGATCAGCGAATGACACCTGTGTCCACAACTTTCCAGCTCGTTTCGAAACTAGCGACGACAACAAAGGCGTCATTCGTTGCTGCGTCCGCTGGGCGCCCCTCAGTGCCATCGGCGTTGTAGTAGGTAATCGCCTCCTGGATAACTTGGACTTTGGCTTGATGGGTAGTCTGTCCGGCATTCCAGGCAATCTCAATCCTCGGAGTACTTACTTTCCCGCCCACAACCCACCGGCCATTCTTAGAGCTATCCACGGCCGCGTACTGGAATTGCATACAGGCTTTGCATTCAGGGGTACTCAAAGTACTAAGACCGGAGACATCGCCAGTCTCGTCTGCGTAGTTCCCGACTTCGTACCAGTACCCGATAAACGCTTCCAGCCCCGCCTTCGAGTTCTCCTTCGCCAGCTCCGGCATCACCGGAACGGGTACATTCTCCGCCTTCCCTGACGCGTCGGCGGGCTTGTAAACGGCAGGAGAAACGGCAGTAGCCGAAGCCGCCGGAACGGAAACGCTCGTGGTGGGCGACGCCGTCGTCGAACTTGTTTCTGAAGGTGGGCCGCCAGGCGCCGCGGAGCCACCCTGGCAACTGCTCAGAAGCAACGCAGCGGTCAGAGCCAAAAGCGCCGTTCGGACGCGAACAAACGGAAAAGAAGCAAACGACAGGCGTGACATGACAGGCTCCCCAGCAGCTGTTTGGCGGTGTGCCGGTCAGTCTAGGCGGGGGACGGGTAACCGTTCATGTCAGAAAACGCGGCCTGTGGATAAGTGCCTGCTGAACTACCCCCGCAGCTTCTCCATATCCCGGCGGTCCTTCTTGGTGGGCCGACCTGCGCCGCGGTCACGCTGGGGGAGTCCGAGCTTTGGAGCAACGGGACGCGGGGGAGTGTGGTCGGTGAAGCAGTGGGAAGCGGCTTCGGCACCCACACGCTTGGCGATGAGTCGCCGGACTTCGAGGATCCGTTCCCAGCCGGACTCGCGGACCCGGATGGTGTCGCCGATGATCACGCTTTGCGACGCCTTAACGGGGTTTCCGTTGATGCGGATGTGCCCGGCACGGCATGCGGCGGTGGCGGCCGAGCGCGTCTTGTAGGCGCGGATCGCCCACAGCCAGGCGTCGACGCGGACACTTGCCGGGGATGATGACGGGATACTCATGGTTGGGAAGAGTCTAACCGGGCCTCGCAAGACCCGCGAGAACGCCGGAAACGTGCGAGCCCCCGGGGAAGCCACCGAATACGCCGGAACGCTCCGGCGATCACGCAGCGTTCCAGCGATCTCGGCGGGGGCCGGAACCGAAAGAACCTACCGCACCGTCACCTCAAGCACCTGCGCCATGTTGTTCCCGATGCCTTGGTAGTTCCACACTTGCTCGGTGGGCTGCAGCGCGCCCGACGTATCCATCGCCCGGCACCGCAGAACGTGCTCGCCCGGGCTCGCGACCCACACCATGGACCACGAGCGCCAAGCAAAGTCGCCCAACGCCGGTTCCAGGTGCGCGGGCATCCATTCGCCGTCGATCCCCACCTCAACGCGCTCCACCTCGCCATGCCCGGACCACGCACGCCCGTGGAGCATCACGGGACCGGCATCCACCACGCGTCGCCGGGTGTAGAAGTCCGGGATCCCCGGCGGAATCATGAGGGAGCGGACGCGGATATGGCTCACGGGTATGCCTGGACCGTCAGGACCTTGAAGGTAGTGGTAGGCGACGGCCTGCTGGAAACCCATGAACCGAGACTTCACAGCCTCGATCGATGTCAACCACTTCACGCTCGCCATGCCATACCAACCGGGAACCAGCAGCCTGAGCGGGAACCCGTGCTGGATGGGCAAAGGGTTGCCGTTCATGGCGTAGACCAGCATGACTTCCGGATGCATCGCTTCTGCCACCGAAAGGCTGCGCGCGTAAGGCTCTTCGACGCCCCCTTGGATGCCGTTGTCGGCGCCGGTGAAAACAAGTTCGACGGCGTCACTCGCCAAACCTGCTTCCTCCAGCAAAGGCGCCAACGGAGTGCCGGTCCACTCGGCTGTGCCCACGGCACCTAGAACCCACGGTTGGCTGACGGGACGAGGTTGCAGAAGCGACCGGCCGTTGCCCGCGCACTCAAGGGTGACGGGCATAGTGACCGCGGGCCGGGCTTTGATGTCCTCAAGACTCAACTCAAGACTCCGATTAACGGCGCCACCCAGTTGTAATCGCCATGTCTCCGCGGAAACGTGTGGGATATCGAAGTGAATCAGCAGGTAGTGAAGGCCGGCCGGCGTAATGTCGTCGTGCAGGGCCTCCAGTGGCATGGAGTGATTCCGCCCGGAGAGCTGCAGTTCTTCGTGGGTCAGCGGACCTTGGGTCGGCTGACCGGGGTTGGCGGTTTTGGTTGCTCTTTGTTTGACGTGGTGCTTGGACATGGGACGGCGGCGTTCTACTGGAATCCAGACGCTGCGGAGTGCCGCAGCACTTAGGTCAAGGATCACGCCGCGGGCGAACCCGCGTCAATAGTTCGTTGTGTGGCCTGCTCTGCACGTCAACGCAAGCGCATAGGGTGCAAAGCGGGCCTCACAACGGAAGGAGGCTACCGGCGTCGTAGTTCCGGGTATTCGAGGTGGGGTGCAACCGTGCCGGCATCGCGCTCCAGGAAGTTCACGGCCGGGGCAACGATGTCGTCGATTTCGTCGAGGATCGCCTCGCTGAGCACCACATCTGCGGCCTTCAAGTAGTCGGTGAGGTGGTCCTCGGTTCGCGGTCCGATGACCACGCTGGTCACCGCCGGGTGGTTCAGGGCGAAGGCCACGGCGAGCTGTATCAGGGTCAACCCATGGCGTGCCGCAAGCTGCGCGAGGGCGTCAGCGGCGTGCAGCTTGCCTTGGTTAAAGGGCGCGTTGACATCGAAACGGCCAGGAACCGCAGCCGATCGCGAACTTTCCGGCTGTCCGCCGCCCACGCGATAACCGCCGGCCAGCCACCCGCCGTCGAGCGGTCCGTAACTCAAAACGCCGACGCCGTACTGCTGGGTGATGGGGAAAACGTCCCGTTCATTCGCGCGCACCAAGAGCGAATACGGAACCTGGTCCACCACAGGCGGCGTCAGGTGGTTGGTGTTCGCGATCCACTGGGCCTCCACGAGCTGGGCCGGGCTGAACACGGACGTGCCGTAGTACAGGATCTTGCCCTGCCGAATGAGGTCGTTGAGGGCTGTGATGGTCTCCAACAGATCAGTGTTGTAGTCCGGTCGGTGCGCTTGGTAAAGGTCGATCCTGTCCGTGTTCAGCCGCCGCAAGCTTTCCTCCACAGCCCGGACAATCCACCGGCGCGAGTTTCCCGCGTGCGCCGGGTTGGAGCCCATCTGGCCGTGGAACTTGGTGGCAAGGAAAACGTCGTCACGGCGGCTGTGAATGGCCTGGCCAACCACAGTTTCCGCCTCGCCCTGCGAATAGATGTCAGCGGTGTCAACGCTGGTGATACCGGCGTCGAGAGCGGCCTTGATGATGCGGATGCTCTCCGCTGGACCCGTGGGTGCGGCACCGGTGCCGAAGTTCAGGGTACCCAGCGTGAGGGGGCTGATCAGGGCGCCAGTGCGTCCAAGCGTTCGTAGCTCGTTGAGGCTCATGTCGGCTTCCTGTGGTGGGAAAGTGCTGGTGTCCAAGCCGTGTATGCGGCCATGGACTGGATGTTCAATCGAGGCTACACACGGCCGCCGGAGGCATAAACGCAAACGGTAGAAGTTCTTCGTTTTTCGTCTTGCGAGGTAATGGAAGCGGCCTTAATTCGCGATATTTCTTGACATGCGGCAACACAAATGTCTTTCAAATCAACAAATATTGCCGTTCTCCCACGCAGGTGAATCATGGGAAAGGAACTCAGGCTACGCACGATTAGGGGACAGCGGAATGACACAGACCACAGTGGAAGAAACGGCGGCCATCAAGGCAGCATTTGCGCAGTTTCCGTCCGGAGTTGCTGCGTTCAGCGCGATGGTGGATTTCACGCCGGAGGCCCTTGTCGCATCGTCCTTCACGGTTGGCGTTTCACTGGAACCGCCGTTGGTGATGTTCGCTGTACAAAACTCCTCCACCACCTGGCCGAAACTCCGCCAGGCCCAGCGCTTGGGTGTTTCGGTGCTCGCCGAAGGTCAGGAAGCGGCGGCCCTCCAACTGGCCTCCAAGACGGGCGACCGTTTCGCCGGGCTGGACACCAGCGTTGGCGATTCAGGTGCAGTGCTGATCGACGGCGCGGTGCTTGGTTTCGAATGCGAAGTCATCTCCGAGACACCGGCCGGTGATCACGCGATTGTGGTTCTCGAGGTCAAAGCGACCACCATCAACCTCGAGTCCAAGCCTTTGATTTACCACGGTGCGACGTTCCGGCAGCTGGCAGCGTAGGCGTCAGCTAGGAGTTGCGGCTGGCGCCGCTGAGCGAACCTTTTCGAATCGGGCTCGGAGACTTTCCACTCTTGGAAGTGTTCGGGCCTGGTTTCTTGGCCCCGTTACTTGAGCCAGGGCCCTTGGCCTCGCCCGACTGTGTCGGGCCGTTGTCCGGCCTCCTGGGCGGGAAGTCGGGACGCTTGGGAGCCGGAGTTTTGCCATTGGACGACGGCGTGGGGTCGTCAAGGTCGCGGACCGTCACCTTGATGGCGGGGGGCTGTTGGGCTTTGGCGCGCGCCGCCGCCCGTTCGTCTGCTTCTGCCACAGCATCCGCCCAATCCTTTGCGAGCACAGGCGGTTCCTTGGCTGCTGCAACGACTATGGGATGGTGGGCGGTCTGGTGTTCCACCACCGATTTCACCTCGGCCGGTTTGGGCAGGTTGCGGGGGTCGACTTTTGCCTTCCACGCGCCTTCCTTCAGCGTGGAAGAGGCTCCCGAGAGCCGCCGTCGAACATCTCCCATGAGGTCGCGCTTCGGCGCGGAAGCTGCGGCGGGAGCGGTAACCGGAGCCACCGCTGCGGGCGCGGAAACTGCAGCAGTTGCGGGGGCGGGAACGAAAGCAGGCTCCGGGGCGGAAGGCACGGAATCGTCGGCGTCAACTGCCACGGGATCAGACACGTGCGCCGGATGCTGGGGGAGGTGAACGATGGGAGTGTGGTCCTTCTTGGGGAAAATCCCCACCATCGCCAAGAGGATGATCGACAGTAGCCGTCCAATTCCGGCGACCACAAGAGTGATGATAATGATCAACCCGAGCCCCAGGAACATCAGGACCGCGAGTCCCAGTGTGCCCAAATACGTCAGATTGATGGCGAGTGTTGTCGGATCCTCCACGTTAGCCTCCCCTGGCCGTCGTTTTGTGATGCGCCCATTGCCCACCCAGCTTGCATATATAAGCCTAAGGTCCAGCACCGACGGAATCACGCCCCGCCCCACACTCTGGCGGGGTTGTTTCAAAGCTGTTATATGGCGTGGGAAAATATGTTGCCCAGCTCTCATTTTTAGCCTCAGATTGGGACCTCGTGACCCCTGATTCAGCCCGACTCCGCAATGGCGCTTGCCCCTGTCTCTCCGGCGAGCAGTACGTCGATTGCTGCGGACGATTCCACCGCGGCGAGGCGGACGCACCCACAGCCGAGCAACTCATGCGCTCCAGGTATGCGGCCTTCGTGGTTCTTGATGCAGGCTACCTCCTGCGCACCTGGCACGCCTCCACCCGTCCAACGTCCATGGACCTCGATCCGGACATGGAGTGGCGCAGGCTGGACATTGTTTCCACCTCGAATGGTGGCCCCTTGGACACGACGGGCACCGTGGAGTTCGCTGCGCACTACAGGCTCGACGGCGAACGCGGCGTCCAGCGCGAAATCAGCCGGTTCGTGCGGGAAAACAAGCGCTGGTTCTATGTGGACGGGGACGTACGCTAGCGTCTCACCGGTAGCTGCGGTGCAGGTTCTCCTTGGTTGAGGCGCCCGGCGAGGCATCTCCGATCCACGGGCCGGTCCCCTCGGACTGGTCCAGGACGCCGGCTTCCAACCAGGCATAGTCGCCGGCGAGGACCTTGCGCGAAAGGTCGTGATCGCCGTCGTCAGTATTCCTCCACAGCTGATCGAAGTATTCGTCCACCCGCACACGCGCCTGCTCGCAGAATGCCTCGGCCAGCTCGTACGCTGTGGCGCCTTGTTCGGGGTGGGTCCGGAGCAGCATTTCGGCGCGTGAACAGCATGCGGCCATGGCGAACAGTTCAGCACCGATGTCTACGATCCTGCCCAGGAACGCCTGCTTGTGCTCAAGCTTGGCCTGCCACCTGCCCATGCCATAGAAGGTCTGCCGGGCAAGCCGGCGCGAGGACCTTTCAACGAAGCGCAGTTGCTTGCCCAAGCGCCCGAACTCAGCATAGGACCGCGGATCCATCCCGGCACCGGCCACGAGTTTGGGGAGCCATTTTGCGTAGAAGCCGGAGGCCCCGACGGCGGCCCTCGCCTTATCCTGCAGGCTCGCATCCGCTGAGGCGAGGTCGCCCGCGGCGGCAAGGTGGGCATCCACGGCTTCGCGGGCAATCAGGAGCTTCATGATTTCGCTGGAGCCCTCGAAGATCCGGTTGATGCGGAGGTCCCGGAGGAGTTGCTCGGCCGGTACTGCCCGTTCGCCGCGGGCTTCCAGGGAATCTGCGGTCTCGAAGCCCCGGCCTCCGCGGATCTGGACAAGTTCGTCGGCGATCCGGCAGCTCAGTTCAGTGGACCACAGCTTGGCAAGCGCGGCTTCGATGCGAACATCCTTTTGGCCGGCGTCAGCCATTTCGGCGGAGAGTTCGAACACGGCCTCCAAAGCGAAAGTGGTGGCGGCGATGAAGGCGATCTTCTTGCCCACGGCCTCGTGTTGGCCCACAGGCCGCCCCCACTGGGTCCGTGCGTTGGACCATTCGCGGGAGATTTTCAGGCTCCACTTTCCCGCAGCGACGCACAGGCCCGGGATGGAGAGCCGTCCGGTATTAAGTGTGGTGAGGGCGATCTTAAGGCCTTGGCCTTCGCGGCCGAGCCTGTTGGCCGCAGGGACGCGAACCTGGTGGAAGCGCGTCACGCCGTTCTCGATGCCGCGCAGGCCCATGAAGGCGTTGCGGTTCTCCACGGTGATGCCGGGGGAGTTCATTTCCACGACGAAAGCGGAGATACCGCCCTTGTGCTCGGTGCCGTCAGTATCGGTGTGCGAAGGCACTCTGGCCATGACCACCACGAGTTCGGCGATCACGCCGTTGGTGGTCCACAGTTTCACGCCGTCCAGAAGATAGGACCCGCCGTCGTCGGACAGCACGGCAGTGGCGCCCATGCGCGCGGGGTCGCTGCCGACGTCGGGCTCTGTCAGGAGGAACGCGGTAATTGCGCCAGCGGCACAGCGCGGCAGGTATTCCTGCTTCTGCTCGGGCGTACCAAATTCTTTTACGGGTTCGGGGACGCCGATCGATTGGTGGGCGGAAATGAGGGCGCCGAGGCTCGGATGTACCGACCCCAGCAGGGCAAGTGCGCGGCCGTAATAGACCAGGGACAAGCCCAGTCCGCCATATTCACGGGGAATCTTCATGCCGAAAACACCCAGGTCCGCGAGCCCTTTCAGGTATTCGTCGGGAATCCTGGCATCGCGCTCGATGACACGGCCGGACATGGTTTTGGCGAATGTCACCAAGCGGGCCATGAAATCCTCGCCGCGCCGGACATCTTCAGGTCTGGCTTGCGGCCACGGGTGTATCAGGGTGAGGTCAAAGCTGCCCAGGTAGAGGCCCTTGGCGAAACTGGGCCGGTTCCATTCTGTTTCCCGGGCAGCCTCGGCAACGGCGCGGGCTTCTTCTGCGGTGGCATTGACGCTTGCTGCGGCGAGACTGTTGTCAGTGGCGGACGTCATGGGATAACTCCTCTAGCCGGTGGTGCCGGATGGAGCCAGGGTCCGCCGTGGGTGCGAACCCTTCAGCTGTCCCTCAATGCTACCCGCGAGTAGCTACCGGTGCTAGGGGAAACCTGGGGCTGGAATTCGGCGGGAATTTCCACTTGTCCGGCGTGGTGAACCACGCGATCCCATGCAAAGTTAATGCCGTGGACCAGGCCGCCCAGCACCGCCTTAACGGCGTACCAGGCAATGCCCATTGCTCCGATAAGAATAATTGTTGCCATGGCTGCTGCGGCGATAAAGGCCACCAGAATTGCAGCGAAAACCAGCGTTCCAATGAATACGTAAGTGGCTGTTTCAAGCGCAGTGAAGTCGAAATTCATGGTTCCCCCCGGGGCGACGGTGCGTGGGTTGACGCGGCGTGGCTGCGTCGATGCTCTGACACTAGGGGCGGACGAACGTTCCGGCCAGAGCAGAAACGCGTCGTGACGGCGTTGATATGGGATCGAAATCATACCGGGCGGTAGGTTACGGATTGGTTGCGGCGGGCAAGCTTCCGACGCGACGTGGGCGGGCACGACGACGGACCTTGGGGTGGGCACGACGACGGACCTTGGGCGGGTTCGCCGTCGGCTCTTTGGCCGCCGGCCGACCCGACAGTCGCCAGCGGTGGGCCCGTCGATGGCCCCCGCGACGCTCTGCGTTAACCTTGTACGGGGCAGTTTTCGCTGCCAGCCAGGTTTCGCAGCAGCTGAAGGAGAGTAGTTGTCCCGTTCAGCCATGTCCTCCGCCGACGCTATTGGCGCGAGGCTACGTGACCTCGAACAGTTGACCAAGGGCCCCGCGTGGGCTCTGACGCGGTCGGCGCCGTGGGTGATCGCGGTGCTGCAAGCGTCCTTTACCCGCACCCGGCCGCAGCTTCCGCTCGAAGAGTTCCACGCCGACGTCGACGCTTTCCTTGAGCAGCTCCGCCGTCAGGACCCGGCGTTGGGCGGCCAGCAGAACGGCAAGCTTTTCGGCGACGAATGGACCCGGAAGCAATTCCTGACGCGGCGCAACCAATCAGGTCAGATCGTTTACGAAGTTACCGAACCCGCTGCCCGTGTGCTCGCGTTCCTGGACAGCCTCTCCAGCGAGCGTTCCACGTTGAACGGTTCCCGGCTTGGCACGCTGCTGGGCGACGTGGAGAAGCTCGCCAACGAGACCAACCCGGACCAGAGCGCACGACTGGAAGCCCTTGAAGAGGAGATCCAAGAGCGTCAGCAGCTGGTGGAAGACATCAGCTCCGGAGAGTTCGACGGGCTCCTGGACGACGAAGAAGCCGTTGAAGCGGCGGGCAACATCCTGGACCTCGCTGCCAGCCTGCCGGCCGATTACAAGAAAATGCGTGACCGGATCGAGGAGCTGGTGGGCGAGCTCCGCAACCAGATCATCGAGGAATCCCTGAGCAAGGGCGCCACCATGGCCCAGGTTTTGGAGGCCGACAAGCGCCTGCGGCAAAGCCCTGAGGGCCGCACCTTCCGCTCGTTCACTGCTTTTCTGGAGGATCCGCAGCAGCAGGTGCGGTTCCGCTCGGCGATCGGCGAGGTGCTGAGCCGGCAGTTCGCCGATGACCTCTCCCATGAGGACCGCGAAACGCTGAAAAACCTGGTGGCCGAGCTGCGCACGCAGCACAGCCAGATCCAGCGGATTTACGGCAAGCTCTCCGAAAGCCTGAACACTTATATTCAGAGCGACGATGTCAGGCAGTCCGTCAGCCTGCGAAAGGTGCTGGCTGAGGCCGAGCAAGCCATCCGGTCCATGCCCTACGAACGCGACCGACCCGGCCTGGTCCGCGGACCTGCGCTCTTCAATGCCGGGTTCGAGTCGCTGGCCATGGTCAAACTCTTCGACCCCGACGAATTCGCAACACCACCACGCCTGGCCGATCCCATCGCTTTCAGCGACTCGGACCGGGTGCGGTCAGCGCGTACCGGCAAAGCGCGGCCTGAGGTTGTCCGGGCAGCCATGGCAGGTGCAGCCACGCTGGGCGACGCGTGGGAAAACCTTCCCGCCGAGGAGCGCCACATCAACACCGTGCGCACCCTGCTGTCCATGGCATTGCAGACCGGAGCGGCCTTCGACCGGGCCGCCTGGGAACACATCGACTTCGAACAAATCGACGGCAGCATCCGTACCGCGTACCTGCCTGTCGTCTCGCTGAACAAGGACTCTGATGACTGAAGAAATCACGACGACGGATATCACCGAAGCGGACGAGGTCACCGAAGAGGCGGCTGAAGTCGATGTTGAGGCGGCCGAGTCCGCTTCTGAGCCCGCTCCGGAAGTCAGCCATGCGGACCCCTTCCGGGTCACGCCGCGGGATACGTTCGTGGACGGCGCCGCGCTGTTCCCCGGCGACACGGGAGTGTTGCCCATGAAGGTGCGGCATGCGCTGGTGAAACTGCTCAAGGGCCCGTATATCGACGGGGGCCGGGACGAGAAATTGTGGACGACGCTGCTGGATAACCAGTTGATCCTCCGCAGCCGCCTCTCCGAGCTCTTCCTCAGCCTCCAGCTCGATCACGACCGCAAAATCGCGGTCCTCCGGCCCGTTGACCCGGAAGTCATCGGCGCCAGCTCCCGCTCCAGCATCCTGCGCCAGCAGCGTGCCCTGAGCCGGGTGGAAACCATCGTCCTGCTTCGCCTGCGCCTCCTGCTGGACCGCCACGTCACAGCCCAGACGGACCCGACCATCACCCGCGAAGAGATCGCGGACCTCGTCGCCAACTACACACCCGCCGGCCAACAGGACGCCCTCCGGGACTCCGACGTCGTCACCCGCACCATCACAAAGCTGCTGGCCCGCCAACTCATCCTCCCCACACCGCTGGACGACACCTACACCATCAGCAACGCCCTCCCGTTGGCCCTCCCTTTCGAAAACATCGGCGACATCCCGGCCCAAATCGAGGCCCTGGTAGCAGTAGCAGCCGACGAATCCGGCACGGAGCCGTTGCTGGACCTCGACTCCTCCGACTCCTCCGCTGAAGACGACGACGCCGATGCCGCGGACGCAACCACGACTGACGGGACACAGAAGTGACCATCGCAAGCATGCTCCCGCTCGGCGAGCTCACGAACCCCGGCCAGATGCGTTTGGCACTCGTGCAGGTGGTCAACTGGGGCACCTTCCATGGGGCGCACACCATGCATGTGGACCGCAAGGGCACGCTCCTTACGGGCAACTCGGGTGTCGGTAAGTCGACCCTTTTTGACGCGATGCTCCGGGTGTTTGACGCCCGTCCGCGCTCGAACGAGGCTGCGGCCCAGCGATCCGGTGGGGCTGTGGAGGACAAGAGGACCACGTTCACTTACATGCGCGGCAAGGTGGGTGATAAGGCGGTTGGGGATAGCTCGGCGAGTGCCTTCCAGCGCCCCGGTGCCACCTGGTCCGCCGTCGCACTGACGTTTGATAATGCGGCCGGCACGAAGGTGACGGTGTCGGCCCTGTTCGACTTGCCAAAGAATGGCACGGAGTCGAGCGTCGGGCGTTTTTATGTGATTGACAGCAAGCCGTTGGACCTCGAAGCGATTGAAGGCATTGCGCAGAAGCGGTTTACCAAAGGCGCGTTGGAGTCGATCTTCCCCGAGGGCCAGGTCTTCGACGTGCACAAGGCGTTCGCCGAAAGGTTCCGCAGGCTCCTGGGCATCAACTCGGACCAGGCGCTTCCGCTGCTTCGTGTGATCCAGGCCGGTAAGGGCTTGGGCGGCAGCGTGAATACGTTCTTCCGTGACCAGGTGCTCGACGCTCCGGCCACGTTGGCTGCCGCCGATGATGTGGTGGAGGAATTCAGCAACCTGATGTCCATCCGGCAACGGTTGGAGGATGTCCGGCAGCAGCGGGACCAGTTGGCTCCGGTACCGGGGCTGAACAAGGAGTACGCACAGGCGTTGCTGGACGCGAACCGTCTCCGGGAGCTGGCCGGCGAGGAATTCGAGGCCTACAAGCAGCAGCTTGCTGTCACGGTACACGCTAAGACGCTGGCCCGTTTCAAGGAGTTGGCTCAGTCCAAAGCCCAGGAACTGGCTGCTGAACGCACTGTTCGGGATGCTTTGGCCAAGGAGCTCCGCGACCTTGAACTGGACTACAACAATCGCGGCGGCAATGCGATTTCGGCCATTGAGCAGTCGTTGGAGAACGCCCGGGTTGGCCTCAAGCTGCGTCAGCAAGTTGAGGATTCGGCCAAAAAGGCGCTGGCCGACGCTGGACTGAATCTTGAGTGGTCCGCCGAGGGGTGGGATCAGGCGCATGAGCAGGCAGCAGCTCGCTCGGCGGAGTTGAAGGACGACTCCGAGGCGCTCAAGGAGCTTCGTTTTGAGGCCTTCGACGGCCATGCGACCAAGAAACGCGAGCTTGCCGCGGCCCAGCAGGAGCTGCTTTCCTTACGATCGCGCAAGTCGTTGCTGCCGCCGTCGAGCATTGAGAACCGGGCTGCTATCGCAGCAGCAACCGGGGTTCCGGAAGAGCGGATGCCGTTTGGCGGTGAGCTGATCGACTTGGCAGAGGGCCAGGACCAGTGGCGTCCTGCCGCCGAGCGAGCGCTGCGCAACCTCGCCACCACGTTGCTGGTTCCGGGTGAGCATTTCGCCGCAGTGACGCGGTACCTGAACGACAACACCGTCCGGGGCGCCCTTCGCGCTGTCGATGTGTCCAAGCCGCTTGCCGGTGGCGCGCTGGCTGTGGAAGACGTGTCCGACGGCGACCTCTTGACTAAGTTGAGCATTCTCACCTCGGGCGCCAATGCCGACGCCGGTGAATGGATCCGCGAGCGGATCGCCTTGGACTTCGCGTACCCGTGCGTCGAGGACCCGGACGAGCTTGCTTCAATGGACAAGGGCCTGAGCCTGGGTGGTGTGGTTAAACGCAACCGGCACACCGTGGAGAAGGACGACCGTTTCACGAGCCGGCAGGATTACGTCCTCGGATTCGACAACGCCTCCAAGCTCGAACTGGTGGCAGCGCGGGTGGGCGAGCTGGAAAACGAGCTCGTGAAGGCCGCGGAACTTGCCCAGAGCCGCGAGGATTCGCATCAGGGTATGGCCCGTCAGCTCGAAGCACTGCGTCGGGTCGCTGAGGATGAGCGGCCGTGGGAACAGGTCTCCGCAGCCGTGGCCGCTGATGAACTTGCCAGGATCGAACAGCGACTCGTGGATGCCCTGGCCGCGCAGGCAGACCTGGAGCCGCTGCGTGCCAACATCGAGAGTGTCCGGGAAAAGCACCAGTCCTCCACAGGTACGGCCGCCGTCCTGCAGAGCGAATACAAAGCGCTGGACCACAAGATGACCGCGGCGGACGGCCTGCTCGATGCGGCGAGGTTGAAGCTGGAGCAAGCACCGCCGTCGGCCTCTACCGTCACCGCGCTGGAGCCGTACTTCGACGGCGTCGCTGAAGTTTCCGAACTGTACGAGCTCGACAACCTCGCTAACAGCGTCCGGAATAGGCTGCTCGACGAACTGCATGGCGCGGAATCCCGCGGCCAGGCGACGGCCGAACGGCTGACCCGCATGTTCGAGGCGTTCGTGCGCGACTGGGGAAGCGCCATCAGCGCCGACCACGGCACCTCGATCGGAGCCGCCGGGGACTTCGAAGCCCGGTACCACGCGATCGTCAGCGACGGTTTGCCTGCTCAAGAGGCCGAATTCCGGCTGTTCTTCAACCAACGCACGCACGAATCGTTCAGTACACTCCTGCACTTGCTGGACGAGGAACGCCGCAGCATCACCAGCCGCATCCTGCCCCTCAACGGCATCCTGTCGCAGGTCAATTTCCATGAGGGCAGCTTCCTGGAACTGGACATCAAGCAGACGCTTCCGGCCACGGCCAAACAGTTCAAGGACGCCATCCAGAACGCCCTGAAAGCGAAGCACGCGCGGCCGTCGCGTGGTGTTGCCGCTTCAACGGGTGCTGGTTCAACGGCAGAAATCGACGACGACGCCGAGCTCACGGCACGCTATAAGTCGTTGGAGACCTTGGTAAAGCGGCTTGGCTCCCAGACGCCGGAGGATCGGCGCTGGCGGGCTGAGGTGCTGGACGTGCGCGGGCACCTGTTTATTCAGTGCAAGGAACACCGCGAGGTCGCTTCGAAATCGGGCAAGACCGGCGCCTCTGGAAAGTCGGGCAAAAAGAAGACCGAGGTCTTCATGCACGCCGACACCGGGTCAATGTCCGGCGGTGAGCGGCAGCGCTTCACGGCGTTCATCATGGCCGCGGCATTGAGCTACCAGCTGGGCATCGCTGAGCAAGGCTTCACCACATACGGCACCGTGATGATGGACGAAGCCTTCGTGCTGGCTTCCGAGGAATTTGCTGGTGCCGGCATCAAGGCGCTTCACGAATTCGGGTTCCAGTTGCTCCTCGCGGCCCCGGAAAACGTGATTGACCTGTCCAGGCACCTTGGTTCCGTCACGGAAATTCTCCGGGACAAGCGAACCAACCGCTCGGGTGTGCTCACGGCTCCGGTCATCGCCGGGCCCGGGGAACCAGGAGCATGGCGTTCCGAAGCCAACCCGGTGGACATCGTCCTGCGCTGACGGCACCTCTCGTCCAGCGGGCCCACGTAGGTAGCAGATCAGGCCCTTTGAAGGTTCTCAACGGCACCTGCTGCTACCTACTTGGGCTTCATACCTGGAGTTACTTCGCGCAGACCCGGTCAAGGAATTGTTCGGTTCTGGATTCCAGTCCTGCGATGTGGCGAACAACGACGGCGGCCGGATCCGGGTTGATCTCGTTGGCGGGCGGTTCCTTGCGCACGTTGGCGCTGCAGCCGAAGTCGGCGCAGATCAGTGTCCCCACGGTATTCCCGTCCTTGCCGGACTGTCCGGCTTTCTTTGCGACCCATAGGTAAACGTCGTCCTTCGAAAACACGTCGCGGCAGAGTTCGCAGAGGACTACGCGCCTCTTCCCGGAGCCGCCTTCGGGGGCCCGGAGCATGATTCCGGTGAGCTTCCCCCGGTACTGAACCACGAGGTATCCGCGCTGGGGCATTTTTTCGTCCCGCCAACCCAGGAATTCCAGGTTGTCCCAGTCGATGGTTTCGAAGTCGCGGGGGAGGTTGGCCTTGGCTGCCTCGGAGCGGCTGGCGTTGATGAAGGACGAACGGATCTGTTGGGCAGTGATTTTCTGCATGGCATAGCTTCTTTCGGAAATGGTCGACGTCCGCGCGCTGAAGATGGGCGCGGGAAATGGCAGCAGGCGTCGGTCATCGAGGGAAGGAAGGGCACAGCTTTTAGACCCCAACTAAGGGGCGTGCCTGGAAACCTAGGACGATGCCGACGTGCGGGGGAATGCCAAGCAGGCCAAAACGGCCACCTCGCCAACCATGGCTGCGTCAACTGAAACAGTGCGCACGCTCATCCCCTCGTCGTGATCCTTGGAAGCGGTAGTCCGCTGCCGCTAATACTTTCAAAAGTTCGGGGCAGATGTCCACTGGGAGAGGGTTTGGGGGAAGGGCGCGGGATGTGAGAGAGGGTTTGGGGGAAGGGCGCGGGGTGTGAGAGAGGGTCGGGGGGTGTGACCTGCGTCGCATTTTGGCAATGAGTTGGATTAGGTGACGCAAACGTTTCTTAATTGACGACAGGCTAGGCTAGCCTTACTTAGGTTCGCATCACTTACTTAAGGAGTCCCGTGGCTTCCCTTCTCCCACGCCGCGCCCTGCTGAAAACAGCAGGAACCGCGACGGCCGCTTTGGCCGCCGTCGCTCTTACCCTCACCGGCTGCTCAACTGGCCCCGCAACCTCGGCTCCGGCAACTGAGCAGGCAGCTTCAGCAACCTTCCCGGTGACCATCAAGAACGTCTTTGGCGAGACCACCATCAAGGAACAGCCCAAGCGCGTAGTTACCGTCTCCTGGGTCAACGACGACATCGCGATCGCACTGGGTGTTGTCCCGGTTGGCGTTCCCAAGAACGAGTGGGGCAACAACGACAAGGGCTCAACCCCTTGGAAGGATGCAGCGCTGGAGAAGCTCGGCGCCGGCTTTGGCTCGGACAAGGCTCCGGTTCAGTTCTCCGAGGCGGACGGCATCAACTTCACCGAGATCGCCAAGCTCAGCCCGGACGTTATCCTGGCCGCGTACTCCGGCCTGGAAGAGGCTGACTACAAGAAGCTCTCCGAAATCGCCCCCGTTGTGGCGCAGCCGGAGCTCGCCTACGGCACGCCGTGGCAGGAAAGCACCACCCTCATCGGCAAGGCACTGGGCAAGGAAGCCGAAGCCAAGAAGCTGATCGAGGACACTGAAGCCACCGTCAAGGACAAGGTTTCCAAGTTCCCGCAGATCAAGGACAAGACCTTCATCTACGGCAACCTCGAGCCTGCCAAGGGCGACGGTGCCAACATCTACACCGCCATCGACAACCGTCCCCGCTTCCTCTCCGAAATCGGCATGAAGCTGGCTCCGGTAGTCACCGAGAACACCAAGACGTCCACGGACTTCTTTATCCCGTGGTCCGCCGAGAAGGCCAACGAGCTCGAGTCCGACATCTTCGTGACCTGGGTTCCGGACGCCACCACAGCAGAGGCCATCAAGGCTGATCCGCTGCTCGGCCAGATCCCGGCCGTGAAGAAGGGCGCGTTGGTTGCCGATTCGGACAACACCCTGACGCTGTCCATCTCCGCTTCTTCGCCGCTGAGCTTGCCGTGGGCGCTGGACACGTTCCTGCCGCAGCTGGGTAAAGCAGCAGACGCAGCGGGCAAGTAACTGCAATGAAACTGAGTACGACGGCGGCAGTCCAGGGGCGGGGCAACGGCACTTTGGTGTCGGCTGGCCCGGGAGGCATCACCCCTGAAACTGCGGGAACCGGAGGGGGAACCGGCTCCCGCAGCACGGCAGGCAAGCGTGCTGCTTGGCTGCTGGCGGCCGTCGTCGTACTCACCGCAGTGTGCGCTGCATCCCTGGCGATCGGCGCACGCGGCCTTCCCCTTAGTACAGTGTGGGAAGCACTCACCAACGTCAATCCGGAAGACGGTAACCACGCTGTGGTCATCGCCCGGATTCCCCGCACCGTGCTGGGCCTCCTGGCCGGGGCCGCACTGGGTTTGGCCGGCGCAGCCATGCAGGGCGTTGCCCGCAACCCCCTGGCCGACCCCGGCATCCTGGGGCTCAACGCCGGTGCTGCCCTTGCAGTCGTCGTGGGGATCTACGTTTTCGGTATCGGCTCCCTGTCCGGCTACATCTGGTTCGCCTTCATCGGCGCCGCGGCGGCCGCCGTCGTGGTTTATGCCGTTGCTTCCCTGGGCCGCGACGGTGCGACGCCCGTCAAGCTAGCCCTCGCGGGTGCGGCCCTGAGCGCCGGCCTGTTCTCCCTGATGAACGTCATCCTGGTTTCGAGCCAGGACACTTTCGACCGCTTCCGTTTCTGGCAGGTGGGCACCATCGGTGGACGTGACTGGTCCGTCCTCCTTCCCGCGCTGCCGTTCCTCGCAGTCGGGGCCGTGATTGTCCTGGCTGGCGGTCGCATCCTGAACAGCCTTGCCTTGGGTGATGACATTGCCCGCGGGCTCGGCCAAAACGTCACGCTGGCCCGGAGCATCACCGGGTTGGGCATTGTGCTGCTGTGTGGATCCGCCACTGCTGTAGCCGGACCGATCGCGTTCCTGGGCCTCGTCATTCCGCACGCTGTCCGCTCCCTGACTGGCCCGGATTACCGGTGGATCCTGCCGTTTTCCGCAGTTGTGGCCCCTATCCTGCTGATCAGCGCCGACATCGTTGGCCGCGTGATCCTTCTCCCCGGTGAAGTCCCCGCAGGCATCATGACCGCAATCATTGGCGCTCCCGTCTTCGTCTGGCTCATCCGCCGCGGAAAGGGGGCCGGGCTGTGACCACCGTTCACAAACTCCCCACCGAGTTGGCACTTAACGCCAATGATTCCCACAAACATGGGCATCAACTGTCACTTCGGCGCGTGCTCAGCCCCACGTTCTTCCTCGGGCTGGCAGTCGTCGTCATGTTCGCGGTATACGTGCTCCTGGGCAGCTACACCGTGACCATCCCGGACTTCTTCACCATCGTCATCAACCACCTGACCGGCGGCGGGAAAATCCCCGGAGCCAGCTTCATCGTGATGGAGCATAAACTGCCCCGCGCCGTTGTGGGAACCATGATCGGCATCGCCTTTGGCCTGGCCGGCGCACTGTTCCAGACCATGCTGCGCAACCCGCTGGCCAGCCCGGACATTATTGGCATCAGCTACGGCGCCAGTGCGGCGGCCGTGACGGCCATCGTGATCTTCGGCGCTTCCGGAGCCGTGGTTTCCGGTGCTGCCCTTGCCGGAGCGCTCGGCGTTGCGGCCATGATCTACGCAATCTCCCGCGGCGGTTCCGGCGCGGGAGGAGGCAGCCGCGGCAACGCAGCAGGCAACCGACTCATCCTGGCCGGTGTTGGCATTGCGGCTGCACTTCACGCGGTGGTCAACTTCCTCATGACTCGCGCCGACATCCGCACCGCCGCCGACGCCCTCATCTGGCTCAACGGCTCGCTCAACTCCGCCACCTGGGACCGGGCAGGCGTCCTCGCAGTCTCATTGCTGATCCTGGTCCCCGCCGTCATTGCCCTTGCCGGCCCCTTGCGCATCCTCGAACTCGGCGACGACGCCGCCGCGGGCCTCGGGATCAAGGTCAACGCCGCCCGGCTGGCGCTGGTGCTCACCGCCGTCGGACTTGCCGCCGTCGCAACAGCTGCTGCCGGTCCGGTAGCGTTCGTCGCTTTCCTCGCCGGTCCGATCGCCCGCCGCATCGTCCGTAAACCCAGCCTCCCGGCGTCGGCCCTTACCGGCGCCCTGATCGTGTTGCTCGCAGACTTCTTCGCCTCCAACATCGCCCCCGTCATCCTCGACGGAACCGTCCTTCCGGTCGGCGTCATCACCGGCGCCCTCGGTGCCCCCTTCCTGCTGTGGCTGCTGGTCACGTCGAACCGAAAGGAGGCCTGACATGGCCGTCCTTAATGCCAAGGACCTTACGCTCCAATACGAGGCACGCAAGGTGGTGGAGGGACTCACCACCGAGATCCCCGAAGGCAAGGTGACCATGATCGTGGGCGCCAACGCCTGCGGCAAGTCCACCCTCCTGCGCGGCCTGTCCCGCCTCCTTAAGCCAGCCGGCGGTGCCGTGACGCTGGACGGCAAGGACATCCACACCCGCCCCGCCCGCGAACTCGCCCGGACGCTCGGGCTTCTTCCGCAGCACCCCACCGCCCCCGACGGAATCACCGTCCGGGACCTCGTGGGCCGCGGGCGGTACCCGCACCAAGGCTTCTTCCGCAGCTGGAGCGCAGCCGACGACGCCGCGGTGCAGCGCGCGCTCAACGCCACCTCCACGCTGGAACTCGCTGAGCGAAGCATCGACGAGTTGTCCGGCGGGCAGCGCCAGCGCGTCTGGATCGCCATGGCCCTCGCGCAGGAAACCGAAGTTCTGCTGCTGGACGAGCCCACCACATATTTGGACCTGGCACACCAGGTGGAAGTCCTGGACCTGATCACGGACCTCAACCACAGCCGCGAAACCACAGTGGCTATCGTGCTCCACGACCTCAATCTCGCTGCACGCTACGCCGACCATGTCATCGCCATGAAAGGCGGGTGCATCGTGGCCGAAGGGCCGGCGCCCGTCGTCGTGACAGAAGAGCTGGTCTTCAACGTTTTCGGTCTGGAATCCCGTGTGGTTCCGGACCCCATCTCAGGAACACCGCTGATCGTTCCCATCGGACGCCACCACGCACGCCCCGCTTCAACCAACGAACTGGAGATCGCCTCATGAGTGCACAACCGACAAAGGCAAAAGCAAGTGCCGCCGTGGAGCCCATGACCCTCGCCTTCGACGTCACCGTGACGGCCGTGCAGGAGCTCAGCCCCAACTTCCGTCGCATCACCTTCGGCGGCTACTCGCTGCGTGACTTCGGCGTTGCCGGGGACACCCTGGACCTGCGCGTGAAGCTGATGATCCCGTCCTTCGACGCTTCCGGACAGCAGATCCCGCTCCCTCCTTTCAAGATGGAGGAAGCAGGCTGGTACCAGGAATGGTTGGCCATGGACCCGTCGGTCCGCGGTGACATGCGCACATACACCGTCCGCTCCGAGCGCCTCGACGCCGTGTACCCCGAGATCGACATCGACTTCGTCATGCACTTCGACGACGCCGGCCACGGTGGGCCCGCTGCCAACTGGGCTGTTGCAGCGAAACCAGGGGACGCCATCACCATCATTGGCCCCAACAACCGCGCAGCCCAGTGCACCACTGCCGGCGCTTACGGCGGCATCGAATGGCGTCCGGGCCTGGCGCAGCGCGTACTCCTGGCCGGCGACGAAACCGCCGTCCCTGCCATCAGCGCCATCTTGGAGAGCCTGCCCGCCGACATGACCGGGCACGCGTTCCTCGAGGTACCCGAAGCCGGCGACTTCCAAGACATCTCCACCGAAGCCAATATCGAAATCACCTGGCTCGCACGTGGCGCAGCCATCGGACGCTCACGTCCCCACGGCGAACTCCTCAAGGAAGCCGTCGCCAAGGCCGTTCCCGTGCCGGGCTGGGTAGGCATCAAGGGTGCCGGGACCGCCGCTGGACCCGAGCCCGAGGACGTCAACGTGGACCAGGACATCCTCTGGGAAACCCCGCAGCGCATGGACACCGCCGCCATCGAAGCCACCAAAAACCCCACCCTTCCCGCAGGCGCCCTGCCGTTCTATGCATGGATTGCCGGTGAAGCGTTCGTGATCAAGGAAATGCGCCGGTACCTGGTGCGGGACGTTGGCATCGACCGCAAGCAGGTTGCCTTCATGGGTTACTGGCGACGAGGCAAGGCCGAGGGCTAAGCCCTTACGCTAGTCCACGGCAGCGGCTCGTGTTCGCCCACCTTCCGACGCTCTCTCACTTCCCTCGGGTTTGGGGCGGGCGCTCTCTCACTTCCCTCGGGTTTGGGGCGGGCGCTCTCTCACTTCCCGTTGGCTTGTTCACTTCGGGTTGGCTCCGGTGTAACCGGGAGCGGGTAGGGTCGGCCGGGTGCGGGAGGAATTCGGGGACGGAAAAAAGGTTCGACGGCGGTATGTCGCCATCGGAGATTCCTTTACCGAAGGGGTGGGGGACCCGAGTAAGGTCCTGCCCAACGGGGTCCGCGGATGGGCCGACCGGGTTGCTGAGAGGTTGGCCAAGGCCCAGCCCGGATGGGAGTACGCCAACCTGGCCGTGCGCAGCAAACGACTCCGGCACATCATCGATGAACAACTTGAGCCCGCCCTCGCCATGGAGCCAACGCTCGTCACGCTCTACGCGGGCGGCAACGACATCCTCGACTTTGGTACCGATATGGATGCTCTCCTCAATGACTACGAGTTGCTTGTCGCGCGCCTCAGCGGAACCGGGGCCACGCTGGTCCTGTTTACCGGGTTCGACGTAAAGGTTTCTGCCGTCCTGGAACCTTTCAAGAAACGGAACACGCTCTACAACCAAAGAGTCCGCGACATCGCCGCCAAGTATGACGCAGTCCTGGTGGACTATTGGTGCTTCGACGCGTACAAGGACTCGCGGATGTGGGCCCCGGACCGGCTCCACATGTCCAAGGCCGGCCACAAATATTTGGCTGCCCAAGTGCTGGATCACCTCAACGTCCCGCACAAGATCTCTCCGAAAGAGTGGGACCCGCCTACCCGCATGTCCATGCGCGAATGGGAGCGCCGGCAACGCCGCTGGGTCAACGACTGGGTGGTCCCGCTATTCGGACGCAAACTACGCGGCGTTACCCTGGGGGACTCCATCAGCCCGCGTTGGCCGGAGCCCGTGAGAGTTCCACGCAAGGGCGGCCTGAAAAAGCTCATGGAGGACCGGGAGGCAGCGCAGTGAAGGGACCAGCCCCCGTGCGAGATCAGGACCGGTTTGTGGCCCATGACGAAACCGTGCGGTACGCCAACCTCAGTTGTCGAGCAGGTTTTCGTAGCCTTCAGCCACGCTGGTGGCAGTGAATTCGATGATCTCGAACTCGGCTACTCCATTGCTGTAGAACGGGTCCTTTGCCAGGGAAGCATCCAGCGTCGCCCGGTCCACTTTGGAGAGCAGAACACCGCCGGTGGCCGGGACGCGGCGTCCGGACGCAAGGAAGGTCCCGGCGTCGAAGGCGTCCTTAAGCCAGGCCATATGGCCCGGGCGGTGGAAATCGACAATTTCGTCGGGAACTTTGTAGGTCAATGAGACGACAAACATGCCGCCAGCCTATCGCCTGGGGCCGGGCCGGGAGCCAAGGATGTAGGGAATTCTCATAAGATGGAGGCATGACTCAACCCCGCTGGCTGAATGCCGACGAACGCCGTGCTTGGCTGGCCCTGCTGAGCATCAACACTTTGCTCCCCTCGGCGTTGGACACCCAGCTTCAGTCGGCCGGCAAACTGTCCCTGTTCGACTACAACGTGCTTGCAATGCTCTCCGAAACCGAAGGTCGGTACCTTCCCATGAGTGAGCTCGCCGCACGGACAAGTGCCTCGTTGTCGCGCCTTTCCCATGTGGTTACCAAGCTGCAAAAACGCGGCTGGGTAGAACGGCAAGCGCACCCCGGCGACGCTCGAGTCACTGTGGCGCACCTGACCGACGCCGGCATGTCCACCATCGTGTCCCTCGCCCCGGGACACGTCGAATCCGTGCGGACGCTGATGCTCGATTCCCTCAGCCCCGACGACGTCGCGGATCTTGCCCGCATCGGAGAGAAAATCGTTGCCCGATTGGACAACAATCACTGGATCCTGCGCGATTCCTAGCTCGCCCACTGCGAGCTTTGTGGCCTCGAGCGTTGAAGTGGCAGACTGACGGCATGGATTTTTCTGCCCGTTATGTTGCCCTGGGGGACTCGTTCACTGAGGGTGTTGGAGACGACGATCCGGCCCGCCCCAACGGCGTACGCGGTTGGGCCGACGTCGTTGCCGGGCAGCTCGCCCACAGCAACCCGGACTTCGGCTACGCCAACTTGGCCATCCGCGGCCGGAAGCTCCGGCAAATCATGGCGGAGCAGGTTGATGCCGCAGTCGCGATGAAACCAACGTTGGTGACGCTGTACGCGGGGGCGAACGACATCCTGCGGCCCAAGATCGATATTGACTCGCTTTTGGAGGAGTACGACGCCGGCATCGCCAAGTTGAGCGCGTCGGGAGCCACCGTGGTCCTCTTCACCGGCTTTGATGCGAAGGGCTCAAAGGTTTTCAGCGCCATGCGCGGCCGCACGGCGATCTACAACGAACTGGTGCGCGAAATCGCCGAAAACCACGGCGCCCTCCTGGTGGACTACTGGCGGTTCGACGAGTACGACGACTGGCGCCTTTGGGGTGAGGACCGCATGCACATGTCCACCGCCGGCCACGTGAACATGGCAAAGCGCGTCCTGGATGTCCTCGAGCACGAGCACGTCATCGAGGTTCCCGAACTGGCGCCGGTCCGACTGATGAACCGTGTTGAGGCATTGAAAGCCAACGCACGATGGTTCCGGGAATCCGCGGCGCCGTGGGTTGCCCGCCGCGTACGGGGAGTGTCTTCCGGCGACGGTTTGAGCCCGAAGTACCCGGAACTGATCCGGCCACTGTAGTCCGGGCTGGCGGGCGACCCGCCAGGGTTGAGTCGGTGTTACGGCCGTGGTCACTCAGGGCTTATGATGCCGGATTGGTCTTAATTTGGCATGACCCGTAGAATAGTTAGGCGCTAGGTAGTGCGGATCGTGTGCAATTGCTCCGGTTGGTGGTGACCGTCAGTTTACTGACGTCCCGGTGGCCGGTAGTTAGGGGCTCAAGTTGCGTGCATTCCTGTATTCGCCCGGTATCCCAGGATCTGTTCCAGTGATTATCACTGCCCGGTCCTGAGGCCAACCTTCTTCGCCGCACTTGGTGCGGAAACTACCGAAATGGTCTGGACCCGGATGCGGACGCTGCCTGTCGCACGGCAACGCAGGAACATCTGCACGCCGTTACATTCAATCTTTGGAGGAGAGTCATGGCAGCACACTGCCAAGTGACCGGAGCCGAGCCGGGCTTTGGACACAGCATTTCGCACTCGCACCGTCGCAACAAGCGTCGGTTCGACCCGAACATTCAGAAGAAGCGCTACTGGGTTCCGTCCCTGCGCCGTAACGTCACGCTGACCCTGTCAGCCCGTGGCATCAAGACAATCGACGTACGCGGCATCGACTCAGTCGTCGCCGACATCCTGGCACGAGGAGTAAAGCTCTAATGGCAAAGGACAAGGACGTACGTCCGATCATCAAGCTGAAGTCCACTGCGGGCACCGGTTACACCTACGTAACCCGCAAGAACCGTCGTAACGATCCTGACCGCCTGGTCTTGAAGAAGTACGACCCCAAGATCCGCCAGCACGTCGAATTCCGAGAGGAGCGCTAAACACATGGCAAAGAAGTCAAAGATTGCTCGCAACGAGCAGCGCAAGGTCATTGTTGAGCGTTACGCTGCCAAGCGTCTCGAACTGAAGAAGACCCTGGTTGACCCCAACGCGACTGACGAAGCACGCGAAGCTGCACGCCTAGGCCTGCAGAAGCTGCCCCGCAACGCCTCCCCGATCCGTCTGCGTAACCGCGACCAGATCGACGGCCGTCCCCGCGGCACGCTCCAGAAGTTCGGTATCTCCCGTGTTCGCTTCCGCGACATGGCTCACCGCGGTGAGCTCCCGGGCATCACCAAGTCTTCCTGGTAATCACGAAGCTCTAAAGGGCCGGCAACCGTTATGGTCGCCGGCCCTTTTTGCGTTAAGCGCGTTTGTCAGTGGGTGCGTGGTTCCAGCAGGCGGCGGTCATCCTCGGCGCGCTCGGTCGTCCCTCCCTTAGACGCGCGCTGCCGGATAACAGCCGCCTTTCCGAACGCTCTCTCACCAAATCACCGCTTTCGGGAAACTGTCTCTCAGGTCCCTCGGGTTTGCGCCCGTCGCTCTCTCAGGTCCCTCGGGTTGGGTTGAGTGTTCGACGGCGGTGGTGTGCGTGGGAGCGGTGCGTTGGGTTGGTGGCTGGCCTGGTCTTGTGACGGGCTTCACGTGGGCTGGTTTTGGCGGGTTTTGGTTGGTTTGGGGTCTTGGTGGGGTTGTTTGGCTTGTGTTTG
>NZ_AKKK01000017.1 GCF_000281065.1 Arthrobacter sp. M2012083
ACCCCCGCCCTTAAACCGTAACCGCTGCTTGCTTAGCGGACAGAATCGAGGGGTGCAGCCGGAACGTCGGTGGGAACCTGTGTGGGCAGCTCAGGCGTCGCGGGGACGGCAGGCACTGCGGGGACAGCGGGTGTGGCGGGAACAGCGGGCACTCCCGGCACAGCGGGCACTGCAGGAACGGCAGGCGTTGCCGGAAGTTCGGACGTCACGGCAGCGTCGACGTCGGCCTCTGCCTTGGCCGAGCCGTCAGCCTTCAGGCCCGCAGCCTTACCCGCCTCCACCACAGCCTCGCAGTGCGCCTCCACCTTGGCTTCGCCACCGGCAGCAATGGTCAAGGACTCGAAGCCGGGGACCGTGGCGTCAGACTTCAGGCCGCCATTGAGGAGTGCGGTGCAGAGGCCAAAAGCCTCCGGGGAGGTGGCGTCTTCCACCGTTGCTGTGGCATCGGACACGGCGTCGGCGGCCTTGGCCTGGCCGGCTTCAGCGGCCTCGGTTGCAGTTGCCTGCGCGGTCTCGACGGCGTCAGTTGTCTTGGTCTTGGCGGTCTCGGCTGCATCGGTTGCTTCAGCGGTCTTCTCAGCAACAGGGGCCGGTGCGCCAACGAGGTCATGCGCGGATTGCTGGATTCCGGTGGGAAGCGCGCCATTGAAGGCAGCGACGCCGGTTCCGCCGGCAGCTACAGCTCCGGCAGCCAGGACGCCCGCGGCGACTTTGCTGGTGGCAAGGATAGTGAACAAGGACATGAAACCCTCCGACAAACGATTTTGGGATTGCCCCGGCCGCGGTTGGGTCGCGGCCGGATGATCAGTGTGCGGACGTGGCCCGCACTCCCCTTACATCGTTCGCGGCTTCGGTGAGGTTACGCGTTGTCCAAAATTCTTTTCCAGGGCTTGGCGTGCTGCTCTTATCCACACTGGTTAGATGTCCCCATGGCCGCGTCCGCTATAGCCAACTATGCTCAGGAAACGCCTGGCCCGTTGGATGCCCGGCGATCGACATGTCACTACGTCAGGGGAACGTCATGGGGTTGGGTACCTAGTGGGACAGGGATTGGTGGGCGCGGACGTCGGAGATCTCCGACGACTTTCGGCAGTGATGGACTCCGAGGCGGAGAAGATCACCACGCTTCAACAACAGCTCAATGCGCTGATTCAGAACGGCACCTTCTGGCGCGGAAATGATGCCGACCAGTTCCGAAGCCGGTGGCACAGCGATCTCCATGGACGGTTGGGAGCAGCAGCTGCATGCCTGCGCACCAACGCCCGCGCCCTGAAACTCAACGCTGAGCAGCAGGAACAAGCGTCATCGGGCAGTCCAGGAGGAGGGCTCAAAGGGGGACCTTCCACGGGGCATGGAAAGAGCACCCCTGGGGTGCCCGGGTTTACTTTTGATCCCACGAGCTACGGCCCTGTCACCGTTGAAGGCAGCGGTTCATTCGACAGTCAAGCAACGGGCGAAACCCACGGCTCCGTTGGTCCCGGCGGAATTGCGTTTGGGGGATCCGGCGAGGCGTCCAGCGGGGGTGACATGACCTGGAAGGCGGAGACCGGGTTCGGGCCCGGCAAGACAACTGTCACCAACGAAACGTTCGTCGGCGTCCGCGCCAATGGCGAGTTCGAGGCCAGTGTGCCATTCGGACTCGGACTTCCCAATGCCCAGGCGAACGGGGAAGCATTCGCTGGCGCGGAAAACATCACCACCATACGATCCGATTTCTTTGACGGGTGGGTCAGCAACACCTCCACGACGCGCGCGATGACAGGAGTCGAGGCAAGCGCCCATGCCAACGCGAGCAGCCCCTTCCTGTTTTCGGCCGGTGGTGAGGGCTTCGCGGGCCAAAAAGTCACTGTAGACAACAAGACCGAGTTTGCTGGTGGGCTGTTCGCCTTGGGACAGGGCGGAGAACTTCGCGCCGGGGCCTGGGCCAGTGCCGGCGAAGGCGAAATCAGCGTCAAGGGCCGCGATGTCTCAGGCACTGCGTTCAGCGCAGGGGCTGGTGCGGAGTTGACAGGGAGTCGGTATGTCGAAGTCCTGGGCCAAACACTGACACTTAACGCAACGGTGGCCGCCGGAGCAGGTGAGGGGCACTTCTTTACGGCTTCCGTGGATGAAGACGGGCTCACTCTGGGCGCGGGAGCGAAGCTCACCGCCGAACTGGGGCTGGGCGCAGGTGGCCAGATCACCCTAAGCCCCAAAGGACTTGTGGATTCCGTGACCGGATTCGTCGACTTCCTGAACAACTGACCTTCACCACCACACCATCGCTGGAAAGGCTCCAATGTCACAACAGGTTTTCCCGTCCGCCGCTTTCCCCGCCTACCCCACGATCAAACTCAACCCGCCGGCCGGGTGGACCCACCAAGTGGTCCCCGATGCCGTGGGGGCTCTGATGGCCCCGGCCGCAGAAGGTCGCTACACGGCGAATGTGGTGATCTCCGTGTCCCGCCGTTTGCCCGGCTACCAGCTGCGGGACATCGCTGCATCCGTGGACTCGTTCCTGGACGCCCTGCCGGACGCGGTCCTGCTCGCCACAGAGCCGGTGGTTATCAATGGCCGGGATTGGCACGTACGCGAGGCGCGCTACACGCACCCGCAGGCAGGTTCGCTGGCGCAGTTCACCGCCGTCACGGTGATTCACCAGGATGCGGCAGCGGATGTCGTTCAGTTGACCGGCAGCTGCCAGCCCATTGAAGGCAACCACGACCTCAAGGCCATCTATTCGCTGGTTGCCAGCGCGGACGTTACGCCAGCGTCCTAGCCTCCTCAATCAGCTTCAGCACCGCAACGGAGTCGGCCGGATCCACCGGTGCGGGAAGTGCAGAGGCGACGCCGCCGTCGTCGAGCTTTTCTGCCAGGATGCGGTAGAACTCGGGGTAGGCACCGCGCTCCGTGGGGATGGTAGTGCGCTGCCCGTTCTGTTCCAGCGTGCCACTGTTCTCAGGAGGCTCGACGCCGTACTCCGGGTCCGTCGGCAACCCACCGCCCAGCACGTAGGGCTCCTGCGGGTCGGTGCCGAACTTCACGAAGCCACCTTCCGTGCCGAGGACGCGGAAGCGTGGGCCCTGGAGGTGGCTGTTGAGGTTGATGGTGACGTGGCTGACCACGCCCGACCCATGCTGAAGCGCCAGGAAAACGTCGTCGTCGGCGCTTTCCTGGGGGCGGCGGGCCGTGATTTCTGCGAAGGTGACGGTGGCCGGTCCAAAGAACCGGAGAGTCAGATCGAGGACATGGGTGCCAAGATCGAACAGGACGCCACCGCCGTCTTCCGCCGTGGCACTGGCTTTCCAGGCCTTGGCGATCTCCGGCGCCCAGCGCTCCATGCCCACCTCAAACCTGGTCACGGCACCAAGCGTTCCGGCGTCGAGCAGTTTTTTCACAGTGAGCGAGTCCCCGTCCCAGCGCCGGTTTTGGTACACGGTGAGGACGCGGCCCAGCTTCGCAGCCAGTTGAATCAGTTCCTCGCCCTCGGCGCTGCGGACCGTGAACGGTTTATCAACAACGACGTCGAGCCCGGCTTCCAGCGCGGCTTTCGCCAGCGGGAAGTGGGTTGCGGGCGGCGTGCCCAGGACGACGAGGTCCAGTTGGTCAGCCCGCGCCAGGATGTCCTGCGGGGTGTTGACGATGAGTGCTTCCGGGTAGCGAGCCTTGGCTTTCGCTTGACGCGCCTCATCCGACGTCGAAATGACTGTGAGCTCATAGGCGGGATTACTGGCAATGAACGGCGCGTGGAAGACGCTGCCCGACAGGCCAAAACCTGCGACGGCGGTACGGATCGGCTGGGAGGTCATGACCCTAGGCTACCCATCCTCTCGCACGTAATAGCCCTTTCACCACGACCCTCTATCACCCGGTGAGCGAGCGTTGAGGCGAAGCACGCGGGAGGTGAGCGAGCGTTGGGCATGGCGAAGGCCGGGAACCTCCCCGGAACCGGTCAAGAGGTTCAGGGAGATTCCCGGCCTTCAGGAAATTACAGCGGGAAGGCTACTTCTTCGCGCCCTTTTCCCAGCCGATGGTGGTCCAGTCAGGAACGTTCGAGAGGCTCTTGAACAGGGACGGGCCGTAGTTGGCCAGACCCGTGCGTACGAACTGGATCTCCGGGCCGTTCATGACGGTTCCCATGGAGAAGTACTTCTCCATGTGCTTCTTCTCTACCTCCATGGCGGCCTTGTTGCGCTCGGTGTCATCGGCGATGGTTGCCAGGCGCTTGATTTCGGCGTCGAGCTCAGCATCGCCCAGGCCGTTCTCGTTGGTAGTGGAGTCGTAGTACTGCTTGACGGCGTCAGTGGCATCCGGGCCAACGGTGTAACCGGAGATGGTCATGTCGAACTCGCGTCCACCGATCACCTTGCCGAAGTCGGCGTCACCACGCTGGTCGATGGCAACATCCATGCCGGCGGCCTGGAGTTGTTTCTGCAGGGTCTGCGAGGTTGCAGCCGTGGTGGGGTCGTCACCGAAATTGGTGATCTTGAAGGAGACGGGTACGCCATCCTTAGCCATGATGCCCTTGTCGTTGGCGGTGTAGCCGGCGTCCGTTAGGACCTTCTTGGCGGCCTCAGCGCCCGAGTCCTTCACAGGGTAGTTGTCCTGGTAGTACTCGGAGAACGGCATGAGCATCATAGAGCCCGAGCTCTCCTCGGACCAGTTCAGGCCGTTGAAGCGGACATCGCGGATGGCTTTGCGGTCGACGGCGGTGAAGATCGCCTTGCGCACGGCCACGTCGGTGAGCGCCGGGCGCTTGGCGTTCAGGTTGAGGCCACCGGCGAACAAACGCTGACCGCGGCGGACCTCAGAGTTGCTAGTTCCTTCGAGCTGCTTGTAGCGGCCCAGGGTGCGGCCATTGGCGGCATCGATCTCACCATTCTTGAAGGCTGCGATGGTTGCGCTCGGCTCCATCTGGCGCCAAATGACTTTTTCGAGGACCGGCTTCTGGCCCCACCACTTGTCATTGGGAACCATCGTGACCGTCTTGGCGGTGGTGTCGTAGTTCTCCACTTTGAACGGGCCGGCCATCCATTCGGGGTGCATGTTTCCGGCAAACCCCGTATTGAAGATTTCGGGAGTATTGATGGCCGGGTGAATCAGGCCGAAGAAGAGCCCTTCCAACGGAAAGACCGGCTGGGTTGTGGTGACAATGACTTCTTTGTCGTTGGCACCGGCCTTTACCGAATCCACGAAAGCGTAGGCGCCAGCAGTGACGATGTCGATGGACTTGTCTTCACCCTTGAGCATGTTCCAGGTGTTCTCGAAGGTCTTGACATCGATGGGCGTCCCATCGTTCCAAGTCGCCTTCTCGTTGACCTTAATGGTGATGGTCTGCTTTCCATCCTTGACTTCGCTCTTGACCTCTTCGCAGAAGTCCTTGTTCGGCTCCGCCTTGCCGTTGAAGTCCAGCTTCCAGCAACCACCGATACCGCCGCTGTTGATGGACGCGGGGTTCACAGGCGTCATCAGCGCTGAAGTGTCGGCGCTGTTGCCCACATTGGAAAAGCCATTAAAGTCCGGGCCAATGCTGCCAACAGCCAGGGTGACAGTTCCACCCGGCTCCAGGTCCTTTGCTTCCTTGGCGTTGACGCTAATCAGCTTGCTGATGTCACCGCCTGCTTCTTCGGCCTTCTGCGAGGCCGGACCCGACGGCGTTCCCCCGCCGCAAGCGGTCAGCATGAGCGTCGCTGCGAGCGCCACGCCACCGATCGTCGTGTATTTCTTCATGGTTTGCCCTTCATGTTTACGACTGGAAATCTTTGCGAGTTGAATAACAGGGTTTCAATCGATGCGTCATATGTCGTCAGGCATGCACCACCAGCATGTCGGCATCTATCTCTCCGTCCGGGAAGAAGCATGCGAAGTCCTGCGCGCCTTCTTTCTCAGAAGCCAGTGGCGGCTCCAGAGTAAGGCACTTCTCCTGCTTCGCGGCAGGTAGCGCGGCGAACACAGGACAACGGGTGGCGAAATTGCATCCCTTCGGAGCATCCAGCGGGCTGGGAAGGTCACCCTGCAGGATGATGCGTTCGCGGGTCCGTTCCAGGTTGGGATCGGGAACCGGGATCGCTGACAACAAGGCCCGCGTGTAAGGGTGGCGCGGGTTGTCGAAGACGTCGTCCACGTTGCCGGTTTCCACAATTTTGCCGAGGTACATCACGGCAACGCGGTCTGAGATGTGCCGGACAACGGAGAGGTCGTGGGCCACCATCAGGTAGCTCAAGCCCAACTCAGCGCGGAGCTTGTCCAGCAGGTTGATGACTCCGGCCTGCACGGACACGTCCAGCGCGGAGACTGGTTCGTCCAGGACCACGAGCTTCGGGTTGACTGCGAGCGCGCGGGCGATGCCGATGCGCTGGCGTTGGCCACCGGAGAACTGGTTGGGGAAGCGGTTCACATGGTCTGGCTGCAGGCCCACCAGCTTCATGAGTTCCATGATGCGTTTCCTGATGGCAGCCTTGGGCATCCCCAGGTTTTCCAGCGGTTCGGCGAGGACCTCATACACGGTGAAGCGGGGATCCAAGGCACCCGTGGGGTCTTGGAACACCATCTGCATTTCCTTGCGCATGGCCATCGTGGTCTTGTGGTCGGTGGCCACCTTGTTGCTGACACCGCCGATCACCACTTCGCCTACTTGGTCAGGGTGGAATTCCATGATCTCCAAGAGCGTGGTGGTCTTGCCGCAGCCGGACTCGCCCACGATGGATACGCACTCGCCTTCGCGGATATCGAAGCTCAGGCCATCCACGGCCTTGACCGTGCCGATCCGACGCTTGATCAGGGCACCCTTGAGCAGCGGGAAGTGCTTTTTCACGTCCTTGAGTTCCAGGACCTTTTCGCGCTCGACGCGAGCGACGCCGTCGAACTTTGAAACGGGCTTGGGCGGTGCGTGGAAAATCCTGTGGGCGTCGGCGTTGCCGGACAGTTCGTCCGACTTGATGCAAGCCGCTTTGTGTCCCAAGGTCTGCCCCTCAACACCGGGCACGGAGAACAGCTCCGGCTCGCCGTGCAGGCAGGCGTCGCTGACCAGCGGGCAGCGAGCGGCAAAGGAGCACCCGGTCACCGGCAATGCCAGGTTGGGCGGCGTTCCTTCGATCGGCACCAACGACTGCTTGGTGGCGGTATCAACGCGCGGAACGGCGCCGAGCAGTCCCAGCGTGTAGGGCATCCGTGGGTTGTAGTAAATGTCCTCAACAGTGCCGGTTTCCACCGGCTTGCCGGCGTACATGACCATGATGTCGTCAGCCATGCCGGCTACGACGCCGAGGTCGTGCGTGATCATGACGACGGCGGCGCCGGTCTCCTCCTGCGCGGTGTGCAGGACTTCGAGCACCTGCGCCTGGATGGTGACGTCCAGCGCCGTCGTGGGTTCATCGGCGATGAGTACGCGCGGATCGTTGGCGATGGCGATGGCGATCATGACGCGCTGGCGCATGCCGCCGGAGAACTCGTGCGGGAAGGCCTTCAGCCGGTCCTTGGGGCTCGGGATGCCCACCATGCGCAAGAGGTCGACGGCGCGGGCTTCTTTGGCCTGCTTGCTCATGGTGGGGTTATGGACCGTGAGCGCTTCGATGATCTGGTTGCCCACCGTGTAAACCGGGGTCAATGAGGACAGCGGGTCCTGGAAGACCATGGCGATGTCATTGCCTCGGTGCTTGCACATGGCTTTGTCGCTGAGGCCCAGGAGTTCCTTGCCTTTGAAGCGCACGGAGCCGCTGATGTCCGCTGTTTCCGGGAGGAGTCCCATGATGGCCATGGACGTGACGGACTTGCCGGAGCCGGACTCGCCCACGATGCCCAGCGTTTTGCCGGGCATGAGGTCGAAGTCGACGCCGCGGACCGCATGGACCACACCGTTCTCGGAGTTGAAGCGGACGTTGAGGTCGCGAACGCTGAGGACGGCGTCGCCGGGAGCGTAGAGTCCTGCATCGCGAAGGCGCTCGGCGGGAGTGTGGGAAATATTGGTGCTCATTTGCCCGCCTTTGCGGTCTTGGTCTTGGCCCGTCCGATGGAGCTGGAGCTGGGGTCGAAGGCGTCACGGAGTCCGTCGTTCATCATGGCCAGCGAACCGGTCAACAGGAACATGACGGTCAGCGGAACCCAGAACATCCACGGGAAGGACGACACCTGGCCCGTCGCTTGGCCGATCAGGACACCAAGGCTGACGTCGGGGAGTTTGATGCCGATCCCGATGAAGGAGAATGCGACCTCGGCCAGGATTGCGCCGGTGATGCCACGGGTGAAGTCGAGGACCAGCAGCGAGCCGATATTCGGGACAAGGTGGCGCCACACGATGCGGCGGGACGGGACACCCATGTACTTGGCGGCTTTGACGTAATCGCGCTGCATGAGGGACATGGACAACGAGCGCACCAGGCGGGCGGTGCCCATCCAGCTGAAGAACAGCAGGACCACTACGAGCAGGAGCCAGCTGGGGAGGTCCTTGAGGCCGCCGCCGCCGCTGGTTGCCACGGCCACCACCAGGATGGCAGGCATCATGATCAACGCTTCGAGGATGAACAGCATGGTGGCGTCCACCTTGCCCCCGAAGAACGCCATGGTGCAGCCATATACGGCGGAGATCAGCACGGACACACCGCCCACGATCAGGCCGATAAGAATGGACGTCCGGGTGCCGTCCACAATGAGCGCCATGAGGTCAATGCCGGCCTGAGTGGTCCCCAGCAAGTGGTCCGGCGACGGCGGCATACCGATGTTGAGGGGATCGATGGTGTCCTTGTCCCACGGCGTCAGGAATCCGCCAAAGATCGAGAAGAGGAACAACGCAAGGAAGATGAACAAGCCGGCGACGGCGGTCCGGTTCCGCATGAAGCGACGGAAGATGATCCGCGACTTCCCAATGACGACGTCCTGGTCCGCGACGCGTGACTCGTCTATTTCCGCAATGGGATCAATGATGTTGGTCATTACTGGACCCTCACTCGTGGATCGACCAGTGTGGTGGCGAAGTCGGCAAGGATGGCGCCGATCGCGAAGATTACTGAGCCGTAGGCCAGCGTGGCGGTGGCGACGTTGACGTCCTGGAGGCTGATGGCCTGGATGCTCCAGAGGCCGATGCCTGGCCAGGCGAAGATGGCCTCCGCGAAGAAACCACCCGTGAAGATGGCCGGGATGGTGAAGGCGATACTCTGCGCCACCGGGATGAAGGAGACGCGCAGGGCGTGCTTCCTGATGGCTTGGTTTCGCGTCAGTCCCTTGGCCCGGGCAGTGCGGACGAAGTCGGCATTCACGTTGTCCAGGAGGTACTGCCGTTGGGCGATCTGGTATCCCGCCCAACCGAAGATGGTCATCGCGAAGGTGGGCACGGCGTAGTGGGCCACAAGGTCAACGAAAGCGGGCCAGCCCGGCTCGATTCCCGGCGTCGAAATCCCTGTGACGAAGAAGATACGCTCGCCAACTGCCTCATTGATGCTGATTGCCCCGAGTTGCACCAGGAAGTATGCGATGGGCGCGGGAAGGATATGGACCAGGTAGCTGTAGGACGTGATGACGCGGTCTTGGAACTTGTACTGGCGGGCCGCGGAGTAGACGCCGAGGGCGACACCGATGACCAGGGTGAGGATGATCGAGGCGATGAACAGCCGGGTGGAGACCATCACCCGGTCCGCGAATTCGGCGTTGACGAACGCGCCGTTCGGGCTGCGGCCCCAGTCCCAGCGGGTGATGATGCCGCCGAGCCACTGAATGTACCGCTCCCACGGGTTCAAGTCGGGATCCAGTCCGAGTCCCCGGAAGGAAGCGGCCACTTGTTCAGGGGTCGGCCGGGGGATCTTTTCCTGCTCGAGCACTGCGGGTTTCAGCGACGAGACCGCCAGGAAGTAACCCGCACTTGTGGTCAGGAAGATCATGATCAGGTAGATGCCCGACCGCTTCATCAGATATTTCAGCATGTCGGGCGGCTGCCCCGAATCGTGGCAAAACTCAATGCTCGTCCTTCCGCGGTTCCCGGCTGTGGCCGGCGTCAGCTACGAATTGGCGCAGCGGGTTCTTGGGCCCCCCGCACCCCTTCAGTGATCACCAGCCCTGTATGGCATGCGTCACATTCAAGAGGAAACTACCACAATAACTGCTTCACGTTTTGCTTCGAGGCGTCCAGTTTCGCGCCTGCAGCCAGATTGTTATGTGCAGGTTGCGCCATGTTGACGACGTCGGCGGCACTCTTGCGCTTACTGCAGCTGGCATGAGGGCGCTAACAGGTAGCGGCCGGCGTTGCTTCGCTGGTTATGGTGCGACTTAAACGGCACCCAGAAGCCGCGTGACCAGCTCACGCCACGAGTCCGCAAGCCGCGTGGGTGAAATACCTCGAACGCGAACATCGTCCACTATTCGCTCCGGGTCCAGCGCGTAGGTCAGGGACATCGCCATCACCCAAGGATCCGCGATTCCCGCCTCCCGCAGCAGGACCTCCATATGTCGATGCGAAAGCTTGGTTGCGGGAACATCAAACCGGTTGCGGGTAGCAGCGCCCGCCGCTTTCAGGAGTTCGCCGTTTTCAAGGACGAAGTAGATTCGCCCCTCACCGAAGGCCACCAATCGATCCTTCGGCGCGGCTCCTGGACCCAGCGGAGGCGGCCCGAACATAAAACCGTGCTGGAATTCGGACTCCGAGTCGCTCAACAGGGTCATCATGAGGCCGGCGCGGCTACCAAAGCGTCGGAAGACTGTCCCTTTGCCAACCTTGGCCTTGCATGCGAGCGCGTCCATGGTCAGCGCTTCGGCGCCGAGCTCGGCCACCAGGTCCCGGGCAGCGTTGAGCAATCGCTCGCGATTCCTCGCTGCGTCACTGCGCTCGTGGGGCGCACCCAGGGGCACGTCCGGCCGAATGGGGATCGAGCTCACAGAAATATTCTAGACCCCGGGAATAGAAAGCGGACCATAGTCCGTTTAGTATCGATGAAGGCTCCAAGCCCAGACATCGAACGGCCGGCACCCAACCGGCCAGACAAAAGGAGACACCATGTCCAAGAGCACCGTTCTTACCCTCGTCGGCAGCCTGCGCGCCGATTCCCACAACAAGAAGCTCGCCGAAGCCATCCAGCTGAACGCTCCCGATAACGTTGATGTGCAGATCCACGGCTCCCTGGGCACCATCCCGTTCTACAACGAAGACATCGACGTCGAAGGCCAGGTTCCCGCCGAAGCCGCCGCCCTCCGCGCTGCAGCAGCCGACGCCGACACCATCCTCCTCGTCACTCCCGAGCACAACGGCACCATGCCCGCGTCCCTGAAGAACGCCATCGACTGGCTGTCCCGCCCCTTCGGTGCCGGCGCCCTCTCCGGCAAGCCGACCGCCGTCGTCGGAACCGCTTTTGGCCAGTTCGGTGGAGTGTGGGCCCAGGACGAGGCCCGGAAGGCTGCTGGCATCGCCGGCGCCAAGGTACTTGAAGACGTGAAGCTGGCCGTTCCGGGTTCCATGATCCGATTCGCTGAACTGCACCCGAAGGACGACGCTGAAGTTGTTGAGCAAATCAAGGGCATCTTTGAGCCCCTGACCGCCGTTCAGGACGAAGAAGCAGCAGCCTAGTCTTTAACGCTTCGATGCCCCCGTTCCGCTGATGGCGGGGCGGGGGCATTCGCGTTCCGGCGGCTTTGGACGGGGCGTGACCAACTCTTGTCCGAACCGTCACCGTAACGGCATGTTGTGTTCCGCCGTCCCGTCCTAACGTTGGAGGTACAGGTGGACAGGAGCGCGGGGCTGTCATGCATGCCGAACGGGGAGTAAAAAGTACGACGGCGATCACGGCTGCCTGCCTCATCTTCGGCCTGTGGGTGGCTGGTTGCACTACCGAACCGTCCGAACCGTCCGAATCCGAGGCCGCAGGCCCCCTGCCTACAGTTTCCGTGACTTCGCCTGCCACTACACCTTCGCCCATTGCTTCCGCGCCCGCTGCCTCGACTCCGGCTCCTTCGAGCCCGGGTACTCCGTCCGTTGCCGTCCCCGCCGCGTCGCCCCAAGCAGCAACACCAGCTCCAGCACCGTCCGCGAGTACTCCCGCTTCATTCGTGGCTTCGCCCACCCCACCGGTGCCCGTCGTCGAGCCTTCACCCCAACCGGGCACCAGCGCGCCAGAACCAACTGCCACCGCAACAGTCATTCCCGTGGATTCCGAGAACTCCGGACCAGCGGTCTACTACGTGGCAATCGACGACGGCGGGGCCCGCGGCGTTAGGTTCGGCTGTAACGACAGCCTGGTGCCCATCAGGGGTGTCGCCGTGCCCGGCGATCCGTTGTCCGTGGCTCTCGGGCGGTTGCTGGAGGCCGGAATGCCGGTGGACAGCGACGCGGCCCTCTACGACGCACTGGCCGATTCGTCGCTGCGCTATCTCTCCGGCTACATGAGCGGCGCAACGGTGGTGGTTAACCTCAGTGGGTCACTGAGGCCCGGGGGCGTGTGCGACATCCCACGGATCCAGGCGCAACTGACGCAGACCATAGTGTCGGCCAGTGGTGCGTCGCGTGCGGAGATCTATGTGAACGGCAGGACATTGACGGAGGCCCTGAGCGTGCGGTGATGGTGGGGTGTCTTGGGGTCCCACTTGACCAAGCGGGGGTAGTGGGTTGCGCGCTCATGCCGTCGCGATCGCCAGCACCCTCCGGAGCGCCCAAGCCACACGCAACATGGCAAGGACTGAGGCGAAGGTCAACACGAAAACCAGCGCTTCAGGGATCCAGAGGCCGGTGACGGCATCTCCTTCCAGGACCACCGTGATCAAGGCGGCAACCACCAGCAGGCCCAGCCCCGGGATGGCAAAAAGGAAGACTTCGCCGATTTGGCGCCGATGAGTGGCGGACAGTTTCTCCAAGGGAAGTTCCCGTTGACCCGGCGCAGCCTTCTTTCCCAGCACGTTGATCAGCATGGACACACTGGTCAGAGTCAGGCCAGCAGTGGCGCCGGCCAGCGTGGCGAGTGTCTGGAACAGGGTGCGCCGCGCACCGGGGTCCACGCTTTCCAGCATCAGCGATTGACGGGCAAGCAGCGAGATTCCCAGCCAGATCAGGACGGCAAACGCAGCCCATCCGAAGTCTGCGCTGGGATGCAACAGAAACCAACGCCACAGAGTCCTGCGGCGCCCGGTTCGCTCAACGTCAACCTCGTACAAGCTCATGACCCGCACCACCTTGGTTCTCCCCGGATGCCTGATCGGCCTTGTCCGCGCCCTCCACAGCCGTAGCCAGAGCTGCCCGAACAGTGGCCATTCCGCCCGCAACGATGTCCGGAACCAAGCCGGAATCAGCCAATCCCTTGATATCAGGCAGGGTCCTGGCAAAAAATGCCTCGTTGTCCCTGGCTTGTTTATTGAGGATGGCGATCGCCTCGGTGGTGGATTTCCGGGGGTCGTTGAAGACATCCGGGTCCACCTCTACGTGCGAGATGAACCGCTCCTTCAGCAGGTCCACCACCTCACGGTCGCCCGTCAGGGAGTCCTTGCCCTCAGCCACCACATAATCGAAATGCTCCACGGATCCAGCCCTGCGGAAGAGATCAATGAGTTGCTGGATTCGGTCCCGAATCCGCTGTTTGTCCTCAGCCTTGCCTGACCTGCCAACGCTCAGGGAAATCCTGAACGTACCCTCATTCATGAGCCGTGAGGCGCTGTCCAGAACGTCAGCCCATTCGCCCTCCATGAGTTTCCCGGACAGACGTTCGGCAGGAAGCGCGAACTCGAAGCGGCTCACCTCCAGGCGGGTGAGGATTTCTTCGATATCCTCGCGCACAACCGGCATCAGGCGTGGCTCGAGTCCCAACATTCCTTCGAGGTACTCGCCCATCCTGGACGCCCGTGGTCCATTGCCACTGGTCAGCACCGCTATGACGTTCCTCTTCAGGAAGGCAAAGTAGGTGGTCTCCAACAGATGGTCACCCGGAGCCAGCGGCAAGGGCTTGCGCCGCCCGAGGGCGTCGCCGACGCTGGGAAGATTGGTGTCCCGCACCCGGTCCAAAAGCAGCACGGGATGCGGTGACGATGCCACCGCCTGGGCGAGCAGCACAGTCCCGTCCGCACTTGTGAAGTGCCGGTCCACCCCTGAGTCCTGGGCCTTCTTCAGCACCTCCGCCACGCGGCGCGCTGGAAATGGCCGGCTGAGCTCGTCACCGTTCAGCTGCTCGATCCGCCAGAACTGTACACTGCGTCGCGCCATGGATACTCCCCTCGCCTTCCATGACCCACGCTATCGGCGAGGTCTGACAATAAAGCCGGGTGCCGGCGTCGTGCCTTGCACTCGCAGCCGCATCCAGCGCTCAAAGGCTGTATTTGGGCCCCTGCGCGAACAGGGAGTCCATTTCGTCGTGGCTGCGCGTGCCAGCCAGCCCCGCCCAATTGCCGTCGCCGAGGATTTCCTTCGCCACCCGCGCCACCTTGGCATACGCCGCTTTGGCCGTATTGCCGCCAATGCTGACGCGACGAACCCCTGCATCGTGGAGCTCAAGGGGCGACGGCGCCCCAACGCCCGCCAACGCGTTGAGCGGTGCAGGAATCCTGCTGGATAACTCATGGAGGACATGAAGATCCACGACGCCGGGCACGAAGATTCCGTTCGCACCCGCAGTGAGGTAGGCCTCCGCACGGCGCAACGTTTCGTCATAGGCAGTGTCCGCGAACTGGCCCGAGAGATAGGTGTCGGTACGTGCATTGATGAACAACGGAATTCCACGATCGTCAGCAACTGCGCGTATCAGGGCTATCCGGCGCGACTGTTCATTGATGTCCGTGAGCGGCTCAGTTGCGGAGTCCTCAATGTTGATGCCAACGGCTCCCTCGTCCAGGACGGCATGGACGGTGGCACGAAGTTCGTCGTCGGTGCGTCCGTAGCCCGTCTCAATGTCTGCCGAGACCGGCAACCGCGTTGCCCCTGCAATGCGACCAAGTGCGGCCATTGCCAAGCCCCACGGCACGTGGTCGCCGTCCCGGAACCCCAGGCTCCAGGAGACGGCCGAACTCGAGGTGGCGATCGCGGTCGCACCCGCCTCCTCCACCACACGGGCCGAAGCCGCGTCCCACACGTTCACGAGCACAAGCGGCGTTGGCCCGGGGTCGTGAAGGTTATGAAAGTGTTCTGCTTTGGTCACGGATCCCCGGTGCGCTGTCATAGCTACATTCCAGCCCTTCACGATCGCGGCGTAAAGGACAGCCTGCGAAAATGAAGTGATCCGAAAACAACTGTTGCCTCTTTAGCAACATCGAGGAGTATCCTGTCACTGTGACCCACGAAACACTGGATGCCGGCGCAACGTTGCCCGCTGAAGCCATCGACGCCATTGAGCGGGCCGCCACGGCCGCTCACCCGCACGAGGAACTGTTCTCTGCGCGGGCCGCCAACATCAAACAGTCCGCTGTCCGGGACGTCTTCGATATCTCGATGCAGCCGGGCCTTGTCTCCCTTGCCGGCGGCAACCCGTACCTGCAGTCGCTGCCCCTGGAGAAGCTTGGCCAAACCGCAGCCCGCATCATCGCCGAAGAAGGTATGACCGCCCTACAGTACGGCGGCGGTCAAGGCACGGAAGAACTCCGCGAGCAAATCTGCACCGTCATGGCCGCCGAGGGAATAGCTGACGCCGCCCCCGAAAACATCGTGATTACCGCGGGATCCCAATCCGCCCAGGATGTTGCCACGAAGGTTTTCTGCAACCCGGGCGACGTTGTCCTGGTGGAAAACCCCACTTATGTGGGCGCCCTGAACACGTTCGAGGCGTACCAGGTTCAGGTGGAACCCGTGGACATGGACGACGACGGCCTGGTACCCGAGCTGCTTGAGGCCAGAATCGCGGCGCTCCAGTCCGAGGGCAAAAACATCAAGTTCCTCTACACCATCCCCAACTTCAACAACCCCTCCGGCATCACGTTGGCCGCGGAACGCAGGCAGCAAATCGTCGATATATGCCGTGATGCGAATATTATCGTCCTCGAGGACAATCCGTACGGACTCCTGCGGTTCGATGGACACCCGATTGCACCGATGCGGGCCGCCAACCCGGATGACGTCATCTATCTGGGCTCGTTCTCGAAAATCTTTGCCCCCGGCCTCCGCATCGGCTGGGCCTTGGTTCCCGCACACTTGCAGCGCCGTTTCTACCTCGCCTCCGAGGCCGTGACCCTCTGCCCGCCTCCCCTGAACCAAATGCTCGTCTCGGCATACCTCCGTGAGTACGACTGGAAAGGGCAGATCGAAACCTACCGGACGCTCTACGCGGAACGCTGCCATGCCCTGTTGTCCGCACTCGACGAGTACATGCCTGCAGGCCTCACATGGACACGCCCGGACGGCGGCTTCTTCGTTTGGGTCACTCTGCCCGAAGGCGTGGATACCTACCCCTTGCTCGGAAAGGCAATTGACGCGGGGGTCGTCTTCATCCCGGGTGCCGCCTTCTCCCCGGCTGACGGTCCTTCCAACAAGCTCCGTCTCGCTTTCAGCGCCGTACCGCCGGATACGATAGCCGAAGGTGTCCGCCGCTTGGCCCCTGTCCTGGCGGATGCCATTGAAGCTACCAATGAAGGAGCACCACAATGACCGGAGTTGTGATCGTCGGAGTAGACGGCAGCGAGACAGCGATGAGGGCAGCACAGGCCGCCCAGCAGTTGGCGATCGGCCTTGGAGCCAGCCTTCGCGTGGTCAGTGCTTTCGACAGCAACCGGACAGAGGTGGTTGAGATCGGCACCGACAAGTGGATCGTTTCCGACGCCGCCGAAGCTGAAGCTGTGGCTCGCGCCGTTGCGGAGCGCCTGGCGGATGACCGCTTGGAGGTTACCTACTCCGCTGCCCGGGGAAAACCGGGTGAAGCTTTGGTCAAGGAGGCTGAGGTGCAGGACGCCCGATTGATCGTGGTAGGCAACCGCCGCATGCAGGGCCTGGGTCGCGTGCTTGGCAGCGTGGCCAACACCGTAGCGCACACTGCTCCCTGCGACGTCTACATCGCCAAGACAGACCAGCCCTAACGCGAGCTGAATCACGCCGCCGGGTGGGGAGCCTCACCCGGCGTTTGGCGTCTTTTGGGCCAGCCGTCTGAAGTCATCGTTATAAAATCGAGATGCCCGCAATGGCGCGCGACACCTCCATTTACTGACTTCAGGGGATCATTTACTTGCTTACATTGCAGCCGCGCCAGCGCGTGGGACACGACATTCTTCTTGCCCGCCACGGCAATCACATCAGCACCATGCGCTACGACCGAACCAACGACCGCATCATCGCCATGCTCGACGACGGTTCCTGGGACAGCGCCCCCAACGTGATCTCCCCTAGTCTTGAGATGCCCGAAACCTTCGGCACCGTCTTCCGCAAGGATTGGCGCTTCCTTTCCGTGGCATGTGTTGCCATGGTCACCGTGGCCGCCGTCGCCATGGGCATCAGCGTGGAGATGGCAAACCACATGTCGACGACGGAACTGCAGGCGCTGCTGGTCAGTTACCCGGCGTTCTAGCATCTTCGCGCTCCCCCGACCCAGGTTCCGCGGGGACCGTCCCCTCCTCGGCGGCCATGCCGTCGTCGAAACTGAGAGCCACCTGCCCTCCCGCCTTCCGGCGGCGCAGCATGAAAATCACTGCTCCGACAGCAAGCCAAGCGGCGCCCAGCAGGTAGGTGAACCAGGCCAAGGAAGTCCATAGCCACGCTATGAAGGTAAAACCCAGTAGCGGCATCACCATATTGCGCATGGTCCCAGCCGCTCCCCGCTTCCCCAGGTCGAAGAAGACCACCTTGATGGTTGCCAGGTTCACCACGGCAAAGGCAACCAGTGCCCCGAAATTGATCATGTACACCGCCTGTTCCAGCGTGATGACAAGGGCGATCAACGACACCGCAGAGACAAGCATCGCCGCGAAGTACGGAGTCCGGAACCGCGGGTGCAGACCTGCCAGGGCGCCGGGCAGGATCCTGTCCCTTCCCATGGCATAGATGACGCGGCTTACGCTCATCTGGGCAGCAGTGCCGCACAAAACCAACCCGCCAAGGTTCACGATCACGAAGACCACCATGAGAACATCACCTCCGGCGCGCTGCATGAGTTCGGTTCCCGCGGCATCGAGGTTCACGATGGATCTCCACTCGGGCGCGATGAGACTCCCGGCTACGGAGAAAAGGGTGTAGCCCAAGCCGGCAAAGAGTGTGGACAGGATGATGCCCCGCGGCACATCGCGCTTGGGATGGCGAGCCTCTTCGGACAGGGTGGAAACGCCGTCGAATCCCAGGAAGGCAAAGGCCACAATTGCCGCGGCCGCCATCACGGGCGCCACCCCGCCTTCACCCAAAGTCAGGGGCTGCGCGAAATTGTCGAAGGACAGATCCGGGGCATTGACCACGGCCAGGACGAGGAACACCAGAATCACCAGGACCGAGGCAGCCACCACCACGATGTTCATCTTCTTGATCCAGGCAACGCCGATCACGCTGAAAAGCCCCACCACCAAGAGACAGAGCAGGACTCCCAGTTGCTGCGGAATGACGGGCACCAGGCTATTGAGATACAGGCCGAAGAGCAGGAAGTTCACCATCGGCAGGAACAAGTAGTCCAGCATCATGGTCCAGCCCACCATGAACCCCACAGGGCTGCCGAACGCCCGCGAGGCGTAGGCGTATGCGCCCCCGGTTACAGGCACATGCTTGGCCATCCGGCCGTAGCTGTGCGCGGTGAACAGCATCGCCACCAGGGCGGCGAGGTAAGCGGCCGGCAAATGCCCATCGCTGATCTCGGTCCCCGCCCCATAGACCGCCACCACCGACAGGATGCCCAAGGAGGTCAGGCCGAAAGCGATGAGCGACGGCAAGCCCAGAACGCGTTTCAATTTGGGGGCCGACTGGGCGCCATCCATTGCGCTTCTTCCGGTGATGGTCATGGGTTCTCCTCGATGCGATCCGTGTCACATAAATGAATGTTGTTCATTAGAGTAAGTGCCGCAGGGCGTTGTGTACAGCTTTTGGTATCCCAAAGCTCGCAAGCGCTCTTCCCGCTTGCTCGTTTACTGCTTCACATTCAAGGTATTGCGCCCACCCCTACTTCAATGTCGCTTAGTTTGGTATACCTAGAGGTACATCGCGAAAGGACCTTCATGACTGCACAGTCTTTACCTGTCCAAAGCAAGGGCAAACTGCTCCATGGAGCGGAACCACTGACGACGCAGGGTTTTGTCGACGCGCATATCCACCCTGACAAGACCACATGGGGCTCCGCCTGGCTGTCCCGCACACAGGCACATTCGTTGACGGACCTCATCGGGAACGATCTCCGAGCGCAGCTTGCGTTTCAGGACAGTGTCGAGGACCGGGCCTACGCCTTGATGAGCCATGCTGTCCTCAACGGAACCATGGCGATGCGGGCGCACGTGGACGTAGGGCCCCAAATCGGCCTGCGGAACATCCATGGTGTCCGCGCAGCCGCTGAGCGTTTGGCCTCATTCCTGGACGTTCAGGTGGTCGCGTTCCCGCAGTTTGGCCTACTGAGCAACCCTGGCACGCTGGATCTCATGGAGGCTTCCCTGACCGAGGGGGCAGACCTCCTGGGTGGCATAGACCCGGAGTCGGTGGACGGCGACCTGCACGGACATCTGGATGCCATCTACACGCTGGCGAATAGACATGACAGGGACGTCGACATCCACCTGCACGACGTGGGCGCGGAAGGGTTGGCGCAGCTAAGTGTCATCGCGAAACGAACAGTGGCGGAAGGCATGCAAGGGAGAGTCACCATCAGCCATGGCTTTGCTCTCTGCGATGCCTCGCAACCCGCGCTTGGGCCTACCTTGGATGCCATGGCCGAGGCTGGAATCTGGATGGCTACCTGCGCCTTGGGGGCCGACCCCGTACCGGATCTGGACCTTATGGAAAGGCATGGAGTCAAGATTGCCCTCGGCTCAGACGGAGTCCGTGATGCCTGGTCACCGTTCGGCACCGGCAGCATGATGGATCGCGCGCACCTGCTGGGGTACCGGACAGGAGCATCCACAGATGCCGAGTTGGAACGTTGTTTCCGGCTGGCCACCTCAGCGGGTGCGGAACTGCTTGGATCAGCTGAGCTGGGGAGCTTCTCCGGCGCGACATCCCCTGATCGGCTCGAATTCGCCGCGAACTCCATCCCGGAGCTGGTTGTTGATAGGCCCGCTCCGCTGAGGGTGGTGCGGGGTGGCCGAACCGTGACTCTCTGAGCCCAAGGCACGCAAGCTCGGAGGAACTGCAAACCGGGCCCCGGGGCTAGAGCATCCACTCCCGCAGAAACCACCACAGGCCCGCGATCACGAGGCCTCCAAACAGCGAGCCTGCAATAACTTGAGCCAGGGTGTGGGCGCGCAATACCAATCGTGACCAGCCGACCGCCGGCACGAGGAGCAGCAGGGGCAGCCACTCCAGTCCGAACATCATCACGGAGATAACGACGGCCGCCGCGAGAGCCGACGCATGCCCGCTCATTTTCCAGAACGCACTGACCACGGCAAGAACCCCAATGCCTCCGATGAGCGCGACGATCATCACCGTGACACTCACCGGACCACTGAGCAAATGCAGCACGAGCAGGCCAACCACCACTGACGCCAACGTCATCCAAAGCAACGCGGGCCGTTGGCGCCGATCGCTGACGTGGTGGTCCGTGATCCTGCCCAACTTCACCATAACCAGCACGAAGGCCAGCGGCAGGACACAGACGAACATCGCCGCGAGCAACCCGAACCACATGGTGCCGGGGAACCCCGGTTCAATGGCAGGACTGATCAGCAGGAGGACCAGAACAACAACCGGCGGCTGGAAAACTTCCGTCAGCACCCGGGCAACCGTGCGCCATGGTCCCGTCACCAACTGAGGGGGCACATGGCCTGGTTCCTCTGTTATGGTCTCCGTGCCACGGCCAGCGCCTGGGTCGGCTTGCTCGTCAGTCAAGCAGCAGCGCCGGTTCTTCAAGAATGGATGCAACGTCCGCCATGAAACGCGCGGACAAATCCCCGTCCACCACGCGATGGTCGAAGGAGCCACCGAGTGTCGTAATCCAGCGCGGGATGACTTCGCCGTCCAATACCCAAGGCTTCTGCTTGATGGTTCCGAAGGCAATGATGGCTACTTCACCCGGGTTGATGATAGGGGTCCCGGTATCAATGCCAAGCGCGCCGATGTTGGTGATGGTCAGGCTTCCACCCTGCATCTCAGCAGGCTGCGTCTTCCCAGCCCGGGCCTTGGTTGCCAGCTCGTTAAGCGCCAAGGCCAATTCCTTGAGGGAAAGGTCCTGGGCGTCCTTGATGTTGGGCACCATAAGTCCGCGTGGGGTTGCGGCGGCGATGCCAAGGTTCATGTAGTGCTTCACCAGGATCTCCGCGCCACCCTTACCGTCAGCGTTCTCCACCCAGGTCGCGTTGACGCTGGGGTTCCGGGCAGCAGCCCAGATCACTGCCTTTGCAAGGATGAGCAGCGGCGAGACCTTGATGCCTTCAAAGTCTCGGGAGGCCTTTAGCCGCTTGACGAACTCCATGGTGCGGCTGGCATCCACGTCCACGAAAATACTGACGTGGGGAGCCGAGAAAGCTGAGTCAACCATGGCCTTGGCGGTCGCCTTTCGAACCCCCTTGACGGGCATCCGTTCCACTCGCTGATCCTGCGGTTTCTTCGAGGCACCCCAGAAGCTATCGGCTTGGTCATGCTCGGCGTCGCGTTGGGCTTGGTAGCTCACCAGGTCCTCGCGAGTCACTTCACCGCGCTCTCCGGTAGCCACGACGTCAGCGAGATCGATGCCCAGGTCGCGGGCAAACTTGCGCACCGGGGGCTTGGCCAGGACCTTGTTGACCAGGCCACTAATCGTTCCGCTGATGGCTGCACCGCGGGAGGCCGCCGCCTGCGGCGCCTGGGGTTGAGGCGCGACGGACTGCGTTTGGGTGGCAGCCGCAGGGGTGATGGGTTCGACGACGGCGGGGGCCGCCGTCGTGCGGTGTGAAACCTGCGATTCGGCTGCTTTGGCCTCCACCACTGCCTGGTGGTCCTGAACGGTGCCTTCGGCACTCTCGGCGACTGCAGCTGCCTCAACCGCGGCCCCGGCCGGACGTTTGCGTGCCCGGCGCTTAACGGCGTCGGCCTTGGGCCCTGAACCTACCAGCGGACCACCAGCCGGACGGTTGTCGCCGGTGTCGTCGTCGGCGGGTAGCTTGCCATATAGGGGCATCTCGACGGCGGGTACCTCCGGAGCGGCAGGCGTCACCGTCGCGGCGTCACCCTCCTGGCCCTCCGAAACAGCGATGATCGCCGTGCCGACTTCAACCGTGATGCCTTCCTCAACCAGCAGCTCCGTGACAGTGCCCGCGAAAGGAGAAGGGAGTTCGACGAGGGACTTGGCGGTCTCGATCTCACACAAGACATCGTTGATAGCGACGACGTCACCCGGCTTGACCTTCCAAGCCACTACCTCGGCCTCGGTCAGGCCTTCGCCAACGTCCGGCAGGTTGAATTTCTTTACAGTCACAGTGGTCCTCGATTTCCGGTCACCCGGCGGCGAAGCCGGGCTGGATCAGGGCGGTTAGTAGGACGGCGGTTGGTCGAGCACGAGGTCTTGCCAGGACCGCAGTTCTAGTAGGACAAGGAGCGGTCAAGCGCCTCAAGGATCTTGTCGATGTCCGGCAAGTAGTCCTCTTCCACCTTGGCGACGGGGTACGGCATATGGAACCCGCCAACGCGAATGACGGGTGCCTCCAAGTGCAGGAATGCCCGCTCGCTGATGCGCGCGGCGATCTCGCCGCCGATACCACCAAAGGTAGGGGCTTCATGGGCTACGATCAGGCGGCCCGTCTTCTTGACCGATGCTTCCACAGTGTCAAAGTCCAAAGGCGAGATGGAACGGAGGTCGATGACTTCAACGCTCCGTCCGTCCTCAGTGGCAGCATTGGCGGCTGCCAGCGCAACCGGCACCAGCGGGCCATAGGCCACGATGGTGGCGTCCGTTCCTTCACGGACAACGTGCGCTTTGAAGGGGTCCTCGGAAAGACCGGCATTCTCGACGTCCACTTCACCCTTAAGCCAGTAACGGCGCTTGGGTTCGAAGAAGATGACAGGGTCCTGGCACTCGATGGCCTTTTGGATCATCCAATAGGCGTCATGGGCGTTGGAAGGGGAGATAATGCGCAGGCCCGCCGTGTGGGCGAACAGCGCTTCAGGCGACTCTGAGTGATGCTCGATGGATCCGATGCCACCGCCGTACGGAATGCGGATGACCACGGGAACGGTCAGCTTGCCGAGGCTGCGGGAGTGGATTTTGGCCAGCTGGGTGGTGATCTGGTTGAACGCAGGGTACACGAAGCCGTCGAACTGGATTTCGCACACTGGTGAGTATCCGCGAAGCGCCAGGCCGATGGCGGTTCCGACGATGCCGGACTCAGCCAAGGGAGTGTCCACGACGCGTTCGTCGCCGAATTCCTTGATGAGGCCATCCGTGACACGGTAAACCCCGCCCAGATGTCCGATGTCCTCACCCATCAGCAAGGACTTGGGGTTGTTCGTCAGCGATGCCCGCAGACCCTCATTGATGGCCTTCGCAATGGTCATGGTTGCCATCAGTTAGCTGCCTCCTGGTCGCTCTCGAAGCCGGCGGAGTATTCCTCGAACCAGGCCAGTTCCTCCGCGATAAGCGGGTGTTGTTCGGCGTAGACACTGGCGAAGGCTTCGCGGATATCCGGGACCTCAAGGCCATGTGTTGTGCTGCGGACGTACTTGGCGAGCTCATCGCCGTCGGCTTTGACCTGGTCGAAGAACGCTTCATCCGCCAAACCCTCCGCGCGTAGGTACTTCTCCAGGCGGTCCAGCGGATCCTTCTCGCGCCAGGCAGCTTCTTCGGCGGATTCCCGGTACTTGGTGGGGTCATCGGCCGTGGTGTGTGCGCCCACCCGGTAGGTGTAGGCCTCGATAAGCACAGGGCCCCGGCCCTCGCGGGCGTGCTCGAGTGCCCACTCAGTAACGGCATGGACCGCGATGACGTCGTTGCCGTCCACCCGGATTCCAGGGAAACCGTAGCCCTTGGCGCGGTTCGCAAGCGGAACCTTCGTCTGGACTTCAGTAGGCACGGAAATGGCCCAGTGGTTGTTCTGGCAGAAGAAGACAACCGGGGCGTTGTACGACGCAGCAAAGACCATGGACTCATGGACGTCGCCTTCGGAGCTGGCGCCGTCACCGAAGTAAGCGATGACGGCGGCTTTGGGGTCTGTGGAGTCTGAGGCCGCTGCGAGCTTCTGGTCCCGTTGGATACCCATGGCATATCCGACGGCGTGAAGCGTCTGGGCTGCGAGCACCAATGTGTAGAGGTGGAAGTTGTTCTCCCTCGGATCCCAGCCACCGTTGGACACACCGCGGAACTGCTTCAGCAGCTCGGCGAGGTCCACATTGCGGACCAACGCGACGCCGTGTTCGCGATAGGTGGGGAAGATGTAGTCCTGGGACTGGCTTGCGTGGCCCGAACCAATCTGGGCGGCCTCCTGGCCGGTCAGCGGCACCCACAAGGCAAGCTCGCCCTGGCGCTGCAGCGCGGTGGCTTCCTGGTCAAAGCGACGGATCCTGGCCATGTCGGTATAGAAAACACGGAGCTTTTCCGGATCAATCCGCTTGGCGTAGTCCGAGAAGACTGGATCGGATCCGAGTTTTCCGTCGGGCCCGAGCAACTGCACCATTTCCACTGGTTCGCCTGGTGCGGCTGCTGCCGCGGTGGTTGCCGCGAGACTTTCTTCCGTCCCGGGGGGCAGTTGTGTCGAGCCCATTCCGTCTCCTTGCTTGCCGTGGCGAGACGCCGGGCAATGTCTGTCGCTGGGATATATGCCTGTTCCGGAATGCATTCCGGAACAGGCATATATTTTGGCTTTCGTCCCTTACTTTATCGGCAGTAAGTAGCGATGGCGCATTTGTTAACCGCTAGGAACCTTGCGGAGCCTTTGTATAACCTGCACAGAGATCCAAGAACCGGGTGTTGGCTTCCACCTCGCCGATGCTGACACGTACACCTTCATTCCCGAAGGCACGAACAGACAAGGCCTGCTCAGCCGCCAAGGCAGCAAACTCCCCGCTGTGCTCCCCGAGATTCAACCAAACGAAGTTGCCTTGAGCCTCGGGAACGAACCAACCCAGTTCCCTCAGGCCAGCCGTCACGCGCTCCCTTTCATCCACCAGGCTTTGTACCCTTTCCACAACCTGATCGAAATTCTCGAGTGAAGTCACTGCGGCACGTTCTGCAATTTGTGAAACGGCAAAGGGAGTGGCCGTCACCCGGAGGTGCTGAGTAAGCAAAGGACCGGAGACACTGTAGCCAACACGGAGGCCAGCCAGGCCGTGCGCTTTGGAGAAAGTCCTGAGTACCACCACATTGGGGTATTTGCGGTAGAGCTGGATGCCGTCCACGGCCTCGGCGTCCCGCACGAATTCCTGGTAAGCCTCATCGATGACCACCACAACGTTGGGCGGCACGGCTTGGATGAACCGCTCCGTTTCCTCGGCCGTGAGAATCGGTCCGGTGGGGTTATTGGGCGTGCACAGGAGAATCACTTTGGTGCGTACTGTAACTGCGGCAGCCATGGTCTCGAGGTCGTGGCGCCCGTCCGACAACAGGGGGATTTGCACACTGGCTGCCCCTGCGAGGCCCACACAGATGGGGTAGGCCTCGAAGGAACGCCAGGCGTAGATCACTTCGTCCTGTTTGCCGTCCTCATTCTGGCCGGCGAACGTGGCCAGGATCTGGTTCAGTGCCCCAAGGCTCCCGGCTCCGGTGACGACATCGTCAGCGGGAACATCCAGGAAGTCGGCCAAAGCGTTCCGTAGCTTGGTGGCCAGGGGGTCCGGGTATCGATTGATGTCGGTCTGGTCCGCAATTGCCTGCAACACTGCAGGAATCGGAGGCAGAGGGTTTTCGTTGGACGACAATTTGTAGCTGGTGAGACCCTCAATCGCGGCAGGTGGTTTTCCAGCCGCATACTTGGGGAGCCTGTCTACGACCGGACGAGGGAGTACGCCCTCCGGTACGTTGTCAGTAGTAGTCATGGCTTCAAGCCTACTTGCCCACTCACGGCTGAGGCGGAGCTCTTTAACAGGCGTGTGTGAAAGCATGGGGCCATGGGTTCCTTCATCATTCGTGTCCTGATCAACGGGCTTGCCCTGTGGGTTGCAACCTGGCTCCTGCAAGGCATGGACATCTCCACAAGTGCCACAGAGTCGGCCGCAGCTAACGCAGGACTTACGCAGGGGGCAGACACCGCCGGCATCATTCTGGCGTATCTGTTCATCGGCCTCATCTTTGGAGTGGTGAACGCCTTTGTCCGTCCGCTTGTCAGGCTGTTGTCCCTCCCCGTGACCATCCTGACGCTTGGCTTGTTCACCATAGTGATCAACGCAGCGATGCTGTACCTGACGGCATGGTTGAGCACCTTCACTCCCGTGCACCTCACTATCGATTCCTTCTTTTGGACAGCAATTTTGGCGTCGATCATCATCAGCATCATTTCCATGGTGGCGGGCCTGATTCCAGGTGCCCGGAAGCGCTAGCAGCGCCCGAGGACGGTCACCTTCGCTAGAGCCCTACCTTGTTCCGGATCCAGCCTTCGTTTCCCCGGCGGCGGGTGGCGAAGCGGGACGTACCACGGATGATTGGACGGGGATCGGCGCTCTTTCCAGCTTGAACCGCGTCACCTTGGCCACCCCGCCAACCCCGACAACACCCGCAAACGCGGCAGTCGATGCTGCGAGTGACTCATCACGGCTTGCTTCAACGAGTTCTGCTCCTGCAGCGTAGTTTTCCTGATCGTGTCCAGGGCCGACGCCGGGATCTTCCCCTTCGGGACTCTTGACTTCATTGGTCAGAGTGACCGTCACCCTGTCCTTAGTATCGGCGTTGACCCGGCCGTCTCCTCCTGGAACCCAGTCTTGGACGTGTTCCAAATGGAGCGAACTGATGCCGGGCTCAGCCGAGATGCCGCCGACGGGCGCCCCTGCCGTCAGCACATACTTGAGATCGAATTCGCTGAGAAACGCCTTGTCCCGGCTGAGGTTCATGGCGTGGACACCTCCCTGGCTATGTCCCACCGCCACTACTTGATCGCCCGCTTCAGCCCCGGCTAGGCGGAGTGCCGCACCAACGGCCGGGACGACTTCTTCGGAGTCGTAGCCCAGTGCTTCGCCTATTCCTTGGATGTCGAAAGGATTGGTAGGGGGTGAACCAGGCTGGGTGCCAGGGATCAGCACCATCCATGAGGCAGAGCCGTTGTTGTCAAAGCGAATCACTTCGATTTCACCGTCGTTCAGGGCGTGAAGCCTCTGGAGACGACGAAGGCTTTCCGCCATGGACGGATCCACGTCCCTCACCGATTCGTCCACTCTTTCAACGCTGACGGGTCGTGGCCGCAGGTCCGGATGGAGGGGCGATTCAAGGACGCCGTGAGCGACGCCCCGCGAACTCGTCCAAAATGGAAGAAGTGCACCCGCCAGGTAGTTGCTCGTGTCCCGGGTCGGCGGCCAGGCCAATGTCATCTCGTCAAAGGTCGGGAGTCGCGGGAGAGCGTTCTTGGCTTCCGCTTCCACGTAATCCCTGTGGCTGGCTCTCACACTTCCGCTGACCTCTACCAATTCCTGGCGAACCTTTCCCACTTCCTTACGGCTCTCGGCCACAGCGTTGAGGGCGTTACACCCGGTGTCATAGGAGTCGTAGAGAAAGGGTTCCAGGCAGTCTTGAACCTGACGCGCTTCTTCTTCGATGTCCAGGAGCTGTTGGACCAGTTCATCCAGCGTGCCCGCACCCCTCAGGAGCTCCTCGAGCTGAAAAGACATTCCTCCTACCCCTCCCCTGATACTGAGGATTCCGTCATTGGCTGGGCGAGAGGGTTGCGGTGCGGCGCCGGCGCCAACAGGAGCTGCATCCGCCATTACGGACCCCGTTCGCCTGAGACGGAGACGTTCTGAGAGTGTCGGAGCACAATGGCAACGGAGGCTTCCACCGACTCACGTGCACGCATCAGCGCTGAAGCATGCAGGGCAAGGGTGGTCCGGTAAGCCCGTCCCGCGGGAGAAAGCCATTCATCCATCTGCGCTCTCCGCAGGGATGTGAGAACCAGGTCCACTTGGTCTACGCACGATTGCATCCGCCAAGCGAGCCTTTGGACTTCGTGGCTTCGGGAAGCACACTCCAAGGGATCAAAAGTGGGCGGGTTGGGTGCAGGCATCAAGCCGACGCTCATTGTCTGTGTACTCCATTGATTGTTCTGCTGATCGGTAGGGTTGACGCTACGCAGCGCCCAAACCCAACGGAAGGGCCGCCGTCGGCTATGTGGATAACCCGAGCAGCCGTCCACATAGGCTTGTCATCGACCCCCGACCCCTGCGCAGAGCATGAAAGAATAGGCGACATGGCTGAATCAACCCGTGTGTCCCTCGCTTCCGAACCCCTCGCCCTCGGCGCCCTTGACGGCCGCTACCGTGCCGCCGTCGCGCCCCTCGTTGACTACTTGTCCGAGGCCGCGCTTAACCGCGATCGCGTTCACGTCGAAGTTGAATGGCTCATCCACCTGACCAGCCAGTCCGTATTGCCCGGCGCGGGGCCGCTGTCCGACGAGCAGGTGGCCAAGCTGCGTGCCATCGTTAACGAATTCGATGCCGCCTCTGTCAACGAACTCGCCGAGATCGAAGCCGTCACCGTCCACGACGTCAAGGCTGTTGAGTACTACATCGGCCGCCGGCTGCCGGCCATTGGCATCGAGAACCTCACCGCCATGGTGCATTTCGGGTGCACGTCCGAGGACATCAACAACCTCTCTTACGCTGTGGGCATCAAGGGTGCCGTGGAGAACGTGTGGCTGCCCAACGCCAGCGCCCTCGTGAAGCAGATCGAAGCCATGGCGGAAGCAAACCGCTCCGTGCCCATGCTCTCCCGCACTCACGGTCAGCCTGCAACGCCCACAACGCTTGGCAAGGAACTTGCTGTCATAGCGCACCGCTTGAACCGCCAGCTGGCGCGCATTGCAAAAACTGAATACCTCGGCAAGATCAACGGCGCCACCGGAACCTACGCTGCGCACGTCGCTTCCGTCCCTAGTGCTGACTGGGAAGCTGTCGCCAAAACGTTCGTGGAAGGCCTCGGCCTCACCTGGAACCCGCTCACCACGCAGATCGAGAGCCACGACTGGCAGGCAGAGCTCTACGCCGACATCGCACGCTTCAACCGCATCCTGCACAATGTCTGCACGGACATCTGGAGCTACATCTCCATCGGATACTTCCGCCAGATCCCGGTCGCCGGAGCCACGGGTTCCTCCACCATGCCGCACAAGGTCAACCCGATCCGCTTCGAGAACGCCGAAGCCAACCTGGAAATTTCCAACGGCCTCCTGGACACCTTGGGCGCCACACTGGTCACTTCCCGTTGGCAGCGCGACCTCACGGACTCCTCCTCGCAGCGGAACATCGGCGTTGCCTTCGGCCACTCGCTGCTCGCGATCTCCAACGTGGCCAAGGGCTTGAAGGCCCTGGACGTCGCAGAGGAAGTCCTCGCTGGCGACCTCAACACCAACTGGGAAGTCCTGGGTGAAGCAATCCAGATGGTTATGCGCGCCGAAGCCATCGCCGGCGTCGAAGGCATGGAAAACCCCTACGAACGCCTCAAGGACCTGACCCGCGGCCAGCGCGTGGACGGCGCCCGAATGCAGGAATTCGTTCAGGGTCTCGGCCTCTCGCCGGACGCCGAGGCACGCCTGCTCGCCCTTACCCCGGGCAAGTACACCGGCATCGCCGACAAACTGGTGGACCACCTGCAGTAAGGACCACTCGCAGTAGTAGAGAATGCACGCCGACGGCGGGCCGGGGCTGGGTGCCTCGGTCCGCCGTCGGCGTTTAGGCTGTAGAGCGGAAGCGGGTCCCTCACCCAATCAATCCCGGAACAGCTATCACGTTAGGAGCGGGGCAGTAATGAAGCTCCTGTTGATCAGGCATGGACAGACACCCGGCAACGTCGCGGGCCAGCTGGACACTGCTTTCCCAGGGCCGGGGCTCACCGAGCTCGGCGAACGACAAGCTGCGGCACTCCCTGAAGCCTTGGCTGACGAAGCCATCGAAGCCCTGTACATCTCGACGTTGCTGCGCACCCATCGGACCGTCGCTCCCTTGGCTAAGGCCACCGGATTGGAGCCAACAATTCTGGACGGCGTCCATGAAATTGAGGCTGGGACGCTGGAGAAGAAAACCGACCACGAATCCCACCTTCGGTACATGAGCACGGTCTTCGCTTGGACGGACGGCGACTTGGATGTGCGCATGCCCGGAGCATTCAGCGGACACGACTTCTTCGCCAGGTTTGATGCTTCGGTACGGGAAGTTTTCCAAGCCGGGCACTCCACGGCGGCCATCGTCAGCCACGGTGCCGCAATCCGCTGCTGGGCAGGACGCAGGGCAACGGACATAGATACGGTGTTCGCCGAAACCCATCAACTCCCGAACACCGGGATCGTGGCTTTGGAAGGCGATCCCGAAGGCGGATGGCGCGTACTGCATTGGGACCAGATTCCGGTTGGAGGCATGGCCCTGGCAGACCAAACCGCCGAGGATCCGACGGGCGAGGCACTTCAGCCCTGATCCGTTTGACCCACTCAGGACACTTCGCGGTTCAGGACATTTCGCGGTTCCGGACCTTGCGGGGCCTGCTTTGCGCGCCAAACCGACGCGGGAGGGTGCAGAGCGGGCCCCGCAACGGGAGAACTTCCTGCATTTCTCCCGACGCTTACGCGCAGGAAACACCGCGGTAACCACAGTTCCCTAGGCTTGAGACGCATAGACACCTCCCCGAAACCCGGCGAAACGAGGCAAGATGCAGACCAACCCACGGCTTAACATCCGGCAGGTAACTTGGGCGAACCCCGTGGGCGCTGACCTCCGCGCCGCACAGCAGGCAGAACTCGATGCGAGGTTCGGAACCACGGATCACGAGCCCGGTCCCCCGCCATCGGAGGCCGACACCGCAGTGTTCGTTGTGGCCTACGAGAAGTGCTCAGGCCAACCTCTCGGCTGCGGGGGCCTAAGAATGTTGGATGAGAAGACCGCCGAGATCAAGCGGCTTTACGTTGTCCCCTACGCTCGGGGTTCGGGAGTGGCAAGTTCCATCCTCGCAGCGCTCGAAGCGCAGGCTCATTCCCACGGATTCAGCGTGATCGCAGCTGAGGCAGGATCGGCCCAGTCGGATGGACGGAGTTTTTATGAGAGTGCAGGGTTTGCCGCCGTTCCGAATTTTGGTCCGTATGTTGGCGTCAGCGAATCGTATTGCTATTCCAAGCGGATCGACTCACACAGCGCCTCGCACACAGCAATGGCCTAGGTCACGGGCGCAATATCAAGCGAAGGTTGCGCCGGTTCGATAATCTCGGATTATGGAAAAAGCAGACATCACCTTTCGCACCCGCAAATGGGTGCGGCCCGAGGACCTTAATGCCAACGGCACACTCTTTGGTGGCAGCCTGCTGAAGTGGATCGATGAAGAGGCCGCGATCTACGCCATCCTCCAATTGGGCAACGGCCGTGCCGTCACCAAGTACATTTCCGAGATCAACTTTGTGAGCTCAGCAGTCCAGGGCGACCTCGTGGAAATGGGGCTGACGGCGAAACGCTTCGGACGCACGTCCCTGACCATGCGCGCCGAGGTCCGCAACATGATCACCCGGGAGGCGATCCTGACCATCGAAGAAATCGTCTTCGTGAATCTCGGAGCCGACGGCCGCCCTCAACCACACGGCTACACGGAGATCACGTACGATCGCGACCGCATTCCCACACACCACCTCACGGAAACCCTGGACGAGGACTGAACCACCCGGCGTCGTGCATTCCTGCCGGTTGGCGGCGTGTAACCAGCCCGCCAACCAGGCAGGAACGTTGGGCCAACAGCGCACGCCCCCGTTGAACCCCGGACCCTCGGAGGGTAGAACGGATAAATGACCAACGACGTGAACTCTTGGATGGATCAGTACGTACGCGCGTGGACCTCGAATGAGCCCGCCGATATCCGGGCCCTGTTTACCGAAAATGCCGTCTATTCCGATCGGCCGAACACCGAAAAACAATGGAACGGCCATGACGAGATCGTTAAAGCCTGGGCAGAGGCCGGCGACAAGCCCGAGGACTGGACCTTCGAATGGACGCTGCTCGGACAAGACGGCGACACCGCATTCGTCCAGGGCCTCACCACGTACCTGAACGGCGAGCCCACCTATGACAACCTCTGGGTCATCCGTTTCGCCGAGGACGGTCGCGCCCGCGAATTCACGGAGTGGTACATGGCCCGCAAGAACTCAGCGTCCAGTTAGCCCAGGCAACGGGCTCAGTAGCTTTCGCGCTCAGCCGTTTCAGACACCGGAATGAACGTTGATGCGAAGCCCTCGGAAGCGCGGGCCAGCACTGCGACATCGGCGCCGACCAGCACAAAGGAGGCACCGGCGTCGAGATATGCGCGGGCAGTTGCCTCATTGAAGGCGTTCACGCCAGCCGGTTTCCCGGCGGCTTTCGCGGCTTCAAGGCAATGCTCGACGACGGCCCTCACCAAGGGATTCTCCTGCTGTCCCAGCAGGCCCATGGAGGCGGCGAGGTCCGAGGGGCCAAGGAAGATGCCGTCCACACCGTCGACGGCAAGGATCTCCTCAACGGCGGAGGCCGCGGCCTCGGATTCAATCTGAACGGTGAGGCTGATCGAGTCGGAAGCCATGGCCAAGTAGTCCGGGACACGGTTCCAGCGCGAGGCCCTCGCAAGTGCCGAACCAACGCCGCGAACACCTAGCGGTGGATAACGAACAGCGGCAACGGCGGCGGCGGCCTCGAAGGCCGAGTTCACCATGGGAATCAGCAGGTTCTGCACGCCCAGGTCCAGATACTGCTTGATGACCACGGTGTCATTCACGGGGGGCCGAACCATGACCTGCAGCGGATAGCCGCTCACCGCATGAAGCTGCGCCACAATGGATTCGAGCCCGTTGGGGCTATGCTCCGCATCAATCAGCAGCCAGTCCAAACCCGAGCCGGCACAAATTTCCGCCACTAGCGGACTGCCGGAACACACCCACATCCCGGCCAGCGGGCGAGCCGCGTCACCAAGGGCCGAATAGAAGGTGGGGCTCAGCTGAAGTGACATGTCACAACTCCCAACGGTCCGTAGTCCGCGTGTACGGTATCACCTTTGTACACCCATAGGGGGCGTGTAAACGAGCCCGCGAGGATGATATCTCCAGCTTTCATGGAGTCCCCGTGTGCGGCGATCTTGTTGGCCAGCCAATGCACTCCGTTGGCCGGGTGATCAAGCACTCCGGCGGCCACTCCGGTCTCCTCCACGGTCTGGTTTTTGTACAGAATGGCCGACACCCAGCGGAGGTCGACGGCGTCGGGACGCACCGGTCGACCACCCACCACCATGGCACCCATTGCGGCATTGTCCGAGATGGTGTCCACGATGGTCCGGCCCTCCATTTCGATCCTGGAGTCCAGGATCTCGAGGGCCGGAACCACGTAGTCAGTAGCGTTGAGGACGTCGAAAATGGTGCAGCCGGGCCCCTTGAGGCCGGACTTCAACACGAAGGCCAGTTCCACTTCCACCCGTGGGTGCGTGTACTTGTCCCATTCCACGGAGCAACCGGTTTCGAGGACCATGTCATCAAAAATTGCACCGTAGTCCGGCTCCGTGATGCCGGTAGCGGCCTGCATGGCCTTGGACGTGAGGCCGATCTTTCGCCCCACCAACGTGCGTCCGGATTCCTCGTTCCGCCGCATCCACAACTGCTGCACGGCGTAGGAGTCCTCCACCGTCATGTCTGGGTAGCGGGCGGTGAGGCGCGGTACCGGCTTGCGGTTGCGGCCCGCTTCGAGGAGCTCGTCGGCAATGGCTTCGATCGTCTTCGCGTCCAGCATGGCTTTAGACCTGCGCTCCCAGTTTGAAGCCCTCGGCAGCCTCGCCGGAGGCACCTTCCGGACGGGTGTAGGAGAATCCGTCGGCGCCCACGGTGACAGCCATCTCGGAAGCATCGGTCCGCTCGATTACGGGTTGCGGGTTGCCGTCGAGGTCCAGGACCAGGGAGGCCTCGGTGTACCAGGACGGGACCACCGGGTTGCCCCACCAGTCGCGGCGCTGGTTGTCGTGGACATCCCAGGTGACGGTGGGGTTGTCTGGATCGCCGGTGTAGTAGTCCTGGGTGTAGATCTCCACGCGGTGGCCGTCCGGGTCAAGGATGTAGAGGTAGAACGCGTTGGACACACCGTGCCGGCCGGGGCCGCGTTCAATACGGTCGGAGATGCGCAGGGCGCCCATCTTGTCGCAGATCTGGATGATGTTGTGCTTCTCATGCGTGGAGAACGCGATGTGGTGCAGGCGGGGTCCGTTGCCACCGGTCAGGGCGGTATCGTGCACAGTCTGCTTGCGGTGCATCCACGCGGCGTACGTGACGCCGTCGGAGTCCTTGATGTCCTCGGAAACGCGGAAGCCGAGGTCTTCCAGGTACTTGCGTCCGCGCGGGACGTCAGGGGTCACCTGGTTGAAGTGGTCCAGGCGGACCAGTTCACCGGCGGAGTAGAGATCGTAGCGCTGGGTGAGGCGTTCGACGTGCTCTACGTCGTAGAAGAACTCGTACGGGAAGCCCAGCGGGTCCTCCACACGGACGGAGTCGCCCACGCCCTTGGTGAAACCTTCCTTGCGACGCTCCACCCGGCAACCCAGCTCGCGGTAGTAGGCCTCGGCGGCGTCCACCTCTGCCGGGGACTTCACCCGGTACGCGAAGGCGGCTGCGGCGGCCACGGGTCCTTTGCGGAGGACCAGGTTGTGGTGGATGAACTCCTCGAAGGAGCGAAGGTAGATGGTGTTCTCGTCCTCCTCGGTGACGTGCAGGCCCAGGAGGTCCACATAGAACGCGCGGGACTTGGCCAGATCCGTAACCACGAGCTCCAGGTAGGCGCAGCGAACGATATCCGGCGCCGGGACCGTGGGAGTGGGGATGGGGCCTGAAAACGGATTGCTCATGATGGTCTCTCTTCGTTGAAAGGGGGGTCGGTGGGAAGCTTTAGGCGCCGAATTTGGGAGTGTGAACAGAGCCGAGTGTGATGTGCACGGCCTGCTGATCGGTGTAGAAATCGATGGAACGGTAGCCGCCCTCATGACCCAGGCCGGAGGCCTTGACGCCACCGAACGGGGTACGCAGATCGCGGACGTTGTGGCTGTTGAGCCACACCATGCCGGCCTCGACGTTCTGGGAGAAGTTGTGTGCCCGGGTGAGGTTCTGGGTCCAGATGTAGGCCGCCAGGCCGTACTTGGTGTTGTTCGCCAAGGCGAGCGCTTCGTCGTCGTTATCAAAGGGCGTGATGGCCACGACGGGACCGAAGATTTCCTCCTGGAAGATCCGTGCGTCAGGCGCGACGTCGGCAAACACCGTGGGTGCGATGTAGTTGCCTTCGGGCAGGTGGTCGGGTCGGCCGCCGCCGGCCAGGAGCCGACCTTCGGACTTGCCGATCTCCACGTACGATGCCACCTTCTCGTAGTGCTCGGGGTGAACCAAGGCACCCACCTGGGTCTTGGGATCGTGGGGATCGCCCACCACGATGTTCTTGGCCCGGGCGGCGTACTTTTCGCAGAATTCGTCGTAAATGGCCCGCTCCACCAGGATGCGCGAGCCGGCGGTGCAGCGTTCGCCGTTGAGGGAGAACACCCCGAACAGGGCCGAATCGATCGCGGCGTCCAGGTCTGCATCGGCGAACACCACGCAGGGGGACTTGCCGCCGAGTTCCATGGACAGGCCCTTGAGGTTGGCTGCGGCGTTGCGGAAGATTGTTTGGCCCGTGGTGGTCTCGCCGGTGAAGGAGATCAGCGGCACATCCGGGTGCTTCACCAGAGCGTCACCGGCTTCTTCGCCCAGGCCATTGACCAGGTTGAACACGCCGTCGGGCAGACCCGCGTCCTTGAAGATCTGAGCCCACAGCGACGCGGACAAAGGCGTGAATTCGGCAGGCTTCAGCACCACGGTGTTACCTGTGGCCAACGCCGGAGCGAGCTTCCAGGACTCCAGCATGAAAGGGGTGTTCCACGGCGTGATCAGGCCAGCGACGCCAATCGGCTTGCGGTTCACGTAGTTGATCTGCGAACCCGGGACCTTCATGGCGTCATCGAACTGGGCAACGATCAAATCTGCAAAGAAGCGGAAGTTCTCGGCAGCACGCAGCGCCTGGCCTTTGGCCTGTGTGATCGGCAGGCCGGTATCGAAGGTTTCGAGCTCAGCGAGGCGGGCTTCCTGCGCCTCAACCGCGTCGGCGATCTTATTCAATACCCGCGCACGCTCACGTGGCTTCATCTTCGGCCACGGACCGTTGACGAATGCTTCGCGGGCGGCGGCGACAGCGAGGTCGATGTCTTCCTTCTGTCCGGCAGCAGCGGTGGCGTAGTTGCCGTTGGAAACCGGATCCAGGACATCAAAAGTCTTGCCGGACAGGGAGTCAACGAACTCACCGTTGATGAAGTGCTGGATGTGGGACGGCAGGTTCTCGGGAATGTAATGCTTGTTGGTCTCTACTGAGGTCGTCATCGTTGATGTCCTAACTAGTGATCTATGGCTGGTGGTTACTGTTTGGCTTGGGCCAGGTAGGCGTCCAGGGTGGCGGCGCGGTGCTGGCGGGCTGCTTTTTCGATGGTGTCGGCATCCGCGGCGTTCTCAATAAGCTGCAGCAAGGCTTCGTGTTCGCGCACCGATTCCTGCGCGCGGCCTGGCACGAACCGGAACGTCGACGAGCGAAGCGAGGCCAGCCGGTTCCAGCCCCGGTGGACCAGGTCCAGGATGTGCGGATTGGGGCAGTGTTCAAAGAGAACGCTGTGAAAGTCCTGGTTCAACGCCGTGAAGCGGACGGGATCGAAATGCTCCAAGCACTCGCGCATCTCCTGGTTCACTGCGCGGGCCCGGGCAATCGCGACGGAATCGATCAGCGGAGCCGAAAGAGCCGTGGCCGCGCCTTCCACGATGCTGAGTGTCTGCATCGTGTACAAATACTCAGTGGGGTCGATCCCGGACACCGTGGCGCCGACGTTCCGTTCGAACTTGACCAACCCTTCGGCTTCGAGTCGGCGGATCGCTTCGCGCACGGGGACCACGCTGAAGCCCAGGTCCTCGGCGATCTTGGCGAGCACCAGCCGGTAACCGGGTGTGTAGGTCCCCTCAACGATGCGCGCCTTCACGGCGGCATAGGCCTGTTCGGACTTGCTTTGGGCGGCGTTCCCGACGGCGGAACTTCCGACGGCGGTTTCAGTCACTGTGGGCTCCTTGCCGGCTGTGCCACTCACCCGTGACCCACTCCGCGTACCGCGCCTGCCATTCCTTGTTCATCGGGTAAAGGCCATCAACGCTGTTGCCTTCCTGGACCATCTGGAAGATGAACGCCTCTTCCTTTTCCTGCTGGATGCAGTCATCCACCAGTTCCGCGGCGATAGCGGGCGGGATCACCAGGATGCCGTCCGAGTCGGCCACGATGATGTCGCCGGGCTGGACCGTGGCACCGCCGCAGGCGATGGTGATGTCCGTGTCCCACGGAATGTGGCGGCGTCCCAGTACTGCCGGGTGTGGATTCGCGAAGTACGTGGGCATCTCCAGGTCCGCCACAGCTGAGTAGTCGCGGACGCCGCCGTCGGTAATGATGGCCGCAGCGCCACGGACTTGGGCACGCAGCGCCAGGATGTCACCCACCGTGCCGGTGCCCTTCTCGCCGCGGGCTTCCATGACCAGGATTTCGCCCTCATTCACCGAATCGATGGCCCGCTTCTGGGCGTTGAACCCGCCCCCGTGGGTCTTGAACAGATCTTCGCGGTTGGGTACATAACGCAGGGTCCTGGCCAGGCCCACTACCTTGCGGTCCGGGCGGGTGGCCTGCAGGCCGTCGATGCTCACGTTGTTCAGTCCGCGCTTACGCAGCTGGGAGGACAACGTGGCGGTGGCGACGGATTCCAGCTTCTTCTTGAGATCCGGAGTCAGTACCGAAGCATTGTCGGGAGCAGGCAGTCCGGCGGCTTCCCGCGATCCGTACGCTTCTTCCCGCTGGGTGTCATCAGTCTTGGGACGGGCACCGAAGTCCGCGAACGGCGTCGTACCTTCCGTTACTTTGGTGGCCAGGCGGCCGCTGCTGAACTCACCGCCGGTGACCTCAATTTCGACGACGTCGCCCGGCTTGGCCACCGAGGCGCCGGCGGGAGTGCCGGTGAGGATGATGTCACCCTCTTCGAGCGTGAGCAGCTGGGAGAGGTCCGCGACAAGCTGGGCGAACGGGAAGAGCAGGTCCTCGGTGGTGTCGTCCTGGACCAGGTCCCCGTTATGCCAGGTGCGGATCCGCAACCGGGCCGGGTCGACGGCGTCGGCAGGAATCAGCGCAGGACCAATGGGAGTGAAACCGTCGCCCCCTTTGGACCGGACGTTGGAGCCCTTGTCTGCGTAACGGAGGTCGTACACACCAAGGTCATTGGATGCGGTGACCCACTCGACGTGACTCCACGCATCCTCCAAACCGACGTGGCGGGCGGACTTGCCGATGACCAGTGCGATCTCGCCCTCATAGCCGAGCAGTTCACAACCAGCCGGGCGCTCAACCGTGCCGGGAGCATCCGCGGAGCCGAGCGCCAGCGACGACGACGGCTTCAGGAAGTACGACGGCTGGTCAGGAGTACGCCCGCGCTGGGCCGCACGGCTGGGGTAGTTGATGTGGACGGCAATGACCTTGCGCGTCCGGGCCAGTATGTCCTGGCTGACTTCCTTGGTCCGGAACTCCAATGTCACGGCACCTCCTCCTGATCGAACAAGTACGAAATCGTATACGATAACTATGGCCCGGGGATGTGATCCTCGTCAACCCCCTTCCCGAAACCCAACCAGGTAGCAGCACGGGCCGTTGTGAGCGCCCAAACGACCCCTGTTGGGGGATGCTGGGTACTTGCGCGATGTGAAGCGGGAAGGGAAAAGCATGGAGCAGACGAGTGGGCCGGAGCTGCTGAGGTTTGCCAGCGGCGCCGAGTGGGAAAGCTGGCTCTCCGCGAACCACAACACCCAGGCCGAGGCCTGGCTTGTGATCGGGAAGAAGAACTCAGGCGCCGGGCTTCTTGAGATACAGGACGCGCTGGACGGCGCCCTGTGTTTCGGCTGGATCGATGGCCAACGCAAGGGCCATGACGAGAAGACCTTCCTGCAGAGGTACTCCCGCCGCCGGGCTCGAAGTTCGTGGTCGCAGGTGAACGTGGGCAAAGTGGAAGCACTGATAAGCGCAGGACGCATGCAACCGGCCGGATACGCCGAAATAGATGCAGCCAAAGCCGATGGCCGCTGGGAAGCCGCCTACGTTTCGCAGGCCAACGCCGAGGTTCCGGAGGACCTACAGGCCGCGCTTGCAGGAAACCAAGCAGCACAGGGAACCTTTGAACTCCTGGGCAAGACAGAGCGGTACCTCATCATTTTGCAGATCCTCAAAGCCCGCTCCCCGGAGTCCCGTGCCAGGATCCTGGCGATGGCGGTGAAGAAGCTGGCGGAGGGAAGCTAACCGCTCTTACAAACTGTCGGTGGGCTCCCGTAGGGTACCGGCATGGACATCATCCTCGTACCCGGTTTCTGGTTGAACGCGTCGTCGTGGGAGGAGGTGACGCCGCCGCTGGAAGCAGCCGGCTACACGGTTCACCCGCTGACGCTGCCAGGACTGGAGTCCGTGGACGCATCGCGCGCGGGCATCGGCCTCCGCACCCACGTCGATGCCGTGGTGGCGAAGGTAGACTCCCTCGACGGCAAGGTCATCCTGGTGGGCCATTCAGGTGGCGGCGCCATCATCCATGGCGTGGCAGATGCCCGCCCGGACAGAGTGGCCCGCGCCATTTACGTTGACAGCGGACCACTCGGTGAGGGCGGGGTCATCAATGACGAACTGCCCGACGACGGCGACGACATCCCACTGCCGCCGTGGGAATTGTTCGAGGAAGAAGACCTCGTTGACCTGACTGACGACCTCAAGGACGCTTTCCGGGAACGGGCCATCCCGGAGCCCAAGGGCGTTGCCTTCGACCAGCAACACCTGAGCGACGTCCGGCGCTACGACGTGCCCGCCACGATTATCGCCTGCCAGTTCCCGTCCTCCCTCCTCAAGGAGTGGATGGATGCCGGGCACCCGTTCACGGCGGAACTCGCCAGGATCCGGGACGTCGAGTACATCGACCTCCCCACCGGACATTGGCCGCAGTTCACCAAACCCAAAGAGCTCGGCGAGGCGATCCTGACGGCGGTCGAACGCGCCAAATAGGCCCCGACGTCGGCACTTACCTGACGCCGCTTCCTTCAGTGAGGTGAGTTCAGGCCTTGGGCGGCGTGTTGGTCGCCGGGCCTTCCGGCGCAGCGCCGCCCTCATCCGTCCAGTCACTGCCCGTGGTGTCATCCAGGGCAGGATCGGACACTACGTCCGACTTGATAGTGGGCACGGTGGTGACCGTGGACTTGCTGCTGGAAGAGGAGTCAATGTGCTGACCCGCCTTAGGGGAAGAGATGCCAGGGAACATCGCCTCTGCCCTTTCCAGCAGCTTCTTCCCGGCCTCATACAGGTTGTCAAGGATATCCGGCACGGATTCCTGGACTGCTTCCGTGGCCTGATGCACGTTCTCTTGAACTTCGGGGTTCTTCCAAAGCTTCCCGGCGCCTCCGCGGACCCTCCGGTACACCTCCGGCCAGGACTTCGATCCCCATACGTAACCGACAGCCACGCCAACGGCGAACAATGCTTTGCCTTTCACAGCAATCACTCCTTCCGAGGTGTTATTCCTCGACACTATCCCTGCCAGGCATGCCGTGTCACCTGACCATTGATTGCCGGCCGGTTAATGGCAATTTGCCGAAATAACACATTCGACTAAGCTGTTATGCCAACCAGCGGATAACCGCAGGAAGTAAGCGCATGAAAACCCGAGGAGTGAAAACCATGGGGCTGAGTGACAAGATGAGCAACGTCGCCGAAGAAGCAGGCGGCAAGGCCAAGGAAAAGGTCGGAGAATCCACCGGCGACAGGGATCTGCAGGCCGAGGGCGTCGGCGAGCAATCGAAGGCAAACCTCAAGCAGTCGGGCGAGAAAGTCAAGGACGCCGCCAAGGGAGTCGGCGACTCCCTCAAGGACCACTAGACGGCTGATCCGCGGGATTCCACCACTGCAAGCAAGGATGAGCTAATAGTCAGGTTACTTGCTACTTGTCTCGGGAGCCGCTAGCGTTGCTGGTGTAGTACTGAGTCCGACCCAATCGGCAGGAGTGCTTTATTGGCTGCATTTCATAAATTCATCGGGGTTGCATAAATAGTTCCAATCCCCCACATTCCATAGGGCCTCCAAGGGCCCCATTACGGTGCCTACACCTTGGAACAGGCACCCGATGAACATACTCGCTTCATCACGTTCATGGAATTTCCATCAACAAGAAAGTAGGAGCAAAAATGGGTTTCTTTGGTTTTCTTCTGCTCGGTCTTTTGGCCGGCGCTATCGCAAAGCTTATTCTTCCCGGCCGCCAGGGTGGCGGCTGGCTGATCACCCTCCTGTTGGGCGTCGTCGGCGCACTCCTGGGCGGCTGGATCGGCGGGCTCATCTTCGGAACGGGCCTGCAGGAATTCTTCTCCCTCACCACGTGGCTCCTGGCCATCGGCGGCTCCATCATCGTGCTGCTGATCTACGGCCTGGTCACCAACCGCAGGACCCACCATGGCTAACAACCAGAACCGCGACGCCAACGGCGACGAACTCGAAGGCCAGTACTCCGAGGGCGACTACGGCGACGCCGGGGTATCCCCGGAGACCCTGAAGGATGACGCCGGAGGCGACTACACCGAAGGGGACTACGCCGAGAAGACAGTACCCTCGGCCGATGCCGAACTGGACGAGCACAACACGGAAGACACACCTGAGGACCGGCCCTTCTCCTCCGAACCGGACGAAGAAGCGTCAGGCTCCAGTCGGCCGTAACATCTGAATACAGCCTGGAACCCGGAGAACTGCAGCTGCAGTCTCCGGGTTCTTGCGTTGTCCGGAATTAGGCCAGCGCCGGAAGGTTCCGAGTCCCTGCAGGTCCCGGCTGACCTGTGGGTGGTCTTTGTAACCGAGGGAAAATTCCCGGAAGTCCTCCAAGGAATGTGGGCAGACGCCGCTACAGAGTGGTTTTCCGCCAGCCCGTACAGGTGGGCACCGGGACCGGAAATGCTTAGCGTTCAGGTGGAGTCCGGCGGCGTGCGCGGCCGCGGGCAACTGTGGATTCCCCGTTAAAGGGAAGAACTACGCTGAAGGAGCTGAGCCCAGAAGCTGCCGAATTTCTTCCAAGGGCAACACGTTCTGGCGGTATTCACGGGTAAGGACCCGCAGTACCGACTCGGCGGCCTCCGCGTTCTCCGTTCCGATGGCCTCCGCTGCGTAGATCACCTTGATGTTGTGCGCGAAGGCGTCTGCGGCCGTTTGGGCGATGCAGTTATGGGCTGAAATCCCGGCAAGGATTACGGTGTCCACGCTCCAGTTCCTCAGCCGCATGGCCAGGTCTGTACCGAAAAAGGCGCTGTCCCGAGTCTTGACCAATCGGGGATGATCGGCAGTGAGCAGGCCGGAAACGAACTCGGCCTGCTCACTGCCCCTGAAGATGAAGCCTTGGTCATCGTCAAGCATGTTCAGGCTCCACGTGGATTTGTCCCTTTCATGGACGGTTCCTATCAGGAGCACTTTGGCCCCGGCTTGGAGCGCTGCGCTGGTCAACGAATTGCATGCAGCCACAATTTCTTCCTGACGACCCTTCAGGGCAGGGTCCTCGAAGTAGGCGTTCTGCATGTCAATCACCAACACAGCGAACATTCTTTTCTCCCTTTACTCCTGAAGCTCGATAACCGCCCGGCTACGGATCAGAGTCCCTTACCGCCCGTAACAGGGAGGACTGCACCTGAAATGTAGGATCCTTCATCGGATGCCAGCAGTACGTAGGCGGGCGCCAGCTCTGCAGGCTGGCCGGCACGGCCCAGTGGCGTGTCCTGCCCAAAGGTGGGGAGCTTGTCCGGCCACTCGGTGGCTGGAATCAATGGAGTCCAGATGGGGCCCGGCGCCACCGCGTTGACACGGATTCCCTTGGGCCCGAGCTCCTCGGCCATGGCCTTGGTGAAGGCAACCTGGGCCGCTTTGGTCATGGCATAGTCGATCAACTGGGCCGAAGGATTGAACGCCTGGATGGAGGCCGTGACAATCATCGAGGCGCCCGGACGCAGATGCGGGATGGCTGCCTGTGCCGTCCAGATGAGTGAGTACAGGTTGGTCTTGAAGACCCGGTCGAACTCCTCGGTGGGGATGGTCTCCAGGCCTTCACGGTTCTTCTGGTACGCCGCGTTCAACACCACTACATTGAGCCCACCAAGCTCCTGCACGGTTCGTTCCACAATCTCAGATGCGAAACCTTCATCCCGCGCATCACCGGGCAACAGCAGCGCCTGCGCTCCGCACTCACGGATCCATTCCGCCGTCGACTGCGCGTCTTCCTCTTCCTCCGGAAGGTAGCTAATGGCCACGTTGGCGCCCTCGCGCGCGTAGGCAATGGCTACCGCAGCACCAATGCCGGAATCGCCGCCGGTGATCAGGGCGGTCTTGCCCTGGAGGCGTCCGTGCCCCACATAACTCTTCTCGCCGTGATCCGGTTGCGGATCCAGTGGTTTGGTGAGGCCCGGCTGTTCCTGCTCCTGCTGGGGGAATTCGCCCGAGTGGTATCCGCGGCGGGGGTCCGATGGCGCGGAGGTGAGACGGTTCCCGTCGGTTTGCGGCTTGTCAGTCTGGTTCGGATCACCTTGAGTCATGATTCTGCCCCTTTTCATTGCACGGCACGGTGCTCTATCTACTCCACGGTACTTTTGCCCTGTACCCCGGCTTCCAGCTCCTAAACGCACTTGGACTAGGTCCGGAGGGTCCTCGCTTTGACCATCAGGAACAACCCATAGGCAATGAGCCCCAACGCCACGGCAGCCAACAGGTACGGACCATAGGGCTGCTCCTTCAAGGCTTTCAAGCTTCCATCCAGGCCCGTTGATTGCTCCGGCTGCGCGCGAACAGCGGCAATGACCACCAGCAGCCCCACCAGGAAGAGGGCGATCCCCTTGGCGATGTAGCCCACCACGCCAACCCAGAGTTGGAACTTGTGCACGCCCGGGCTGGATGACAGGGAAAGGTCCTTGGTGAACTTTCGACGGAAACCCCTCACCGCGAAGACGATGCCGGTAATCGCGATGCCTGCGCCGATGGCGACCAGCAGGAATACCCCGAACGGCGCCTTCATAAGAGTGACGGTGAAGTCGCTGCTGGACTCCCGGCTGTTCTGGCCCCGCCCCACGACGAAGGACATGATGGTGGCGGCCAAGGCAGCGAATACCAGCGCCTGACCTAAAGCCGACAACCGCTTGGTCAATTTATTATCAGACGCGATGCGATATCCGAGGATGGCATTTCCCAACTGCCACAGGGCCAGCGCCGCACAGGCTGCAAAGCAGGCCCAGAGCAGGAGGGGTCCCGCTGGCTTATTGGCCAGCTCGGTCACCGCGCCGCTGACATCAGCCTCGCCGCCGCGGCCAACTGCGAGTTGGATCGCGATGGCGCCAATGAGCATGTGCAGCAGCCCGCTCACGGCATAACCGGCCCGGGCAACAGCTGCGAAAGCTTGCGAATTCGCGGCTTCCTCGGCCACATCAGCGGCCTTTCTCATCTCTTCCTTGATGGCAAGCCTCCTTATTTTCGCACTCGACTCCATCGTCCCTTAAAGGGCGACGGGCAGGTACTTGCCCGAATAACGAGGTGCCTGCGCTATGGAAGCTCGGAGCCCTAGAACCCGACGACCGACTGCGGCCAGATGCTCCGGAGCCCCGCACCAAGGGGGTTGAACTGCTCACGGACGGTCACCACTGCACGGGTCTGGCCAACGGTTTCCCCAGGGTGACCGGCAGCATCCGCCGTGTTTGCGGAGGCGTCGGTATTCGTGTGGGCGGCGCCGGTTGTCACAGACTTGGCGGAGATCTGGTCAGTCATTTCGGTGGTCCTTCCTGGAAGTTCCCGTCAGCTGATTGGCTGATGTTTCAACCATCGGACGGGGTCCTCAAGAAGGACGCCGGGTCATCTCAAGATTCCCTCAAGTTTCCTCCCGGCGGGTCCAGGTGCAGGAAAAGGATCTTAGCGTGCGTCTTTTTTGGCTTGGCGTTGGGCACCTTGCGAACGGCTGGAGGCGTCGCGTTTCACTCCGCCGGTGGTCTTCTGGTGTGACCGGACGCGGCCCGAACTGGTTGTGGATTTGGCGCCCGTTCCGGAGCTCTCCGGCCCGGTGGACTTGTCGGCGCTGGCGCGTTCCAGGCGCTCATCCTTGAGTTCTTCTGCCGCCTCGTGAGCCACCCTGGCGAGTTCGGTGCTCACGATGGAGAGTGCTTCCTCGAACACCAGGGCCCGGGCACGCGCTTTGTCCGACTTGTTGGCTGCGGCTCCGCGGCCACCTGCTTCCAGCACTTCGTCTGCCGCTTTGCGCCGATAGTTGGTGGTGTATTTGTTCCGGGCCTTCCGCACCCGCTTATGGAGTTGGAGAAGGCCTTCCTCGTCGAGGAGCTCAAGTCTGGCTGGCTCCAATTCGCGAATCACATCAAGTTGATCTTGTTTCAACACCCACAGATATTGGTCCATTCGCCGATGATTCCACACCTCTTGTTGGAGGTATAGAGCGTCACGGTTTTCTCACCCGGTTGCTGTACGGCCCTGTTGCTGGTCATCAGTCTGCTGCTCCGGTTCCAGGAGCCAGGTCATTGCCTCCGTTTCTGAAGTAAAGAACCTGGTGGGGCAGGGTGCCGGCTGGGCGGCCAATTGGTAGTCGACGAGTATGCGGTCAACAGGATTTTCACCCAGCAAGGCGATTCTGGACGCCGCGCAGGGCTCGATGAAAACGTCACGCGCCGCGCGGCTCAAGTGACTCGCATTAGCCATTCTGACCAGCAGGGGATAACGATTGCCCGCGGCGAACTCGTTGACGGCGTCCACGGCAGCCCGGGCGTTGCCGGCTTCAATTCTGACGCCCGGAACCCAAACCAGTAACAAGACATTGCCCGGTTCGAGCTGGATGGTGTAATCGCCGCGATCCGCTTCAGCCATAGAACCGTCTCCATCTCTGCAGGATCGCAGGACTACCTTCAAGCACGGGCTGACTCCACCCTGCCACTCAGCAGTCACCACGTCTCATCGGAAAAGAGTGATGTTTGCTTTATATCCGAATCATGCCGTAAGGGCCGTCATGCAGTAAAGCGGCGCCTGTAGTCCGTGGGTGAGGTGGAAGAGGTGCTGGAAAAGTTCTGCCTGAGGGTCACGGCAGATCGTCCGTTCGCGCTGCTGAACTCCAACTGGGCCGCTGTTGCTCCCACCGAAGCATGGACCAAGGCCCTTAAGTCCGGACAGGCCTTGGAAAGGAGCGATCCGGGCAGCTCCGCCGTGTCCGATGCCGCGTTGAAGGAAGCTTCCTGATCAGCTCCGCATCAATGTGAGGACGGCGACTCCGCATCCTGGCTTTCCCGTTCTTCCACCGCTGTCTGCGCATACGAGGCAGATACGCGGCGGTAGACCGGAGTCAGGAAGGCGATCAACGCGACGACGATCATGATGATGCCGGCGGCCAGGAACACCAAGGCGATGCCGCGGGAAATCCCCTCGCCCAGCAGGGGATCAAGGCTGGCCGCCCCTTCCTCGGATCGGGCGTAGGGGATGATCCAAAATTGGGCGATCGGTGCGATGAGGAAGGCGGTGATGGGCGCCGCCGCGGACTCGAACGCCATGGCGAAACCAAACACCCTGCCCTGCCGAGGTAGTGGCACCACCTTTTGGATGACGGTCTGTTCAGCGGCTTCAACCACAGGCACCAGCGCCATGTAGAGCCAGATTCCCACGATGTAAAGCCAAGCCCACTCGCGGAGCGTAAACACCGCACCGATGAACCCCATCAACGCCACGGCAATGAGCATGGTCCGCAAGGGATTGGACCCGAGGCCGAACTTGCCGACCAGCGCACCGCCAACAATGAACCCCGTGGCCCCAATGGCGAAGACAACTCCCCACATCTCCACGGAGAACATCTCCAGGCCGTAAGGGTCCATCAACGCCATATAGACGCCGCCGATGAAGTTGTTGAATGTGGAAAAAAGAATCAGCGCAAACAAGCCGGATATTGCCATGACGGCAGCCCACGACCCCCGCAAGTCGAACCCGCCTTGCGCGTCGGAAGGCGCCGCCTTCACTTCCTCCGGCAGCCGCAGCATGAGCAAGTGCCCGAAGGCCAAGGCGGTCAGCACCAAGGCGACAACTACCGTCCACCCCATGCCCAGCAGTCCAACCGATAGCCCGGAAAGGACCGAGGTGACGATGAACATGAGCCCCTGCACCATGCCGACGAGCCCGTTGGCATTGGCCCGCCGATCCGGTTCGATCAGGATGGTGACGGTGGTGGACAAGGCAATATTCCGCATGTTCTCCACCACTGCGCCGATCAGGATGATCATGGTGAAGATCCAGAACCATGGCTGTGTCAGGTCCAGTAGCGCCTGCTCGGGTGTCAGCAGGAACATGACGCCTGAGAGGACGAACATCACCATGGTGAAGGCTGCGGCGAAACGCATCACGGCCAATTTGCGGTAACGGTCCACGAAGGTTCCGAAACTGATGCTGGAGAGGGCGATCAGCAGCATGTACGCGCCGCCGATCACCCCTGTGGCAATGACATTCCGCGTCTCCAAGTACACCCAGAAGGTCAGGGCGAACCAGAGATAACTCGTGGTGATGTTCGCGAGGGCGGTGTTCACCAGGATCCCCGTAAAAGTCCGGGATCTTTGGGCGGGAGTGCGTACGGAGAGGTCGATGCTGTCAGTAGACGCGGCGGAGGCCGGTTCCTGCTCGGTCATGCGTCCCAGTAAACCACCGCGGCCAGCGTCCCGGTAGTATCGGCTGGGAATCCTAAAGACGCTTGGGGGAGTAATAACATGACGGAAGTTCAAGGGCATCTGTCCTTCACCGATGACATCAGCCGTGACCTGGAATTGCAGGAATATGGCTTGGACCCCGCAACGGATTCCGCTCTCCTCCCCAACGCCGCAGTCATGAGCGCACTGCAGAACCTCGTGCGGCTGGCAACGGAGCTTTGCGGCGCTCCATTTGGCGTGGTCAACATCATCAGCGCGGAATACCAGCACCAAATCGGGGCCTGGGGTGTTGACCCCGGAGTCTGCTCCCGCGAGGATTCCATGTGCGCCAAAGTGTTCCTCAGCCGCGAGCGTACCGTGGTGGCCGATGCGTCCAAGGACCCGCGTTTCGCGGACAATCCCTTTGTCACTGGCGAAATAGGCAAAGTCCGGTTTTATGCGTCTGTCCCGCTGCAAACAGAATCGGGTTTCGTGCCCGGAACATTGTGCGTCTTTTCGGATAAAACCAAGGATCTGCGCCCCGAGCAAGTAAGCATGCTTGAGGTCCTGGCGAAGCAGGTAGTTGAGCTTCTGGAGCTTCAGCACCGCACGGTGCAGCTGGACCGCACCTATGCCGAGCTGAAGGAAAGCAACGCCAAGCTCGCCGGGTTTGCCGGCCGCGTCAGCCACGATCTACGCATTCCCCTCACCACCATCCTCGGCTACGTGGAACTGGTGGAAGACGATCCCGACGTAGAACCTAACAGCACCGCCGCGCGCTATCTGGACCGCATTGGCTCCAGCGGGCGGCGGATGCTCGGCATGCTCGAAGACGTGCTGAGTTACTCCCGGGTGGGCGGTGCAATACAGCCGGTCCAGGTGTCCCTGCGCCAGGTCACCGAGGAAGTTGTCCGCGACTTGGGCATCGAAAACGACGGCATGGTGGACGTCGAAGATCTGCATCTCCACGCCGACCGCGGACAGCTCCGCACGCTGCTGCAAAACCTGCTCTCCAACGCCATGAACTACCGCAGCCCCGAGCGCGATCTCCGAGTCCGGGTCAGCGGGGTTTCCAACTATCACGGCGCCACGATCTCCGTGGCGGACAACGGTAAGGGCATCAAACCCGAGGACCGCGCAAAGGTCCTGGAACCCTTGGTGCGTCTGCGGCGGCAAGGCGACGGCCCGGGGTCCGGACTCGGTCTTGCCACCTGCAGCAGCATCGCGAAAGCACATGGTGGCGACCTCACCCTGGCTGAAACCCCCGACGGCGGAACCACAGTCACTGTTAGCTTTCCAGCCGGTTTCTAGCCCCTCCGGGGTGTCTCCGGGGTCTTTGGCGCTGGGCCTGCCATCATTCGAGGCATGACCACCTCGTACTTCCGGTAGAGGAAACCATGCAGCGGCCCGCCCCAGTCCGCTCACCGTTCACGATCCCGCTCGTAGTCATCGTGCTCTTCATGGCGGCCTGTGTCCCCGCGGCCACCCCGCCGGCGTTCCAGGCACCAACCGCGGTCATCGGGACGCCTCCATCCAAGATCGCCCTCCCGACATCCATCGTGGACATGACCACGCGTACAGCCGGTACAACTCCCACGGTTGCGACGTGGCAATACTTCAGCGGTGCCGAGACCTTCAACAGCAAGCTTGATGCCCGACTGCTGAGCATTTTCGATGCCCGGGCCAGCGGCCGCCACGAACCCGCGGCACTGCCGGCTACCCCAGCTGCGCTGCTGGTCGACGGCGTTTCGGTCACCCATGAAATTGTCCTGGCTACCGGAAGTGTTGTTGGATCCAGATTCGTGCAAACAATCATGGACGGAGGCATCCGCACCGCTCGCAGCGACGAGATCACCTACGAGGACCTCAGCACGGGCGTCGTGACGGATAGTGCCACCTTGATTAAACCGGGCATGACCGGCACCTTACGGACAATACTCGGGGACACCGTCGGCCCTGAGTCCCCGACGCGGACGCCCGGCCCGAACCCAACCCGTGCCCCAACAACAGGCACCGTTTCCGACGCGGAGCTGCTCACCGCCGTCGCGTTTACCTCCGCCGGGGATCTCAGCGCCACCATCCATCGGGACCCCACAACGGGCGCCGCCTTGCCCGGCCCCGTCACCGTGATTCTGAACGCCGCAGCAACAAACGAGGTCATTTCCCCTGCAGGACAGGTCCTTCGCACCGCGGTCATCACGGGGGCTCCGTTCAAGGCCCCCCAGCCCGCCCCCGATGGCCTGGCACCCATCAACTGCGATCTGGTGGCTTGCGCCGCCCTCACCTACGATGACGGGCCCAACGCCCAAACCCCACGCCTTCTGTCGATACTCGAAAAGCACAAAGTGTTTGCCACGTTCTTCCAGCAGGGAGGATACGTCAGGGCCAATCCGGCGGTGGCGAAAGCCGTAGCAGCTGCGGGTCACACCATCGCAAACCACACCATGAGCCACCCATACCTCACCAAATTGTCGCCGGCGGGCATCGGGAGCGAAGTTCAGGGGGCCCAGGGCGCCATAGAAATGGCAACAGGTGTGGTGCCCGCCTACATGCGGCCACCGTACGGAGCAACCAATAAGACGGTGGCCGCTTCTGTGGGTTTGCCACAAATTATCTGGGACGTCGATTCCATGGATTGGCAATCCAAGAACAAATCCGTGTTCCTCCCCCGGATCATGAGCTTGGTCAAGCCAGGATCCATCATCCTCCAGCATGACGTCCACTCTTCCACCGTGGACGGCCAAGCCGAGCTCATCGCGCAACTCAAAGGCAAGGGCTTTTACCTGGTTACGCTCCCGCAGCTTTTCGCGGGAATCGATCTGAAGCCCGGCACGTCCTACAAGTGCCGCGGGACAGCACCGGGATGCACTGCCGGACGCTGAACTTCAGGAAAGCATCGTACGACGGCGGCAGGGTCGCCGTCGTGTTCTAATTCACTGCCAGGACTACTTGCCGTCCCCGGGTCCCTTGACCTTTTCAGGCTTTTTCTCACTCTTGCCGTCGCTCTTGTCCTTGGCGATCTCCGGGCCAGGCACCACAGCCGGGGCCGGCTCCTGAACGGGTGCGGGCACTGGATCTTGCGCGGGCTCCTGCAGATTGACCACTTCAGCGGGCTGGCCGTCCGCGGGCACGGCTTCGGCAGGCACGGCTTCGGCGGTCGCCGGCGCAACAGGGAGAGCGGGCACCACCGGCGTCGTCGGCTGCGGCTCAGCCTGGGAAACCCCGGTGTCCGCGGGGTGGGAGGGGTCAGTTGTGTTGCCCGTGGGCGTGAGCCCCTGGGAGAGGATCAGCAAAGCGAGCGGTATGGTTACCGCTGCTGCGGCCACACCCCTAACAGTCCTGGGTCGCCGCTTATTGAAGTCCCTGAGGCTGGTGACAGTGGCCTGCCGTTTGGTTGGCGTGCGGAGTGGTGGCCGCGACGGCACGGCCGGCAGCAGCGCGGTCCTGCGCCCGGACTGGATCCCTTCATCCCCGAGCGCCTGTTCGACGTGTTGTGCCGTTGGGCGCTTTTCGGGATCCATGTCCGTCATGGCTTCGAGGAGCTCCCGCAGCGGTCCAGGCAATTCCAGGGGGACCTGCGGCGCACGGTGGAGACGGGCTGATGCCGTTTCTATAGGCGTCCCCGGGTACTCAGCCTTTCCGGTGAGGCATTCCAGGAGTACCAAGCCCAGCGAGTAGATGTCGCTCGCGGGAGTCAATCCAAGCCCCTGCGCCTGTTCCGGGCTGAGGTACTGGGCGGTCCCCACGGTGAAGCCGGTTGCGGTGAGGCGGTTGTCGTTCATGACCAGTGCGACGCCAAAGTCCGCTAGTTTCACCGACTGTCCCACGCCGTCGTCGTCGGATACCAGGATATTGGCGGGCTTGATGTCACGGTGGATAACTCCGCGTTCATGCACCTGGGACAGTGCCCCGGCGAGCCGGATCCCGATGCGTGCGGTTTCGGGAACAGTGAGTGGTCCGTCAGCGAGTATGGCGCGCAAATCCCGACCCTCAGCCAGTTCCATGACCAGATACGCGCGTTCTTCGTCGTTACGCGTATCGACGCCGGCATCAAAGGCGGCCACCAACCCTGGGTGATCAAAGGCGGCCAGAAGCCGCATTTCATTTTCCTGGCGGGCGCGGAACGACTCATCGCCCGAACCGGGCAGGAAAATCTTGATGGCTACCTCGCGACCAAGGAGCATGTCCGTCGCCTGGTAGACGGCAGACATGGCACCCCTGCCCAGCAAAGAGCCAAGCTGGTAGTGGCCATCAAGTGTTTCAGCGGCGTCTAATCCTTCATCGCCTGTTCCTGCGGTTTCGCTGGAGGCGGGGAGTTGGGGGTCCACGGCCTCGTCATTGTTGCCCACGAATGTCACGTCCTTCAGGCATACCTGGAGCCGCGGAACCACTGTCCCTGCGTCACCAGCAATGCCGTCAATCAAACTTTCACGATGGCCGCGCGACCGACTGCTTCAGCCACGAGCGGCCCAGGCAATGAGCCCAAACAGCATCATCCGGTTTCGCCAGATCAGTTATCAGGATACTGATTAAATCGTGGGAAGGGCAATGTGAAGGCTCAGCGACTGCGGGAGTCAGCCGGCTTGCAGTCGGTCCACAGCCGCGCGAAGTTCGCCCGCCTGAACGCCCAGCGACCATTCAGCGACGTCGGTGACGAACCGCTTGAAGGCGTCGTATTCGAAAGATTCTGCGTTGTTGACATAGGAGCCCACGCCGTCAATAGCCACCCATATCCGGATACACGCCGCGAAGGGGTCCTCCACCATGAAATCGCCGGACGCGACTCCATCCTCAATGAGCGCGGTCAACCGGTTCCGGTCAAGGTACTCCTGATCCAACAACGCCTCGGTGAGGGCCGGGATAAAGCGGCAGAGGTGCCTGGCGTTGAGCCATAGCCGCGTAAGCTCGACGGCGCCGCTGCCTTCGATGCGCGAGACGAGGTGAGCCGTGCGCTCGAGGGGAGTTCCGTCGTCGGGAAACAACTCCTCCCGCTCCTCCGAAACTGCTCGCACAAACGCGGCGATCACCAAATCCTCGGCGGCGGGATAGTAGTGGCTGATCAGGCCAGGCCGAACACCGAGGCGGTCGGCAACGGCGCGGAGGGTTATCCGCTCGAGCCCCTCACCCAAGGCAATGGAAGCGGCTTCGGCGAGGATTTCGGCGCGGCGCTCGTCGGGTAACTTTCGAACGCGTTGGGATGCGGGGCTTGACACCATGCCATCCAGTCTATTGGATTAGTGACCAATAGCTCATTGGTCGTGCGACCAATAGCGTCGACGGACCGGTTTCCCAGCGTTGCGAGCCGGACCTTGCCCGAGAGGAACAGCGTTGTCCCACCCCCACATCATCGATCCGGCCAGTTACCCGGAACCTCTTGCCCACCCGGAAACCCGCGGCATCGAACTCATCGAAGCCTCCGAACGGCACGGCCGTGCCTGGGACCTCTTCCCGGTCTGGGCAGCCCCGAACGTCAGCGTCCTGAACTTCACGGTGGGCGCCTCACTCATCCTGCTCGGCATGGAACTCTGGCAGGCCTTGGTTGTCATCATCGCCGGAAGCCTCCCTTGGATCCTCACCGGCATCGTCGCCACCAGTGGTCCGGCAGCAGGGACCTCAGGCTCCGTCATCACCCGGGCCATCTACGGAATCCGCGGCAACAGAGTTGTGGTCGCCTTCTTTGGATGGTTCATCTCCGCGGTCTTCCTGGCCTTGAACTGGCTCGCATCCTCGTTCATGGGCGCTGAACTCCTGGCACAGCTTGGTTTCACGGACCCTGTCCTGGTTCCGGTATTCGTCACCGTTCTGGTTGCCGCGATTACCATTCTGGTGGCGGTGTTCGGGCACAGTCTGATCCTGCGCAGCTACCCCGTTGTGGCGTCGGTATTGCTGGCCATCTTCCTGCTGGTTACGGCCTTCATCCTGCCCCACGTGCAGTGGGGCTACTCTGCGCCCGCGCCCTTGGAGGGTGCGCCCCTGTGGTCTGCGATGACCATCGGTTTCGCCATCCTCGCCTCCACTCCCCTGTCCTACTCGAACAGCCCGGACCTGGCCCGCTACCTCCCGAAGTCCACCAAGGGTTGGCACATCATCGCTGCCACAGCGTTTGGTGGTGCCCTGCCCTCCATGTTCTTCACAGCAGTAGGCGCGCTGCTCGCCACGGGTATTGATGCCGCAGCGATGGATCTCGGCATCGAGTCGGCACTCCTCGCCCTGCTCCCGGCCTGGCTTGGACCCATCTTCGTGGTGGGCGTCATCATCAACACCATCTCGCTCAATGGCATGACCACATACACGGCCAGCATGGCGTTCCAGTCCATCGGCGTTCCCATCCGACGCATTCCCTCGGCAGTGGTAGTAGGAGCGATCGGCACTGCGCTGACTATCTATCTGGTGATGTCCACCAGCCTCCTGGCCGCCGTCAACCTGATGCTGCAGGTGCTGGTCCTCATATCCGGACCCACCATGACGGTCTTTGCCACGGACGTCATTGCCCGCCGCAACCGCTACAGCGGACAAGACCTCTTCAATGAGAAGCCCGGCAGCCCGTTCTGGTACAGCGGAGGCTGGCACATCCCAGGCCTGCTCGCCATCGTCGTTGGCGCGGCCGTGGCATCCCTCTTCCTCACCAGCGCCGTCTGGACAGGCCCCATCGCAGCGGCCATGGGCTACCTGGATCTCTCGGTTCCGGTGTCCATGGTGGTTACTGCCGGGGTGTACATCGTCCTGACGCGCCTGGCCGCGAAACGCCGCCCTACCGCAATCCCCTCCGTCGAAGGAGCCCATGCATGACCACCACCGGACCGCACCCCGCCCGCTACACAGGCGCTGCCGGGCAGCCAACCCTCGACACCTGGCAGGAGGGACCACACAACCGCTGGACCTTCGCGCACCTGGGCGAATTGCTGCCGACGACGTCAGTCACCCGGCGCTTCCCGGCCGCCCCGGCTGGGGCTACTGAGCGCTTGAGGTCCTTGGCCGTTCCCCGCCTAAGGCAACGGCTGGAGGAGACGTGCACAGACGCTTTCCTGGTCCTGCACCGAAACGAGGTGATCGCGGAGTACTACCGCCCAGGCTTTGCCCCGGACGATCTTCACCTGGTCATGAGCGTTTCCAAATCCATGTGCGGCTTAGTGGTCGGGGCGTTGGTGGATTCCGGAGACATCGACACGTCCGACCGCGTAGTTGACCATGTCCCCGAACTCGCCGGCTCGGCCTACGACGGGCCCACCGTGCAGCACGTGCTCGATATGGTCATCCACCTCAACTACAGCGAGGACTACCTCGACCCCGCTTCCGAAGTTCAGACGCATGATCGCTCCTCCGGCTGGCGCACCCGACAAGACGGCGACCCTGTGGACACGTACGCCTTCCTCACCACCCTCACGGGCAACGGCACCGTGGGCACGTTCCAGTACTGTTCCGCAAACACGGACGTCCTGGCGTGGATCATCGAGCGCGTGACAGGACTCCGGTATTCAGACGCGCTCTCCAAGTACCTGTGGTCCCGGCTGGACGCAGATCGGGACGCCACCATCACCGTCGATTCCGCTGGTTTCGGCTTCGCGAACGGCGGGGTCTCGTGCACCGCCCGCGACGTCGCGCGGGTGGGCCGGTTAATGCTCGACGGCGGCGCAGGTCCGGCGGGCCGGGTGGTTTCCGAAGGGTGGGTCCGCAGCATCCTCGCTGGCGGAGACCCCGAAGCCATGGCCGACTCCTCCTTTACCGCCATTCACCCCCACGGCTCGTACACCCGGCAGTGGTGGTGCACCGGCAATGAGCGCGGCAATGTCACCGGCATCGGTATCTACGGCCAATATCTCTGGCTCGACCCCGCCACCGATACCGTGATCGTGAAGATGTCCAGCTGGCCGGAACCGGACAGCGAGCACCTGCACGGGCTTCAGAACCAACTGCTCCTCGATGTCAGCCGCTCCTTGGATGAGCCCCTGGCAACACAAGATATCCCAGACGAATCAGCCCCGGAAAGCAAGGAAAACGCAGCGTGACCACCCAGCTCTACACCAATGCCCGCATCTTCACCTCCGATACCCGTCGCTGGGCCGAAGCGCTGCTCGTTCAGGGCGAGCGCATCCTCTATGTAGGAGACGCCAACACGGCGGAACGCCTCCGGCCGGACGCCGAGCGGATTGATCTCGGGGGCCGCTTGATTGTCCCCGGTTTCGTCGATGGCCATGCCCACGTAGTAGGTACTGGCGAAGCCTTGGGGCAGGTCAGCCTGTGGGGTGCCAAATCAGTGGAGGAGATCCAGCAACGAATCCGGGCAAGGGCAACCGAACGCCCGGATGCTGAACGGATCCTTGCCACCGGCTGGCTGCATGGCGTCATTCCGGGTGGTGTCCCCGACGCGGCGATGCTCGATGCCGTGGTCCAGGACAGGCCGGTCTATGCCTTCGCCTATGACTTCCACTCAGTGTGGGTGAACTCGGCGGCGCTGGCTGAACTGGGGATTGACCAACACACGAAGGATCCCCACGGCGGAACCATCAAGCGCGACGCAGACGGCCACGCCACCGGCTACATCGACGAGAACGCGTTCTACGACATAGTGCTCCCCTACCTCGAGGCCCAAGTAGGCAAGGATGAGCACGAGGCCAGTATCGCCGCAGTCCAGCAGGCTTACCGCGAAACCGGCGTGACCACCGCGTGCGATATGGGCTTCAACGAGACCGACCTCGAAGCCTTCAAACGTGCCGACAAAGACGGAACACTGACCAGCCGGCTCATCGCCTATTGGCGCGTCAACAACGCTGGATCGGCGGAGGAAAACATCGCCCAGGTGCAGCGGGCGGCAGCGCTCGCCGTCGAGCACGAATCGCCGTTCCTTCGCGTGGTGGGAATCAAGGTCATCATTGACGGCACCATCGACGGGTGCACGGCCACCCTCGGAATGCCGTACGCCGATGGTTCCAATGCGGAACCGATCTGGAGCCTTGAGGAACTCGCGCCAGTGGTTGCCGCTGCCGATGCCGCCGGTTTGAAGGTTGCCATGCATGCCATCGGCGACGAATCGGTGCGGATCGCCATCGGAGCGGTGGAACATGCCGTGGCCGAGAACGGGCCCAGTGAACGCCGCCACCGCATCGAGCATCTCGAGTTGGTGGACAGGGCCGACGTCGATCGCCTCGCCGCCCTGGGCATCACCGCCAGCATGCAACCGGTCCACGCCGATCCTGCCATCAGCGAGAACTGGGCGGCCAAATTGGGGGATGACCGCGTGGAGCGCGGCTTCCCGTGGCCATGGATTACCCGGGCGGGCGCACGGCTGGCCTTCGGCACGGACTCCCCCACGTCCCCGCACGCGCCCCTGCCCAACATGTACGTAGCCACCACCCGGGCTTCGGCCCTGGACGCTTCCGCAGGAACCAACGTCCCGGACTTCGCGCTGCCCCTCGCCGAGTCGATCGAACACGCAACGCGCGACTCCGCGTGGACGTGCGGGGCCGAGCACCACATTGGTCGGCTTGCTGCGGGCCTGTACGCGGATTTCGTGGTCCTGGACACCGACGTGCTCGCAGCCGGGAGCCCGGCCGCGCTCCTGGATGCGAAGGTTCTTCAGACTGTGGTGGGCGGGCGGACCGTGTACGCATTAGGCCAGGCGGCGACCGCCGAGGACCCTGCCGGGCGGCACTAACCGCAGCAAAGCGCCCGACGGCGACCTCCCGCCGTCGGGCGCTTCTTTACGTGGCGTAACGGTCGTACGTAACGTAGGAAACTGCGGCCCGGCGCACCCGCAAGGCACAATGGAAAGCATGACCCTCACAACTTTCGCCCTCGTCCGCCACGGCCAGACCGATTGGAACGCGGAGCGCCGGTTGCAGGGGTCCACTGACATCCCGCTTAACGACGTCGGCCGCGGCCAGGCGCGCGACGCCGTCGCCTTCCTGTCGGGTCAGCAATGGGACACCGTGGTGTCCTCACCCCTGAGCCGCGCCGCCGAAACAGCCCGGATCATCGCCGAAGGACTGGGACTGGAGGTTGCCCGGTTGGTTCCCGAGCTCACCGAGCGCAGTTTCGGTCCGGCCGAAGGGCTCCAGGCCGGCCCTGAGCTGGAAGCCCTCCGGATTCCGGGAGGTTTCCGCGGAGGCGAATCCGACGAGGCCGCGGCCGACCGTGGTATCGGCGCCTTGGAGGAGCTGGCCGGGGAATTTGCCGGCAAGCGCGTCCTGGTGGTGGCGCACGGTACTTTGATCCGACTGACGTTGAGCCGGGCTATCGGGCGTACTTTGGACAGCGTGCAGAATGCAGTGCTCAACCTCGCTCATCACCACGTCGAGGATGGTTGGCAGCTGGAGTACTTCAACGGCGAGCGCGTCACCGCCGACGTCGAGGCCTGATTTTCAGTAGTCGTTCAGTTGGCTTCGAGTCGCGCCTTCAGCTGCTCGGCGTAGTCCGCGTAGGCAACAGCAGCCTGCGCCGCTACGTGGCAGGAACCGACCCGCCCCGGACAGCGATGAGCTCAAGCAGCGCCTCTGCCTTGAGGCCAAGAAGGGCGGCCGCAAGGCTAGCCATCAACTCAAGTACAAACTCACTACTGGCACTCCCGGCCAGCACGTCCATGACAAGTCCATCCTCCTGGGCAACAAGGGTGCGGGCGATCTTGGCTGGATCCAGCAGGGGAGAGAACTCACCTGAGCTGGTTCCTGCGTCGATGATTTCCCGGTAGACGCGTTCCTGTGCGCTGGTGAGCTCTTCCTGGATCCGGCGTTGCTCGGCGTCGCGGAGCATGTGGGGCCAGTACTCGTACAGGATCCGGGAGACGTCGTCGTCCAGTCCCGCAGTGGTGCCGGCGCTGATGACGGCGGCGAGTCGGGCGGTGGGAGTCATGTCCAGGTCAACGGCTTCGGCGAGCTTCTCGAGAAATCTGCCGGAGGACGCCTGCACAGCGGCCGCGATGATCTCGGCATGGCTGCCGAAGTAGTAGAGCACTGCGTTGGCGGCCATGCCTGCCTCGGCGGCAATGGCGCGGAGCGTGGCGCCTTCGGCGCCGTCGCGGGCTGCCACGGCCTGCGCCGCCGCAACGATTTCCCGCCGCCGAATTTCCTTCTTGTCTGCCTTGGCCACTGCCGTTCCCCCGGGGACTCTCGAAGATTCCTGTTGACATTGACTCTAGACCGGTATTGAATGGCATTCAAATTTGAATGTGATTCAAATTACTGGTCTCAGATACGACCTACTGATTCAATGAGGAGTCTCCGTGTCCCAACCACCTTCGCCCACCCCGCTCGCGAGCGGCCCGACCCCACAAGACGCAACATCAAAAAACCCGGCACCAAGCGAGTCAACGTTCAAAGGCCTGAAAGCCGGCTCGATCGGCATCGGACCCACTGTGGCCCTCGGGTTGGCCGCCGTCGCTCCGGCCTACAGCTTGGCCGTGACGCTCGGCTTCGTGGTCCTTGCCGTTGGAGCGAGCACCCCTGCAGCGTTCCTGCTGGGCTTCGTTCCTATCTTGTTCACCGCCCTCGCATTCAGGGACCTCAACAAGGAAATGCCCGACTGCGGTGGCGTGTTCGTATGGATCACCCGTGTTTTCGGCCCGGCCGCCGGCTGGTTCCTCGGCGGGTGGGTGCCACAGGTGGCCACCTTCATTGCGAGCGCCGCACTGGCCCAAGTGGCCACCACTTATCTACTCAACTTCTTTGGCCTGGCCTGGATCGCTGCGGAGCCTATCGCCGTAGCTGCCATCGCCTGCGGGCTGGTCGCCTTGAGTGCATGGATTGCGGCAAGGGGAATCGAACTCTCTGCCTGGGTGCAGTATGCGCTGATTGGCCTCCAGCTAGTGGCCCTGGGCGGATTCTGCGTCGCGGCGTTTATCGCCATGGCCACGGGCAACGCCACTGCGGGCTCAGAAAAGCCGGCCGTGGAATGGTTCAACCCCTTTGCCTCCGGCGACATGTCCGGCCTCGTGTCCGGCGTCATTCTTTGCCTGTTCATTTACTGGGGCTGGGATGCATTGATCGCCGTTAACGAGGAAACCACGGACCGCAAGGGAACGCCTGGCAAGGCAGTAGTCATCACCACGGTCATCCTGCTGTTCTTTTACGTAGTCACCGCAACGGCCGCCGTCGGATACGCCGGAACCGCAAGCATCACCAATCCGGACACGGTCTCGGATGTCCTTTCAGTCCTCGGCCCGCAGGCGACCGGAGATGTGTTCGGCCAGGTCATCATCCTGGCGGTTGGACTGTCGGCGTTGGCGGCACTGATGACTGTTGCCGTCAGCACGCCCAGGACTTGGCTCAGCATGGGCACCTATGGCGCACTCCCCAAGTCGACCACGAAGATGTATCCCAAGAGGGGAACGCCCACCACCTCCATCACCTGGTGGGCAATTATCACCATGGCCATAACGTTGGGCTTGACGGCAATCAGCCCGGACTTCATCGGGCTGGGCATCCTTTCGGTGGGCCTGATGATCGCGGCCTACTACGCCGCCACCGCCTTGGCCTCGGTGGTGTACTTCGCCCCACTGATGCGCACCTCTGCCCCGGCCCTGATCCTGAAGGGTATCCTTCCCGGCCTCGGAGCACTCCTCATGATCGGAGCGTTCGCGTACAGCGCCGTCGACATGGTGTCCCCTGAATATGTGGGGCTGTCGTGGCTGGGCATCGGCTCTGTGTTCTGGATTGGCATCGGTGCGCTGATCTTGGGCCTGCTTGTCACCGCGATCCTAAGAACCAGGCTGCGCCGCTTCTTCTCAGGCGAAGCGATCCCCCGCGGAAACATCACCACCCGCAACCAACTTCCCTCCATTCTCAGCAACGACTCTCTTCACCACGAAACCGAGGCATAAATGCGCATCCTGTCCATCGCGGCCATTCAGACCAACCCCGTCCCCCACGACCTCGAGGCCACGTGGGCCCGATTCGAGGCCCAAGCCGAATCGGCCAAGAAGCTGGGCCCCGATGTTGACGTCATCGTGGTTCCGGAATTGCTGCTGTCCGCGCCGGGTGAGTTCCTGCTCCCGGACCCCGACGGCGAAACCCGGTCCTCCGCGCCCATCCCCAGCCCACTCACCCACCGCATCTCCGCACTGGCCCGCAGGCTTAACGTGTGGCTCGTGCCCGGCTCGCTGCTGGAAACGGACAAGGGGAACACGTACAACACCGCCATTGCCGTCTCCCCGCAAGGCGAAATTGTGGCGCGCTACCGAAAGCTCTTTCCATGGCGACCGTTCGAAACCACCACCCCCGGCGATTCCTTCGTCACTTTCGACATCCCCGGCTGCGGACGCATCGGCCTGGCCATCTGCTTCGACGGCAGCTTCCCGGAGGTAGCGCGCCAATTGGCATGGCTCGGCGCAGAGGTCATCATCCAGCCCACGCTCACCACCACGCGGGACCGTGCCATGGAAATCGTCATGTCCCAGGCAAACGCCTTCGCCAACCAGGTGTATGTGGTGAACGTTAACGGAGCTTCCCCCTCCGCAGTGGGCGAGAGCGTCATCGTCGACCCCGAGGGCACCATCATGCAGCACGCCCGGGGCGGCGAAGAGATCCTGTTCGCCGTCCTGGACTTGGACCGCGTCACCCAACTCCGCCGCTATGGAACTCACGGCATCAACCGCCCCTGGGCCCAGCTCCGGGACCAGGAAGGCCTGCTGCGCTTCCCGATGTTCGGCGGAGCCCACTTCCAATCGCCGGAGTGGAGTGGGGATTCCGCTCCCGCACGGCAGGGCAGCGGGCGGGCCTGACCACACGTCCAACCTGAGTAGCGTTCGACGGCGGACTGCCGCCGTCGAACGCTTTTCCTCACCCTAGAGAAGATCAGGCTACTTACTTCTATACTGGCGTTGTGATGGCATCGCTTTGGTTCGGATTGATTGCCTCCAGCGCCTTGGTCATAGGCGCAATCATCGGTGTGCGCTTCGAGCTGCCAAAACGTCTCCTGGCCATCCTGCTTTCCTTCGCGGCCGGCTCGCTCATCACCGCTTTGGCCTTTGAACTGTTCGAGGACGCGTACGAACAGGGCGGAATCGTGCGCGCGGCGGTGGGGCTCCTTGCCGGGGCCATCGTGTTTACGGCGCTGAGCGCCCTGTTGGATCGCTGGGCCCAACCCGGGCGGGCGTCGAAATCCAAACCCGCGGACGAAATACAGGGCAGCCCCAAGCTGGACACCGATGCAGCCGCGTCCGATAAAGCTGCCACCTCCGCCTCAACACGAGGCGCTGCCGGCATGGCCCTCTTGGCTGCGGTCACCTTGGACGGCGTGCCCGAAAACGTCGCCCTGGGCATCTCCTTGGGAGAAGGATCAGGAGGCCTGGCACTACTGGCGGCAATCTTCGTTTCCAACCTGCCCGAAGCCTTGGTGGGAGCGTCGTCCATGCGCAGCCAGGGCAAGAAGGCTGGCTTCATCATGTTGCTCTGGAGCGCGTGCGCGGTGTTGCTGGTTGCCGCCGTCGTGCTCGGCGCAGGGCCGCTCTCCTCAGCCCAACCCGAGACGATCTCCCTTCCCTTGGCCTTCGCAGCGGGAGCCGTGATCGCATCGCTCGCGGACACTCTCATGCCAGAGGCCTACGAACACGGTGGCCCGGCCGTTGCGCTGAGTACGGCAGCAGGATTCGTTTTGTCGTTCACCCTTTCGCTCGCCTGAGCCGCTGGGGGCTTCAACCCAAGAGGCTCTGACGAAAGAAAGCGCACGACGGCGAGTGGTCGCCGTCGTGCGCTTCTTCTGTCTGTTGCGTCTGCTAGACCTCCGGGCGCCGCTCGACAACCGTGTGGGGATCGCCGCGGCGCTCAACAACGCTGCGACGGGTCCGGTTGGACATGGCGATGGAAATGATGAGTCCGATAACGCCGACCACCATCAAGATGTAGCCGACCAGGACCTGGTCGAGGAAGGGGATGATTCCGGGGGCGAGCGCGAAAGCCAGAATAGCTCCGATGGCAATCAGGGCGATGGAAGAACCAATTCTCATAACGTGCTCCTCATGTTCTTTCGGCGCAGTCAGGGTCTACGGCCGAATCTGTATCATCAGGATACTTACGTTCCGCCTTCCCGGCCAACATCTACGCGGCACGATCGTCAATGGCCGTACCGCTCAGCGACTCGGCCAATGGCATCCTCGGGAGTTGGCGCGGGGCCGAAGACCTGCTCTTGGCGGGTGATGTCCGCAACGTATCTTCCGGTCTCGAACCACGCCACCATGCTCGCCATATCGCCAACCAACGGAAGGATCTTCGCGGTCACTTTGCCGAGTCCCGCAATGGCGCCGGCGGGTATGGACATTACCTTGATCTGTTTGCCGGCCCGGCGTCCGGCGAGTTCCGCGGCTTCGTGGATACTCAAGGGCCGGCTCCAGCCAATATCGATGCGCTCTCCGTCAACAATGTCCGCGTCAACCGCCTCGGCAAGATAAGCGGCAACATCGCTGGCCAGGACGAACGTGAGCCTGGCGTCCTTGGAACCGAGCCAGACGAAGCGCCCCTTGGCGAAGGGATCGCCACCCATGCCTACCGCCTGGTCAAAGAAGGCGCCCGGGCGCAGGGCCACAAAGGGAACACCGAGTTCCTCAAATTTGTCCTCAGCCAGCTTCTTGTTCCAGAAGTGGGGAATCTGGGGAGTTTGATCGCTGGTGACGATGCTGATCAGCACGAAACGGGGCACCCCGGCGTGCTTGGCAGCCACAGCCAGGTTGCTGTTGCCGAAGGTGTCAATGGCCTTGGCGTTCTTGTCGTTCCGCGTATAGCCCGCAGCCGTCGATATGGCCGCGGAAACACCGGTCATCGCGGCGATCAAAGAAGCGGCGTCCAACATGTCTCCGCGTGCGATCTCAACACCCTTGGCCTCAAGCTTGCCGGCATTGGACGTGGGCCGCACCAAGGCGCGGACCTTCTTTCCGCGCTTGAGAAGTTCGTCCACCACTTGGCCACCCAAGAACCCAGTGGCGCCAACAACAAGGACAGGCAGGTCTTCGGCCACAGCTTCTCCTCAGGGGTTTGCTCCTAGGGTCAGTGGTAGCACGAGGCCGGAGCTTGGGGCTAGGGGGCGTTTCAGCTTCACACTGAAACCTCACATAGTGACGACAACCTTCCCGCGGGCTCTGCCGGCGTCGAAATACCGCATGGCAGCCGGGACCTGGGCCAGCGGATACGTGCGGTCTATCGCGGGCCTCATGGTTCCCGTTTCCAGGACGCCTGCCAGGTAGTCCAGATCCGCTGCGGTTTGGGTGCCCACGATCATGGTGAGCCGCTGGCTGATGAATGGAGAGAGCGCCACGGCCCGGAACTGGCGATCCAAGCCGCCGGTCCAGGACCCGCCTTCCTCACCACCGGTGATCACTGCTGTTCCCGAAGGGGTGAGCGCCCTGCGAAGACGGGAAACCGAAGGGTTGCCGGCTATATCGATGATGACGTCGTAGCGCTCGCCGCCATCAGCGAAGTCCCGTGAGTTGTAGTCGATGACATGGTCAGCGCCGAGGTCCCGAACCAGGTCCGCCTTGGCGGCACTGGCCACCCCGGTCACCTCTGCGCCGGCCGCCTTGGCGAACTGCACCGCGTAACTGCCCACACCGCCCGAGGCACCAGTGACCAGAACCCTGAGCTTCGCCCCTACCGGGCCTTTGCCCGGATCGATACCGCCTGCACGCAACGCGATCAAGGCTGTGCACGCGGACACAGGAACAGCGGCCGCTTGCTCAAAGCTGATGCCCGCCGGTTTATGCGCAAGCTGGATTTCACGGGCAGCGGCGTACTCAGCGAACGATCCCTTCCCCGATCCGAAAACCTGGTCGCCCACGGCAAACCGCGTCACTTTAGCCCCGACAGCCTCCACAGTGCCTGCGAGGTCCAACCCGGGAACGGGATTCCTTGGCGCGCGTAAGCCATAGACGAGGCGCAACGCATATGGCAAGCCTGTGGTGACGTGCCACGTACCGCGATCGAGCCCGGCTGCCCGGACCTTCACCAGGACCTCATTTTCCTTGATGGCCGGGCGGGGAATCTGCGCTTCGCGAAGCACATCGGCGGAGCCGTATGCCTCGTGGACAATGGCCCGCATGGTTCCGGGTGACGCCTGATCCTTGGGTGCTTCCGTGGATTGCTGACCAGTGGTCATGGCCTGACCTTTCAGTGCTCGATTGGGGGTTACATGCTTTTCGTACGCTGTACTACGAACGTTACCGTACACTGTACTAAACCGCTAGAGGCCTTCACTCGACCAAGGAGTCCACGTGTCCACCGCAGCATCCCAGCGTCTTCCTCTCAGCAGGGAACGAGTACTGGAGTCCGCAGTTGCGCTCGCTGACGAATCCGGACTGGCGGCGCTGACCATCCGCACGCTCGCCCAGAGCATGGGGACCAAGCCCATGTCGCTCTACTACTACGTAGCCAACAAGGACGAGATCCTGGATGGAATCGTGGACATGGTTTTCAGCGAAATCGAGATGCCAGCGCCGGGGGGAGATTGGCGCGCGGAAATGCAGCGGAGGGCTCACGGAGTGCGATCAGCGCTCAGGCGCCACCCGTGGGCAGTCGGGCTGCTGGAAAGCCGGTCCGCGCCGGGACCGGCAACGCTCCGGCACCATGAAGCAACGTTGGCAACACTGAGGGAGGCAGGTTTCTCCGTCGAGCTGACAGCCCATGCCTACGCCCTGCTGGATAGCTACATCTACGGCTTCGCCCTTCAGGAAGCAGCCCTCCCGTTCGAGGGCAGGGACACCGCGGCCGAAGTCACCGAACCCATCATGGAGCGCTTCGCCACCGGTGAGTATCCGCGCATGGTGGAGATCGCGGTCGAGCATGTCCTCAAACCCGGCTACGACTTTGGCGACGAGTTTGGGTTCGGCCTGAACCTGATCCTTGAAGGCCTCAACCGCCTGAAAGCCGACGAAGAATAGGCACCTTTCGGCTCGAGGCGCGAGTCTCATTGGAGGCGCTCAGGCCAACGGGGTACGGTCAGGCATAGCTGACGACGCCGGATGAGGGAGCTGAGTTCATGGCCAGGATCGAGGACTATGCGATCATCGGGGACTTGAACACGGCTGCCCTGGTGGGGCGCAGCGGTTCCATCGACTGGATGTGCCTGCCGCGCTTCGACTCCCCCGCCTGCTTCGCCGCGCTGCTGCACACCCCCGACGCCGGCCGCTGGCTGCTGGCGCCCGCCGGGACACCGGACGGCGGCGACTGCACACGACGCCAATACCGTGAGGACACCCTCATCCTGGAAACGGAATGGGACGTTGACGGCGGATCCGTCAGGGTCATCGATTTCATGCCCGTCCGCGACGACGCCGTGGATCTGGTGCGGATCGTCGAAGGGGTGTCCGGCGAGGTCACCATGCAGATGGAGCTGGTCCTGCGCTTCGATTACGGCAGGGTGATTCCCTGGGTCCGGCATGGCGATCATGGCATCAGCGCAGTGGCCGGCCCCGACTCGGCCTACCTCACCACCCCCGCTCCCCTGGTGGGCCGGAACAAGACAACTGTCAGCGAATTCACCGTCCGTGCGGGCGAGCGCGTTCCCTTCGTGCTGCGCTGGGCGCCAAGCCACGAACGCGAGCCACGCCGAATCAATCCGCTGCATGCACTTGAGGCGACGGAGTCGTTCTGGCTGGAATGGATCGGCCGCAGCGAGATGACGGGCAAGTACAAAGAACCGGTGGAGCGGTCCCTTATCACCCTCAAGGCACTGACGTACCACCCCACCGGCGGCATTGTGGCTGCGGCAACAACATCCCTGCCCGAGCAAATCGGCGGGCCCCGCAACTGGGATTATCGATATTGCTGGCTACGCGACGCCACCCTGACTTTGCAGTCACTCCTCGCCGCCGGCTACACGGAGGAAGCCGCCGCCTGGCGCGACTGGCTGCTGCGCGCTATCGCCGGCGACCCGTCAGAACTTCAGATTGTGTATGGGCTCGACGGCGCCAGGAGACTCCCGGAGGCAGACATTCCCTGGCTGTCGGGCTACGAAGGCTCACTGCCCGTCCGCACCGGAAACGCGGCCGCTCCGCAGCTTCAACTGGATGTGTGGGGCGAGGTCCTGGACGGGCTTTCGCTGACCAGGGCGGCATCCCCGGATGGCGCAGTGGATAGCTCCTGGGACATTCAAGTGGCTTTGATGGAATTCCTGGAAGGGGCTTGGGACCAGCCGGATAACGGGCTGTGGGAGATGCGGGGTCCGAGGCAGCACTTCACCCATTCCAAGGTGATGGCATGGGTGGCCGCAGATCGAATGGTCAAAGCCGTCCGAACGTCGGGCCTGCCGGGTCATGCCAACAGGTGGGCCGCACTCCGCAGCGAAATCCATGCAGATGTCATGTCCAAGGGCTTCGACGAGGATCTCAACAGCTTTGTCCAGTCCTACGGCAGCAAGGAACTGGATGCGAGCCTGCTCCTGATTCCACGGGTCGGCTTCCTGCCCCACCGGCATCCGCGGGTTATAGGGACTGTGGACGCCATCCAGAAAGGACTCACCGACGACGGACTGGTCCTTCGGTATCGCACCCAGTCCGGGCATGACGGACTCCCGGGTGATGAAGGCGTGTTCCTGGCATGTTCCTTTTGGCTGGTGGATGCATTGCTGGGAACCGGCCGCTCCGGCGAGGCTACCGAGCTCTTTGAGCGACTGCTTAGCTTGCGCAACGATGTGGGGCTGCTCAGTGAGGAATGGGATCCGCGGACGCAGCGGCACCTGGGCAACACCCCGCAGGCCTTCAGCCATTTCCCGCTCATTCACAGCGCGCTGCAACTCCACCAGGGCGAGGCCCACAGCAGCGATACCCCGCTTCACAAACCCAAGCATCCGGCGCAGGCAAGTGGCTCTACCCTTCGGAATGATCCTCGCCTTCGGTAGCAGACGGTTCGCCCTTGTGGCTCGCTTCCTCCAAGTGGAGGTCCAGCTTGCGTTCGGCTTCGCGCCGACGTTGGCCTACGCTCCGCATCTGCTGCGTGGTGGGGTCACCCCGGTCTTCCGACGCTGCGCCGGTTGGCGCGGCGGGCTGCACCTGCTCTTGTTCGCCCATACCCCAATGGTCCCATCACCAGTTCGTCAGCGATAGCTAAAACCGCCGTTGCGAGGCCCGCTCTGCACCCTTTCCCGGCTCTTTGGGGCGCAAAGCGGGCCTCACAACATGTGTTTAGCGCCTGGTTTCGTCAGTACGCGTTCCCTCGGTTTCGATGCGCTCCTTACGCACTTCCTCGTCAACCTGGACCTCGTCAGTGACGGTGTCCTTTTCGAGCCGCACGCGCTCTACGGGTACGGTTTCCTTCTCCACCACCGGCCGCTCCTCGTGGAGCGTGACCTCGTGTTCACTCTCCGTCAGGTCCGGTCCGGACATCGCATTGCCGGCGTTGGCGTCCGTGATGGGCTCACGCTCCAAGCGGACTTCCTCGCGCTGCACGGGGACAGTTGTGGTGACGTTCTCGGTGGTGATGTACTTGCGCAGGCGTGCCCTTCCGGTGGCTTGCCGTTCGGTACCCACGTTCAGTTGCTCTTCCGACCTGGTCATGGCGTCGTCGCCGCGGCCGGCGTCAGTATCCCGCGTGTAGTTGGCGTCGGTGTCCACAGCATCCCTGGTGCCGGCGGTTCCCGCCGCCCCGACAGTGCCGGTGGTAGCGGCATAGTCGCCATGGCCACTGAAGCTGTCCCTGCCCTCCAGCCCATAGTGGTTGTACAGGCGACTCTCCTCGCCCGGATCCAGGTGCCCGTCTTCGGCCACGCGCGGGGCGTCCTTGATGTGGTCCTTGCTGAAGGGAACCACCACGTCGTCACCTTCCACCGTGGCGTCCTGCAGCGGAATGAACGATTCCGAACTGCCGAAAAGGCCGGTCTTGACGGTCACCCACGTGGGTTCACCTGTGTCGTCGTCGGTGTAGAACGTGCCTATGGAGCCGACCTTGTCACCTTCGGTGGTGCGGACGTTTCCGTTGAGCCCCATCAAACGGTCAATGTTTTCCCTCGCGAGCATAATGTCTCCTTGGAATGCGGTTCTCTTACTGTGGATTGCCAAGCGGGCTGCATCACCAGGCATGGTTTCCGGACGCCGAGACGGGGGTGAATTCAACCCGTCGGCTTTAAGGAACACCAAATCATAAGCATGCTTAGTGTTTGCTTGGCAAGCCCCAATTGGAGAATCAGTGGCGCTTGCCACATGCCCGCCGGCCGGAGGCTCCAGGCGGAGAAATCAGTACTTGTGCCGGGAGTGGGGGTAGGAAGGGGGAAGTGTTCTGGCTGAGCAGACATGGTGATCCCTTCGGGTAAGAGAGAGTGGATAGGGTCCTGCACTGCGATGACTGCGGATTCCAGATGGAGATTCCCGACTAGCCGCAGCTTGCGCTGGCTTCATAGGCGCTAACTTGACCGGCGCCAGGGCGAAAGAGCGTACGACGGCGAGCTGACGCCGTCGTACGCTTTTGCAGCGCTTCAAGAGCTTGGGCGGGCGGCCCGTCCCGGGTAGCGTGAGCCGAGGACAGGTTGCGCCCCGCCGCGAGCGGACGATCCCAAGGAGTTGCCCCAATGAGCAGATCCCACCGAGCGTCACAGCATGAACCGGACACCGCCGTCGAACTCAATCCCTTGTTCAGCAGGCCCGGAGAATCCGACATTTTCCCCCGTTTCACGCTGCCGGCCGGCGAATCGTTGCCTGCCACGGCCTACCAGGTTGTCCATGACGAAGCGATGTTGGACGGTAATTCGCGGCTGAACCTGGCCACGTTCGTCGGGACATGGATGGAGACGGAAGCATCCAAGCTTTATGCCGAGACGTTCGATAAGAACATGATCGACAAGGACGAGTACCCGCAGACAGCACTGATCGAAACCCGGTGCTGGCGAATGCTCGCGGACCTGTGGAATGCGCCGGATCCCGGGAAGAGTATCGGCACCTCCACCATCGGATCCTCAGAGGCCTGCATGCTCGGCGGCTTGGCCTTGAAGCGACGCTGGCAACATGACCGGCGGGCTGCCGGCAAGTCCGCGGAGAAGCCCAACCTCATCCTCAGCTCCGCCGTCCAGGTGTGCTGGGAGAAGTTCTGTAATTACTGGGACGTGGAACCCCGCTTTGTCCCGGTCTCTGCCGAGCACCCCACGCTGGACGGCCATGACCTGGACAAGTATGTGGACGAGAACACCATCGGCGTGGTCGCCATCCTGGGCGTCACCTACACCGGCAAGTACGAGCCCGTGGAGCTCATCTCCGAAGCCTTGGACGAGATTGAGGCACGCCGCGGACTGGACATCCCCATCCACGTGGACGGCGCTTCCGGGGCCATGGTGGCACCGTTCCTGCAACCCGAAACCGTCTGGGATTTCCGGCTCCCCCGCGTCGCTTCCATCAACACCTCCGGCCACAAGTACGGCCTGGTGTACCCGGGTTTGGGCTGGGTGGTGTGGCGCGATGCCGCAGCACTCCCGGAGGACTTGATCTTCCACGTCAGCTACCTCGGCGGGGACATGCCAACGTTTGCGCTGAACTTCTCCCGCCCAGGCGCCCAGGTTTTGCTGCAGTATTACCTGTTTCTCCGCCTTGGTTTTGCCGGATACAGGTCTGTCCAAGCGACGTCCAGGGATGTGGCGCTTTACCTCTCCAGCGAGATCGGGGCGATGGACGCGTTCACCCTCTGGAGCGACGGGTCGGATATCCCGGTATTTGCGTGGCAGCTCAGCGACGGCCACACGGAGCACTGGAACCTTCACCACCTCTCGGAACGGCTCAGAATGAACGGCTGGCTGGTTCCGGCTTACCCGTTGCCCGATGGGTTGAGTGAGGTCACAGTCCAGAGGATCGTGGTCCGCAACGGATTCACCCGGGACCTCGCCTCCAGCTTCCTGTCTGACCTCAAGAAGGAAGTGGACTACCTCGATAGCCTCACTGCGCCGATGCCTACGGACAAGCAGTCAGAAGGCTTTCACCACTAACTCCGGGAAGGGAAGTTCCATATGTGTCGGCTCTTCGGGCTCCACGCCGGTCCACGGCCCGTCCGTGCCACCTTCTGGTTGGTGGATGCGCCGGACAGCCTCTCCGCGCAAAGCCGACGCGAGCCCGACGGCGCCGGCATAGGTACGTTTGATACGGCAGGCAGGGCGCGCGTAGCCAAACAGCCTTTGGCGGCGTGGGAAGATCACGCTTTCGCCCGCGAAGCCAGGGACCTGAAGAGCACCACGTTCCTGGCACATGTGCGGTACGCCAGCACCGGAGCGCTCACCATGGCCAATACGCACCCGTTCGAGCAGGACGGGCGGCTGTTCGCACACAACGGTGTTCTGCACGGTTTGGACCACCTTGATCAGCGCCTCAACGAGCTCGGAGTGATGGACCTGGTGCTTGGACAGTCGGACAGCGAGCGCCTTTTCGCGCTCATCACGGCGGAAACGCGCCTCGCCGGAGGGGACGTAGGGACCGGCATAGCGGAGGCCATCAACTGGGTTGCTCGGGAGCTCCCCGTTTTCAGCCTCAACTTCATCCTGACCACCGCAACGGACATATGGGCGCTGAGATACCCGGCCACCCACGAGTTGTACGTGCTTGAACGGCAGGCCTCTGCGTCTGCCCCGCTCGACGCCCGAAGCCATCGGATCCGTTCGAAGAGTACCGAGCTTTCCCGTTCCCCACATGTCCTCTTCGCCACCGAACCCATGGACTCCAACCCTGGCTGGCGGCCCATGGCATCCGGCGAACTGGTTCATGTTGGCCGGGATCTTTCCGTAGACTCTACGGTTTCGATGCCGAAAGCTCCTTCGCATCTGCTCACCCTCGCAGATCTTGAACCGACCGCGGCGGCGTCGCAGCAGCCTTGACCGCCGCCTCGGCGTTGCGCTCTCACCACGACCAACGCACGACGGCGACCTTCCGCCGTCGTGCGTTTGGCACCTTTCTGCGGCGGTATGCCGCTCAGCCGACGGGCTGGCAAGCGGGCTTCTTGAGGAAGACCGCCACCGCTATGGCCGCCGCGAGGCAGAGGGCGGCATTCACCGTGATGGCCACCGTAACGGCAGCCAGCACCGCCGGCCTGTTACTCGCGCCGAGGTTGAGCAGCTGAGCGGTGAACACCGCGCTCATCACCGGGATGCCCATGGTGATGCCGATCTGCTGGCTCATGGTGGCCAGGCCTGTCGCCATGCCTTGATCTGCGTCAGGCAAGCCTGAAGTGGCGGTAACCATGAACCCCACAATGACCACCAGGTTGGCGACACCCCCAATGAATGTCGCTACCAGGAGGAGCCCAATGGAGGCCGGATCCGAGCTGAGCAACACCAACGCTCCGGTAGCCGCTGCCTGAACCACGAACCCGTAGACGATCGCGTTCTTGCTACCAATCCTCCCGATTACTTTGGGTCCCAGCATGCCGCCGAGGACGGTACCCAGGCCTAGGACCGCGAAGGACAGACCTGCACCAAGCGGGGTATAGCCGAGGACCTGCTGCAGGTACAGGGTCAGCAGGAACACCAGCGACGTTTCGGTCAGGAACGCCAGCAACCCGGCGAGGTTGCCCCACGCTATGCTCGAGCGTTTGAGGATGCCTAGGGGCACCAACGGGTGCGGTGCCCGGCTTTCAACCCTGGCAAACACGGCAAAGAGGACGACGGCGGCCGCAAGCGGACCGAGCGTCAGGGGGTGGGTCCAGGAGTGTTCGGCGGCATGCGTGAGGCCGAACACCAGTGCGAGCAGGCCAAGGGTGACCGTGACGGCGCCGGGGACGTCGAGCCGGAGCTTGGAGGTTGCCCGGCTTTCGGCGAGCACAACGGGTGCGATGAGGAGAACTGCTGCCGCAACGGGAACATTGATGAAGAAGGCCCACCGCCAGCTCAGGAGGTCGGTCAGCAGCCCACCCAGGATCGCCCCAGTGGTGAATCCGGCCGCCATCAGGGAGCCGTTGAGTCCGAGTGCTTTGTCCCGAAGAGGGCCTTCCGGGAACGAAACCAGCAACAGTGACAGGGCCGCCGGTACCACCATCGCCGTGGCGATGCCTTGGCCCACCCTTGCCAGCAGCAGCAACGCCGGTTCAGTGGCGAGACCGCCAGCCAGCGACGCTGCCCCGAGCAGCGCCATACCGATCAGGAACATCCTCCGCCGACCCGCCAGGTCTGCCACTCGGCCGAACAGCAAGGTGAAGCCCGCGGCACACAGCGCAAAAGCCGTTGCGACCCATTGGAGGTTTTCCAGCGAGAACCCGACGTCGGAGCCGATTGCGGGCAGCGCGACGTTGAGGATCGAGAAATCGACGGCCAGCGTGAAACTCGCCGCCAGGAGGACGATGAGCGCAAGCCGTTGCCTCGTGGTCATGCTTTGTGGGGCCTCGTTTTGTGCTGGCTCGACGTGGGGATGGCTGACTCTGTTGGTTGTTGGCATGCGTTTGGTTGTTGGCATGCGTTCAGTTGTTGGCATGCGTTTGGTTGTTGGCATGCGTTCAGCGTGGCCGTCTTCGTGAGCGGTAACCACACCCCGCCGTGGGTACCACTGGCAGTGACAGGACAACCCCGGCAATTAGCTGAACAATGAGGGCATGGGTATACACAGCGAACTTGGGGAGTTCCTTCGCGTCCGTCGGGCAGCCTTACAGCCTGAGGACGTGGGCGTTCTGAATTACGGCATCCGACGCGTTCCTGGCCTGCGACGGGAGGAACTGGCGATGCTGGCCGGGGTCAGCACCACGTATTACACGCGCCTTGAGCAGGGCCTGAGCACAAACGCCTCAGAAGCTGTCATCGAAGCAATCGCTCGTGCCCTGAACCTCAGCAAAGACGAACGCGTACATCTCCTCAACTTGGCCCGTCCGGGAAAGACCAAACGGCGCACGCCGGCAAAGCCGGACAAAGTGCGTCCAGGGACACTCCGGTTGATCCAATCCATGTCCGGCACACCGGCGGTGGTGCTGGGGCGTCGAAGCGAAGTGTTGGCGTGGAACGCCTTGGGACACCGGCTCGTTGCCGGCCACCTGGACTTCGCGGCGCCTGAGACCCCCTCCGCTCGTCCCAATATGACCCGGCTGTTGTTCCTCGACGATCACACACGGGAGCTGTACACGCGTTGGCCGGAGGAGGCGCGAAGGGCGGTCGCGTCATTGCGCCTCGTGGCGGGAAAATCCGCTGATGACAAGGAACTGGCGTCACTGGTTGGCGAGCTGACATTGAAAAGCCCTGATTTTGCGAAGCTTTGGGCCCAGCACCCGGTGGAGAACTGCATGACCGGCGTGAAATACCTGCATCATCCTGAAGTGGGGTATCTGGAGTTGAACTTTGAGGTACTCACGCCGCCTGACGAATCCGGGCACCGGGTGCTCCTGTACGCCGCAGACCTGGGGTCAGCGGCTGCGGGAGCCCTGCAACTGCTTCAGGTTTCAAGTGATAGCGGGAAAGTCCCGCGCGGTTTGGCGGAAATCGGCTCCTGAGGCACGGGAGGAATTTAGTAAGCATGCTTGCTTTCTTGCTGAGGGTGGTGTTTTGCTTGATTAACCAAAGTTCAGGCACCCGGCTTAGGAGCTGACATGGTCTACGAAAATGGTGCGAGCTCAAGCACTCCCGAAGCCCGTAGGAACGACGTCGTCAGGGCGGAAAAGGATCGCTTCGGCGGTATCAAATGGGGCTCGGCTTTCTTTGGCTGGCTGACCGCCATCGGGATGACCGTCCTGCTTAGCGCCTTGGCCACTGCCATCGGCGTAGGCGTAGGTGCAGCGAATTCATCCGGCACCGACCAAGCGGCGGACCAGGCCCAGCAGAACGCGGAAACCCTGGGAATCGTCAGCGGAATTGTCCTTGCAGTGGTCTTGTTCCTCGCTTACTACTGCGGTGGGTACGTCGCTGGCCGCATGGCCCGTTTCGACGGAGCCAAGCAAGGGCTCGCCGTGTGGCTGTGGGGCATCATCATCGCCATTATCGTGGCAGTCCTCGCGGCGGTGGCAGGGAGCCAGTTCAACATTCTCGACAATCTCAACGGCGCACCCCAGATTCCCGTCGACGGAAGCCTGATGACCACCAGCGGCATCATCGGTCTCGTCATCGCCCTGATCATCCCCCTCCTCGGCGCCATCGTCGGCGGCAAGGCCGGCATGCGCTTCCACAGAAAGGTCGACCAAGTGGGCATCGATCACCAAGGCGGACTCATCGGCTAGGGCCTCGCATAAAGATAGAGCTGACTTTTTCCACATAGCGTCGATGAGGGCTAATAACTGTCGGGCCATCCTGACAGGGTTGAGTTATGGAAGGCATAGGCAAGGTTCTGGCGCGGCGGATGGGTCCGTCCGACGCCAGCGGGATTCCCTGGCGCGTCTCGCCCTCCTCGCTCGAAAGGCTTTCTCCGCCATCAACCCGTGAGCGCCCGACGGCGGCAGGCACCGACGCGGAAACCTCATGGACCCCTGAACTACTTCTTGGACCGGACTCGGCGCCTGATGCCGGAGAATCCGCGCCTCCAGGGTCTCCCGAATGTTCCGCGCCCGAAGATGCGGCGCCCCAGGGGGAGGCGCCCGAGCAGTTGCCCTCGCCTAGGGCCTCCACCCCCGAACAGGCTTCGGAGTGGCTGTGGTCGCAATCCTCGGCACCGGGTTTGCCGGCGCTGGAAGCGGCGCTCCTGGACAGTGCTGCCTCAGCGGACGCGTTGAGATCAATAGCAGCCGATGAAGCGCGGTTGTTTGGTTTTGTTGAGGCTGCTGATTTTGCGGGCAGGGTCGAGGAGATCTCGCGGTCGTTGGAGTACTTGCAGGTCGTCGCGGCGCAGGCGGTGGAACGGACCCGGAAGGAAGCACGGCAAGCGCCGCAGGGGTCGTCGGGATCTTCAGGATCTTCGGGGTCGTCGGGATCTTCGGGATCTTCGGGATCTTCGGGATCTTCGGGATCTTCGGGATCTTCGGGGGCAGTGCCGGAGTGGCGGACCGGGTGGACTGAACCGGGGCCAGGATCCGGTGTGAGGCCAGAATCCGGTGTGGGGCCAGGATCCGGTGTGGCATCAGCCCGCACCGCTGAGGCGCGCTCCACAAGCGCAGGTGCTTCTGTGAGCGGCGCAAGCACTGTGACCGGTCCAGGGCCAGTGACCGGTCCGGGGCCAGTAACCGGGGCCGCCGCAGCCAATGCTGGTTT
>NZ_AKKK01000018.1 GCF_000281065.1 Arthrobacter sp. M2012083
CCCCGCCACTTCCTCAGGGAGTGGCGGGGCTCTTCTGCGCTTTGAAGCTGGTATTACTGCGCGAGCGTGGCATCCAAGGTGATCTCGATGCTGGCCAGAGCGCCGGAGACGGGGCAGCCCGTTTTTGCGTCTTCCGAAATACGGCGGAAGTCCTCTTCGGACAGGCCCGGAACCTTCGCGGTCATGGTCAGGTGGCTGCCAGTGATGCCTGTGCCGGGAACGAAGGTAACGTCAGCTTTGGTCTGAACTTCTTCAGCCGTGAATCCTTCGCCGGCAAGAGCGTGGCTGAAAGCCATGGAGAAGCAAGCGGAGTGGGCAGCGGCAATCAGCTCTTCGGGGCTGGTTTTGCCTCCGGACTGCTCCGTGCGTGCCTTCCATGTGACATCGAACGTGCCCAGTCCTGAACTGTCCAGCGTAGTGTTGCCGGCGCCTTCAATCAGGTTGCCGTTCCAAACCGTGTGTGCGGTGCGTGTTGCTGCCATGTCCACTCCTTGGGGTCGTTGTGAGTCGGCAACCAGCCGTCGGCAGGTGCCATCGGATCAATCCTATGGATTTGCCTGCCGGACCGCACCGCCATTCCGCTGACAGTGGATTGTGACCCTGGACTGGCGAAATGGATACCGAAGTACCCGGGCCAGTTCTAGTTCCACAGCGTGGCGATAGCGATGTTGATCAAAGCCAGGCCACCAACGCCGTGGGCCAGGCCCGTTGACACCGGTTCGCCCTTCTTCACTTTGCGCGTTCCGATAACTGCGAGAACGGCTACTGCCACGCCGATGGCGAACTTCACGCCGAGCTTGAAATAGTTTGGATCGGCATCGGGCAGCAAGGGAATCACACCCATCATGGCGATGCCCGTGAGGAGCTGGAGGAAGGCGCCGTCACGCTGGCGCGGGTGGACGGTTGGTTCCTTGAGGGTGGCGATCCAGTAGCCCACAATCATGGCTGCGCCGACGATGTGCAAGAACACCAGAATGTTGAAGAGAATACTCATGGCCCAAGCTTATCCAGTGGGTTCTACGTCCCGTAGCAAAGCCACGCGGACACGGCTAGGTGCGTTGATGCCTGTGGCCAGGCAAAGCAGAAGGGCAGGCTACCGGTTTCCCGGCAACCTGCCCTTCTGCTTCCAGGCGTGCTTAGTGACGCAGGGTCCTAGAGACCGAGGTCTGCTTCGAAAGCGCCTTCTTCAAGGCGGGCCTTGAGGGTCTGCAGGAAGCGGCCGGCGTCCGCGCCGTCCACCAAGCGGTGGTCGTACGTGAGCGACAGGTACATCATGGAGCGGATAGCGATCGAGTCGTCGCCGTTTTCGTCGGCAACCACGACGGCGCGCTTGACGATGGCGCCGGTTCCGAGGATGCCTACCTGGGGCTGGTTGATGATCGGGGTATCGAACAGTGCACCAACGGAACCGATGTTGGTGATGCTGAATGTGCCACCGGACAGCTCATCCGGGCCGATCTTGCCGTCGCGGGTACGGCCTGCGACATCGGCGATCTTGCTCGCCAAGCCGGCGAGGTTCAGGTTGCCGGCGTCGGAAATGACTGGTACCAGAAGGCCCTTGTCAGTATCCACGGCAATCGCCAGGTGCTCGGCGTTGTGGTACGTGATTTCCTGCTTGGATTCGTCGTAGGCAGCATTCAGCTTGGGGTGCTGCTTCAAGGCTTCGGCTACAGCCTTGGCGATGAACGGGAGGAAGGTCAGCTTGACGCCGTTCTGGGCCTGGAACGAGTTCTTGGCCTTGAGGCGGAGCTTGGCGATCTTGGTCATGTCGACCTCGTGCACCTGGGTCAGCTGAGTGGAGACCTCAAGGGACTCGCGCATACGGCGGGCAATGACCTGTCGGATGCGAGGGGCCTTCTCGGTGGTTCCACGCAGGGAGGATGCAACCACGGGGGCAGCAGCCTTGGCGGCGGGAGTTGCAGCCGGAGCAGCTGCAGCGGGGGCTGCGGCCGCCTGCTTTGCTTCTGCGGCGGCCAGAACATCCTGCTTGCGGATGCGGCCACCGACGCCGGTGCCGGAGACCGACGCGATGTCCACGCCGTGCTGGTTGGCAAGCTTGCGTACCAGGGGGGTGACATAGCCGGATTCCGAAGAACCTTCAGCGGCTGGAGCAGCTGCGGTTGCCGGAGCAGCAGCGGGTGCCGGGGCGGCGGGCGCGGCGGCAGGTGCCGGTGCAGCAGCGGGAGCAGCCGGAGCCTCGGCGGCAGGCGCTGCGGCCGGAGCGGGGGCAGCGGGAGCCTCGGCGGATGGCGCTGCAGCCGGAGCGGGAGCCGATGCGGGAGCAGCTGCGCCGGAACCGATGATGGCAAGAACGGAGCCAACCTCTGCTGTTTCGTCCTCGCTGACGCGGATTTCCTGCAGGGTGCCGGCAACCGGGGAAGGAATTTCGGTGTCTACCTTGTCGGTGGAAACCTCGAGGAGGGGTTCGTCCACCTCAACGGTGTCGCCAACAGCCTTGAGCCAGCGGGTGACGGTACCTTCGGTGACGCTCTCACCCAACGCAGGGAGGGTTACTTCGTGGCCTTCGCCCGAAGCAGCGGGTGCTTCAGCCGCAGGTGCTTCTTCAGGAGCGGGTGCGGCAGGAGCTTCTTCGGCCGGTGCTGCCTGCTCTGCGGGTGCGGCAGGGGCTTCCTCGGCCGGTGCGGACTCAGCGGCCGGAGCAGCGGAGCCGGAACCGTCGCCGATTCGGACCAAGGGGGCGCCTACTTCGGCCGTCTCGTCTTCAGCGACGAGGATTTCTTCGATGACGCCTGAGATCGGAGAAGGGATTTCGGTGTCTACTTTGTCGGTTGAAACCTCGAGCAACGGCTCGTCGATCTCCACCCGGTCACCAACCTGCTTGAGCCAGCGGGTGACGGTTCCTTCGGTGACACTCTCACCGAGGGCGGGCAAGTTAACGGATTCAGACATGTCGTCCCCGTTCTCCTTATTGATCTTTGTGCGGATGAATTCTGCTGGTTCGGATCGGGTGCAGGCGGCATATTCCGCTGCATGCACCCGATCCGTGGGTCTTGGTAAGACTTAGCCGTGGAGAGCCTTGCCCGCGAGGGCAAGGTGGGCTTCGCCCAGGCTTTCGTTCTGGGTGGGGTGGGCGTGGACCAGCTGGGCCACGTCCTCAGGGTAGGCTTCCCAGTTCACGATCAGCTGGGCCTCACCGATCTGCTCACCCATGCGGGAGCCGATCATGTGGATGCCCACCACGGGGCCATCCTTCTGGCGAACAAGCTTGACGATGCCACCGGTGCCGAGGATTGAGCTCTTGCCGTTGCCGGCAAGGTTGTATTCCTGGGTCTGCACCTGGTCGTCGCCGAACTTTTCCTTGGCGGCCTTTTCCGTGTAGCCCACCGTTGCGATTTCAGGCTCGCAGTAGGTGACCTTGGGGATGTTGATGTCCTCGACGATTGCCGGGTTCAGGCCGGCGATTTCCTCGGCGACGAAGATGCCCTGCTGGTAGCCGCGGTGTGCGAGCTGGACGCCAGGGACGATGTCGCCGACGGCATAGATGTTGCCGACGCCGGTGTGGAGGCGTTCGTTGGTGATGACGAAGCCACGGTCGATGGTGATGCCGGCTTCTTCGTAGCCAAGGTTGGCGGTCACCGGACCGCGGCCAACGGCTACGAGCAGGAGGTCGGCTTCGAACGTTTGGCCGTCAACCAAGGTGACCTTGACGCCGTCGTCGTTCTGCTCAACGCCCTGGAAGAAGATGCCGGTGGTGAACTTGATGCCGCGCTTCTTGAAGGCACGCTCAAGGTTCTTGACGATCGAGGCGTCCTCGTTCGGAACCAGGGAGGGGAGGCCTTCAATGATGGTGACATCCACGCCGAAGGACTTCCAGACGGAAGCAAACTCGACACCGATGACGCCGCCGCCCAAGACGATGGCGCTCTTGGGGATGTAGTCCATGGTGAGGGCCTGGTCCGAGGTGATGACCTTGCCGCCGATTTCCAGGCCGGGGAGTGAACGGGAGTAGGAACCCGTGGCCAGGACAATGTTCTTGCCCGTGTAGGAAGTGCCGTTCACGACGACGGTGTTGTTGCCCTGGAGCTTGCCTTCACCCTCGATGACGGTGATGCCCTTGGACTTGATAAGTCCCTGGAGGCCCTTGAACTTACCGGCGATGATGCCGTCCTTGTACGCGTTCACGGCAGACATGTCGATGCTGTCCAGCGTGACGTTCACGCCATACTTGGCGGAATCGCGTGCATGGTCGGCCAGCTCGGCCGAGTGCAGGAGTGCCTTGGTGGGGATACAGCCGTTGTGCAGGCAGGTTCCGCCAAGCTTTGCCTTTTCCACAAGGCCAACGGTGAACCCAAGCTGTACGGCCCGCAGGGCAGTGGCGTAGCCGCCGCTGCCGCCACCGAGTACCAGGATGTCGAATTCTTGCGCAGTTGCCTGATCGGCCACTAAAACGCTCCCTCGCGTGAATGATGACACGGGACTGCGTGCCATCTGGTCTTTGGAACTTGTTCTGCCGTGATTATGCCAGCACCTAAGTTCTCTTGCATTTGTGACTATCGAGTTCACCTTAGCGAACCACCTACCCATGCTCCACCCTCTGCGGGCGTTTGTGGAGCGCTTGTGTCGAGACTCACGTTCACTTGTGACACAGCGCTACACCCCGCATAATTCCGGGGTTGCGCGGGCCCCGGACGACGATCGTCAGGGACCTGCGCAACCAGGAAGGGCGTGGGGGAGTGGAGCTAGGCGGAGACCGCCAGGAGATCCTCGGCGTAGGCAACCAAGGTACGGACGGTGCATCCGGTCCCCTGCTTGGGCGTGTAACCATACGGGGCGCCGTTGTTGAACGAGGGACCGGCGATGTCCACGTGGGCCCACGGGATCTGCTGGCCGTCGCCGTTCTTGCCCACGAACTCACGAAGGAAGACTGCTGCGGTCATCATGCCACCGTTGCGCTCACCGATGTTGGCAAGGTCTGCCACCTGCGAGTCAAGGCTCGGGCGGAGTTCTTCGGGCAGCGGCATGGGCCAAACCAGCTCGCCCGCCCTGTCGGCCGCTGACTTCAGTGCTGCCGTGACGGAATCGGATCCCATGACGCCGGCAGTACGCAAGCCCAGTGCAATCAGCTGTGCGCCGGTCAGTGTTGCCACGTCAATGATGGCGTCCGGCTTCTCCATGCTGGCGGCGACAATGCCGTCGGCCATCACCAAACGGCCCTCGGCGTCCGTGTTCAGAACCTCAACAGTCTTCCCGCCGTAGATGGTGAACACGTCAGCAGGCCGCGCTGCGGCACCTGAGGGCATGTTCTCCGCGATGCAGAGCCAGGCGGTTGCCTTCAGTGGCAGGCCCAGCGAGGCGATGGCCAGGACGGTGTTAAGTACGACGGCGGCGCCCGCCATGTCGCTCTTCATGTCGCCCATGCCGAGGGCCGGCTTAATGGAGATGCCTCCGGTGTCGAACGTGATGCCTTTGCCAACGAGGGCAATCTTCTTCGTGGCTTTCGCGGGAGCGTATTCCACTTTCACGAGGCGGGGCTGGCGGGTAGAGCCCTTGCCGACGCCGAGGATGCCCCCGAAGCCTTCCTTTTCCAGACGCTTTTCGTCCCACACTGTGATCTTGACCGGGAGGCCTTTGGCGAGTTCCTTGGCGGACTCGGCGAACGACTCGGGGTACAGGTGGCTTGGGGGCTGGTTGACCAAGGTGCGGGTCGCGTTGACCGCGCGGGCGAGCACAATTGCCCGGTCCAGTGCGGGCTGGGCGGACTTTGCGTCGACATCCGAGAAAATCAGGGCCTTGGCCACCGGAGCCTTCAGCCCATCCTTGCTGGATCGGTGCTCCGTGTATGAGTAAGCGCCCAAGGCGGCTCCTTCGGCGACCGCAGCGACATCGGCGAGGGTCGCCGTCGGGAAGGCCAAAGTGACTGAGGAGGCTCCGGCAAGCTGGCGAACAGCGGATCCTGCGGCGCGCCGTAGGGCTTCTTCGCTGAGGCTGCCGACATCGGACAGCTTTCCTACGCCTGCAAGGACAAGAATCCCCGAGCCTGTTTCCGGCAGGCCCGGAAGCCGGTGAACCTGGTCCGCGGCGCCGGTGATCCCCAAAAGCTGCAGGGAGCCCGCAACGGATTCGGCGGCTTTCGCGCTCAACGGGTTGGACAGCAGTACCGGCCCGTCCGCTCCTTGGGCAACACCGATCACAAGTGCGTCGCTGGGCGACTTTTTCAGGTCCTTGGCGATGATGCCCAGGATGATGTCAGTAGTCTTGACCACGAGGATGTGTCCTCACTTCTCTCTGCATTGCATGGCGGGGCCGCATGTTTGGCGGCCTGCCCCGGTACGCGCCCGACGTCTTCTTGCGACGGCGGCCTTGGTCTTCAGGGCCGCCGGGGCGGCCCGTTTCGATCGTAGTCTCTTGAACGCTGCGGACGGCAATTAAATGAGAGCTGCGGCACATCGGGGGCAGGAATGCCTGCACGGCGTGGAGCGTTGTATGGATTAATAGAGTCCCGCGGCCAATCAATGGTGCCCGGTGTCGTCATGCCGCCGGGTGTCAGGAGCTTGCTGCCCTGTGGTTGGCGCCCGGGACTTCCCCCAACTTTGTCATTGCGAAAGGAACACGCCGTGTTTGAACGGATATCCGGCTCCCTCCTGGACCCCGAATCGCTGTACGCGCGAAACATTGAGACCTTCCACAGCCCCGGGCTTCGCGGGCTGAACATGGTCATGGGATTCACGGGCTTTGCCGATGCCGGTCACGTGGTCCGGCAGATCAACGCGGAACTGTTGGACGAACTGGGCGCCGAGGTGGTGGCCATGTTCGACGCCGACCAACTCATCGACTACCGTTCGAGGCGGCCCCACATCAGCTTCGTGGAAGACCATCTGCAGGACTACCAAGCGCCAAAGCTCGGCCTGTACAAGCTGAATGACGGCCTCGGCCAGCCGTTCCTGCTGCTTGCCGGCTTCGAACCCGACCTCCAGTGGGAGCGCTTCTCGAGGGCCGTCGTCGGAATTGTCGAAGAGCTCGACGTCAACCTGGTGACCTGGATCCATTCCATCCCCATGCCCGTCCCGCACACACGGCCTGTTGGAGTGACGGTCCATGGCAACATGCCGGAGCTCATTGACGGAATTTCAAGTTGGAAACCCACGGTGGATGTTCCTGCTGCCATTGGACACATTCTGGAACTCCGGCTCACCGAAGCGGAACGCCATGTGGCCGGCTACGTCATCCATGTCCCGCATTACCTGTCTGAAGCTGAGTACCCGCCGGCCGCCGTCGCCGGTTTGGAATACCTGGGGGCGGCAACGTCGCTCATGCTGCCAACGGACAGGCTCCGGGAAGCCGGGCGTGAAGTGGGCCGCCAGATCGCGGAACAGATCGAGGCTTCCGAAGAAGTCCAGGCAGTAGTGACGAATCTCGAGACGCGCTACGACGAGAAATCCGAGGGCATCGTCCGCCGGTCGTTGCTGGCAGATGAGAATGACGAGCTGCCCAACGCCGAGGATATCGGAGCTGCCGTGGAGGCGTACTTGGCGCGTAAAGACTCGCCTCAATAAATCAGCTTTGAGTTGCCTGCAGGCATAATTGGTGGGTGAATGCTCCCCGCGCCTGGCTCATCTGGACGATCGGCGTGTTCGCCTACCTTGTTGCCGTGGCGCAGCGAACCTCGTTCGGCGTAGCAGGGCTGGAAGCCACTGAGAGATTCCATGCCAGTGCGGCTGCCGTCTCATTTTTCACGGTGCTTCAACTCCTGGTTTATGCCGGGCTGCAGATCCCCGTCGGCGTCCTGGTAGACAGGTTCGGTTCACGGGCCATGGTCGCCGGTGGTGCCGTGCTCATGGGGCTGGGGCAGTTGCAGTTGGCCTTTGCGGACAGTGTTCCCGGGGGAGTCCTGGGCCGCGTCCTGGTGGGAGCCGGCGATGCGATGACCTTCATTTCGGTGATCCGTCTGGTCCCGTTGTGGTTCGCTCCTTCCAAGGTTCCACTGGTCACGCAGCTGACTGGCATGTGTGGCCAACTCGGCCAACTCTTCAGTGTTGTTCCGTTCGCGTTGCTTCTCCACACTGCCGGATGGACACCGGCGTTCCTTACCCTGGCAGCTATGTCAGTCTTGGCAGTGGTCCTCGTGCTCGCTGTGCTTCGGGACGCACCACCCGGGCACCCGCCGAGGGACACCGGCCAAGGTCTCCGTGCCACCGGTATCTCGCTGTCCCGCGCGTGGAAACAGCCCGGAACCCGGTTGGGCCTCTGGAGCCATTTCACTGTGCAGTTCAGCGGGAACCTTTTTGCCATGACCTGGGGCTATCCCTTCCTGCTGTCTGCCCAGGGACTCGATGCTGGGACGGTCTCAGGCCTCATGGCACTGTTTGTGGCCACAGCGATTGTTGCCGGCCCCGGTTTTGGCCGCTTCGTCTCCAAACATCCCATGCGAAGATCGGCCATGGTCCTGCTGATTGCCCTGGCTACAGCCTTGGCTTGGGCTGCTGTGCTTATCCTTCCGGAACGCGCCCCGCTGTGGCTCCTGGCCGTTCTGGTGGTGGTGCTTGCTGTCGGCGGGCCCGGGTCAATGATTGGATTCGATTTCGCCAGGACATTCAACCCCTCGCACCGGATCGGCACGGCAACGGGGATAGTCAACGTTGGCGGTTTTATTGCGGCGCTCGTCGCCATTTACCTCATCGGTTTGGTACTCGACCTCCTGTACGCCAGTGGGTTCTCCGGTGGTGATCTTTACGGGCTTGCGCCGTTCCGGATTGCCCTCAGCGTCCAGTTCGTTCTGCTGGGCCTTGGAACCGTGCTCATCCTCGTGACACGGCGGAAAGTGCGTCGGCAGATGGCATCCCAGGGGATCCACGTGCAGCCGTTGATGGCCGCCCTCGCCAGGCAGCGTCAGGAACGGATCGAGCGGCGTCGAGCCGCACGGCCAGTTTCTCCGGACGAGCACTAGGAAGCCTGCGCTGCTGCAGCAGCTTTTCCACATAGTCATGATGGTTACTGTCTCCTCCGGCAGGAGTTGAGCAGGGTGGAACCATGACTTCCAACAGAACACTCAGCATCCACCAACCCGAAGACATTCTTGGCTACATTCCCCATATGTTGGGTTACTGGCCCGAGGACAGCCTTGTGGCCATCACCATGCAAGGGAAAGTCCTTGGAGCCACATTGCGAGTGGATCTGCCGAGCCTTGATTCACTCCAAGCCCGCTCGGGTTTCGCAGACCGGATCCGCAGCTTCCTGATTGCGGATGAGGAAGCCAATGGGGTGGTACTTGCCCTCTACACTGACACGGGATGGGCTGACGGCAGCGTGGTCCGCCAGGCAATTCCGATGCTCGAGGCCCTCCAGCTAAGCCTCGATGAGGTTGATCTGTCCGTGAGGGATGCGTGGCTGGTAGGCACCGAGTATTGGCGTAGCGCTTACTGCGCGAACCTGGAATGTTGCCCGTTGCCGGGACTGCCTGTTGATCGCATCAAGAACAGCAGGTTGAGCGCTGAACTGGTGTATAGGGGGAGCTCCATAGGGCCGTCGCCGAAGAGCGGATCCGGAAAGCCGCAGCTTACTAGCCCAGGGGCGTTTAATCCCCTGGTGCTGGCGGCGGAGGCACGCTATGGGAAGCAGATTCTCGGTGGGTGGCGGAGTGAACGTTGTCTCGACTCCGTCCTCGACGTGTGGGATCACGTGCTCAAAAGGTGCCAAGCAGACGACCCGCTGCAGCCGGGGGCTGACGCAGAAATAATGGGCTTCCTCAGAACCACCCTTAGAGTCCCTGCGTGGCGGGACGCCGTGGTTGTCATGGCGGCGGCAGGCATGGAATCTGCCAAGTCCGGTGCTGCAGCGTTCGGACTTTTCATCGAAGACGACGCAGGCACGCCTTTCGACCCTCAGGAACTTGGGATACCGGCCCCGGCCCTTCCAGCCGCCAAAGTGCCTCATGAGCCCAATACGTCCGGGGACGTCTTCACCTACGGAGATGTCCTGCTGGGCATGCAACCGCACATGCCTTGTTGGAGCAGCCTTGACGCGTTGCAACAAGTTCTTGCCGGGCTTTGTGTCGACGACGAATCCGGCGTGGTGCCGGCAGCTGCGCTGACCCTTCAGGGCTGGATTTCCTGGTGCAAGGGGCGTGGGTCCGTCGCGCATGCCTGCCTGAGCCGGGCGGAGGCTGCGGAACCGGGATACCGACTGGCTGAACTGCTCATGGAACTTCTGGGGCGGGGGACCATCTGCACGTGGGCGCGGAGCTCCGAGACCGCATGGCGCGGGTTCAGGGACACGGTGGCGTAGGGGGTTTGAAATTCTTTAGGTATGCGTTTCGCAAAACCGTGAGACAATGGATGCCGAGACCCGGTTGGGTCCGCGTTCGAATGCCTGAATTGGCCCCTTTGCCGGGAACAATACAGTGTCGTCGGGAGTTCTCTATAGAGACTCTGCAGACGGCGATCGCATTTGAAATTGATCGCGGACTTGACAGGGTCATAGTGGTGTTGCCCGTATGGTGATTCCACAGACCGCCGCTAGAAAGGTTTTCTGTGACCCCGTCTTCCGTCGAGAAGGAACCCGCCGCCCAGGCCGAATTGTCCGCTGAGGAAAAGAAGGCGGCAACATCGGCTAAGCGCGCAGCGACACGTGCTGCCAACAAGGCCTCAGAGGGCGACTCTGACAAGCCGGCACCCAAGAAGCGTGGACCCAAGCCCGGTGCGAAGGCCGCCGCTGAAGCCGCGAACAAGTCCTCAGGCTCCGACGCTGAGGATTCCAACGGCGAGGATGAAGACTTTGATCCCGCAGCTGCCGAAGAAGTCGAAGTCGGAGAAGATGACGTCGAGGACGGCGCCACGGCCGCTAAGGACAAGGCTGCTCCCTCAGGTACGGGATTCGTCTACTCTGATGCCGACGACGACGACGCCCCTGTCCAGCAGGTCATGTCGGCCGGCGCAACTGCCGACCCCGTCAAGGATTACCTGAAGCAGATCGGCAAGGTCGCCCTGCTGAACGCAGAGCAGGAAGTTGACCTCGCCCTTCGGATCGAGGCAGGCCTCTTTGCCGAGGAAAAGATCAACGCTGACGACGGATCCATGGATCCCAAGCTCAAGCGTGAGCTTGAATTCGTCATTCACGACGGCAAGCGTGCCAAGAACCACCTGCTCGAAGCCAACTTGCGCCTCGTCGTTTCCTTGGCCAAGCGCTACACCGGTCGTGGCATGCTCTTCCTGGACCTGATCCAGGAAGGCAACCTGGGCCTTATCCGTGCAGTGGAAAAGTTCGACTACACCAAGGGCTTCAAGTTCTCCACCTACGCAACCTGGTGGATCCGTCAGGCAATTACCCGCGCCATGGCAGACCAGGCCCGTACCATCCGTATTCCGGTGCACATGGTGGAAGTCATCAACAAGCTGGCCCGTGTACAGCGTCAAATGCTTCAGGACCTCGGCCGCGAACCGACCCCTGAAGAGCTGGCACTCGAGCTGGACATGACGCCCGAGAAGGTTGTCGAGGTCCAGAAGTACGGCCGTGAGCCGATTTCGCTGCACACCCCGCTGGGTGAGGACGGTGACTCGGAGTTCGGTGACCTGATTGAGGACTCCGAGGCTGTTGTCCCCGCCGACGCCGTGAGCTTCACGCTCCTGCAGGAGCAGTTGCACTCGGTTCTGGACACCCTGTCCGAGCGCGAAGCCGGAGTTGTTGCAATGCGCTTCGGCCTGACCGATGGCCAGCCGAAGACTTTAGACGAAATCGGCAAGGTCTACGGCGTCACGCGTGAGCGCATCCGCCAGATCGAATCCAAGACCATGTCCAAGCTGCGGCACCCGTCCCGCTCGCAGGTCCTCCGGGATTACCTGGACTAAAACACACGCACCGTGGGTGTTGAAAGCGGCCCAGTCGGACTTCCGGCTGGGCCGCTTCTTCATGTTGCGCACAAAGGTAGAACGCAACAAACCCAAAACAGCAAGCTCAACGCAACAGGCTCAACGCAACAGGCTCAACGCAACAGGCTCAACGCAACAGGCTCAACGCAACAAGGCCCCTCCCGTTCGGGAGGAGCCTTGTTGCGTGATCAAAAAGGGTTTCCGGATAACCGGACTGCCTAGTCGACGGGGACGGGAGCCTTCTCGTTGAGGCGCTCGGTCTCATCGTGCCAGTCAGAAGTCATGGGCCGAAGCGTAGCTTCAACTGCACGTGCGTGGTGGCCGCAGAAGAGCAGCTCACCGCCGGAGGACTCGAGTACAACGCGGACGTACGCCTGGGCTCCGCAACGGTCACAGCGGTCAGCTGCGTTCAGCGTGCGGTCTGCAACTGCTGTTGTCATGTCGGCCTCCTTAGTAGTTCTGTACATCCATATAACCAGCATTCGGGGCAGATCCATGGCAAGGATGGGTCACTTTCGCTGTCCGCGTATCACATGTGCGTAACGTAACCAGGCAGGCTGCGTCCGTGCTGGAGTGGCAAACGGTGCGTGACGACTTCCCCGGCTACGCTTGTACGGGCAGTGTTTGCCTTGAATTACCAGTCAACACACGGCTGGGAAGTACCCGGAGATATACCCGAAGGAGCACACCGCGAGTGGCACCGAGTTCTGAATACAACGCCCGGCATCTGTCTGTCCTTGAGGGCCTGGAAGCCGTTCGCAAGCGCCCGGGTATGTACATCGGCTCCACTGACTCCCGCGGCCTCATGCACTGTCTCTGGGAAATCATCGACAACGCCGTGGATGAGGCCCTGGCCGGCTTCGGGCATGACATCAAAGTCATCCTGCATGCCGACAACTCCGTGGAAATCCACGACGACGGACGCGGTATCCCTGTGGACGTAGAGCCCAAGACCGGCCTCTCCGGAGTTGAAGTTGTTTTCACCAAACTGCACGCAGGTGGCAAGTTCGGCGGCGGTTCCTACACTGCTTCGGGTGGTTTGCATGGCGTTGGAGCTTCGGTGGTAAACGCTTTGTCCAGCCGCCTTGATGTCCAAGTGGACCGCGGCAGCAAGACCTACCAGATGTCGTTCCGCCGGGGCGAGCCGGGACGCTTCGTGGATTCCGGTGCAAAGCCGAGCCCCAATGCACCGTTCGAGCCGTTCGTGGAGAACTCGGTCCTGGATGTTGTGGGCAAGGCAAAACGTGGCGTCACCGGAACCCGTGTGCGTTATTGGGCAGACCGCCAAATTTTCACTCCTGACGCCAAGTTCTCCTATGACGACCTGGCAGCACGGGCACGCCAAACATCGTTCCTTGTGCCCGGCCTGAAAATCACCGTGCGCGACGAGCGCAAGCTGGCCGGAACACCGGGGGAGGCCGGTGTCCATGAGGAAGTGTTCCACCACGATGGCGGCATCTCCGAGTTTGTTGAGTTCCTCGCGGCCGATTCCGGAGTGACGGATGTTTGGCGCCTCCACGGTTCAGGAAAATTCAAGGAAACGGTCCCCGTCCTCGATGAGAACGGGCACAGCAAGATCGCGGAAGTTGAACGCGACTGTGAGGTGGACATAGCCCTGCGTTGGGGCATTGGTTATGAGACCACTATGCGCAGCTTCGTCAACATCATCGCCACGCCCAAGGGCGGCACGCACCAGTCCGGCTTTGAAGCCGCCCTGCTGAAGACCTTCCGCAAGGCCGTGGAGACCAACGCGCGCAAGCTCAAAGCCGGCAACGACAAGATCGAGAAAGACGACATTCTCGCCGGGCTGACTGCCGTCCTGACTGTCCGGCTTGCGGAGCCGCAGTTCGAGGGACAGACCAAGGAAATCCTTGGTACCTCGGCGGTTCGTGCCATTGTGGCCAAAGTAGTTGAAAAGGAAATAACTACACGGCTGAACTCGGCCAACCGCAACGATAAAGCCCAGTCGGCGCTCCTGCTGGAGAAGATGGTCGCCGAGATGAAGTCTCGCATCTCGGCACGTGTGCATAAAGAAACCCAGCGCCGCAAGAACGCCCTGGAAACTTCGTCGATGCCCACCAAGCTTGCGGACTGCCGAACTGATGACGTCGCACGCTCTGAACTGTTCATCGTGGAGGGTGACTCGGCACTCGGGACCGCCAAACTTGCCCGCTCATCCGACTTCCAAGCCCTGCTGCCCATCCGCGGCAAGATCTTGAACGTCCAGAAAGCATCAGTAGGCGACATGTTGTCCAACGCTGAGTGCGCAGCGTTGATTCAAGTTGTGGGCGCCGGCTCGGGTCGAAGCTTCGATATTGACGCTGCCCGTTACGGCAAGGTCATCCTCATGACCGACGCCGACGTTGACGGTGCGCACATCCGGACCCTGCTGCTCACCCTGTTCTTCCGATACATGCGTCCCATGGTCGAGGCCGGCCGCGTGTTTGCCGCTGTCCCGCCCCTGCATCGTGTGGAAGTGATCAACCCCGGCCAGAAGGCCAACGAGATGATCTACACCTACTCCGAGGCCGAGCTTCACGTGCTTCTCTCCAACCTTGCCAAGGAAGGCAAACGCTACAAGGAGCCTATCCAGCGGTATAAGGGTTTGGGCGAAATGGACGCACAGCAACTGGCGGAGACCACTATGGATCCACGACACCGGACTCTCCGGAAGGTGGGCATCGATAGCGCCCAACGTGCCGAGGAAGTCTTCGATCTTTTGATGGGCTCGGACGTGGCACCGCGCAAGGAGTTCATTATTGCTGGTGCGGCTACCCTGGACCGGGAGCGCATCGACGCCTAGCTCTGCTTTGGCGGAACCGGCGCACCATCAGTGGCCGGTGGTGTGCGGGCGCCCGGGGCGGCGAACGTAGCCGCTCCCACTGCCAAGGCCAAGGCGCCCAGACCCCAGGGGAGCCCGGCCGCTACGGCAACGCCGCCCACCAGCAGCGGCCCTCCGGCGTCGCCAAGTTCACGTCCCAGCTCGGCTGAGCCCATGGTCCTGCCGAGGCGTTCGGCCGGCGTCGCATCGGCCAGGTGGGCGAAGGCGAGAGGCGTGGAGACGCCGATTCCCGCGCCGATGAGCACTGCTGTGCAGTAGATCCATCCAGCTCCCGGCAATAGACCGGCCATGAGGGTGCCTACCGAGATAGCTAGCAGGCCGGCCACCATGCCGGGCCTGTCGGCGATTCTTCCCTGGTCCCTCAGCCTGCCGACCCGGGGTTGTATCAGCGCCGATGCTATGGCCAGCACTGTGACTACGGCAACGCTGCCCGCCGTGCCAAGCCCTTCCCGTGCTGCCAGCGCAGGGAGAAAGCCGACGGCGGCACCCAGTGCCCCCGTGGCAGCGGCCAACACCAGGGTTGGTCCGAGAAATGACCGTTCAGTGCTTTGGCGCCACACATCGACGATGGTGTATCTGGGACGGGGAAGCGGCTGCAGGCGAGGCACTGAAACGAGGGTCCAAAGGGCCACAGCCAAGCCCAGGGCCGCTAGAATCCCGAACAGGAGGCCGAACCCGCCGATAATGATGGCCAGGGCTCCCAGTAACGGGCCAATAGCGTAGCCGAGTCCTTTCCAAGAGCCGTAGCGGCCGAAGTAGTGCCCCGTCCTGCCGTCTGCGAGCCGGGCAACGCTGGCGGATGAGGCCGGTGAGAAGGCGGAAGCGGCCATCCCTTGACCAAGGCGGGCGGCCGCGAGCATGGCGGGCTGATCCGCCCATAGTCCAATCAGGGAGGCAGCGGAGAAAGCAACAAGCCCACCCACGATGACCGGCTTGGGTCCGATGTGATCGCTCAGGGCGCCGAAAATGGGTTTGAGGAACACTTCCGCTAGGTCGTACAAAGCCAGCAGAACGCCCAGAGCAAGCAAACTCAAACCGATGTCCGCGCTTTCTGCCCCTAGGCCCGCTGCCACCGCATGGGCGCCAAAGGCGGTGGTAAAGCCTGCGGCGTAGAGGGGCCAACGCTGGCTGGCTGCAACGGAACCGGGGGACGTGTCCAGGGCTTTCACACTCATGAATGTAACAGCTGCTACATTCAGGAGTGTGATTGATGAACGTTGGTTGTTGATTTTGGTACAGGTTCCTGCGCAGCCATCCCGGCACCGGGTGGCAGTGTGGCGGGAGTTGCGTCGGCTTGGTGCCGTTCCCCTATCGCCGGGTACGTGGGTTCTCCCCGCCCATCCGGCCTTCGATGAGGGTCTTGCGCGGGCCCAGGCGCTGGTGGCAAAGGGTGATGGCTCCTGGACCTTGGTGGACGCTGCGCCCCGCGACAAGGGCGCGGACACTTTCCGTAGCGTTTTCGAAGCTGCACGGTTGGAGGAATGGAACGAGTTTACGGCCGATTGCGGCAAATTTGAGCAGGAGATAGCGAAAGAGATCTCAAGGGAGAAGCTCACTTTCGCCGAACTGGAGGAAGAAGAACAAAGCCTGGAGCGGTTGAGGCGCTGGTACAGGGAGTTGAAGTCGCGGGATGTGCTTCATTTGCCGCAGGCGACGGTCGCTGCAGAGCACCTGGCTCGCTGTGCCGAGGCCTTGGAAGGCTACGCGTCCTTGGTGTACGACGCGACGCTGCCCCAATAGTCGGTCAAGCCCTTCAACCTAGTAGTCCCGGGACGATCAACAGGGCAGTCGGCACCGCAAGCAGCAACGCTGAGGCCGCCAGGACCAGTACCCGCGCGGCCTTGGTGAGTGGAGGCTTGGGTGAGAGCAGGCGGCTGACGCGTGACGCCGTCGTCCGTGGGGAGTCAGCACCGCCGGTAGCGCTGACGGCATTGCCCTCGACGACGGCGCCACCAACGCTGAGTGCCTGGCCGCCGGCCAGTGCTTTGCTGCCGCTGACCGCCTGCCCGTCCAAAGCGGGCTGTGTGGAGCCGCTGGCAACAATCGCGATGGCCTTGATCAAGGTGCCTTTGCTCTCGGTGCGGAGAGCGACGTCGTCGGCCAGCATTTCGATCAGTGAATTAACCGCTGTCTGGGCCAGCCGGGTGGTGGGGAACCATGGCAGGGCCTGACGCCAGGCAGCAAAGGCCCAAAGTAGGAGATCGTGGCGCTGGGACAGGTGCGCGTTCTCGTGAATAAGCACGGCCCTGAGTTCAGCTGGTTCCAGTGCTGCCATCAGGCCGTCGGAGAGTACCGTTACGGACCGGGCACCGCCAGGCAGGCAGTATGCGACGGGGGAGTCGTGGTTGATCACCACAGTGCCGGGCCCGTCGTCTGACGGTGATGCCAGCAGGGCCAGCAGTTCGCGGTGGCGTCGCCGCTGGCGTTCAATCCTGTAATAGGTCAGCAGCAGGGTGAAGACCAGGTGGGCGGTCAGCAGTGCTGCTGCGGAGAGAGCGAAAAGGTGCCAAAAACCCAGCGCGGTGGTGGGTTCGTTGTTGAAAACCATCCCGGCCAGGCTCTTGAGTCCTGCGATGAGGTTGTCCCCGATGGGCTCGAGTCCGTAAACGAGCATGGCCCCGATCATGGACAAGCCACCAGCGAGGGCGATCGCCTGCCACAGCACCATGGCGGTGAAGGGGGACCGTGCCGGCCACTGCGCGCGGGAAAGCAGCACGGGTACTGGCCACGCCAGAATGATTGCCAGGACCGCAAGCAGGTATGAGGTCCAGAACATAGTGGCTAATTGTAGCCGAGCAGTTTGCGCAGGGTAGCGGCTTCACTTTCGGTGACGGAACCAATGAAGCGGGCCAGGACGGCCTCGCGGTCCGGAGCTGAGCCCAGGACTTCGTGCATAAGTTCGGCGGTGTGATCTGCGCGGCTGGAAACGGCTTGGTAGCGGTGCGGCCGCGTTCCGCGTTCGCGCTCCACCAAGCCCTTCTTTTCCAGGCGCGAGAGCACAGTGAGGACCGTGGTGACGGCCAGATCCTTGCCTTGGTGACCCGCGGTGCCGTCACCAGCCTCGGAATCCTGCGCCAGCAGATCCCGCAGTGTGTTGGCAGTTGCAGCCTCCTGGCCTGCCCAGAGCAGATCCATCACTGCCCGTTCCAGTTCCCCAAGACTTGCCATTGATACGTCCCTACCTTCCGCTCCTGGTGCAGAGTGCCTGCTGCCGGAGCGATGATCCAACATTCCACAATAAATCTACCGCTTTTCCTACCTTCATTCTACGTGAGGTAGAACTATCGGCGCGCCGCACCTGAAGCCAAACCCTTGTGCGTGGGTTACGCCACTTGAAGAATGGGTTTCGGCGGTGGCCATTTGTTCTACACTGTGTAGAAGAGAAGTTTTCTACGTGACGTAGAAGTAAGGTCATCGTACTTCGGTCCACCGCACAAAGGACAGCCATGGACGCCTTGGAAATCGCACGCTGGCAGTTTGGTATCACTACCGTCTACCACTTCATGATGGTGCCACTCACTATCGGCCTCGGCCTGGTAGTGGCCATCATCCAGACCATTTGGTACCGCACCGGCAAGCCCGAGTACCTGCGAATGACCAAGTTCTGGGGAAAGCTTTTCCTCATCAACTTCATCATGGGCGTAGCCACGGGCATCGTCCAGGAATTCCAATTCGGCATGGCGTGGAGTGAGTACAGCCGTTTCGTTGGAGATGTTTTTGGTGCGCCGTTGGCCCTCGAAGCACTGTTGGCCTTCTTCGTTGAATCCACGTTCCTGGGGCTATGGATCTTTGGCTGGAAGCAACTCAAGCGCGGCGTCCACCTGGCGTGCTTGTGGATCGCCGTGATTGGTTCAGTTTTCTCCGCATACTTCATCATCGTGGCGAACTCCTGGATGCAGCACCCCGTAGGTGTCGAGATGGTTGATGGCCGACCCGTGATGACCGATGCCTGGGCTGTGTTCACCAACAACACGGCGCTGGTTGCGGTGCCCCACACACTGTTCGGTGCACTGGCTGTCGCGGGCGCCTTCCTGTTGGGTATCGCCTGGTATCACCTCTGGCGTCGCCGCCATGATGGCATTGACGTAGTGGGCAAGGACGGCAAGCTGGTTCCCGGCGAGGCCGCAATCCCTGGCCGTGACAAGGCCGATTACACCGTGTGGATGACATCCTTGCGAATTGGTGCAGTGGTGGCCATGATCTCCTTCGCGGGAACGGCCATCACGGGTGACCTGCAGGGCAAGCTGATGTTCGAGCAGCAACCCATGAAGATGGCCGCAGCGGAAGCTGCCTGCCATGACGGCACGGGCTTCTCGGTCCTGAGCGTCGGGAACCTTGGTGCCAGCAACTGCGATGACATTGTGGCCGTCATCGAAGTGCCCGGCATCCTCTCCTTCCTTGCCAAGGGTGACTTCACCACCGAGGTCAAGGGCGTGAACAGCCTGCTGGGTGAGTACAAGGAGAAGTACGGCACCCACTTGCCGGACAACCCCCTGTATGGTGAGCGCGCCGGACAGGAAATCCAGTACGTGCCCGTGATGGAAGTGACCTACTGGGGTTTCCGCATGATGATCGGCTTCGGTGGCCTGGCCGCCTTCGCCGCGCTGTTGGCCCTCTGGGTGACCCGCAAGGGCGTGGTTCCTGAGTCCACATGGCTCATGCGGCTGGCAGTCCTGGGGATCCTTGCACCGTTCGGCGCCAACGCCGCAGGCTGGATCTTCACCGAAATGGGCAGGCAGCCGTTCGTGGTGGCCCCGAACCCGGACATGAACGGAATCGACCAGGTCTTCATGTTCACCGCTGCCGCGGTTTCCCCGGGGGTCAGCGCAGGAGAGCTCATGACCTCGCTGGTTGTCCTCACCGCCATCTACGCCGTGCTGTTGGTGGTGGAGGTGAAGCTCTTGGTCAAGTACATCCGCGGTGGCGTGGCCTCGGCGATGCCCGAACTGGGCCACGCGCAGGACGCAGACGACCAACGTGACAAGAACGACGACGGCACCGGACCGGACAAGTCCGGCGACGACGTCCTGGCATTCGCCTACTAAAGCCGAGGGGTACTGACAATGGAACTGTTGCCAACCATCTGGTTCGTGGCCATCGCCGTTTTGTGGACCGGTTATCTCTTCCTGGAGGGTTTCGACCTCGGCGTCGGCATGCTCATGAAGCTGTTTGCCCACCACAACACTGACCGCCGGGTACTGCTGAACACCATCGGCCCCGTATGGGACGGCAATGAGGTGTGGCTGCTCACCGCAGCCGGTGCCACCTTCGCAGCCTTCCCCCTCTGGTACGCCTCGCTGTTCTCCAGCCTCTACCTCCCGCTCCTGGCAGTCCTGGCCGCCTTGATCTTCCGGGCAGTCGCTTTCGAGTACAGGGGCAAGGTGGACTCCGAGCGGTGGCGCAACCGCTGGGACTGGGCGATCGCCGTCGGGTCCTTCGTGGCCGCCTTCGGCATCGGCGCAGCCTTGGCGCTCACCACCACGGGCCTGCCCTTGAATGCCAACGGAGACCGCGTCGGGGGCCCAATGTCCTGGTTCAGCGGCTACGCTCTCCTTGGCGGTTTCGGGGTGGTGGCGTTTGCCCTGGTGCACGCGTTGGCGTTCCTTGCCCTTAAGACCGACGGCGATGTGCGGCATCGCGCCCGCCGCTGGTTCATTCGCCTGGTGCCGTTCGCGGTGTTGCCGATGTTCGGCTGGATGGTGGCCGTCCAGTTCCTGAGCGGCAAGCCATGGACCTGGGCATTGGTGGCAGCGGCTATCGTCGCAGTCGTCCTGGCTTGGCGGCTGGCCCGTACGGGGTCTGAAGGGCGCGCCTTCAGCGCCCTCGGCGCGTTCATTGTGTGCGCCACTGCCTCGATCTTCGGAGCCGCATTCCCTGTGGTCATACCCTCAACGATCGATCCCGCCTTCAACTTGACCGTCTCCAATGCCTCGTCCTCCGATTACACGCTGGGCCTCATGAGCATCGTTGCAGCCGTTGGCCTGCCGCTCGTGATTGCCTACCAGTCATGGACGTACTGGGTGTTCCGGAGGCGCGTAAGCGCGGCCCACATCCCCGAAGCCCACGGGTTCCTGCCGGCAATTGCCGCAAAGGTGATGATCCCCAAGGGCAGCTCACCATCCACGCCAAGCAAATCGGGAGACTAGTCGCCCCATGAAACCCGTGTTCCCTTCCGGTTCCGCCACACGATCGGCGCTGTACTCCATTGGCCTGATGTCCGCCCTCAAAGCCTTGTCCCTGGTGCTCATGGCCCAGGCTGTGGCGGAGATGCTGGCCGGACTCGCGTCCGGGGCAGGGAACTCCGGCTCAGCGGACTGGAACAACGGGCTGGTCTGGGGCGCCGTAGGAGCGGTCCTCAGGTCGCTGACGGTGTGGGGCCAAGGCATTGCCTCCAGGCGGGCTGCCCTGGGCGTCAAAGAGGAACTGCGGGCACGGCTGCTGAGGCGCTCGCTGTCCGACGGCGTTTCATCGCCCGCAGCGGGAATGAACGACGGCGGCCTGGCGATCCTTGCCACCCGGGGCTTGGACGCGCTGGACGACTACTACACCCAATACCTGCCTGCGATCGTGAACTGCGCTACGGTCCCGCTCCTGATCGGAGCCCGGATCCTCTTCGCCGACTGGGTGAGTGCTGTGGTGATCGTCCTGACGGTTCCACTGGTGCCGCTGTTCATGGTCCTCATCGGCAGGCACACCGAAGACACCGTCCGGGAGGCGCAAAGCACGCTCCGGAAACTGTCCGGCCACATCCTTGAACTTGCCAAAGGCCTTCCCGTCCTGGTGGGCCTGGGACGTGCCACCGAACAGCGCGCAGCCCTGGAAGATATCTCCGAGCAATACCGGAGCCGGACCATGGGCACGCTTCGCACGGCGTTCCTTTCCGCGCTGGCCTTGGAACTCATTGCGACGATCTCCGTGGCCGTAGTGGCTGTGTTCATCGGCGTACGGCTGGTGCATGGCGACATGGCCCTTGAAGCCGGCCTCCTGGCGCTGATCCTGGCCCCGGATTGCTACCTTCCGCTCCGGGAACTCGGCACCGCCCACCACGCAAGCGATGACGGCAGGGCAGCCCTGGAAACCACCAATGCCGTACTGGATGCCCCCTCACACGAGCGCCTGCAGGATCATGGGCCTTCCAACACCGGGCAGGACGGCATGGAGCAGGCCGGCGTAGTGGTGAGCGGATTGTCGGTGACCTACCACGGAAGGTCCGCGGCCGCCGTCGGGCCCCTCAGCTTCACTGCCGCGCCCGGGCGCGTTACGGCCCTCGACGGCGACAGCGGCTGCGGAAAGAGCACAGTCCTGGGTGTCCTTGCCGGGCTCATCGGCCAAGGGCCGGGAGCCTCGGTCGCCGGGACCATCACCGGTGCGGACCCGGGGACAGTGGCGTGGGTTCCGCAACACCCGGTCATGGCCACCGAAACTGTGCAGCAAGAGATCGAACTCTATCTTGACGGGTACAAGGGGAACGCCTCCGAGGCTGTCACCCGTGTCCTGCGGAAGGCCTCCGCAGAGCACCTGGCTGCCAAGAACCCGGCGGAACTAAGTCCCGGAGAGTTGCGGCGGATCGCACTCGCCCGCGGACTGGCCCGCGTGGAAGCAGGCGCTACGGTCCTGTTGCTCGACGAGCCCACCGCCCATCTTGACCAGTACTCCGCAAGCGTGGTTCGTCGTGCCATCGAGTCGCTTCGTGGCAACGTCACCGTGATCCTGGTGGCCCATGACGCTGCCACCCGGGCGCTCGCCGACTACCTGGTACCCGTAGGGCACCGGCTCCAACACCGGAACTTGGCGGCCGTGGCCACCGGGGCGAGCAGTCCACGCGACAACCGTCCCGGGGTTGATACGGTCCCAGCGAAGGAAGCCAACCCCCACAGCGGCCTCCCTCCCGCTCCCACGCCCAGCATTCTGCATGGCCTCCTGCGGACTCTGCGACCCGTACGTTGGAAGTTCCTTGCCGCAGGTGTCGTGGCCGTCCTGGCCGCCCTCTTCGCGGTGGCACTGTCAGGTCTGTCCGGGTGGCTGATCATCCGCGCCAGCGAACAGCCGCCCATTCTCTACCTCCTCGGTGCGATCGTCGGAGTCAGGTTCTTCGGTATAGGAAGGGCCGTTCTGCGTTATTGCGAGCGGCTCTTGACCCATGATGCCGTGTTCGCTGCCATGACCCGCCTCCGCGGTGCGCTGTGGGCATCGCTGAGCCGCAGGGCCTTGTCCCTCAGGCGCCTCCTCCAAGGCGGCAACGTGTTGGGCTCCGTTGTTGACGACGTGGACACCCTCCGCGACCTTCTGCCCAGGGTTGTCCTGCCTCCCGTGACTGCCATGGGAGTCGGGGCCGCGGCGATCCTCGCCACCGCCATCGTTTTGCCAGCGGCCCTGCCGGCAGTGGTGGCAGCCGCAGTCGTCGGTCTGGTGGTTGCCCCGACCCTGGCGGTCCTGGCTGACAGGAACGCAGCCAAAGCCGAACAGCAGATGCGTTCAGTCGTGCTTCGGGGGGTGGCCGCCGCCCTGGACGCCCGTGCGGAACTAAGCGCCAACGGGGTGGGAGAGCCGGTCCTCGGTGCGCTGCGCGACAAAGACCGCGCCGCTACACTCTCTGCACAACGCTCCGCATGGGCTGAAGGACTCGGCCAATCGGTGATTGTCCTTGCGTGCTCCATGGCCGCACTGTGGGCCGGCGCCCTGAGTGCACCCTCCGTGCTGAACGGCACCGTTGCCCCGGAACTGGCAGCCGTCATTGTCCTGATGCAACTCGCCTTGGTGGAACCCTTTGGGGGCATCGTGTCCGCTGTGCGCCAGGCCCCGGCACTCGCAGCCGTCCTCGGGCGGGTGGCAGCATCCGGCGCTTTGGACACCGCCACGCCAAAGAGCCACGCGGAAGAGCACGACGGCGGCACGCGGCGCCTGCCTGATCTGCCCGGCCGGGCGGGACTCGAGTTGCGGGATGCTTCAGCGTCCTGGCCCGGTGGTCCGAAGGTCTTTTCCGGTGTAAATGCTGTTGCCGGGCCAGGCCGCTGGCTTGCCGTGACCGGCCCCTCCGGAGCAGGGAAATCCACGCTCCTCTCGGTACTGCTCGGATTCCTGCCCCTGGCGGAGGGAACTGTGAAGCTCTCCGGCAAAGCTGCGTGGTGCCCCCAGGAAGCACACCTGTTCGACTCCACTATCCGAGGCAACCTCCTGCTGAGCCGCCCGGCTGCAGCCAAGCCCAGTGAGGCAGAGATGCACAAGGCACTGGCCGACGTCGGACTTGATTCAGTGGTGCGAGCGCTGCCCGGTGGGCTCGATGCCCGTATCGGCCCCGGTGGTTCGTTCCTGAGCGGTGGCGAACGTCAGCGGCTTGCCATGGCGAGGACGCTTCTGACCGGAGCCTCCGTGCTGTTGCTGGATGAACCCACTGCCCACCTGGATGCGGGCTCGGCGCGGGAAATGATGGCCATTCTGCGCAACGGACTCGAGGACGTCACCGTTGTCCTGGTTACGCATAATCCGGACGATATTGATCCGGCAGATGTGCGGCTGGAACTCCCCGCCGCCAAGGATGCTGCAACGCGAAGCAGCGAAGGCGCGGCGGAACTGGTGGGAAGGCCTACTCCTCAGTAGCCTGTTGGCATGCCTTTCAAAGACGCAAGCCAAGTCATGCCAGATGCCGGTGCTACCGGCCTGAACTGGCGACCAGCCACCATGGAAGATGTCGACAACTGGGCAGGCCTGATTGCACGGACGGCTGCCGTCGAAAACCCTGTTTGGTATGAGAAGCACGGCGACCTGGTCCACGTCCTGGAGTCCACCAAGAATCCGCCGGAGACGAGCACGCTCCTTGGCCTGGATTCCGACGGCGTGGCGCGTGCCTATGGCCGCATTACCAAGAACCCCGCCGGCGACAAAGCCACCGGAATGGCGTGCGTTGACCCGGAATGGCAACAGCGGGGCATCGGCTCCGCAGTCCTGGTGTGGCAGGAAGGACAAGTACGCACCCGATTCCAGTCGGATCAGGCCATGGGCCACACCACGGCACCGCCCCGTCTCCGCATCCAGACGGAGGAACAGCACGAGCATCAGGCAACACTTTTGATGGGTCACGGATACGGTGCCGTGCGCTGGTTCAACGAAATGCACCGGCCCCTGTCCCAGCAACTGCCCGAGGCACCACTGAGTGCAGGACTCGAGCTCCGGACGCTGGATCCATCGCTCTTTGAACCCGTGCGCCAAGCCCATAACGATGCGTTCAGGGACCACTGGGGGAGTGAGCCACGGGATGAAGAATCATGGCGCTTCACCCTTGAGGAACCGACGGCCAGACATGACCTCAGTGCTGTGGTTATTGATTCGGACACGGGGGAGGTGGCCGGATATCAGCTAACCAGCTTTGATCCCGACTCTGCCGCCAATCGCGGTTTCAAGGAAGGCTACACAGAGCTCCTTGGTGTGCGGCGTGCCTATCGCGGCCGGGGCATAGCCCAAGCACTGCTCGCCGATGCCATGCAGCGCTACGCCTCGGCGGGTATGAACGTGGCCTCATTGGACGTGGACTCGGCCAACCCCACCGGGGCGTTGCAACTCTACTTGGGCATGGGTTATGCGCCAGTGAACCGCAGTATGACGTGGGAGAAGATGCTCTAGTTACTAGCCGTCCACATCATGGAGGTGATGCACAACGTCGTGGAGGAAGTACTGGGAGAACGTCAGCACGGTGAATGAGGATCCGTTGCTGCGCGTACCGGTGCGTTGCCAGTCATCCTCGGTGACCCTGGCGAAGGACTCGGCAATTTCCTTGCCCTCGGCCTCCAGTTCGTCGGCCACCGTGCGCGGATCAGCGGAACCGTACTCGCCGTCGATCGCGGCCTGGTCCTGGTCCCAGTTGGCGAACCGGGCGTCGTCCTCGGTGAGCATCAGGTTCAGCCGCTGGTCGAAGAGGCTGAAGACGTCCCGGACATGGCAGGCGTATTCCAGGTTGGACCACGTGTGGTCGTTGGGACGTGTTGCTACGTCCTCCCGACGCAGGACGGCCCGCCACCGAGGAAGCATGTTCAGAACGGTGCCGGGCACCGTGGAAGGAGTCACCGTTGCGGGGTCGAATCCGCATTCGGGGCAGGGCACTGACAGCACCCAGGTCCAGTCTTTTTCATCGGGGATGATCGGCATGCGGCCAGTCTAAGCTGATCCTGCCCGCACCCCCTCTACAGCCCATGAAATATGGTGTCGTTTTCCAATTACTTACGGACCCTGCCAAGAGTAAAGTTCGTTCCGGGGGGAGAGCCGGAAAGAGAAAACAATGCTCAAGGATCAGCAGGTTGGTGCCGTCCTACCGGCACAGGACATAGCCCGGGCACGCGCGTACTACAGCGAAAAACTCGGACTGGAACCCGAAAATCCGGACGCCGACGACAACCTTCAGTACAGGTGTGGCGACGGAACCGGATTCTTTGTCTATCAAACGTCCAATGCAGGGACTGCGAAGAACACCCAGATGGGTTGGACGGTCAGCGATGTCCGGGCCACGGTGCAGGAGTTGCGTGGCAAGGGAGTCAAGTTCGAAGACTACGACTTTCCGGGCCTGAAGACTGAAGACGGCATCGCTACGATGCCCGATGGAAGCGCCGCAGCATGGTTCCTTGACAGTGAGGGAAACATACTGAGCATCAACCAAACCGGCTAGCCCGTGCGGTGGCTTCACAGCCACGGCAGCACGAAGGCCGGAGGTCTGTAACCCCCGGCCTTTGCCGTGCTGTTCGACGACCTCGCGGTGCTGCTCGGGTACCCGCGAATTATTCCGCGTATTCCGAGGCGTCGGCCCATGCCATGCTCGGGCCGATGGCTTCCACGGGCTGGGACAACGGAACGCCGGATCCATCCCTGCGGCCGTGTTCGTGGGGGAGTGCCCTTGCGACGCCCGCCGTCGAGGAAGCCTTCGCCGGACCATGACCTGCCCAAGCCAGGAGCAGTGTGTCCTCGCCCTTGAGGAAACGGTGGACCCGCACGCCGCCGGTGGCCCGGCCCTTGACGGGATACTCCTCGAAAGCGGTCACCTTCGCAGTCCCCGGGGCCGTCCCCGGCAAGGCACCGTTGGTTCCGGCAATGGTCACCACGACGGCGGCAGGATCGTCTGCGCGAACGGTACCGAAGTGAATTACTTCGTCGCCGGCCGCAAGCTTGATGCCGGCCATGCCGCCGGCCGTACGTCCCTGCGGACGGACGTTGGAAGCACTGAATCGAAGCAATTGGGCCTGCCGTGTCACGAAGACAAGGTCAACGTTGTCCTCCTGCGCCGGTTCCACCGCGAGCACCGAGTCCTTGTCTTTCAGGGCGATGATCTCCCAGTCTTCACGGTTCAGCGGGTAGTCCGGTTGAACGCGCTTGACCACGCCCTGGACCGTACCAATGGCGAGGACGGCGTCCAGGGGGACGAAAGCAACCAAGGTTTCGCCCTTGAGCAGGGTGATGAAGTCCTTGGCGGGGACGCCGCCGGCCAGGTTGGGGAGACCGGAGACCGGAGGCAACACGGGCATGTCCATCACTTGGAGCCGGAGCATGCGGCCCTGGGATGTGACCGCACCGATTTCTCCCCGGGCGGTGGTCTTGACCACTGAGCGGAAGACATCGTGCTTGGTCCGGGGACCCGATTCGGCCAGCGGTTCCTGGTTGGACGTCCTGGCGATCTGTCCGGACACACTCAGCAAGGCCCAGCAGGGGTCGTCCGGAATTTCCAAGGGCAGCGCTGCGGCTTTGCCCTTTGGCCCCGGTACTGACGCTGCCAAGGCCGCAGCCGCCGTGGGAGAGACAGCTTCCGATTCCAAGAGCACTGTGCGGCGGGGCGTGCCGTACTTTTCGGCGACCACGGCCAACTCGCCCGAGACAAGATCGCGGAGCAGTTCATCCGAAGCCAGGATGGCCTCCAGGGCCTCGATCTCGCGGCGGAGTTCGTCCTGTTCCTTCTCCAGCTCAAGGCGGGAGTACTTGGTCAACTGCCGCAGGCGCAGTTCCAGGATGTAGTTGGCCTGGATTTCGGTGAGGTCGTAGATGGACATGAGGCGTTCACGCGCGGCCGAAGCCTCGTCCGAAGAACGGATGATCTGGATGACTTCGTCGATGTCCACAATCGCGATCAACAAGCCCTCCACCAAGTGGAGGCGGTCCTTCTTCTTGCCGAGGCGGAAGGACGTGCGGCGGCGCACCACATTGAGGCGGTGTTCAACGTACACCTGCAGCAGCTGCAGGAGGCCCAGCGTCTGCGGCTGGCCGTCAACCAAGGTGACGTTGTTGATGCCGAAGGAATCTTCCATGGGCGAGTAGCGGTACAGCTGCTGGAGCACGGCGTTGGGATTGAAGCCGTTCTTCAACTCGATGACCAGGCGGAGGCCGTGATTCCGGTCCGTGAGGTCAACGACGTCGCTGATGCCGGTCAGCTTCTTGGCGTTGACGGCATCCTTGATCTTCTCGATGACCTTTTCGGGGCCCACCATGTAGGGGAGCTCAGTGACCACCAGGCCGGTGCGACGGGCGGACAGCTGTTCCACTTCAACCTTGGCCCGGGTCTTGAAGGATCCACGCCCCGTGGCGTAAGCGTCGCGGATTCCGTCCAGTCCCACGATGCGGCCACCCGTGGGGAGATCGGGCCCCGGGATGAACCGCATGATCTCGTCCAGCGTGGCACCTGGGTTGGCGATCAGGTGACGAGCAGCGGCGATGACCTCCACCAGGTTGTGTGGAGGCATATTCGTGGCCATGCCCACAGCGATGCCCGTGGTGCCGTTGACCAGCAGGTTGGGGAAAGCGGCGGGGAGCACATCCGGCTGCGTCAGCTGGTTGTCGTAGTTGGGGACAAAGTCCACTACGTCTTCGTCCAGGTGGTCCGTCATGGTCAACGCGGCGGCCGCCAAGCGCGCCTCTGTGTAACGCGGTGCTGCCGGGCCGTCGTCGAGCGATCCGAAGTTGCCGTGACCATCGATGAGCGGCAGGCGCAGGGAAAAATCCTGCGCCATACGCACCATGGCGTCGTATATGGCAGTGTCGCCGTGCGGGTGGAGCTTACCCATGACTTCGCCCACCACGCGGGCGCTCTTGACGTGACCCCGATCCGGGCGGAGACCCATATCGGACATCATGTACAGGATGCGCCGTTGAACGGGCTTCAGTCCGTCGCGGGCGTCCGGGAGGGCACGCGAGTAAATCACCGAGTAGGCGTACTCCAGGAAGGAGCCTTCCATCTCGGACGTGACGTCGATGTCGACGATGTTCTCGGTGAAATCACCGAGGGGCTCGGCTGTGCGTGCGGATTTTTGGCTGCGGGCCATGGGGTCGGTGGATCCTTAAAGATGTACTGCGGATGTTTTAGCTAGGCTAAGCCTATGGTGGATCAGCCCGGCGTCGGCATTTATCCGGAATATTGGGAAGCTGATGTCGTGCTGCGCGACGGCGGGACAGCCCACCTTCGTCCCATACGACCCGAAGATGCCGATGCTTTGCAGGCGTTCCATGCGGGTCAGTCGCAGGCCTCCATCTACATGAGGTTCTTCTCCTTCAAACCAAAGCTCTCCGGCAAGGAAGTCCGGCGCTTCACGGAAGTGGACCACATCAACCGTGTGGCATTCGTTATCACTATCGGCGGTGAAATCATGGGGATCGGCCGCTACGACAGGCTTGATGATCCCGCCGAGGCCGAAGTCGCCTTTAACATTTCCGACGCGCACCAGGGTCGTGGCATCGGCTCAATCCTCCTGGAGCATTTGGCGGTTGCCGCCCGGGAAAACGGCATCCGCCGCTTCACAGCCGAGGTCCTGCCGGATAACCGCAAGATGCTGATGGTCTTTGCCGACGCCGGCTACGACGTCAAACGACAATTCGATGACGGCGTTGTGAGCGTCGAATTCAACATCGACCCCACGGAGAAATCGCGGGCCGTCATGGAGTCACGCGAGCACCGCGCGGAGGCGCGCAGCGTGCGGGACCTGTTGTCGCCGTCGTCGGTAGCCGTCATTGGTGCCAGCCGAAAGTGGGGGACGGTAGGCTACCAGCTGCTGGAGCACATTATTGAAGGCGGCTTCAAAGGTCCTGTCTACGCCGTCAACCCGGAGGCGTTCGAACTTGCCGGGATGATCTCCTTTGGAAAGTTGTCCGAGATCCCGGGGCCGGTGCAGCTGGCCATCGTCGCTGTTCCCTACGAGGAAGTGCCCAAGGTAGTGGACGACTGCGCGGCTGCTGGCGTCAAAGGCATCGTGGTGGCCACCGCCGGATTTGCCGACGACGGCGAGCGGGGACTCGCTCGCCAGCACGAGTTGGTGCGGCGGGCCAGGGCGAACGGAATGCGCGTCATTGGTCCGGAATCCCTCGGGATCCTGAATACACACCCGGCGGTGTCTTTGAACGCTTCGATGGCGCCCACGATGCCCCCGCGAGGCAGCTTGGGTTTGTTCAGCCAGTCGGCTGCCGTAGGTGTTGCGGTTTACGCAGCCGCCAGCCGCCGCCGGCTCGGGTTGTCATCGTTTCTCTCCGCCGGAAACCGTGCCGACGTTTCCGGCAACGACGTCATGCAGTACTGGGAGGACGACGCCGATACCTCAGCCGTGGGCCTCTACCTTGAGTCGATCGGCAATCCCCGCAAGTTCTCCCGCCTGGCGCGCAGGTTGTCCCGCAGCAAACCGGTGATCGTTGCCAAGTCCGACGTCACCGGCCTCAGCCTTCCACCCGGACACGAGGTTCGCACCACCCAGGCGCCGTCCGCTGCAGTGGACGCAATGATGCGACAGGCCGGCGTGATCCGTGTCGAGACCATCGAGCAACTCATGGACATCGCCCAGATCGCGTCCACGCAGGCGCTGCCCAAGGGACCGGGCGTAGCCGTGTACTCAAATTCCGTCGCGTTGGCCAAAGTGGTTGCCGACAGCGCCGGACCCCTTGGGTTGGATGTGGGCCGCCTTGTGACGGATATTGACCTGGACGCTGGTATGTCACTGGCGCTTCCTGCCCTTCGGGCAAGTCTCCAGGAAAGCCTCGCGGACGACTCCGTGCATGCCGTTGTGGCGGCCCTTCTCCCGGCCCGCGGACTTACCGTGCAGTCACTCGCGGGAGTCCTGGCCGAATGCGCTGCCGAGGCCGGAAAGCCTGTTGTGGCTGCATTCACTGGAATCCTGGACCCCTCCGTGCACGTGGAAGGCATGGTGGGCGCAACGGGCAAGCCTGTGCTGCCGTGCTACTCCAATGCCGGTGCCGCCGTGGCAGCCTTGGCGGCGATCGTCCGTTACGCGCAGTGGCGCGACCGTGACCAAGGGCTTTTCGTGGAGCCTGACGGTTGCGATGTCGACGGTACCAGGGAAACGTTGAACGCGATGCTGGCTGGCGTCACGGGAGAAAAGATCAGGAAACTCGACGCCGGTGCCGCCGCCGCACTGCTTTCCGGCTACGGAATCGATGTGGTGCCGACTCTCGGATTTGGTACCGCTGATGAGGCCGTGCAGGCCGCGGAGCTTGTGGGATGGCCCGTGGTCCTCAAGACCACCGATCCTGCGTTGCGGCACCGGCTGGACCTCGGAGGCGTTCGGCTGGATATTCAGGACGCCGAATCCCTCCGTCAAAACATCGCCCAAATGCGCCGTGCTTTGGAACCCTATGGGTCGCCCTCGCTTGAAGTACAGGCCATGGCGCCTGTGGGACAGGCCTGCACCTTTCGTGCCATGGAGGACCCCCTGCTGGGGCCGGTCCTGTCGTTCGGCCTGGCCGGGGATGCGGTGAACCTGCTGGACGACTGGGCGCATCGGGTCCCGCCGCTATCAGCTGCGGACCTGCACGATGTCATCCGCTCGCCACGGGCGTCCCGGAAACTGTTCGGCTACCAGGGCCTGCCCGCCGTGGATGTGAAAGCTCTCGAGGATATAGCTGCCCGTCTCGCCAAGCTGAAAGATGACCATCCAGGAATCGCGTTGGTGGAATTCAACCCTGTCCTGGCGGGGCCCTCGGGTGCCACCATCCTTGGCGCGGATGTGTGGATCGGCAATGCGGCGCAGCGTACGGACAGTGCCCGACGTGCGATGCGGGGTTAGCCACAGGACTGGACCGCGCGGTTAGGTAGTCATCAAGCGATCTGTGAAAATGGGGGAATGAGCACCCAGTCTCCGACGCCTCAATCCCGTCCGTCCAACGCCGGGCACCACACCTCCCATCATCACAGCTCGCAGGGACAGAGCCTGGATCAGGCGCTGCAGCAGGCAGGTTTCTACCCTCGGTTGGTGGCCGACGTCGTCGATGACGCCTTGGATGGCCGGGAGTGCCTCTCCCACCTGGTCCACTTGGAGACCCATTTCGACCGTGCCGAGGTCCGCAGGCACATCACAGTGCTGGTGCTCACGGAGGACATGCTGGTGATCACCCACGTTGATGACCAGCAGCTGGATGAGGCCGGAGAGCAGATCGTTGCCCAAGTCTCCACTGAGTCCGTACCTGTGGCCCAAATCCGCTCGGTGGTCCTCAGCTACATGTATTCGCAGCCCCAGGACTACAAGCCGTCCGATCCTGTCCGGGAGATGACATTGTCCATCGCGTGGTCCGGCGGGCAGCGCCTGGACATGGGCCCGGCGAGCTGCGGGGATCCCCAGTGCGAAGCCGATCACGGCTACAGCGGAACCATCGCCCAGGAAGACATCGTCCTGCGGATCAGTGCAGAGGCGGACGGACTACAAGCGGTCCAGGATGCCAAGATTTTTGCCCGTGCACTGCGTGCGGTCAACACGGGCAATCCTTCCCCTGCCCAACATGCCAGCATCCCTGCACCGAGGCCGCGTTCGGGCGTCTTCAGCAACCGCCTCAGCCGCGGACACCAACGTTGAGGGAAACCGCACAGAACCCGGTGAGCACGTCGTCTGGGACCAACCCGGCCGCTGATCTTCCATCGCCGCCGCTATACGGAAGCAAGTCCATAGCGGAAGTCCTTACCAGCGCTGCCGCATCCCTGGGCATGCCGGGCTTCGCCAACCACCTCCAGCTGCCATCAGCGCAGCGTGTCTGCGTGGTCCTTGCCGATGGGCTCGGCCGTAGCCTCTTGAAGCAGAAGTCCTCCCACACGCCCTTCCTCCGGTCGGTCGTGGCCGGGGGACAACGCAACGTCCCCACGTGGATAGACGCCGCCTTCCCCAGCACCACGGCGGCATCCCTCGCGAGCCTCGGCACAGGTTTACCGGCCGGCCAGCACGGAATGGTGGGCTACGACGTCCTCGATCCCGATCAGGACAAGGTAGTCAACCTCCTGGGTAACTGGGATTCCCAAGTGGATCCCGCGCAGTGGCAGCCCCACGCCACGGTTTTTGAACGGCTTGCCGGAGAATTGGATGTCGTGACCGTTAGCCTGCCTCAGTTCGGAAACTCCCCGATGACTCAGGCTGCCCTCCGCGGAAGCCGCTTTGTTGGCGGCACCACGCTGCATGCCAGGACCGCTGCGGCCGCTGAGGCAATGTCCGGTGGTGGACGTTCCCTCATGTACTTTTACGCCAACGAGCTCGACAAAGCCGGTCACCGCTACGGCTGCCAGTCGGACCGTTGGGAGCACCAACTCGAAGAACTCGACTCGACGGTCAAGAGACTCTCCGCCACGCTGCCTGCCGGCACCACCATTCTGGTGACCGGCGATCACGGCATGTTGGACGTCCCGGAATCCCAGAGGATCGACTACTCCGCTGATGAAGCGCTGGTTGCAGGGGTCCGCCACACTGCCGGGGAGCCACGCATGGTGCACCTCTATCTTGAACCGGACGCGACTCCGGCCCACCGGGAATCCCTGATTGAGGCGTGGCATCACCGCTTTGGCGAACGGATCTGGGCCTTTACACGGGAACAGGCCGTGGATGCAGGCTTGTTTGGCTCAGTGAGTCCTGGGGTGTCCGCGCGCATCGGCGACGTCATGATCGCAGCGCGTGACACCTTGGCTCTCTATGACACGCGGAGGGCCCGCCCGGCATCCTTGGAAGTGGTGGGGCAGCATGGTTCACTGACCAAGGCGGAACGCGAAGTACCCCTGCTGTGCTTCGCCGCTGCCGGCAAGAAGGGCAAACGTGGCTGAGCTGGTCTTCTTCTCAGGCACCATGGACTGTGGCAAATCCACCCTGGCCCTCCAAATGGACCATAACCACCGTGCACGCGGCCGCGGAGGTGTTCGGTTCAGCTGTAACGACCGCGCAGGTGATTCCAGGATCTCCAGCAGGCTGGGCCTGCAAACCGACGCGGTGGAGGTTGTGGGTGACACCGATTTCTGGGACGAAGTGGTGGCCCGGCGAACCAACGGACTGCGGGTGGACTACCTCATCTGTGATGAGGCCCAGTTCTACTCACCCACCCAGGTGGAGCAATTGGCACGGCTTGTGGATGAGATGGAGGTGGACGTCTTTGCGTTCGGCATCACTTCCGACTTCCGCACCAGACTGTTTCCTGGCTCGCAGCGACTCATTGAACTCGCCGACAAAGTGCAGGTCCTACAGGTCGAAGCCTTGTGCTGGTGCGGCCGCCGGGCAACGCAGAACGCCCGCACCGTCAACGGCATCATGGTGGTGGAGGGCGACCAAGTGATGGTGGGAGACGTCGCACCGCAAAACAGCGGCGAGGAAGCCGGGCCCACGGAGGGTGCATCCGCCGCTGGGAATCCGTCCCCTGTGGCTGGACCCGCTGACGCAGTGGGCTATGAGACGTTGTGCCGCCGGCACTACATGAGACGCGTCACGGCTCACGGCGCAAACTTGATGGCAGGCGCAGACCAACCGCTGCCGTTCGACGTCGATGCCTGCCTCTGGCCCGGCGCAGGGGCCCTTGGGCGCAGCTAGCCGATGCAGCTGGCCGGTGCACGTCCAGGGCGCGTTGCACGTCCAGGGCGGCGGTTAGTCGCCTCTGGCCCCGAAGACGATCTCGTCCCAGCTTGGGATGCTGGACCGCTTGGGGCGTGACGGCTGGCGTTCGGCAGGGGAGTCCACGTCTTTACGCACGTCAGCGTCTTTCTGGTCCTCCACCGGCACTTCGTCCTGATGGGCGTCATGGGAAGATTGCGCCTCGTCGGCTTCGTCCGCTCCGCGGGGTTGCGGGTTTCCGCTGCCGCCGAGGAGTTCGTCAAGTCCTGCAGGCTTGCGTCCTGCCAAGGAAGTCACAGGTCGAAGCGGGCTGGCTACCACCGTTATTTCACGTGTGTCTGTGCTGACACCATTGTGGAGCTTCAGTGAGTCGTCGCCGTCGTCATCGTGCGACTCGAAGTGCCGTGGAGCGAGGCTGAGCCTGGACAGCATCGAAGGGCGTCCGTCTTTGCGTGCGTGCTCTTCGGCTGCAGGAGCCACCGGCTCGACATCCGGGACGCCGGGTTCTTCAGCCTCTTCTATCTCCTCGCCGGGGCGCGGGTGCGCTGCGGGAACGTTGCTCAAGAGGACTGCCAAGGCGTCGTCGCCGTCTTCATCCACGCCAAGGCGCTGGCCGCGCCGCGAACGGAGCATTTCCAGCAGGCTGTCGGATTCCTTCGCGGACGCCCGTGCTGCCGTTTCGGCGTCGGTCTCAAAATCGAACGGCCTGTCCGAGACGGCAGCAAGCCGCCGGGCCGGGACCGGGCCGTCCATCGGCTCAAGTTCGCTGAGTTGCTGGGCCCAACGGTTGGCATTCTGAAGCGACTTGCGCTGGGGACTAAAGGTCCACATGGCAGGCGGCTCTTCGCCGATGCTTCCGTGAGCGCCGGGGACGGCTTCGAAGCGTGCGACGACGGTCCAGGTACCGTCGGGTCGGCGCCATGAATCCCAATCCACCGAGGAGGCATCAATGCCGTGCGCTGAGAGTCGGTAGTCAACCATTTCGCCCAGAGTGGCCGGGTTGTCGCCAAAAGCGGAGCGGTAGATGTCATGCCCGGGAGCAGGGGAGGCAACTTCGATGTTTCGGGCCTGTCGCACTACGTACTCACGCTCTGCAAGCACAGGGCCTTCATAGCGTTGCACGTTGGCGAGGGGGAGACCTGAAAGCTCTGCAACTTCCATGGCCGTAGCTCCGCTGCGGATCCGGGCCTGGATGTCGCGGGGCGACATGGAAATCGGCGTATTGGAGGCGCGAGCGGCCACCTGGGCAGGGGTGCGGCTCGCCGCGGCCCTCAAGGCCTCGTCGATCGGAAGCTGGAACATCGCACCACCGGGGCCGCTCAAGAGCAGATGCCCGCCGTCGTCGTGGACGCCTACCAGTCGTAGATCCTGCATAACACCCTCCACCACATGGCATAACTGACATTCGAAACTCTGCCACCCGCGGGGGGCTTTTCCTACTAGGGCAAAGGGCGTGCCGTGATATTCCGCTGAAAGCCGGTTCAATCCGGAAGGGTTTTCAGCCGATTCCCCGGCAAAAGTGGGCCTATGGACTTTTCGGGCCCGCGGGAGGACAATCTGGCCGGGATCGGGCACAAATCCGGGGCGTCCGGCGTTTGCACCCTTAAGCCGGCGGCAGGGAGGTTCCTGCGCTCCGGTTTCCAACCCGGAACAGGTATCCCCGGACAGGGATGGAGGACGAAGAAGGACCATGGCCACGGACTACGATGCCCCTCGAAAGACCGAGGAAGACGTCAGCGAGGATTCGCTGGAAGAGCTCAAGACGCGCCAGTCGGGGAAGCAGTCCTCCGCAGTGGACGTCGATGAGACCGACCTTGCCGATGGCTTTGAGTTGCCGGGCGCGGATCTTTCCGGCGAAGAGCTGCTCATTCAGGTCATGCCGCCCCAGCCTGACGAATTTACGTGTTTCAACTGTTTCCTGGTGAAGCACAGGTCCCAGATCGCAGCGGAACGGGACGGGCACCAGTACTGCACCGAGTGCGAAAGCTAACCGCAGCGTCCGGGTGTCAGGGCCGTGGCGTGGTGAGTGCCGAAACGAGCTCATCGGGCTGGCGCGAGGATGCCAGCCAGTAGGGGGTCCGGTCTGCAGGGTCCGTGATCTCAATCTTGACCACCGGATCGATCCAACCGCGGAAGCACATGTAAGCGAGTCCATTCAAGCGTGGACCCCGCTCAGCGGTGGCCTCGCCCTTTGTGAACGCTTGGACGGAGCCTACGTATTTCCTGTCGATGCTCGCACGGCCCACCCTGACGGTGTCAGTGGTGACAGTAATGGTTGGCGTAGAGAGCACCAACATGATTGTCATGATGGCCAGAAGCACCAAGGCGGCGATGATTCCGGCGGCTGCGCTGATGGGACCAAACATCAGGACGCCTGCGCCGGAGAGGCCTACAACCACAACCCAGATCCATACGGACGGCCACAGCTTCTCGGTGTACAGGACCTCGGAGGCCGATGGGGTGTTCCGGGCAGGCACAGGGGAAGACTGGTCAGGCGTAGGCATGGGTCCAGCTTATCGGGCATTGGCTACGGGCTTCGCCCCGGACGTATCGGCCTTGTGCCGGCAGGTCCCAGTAGAATGAACCATTGTGAGCAACGAGACCGCAGTATTCAGTACAGAGGCAAACTCCGCAGTCGCGGACAACAGCGAAACCACGGCAGCGTACGGCGCCCCCACCTTGGAGGTGCAGCTGAAAATGCTCGACGCCGGGCTGGAGGCCCCGTCGTACGCGCACCCTGGCGATGCGGGTGCCGATCTCCGTGCCCGCGAAGACGTGCACCTTGCCCCCGGCGAACGAAAACTGGTTCCAACCGGTGTCTCCATAGCGCTTCCCGACGGTTTTGTGGCCCTGATCCATCCCCGCTCCGGACTGGCCACCAAGCATGGCCTTACGGTGGTCAATGCTCCCGGCACTGTGGACGCGGGTTACCGCGGCGAAATCGCTGTCACGCTCCTGAACACTGACCAAAAAAATGCCATTGACCTCAAACGCGGCGATAGAATTGCACAAATGGTGATTCAGCGCGTCGAATACGCGCGGTTCGTGGCTGTTGACCAACTGTCCGATTCCATTCGGGGGACCGGGGGCTTCGGATCCACGGGCGGCTTCAACGCACCGAAGGCCTGAGAAACTACTGAACCCCGTGAGCCGTAGACCAACGCCTGATGCATTGGCGCGGTTTAGCGCGGTTTAACGTGGTTGCGGTTTACTTGGGGATAGACCACTACTAAGGAGAAACCCAATGCTTTTTGGGCGCGGCAAGAAGTCCAAGGACGAGCGGTCGGAAACCGCCGGCACCGTCGATGAGTCTGGTGCCGAGGCACTACATACCGAATCAGGCGGGTCCGGCACGCCTGGTGACTTCCGGCTTGGCAAAGGTCCCTTGGACATAGAGGAGATCGAGAGCCGCGATGGCTACGTTGACCTTGGTGCTCTGCTGATCGAACCGGCCGAAGGTCTCCAGCTGCGGCTCGAGGTGGAAGAAGCCACCCAACGCGTGGTCGCCGTGACCATGGACCTCAACGGTTCCAGCTTGCAGCTCCAAGCGTTTGCGGCACCGCGTTCGGAAGGTCTTTGGGACGAGATCCGTGAACAGATTAACCAATCCGTGGCGAGCCAAGGCGGAGAGACCGAAGAGGTTTCCGGAGCTTTCGGTACTGAACTTGTAGCCAAACTGCCCGCCGAAGCTACTGACGGCAGCCGTGGCTTCCGTGCTGCCCGCTTCATGGGCGTGGACGGGCCACGATGGTTCCTCCGTGGTGTCCTTGGCGGGCAGGCTGCCTTGGAACGCGATGCCGCAGCAGGACTGGAAGATCTGTTCCGCAAGGTCGTAGTGGTCCGTGGCGATAATCCGATGCCTCCCCGCGAATTGCTGCAGCTGCGCCTGCCCAAGGATGCTGCGGTACCGGGCCAGGCCGGCGCTCCCCAAGGCGCCGTTCCCCCGGAAGAGCCCGCCATGCAGCAGCCGGAGCGAGGGCCGGAGATCACCCAGATTGGTTGATTCCTCCGGGCACCGCGGAACATCCGGCCAGAGGCCCCCTGAGCAGGGAGTTCGGGATCTTCCTGCGCGGGGCAGGGCCATATGTACCGGTTTTATCGAGTCTGTGACCCATCAGCCGCCCACCCAACAGCCGTTCTTCTCGGCTGTGGTGGTCGATACCCTGGGGCCGGGAGACCAGCGCGCTTCCGGGGGAGCAAAAAAGCCCTATGACCGCCTCCGCGTGATCTGGCTGGGCAGGACAAGGGTCCCCGGCATTGAAGCCGGCGTGGAACTTCGCTTGAACGGCATGGTGACCCAGGTTGATGGCCTTCCGGCCATGTTCAATCCCCGATACGAAATACTTTCCCGTCAGGAGCACCTATGACCGTGGCCAACGGATCAGAACCGAAGGACACAGGGCGCCCGACGCCCCCGCAGAACGACGTTGCGCTGCCCGCCGCGGCCAAACCAGGTGCGGCGCGCCCCGCTGCTGAATCACCCAGTGTGTCTGGCCTTGCTGCCGGTTATGCCGAAAAAGCCGGTCTGCACCGGAACAGCGCGGGGCACGTGGACATGCTGAAGTCGGCGGGCGGGGTCCAAGGTATCGCTGAGAGCATCCTTCCCGGACTTGTCTTCCTGGTCGCTTTCACCATCACCCGCGATCTCACGCTGTCCCTTATCGCAGCGCTGGCTGCCGCCGCCGTCTTCACGGTGGTGCGCCTGATCCAGCGGCGCCCCTTGACGCAGGCGCTGGCAGGCGTAGTGGGCGTGGGCATTTCCGCTTGGCTGGCCAACACCACAGGTAAGGCGGAGGACTTCTACGTCCTCGGATTCTTCACCAACATCGCTTATATCGCGGGCATGGTGCTCTCCATCGTGCTCAAGTGGCCGGTTGCGGGGCTGTTGTTCGGTTTCGTGCGCAACGAGGGACTTGAGTGGCGAAAGGACGCCGAAAGGCTCCGCGCCTACAGCTTGGGTACGTGGATCGTAGTGGCGGTGCTTGCCCTCCGCCTGGTGGTTCAGGTGCCGTTGTACTTCATGGGAGAGCCAGGACTGCCGGCGCTGGCTACCACCAGGCTGTTGATGGGAGCTCCGCTGTACATCCTGGGCCTCTGGGTGGCTTGGCTCGTCACTAAGCCTGCCGTTGGCGAGCCGGCACCTCAGCCGTCGAAACCGTCGTCCTCAGCTGATTGATCGGCTGCTTCGGCAGCATCATCACGGGGTTCCCGGCCGTCGTCGGAACCCGGTGACAACAGCGCCCGCAGGCCGTCCTCGGCTGCGATGGTGGTGACGAAGAAGAGTTCGTCGCCGCCATCCAGGACGTCATCACGCGTAGGCGTGATGGGGGCGTGGTCGCGCAGGATGGCCACCAACGTCGCGTCTTCAGGCCAGTCGATACCGCCTACCGTGCTGCCAATGACGTGGGAATCATGCGGAACAGTGAACTCCACGATTGAGGCCACTCCTGTCTGCAGGGTCAACAGACGCACGATGTCGCCAATCTCAACAGCCTCTTCCACCAAGGCCGTCATGAGCTGCGGGGTGTTGACGGCCACATCCACACCCCAGGAGTCATTGAACATCCAGTCGTTCTTGGGGTTGTTGACGCGCCCCACGGTCCGCCCTACGCCGAATTCGGTCTTGGCAAGCAGCGATACCACCAGATTGACTTTGTCGTCACCAGTGGCAGAAACCACGACGTCGGCATCCTCGAGTTTGGCATCCTGCAGGGTGCTGAGTTCGCAGGCATCGCCCACAAGCCAGCGGGCACCCCGAAGCCCGCTGCGCCCAATGACTTCGGGCTTCAGGTCGATAAGGAGAATCTCGTGTTTGTGGGCCAGGAGCTCACGCGCGATGGACGAGCCGACGCTGCCTGCGCCAACAATGACAACTTTCACTAAGACTCCTTGGCGGGTGCTTTGGCGAGAATCCGGCTGATCTCGGAGGTTCTATCCAGGCTCACCATCGCGTGGACAGTATCACCCTCCTGGTACGCGGTTCCGGCCTGGGGCAACAGGCCCTCACCAAATCGGGTGAGGAAAGCGATGCGGATTCCGGCGGCGGACTCGATGGAGTCCATGCTGTGTCCGATCCAATCCTCGTGCAGATCTACTTCAGCAAGTACCAGGCGGCCTGAGGGCTCGCGATAATCACCGGCGAGGTGCTGCTCGGGAAGTATGCGGCGCAATACCTGGTCAGCACTCCAGCGGACGGCTGCCACGGTGGGGATGCCGAGCCGCTGGTAGATTTCGGCGCGGCCGGGATCGTAGATGCGTGCCACCACATGGGCAACATGGAACGTTTCCCGGGCCACACGAGTGGCAAGGATGTTCGAATTGTCGCCGCTGGAAACTGCGGCGAAGGCGTAGGCCTCTTCCACGCCGGCTTGCTTAAGGGTGTCCCGGTCGAAGCCGACCCCGGTGACTTTGCGCCCCGTGAAGGTGTTGCGGAGCCGGCGGAAGGCCCGCTCGTCCTGGTCGATGATGGCCACCGAGTGGCCGGCATCCTCCAAAGTGTGTGCCAGGGTCGCGCCAACACGGCCGCAACCCATGATCACGAAGTGAGCCACCGTGTCTCCTTAAGTGTGTTCTCTATCCCGCTCGGTACGACTTTACCGGTGCAGGGCGGGTAAGCAGGCGACCAACCGTCATGACATCCCTGGGGATTCAGAGTAGCTTTGCGGAGTGCTGACAATTCTGAATGCCGCGAAGCGGGTGTTGGTGGGCCGGCCAGTCAGGAACGACCGCCTGTCCCACACCCTGTTGCCCAAACGCATCGCTTTGCCGATCTTCGCCTCGGACGCCCTGTCCTCAGTGGCTTATGCCCCGGACGAAATCCTGCTGACGCTCGCCCTTGCAGGCGTGAGCGCCGTGGCCTTTTCCCCGTTGGTGGGTCTCGCCGTCATGGTGGTGTTGCTCACAGTGGTGGCATCCTACCGTCAGAACGTGCACGCCTATCCGTCCGGGGGTGGCGACTACGAGATTGCCAACGTCAACCTTGGTAAGTATGCCGGGCTCACCGTAGCCTCCGCCCTACTGGTGGATTATGTTCTGACGGTTGCTGTGTCCATGTCGTCAGCCGCTACGTACTTGACCACGGCCATCCCGGCACTGCATGGACAGCAGGCACTTATTGCCACCATCGGTGTGATCATCCTGGCTCTGGTCAATCTTCGCGGAGTCAAGGAAGCCGGGACGCTTTTCGCCGTCCCCACGTACATCTTCATGGCGTCCATCCTGGGCATGACCGCGGTGGGCATCTTCCAAGCAGCCACCGGCACCTTGGGCGAGGCGCCGTCCGCCAACTTCACCATTGTCCCTGAGCCCGGATTCGACGAAGGCCTGGTAGGGCTGGCCGGAGCTTTCTTGCTCCTACGTGCCTTTTCATCGGGAGCCGCCGCGCTGACCGGCGTCGAAGCCATCAGCAATGGCGTCCCGAACTTCCAGAAGCCCAAAAGCAAAAACGCGGCCACCACGTTGCTGCTGCTCGGCGTCATTGCAGCGTCCATGCTGGCCGGCATCCTCTACCTTGCCAACGCCACCAAGGTGCACATCGTCCTGGACCCGGCCCGGGAATTCCTGGTGAACGGAAAGCCGCTTCCCGAGGGTTACATCCAGACTCCTGCTATCAGCCAGATTGCCGACACCATCTTTGGGTCCGGTTCCATTCTTTTTTACGTCGTAGTTGCGGCCACGGGCATCATCCTGGTGTTCGCCTCCAACACGGCGTTCAACGGCTTCCCCGTGCTGGGTTCAATCCTGGCCCAGGACGGCTACCTGCCCCGACAACTCCGCACAAGAGGCGACAGGCTTGCGTTCAGCAACGGCGTCCTTGCGCTGGCAGCCGGGGCGCTGGTGCTGATTCTTGCGTTCAACGCAGATGTCACCAAGCTGATCCAGCTGTACATTGTGGGCGTCTTCATCTCGTTCACAGCCAGCCAGCTCGGCATGATCCGGCACTGGGGCCGCGAACTGAAACTGGCCCGGGACAAAGCTGTCCGCCGGCGCATCATCAAGTCGCGGACCATCAACATGCTGGGTTTCGGGATGACTGCTTTGGTCCTGGTCATCGTCCTCATCACCAAGTTCGAACAGGGCGCCTGGATCGCCCTGCTCGCCATGTTCGTCCTCTTCCTCATCATGTGGAGCATCCGGGCCCACTATGACAACGTGGCCAGGGAGTTGGCTGTGGACGAGGACTCCTCTCCGCGTGCACTTCCCACCAGGGTTCATGCGGTTCTCCTCGTTTCCCACGTGCGGAAGCCGGTCCTCCGGGCACTGGCCTACGCGCGGGCTTCCAGGCCCTCGCGCTTGGACGCCGTCACCGTGGACATCAGCCCTGAGGAGACAGCACAGACCGTCAAGGATTGGGAGAAGCTGGAGATTCCGGTTCCCCTGACCGTGTTGGCCAGTCCCTACCGCGAGACCGTGACGCCCATCATGGACTACATCAAGAACATGCGCCGCGACTCACCGCGGGACCTGATTGTGGTGTACATCCCCGAATATGTGGTGGGCAAATGGTGGGAACAACTCGTCCATAACCAAACAGCACTCAGAATCAAGACAAGGCTCCATTTCGAACCCGGAGTCATGGTTGCCAGCGTTCCGTGGCAGCTGAAGTCGTCCGAAGAAGCAAAGGCACTGCAGGATACCCAATGACCTCCCAGAACAATTCCCATAACGCAGGACACGGCGGAGGCCAGGGCGAGCCCGGCACCGAACTGGTGGTTGGCGTTGGCCCCATCGCCCACGGCGGGCACTTCGTCGCCCGGCACGAAGGGCGCGTCATCTTCGTCAGGCACGCGATCCCGGGGGAGAAGGTCCGTATCCGCTTGACGGACTCCGGCGACTCGTCGCGCTTCTGGCGTGCCGACGTCGTCGAGGTCCTGGAGGCTTCACCGGACCGCGTTCCGCATTTTTGGAAGCAGGCCGATTCGTTGGGCTCATGGAGCCGCGGAGCTCCGCCGGTAGGTGGAGCCGAGCTCGGCCATATTTCCCTGCAGCGCCAGCGGGCCCTGAAAGCGGAAGTACTTGCCGAACAGCTCAAGCGGCTTGCCGGCTTGGACCTCGCCACCGAGGTGGAAGGCGTGGGAGACAATCACGACGACGGACTTGGCTGGCGCACGCGCGCCAGCTTCGCGGTGACCCCCAAGGGCCGTTTGGGCATGCATGCGCACCGTTCGGACGTTGTGCTTCCCATCAAGGAGATGCCGTTGGCGCTTGCGGGCGTCAACGGGCTGAAGCTTTGGGATCTTGACCTGTCGGGCATCGCCCGTGTGGAGGTCGCGGTGCCTGCCAACGGTTCGCGACCCCTGATCCTGCTGGCTCCGGAAGAATCAACAAGCCCCAAGAGATTGCACAGCATCGTGTCCCAGTTGCCGCATGACGTTTCAGTTGCGAGCTTCGATCCCAGCAAAGGGGAAGTCCTGCAGCTGCGGGGGAGGACCTGGGTGCAGGAAAGTGCAGCCGGCCATGAATACCGTGTGACCGGTGAGGGGTTTTGGCAGATTCACAAGGACGCCCCGGACACGCTGGTAGACGCTGTAACGGGCTATCTTTCCAACGGCGGGTACTTGCAGCCCGGCGCCGCAGTTGCCGACCTCTACGCAGGCGCCGGCCTGTTCACGGCACCTTTGGCGGACGCAGTCGGAGTGACCGGCTCGGTACTTTCCGTGGAGGGCGCGCCGGGCACCAGTCGCGACGCCCGCAAGAACCTGCACGGGGAAACCCAGGTGGAAATCGTTCAAGGGCGTGTTGAGCGGGTCCTGCACCAACGCGCCCGCAGCTTCGACTCACTGGTGCTGGATCCGCCCCGCGCCGGAGCAGGCAAGGCGGTGGTCAAGCAACTGATGGCCACCGGGCCCCGTGCAATCGCCTATGTGTCGTGCGATCCGGCATCCTTTGCGCGTGATCTGGGTTACTTCCATCAAGGAGGTTGGCGACTTGAGTCGCTGCGGGCCTTCGACCTGTACCCGAACACCCATCACCTGGAAACGGTAGGGCTGATCGTCCCCGCCGCGTAGCCGGGAGGCCGCCCGGCGTCCATAGTGGAGAAGGAGTAATTGCCGGTTTCCATCGCGATGCCTGATCAGTGACGCAATGCCGGAGTATGCCACTACGATGGCTGTAGTAGCCCCGGTCCGCAGTCTTCAACGCCGCGGACCCGGGGTGACCACGAGAGATGCCGCCCGGCTAAGTAAGGTGCGCCTAACTGGCTAGCGGCCAACCACGCGACAAAGATGAAACTGTTGCGAGAGGAGTCCTGCCATGAGCACTGTGGACAGCTTCGGTTCCAAAGGCGTACTGAATGTAGCCGGCACCGACTATGAAATTTTCCGGTTGAACTCCGTAGAGGGCGCAGACAGCCTTCCGTTCAGCCTTAAGGTATTGCTTGAAAACCTCCTGCGGACTGAGGATGGCGCCAATATAACGGCTGACCATGTCCGCGCCCTGGCCGGTTGGGATCCCAATGCGGAGCCCGACACGGAAATCCAGTTCACCCCCGCCCGCGTCATCATGCAGGACTTCACTGGCGTTCCCTGCGTCGTGGACCTGGCTACCATGCGTGAAGCCGTCAAGGAGCTTGGCGGTGACCCCAAGCGGGTCAACCCGTTGGCACCTGCAGAAATGGTCATCGACCACTCCGTCCAGATCGACGCCTTCGGAAACTCCGGCGCACTGGAGCGCAACATGGAGATCGAATACCAGCGCAACGGTGAGCGCTACCAGTTCCTTCGCTGGGGCCAGACCGCATTCGATGACTTCAAGGTTGTTCCCCCGGGAACCGGCATCGTCCACCAGGTCAACATCGAGTACTTGGCCCGCACTGTCATGACCCGCGAGGTAGACGGCGTTGTCCGCGCCTACCCCGACACCTGTGTTGGCACCGACTCGCACACCACCATGGTCAACGGCCTGGGCATCCTGGGTTGGGGCGTTGGCGGTATCGAAGCCGAAGCAGCGATGCTCGGCCAGCCCGTCTCCATGCTGATTCCCCGCGTTGTGGGCTTCAAGCTCAAGGGCAGCATCCCCGCTGGCGCCACCGCTACTGACGTGGTGCTGACCATCACCGAGATGCTGCGCAAGCACGGTGTTGTTGGCAAGTTCGTTGAGTTCTACGGTGAAGGCGTTGCCGCTGTGCCGTTGGCCAACCGCGCCACCATCGGCAACATGAGCCCGGAATTCGGTTCCACGGCTGCCATGTTCCCGATCGACGACGTCACCTTGGACTACCTGCGCCTGACCGGCCGTTCCGAAGCAAACGTCGCCCTCGTGGAGGCATACAGCAAGGAACAGGGCCTCTGGCACGATCCGTCCCGTGAACTGCGTTTCTCCGAGTTCCTCGAGCTGGACCTGTCCACGGTTGTCCCTTCCATCTCCGGCCCCAAGCGTCCGCAGGACCGCATCGAGCTCACGGATGCCAAGGAACAGTTCCGCAAGGACATCCACAACTACGTCGCCATCGAAGACGGCAGCGTGGATGAGTCCTTGGACGAATCGTTCCCGGCTTCGGATGCGCCGTCCTTCACGCACGCTGATTCGCACACCACGGAGACGGAACGCGTTTACTCCGCCGCCAACGGTGCGCATGGCCGCCCCTCTTCGCCGGTCAAGGTCACCACTGCCGACGGCCGCGAGTTCGAGCTGGACCACGGTGCCGTGTCGATCGCTTCGATCACGTCCTGCACCAACACCTCCAACCCGTCCGTCATGCTGGCTGCGGCCCTCCTTGCACGCAACGCCGTTGACAAGGGCCTGACCTCCAAGCCGTGGGTCAAGACCTCCGTTGCCCCGGGCTCGAAGGTCGTCACGGACTACTACGAAAAGTCCGGCCTTACCCCTTACCTTGAGAAGCTTGGCTTCTACATCGTGGGTTACGGCTGCGCCACCTGCATCGGTAACTCCGGCCCCCTTGAGCCGGAAATCTCCGAGGCAATCCAGGCCAACGACCTCTCCGTCACCGCGGTCCTCTCCGGTAACCGCAACTTCGAAGGCCGCATCAACCCGGACGTGAAGATGAACTACCTGGCGTCACCGCCGTTGGTCATCGCTTACGCCCTGGCCGGCACCATGGACTTCGACTTCGATACCGATGCCCTGGGCACCGACTCCGAAGGCAACGAGGTCTTCCTGAAGGACATTTGGCCGAACCCCACCGAGGTGCAGGAAGTCATCGACTCCTCCATCGACGAGGCTATGTTCGCCAAGGGTTACGAGGGCGTCTTCGATGGCGACGAGCGCTGGAAGGCACTTGACACCCCTGCCGGTGACACCTTCGCATGGGCCGAAGACTCCACCTACGTGCGGAAGCCCCCATACTTCGAGGGCATGAAGGCCCAGCCGGATCCCGTCCAGGACATCTCGGGCGCCCGTGTGCTCTTGAAGCTTGGCGATTCCGTCACCACGGACCACATCTCCCCGGCCGGTTCCTTCAAGTCGGACACCCCTGCGGGCCAGTACCTCCTGGCCAACGGTGTGGAGCGCAAGGACTTCAACTCCTACGGTTCACGCCGTGGTAACCACGAAGTCATGATCCGCGGTACGTTTGCCAACATCCGCATCAAGAACCAGCTCCTGGACAACGTCGAAGGTGGCTTCACCCGTGACTTCAGCCAGGAAGGTGCGCCCCAGGCTTACGTTTACGACGCAGCCCAGAACTACCAGGCCGCAGGAACGCCCCTGGTTGTCCTGGCCGGCAAGGAATACGGTTCGGGTTCCTCCCGTGACTGGGCGGCCAAGGGCACGGCGCTCCTGGGCGTCAAGGCCGTCATCGCCGAAAGCTACGAGCGCATCCACCGCTCCAACCTCATCGGCATGGGCGTCCTTCCGTTGCAGTACCCTGCCGGAGAGTCCGCAGCAACGCTGGGCCTAACCGGTACGGAAACCTTCGCAGTTGAAGGCGTCACCGAGCTCAACAACGGCACTACGCCGAAGACGCTCAAGGTAACTGCCACGGCTGAAGACGGTACCGCCAAGTCCTTCGACGCAGTTCTGCGCATCGATACCCCGGGTGAAGCGGACTACTACCGCAACGGCGGCATCCTGCAGTACGTTCTGCGCCAGATCTCGGCATAACGGACCGGCTGGTTTCCAGCTGATCCAGAAGCCGGACAGCCCCGGCTGGTCGCCCGACCAGCCGGGGCTGTTGGCGTCCCGGCAGTAGCCCGGGATGCCTATCCCAGGACTCGTAACCACGGCGCAACGCGTGGGTCCGGGTACGCGCTAGAGTTAACAAGCACGTCATTCACCCTAAGGAGGGCCGTTGGGACTTTTGGAAACCGTCAAGGATCCACGGGACCTGGCCAAACTGTCCGGCACGGAGCTGGAACAACTGGCCGGCGAAATCAGGGAGTTCCTGATCACCAACGTAGCCGCAACGGGTGGACATCTTGGTCCCAACCTGGGCGTTGTTGAACTCACGCTTGCTGTCCACCGGAACTTTGAGTCACCGCGCGACAGTGTCGTCTTCGATACCGGGCACCAGTCCTACGTGCACAAGCTGCTCACCGGGCGCCAGGACTTCACGACGCTGCGCCAGCAAGGCGGACTGTCCGGTTATCCGGACCGTGCGGAGTCCGAGCACGACATCGTGGAAAGTTCACATGCGTCCTCCTCCCTGTCCTGGGCAGACGGCATTTCGCGTGCCCGGCAGCTGACCGGCGAGGGCGACCGGTTCGTCGTCGCCGTTGTTGGCGATGGTGCGCTTACCGGAGGAATGGCATGGGAAGCCATCAACAACATTGCCGCGGATAAGCGGCGTCGCGTGGTGATTGTTGTCAACGACAATGGGCGCTCCTATGCTCCCACCGTGGGCGGTTTTGCTGACTACCTTGCGTCATTGCGTCCCACCATCGACTCCCTCCGCACCACCCCGGCCTACGAACGGATGCTGGACTGGTGGAAGAAGAAACTCCAGGACGGCGGCCCGGCTGGCCAGTTCACATATAAGAGCCTTCATGCCATGAAGAAGGGCATCAAGGACTGGTGGGCTCCGCAGGGCATGTTCGAGGACCTTGGCATGAAGTACATTGGCCCGGTTGACGGGCATAACCTCCAAGCCATGGAGCATGCGCTTAACACCGCCAAGGCCTACGGCGGACCTGTCATTGTTCACGCCATGACGGAAAAGGGCCACGGCTATGCCCCCGCCCTCGCCAATGAAGCAGACCAATTCCACGCCGTAGGAATCATTGACCCTGAAACGGGCGAGCCCACCGAAATGCCTGGAGCCAGATCCTGGACCTCGGTTTTTGCTGAAGAAATTGCGGACATCGCTGACGAACGCCCCGACATCGTGGGGATCACCGGCGCCATGCTTATCCCTGTGGGATTGCACAAGTTCGCTGAGCGCCATCCGGAGCGGGTGATCGACGTCGGCATCGCGGAGCAGCATGCGCTAACGTCCGCTGCAGGCATGGCGTTCGGTGGCCTCCACCCCGTGGTGGCCGTTTACGCCACGTTCTTGAACCGCGCCTTTGACCAGCTCCTCATGGACGTCGCCTTGCACAAAGCCGGTGTCACTATCGTCCTGGACCGTGCCGGCGTGACGGGCCCGGACGGACCCAGCCACCACGGGATGTGGGATATGGCGATGGTCCAGATCGTGCCCGGGCTCCACTTGGCTGCTCCCCGCGATGCCACCCGGCTCCGCGAAGAACTGCGCGAGGCGGTGGCGATCAACGATGCCCCCACCGTGGTTCGGTTCTCCAAGGGCAGTGTCGGTTCCGAGGTTGAAGCCATCGAAAGGCTTCATGACGGCGTGGACATCCTCGCGCGGCGCCCGGAAGGCTCCACGGAGAACGATGTCCTGATTGTCAGCGTCGGTGCCATGTCCGAACTCTCACTTGATGTCGCTACCCGCTTGGGTGCCCAAGGCATCAGCTCCACTGTGGTGGATCCCCGGTGGGTACTTCCTGTCCGGAAATCGATCATCGCCCTTGCCGCCCGTCACCGCCTGGTGATCTGCATTGAAGACGGCGTCCGGGCGGGTGGCGTGGGTTCGCGCATACGGCAGGAGATGCGGGCCGCAGGTGTGGACACCGCGCTGAACGAGGTGGGCTTGCCGGTTGAATTCCTGGTACACGGCTCCCGCAGCCAGGTCCTGGAGCGCGTGGGCCTCACCGCCCAGAAAATAACCCACGACGTCGTTGCCCAGGTTTTGGGGACGAAGGTCCCGTTTGCCAGGCCCCTCCCGGGCCAGGAACACCCCACCACCGGCAGCCTGCCAACCCTGTGACGGACGAGCGCGTGCCGGGCGCATTGCAGCCCGGTGACCTCGTGGTGTCGAGGAACAGGAAATGGGACGGCAAAGCCCACTGGGTGGTGCCTGGCCGCTACCTGGGTGAGGACATTCACGGCTGGTGGATATTTCAGGGAGCGGGGGAGTTTTGCGCGCGCCCGGGCGCGGCTTTCTACACGGCGTCAGATGCCGTCCTACTGGTCCCGCGGACCGGCGAGTTCGTGGCCACGTTCTACGACGACAGCTATCCGGGCGACTTCAGGATTTACGTCGACCTCGCCACAGCCCACGCTTGGAACCCCCTCAAGCCCGGTGTAACAGAGTTCCACATGATCGACATGGACCTGGACGTCATCCGTTCCACCAGGCACGGGGTGTTCGTTGATGACGAAGATGAGTTTGAGCATCATCGGATGGCCATGGGCTATCCGCAACAGACGGTGGACGCAATGCGCGCGGAATGCGCGGCCCTCTTCGAGGCAGTGGACACCATGAAAGCACCTTTCGACGTCAATGGAGCCACCAGCACCAGCGCCGAGTGGTTCGGGAAAGGACGAGCATGAGCGGCATCATCCGCGCCTATAAGCGCGACGACGAAGGAGTACTTCACTTCCGGGAGGCCTGGTACGACGACGAAGACCAGCAGTTCGTGGTCAACCACGGTGTGGTGGGGCACCAAAGCAAGACTGACGAAGCAAACGTTGACGACGAATCTGCCGTGGAAGGCCTGATGGCCGCCTTTGCCGCGCAATGCGAGGAAGACGGCTACGCCGAGATTCCCGAGACCGAACAGTTCTGGGTAGTTGCCCAAATTGCGTTGAAAACCAAGGACGGCACCGAACGTGACCGGCATCTTGAGCGGAAAGCCAAAGCCGCCCTCACCGGTGAGCTGGCGTGGCGTGGGCTGGGCGTGGTGGACCGTTCGGAAATCGGCAACGGGCACTTGAACATCTTCTGCCTCTGCCCGGACGTCAACAAAGCCGTAAACGCCATCAAGATCTGTGTCCGTGGTGAGGATCTGGACTTCACCAAGCTCACTGTTGCAGCAGCACCGCACAGCGACCTCACCGCATTCCGGGTGAAGCACTCGCCCAAGCAGGGCGCGGGCTTTACTCTCTAAGTAGCACCCCAACGCATCAGGAGGGATCTCCATGTCGTCCAAGAGCAACTGGCCCGGACATACGCCGCTGCCCAAAGGTCTCTCTGCGCCTGCGAAACGGGCCCTGGCCCACGAAGGGATAGAGACGCTGGAGCAGCTGGCCGAGTTCGGCGAGCTGGAACTTTCCAAGCTCCACGGCATGGGCCCGGTGGCCATAGCGCAGCTTGAGGATGCCATGGAGGAATCAGGGATCTCTTACGGCACCCGTTAGCTCGGGGTGCTCTTTGTTGCCTCGGGTGACCAACTGGTCCGTGCGCCCCGTATAGGCTGAATTCATGACTGAATACCGACGCCTTGGCCATTCCGGACTGACCGTCTCAGCTGTGGGGCTGGGCTGCAACAACCTGGGCCGCGCCAATACTCCCACTGAGTCGCAGGAAGGTACGGACGCTGTAGTCCATGCCGCGATTGATGCCGGCGTGACCTTCTTTGACGTAGCCGATGTTTACGGTCGTGAGCCCGGCCTGAGCGAGGCCATGTTGGGCAAAGCGCTGAAAGGCCGCCGTGATGACGTGGTCATCGGAACCAAGTTCGGTATGGACATGCGCGGAGCCAACGGCAAAGACTTCGATGCCCGGGGTTCGCGGCGGTATATCGTAAAAGCCGTAGAAGCTTCACTCCGCCGCCTGGGCACCGAGTGGATCGACCTCTACCAGTTCCATACCCCGGATCCGCGCACTCCCATAGAGGAGACCCTTGCGGCCCTGGATGACGTGGTTTCGAGCGGCAAGGTGCGCTACATCGGCCATTCGAACTTTGCCGGCTGGCAGATCGCCGAAGCGGAGTACGTAGGCCGCCAGTCAGCAGGCGTCCGCTTCATCTCGACGCAGAACCATTACAACCTTCTGGATCGGCGCGCGGAACTGGAAGTGCTTCCCGCAGCCGGGGCCTTCTCCTTGGGCGTCCTGCCGTACTTCCCTTTGGCCAACGGGCTGCTCACCGGAAAGTACTCCGCCGGGAAAGCCCCGGAAGGTTCACGATTGAGCCACACCCGCACCAACCTGGTACACGACGCCGACTGGGAGCAGCTTGGCCGCTTCGGCCAGTTCGCCAAGGAAAGGGACATCAGCGAGCTTCAGTTGGCGTTCTCCTGGTTGGCCGCGCAGCCCGGCGTCAGCAGTGTCATCGCGGGTGCCACCCGTCCGGAGCAGATCCGTGAGAACGCCGCAGCCGTGAGCTGGGTCCCCACGCAGGAAGATCGCGACGAACTGGACGAGATCTTCCCAAGGGCGCCGAAGGTGGCACTCTTCTAACGCCACGCACTAGCCAAGGCTCACGCCCAACGCATATGCCCACTAAGGAAGACGGACCGTGGCCGGAACATTCGCTCCGGCCACGGCCCGTCCTTCTGTACGCCTACCCTAGGGCCTAGGCCGGTGCCGATGCGACGCCGGGGGCGAGGAACCGCTTGCCGTTGACCCGCTCCGATGCGCCCACCCGGTCCAGGTACGGCGTTATGCCGCCCAGGAACATCGGCCATCCTGCGCCCATGATGACGCAAAGATCGATGTCTTCGGGTCCGGCCACGACACCTTCTTCGAGCATCAGTCCGATCTCCTCGGCCAAGGCATCCTGGGTGCGCCGGAGGACTTCTTCGCCAGTGGACGGGGTGTTGCCGAAGGACATGATGGCCAGCGTCTCGGCCGGGATGACAGGATTTCCGTCAGGGCCCGGGACCCAGAGGCTCTTCACTCCGTTGTCGATGAGTTTCTGGAGGTTTTGCGAGACCGGGAAGCGGTCGCCGAACGCGGCGTGCAGTGACTCCTGGACATGCTGGGCCACTGGTAGGCCAACCATGGCACTCAGGGTGAACGGCGACATTGGCAGCCCCATGGGACGCAGCGCGCTGTCTGCCACCTCCGCCGGGGTTCCTTCGTCGAACGCCGCGATGACCTCGCCCATGAGGCGAAGCAGGATGCGGTTGACCACAAAGGCTGCGGCATCCTTGACCAGTACGGCGGTCTTTTTGAGTCCCTTGGCGAGTTCGAACGCGGTGGCCAGGACGGCGTCGTCGGTCTTTGGGGCCCGAACGATCTCCAAGAGCGGCATGACAGCCACCGGGTTGAAGAAGTGGAAGCCCACCAGGCGTTCGGGGTGCTTCAAATCTTCGGCCATGGCAGTCACCGATAGGGAGGACGTGTTGGTGGCCAGGATGCACTCGGGAGAAACGATCGCTTCAACCTCGGCAAAGACTTGCTTCTTGATGTGCAGTTCTTCGAAGACGGCTTCGATGACGAAGTCGGCGTCGGCGAAGGCTTCCTTGGAGACGGAACCCGTAACGAGGGCTTTGGTCCGGTTGGCGGCGTCCTGCTTGATCCGCTTCTTGGCAAGCATCTTGTCGACTTCGGCGTGGACGTACCCGACGCCCTTGTCCACCCGTGCCTGATCGATGTCGGTCATGACCACCGGGACTTTCAGCTGCCGGGCAAACAGCAGTGCCAGCTGGCTTGCCATGAGCCCTGCACCTACCACGCCGATCTTGGTGACCGGGCGGGCAAGCTTGCGATCGGGGGCGCCCGCGGGACGCTTGGAGCGCTTTTGGACGAGATCCAGGAACGCGTAGACGGTGGAGCGGAATTCGTCGGTTTGCATGAGGCCTGCGAGGGTCTCGCACTCGAGTTCAGCTGACTCGGCTTGGGTCATGGTGCGGTTGGCCTCCATGACGTCCAGGACCTTACCCGGGGCGGGGGAGGCGTTGGAGGTCTTGGACTCCACGAAAGCCCGTCCTGCGGTTACCGCAGCTGCCCAACGGGCGGCGACTGTGTCATCGGCAGCCTCAACGGAGTTCTTCCGCTCAGGCGTCACCTCGCCGGCAATGACCCGCGCCGCCCATGCGAGCGACTGCTCCACGAAGTCGGCCGGTTCGAACATGGCATCGGCCACGCCGAGCTCGAACGCCTGCGGTCCGGTGAGGGTGCGGTTGTTGCTGAGGGGATTCTCGATCATCACCTTGACGGCGTTCTCCGGACCAATGAGGCGCGGCAGGATGTAGACGCCACCCCAGCCGGGTACGAGGCCGATGAAGGCCTCAGGCAAGGCCAGGGCGCCGGCACCTGTGGAGACGGTCCGATATGTGGACTGCAGGGCGATCTCCAACCCGCCGCCCAAGGCAAGGCCATTGATGAACGCGAAGCTCGGAACACCCAGGTTGGCGAGGGTGCTGTAGACGGCGTGGCCAAGCTGCGCCATCCAGAGCCCGTGCTCGCGTTCCTTGAGTGTTTTTACGGCAGAAAGGTCGGCGCCTGCCACCAGGAAGTACGGCTTTCCCGTCACGCCGACGCCAACAATTTCTCCGCGCGAGGCGCGCTCCTTGAGCTTCTCCAGAACGTCGCCGAGTTCAACGAGCGTGTTGGGCCCCAGCGTGGTGGGCTTGGAGTGGTCAAGGCCGTTGTCCAAGGTGATCAGTGCGAAGGTCCCGGCGCCCCCCGGCAGCTGGATGTCCTGCACATAGGAGTGTGTGACAACCTCGTCAGGGAAAAGTGCGGCGAGCTTTTGGAATTCGGCGGCGCTCATGCGGCGGCTCCTTCGGTGGTGGCTGCGGTGGCCTGGTCAGTGGTGCCCTGATCGGCGGTGAACGATTCGTAGGCTGCATGGTGCGGGTTTTCCCAGATCACCGTGGCGCCCATACCCAATCCAATGCACATGGTGGTAATGCCATATCGGACAGAGTGGTCTTCCTCGAACTGCCGCGCGAGCTGGTTCATCAGGCGGACGCCCGAGGAGGCAAGCGGGTGTCCTACGGCAATCGCACCGCCATAGCGGTTGACCCGGGGATCGTCATCGGCGATGCCGAAGTGGTCCAGGAAACTGAGGACCTGGACGGCGAAGGCCTCGTTGATTTCGAAGAGTCCAATGTCCTCGATGCCCAGCCCTGCGTTCTTCAAGGCCTTTTCCGTGGCGGGAACCGGTCCAATGCCCATAACTTCGGGTTCGACGCCGGCAAAGGCATAGGAGACGAGGCGCATCTTGACTGAGAGGCCCAGTTCTTCAGCGGCTTCCGCCGAAGCGAGAACCGCCGCTGTGGCGCCGTCGTTCAGACCTGCAGCGTTTCCCGCAGTGACGCGACCATGGGCGCGGAACGGGGTCCGCAGTTCGGCCAAATCGGCAACAGTGGTGCCGGGCCGCGGCGGCTCGTCCGCGGTGTGCAGGGCCCAGCCCTGGCCGGGCTTCATGGTGGCTACCGGCACCAGGTCATGCTGGATTTGTTCGTTCGAGTAGGCTGCGGCGAGCTTGGCCTGGGAGGCCGCCGCATAGGTGTCCGTGCGGTCCTTGGTGATCGCGGGGAAGCGGTCATGCAGGTTCTCGGCCGTGTTGCCCATGTTCAGCGCCGCGGGGTCCACCAGGCGTTCGGACATGAACCGCGGATTGGGATCGGCGCCTGCACCCATGGGGTGGTTGCCCATGTGCTCCACGCCGCCTGCAATGACGACGTCGTAGGCACCGAAACCGATGCCGCTCGCCGTCGTCGTTACTGCAGTCATGGCACCTGCGCACATGCGGTCGATGGCGAAGCCGGGTACCGTGCGGGGGAGCCCGGCCAACAGTGCCGCTGTGCGGCCGATAGTGAGGCCTTGATCCCCGGTCTGGGTAGTGGCGGCGATGGCGACCTCGTCGATCCGGTCGGCGGGCAGTGAGGGATTCCGACGCATCAGTTCCCGGATGCATTTCACCACGAGGTCATCGGCGCGGGTGCCCGCATATATGCCTTTTTCGCCGGCCTTGCCGAAGGGGGTGCGCACACCGTCCACGAACACGACGTCGCGGACGTTTCTCTGAGCACTGCGTGATGGACTCATGTAATAACTCCTCGTTGAGACATGGCGCCGAATCCCGCGTCACGGGGGCTTCGGCTGGCATTGGGTCCAATGTTACTCGTGGGTAACTTAGCTTGCAAGGCCCGCGACGCAGGCGCTGCCCTCCTGTCCTCGGGGACGCGAAAGGCCTGCCACCACGAACTTCGGTTCGGATGACAGGCCTCAAAGCGGGTAGGAGCTCAGCCGGCATTGCTGGAAGGTTGCGCGTCCTTGGACGTGGGAACTTCCTTCCCCTTGGACTCTTTGCCGGGAAGCGGAGCCGGGTTCAGGCACGCTTCAGTGAGTATCGGAGCGGCGAAGGAGATTTGCCACTCGCGCGCACCCAAGGAGCGCAACTCCGCAGCGACGGACTCCAGGGAAACATCAGCCGGAGGACGCCAGGCAACTCGTCGCAAATAGTCCGGTGTCAACAGGTTCTCCACTGGCAGCTTTAGCTCATCTGCCTTTGCCTGCAGGGCAGGCCTGGCGGTGGCCAGGCGTGCTGCGGCCTCGGGATCCCTGTCCGCCCAGACCCGTGGCGGAGGCGGGGCGTTGGTGGGTAAGTGCAGCGGTGGGAGATCCGTGAGTGTGCGGGCGTTGGTGATGCAGCGGAGCCAGCGCGGGGCTTCCCTCTGGGCGGACCGGCCGTGGAATCCTTTGGTGGCCAGCAGCTGCGGCACGGTGGTGGGCATGGCTTTGGCTGCAGCCACCAGCGCCGAGTCAGGGATGAGCCGGCCGGGAGCTACGTCCCGTTTGCGTGCCAGTTGGTCGCGCTCAAGCCACAGCTCGCGTACAGCTGCCAATTGGCGGCGGTCGCGTATCTGGTGGAGTCCGGAGGTCTTCCGCCAGGGATCCACGCGCGGGGCGGAAAGGCCCGCCGCGAGGATGCCTGCAAACTCCTGTTCGGCGTATTCAAGCTTGCCGTCAGCCTCCAGCAACTCGATGAGTTCCTCGCGGAGTTCTGCGAGGACTTCGACGTCGAGCGCTGCGTAACGCAGCCAGGGTTCGGGCAGGGGGCGGGTGGACCAGTCGGCAGCGGAGTGTTCTTTCGCGAGGCCGAATCCCAGAAGTTGTTCAATGACGGCGGCAAGTCCCACGCGGGGGAGTCCCGCGAGGCGGGCGGCAAGTTCGGTATCGAAGAGCTTGTCCGGCCACATGCCGAGCTCCGAGAGGCACGGGAGGTCCTGTGACGCAGCGTGGAGGATCCATTCGACGCCGCGGAGCGCGTCATTGATGATGTCCAGGTTCTCGAATGGTTCGGGATCGATCAGCCAGGTTCCAGCGCCCTCGCGTCGGATCTGTACCAGGAAAGCCCGCTGCCCGTAGCGGAACCCGGAAGCCCGTTCTGCGTCCACTCCGGCGGGTCCTGTTCCGGCGGCGATTGCGGCTGCGCACCGCTCCAGCCCGGACGGGGTGTCGATGACCAGGGGTACGCCCTCGCGGGGAGTATCGAGATCGATGATTTCAGGGACGTGGCTATCGAAGCCGTCTACCTTGATGTGGGTGGTGGGATCAGCAACCGGGTCGCCGGCCGTGGTGTTTTCCGGATTTTCAGGGGTCATGGTGGCTTAAGCTTACCGATTCCGGCCACAGTGGGTTTTTGCGCTCACTTTTTGCTTACCCGAGGACTCGATTCTCACCCTCAATTGAGCCTCCTGTTGGGCAATCCGGTAACGCCTGGCGGCAAGGGCGGCAGGCCAGCGAAGGTACAAACCATGTCAGACCACGCTTCGAGGTGCGCTTGAACATCCTGGCTTGCCGGCGTCCAGGATGCGCGGAGTTCTATGTCTATGGTGTCCGGTCGTTCAGCCAAGGTGCCGAAGCTTTCGGAAAGGATCCTGGTGGCAGTGCCACCGGCAGCGCGATAGGGTGCGGCGTGGTTCTCCAGGGCGTCAACGAGCCAGGTCCAGGCAACAGAGCCAAGCATGGAGTCGTTCCCCATCTCTGCGTCCATTTGAGCCCGAATGTAGGTGACGATGCGGAACTCTCCCTCCCAGACAGCAGAACCGTCGGGGTCATAAAGGAGGATGAAGCGGCCAGTGGCCAGTTCGTCGTCCTCTTCGCTTGAGGGATTGGTGCCTTGGTTCGCGGCGAAGGCCTTGGCGGCCGGTCCATGGACGGGAACTTGGCGGGTTGCCGCAGTGGGGCTGAACACTTCAGCTCCCAGGGCAACTGCGTAGGGAGCCAGGCGGGCAGGAGCGGGGATCTCGTCAAGCCGCAGCTCGCTGCGGCATTGTGCTTTTCGTAGCGATCCCAAGGCGAAGAGAAATTCCGAGGGAACCTGTGCGAGGGCGTTCACCATCGCAGATTATGCGGCCGGGGCAGCGAATCTGTGCAGGCTCGCCGCCCCGGTTTGGACGTGTTACTTGTCAGGCCAGTTCGCGCTTAATTGCCGCCACAAATGCGTCAATGTCTTCCTCCGTGGTATCGAACGAACACATCCACCGAACTTCGCGGCGGGCGGCATCCCAGTCGTAGAAGGCGAAGGATTCACGCAGCTTGTCAGCCACGCCGTCGGGCAGGATGGCGAACACGCCGTTGGACTGCGTTGCCTGGGTTGGCTCCACGCCGTCGAGTCCTTCTACTGCCGTTCGCAGCCGGGCGGCCATGGCGTTGGCGTGCGCGGCGGAACGCAGCCACAGGCCATCCTCCAGCAAGGCAATGAACTGGGCCGAGATGAAGCGCATCTTCGATGCCAATTGCATGTTCATCTTGCGCAGGAACTTCAGGCCGTCAGCTGCCTCCGGGTTCAGGGCCACCACGACTTCACCAAAAAGAAGTCCGTTCTTGGTACCGCCGAAAGACAGGATGTCCACGCCGGCGTCGCGGGTGAACGCGCGGAGGGGAACGTCCAGGTGCGCTGCGGCGTTCGCAAGCCGGGCGCCGTCCATGTGCAGCTTCATGCCCTTGGCGTGGGCATGGTCGGCAATGGCCCGCACTTCTTCCGGCGTGTAGCAGGTGCCGAGTTCAGTGGTTTGGGTAATAGACACCACCAAGGGCTGGGCGCGGTGCTCGTCGCCCCAGCCCCAGGCCTCCCGGTCGATCAGCTCGGGGGTGAGCTTGCCGTCCCCGGTGGGCACTTGCAGGAGCTTGATCCCGCCCACCCGTTCCGGTGCACCGTTCTCGTCCATGTTGATGTGTGCTGTGGAGGCGCAGATTACCGCACCCCAGCGCGGCAGCAGGGATTGCAGGGCAAGGACGTTCGCGCCGGTGCCGTTGAAGACCGGGAAGGTCTCGATGCCCGGGCCGAATTGCTGCTCCAATACCTCTTGCAGCCGTGCCGTGTAAACGTCCTCACCGTAGGACACTTGGTGCCCTCCGTTGGCGGTTGCCAGTGCAGAGAGGATCTCCGGATGCACGCCGGAGTAGTTGTCCGATGCGAACCCGCGAACCGCAGGGTCATGCAGCCGACCCGCGCCGGGGGCTTCATGGGCGCTGTGGATTGCCTCTGTTGTGCTCGTCACTTGTTCATTCACGCTTTCAAGTCTATTTGGCCAGCAGGATTCGCTGGCCGTTGAGGGTGGCGGCGGGTTGTTCAAAGAGTCCGACGGCGGCAGCCGCCAGTTCTTCAACGTCCGTGAAGCCGGGGAATCGCCTTTCGGGATGGGCCTCCCGCATCGCTGAATCCACGAGGGCTTTGACCACGAAAATTACTGCCGCGCTGTGCTGCTCGGTGGGGGCTTCCTGGTTTCCGGCGCTTCCGGATTGCGCCCGCCGGAAACCATCCGCTACCGCCAAGGTCCAGGCCTCTGCAGCTGCTTTTGCCGCCGCGTAGCTGGCGGCCGCAGCTGTTGGAGCAGCGGCGGTGGTTGACGACACCATGGCAAAACGACCGTGCGGGGATGCTTCAATCTGGCTGTAGAAGACCCGGGAGACGTTGCGGAGCGTGGTCACAGCGCTCCGTTCCATGGACTCCCAGTCCTCATCCGTTTGGTCTTCGATGCCTTTGGCGCCCCGCCAGCCGCCCACCAAGTGGACCACGCCGTCGATGTCCTCGACGCCGAGGTCACGGACGCTGGCCGCAAGTTCGCGGACGGAGTCCAGGCTGGAGAGATCGGAAACCAGGGGAGTCACCCCATTGCCGGCTTCAGCCGCGGCCGCTTTGATCCGGACATCGTCGGAACCCACAGTGAACACCCTGTGACCGACGGCCCCCAACGCGCGCGCCACGGCGATGCCCGAAGCGCTGCTTCCGCCGGTCACAAGGATAGTCAGTGCGGTCATCAGGCCGCCGTCGAGCCGGTGATGCCGGTGGTGGACTCGATGACAGGGCGCATCTTCTTCTCCAGTGCTTCGTAGAACATGGACAGGGGGAACTCGTCATCCAGCACCTGGTCCGTGAGGCCGCGGGGCGGACCGTCCAAGGGCAGCGCGTCCGGACCCTTGGCCCATACCGACGCCGGGTGGGGCGTCACGGTGCTCGAAATGAGCTCGTACGCCGCAAGCCAGTGGGCAGCCTTCGGGCGGTCGATCGAGCGCCAGTACAGTTCCTCGATTTTGGCACCGAGTTCCACTACTACCGAGGCAGCTTCGTCCCAGTCGATGGAGAGCTTGCTGTCCGTCCAGTGGAGCACGTGGTGCTGGTGCATCCATGCGAACAGGAGCTGGCCGCCCAGGCCGTCGTAGTTGCGGACGCGGCTGCCCGTGATGGCGAAACGGAAAATCCGGTCGAAGATCACTGCATACTGGACGAGCTTTGCATGCTTGCGGGCATCGGGGTCGGCTTCTTCGTCTTTTTCAATGCGCACGGACTCGCGGAATGCAGTCAGATCGCAGCGCAGCTCCTCCAGTGAGTAAAGGAAGAACGGCATTCGCTGCTTGATCATGAACGGATCGAAGGGAAGGTCCCCGCGCATGTGGGTGCGGTCGTGGATCAGGTCCCACATCACAAAGGTTCGCTGGGTCAGTTCCTGGTCCTCGATGAGCTGTGCTGCATCCTCGGGAAGTTCCAGGGATGTGGTGGCCGCGGCTGCCTTGAGGACGCGGCGGAAACGAGCGGCCTCCCGGTCAGCGAAGATGGCGCCCCACGTGAAAGTAGGGGTCTCACGGACGGCCACCGTCTCGGGGAAGAGGACAGCCGAGTTCGTGTCGTACCCGGGAGTGAAATCCACGAAGCGGATGGGAACGAAGAGTTTGTTGGAGTACTCGCCAGACTCCAGGCCGCCAATGAACTCCGGCCAGATGACCTCGATCAGGACGGCTTCGACCAACCTGTTGGTGCTGCCGTTCTGTGTGTACATGGGGAAAACCACCAGGTGCTGGAGGCCGTCAACGCGCTGCTCCTGGGGCTGGAACGCCTGAAGGGAGTCCAGGAAGTCCGGAACCCCGAACCCGCCTTCGACCCATCGGCCGAAGTCTGCCACCAGGAGCTCCAGGTACCGGGCATCGTGGGGGAAGTGCGGAACCAGGGCAGCGATGGCGTCGGTCACAGTAGCAACGAGGTTCGCGGCCTCGTTGTGGGCTGCGGAATCGGCAATGGAGCCGTCCTGCTCCTGGTGTGCCTGCAGTGCTGTGGCAGCGGCCTTCAGGGTCATCCATTCGGCGTTGTCAGCGGTGACCCGCGGCAGGATGTCGGTGGTGATGGTGGTCATGGAGCTCGGCCCTTTCGAAGTGGTGTTTGCTTCTGGGCCGAGCGTAGCAAGCAAAAAGCATTGCTAATCCAAGAATGACTTGAGCATAAGAAACTCTTGGTCATTTGGTGCTCGAAGGCGGGTTGAGATTCAGTCCCGTCACATGCAGCCCCGAAATAACGCCGCGTTCCCGGACGGGCTGGCAGGGCGCCAGCCCGTCCGTAACTGCCTAGCTCTCTTCCGGCGTCACCAGGCGAAGCGAAACGGAGTTAATGCAGAACCGCTGATCCGTGGGCGTGCCATAGCCCTCGCCCTCAAAAACGTGCCCAAGATGCGAGTCACAGTTGGCGCACCGGACTTCGACACGATCCATTCCCATGGTGCGGTCATGGAGATACCGGACCGTGCCTTCGGCCAAGGGTGCCCAGAACGACGGCCAACCACAATGGGAATCAAATTTCTCCCGGCTGGTGAACAACTGGCTGCCGCAAGCGCGACACTGGTACACGCCTTCCGTGTGGGTGTCCCAGTACTCGCCCGTGTACGGCCGCTCGGTTCCTGCCTGCCGAAGAACCCGGTATTCCTCGGGTGTCAGCTCCTCCCGCCACTGGGCATCGCTCTTTTCCACGGGCACAGAAGTTGTATTGCTGGTGTTGTCAGGAGTGTTCATGCCTATTGCAACGCTCACGAGTCGCCGATAAATCCCGAACCTGCGTACAGGTGGAGGACCGGGAGACCCAGCTGATCCTGTGCCTTATTGGCCCAGTCCGTGTGGAAGGTGTCCGCGATGGCGTGGGGCCGGGTAATGACCACAGCCTGGGCAGCGTCCACCGCACGGACCTTCGCCACCAAACCGGCCACGGCACCGCCGTCGACCACCTCCCCGGTGACGCCACCGCCCAACCCGGCCAATGCCGCCAAGGATGCAGCCAGCGTCTCGGAGGCCTCCGCACGCTCAGCCTCAGGGTCAGGATGCTGTGCAGTGAGTTCCCGGAAGGCTTTGGCGATATCAAGCAAAGACAGGTTCTCCAGGAAATCGACCAGAAGATGTCGCTCTGTGTTTGACGGGACCAGGACAATCAGGGGCGCATCACCGCCGTCGAGCAATTTGGCGATGTTAACGCGGTCGTCGGGGCCGAGGGGCTCTTCAGTCAGGATGACGATGGGATCACTCATGGCTACAGCGTAGTCCCGGCGAACCGCTGTCCGCAGACTTTTGGGACGTTGATTCACGCGCCAGGATCCGCGGGCCGATGCGCCGCGCGGTCCACGCCTGCCCCAAGGGCCGCCGTTGAGCAGCAACAATGGAAGCATGGCATCGACTACCCCGCCAGCGAGCGACGCTGCAGACAAGAAACTCTCCCTCCGCACCAAATGGGCCATCGCAGGATTCCTTGCCGGCGGTACCTTGGCCGGCCTGGTAGGTGCGGGCTCGTCGGCGCTCGCCGTGTACTTTGCCCGCCGTGTCATTACCCCCGCCGCCCGGCACGAGGACCAGGAAGTGCTTGCCGTGATCCGCGGCGACAAGGGGCAACAAGTCATTCTGGCGGCCACCCCTGATACCACCATCGACGGCGTCTTCAGCCTCTTCTTCTCCGGCGGCCAAGGACATGCCAGGATCGGCCGGATTGTGTCCTATTCGCCCGCCGAGCAAACCGTGCTGCGTGAGGTCGAGGAAGTTTACAGCGGCAACCTCTCCGAGGCGCGCCGTGCTTGGTGGAGCGGTGCAACGTACCCGGACCCGGCCGCGATCGGCCTTGCGGCCGAGGACGTGGACATAGAGATCGACGGCGGGAAGGCACCTGCCTGGCTGATCCGGGCCGAAGCTTCGGCCGCGGCGCCAGTCTGCGCAATCATGGTCCACGGCCGCGGAGCCACGCGTCTGGAAGGCCTCCGTGCCGTCCGCAGTGTACGGGAACTCGGAATGGACAGCCTGTTGATCTCCTACCGTAATGACGGTCTTGCTCCAGCCGCGCCGGATGGACGGTACGGACTCGGTTCCACGGAATGGTGCGACGTTGAGGCCGCGATCGAATATGCCTTGGATCAGGGTGCTCAGGAAATAGTTCTGTTTGGCTGGTCCATGGGCGGGGCGATCAGCCTGCAGACAGCGGACCTCTCCAAGCACCGCCACCTCATCCGCGCGTTGGTACTGGATGCCCCGGTCATCAACTGGGTCAATGTCATGGCCCATCACGCCGAGATGAACAGGATCCCCTACAACGTGGGCCGGTATGGACAAATGATGCTGAGCCATCCCTTGGGGCGACGGCTGACCGGACTATCTGCGCCTGTGGATTTGAAGGCCATGGACTGGGAAACGCGGGCAGTCGAGTTGCGGACACCCACCTTGCTGATCCACAGCGTGGACGACGACTACGTACCCTTCGGGCCCTCCGCCAGCCTTGCGGAGAAGAACCCCGAGATGGTCACCTTTGAGCCGTTCGACGGCGCCCGGCACACCAAAGAGTGGAACGTGGACCCCGAACGGTGGGAGCGCTTGGTCAGCGCCTGGCTGCAGAGGCAGCTGGCTCCCCGAAACAATCCCGGGCAGGCAGGCGCCACCGGACAGCCCGCCTGAGGACCCCTGGCGGCCACAGGTGGCCACAGGCGGTTTCGTGTCAGCCCTTGATGCTTGATGAAGTGCCGATGGGAGCCGTGATGGCCTTGGTGAGCCGGATGAGATCGGCCGGCGCCAGCTCAATGTCCAGTCCACGGCGGCCTCCCGACACAAGGAGGGTGGCCAAGTCCACGGCAGATTCATCAAGGACCGTGGGGGAGGCCTGCCGCTGTCCCAGCGGTGATATGCCTCCCAACACATATCCGGTGCGCCGTTCGGCGGCCTTGGGATCGGCCATTGCTGCCTTCTTGGCCCCGAGGGCGGCAGCGACGGACTTTAGGTCGAGGTTTCCAGATACCGGAACGATGGCCACTGCCAGACGGCCTTCAACCTCCACCATGAGGGTCTTGAAAACCCGCTCAGGCTCGATCCCCAGGACTTCCGAGGCCTCCAGGCCGTAACTGGTCGCCGACGGATCGTGGGCATAGGGGTGCAATACGAAGGGAACGCCGGCCGCTGCAAGTGCTGCAGTAGCCGGCGTTCCCTGTGAAGCCATCTTCTTGGCCATACCTGTGCTTATGCCCTTCAGTTTTCCAGCGGGTCAGTGTTCCAGCCGGCTGGCGGCTGCGACTTTCCGCTTGATACGGCCGAGCATGGCGGTCATTCCCCGCATGCGCAGGGGAGTGATGGCCCGGGTGAGGCCCAGCAACTCCGGCATATCGTCAGGCACGGCTAGGATTTCCTCAGCGGTCAATCCATCCAGGCCCTCGTGCAGGACCCCTGCGAAGCCGCGGGTTGTGGGTGCCTCCTGGGGAGCTTTGAAGAAGAGCCGGTAGGCGCGTGCGCCGCCGTCGGGGTTTTTCTCGGACTCAATAGTGAGAAACAACGGTGACTGGCACTCCACAACCTGTTCCAGCAGTTCAGGGTGGTCCTTCAAGCGCTCCGGAAGCTCCGGCAAGCCCCTCGAGAATTCGAGCAGGAGTTGCAGGCGGTCAGGCTCCGTCAGTGCCTGGAAGTCATCGACGATTTCCGCCAGGGCGGTGGGCAAAGTGTTCGTACTCATCACTTCCAGCTTACGCACAACAGCGGTCAATGCATCTTGTGTGGCCGAACACTACGGATGCCTTGATTCCTGACTTGGTGCTGACGAGCCCCTAGTTGCTGACGAGGGACGCAGGAACGGAACCGCGCTCGGCACCCTTGACGATGGGAACCCGCACGGCGTTGCCCCACTCGGTCCAGGAGCCGTCATAGTTGCGGACGGTGTCGAAGCCCAGCAGATACTTCAGCGCGAACCAGGTGTGGCTGGAACGCTCGCCGATGCGGCAGTACGCCACCACGTCATCGCCGGGTTCCAGGCCAGCCTCGCCGAGGTATAGGGCTTCGAGCTCTTCACGGCTCCGGTAAGTGCCGTCTTCAGCCGCAGCGCGTGCCCACGGGATGGACGCGGCGGTGGGAATGTGGCCGCCGCGCAGCGCGCCCTCTTCCGGGTAGGCCGGCATGTGCGTGCGCTGTCCCGTGTATTCCTCAGGGGAGCGGACATCGATGAGGGGGTTGCCCAAGTGTGCCAGGACGTCTTCCTTGAACGCACGGATGGGAGCATCGTTGCGTTCCACCTCCGGGTATTCACCCACTGACGGTTGGGGAACGTCGGTGGTCAGCTCGCGCCCTTCGGCGATCCACTTGTCGCGGCCACCATCGAGGAGGCGGACATCCTCGTGCCCGAACAGCGTGAAGACCCACAGCGCGTAGGCAGCCCACCAGTTGGACTTGTCACCGTAGATGACCACGGTGCTGTCGCGGGAGATACCCTTGGAGGCCGCGAGGGCGGCAAAAGCGGCGCCATCCACGTAGTCGCGGGTGACCTCGTCATTCAGGTCTGTGTGCCAGTCGATCTTGACGGCGCCCGGAATGTGGCCGGTTTCGTAGAGGAGAACGTCTTCGTCGGACTCAACAACCACAAGCTTGCCGTCGGCAATGGCGCCGTCTGCAAGGGCTGCCGCGAGCCACTCAGTGGACACAAGGCGTTCGGGGTTCGCATACGATGCAAACTTTTCGTTCTGTTCAACTGGGTAGGACATGGTGATGGCCTTTCACTGACAACGGTCGGAGCCAGGCCGTGGAAGGTGGTGCAGGTGCCGGCCGGGCGTGCTCCAACACTAACCACGGGCAGCAAGGAATGCTTCCCCGTGGTCATACGATGAAACATGGGCTTGGTCACGTGACGGTTTTCCGAGTGTCCGATGCCGGTATTCTTGCTGGGGACCTAATACCGAAGGAACGGACCACCGTGGTAAAGATCGAACAACTGGCTGCCCGCACACCGGCAGTCTCCGTGGAGGAACTCCTCAAGGGTTTCTACCCGTCTCCGCGATTCGGAGAGGTATCGTTCGACAGCTACCGGCCGGATCCTTCCCAGCCGAGCCAGGCAAACGCAGTGAAGCTGCTTTCCGGATTCGCCGATGGCGTCGGATCCGATGACGGTGGCGGTCTCTTCAAAAAGTTGTTCGCCAAGAAGGCACCGGCAACGAGGGCAGGAATCTACCTCGACGGTGGTTTTGGTGTGGGTAAGACCCACCTTCTGGCTTCCCTTTGGCACAGGTCCCCGGGCCCGAAGGCCTTCGGAACGTTTGTGGAATACACCAACCTCGTGGGTGCGCTGTCCTTCCGCAAGACCGTGGAAGCCCTGAGCAGCTACAAGCTGGTGTGCATCGATGAATTCGAACTTGATGATCCCGGAGACACCGTGCTCATGTCCCGGCTCATGCGTGAACTCGCCGACGCCGGTGTGAAGCTCGCCGCCACGTCCAACACCCTTCCCGGTTCCTTGGGTGAAGGGCGCTTCGCGGCAGTGGACTTCCAGCGCGAAATACAGGTTCTCGCGGACCAGTTCGACGTCGTCAGGATCGACGGCGAAGACTTCCGCCACCGCGGTTTGCCGGCGGCTCCCGCACCCCTCAAGACCGAGGAACTTAAGCATCGTATGCGTGCCGAGTTCGACGGGAAGACCGTGGCTGTGGACGATTTCCGCACTCTCGTGAATCATCTGGCCGCCGTCCACCCCAGCCGTTACCGGCAGCTCATCTCGGGGGTGGAGGCTGTGGTGTGGAGCGACGTCGAAACCATTACCGAACAGGCCGTCGCCCTCCGCTTTGTGGTTCTTGCGGACCGGCTCTACGACAAAGACGTCCCGATCCTTGCCAGTGGCGTACCTTTCGACCAGCTCTTTACCGAAGAGATGATGACCGGTGGCTACATGAAGAAGTACTTCCGTGCCGTGTCCAGGCTGACGGCTCTTGCCCGTGAGGCCCAGAACCACGAGCCTGCCTGATCCGGGGTTAGTGCCGGCTTCAGGCCGGAACCGGGCTTCCGGCCTGCTTCACGCTTTGTGAACAGGTTCGCGGCTCTTCAGCATCCATCGCACCAGGATGCCACCTGCCAGCGCCCAGAAGGCAGCGCCAATGCCGGCGAAGCTCAGGCCTGAGGCCGCCAGTAGGAATGTGATGCAGGCCGGGATGCGTTCCTCAGCTACCGCCAGCGCGGATGAGATGGACGAGGCCAGCGTCCCAAGCAGGGCGAGGCCCGCCACCGCCTCAAGAAGACCGGGCGGGGCAGCAGCCACCAAAGTGACCAGCGCCGCTGAGGCAACGGCCAAGACCAGGTAGGCAAAGCCTGAGACGAACGCGGCGATCCAGCGCCTGCCGTGGTCCTTACCCGCTTCCTCACCCGCCGCCAGGGCTGCGCTGAGGGCGGCCAGGTTGATCGCATGGCCTCCGAACGGCGCTCCCGCGATGGTGCCCGCTCCGGTCACCAGCATCGACTGCAGCCACGGGGTGGTGTAGCCGAACGACTTCAGCACCGCGACGCCGGGAATGTTCTGTGATGCCATGGTGACGATGAACAAGGGCAGTGCCAAACCCACCGCAGCCTCCACGGTAAATGCGGGCGTGGTCCACTCCAGCCGCGGCAGGAGGCTGCCGCCGGGAATCTGAACGCCGTTGGACACGATGTGGACGCCGATAACCGCCAGTGCGACGAGCAGCGATGCCGGCACAGACCAACGCGGTGCGAATTTCATCAGGACCACCCAGCACACCACCACTGGTGCGACGAACAGGGGAGCCGATCCCAAGGATGTGAAGGGCGCAAGGCAAAGGGGGAGTAGCACGCCGGCGAGCATCGCCTGTGCCAGTGCAGTGGGGATCTTCGCCATGACCCTCCCCAAGGCTGGAAGGAGCCCGGTCAGGACGATCAGCAGCCCGACGATCAGAAACGAGCCCACAGCAGCCGGCCAGCCGCCGTCGACCATTCCTGCGGAGGCAAGCAGCGCCGCCCCGGGCGTGGACCACGCCAGTGTTACGGGCATCCGGGACCGCCACGAGAGCCACAAGATGCCCACGCCAAAGGTGAGCGTTAGCGCCAGTAGGCCGCTGGATGCTTGTGCCTGGTTCGCCCCCACAGCCTTCAAACCCGCCAGGACCACAGCGAACGACGAGGTGAAACCCACAAGGGCGGTGACGACGCCTGCCGTGATGGGTGGTCCCAGCGTCTCCTTGGCGGCGCGGCTTTGGACGGCAGGGGTGGAAGCTGAAGGCATAACGTCCAACGTACCCGACCAGCAGGTTCAGCTGCTGCCCGTTAAACGCCAAGGGCACCGGTGGCGCCTCTCGGCGGGACCGGTGCCCCCTTGACGTATCTGGTACGGCGGCTCAGGCAGCTACGGCTGCTTCGGCTCATCCGTGACGGGAGCCTGTCCAGGCTGACCGTCGTTCTTGGCCACGAAATCGGAAGCGGCATTCTGGACTTTGTCGACGTGACCGGCGAACTTGCCGCCCGTCTTCTGGTCCACAAAATCCCCGGCCTTGTCGATGCCATTCTTGATGGCTTCTTCGTTGCCTTGAATGAGACCCTGAGCCTTGCCCTTCAGGTCGTCAATTAAACCCACGGGCACCTCCCTTCCATCGCGGAGCCAGTTCGCTCCTCCGCGTCCGACCCTAACACCAGTTCTCCGGGGTGCCAAGGGTTCGGCGGCGGCCTGTGGACAAACTACGCCAACGGCTTATTTTCGACGTTGTGGCGCGGGCTGTCCGGATTCATGAGGGAGTGCCTGCGCCCGTAGGCGAAGTAGATGATGAGACCGATGACCAGCCACGCCCCGAATCGCAACCAGGTTTCCCAGTGGAGCTGGAACATCAGGAACGCCGATGCCAGGACACCGAAAGCAGGAACTACCGGCATGAACGGCAAGCGGAACGTGCGCGGAGCGTTGGGCTTGGTGTAACGGAAGACGATCACTGAAACGCAGACCACCACGAAGGCAGCCAGAATGCCGATGTTCGTGAGGTCGGCAACTTCCTTGATGGGGAAGACTCCGGCGAGGAACGCCGAAGCAACGCCTGCAATCCACGTGACGCGCTGCGGAGTCCCGTGCCGGTCCGTCTTGGCGAACCAGCCGGGGAGAAGGCCATCGCGGCTCATGGAGAACCAAACGCGGGTGACACCCAGAAGGAAGGTAAGCATCACGGTCAGGATGGACAGGACCGCGAACACGGAAATGATGGTGGCGATGACAGGCAGTCCGACGCCGGTGAACGCAGAAGCGAAGCCGGCCGTGGGATCAATGTCCTTGTAATTCTGCATGCCGGTGAGCACGAGCGTGGCGGCAACATAAAGCAGCATGGCCACGATGAGCGAGAGGATGATGGCCTTGGGCATGTGCTTCTTGCCGTCCTTGGCCTCTTCCGCGGCGGTGCTCATGGCGTCATAGCCGAAGACGGCGAAGAAGACGGTCGCGGCACCGGCCAGGACCGGGCCGAAGCCACTGGGCATGAACGGGTTGTAGTTCTCGGTGTTGATGTAGAAAATACCCAGGCCGATGATGAACAGGATCAGGATGACCTTGATGGCAACCGCTACCAGTTCAAAGCGGCCAAACGCCTTGGTTCCCCGGCTCAGGATCCAGGTGACCAGGAGGCAGACGAGGATGGCCGGCAGGTTGATGATGCCGCCCTTGCCCTCATCAGCGGTGGACGTCATCCACGTGGGCATATGGATTCCGATGCCGGACAGGAAGGCGTCGAAGTAACCGGAAATGCCGATGGCCACCACAGCCACGATGGCGATGTACTCAAGCAGGAGGTCCCAGCCGATGAACCAGCCGATGATCTCTCCCAAGGCAACGTAGCCGTAGGTGTAGGCGGATCCGGCGCGGGGGATCATGCCGGCGAATTCGGCGTAGGACAATGCTGCTGCACCGGAAGCGAGACCGGCGATGAGGAACGAGAAGAGCACGGCAGGGCCGACGCCAGGGTTGCTCTCACTGCCATGGGCTACCAACCCGGCCAGCGAGAAGATGCCGACGCCGATGATTCCGCCGACGCCGATGGCTGTCAGTTGCCAGAGGCCAAGACTCTTAAAGAGCCCGCTGTGTTTGTTCTCTTCCTCAATATCGTCGATGGGCTTGCGCCTCAGGACGGACTTGGAAGCCGTCATTTGGTTCATGGGGGTACTCCTGCCGGTTGGCGTGGAACGGTGATGAGCTCGCAGTACATTATGCGAGCCGAATCACATTAGATAAAGCGACTTCTTCTAAGGGGTATCGGTTACTTCCAATAATCAATTGAGTATTAGCCGAATCCGGGCATAAAAAAAGCAGCTCCGGGGAGCTGCTTTCTTTATTTGGAGCGGACGACGAGATTCGAACTCGCGACATCCACCTTGGCAAGGTGGTGCTCTACCAGCTGAGCTACGTCCGCACATGCTGCCTG
>NZ_AKKK01000019.1 GCF_000281065.1 Arthrobacter sp. M2012083
GCCCGAAACCCCCCCGCCCGAGCCTTTTCTGGCGCGTGCTGCTACGCGTGCTTCGGAGCGCCCGCGTTCACACTGTCCGTCACGTCTGCAACTTCCGCTTTGACCTCTTTCACCACGTCGCCGTGGCCACCCAGCTGCTCCAGCTCATGTGCGAGTTCAGTCAGTTCGGCGCCACCGGCCATCTGGGCAGTGAGTTCGTCCAGGGTGATGTCTTTCTTGTCGTAGTATCCAATGGATTTGCCGCGCTTGAGCAGCAGGAATCGATCACCAACCGGGAAGGCATGGTGCGGGTTGTGGGTGATGAAGATGACGCCCAGGCCGCGGTCGCGGGCCTGGAGGATATAGCGCAGGACGACGCCTGACTGCTTCACACCCAGCGCCGCCGTGGGCTCGTCCAGAATGAGGACTTTAGCTCCGAAGTACACGGCGCGGGCAATTGCGACACACTGGCGTTCACCACCGGAGAGCTGTCCAATTGGTTGCTCCACATCGCGCAGGTCGATGCCCATCTCGGCCAGTTCCTTGAGCGTGATGGCCTTCATCTGTTCGACGTCCATGTACTTGAACGGTCCGAAGCCCTTGGTGAGCTCTGATCCGAGGAAGAAGTTCCGCCAGATCGGCATCAACGGTACCACTGCGAGGTCCTGGTACACCGTGGCAATGCCGGCGTCCAGGGCATCTCGGGGGGATCCGAACTTCCGTTCCTCACCCATGATGTTCAGGACGCCTTCGTCGTGCTGGTGGAGGCCGGCGATGATCTTGATCAGCGTTGACTTACCCGCGCCGTTATCTCCCAGGACACAGGTAACACGGCCGTTGTCCACGGCCATCGTGACGTCGCGCAGGGCGATGATGTTGCCGTAGTGCTTGCCGACCCCTTCCAAGGAGAGGAGATGGACGGGCGTGTGGGTAAGGGGATCGCGCTCATTCTGGAGCAACGTTTCCTGGTCGATCGCTTTGGCATTCATTTCCCGGGCCCCCTACTTGAGTTCCGCGCGTCGCTTGACGATGAGGTTGACGATGGTGGCGAGCAGCAGCATCAAGCCCAGGAAGAACTTGAACCAGTCCGGGTTCCACTGCGCGTAGACGATGCCCTTGTTAGCCATGCCAAAGATGAAGGCACCAATAGCGCCACCCACGGCCGAGCCGTAGCCGCCTGTCAGGAGGCAGCCACCGATGACGGCAGCAATGATGTAGAGGAACTCATTTCCAACACCTTCACCGGACTGCACGGCATCGAAAGCAAAGAGGTTGTGCATGCCCAGGATCCAACCGCAGAAACCAACCGCCATGAAAAGACCGATCTTGGTTTTGGTTACAGGGACACCAACTGCGCGGGCGGCATTGGCGTCACCGCCCACGGCGAAGATCCAGTTGCCAACGCGGGTGCGCAAAAGGATCCACGATGCCACTGCCACGAGGATGATCCAGAAGAACACCGTGATCTTGACTTCCACGCCGCCGATGCTGATGGAGGAGGCGAACACCGCCCGTGCTGATTCGAATCCGTCCAATTTGGAGATCGACGGCGAGGAAACGCTGCCGCCGATGAGGCGGGTCAGTGCCAGATTGAGGCCAGTCAGCATGAGGAAGGTCGCCAGGGTGACGATGAAGCTGGGGAGCTTGGTCTTGACGAGAATCCAGCCGTTGATGAATCCAATGCCGAGCGAGACCACCAGTGCCAGCGTGACACCAACCCAGGCATTCAGTGAGAAGTTCCAGCTGAAGAGCGAGGCAGTCAGGGCGGAGGAGATCACGGCCACACCAGTGGAAAGGTCGAACTCACCACCGATCATCAGCAGTGAAACCCCTACCGCCATGATGCCTATGGTCGATGAGCCGTAGAGCACAGTGGCGAGGGCGTTTGGTTGCGTAAAAGTCTGGGAAACAGAAGCGAAAAAGATGAACAGGACAACTGCTCCGACCAGTGCACCGACCTCGGGCCTCGCCAGGAACTTTTGGACCGGACTACGGCGTCCGACCCGTTCGTCGCCAGGGGCAGAAGCCCCCGCCGGCGGCAGAGTTGTTGTATTTGCCATAGGAATGACTCCTTGTTGGTCAGGCTGCGTGGCGGTTCTCCGCCACGCAGCCGGATGCCTGGATCTAGCGGACGCCCTGCTGGGCGAACTTGAGGACGTCGGAGGCGTTGGCCTTGTCCACAATGGTTGGACCGGTCAGTACGGGCTGGCCGCCGCCGATCTTAAAGCCGCCGCGCTTTGCCTGCCACAGGGCATCAACGGACATGTAGCCCTGAAGCCATGGCTGCTGGTCGACTGTGAAGATCACTTGGCCGTCTACGATCTTCTGGGCAAGTTCGGCATTCAGGTCGAAGCTGGCTACCTTGGACGAGCTGCTGGCATCGGTAACTGATTTGAGCAGGGTAAGGGTGATGGGAGCGCCGAGTCCGATGATCACATCAGCATCTTTGGACGCCTGAAGTTTGGCCGTGGCCGTTGACTGGACAGCGGTCATGTCCTTGCCGTCGACGTAGAGGATTTCCGTTGCCGGCACCTTGGCCTTTACGCCGGCGCAGCGCGCCTCCAGCCCCACGTGGCCCTGCTGCTGGATGACGCAAACCGGGTGCTTGTATCCTTCTGCAGCGAGCCGGGTGCCGACTGCCTCGCCGGCAAGCTGTTCGTTGGACCCGAAGTGCGTGAAAGCACCGAGCTGGCTGGAAACGGATTCACCGGCATTGAGGCTCACCACGGGGATACCCGCATCAGTGGCTTTCTTCAATACATCCTTCAACGCATCCGGAGTTGCCACCGTGACAGCAATGCCGTCAACCTTCTGGTCGATGGCCTGTTGAACAAGCTGGGCCTGACGCCCTGCTTCGGGATCGCTGGTGTACAGGAGTTCTACATTGTCCTTGCTTGACGCTTCTTCTGCCCCCTTGCGGACAATGTCCCAGAAGGTGTCTCCTGCCGCTGCGTGAGTAATCAGGGCCACCTTAATGCGGTCTGTGCCGGCTACCTGTCCAGCGCCTGCACCCCCACCGGAATCTGCAGGTTTGCCGCCCTGGCTGGAACAGGCGCTCAGGGCCACCAACGGAACCACTGCTGCGACGACTGCCGCTTTGCGCCACGAGAATTTTGCCACCGTTATCTCCTTTGATGTCAGCTTCGGGCGTCCGGGGACTCGTTCCCGGATCGCCTGCTACCTCGATCATGGTGACCCGACTCACAAATGTCAATAGTTTGTCCTGACATTAGTATGTTTGTACGTGGTATTCACATTCGACCTCACGATCGCGGTGTCGCCGTGGTGCCCCGAACCTTCAGAACGGGTGCAATCAGCTTGCGCTGCGGTCCCGTCGCGGCGCCCTGGATGCGACCCAGCAATGCCATTGCAACATCCACTCCCACCACATCACTTCGGTTGTCCACCGACGTCAGCTCAAGATAGCGGGACTTCGCCAGCGCTGAATTGTCATAGCCAATCACCGTGATATCCGCTGGGACCGACAAGCCGCGGGCCTTGATCGCACCAAAGGCGCCCAGCGCCATCGTGTCATTCGCAGCGAAAATCGCCGTGGTGTCCGGGTGGTGATCAAGGAGCCAGCAGGCCGAAGCGTATCCGGCCTCCTCTGTGGTATCACCCTCCTCCCCCACGATCAGCGGTTCTACACCGGCTTGATGAAGTCGGTCCCGGAAGCCCTCCCTGCGGTGCGCTGCCGCGCCGCCCGAGCCCGAAAGGTGCCCTATCCTGCGGTGCCCGAGTTGCAGCAGGTGGTCTGCCGCCATCGCGCCACCCCCATCGTCGTCGTTGGTGATGAGGTCAGCGTCGTCCGGAACTCCATTCCGCCACCCCGCAACCACGGTGGGAACTTCCGTGCCGCTCAGCGCCGTGGCGCCAGGTTCGGCTGCGATCACCAACCCGTCCACATGCATGGCCAGCAATCCGTCAGCAGCCTCCTTGATGCGGTTTTCCCCGGGTCGGGAATCAGCAAGCATGACCTGATAACCATGTTCGGTCAACACTGATTCCAGTCCCCGCAGCAGGTCAACGAACCACAGGTTCCGGTAGTCGTCAATAACGAGCCCAATGCTCTTGGTCCGGCTGCTCGCCAAAGTGGTGGCGGCCCGGCTGGGGCGGTATCCCAGCTCAGCGATGGCAGTTTTGACCGCCTCCCGGCGCTTGTCACTGACTTTCGCGGGGTTCTGGAGGACCAGCGAGACCAGCGACGGCGAAACGCCGGCCAGCTTGGCCACATCGTAAATCGTTGGGCGCCGCGCCTGCGGCGTACTCGTGCTCATGGGGCCAACTTCCGTAGAGGCGGTCTGATGGGGATGGAGGATTGACAGGACATATAGACATGGCTAATCTCGAATCCAACCTACAAAATTGTAGCGCTACAAAATGCCGTCGAGTCTCCCCGCCGCGGCAGAATTTCAAAGGAGAAATCATGGCTGAAAGCCTTGGCGTCGCGGTCATCGGCGCAGGCATGGCCGGCAAGGCCCATGCAGCGGCTTACCGGACTGCGCCTACCCTCTACAGCCCAGTACTTCCGAATATCCGCTTAGTCTCCATTGGTGACGTGAACGCCGAATTCGGCTCGCTGGCGGCCCGCCGTTTTGGCTACGAACGCAATGACACCTCATGGCAGGCAATTGCGGAAGCGGACGATATTGACGTTGTAAGCGTTGTCATTGCTAACTCATTGCACCGCGAAGTGGTTGAAGGCCTCCTGGCCGCGGGCAAGCACGTGCTCTGCGAGAAGCCGTTGAGCGATTCGCTGGCAGATGCCCGTGCCATGGCGGACGCTGCCCGGAACGCCACCTCCATCGCCCGCATCGGACTCACCTTCCGCCGCACTCCGGGTATCGCCTACATCCGCGACCTTATCCAGAACGGCACCTTGGGGAATGTCCTGCACTTCAGCGGCCGGTACTGGACCGACTACGGTTTCAGCCCCGAAGCGCCGATGAGCTGGCGCTACAAAGGCGGCCCCGGCTCCGGTGCGCTGGCCGACGTCGGAAGTCATCTGACGTACGTCTCCGAGTTCCTGTGCGGCGATATCAAGTCCATCAGCGGCGGCCGGCTCACCACTGCGATCCACAAGCGTCCGTTGCCGCTCAGCGCCGTCATGGGCCATGACCATGTGGCCGTAAGCGACACCTTCGAAGCTGTTGAGAACGACGACTACGCGGCATTCAACGCAGAGTTCGCAAACGGTGCAGGAAGTTTCGAAGTCTCACGTGTAGCGGCAGGACACGCCAATAGCCTGCAGTTCGAGGTGTTCTGCGAAAAGGGCGCAGCCAAGTTCGACCAGCGCCGCCCATCGGAAATCCAACTGTTCCTCAATGACGGATCCGGCAATCAGAACGGCTACCGCCAGGTGATCCTCGGCCCCGGCCACCCGTACATCACCGGCGGCCTCGCCATGGACGCTCCCGAGGTGGGTTTCGGCCAGAACGACGCGTTCGGCTACCAGGCCCGCGCGTTCCTCGAGGAGGTTGCAGGCCTTGGCGAAGACACATCCCTGCCTCGCTGCGCCACCTTCGACGAAGGCGTGCGCAACATGGAACTGCTCGGTGCCGTCACCGAATCTGCCCTCAACAACGGGAAGAAGATCACACTATGAAACTCGGCGTCTACAACGCAATACTGCACGACCGGCCACTCCCCGAGGCGCTCAAGGTCATAGCAGACCTTGGTCTGACCGGCATTGAGATCAATACCGGTGGCTTCCTGCCCGCCGTTCATGTGCCCACCATGGATCAGATCCTGGAGAGCGACGCGGCCCGTGATGATTACCTGGCGCTGTTTGAGGGAACCGGCGTTTCGATCGCCGGCCTGAACTGCAATGGCAATCCCCTGCACCCTAAACGTGAAATCGGCGAAAAGCATGCTGAAGATATCCGCCGCTCCATTCGACTGGCGCATCGGCTGGGACAGAAGCGGGTGGTCACTATGTCCGGGCTGCCCGGCGGCGAGTCCGGTGCCACCACCGTCAACTGGGTGGTCAATGCCTGGAACTCTGCGGCACTTGACGTGTTGGACTTTCAGTGGGGCGTCGCCGCCGATTTCTGGAGGGAAACCGACCGCCTTGCTGCGGACCACGACGTCAAGGTGGCACTCGAACTGCACCCCCAGAACATCGTGTTCAACACTGCGGACGTCTACAAGCTCATCGAACTCACCGGCGCCACGCATGTCGGTGTGGAACTGGATGCTTCGCACCTCTTCTGGCAGCAGATGGATCCAGTTGCGGTGGTCCGCGAGCTCGGTCCGCTGGTGTTCCAAGCGGCCGCAAAGGATGTCCGGGTGAATACCGGCAATGCCGCCCTCTACGGCGTGCTGGACAACAGCTTCCGCCGGCTCTCTCCGGATGAGAACCGCACAAACCTTGGCGGCGACGAGTGGGCAAATGAATGGCCGAAGAAATCCGCATGGGACTTCGTAGCCCTGGGCCGCGGCCACGACACCGCCTTCTGGACTGAGTTCCTGCGTGCGCTGCATGAGGTGGACCCGGACATGCTGGTCAACATCGAACACGAGGACGTTTCCCTGGGTCGCATCGAGGGGTTGCAGGTGGCAGCCCAGGTCCTGCTGGATGCTGATGCGGCACTCTCCGCGTCATTGAACCCGACGGCCTGAGGCTTCACGCCCCCCGGGACTCCTTACCGGGCCCGGATGGGGACGGCGCTCAGGCGCCGTCCCCATCTTTTTATCGCCACACAGCACCACTCAAGGAGGGTCCTCAGTCAAGCGATTATTCCAGCCTTCTCTTTGAAAAGATGTTCCAATTCCTCAAGGGACTTGCCTTTGGTCTCCGGAACAGTGCGCTTGACCCACACAATGGCGCACAACTGCAGGGCCACGAAAATGAAGAACGTCGCGGAAACTCCCATCAGCGAGACCAACTGCGGAAAGAAGAAGCCGATCAGGAAGTTGATCATCCACAACACGAAAACGCAGATGCCCATGCCGATCCCACGAACATGCATCGGGAAGATCTCGGACATGGTCAGCCAGGTAACGGTTCCAATGCACCCCTGCATGGAAGCCAGGAACGTCACCATAAACAGCAACACCAGATAGCCACGCAGAGTGCTTTCCGGCAAGGCCAGGGAGATAAGCGCAATGGCCGTCAGCGATGACGCGGTACCGATCAACCCCACAATGAGCATGGGTTTCCGGCGCACGCGCGTCATCAAATACATGCCTACGATGACGGCCGCCACAGACGTCATGCCATTGAGGACGTTGGCAATCAAGGCCCCTTGGTCTCCAAAGCCGGACGAGGACAAGATGGTGGTCCCGTAATACATGATGGCGTTGACGCCGCTGATCTGGTTGATGACGGCCATACCAAGACCAACCACAAAGATCCTGCGTATCCAAGGCACGGTGAGGTCCTTGAACGTCCCGAGTTTTGACTGATAGTCCTCCCTGGCCGCCTGACGCACCTCGTCGAACTCGGCCCCGACCTCTCCCGCACTCCGTGTGGAGCGGAGGACTTCCAGGACCTCGCCGAAACGTCCGGCCGATGCGAGCCAACGGGGGCTCTCCGGCAGGACGAGCATGCCGAGCCATAGAATAACGGCAGGAAGCGTGGCAATCACCAGCATCCAGCGCCACACATGCAGCTCTTCAGGGAACAGGTTGCCCAGGACCGCGTTGAACGTAAAGGCGAGGAACTGGCCGGTCACGATCATCAGCTCGTTCTGCGTGACGATCCTCCCGCGCTGGGCCGCCGGAGACATCTCTGCCAGATACACGGGAACGATCACTGAGGCGCCGCCGACGGCGAGACCCAGGACTGTGCGGGCAAGGACCAGGAGCTCAGTGCTCGGTGCCAAGGAACAACCCACAGTGGCAAAGGCGAAGATCAAGGCAAGACCCATAATCGTTTTGCGCCGTCCAAAGCGGTCGGAAAGCCGTCCTGCGCTGATCGCCCCGAACGCCGCACCGAAGAGCAGCGTCGAGGTGACCAGGCCTTCAGCCAACGGCGTCAGGCCGAGGTCCTTCTGCATAAACGGCAGGGCGCCGTTGATTACACCGGTGTCATAGCCGAACAGCAATCCGCCGAAGGTAGAAAACAAGGCCACCTTGCGGAGGAACTTCTTGGGGTTGTCCGGTTTTCCGGTCTTCCCCCATGGTGTCGGAAGAGTTACAAGCTGGTTCGTGTTGGTCTCAATTGAAGAAGACTTGGTCATGGCTTCCTTTTCCCGCCACCGTCTTTAGTTCGTCCGGGCGACGTAGTCGATCATCGACTTGAGCTGGTAGCGGGAAACATCTTCCGCGTTCTCATCCTCAGCAAAAACCGACGAGACCATCACGGTGTTTTCCTTGTCCAGGAAGCCGATCTCCTTCAGGCCGCCGAAGAACTCGTCCCAGTTCACGTCGCCGTCGCCGATCTTCAGGTGCTGGTGAACGCGGACGGCATTGCCGGGCGGGTTGGTGATGTAGCGGAGGCCGTGGGAGGCATGATGGTTCATGGTGTCCGAAACGTGCACCAAGCGAAGCCTGTCTCCCGCTGCCCGCATGATCTCCAACGGCTTGTTGCCCATGTGGAAACTGTGCGAAGCGACGTAGACCATCCCGATGTTCGGGGAGTTTACACCCCTGATGACACGGAGAGCGGCCAGGCCGTCCTCCACGAAGTCGTCCGGGTGCGGGTCAATGAGGACGTCCAGACCCTCGCGTTCGATGATCGGGAGCAAATCCTCCATGGAGCGGTAAAACGCGCGTTCGGACTCCTCCGCTTTCTCCGGACGACCGCTGAACTCGGTGTTCATGGTCTGGACCCCGAGGTCTACCGTGATCTGGATGGCGCGCTTCCAGTACCGGACTGCGGCTTCGCGGGCGTCCTCGTCCGGACCCGACCACCGAAGGACCGGCAGGACCGAGGCGATTTCGACGCCGGTGTCCTTGCAGGCTGCCTTCAACTTTCCTACGAGTTCGTCGTCGGCCTTTGGATGGTTATAGAACGGGATGAGATCCGCGTGCGGGGTCATCTGAAGGTATTTGTAGCCGAGATCGGCTGCCACGCGCGGGAACTCCAGCAGGGTGTGGCTGTGGTGGAACGGTGTGGGATCCAGTGCAATCTTCATGGTGAATGTCCCCTACTTATACAGGTCCGGCTTGGTGTTCAGCTGAACTTTGACCTTTTCGCCCGACTTCTGGGCTTCGACGCCGGCCTCGCAGCAGGCTGCGGTAGCGTAGCCGTCCCAGGCGGTTGGTCCGCCGATTTCGCCGCGAAGTGCGGCGTCTACCCAAGCCTGCACCTCGACGTCGTACGCAGCTCCGAAACGCTCTTCAAAACCTGGGGTGACGTTACCGCCCCACTTGCCCGCGGACTGGATGTACGGGCCGTTGTCGCCGCCAATACTCACAATGCCCTCTTCAAAGGACGCTTGCGTGCTCACCTGATAACCGAATTTGGCGTTGACGTAGATTTCGACGTCGGCCAGCACACCTGACTCGGTTTCCAGCAGCACGTGCTGCGGGTCATGCTGGCCGTTCGGCGCGCTGCGCGTGGGCTTGCCCAAGCGGACCTGCACGGAGGTGATTTCTTCACCCGTGAAGTAGCGGATTGCGTCGAACTCGTGGACTACGGAGTCGTTGATCAGCATCTCGTTGGTGAATCCCTCGGGCGTGCCCGGATTGCGGTGCTGGTGGTGCAACATCAACAGCTCCCCCAATTCACTGTTGCGGATGATCGCACCCAAAGCCGAGTACTCGGCGTCGAAACGGCGCATGAAACCCACCTGGATGCGCTTGTGCCCCAAAGCCTGCTCGGCCTGGACAACTTTCCAGGCGCTATCAGCGTCAGGGGTAAGCGGCTTCTCACACAAGATCGGGAAGTCTTTCTCCAACGCCTTATAAAGGATTTCCTCGTGGAGGAAACCAGGCGTGGCAATCAGGACGGCGTTGACGTCACCGTTGTTGAGCGCCTCGTCGGAACTGGCCAACGCCACGGCGCCGTCGATCCCCTCAATGGCGGCTTGCGCACGGGCAAGGTCGACGTCGACGACGGCGGCTACTTCAGCGCCGTGGATGCGGGTACTGAGGCGCTTGATGTGGTCCGCACCCATGCGGCCTGCGCCGATGACGGCAACGCGGAGAATCTTGGTCACTGTATCTGTCCTTCGTGAAATTTTGGTTTGCTACTGAACGGCGCTACTAGTGGATGGCGCTACAGAACGGTGTTATTGGACCCTGGTGCGGGATCCGCAGGAAAGCAGGTAATTCCGGGTCCGCTTGGCGATGGGCATCGGCACATCGAACGCTACCGGGTACATATCTTGCTCCACGATGCCGAAGATGGGCCGGTTGAGGCCTTCCACGGCTTCGATGACAGCGCGCAGGTCCGGAAGGCCGTTCGGCGGCTCGGTCATGACGCCGGCGAGGTTGGCGGCTGCCCAGGTCATGTTCTTCTCGTTCACCTCGGCGAGGACCTCGGGGTTGATCTGCTTGAGGTGCAGGTAACCGATACGGTCCGGGTAGTTCTTGATGAGCTCCAGGCTCGATGCGCCGCAGTACTCGGCGTGCCCCGTGTCCAGGCACAGGTTCACGTACTCCGGATCGGTGGCCGCCAACAGCGTTTCGATGTCCTTTTGCGCACCCACGTGCGAGTCAGCATGCGAGTGGAACTGCTGGTGCAACCCAAAGTCCTCCAGCAGGACCTTGCCCATGCGGTTATGGCCAGCGAACAGGTCTGCCCATTGCTCGTCCGAGAGTTCACCGTTCTCAACGGCTTCACCGGTGACGTCGTCGCGCCACATGGCGGGGATGACCACAAGATGTTCTCCGCCCATGGCTGCCGTCAGTTCGGCAACCTTTCGGGCCGGTTCCCATGCTTCGTTGTATTGCTCGGCACCACGGTGGAAGGCCGTGAAGACCGTACCTGCGGTGACCTGGAGCTCACGCTGCTTCAGTTCCTCAGCCAACCGGGCGGGGTCATTCGGCAGGTAACCGTACGGACCCAGTTCGATCCACTTGTAGCCGGACTCCGCAACCTCATCGAGGAACCGTTCCCACGGAGTCTGCCGGGGATCATCAGGGAACCAGACGCCCCAGGAATCAGGGGCGGTGCCGATGATCAGCTTGTTCTCAACATCAGTCATGACAGCGTTGTCTTCCTTTGCGGCCGTGGGCACAGTTCAGTTGGAGGGGAAGTTGTAGGAGGCGCCGGAGGCGTGGGTGGGTTCGGGCCAGCGTGAGGTGATGACTTTGCCGCGGGTGTAGAAGGAGACGCCTTCGGGTCCGTAGATGTGCTTGTCGCCGAAGAGGGAGTTCTTCCAGCCACCGAAGGAGTGGTAGGCCACCGGGACGGGCAGGGGCACGTTGATGCCTACCATGCCGACGGTCACGGAGCGTTGGAACTTCCGTGCTGCGGCGCCGGAAGAGGTGAAGATCGCGGTGCCGTTGCCGTAGGGGTTGGAGTTGATCAGCGCGATGCCTTCGTCGAGGTCGGCGACGCGGACCACTACCAGGACGGGTCCGAAGATTTCCTCTGTGTAGGCGGTCATTTCGGTCCTGACGTGGTCAATCACCGTTGGGCCGACCCAGAAACCGTCTTCGTGGCCGGGGACCACCAGGTCGCGGCCGTCCACCACCATGGCCGCGCCGGCGGTTTCGGCTTCCGTGACGATCTTGACAATGCGTTCCTTGGAGGCCGGAGTGATGACCGGGCCCATTTCGGCGTCGGGTTCTGTGCCGTTCTTGACCTTCACTGCCAGGGCGCGTTCTTCGACCTTCTTCACGATCAGGTCCGCAGCGTCACCAACGGCGACGGCGACGGAGATCGCCATGCAGCGTTCCCCGGCGGAACCGAAGGCGGCGGCTGCGAGGTGGTCTGCGGCGTTATCGAGGTCGGCGTCGGGCATCACGATGGCGTGGTTCTTTGCCCCGCCCAGGGCCTGGACCCTTTTGCCGTGCTTGGTGGCTGTTTCATGGACGTACTGGGCGATCGGGGTGGAGCCCACAAAGGAGATGCCGTCCACGTCCGGGTGGGTCAGCAGGCCGTCCACTGTTTCCTTCCCACCGTGCAGGACCTGGAACACGCCATCGGGAAGGCCGGCCTGCTTCCACAGTTTCGCGAGCAGCATCGGAGCGGACGGGTCACGCTCGGAGGGCTTGAGAATGAACGCGTTGCCCGTGGCGATGGCCATCGGTGCCATCCAGAGCGGGACCATCACGGGGAAGTTGAACGGCGTGATGCCGGCTACGACGCCCAGGGGTTCGCGGAAGGAGAAGACATCGATGCCGGTGGAGACCTGGTCCGAGTAGTCGCCCTTGAGCAGTTGCGGGATGCCACAAGCGAACTCGATAACCTCCAGGCCGCGGCCGATCTCGCCCTTCGCGTCGGAGAGGACCTTGCCGTGCTCGGCGGTAATCAGCTCAGCGAGGTCGTCCACGTGCGCTGCAACGAGTTCACGGAACTTGAACAGCACTGCGGTTCGCTTGGCCAGGGAAATGTCACCCCACGAATCCGCCGCTTTGCGGGCCGCGGCAACGGTGGCATTCAGGTCGGCCTCGTTGGCCAGCCGCAGTTCAGCGGACACCTGGCCGGTGGCGGGGTTATACACGGGCTGGGTGCGGTCCCCCTCACCGGTGGTTTCAGCGCCGTTGATGAAATGGTGAATGGTGGTCAGTGTGGTCGTCGTCGACATGTGCGGACTTCCTTCTGGTCTTTGGTGTTTCTAGCCGAGCAGCTTGCGCTGGCGGTTCTTGTGGTCGGTGTACGTCTTGTAGGCCTGCCGGGTGGATTCGAGCTCGGAAACCTGCGAGACCGGAACGTCCCACCAGGACTCGGAGCTCGGGGCATCCAGCAAAGGATCGGACTCAACGTGGATCACGATCGGGCCCGTTTCCGGGGCCGCCTTGGCTTCCTTGATCGCGGCGCCCAGGGCTTCAATCACGTGCTCCCCCGGTTCGATCCGGATAACCCTCGCGCCCAGGGACTCTGCGTTGGTGGCCAGATCGATGGGCAGGTTATCACCGGCGTCGAAGCTGTGCTGTTCCTTGTCCAGGACCCGGTACTGCGTACCGAACCGCTGCGAACCAAGAGACTCTGACAGCGACCCGATCGAGGCATAGCCATGGTTCTGGATGAGGACCACGATCAGCTTGATGCGTTCGGCGACGGCGGTGACCAGTTCGGTGTGCATCATCAGGTAGGAGCCGTCCCCCACCATGACAACCACATCCCGGTCCGGGCCGCCTGCAGCAGCTTCGGCCAGCGCCGCACGCTTGACGCCCAACCCGCCCGGGATTTCGTAGCCCATGCAGGAGTACGCGTACTCCACGTGGTAACCGAAGGGGTCCCGGACCCGCCACATTTTGTGCAGGTCACCGGGCAGCGAACCCGCCGCGCAGATCACCACGTCCTGGTCATCCATCGCCTTGTTGGTGGCGCCGATGATCTCGTTCTGCGCGGGCAACGGCGTATCACGGGTTTCGAAGGCATGATCCACGATTCCGTTCCAGCGCTTCTTCTCGGCTGCTACCTTCTCTTCAAGATCAGCACCAACCCGGTAACCGCCCAAGGCCTGGTTGAGCTTCACGAGTGCCTTGCGTGCGTCAGCGACGATCGGCAGCGAGGTGCCGTGCTTGTAGGCATCGATCGGCGCGACGTTGATGTTCACGAACTTCACCTCCGGGTTCTGGAAAGCCGTCCGGGATGCGGTAGTGAAGTCCTCGTAGCGCGTACCGATCCCAATGATGAGGTCCGCTTCGGCCGCGATGGCGTTGGCCGCCGTCGTTCCCGTTGAGCCGATAGCACCGAGGGAGAACTTGTGGTCCCAGGGCAGGACGCCGACGCCTGCCTGCGTGTTGCCCACCGGAATGCCGGTCAGCTCAACGAACTTGGCGAGTTCCTCGTTGGCGTACGCGTAAAGGACGCCGCCGCCGGCGATGATCAGCGGACGCTTCGCGGCGCGGATGGCCTCGGCGGCGCGGCGAATGTCGTCGTCCTCTGCCTCGGGCCGGCGGATCCGCCACTCACGCTCGGCCAGGAACTCTTCGGGAACATCGTAAGCCTCGGCCTGCACATCCTGAGGCAGCGAAATAGTCACAGCGCCGGTATCGGCCGGGTCCAACAGGACCCGCAATCCGTGATGGAACGCAGAGAACAGCTGCTCCGGACGGGACACCCGGTCAAAGAACCTGGACAACGGACGGAACGCATCGTTGACCGTGATGTCATATGCGTACGGCAGCTCCAACTGCTGCAACACGGGATCCGCAGCACGGGTCGCGAACGTGTCACTCGGGAGCAGCAACACCGGCAGACGGTTGGTAGTAGCCAACGCCGCCCCCGTCAAAAGGTTCGAGGAACCCGGCCCAATGGAGGTGCTGATAGCGAAAGTCTGCCGACGACGCGTGTGCCGGGCATAACCCACAGCCTGATGCACCTGGGCCTGCTCATTACGACCCTGGTAATACGGCATGACCGTAGGGTCCGCTGCCTGATACTGCTTCAACGCCTGACCCACACCGGCCACGTTGCCGTGCCCGAAAATACCGAACGTCCCCGGAATCAACCGCTCACGATACTCCACACCATCGATCGAATCCACGGTGTACTGCTTGGAAAGGAACTCGACCACAGCCTGCGCCACGGTCATCCGACGGGTTGCTGTACCCATTACTAGCTACTCCGATACTTTCACTGGGATACGGTCTGAGATGGTTCGCCCATCCGCCGCGGCGGGCAAGGGTGCAGAGTTGTTCAGCAGCGAGGCAGCCGTCGCAACAGCCCCCGCCACATCGTCGTCGTGCGGGTAGAGCAGCGTCCTTCCGACAGTGAGGCCCCGAACACCGGGCAAGGCAAGGGCTGCCTGCCAGCTGGCGAAAACCTCGTCCTGGCTGCCGTCGGGGTCGCCGCCCAACAGCACGGTAGGCATGGTGGTGGACGCCATGACGCGTTCCATCTCTGCCACAACCGGCAATTTCATCCAAGTGTAGGCACTGGTGGAACCGAGGCCTTCGGCAATGCCGACAGATTTGATCACGGCGTCAGCGCGGAGATCGTTGCGGACCTTGCCGTGTGCATCACGGACGGAAAGGAACGGCTCCACCATGGCGATGAGTTTACGTGCGGCCAACGAATCAATGGCCTTCGCCGTCGCCTCGAGAGTGGCTACCGTGTCAGGGTCACCCAGGCAGATGCGCGTGAGCATCTTGCCGCCATCCGCACCGAGTGCCTCCAAAGCAGCAGCAGTGTGCCCGGTGAAGCGGTCGTCGAATTCGTTGACCAGCCCAGCCAGGCCTCCGCGGTTCATGGAGCCGAAAACGAGCTTGCCTTCCAAGGCACCCAGCAACAGAAGGTCATCCATGATGTCCGGCGAGGCGAGGATGCCATCAACGGCAGGGTTCGCCAACGCGATCTGCAGACGATCCAAAAGGTCCCTGCGATCGGCCATGGCCATTGGCTGCGCACCAACGGCGAGGGCGCCGCGTGCCGGGTGGTCCGCGGCAACAATGAAGTTCTGCGCGCTGTGTTTCAGGCCAGGATGGCGACGGCGGGTAGCTGCTGCCCGAGCCACGGCCTCGGGGTCCTCCAACCGGATACGGCTCAAGTGCTCGTAGCGGCGGGGATCGTCATTAAGGCTCAACGAACTACTCCTTCACTGAAGGTGTCGGCTGTGATTGCGGCGGCTGACAGAGTGGCACCGGGGATGGGGCGGCCGCGTTCTGCGAGCAGCGAGGTAACTTCCTCCGGCGTCGGCATCGCATCTGCACAAGAGACACGCGAGGCGACGATTGCACCGGATGCGTTCGCGTAATCCAGGACTTCCGAAAGGGGCCAACCGGACAACAGTCCGTGACAGAACGCACCGCCGAACGAGTCGCCAGCGCCCAAACCGTTAACGGTTTCCACTGGTACAGGTGCCGAAACCACACGCTCCGTGCGGGTCTTGGCCATAACGCCGTCCGGTCCGAGCTTGACCACGGCAATTTGGACGCCGGCAGCCAGCAGGCGGTCTGCCTGCTCATCAGGCGTCCCCTCACCTACGGCGACCGCGCATTCCTTGTCGTTGCCAATCGCGACGGTAACGTGCGGGAGGACTTTGGCAACCTCGGCGCGGGCTTCCTCTTCGGAGGCCCAGAACATCGGACGGTAGTCCAGGTCCAGGATGGTGAACTGACCGTCTTTGAGGCCGGTTCGCGGACGGGCTTGGTGTGCTTTGATGTGGGCCTCACGGCTGGGCTCCTGGCAGAGGCCGGTGACGGTGGACCAGAAAATCCCTGCATCCCGGATCGCCTCCAGGTCCAGCTCTTCCGCTTTGATCTGCAGGTCCGGAGCAGTGGGAAAGCGACCGTAGAAGTACAGCGGAAACTCGTCTGTTGCGGGCTTGATCGCGCAGAAGGTCACAGCTGTTGGGTACTCCTTGACCGGGGAAACGAAGGAATCGTCAACATTGAACTTGCGCAATTCCCGGTGAAGATAGTTGCCGAAAGCGTCGTCGCCGGTGCGGGTGATGACTCCCGCGCGGCGCCCGTGTCGTGCGGCGGCGACGGCCACATTGGAGGGCGAACCTCCAAGGTATTTGCCGAAGGACGTCACGTCCTCCAGATCCACCCCAATGTCGTTCGGGTAAATATCAACGCTGATGCGCCCGATAGTAAGCAGTTCGTGGGTCACGATAATCGTTGACCTTTCTCTTGTGAACTCTGAACCTTTGAGCGCTGGGCCCCAATGCCTTGCCACCCCTCAGTGAGCGGGGCCACATGACTACTCTGCACCAGAATCAATGTCCTGTCAAAGGTTTGTACTGACATATTTACAACATGACACGGACCGGTCTACTTGCGCGGCACTGCGAGTTCCCCAGTGACATATTGACTGCGCCCGAAGCCAAATGACCAGTCGCCCGGCGAGTTCTCCACATAGCCCACGAAGACATCTTCGCCAGGGACCCCCACCTCCGCGAGACCGCCCGCAATAGCTTGGAAAAGGGAGCTCTTTGCCTCTTGGCTCCGGCCACCTTGGGTAAAGATCTGGATCATGACAACGCCGGGAGTCCGCTCAAAACCCAAACCTGCATCCCGGGCAACAATCTGACCCTGCGGGTGCTCGGTGAGGATATGAAAATAGTCCCGTTCCGGGATCCCATATTCAGCGACGATTGCATCGTGGATCTGGCGGCTCAGCGCGGCCAGCTCTTCCGGCAAGCGACCCTGATTGACGTCGATTCGAACAAGCGGCATGTCTACACTCCTAAGTTTGTCCTGTCATACTAACAATGTTAGTAACACAAACTCAAGACCATATCACTGACATGAGAGCGCTTGGACTTCTCCTCCCAACGACGCCTAACCCCCACGCTGACTGGCGAGGGGGTTAGGTGTGCTGAGTATGTATTGAGGCAGTTAGCCGCGAGCCGCTAGAGCGCCGCCCTGATTTTCTTCAGGTGCAGCCCACGGCACGGAATGGCGGCGGAAACGAGGTCTTGGCTGTGCTGGTGCTGCGGATCTGAAAAGAACTTGTCCGTGTCGGTGAGCTCCACAAGGCGCCCTTGGTAGAGGACTGCGACCCGCTGGCACATGTGCCTCACCACGTCCATGTCATGGGTGATGATCATCAGGGTCAGCCCGCGGTCCCGGTGCAGGCGCTGCAACAGTTCAAGAATGGTCCGCTGGGTCAGCGCGTCCAGGGCAGACGTCGCTTCGTCACAGATGAGCACTTCAGGTTCCAACAACAATGCCCGGGCGATGGTGACCCGCTGCAATTGCCCTCCGGAGCATTGACCCGGGCGCCGGTCCAGGAGGGCGGGATCCAGCTCCACTTCTTCCATGGCCGCTGCGAGCCTGCGGGACCGTTCAGCTGCTGTGAGCCCCTTTTGCGACCGGAGCGGCGCTTCCAGGCTGGAACGCAGGGTCAAGCGTGGGTCGAACGAATCGTGGGGTTCCTGGAATACCAGCTGAACAGCCGTTGCTCGTGCGTCAGCCGCGATCACCGTCCTGGTGATGCTGCCACTGCTGATACCTTCCAGCCCAACAATGGCCCGAGCGAGAGTGCTCTTACCGCACCCGGATTGGCCAAGAACGCCCAGGATTTCGCCCTTTTTTACATCCAGCGAAACCGAGTCCAAGGCAGGCCGTCCCTTGCGCTTGCCGGATCCGAACTGCTTGACCACATTTGTCAGCGTAAGGGCGCTGCGCTGGTGGGTCGGAGCAGCCGGGATGCTGGTGGGCGCCAAGTTGGACGCTTCGAGCAGCTTGCGCGTGTACGTGGTCCCGGGGTTGCCCAGGACAGTTTCCGTGGTGCCGGATTCAACAACCACTCCCGCATCCATCACCAACACCCTGTCTGCAAATGCGGCCACCGAAGCAAGGTTATGCGTGATGTAGAGGACGCCCAGGCCGCGTTGGATCCGTTGCCGGTCGAGTAGTTCCAGGATTTGCTGTTCCAGCACTTTGTCCAAGGCCGACGTCGGTTCATCGGCCAGAAGGATCTCGGGCTGACCGGCCAAGGCCATGGCGGTCATGGCACGCTGCGCCATGCCGCCTGATAGCTGGTGCGGGTATGAACGCGCACCCTGTTGCGGATCCTCGAAGCCCACCTCTGCAAGCAATTGGAGAACCTTCGTCTTTGCAGCACGGCCGCGTAGGCCTGAATGCAATTTAAGTGGTTCCCGGAGATGGGCGCCGATGGTCTTGCTGGGGTTGAACATCTTCTTTGGCTGCTGAAACAACATCCCTAGCCGCCCACCTCGAACGCGGTTCAGCTCAGCTTCGGAGGCTCCGGTTACGTCCAGCGCCCCAAGCCGGATGGATCCCGACTCAATGCTCAACTGTGGAGGCAACAGCTGCAGCACCGACCGCGCAGTCATGGTCTTGCCCGAACCGGAGCCTCCCACCAATGCCACAAACTCGCCGGGCTTCACGGCCAGGCTGACACCTGCGAGGATAGGCCGCCCCGTTCCCTCACTGCGAACCGTCAGATCCTCAACGACGAGCTCAGGCATGCTGTCCTTCCACCACAAGGACGTCCACCGGATCCGAGGCCCGGCGTGATGCCCGTTGACCGATCAATGTCACGCACAGGGCCACCAGGAAGACGGCGAGTCCAGGGGCAATGATTCCCCACGGAGCCCTCTCTGCGTACGGTTGCGCCGCTGCCAGCATGGAACCCCAATCGGATTGCGGCGGCTGCACGCCGAGCCCAAGGTAGGACAGTGCTCCGACGCTGATCAGGAGCTGACCGAAGCGAAGTGTTGCCTGTCCCAGCATGGGGGCGGCAAGGTGCGGGAGGATGTGGCGGAAAATAATGAACCACGGCGAGCATCCCACCACTCGCGCTGCTTCGACAAAGCCGCGTGCCGAGACGTCATAAGCCAGTGTCCGGGCCAGTCGCGCAAACGGCGTCCACCCTGTCACGGTCAGTGCCACCAGCAGCGAGGTGAAGCCAGTGCCCATGGCAGCGACGATGAAAAGCGCCACCACCATCTCCGGAAGTGCCAGCAGGACGTCGTTGGTGCGGGTGAAAAACTCATCCAGCCAGCCCTTGCGGCGGGCGCTAAGAACACCGACAACCAAACCGATGACTCCGGTCAGCACTGTGGCCAGTGCGGCAACCACCAGGGAGAAGCGACCGCCGTCGAGCAAGCGGCTCAGCGTGTCCCGCCCGAGGTGGTCCGTTCCCAGCCAATGCGCAGCGCCGGGTGGCTGAAGTCGTGCGGCGAGGTTCTGATCGTCCGGAGGAAACGGCGCCAACCAAGGCGCAGCGGCCACGGCAGCGACAATCAGAACGAGTATTACGACGGCGGCAGCGTCGATCGCTGAACGGTTACGCAAGGGCTCCACTCACCTTCGGGCTAAGGATCCGGTGCAGGAAATCGGCGAGAGTGGTGATTGCGACAGCCAGTGCCACTACAACCACCACGCCGCCCTGGGCCAACGGTATGTCGCTGTTGATAACGGCGTCGTAGAGAAGCCTTCCCATGCCGGGAATGGCGAAGATCACCTCCACAATGACCGAGCCCCCCAGCAGGCCCGCGAACCACACCGCGAACAGAGTGGACAACGGGACCAGGCCGTTGGGCACAACGTGCCGCAGGATTGTCTGGACGTGGCTCAGTCCCCGGGCTCGCGCGGCGGAAATGTGTTCGGCTTCGAGGGCATCGATCATTCCTGACCGCACGGCAGAAGTGAAGAAGCTAATGGGCCGCAATGCCAGTGTTGCCGCAGGGAGGACGATGGACGATGCCGTGTTCCACCCTGCGGAAGGCAGCAAGGACAACTTGAGGGCGAACACGAGCACCAACAGCGGGGCCAACCAGTATTCAGGCATGGCGATGAAGGACTGCGTGACCGTGGTGATCAACTTGTCCGTCTTACTTCCTTGTTTCAGCGCCGCAACAATCCCCAAGGGCAGCGACACCAGCACTGCGGTGCCCAAGGCCACGAACACCAGGCTCAGGGTGATGCCCAAAGCGGGTAGTACCTGGTCAACTACCGGCGTCCTGCTGATATGGGACAAGCCCATATCCCCGGTGAAGAAGTCCCCCAGCCAGCGCAGGTACTGGACGGGAAGAGGATCGTTGAGTCCCAGACTCTCGCCCAAGGCCCGAACGGTGGCCTCATCCACCACATCCCCGGCGACGCGGGAGCGGATGATTTTCCGTACAGGATCACCCGGGGTGACAAAGGGAATAAGGAATACGGCGAAAGACGACAGCAGGACGGCGACCACGAGGGTCGCCGTCCGCTTCGCAAGGAACGTGATCATGCTGATTTGTCTGTCGGTCCCGGTGTGGTTGCTAGGAGCCCGACTTGGCCGTTTGCGCGGTCAGTACGTAACGGGAAAGCGGATCCTGAACGTAGGACATGACGTTGCTGCGGACCGCGTCGGTTGCCTGTTCATTGACGAGCCAGAGGTTGACCGCCTGGTCATCCAGGAGCTGACCGGCTTTGGCATACAGCTTGTAACGTTCCTCGCTGTTGGACGTGCGGGCTGCTTCGGTGATGATCGCGTCAAACTCTTCGTTGCAGAAGTGGCTGAGGTTGTACGTGCCCTTGCACGTGTAATCGGCCGTCAGGAAGCCGATGGGATCAGCGATGTCAATGAGTCGGTTGCGCTGGCTCAGGATCATGTCGTAGTCCCCTGCCAGGACGTCCGGCTCAGCGGACGCGTATTCCTTGGCCTGGATGGCAACGGGTACGCCGATGTTCTTGAGGTTGTCCTGGATCACGGTTGCGACGTCTGCGAACTCGGCACGTTCTACAATCGCGATGATTTCCAACGGCCTATCGGCTGTGTATCCGGCATTGGCGAGAAGCTTCTTCGCTTCTTCAACGTTCTGCTTCGGCGAGCTTGCAGTGCTCGATGCCCACGGCTCCGACGGCGCATAGGGACCGGCTGCCGGAAGCGCTGCGCCCTCGTAGACGCTGGCGGCCAACGCCTCGAGGTCCAGCGCTGAGCGGAGTGCCTTGCGGAAGTCGACGTTGTTGAAGGGGGCGCGGCCATTGTTCATGTACAGCGTGGCCGTGCGTGGTGAGTCTGCCTTCAGTACGGAAACTTCGGGCGCATTCTCAAGCGAGGACAAGGCAGAGGCCGGGATGGAGAGGGAAATGTCCGCCTCACCGGTTTGAACCTGAGCCGCGCGTGTTGCGCCGTTGGTGATGAACCGCACTTCAGCTCCTGCGAGCTGCACGTCTCCACCCCAGTAATTTTCGTTGCGGTCCAGTGTCAGGGATTGTTTCGCTTTCTCTGAAACCGGAGTGAACGGGCCTGTGCAGTGCCCGAAGGGATTGACGGTGGCGCCTGCGTAAGCGGCAGGAGCAAGAACGCCGGTGTTGACGCTTGCAAGGCGGAACGGTACCAAGGGGTTTTCCACGGGCGTGGTTACGCGAACTGTCTTGGCATCCCGTGCTTGGACAGCACTGACGACGCTTGGGCTGAACGCCCTGGCAGGGACCTTGGCCTTGAGGACATGGTTGAGGGAAGCGGCCACTGCCTCTGCGGTGAGATCGGTGCCGTCCTGGAATTTCACGCCTTCACGGATGGTGAAGTCCCATTCCAACGGCGAAGCCTGCTTCCACTCCGTAGCCAGGAAAGGAACTACTTTTCCTTGGGCGGAATCGTACTTGGTGAGGGTTTCCAAGCAGCCGGACAAGGACAGGATGTACGCAGCGTCGGACTCAGGGGCCCAGTTGGCCACGGGCGCACGGAAGTTATCCACAACGATGCGCTGGTTGGTATCAGCCACCTTCCCGGTGGCAGCGGGCTGGCCACCGCTGAGGCCACAACCGGAAAGAGTAAGGAGGGCCGCCAGCCCGAGGGCTGCCGTGTAACGGCTGGGAGTGCGCAAAAGGAACCGCCTGCTATGTACGCCCGAACGGGTGGGCATGGGGAAAGTGAAGACTATTAGGTTAGCCTTACCTCCTGCTTCCAGAAAATTGACGCTCCGAAGTGCCGTAATAATGTGCTCAGGTTCACGGCCGTACAATCCGGGTGACAGGGATCAGGAAGCGGGAATGAACCCGAGCCTTTTGTCCACGACGTTCTGCAGCGGTTCATCCCGGCTGAACCGCCAGAGGTTCTCCACGAACAGCTTCCCAAGATCTTCGAGGTAATCTTCCGTGTCGCCGCTCATGTGAGGGGTAAGGATGACGTTGTCCATGCCCCACAGCGGGTGCTCCGCAGGAAGTGGTTCCGGATGGACCACGTCCAGCGCCGCGCCGGCAATGGAACCTGAGCGAAGCGCGTCTACCAGTGAGTCGGTGCGGACCAGCTCCCCGCGCCCCACATTAATCAGGTGAGCCGCGGGCTTCATGGCCGCAAGGACATCGGCGCCCACCAAGCCTCTGGTGTCGTCGGTCAGGGGCGCAGCCAGCACAATGTAGTCGAAGTCGCCTGCCACCAAAGCCAGGTCCTTGGAAGAATGGATCTCTTCAAAGTACCCATCTCCTGGTCGGTTGCTGCGCCCGGCGCCGCTGACGCGCAGGCCAACGGCGCGGAACAAGCACGCTATTTCCCGACCAATGGAGCCCGTTCCCACCACCAGGGTGCGCTGGCCCTGAATTTTCCGGGTGACGCGATGCTGCCAGCGCCTGCCCTGCTGGAGCCTCAGCGAACCTTGTGCGTCCTTCGCCATGTCCAGAACAAACCCCAGGGCGAACTCGGCGATGGCGCGACTCAGGACGCCACGCGAGTTCGTGTATTGAACGTCGCTGTTGATCAGGTCATCGAACAAGAGTTGACTGATGCCCGCAGCCGAGACGTGCACCCACTTCAGCGATGAAGCTGCTGCCCAGTTCTCCCGCAGCGCGGGCGAGAAGGAATGCCATTGGTAGAGAACATCCGCACCATCCATTGCCTTAGCGAGACCGTCAGCCTTGGTCAGGCGGACTTCGGCCAGCTCCGCGATTTCGTCCAATCCGGGCGGCAGGGCCTCCCGGTACAGGACAGCGACGATGGGCCGCTTGCCTTCGGCGTTCGTCATGCTGACGACGCCGCTGCTGCTGGCGTGGGAGCGCTGCGTTCAGCCTTGCCCACAGCTTCCAAGACGTCAATGGCAGCCAGGACGGCCGCTGTGAACTCAGAGGTCGACGACGGTCCTCCAACGTCGCGGGTACCAAGACCCTCGCGCAACACCGACTCGAAAGCCAACTGCAGATGCTCGGCAGCTTCGGGATGCCCCAGGTGCTGGAGCATCATTGCTCCGGACCAGATCTGTCCCACCGGGTTTGCCAGTCCCTTCCCTGCGATGTCCGGGGCAGATCCGTGCACCGGCTCAAAGAGGGATGGGAAATCACCGTCGGGATTCAGGTTCGCGCTGGGAGCCACACCGATGGAACCGGTGACGGAGCTGCCCAGGTCCGAGAGGATGTCGCCCAGCAGGTTCGAGGCAACGATGACGTCCAAGGTCCAAGGTTTGAGGACCAGATGCGCAGCCAAGGCATCCACCAGTTCGCTGGTGAGTGTCACGTCGGGGTAAAGGCGGGTGGTTTCTTCCACTACCTCGTCCCAGAAGGGCATGGTGTGGATGATGCCGTTACTCTTGGTGGCCGAGGTCAGGTGCCCCCTCCTCGACGACGCGAGGGAGGCGGCGAAGTGTGCGGCACGCGATACTCCCAGGCGGGTGAAGATGGTTTCCTGGACAGCTGTTTCGTGCGGCAGTCCGCGGTACATCCGGCCGCCGACCTCCGAGTACTCCCCTTCGTTGTTCTCCCGCACGATCAGAATGTCGATCGGTTCCTTGGACGCCAGCGGCGACTTGACGCCGTCGAGCGTTTTTACCGGCCGCAGGTTGATGTACTGCTGGAATTCGCGGCGAATGGGAATCAGGAGGCCCCACAGAGATTCAGCGTCCGGAACCTCCGGGGAGCCCACGGCGCCCAGGAAAATGGCATCGTGCTGCGCCAGCTGTTCCAGCCCGTCCAGCGGCATCATGCGGCCGTGCTGCGCGTAGTAGTCGGATCCCCAGTCGAAGTGCGTAAACTGCAGGTTGATGGAGTGGATCTCAGCGATTCGCTCAAGGGTTTGGATGGCCGCAGGGACCACTTCCTTGCCGATACCGTCGCCGGCGATAACCGCGATTTTATGGGTAGTCATGATGCATTCCGTTCTGAGGTGCCCGTCAGCTGCTGCCAGCGGGTGGCGGGCTCCGCCAGTTTGATAATGGTGCTCTTGGGCTCGGTCATTTCGCGGACTGCGTGCTTGACGCCTTCACGGCCAACGCCGGACTTCTTAAACCCGCCGAACGGCATGGAATCGATCCGGACGTCGCTGGTCTCGTTGATGACCACCGCCCCCACATGCAGCTTGTCGGCAATTGCCAGGGCCAGGTCAATGGATTCGGTGAAGACACCAGCCTGAAGTCCGTAGTCGGAGGCGTTGGCCGCATGGATGGCGTCAGTGATCTGGATAAAGGGCATGATGCTGACCACCGGCCCAAACACTTCCTCAGCGATGACGCGGGCGTCTGCCGGCACATCGGTCAGCACGGTGGGCTGGTAGAAGGCGCCGTGGCGCTGGCCGCCCACACGGACAGTGGCGCCGGCCGCCTTGGCTTCCTCCACCCATGCCTCCACCCGCCGGGCTTCGGCATCGCTGATGAGCGGACCGATATCGGTGCCTCGGTCCATCTTCGCTCCGACGCGGAGCGCGCGGGTCCCCGCGAGTACCTTTTCAAGAACCTCGTCGAACAGCGAAATGTGGACGTAGACGCGCTGGACCGACAGGCAATTCTGGCCGGCCACGCCGAATGCCCCGGCTACGATCGCCTCCGCAGCAGCCTTGGCGTCAGCGTCCGCGCAGACGATCGTTGCATTGTTGCCGCCGAGCTCAGAAAGGATCTTCTTGGCGCCCGCGGCGGCAGCGATACGGTCCGCGGTTGCTGGCCCGCCCGTGAAAGAGATCAGGTCCACCTGGGGGTCGGTCACGATCGCCTCGGAAACCCCCGGTCCTGAGACAATGGCGGCCAGCCTGCCGGCCGGGACGCCCGCTTCCAACAACAGTTGGACGAAGGCGAGCCCGGTCAGCGGCGTACGGCCTGAGGGCTTAAGTACGACGCCGTTGCCTCCGATCAGCGCCGGACCCAACTTGTGTGCCACAAGGTTTAGGGGATCGTTGAAGGGCGTGATGGCCGCAATGATTCCTACAGGTTTGCGGTTGTACCAGCCAATCTTGTTGGCCCCGGCCATGCTGTCTTCAAAGGCTAGAGTCTCTCCAACAAGTTCGCTCGAGGCGGCAGCGGAGAGCCGCAACGTCTCTGCGCAACGACGCACTTCGCGTTCAGCTTCGGTGATGGTCTTGCTGCTTTCCGCGGCAATGATCTCCGCGAACCGCACGGCCTTGTCCACGAGCAGCACTGCAGCCCGTTCCAAAGCCTCCCTGCGGTCCCGCAGGACCCAATCGTCTTCCTGGAGGTGGCGGTGTATGAAAGCAACTGCACGGCGCACATCTTGAGGAGTGGAGGAACACACAGTTCCCAACAGAACGCCGTCTTCGGGATCCCTGACTTCGAGGATCCTGTCAGCCGTCTCCCAACGGCCTTCCAGGAACGCACCTCCTGGCAGAGCGGCGATACTTGCCCGTCTGTAGGCCGTCTCCTGCCCTGTTTTCGGGCGCGCTTCAGCGACTTTGGTTGATGAACTCATGTGATCCTTTGCCCTGCCTATTTGATGCGGTCGATGATCTTCGCGGCTCCGCCAATAAAAGGCAGGAACCAAGGGGGGCCGAAGTGGCCGGGTACAGGCGGGTTCTTCAGGTCTTCCCACACGTTCGCCTGTTTGTCCCCCGCCATGTAGTGGGCCATCCTCTTGCCCATGTGCGCAGCCATCTGAACACCATGCCCGCTGTAGCAAAGGGAGTAGAACAGGCCACCATGCTGGCCGGCATGGACCATCTGGTCCATGGAGAGGTCCACCAAGCCACCCCAGATGTAGTCCACCTTGACGTTGGACAGATAGGGAAAGAGTTCGGTCATGGCCTTGTGCAGGATCTCCGCACTCTTGACATCCGAATCCGGGCTGGACAGCGCGAAGCGTGCGCGGCCGCCGAACAATAACCTGTTGTCCGGCGTGATGCGGAAGTAGTACGTCAGCATCTTGCTGTCAGAGGCTTGGCGCCTGTTGGGCAGGATGCGGTTCACGACTTCTTCGGACAGAGGCTCGGTGCAGATGATGAAGCTGCCCACAGGAATCACGCGACGCTGCAGCCACGGGGTGACGTTGCCGGTGTAGCCGCTGGTGGCAACCAGGACTTGCTTGGCCCGGGTAATTCCACGGGTGGTGTGAACATCGTGCACTGTGCCGGAGACCTTGTTCAGCTCGGTGACCGATGCGTTTTCGCAGATGGCTGCGCCGTTGTCCGCTGCCACCTTCGCCAGCCCGTGCACGAACTTGCCCACGTGCAGGCCGGCGCCCAGCGGATCCATCATGGCACCCTGGTAGAAGTCGGTGCCGATTTCGCTGTGGATTTCGGACTTGGGGATGACCTTTACGTGGTGATCCACCAGGTTCGCGAGCAGCTCCTGGGACTTCAGGAACCCGTCGTAGTGGGACTTGTGGAATGCGAGGGAGAGCTTGCCGAAACGGTTGAAGTCGCAGTCGATGCCGTTGTCGTGCACCAGCTTCTCGATGGTTTCAATAGCGTCGTTGTATTCGCGGAACATCTCAACGGCACGGGGAGCCCCGTAGCGCTTGACTGCCGTACTGAACCCAATGGCCAAGCCAGTGGTAGCCATGCCCCCGTTGCGGCCTGACGCACCCCAACCAACAGTGTGGCGTTCGAAGACAGCAACAGTGGCGCCTTGCTTGGCAAATTCAAGTGCTGCCGACAGCCCGGTAAAGCCCGCGCCGATAATCGCGACATCTACGTTCTCCGGGACTGGAGTGCGGCGGTAGTCGCCGGATGGCTCTGCAGTGTCGAGCCAGTAAGGAACAAGTTTCACGGTTGGCCTTTCGCCTCGTGGTCGTTTTAGAGACCGAGGTACTTGTTGATCTCGTCCAGGGATTTGGCTGTGCTGAGGTCGTAGCCGTCGCCAATGGGGTCATAGCCGCGGTCCAGCATCCAGAGGTTCCGGAAACCCAGGTCGTGCATGGGATGCATGTCGTAGCGAGTGTGGGAGGAGATGTGCAGGAAGTCCTCGGGCTTGGCATTCAGCGTGTCCAGCATGTACTCGAAGGCCTGGTACCGGGGCTTGTACGCCTGGGCTTGCTCGGCGGTGAGAACTGAATGGAAGTTTGCGCCGAGCTTGGGAATGCTGATGTCCAGAAAGCTGGTGTCCGCGTTGGATAGAGCCACGAGTTGGTAGTTGTCGCCCATGAGCTTCAGCGGGGCCGGCACGTCGTCGTGGGCAACCCAACCGCGGACAGCATCAGCAAATGCTGCGCCTGCGCCTTCAGTCGGTCCAATGCCCCAACGCTTGCACACACGATCAAAGGAATCCTGGAGGATCTGCTCATACGGCTTGTAATCCCCCAGTACTTCGTCAAAGCGGTATCCGCGGAACTGCTTCTTGAAGGTGGGCCACTGCTCTTCAGAGATTCGGCCATCGAGCAAACGCCGCGTCGTGGGATCGATGTCGAAGTTGATGAGTGTGCCGTAGATATCAAAGGAGATGTACTTCGGCCGGGAATTGGTCTCTGCCATGTCAAGTCCGTTTCTTTTCGGGATATGGAGGCGGGCGGGCCGCGTGAAAGGGTGTCGAGTGAAGCGGATGCACTCGTAAAAAACTGCCGGGCAGTCCGGGAGCTTCTCGACCGCTGACTCGACTCTAGGCTGCAAAATTGTAAATTGTCAACAGTTTCTGGCGCCTAGTTAGAACGATTCTCAACGAATGGATCTGTTCAAAAAAGTTTCTGTCAATTGTTGACAATCTACTGTTGAGGGGGTTGCATTGCAGTAGATGACGGAGAGATCCGGATCACATTACTACCAAGACCTTCCCCCCTCCCCACCGCCCGACTCCCTCGAAGGGAAGCACCATGAAGATTCGAACCAAGGCGCAAACCGCAGCTGCCGGACTTGCCGTACTGCTGGCACTGAGCGCTTGTGGAGGCACCGCGAACAGCGATTCCGCCGAGAACAGCAAGACTGCCAACACCACCGACATTTCCGAGGGCGTCCAGCCGGATTCAGCTGCTGTTGCCCTGTTGCCGCAGTCCATCAAGGACAAGGGCGAGCTCACGGTTGCCATGGACCTGCACTACCCTCCCACCACCTTCCTGGCTGAGGATAATACGACTCCGATTGGCCTCAACCCGGACATCGCCAGGCTCATTGCGAAGAAGCTTGACCTGAAGTTGAAGTTCGTGGACACGAAGTTCGACACGATTGTTCCCGGCCTCGATGGCGGCCGCTTCGATTTCACTGCCACCACCATGTCCAAAACTGAGGAACGCCTTAAGGTCCTGGACATGATCGACTACTTCAAAGCCGGCAACTCCGTGGCGGTGGCCGCTGGCAATCCACTTAAGCTCACCGTTGAGACCCTATGCGGTAAGAACATCGCAGTGACGCAAGGATCAACCGGTCAGCTTAAGCGTCTCCCCGCCCTCAGCGAGCAGACCTGCACCTCAAAGGGACAGCCGGCCATCAACGGCGTGACACTGCCTAACATCCAGGACGCGCTGACCCAGCTGCACTCCAAGCGCATCGACGGAATTCTGTACGACACAACTGCACTCGGGTGGGCCGAGAAGCAGCAGCCGGGCTCCTTCGAACTCGTGGGTCGCGTCGACGTCGGCACCAGCGACCTGACGGCAATCGGCTTGAAGAAGGGCTCACCTCTGACGCCGGCCTTCCAGACGGCTCTCCAGTCCGTCCTTCAGACCCCGGAGTATAAGGAGTCCCTCGAGAACTGGGGCTTGGACTCGGGAGCCATCACCGACGCCAAGCTGAACTAGTGGGTGCCCCGATGAAGCAAGTGACTATGGAAAGAAGCAATGTGATGAGCGGGTTGGATTCGGCATTGAAGCCGCGCCTGAAGCGGCGCAGCACGTTCGAGTACGTCTCCTGGGTGGTCTGCATCCTGGTCGGTGTCGGCGTCCTGAGTTCGGTCGCGACGAACCCGAACTTCAAATGGGACGTCGTAGCGAAATACTTCACCCACGAATCCATCCTCCGCGGACTGATGCTCACCATCTTCCTCACCGTAGCAAGCATGGCCCTGGGCACCCTCCTCGGACTGGGCCTGGCCATCATGCGGGCTTCGACCATCAAACCCATCGCCGCCCTCGCCGGGGTCTACATCACGATCTTCCGCGGCACCCCGGTCCTGGTCCAACTGATCTTCTGGTTCAACATCTCCGCCCTTTACCCGAACCTGAGCATTGGGATCCCGTTCACCGACATCGGCACCGCGATCGACACCAACGCCCTCATGGGACCCATCACCGCAGCCCTGATCGGCCTGACCCTGAACGAAGCGGCCTACATGGCCGAAATCATCCGCGGCGGATTCTCCTCAGTGGGCAAAGGCCAGATCGAAGCCGCCGATTCCCTGGGCATGAGCGGGGCCATGAAAATGCGCAAAGTCATCATCCCCCAAGCCATGCCCTCCATCATCCCCGCCACCGGCAACCAAGTCATCGGCATGTTCAAAGGCACCTCCCTGGTCTCCGTCCTCGGAGTCGCCGAACTACTCCAAAGCGCCCAACTCATCTACGCCCGCACCTACGAAACCATCCCGCTGCTCATCGTCGCCAGCCTCTGGTACCTCGTGATGACCATGCTCCTGAGCTACCCCCAATCAAAACTCGAACAAAAATACTCCCACACCTCCGCCCGGGTCCCCCGCAAAGCCCGCAAAGTGACACTCACCGCACCGGAAGGCATCGCACGATGAACGCTGACGGCACCATCCACGCCCAAAAAATCCGCAAATCCTTCGGACCCAAAACAGTCCTCAAAAACGTCGACCTCCACATCGCCAGCGGAGAAATCTGCTGCATCATCGGCCCCTCCGGCTCCGGCAAATCCACCCTCCTACGCTGCATCAACGGCCTCGAAACCATCGACTCCGGCATCCTCAAAGTCAACGGCGAAGACTTCGGCTACTACGAAACCGACACCGCCTACCACGCCCTACCCCCCAAGAAACTGGCCCAACAACGCACCCGCGTCGGCATGGTCTTCCAATCGTTCAACCTCTTCCCCAACATGACCGCCCGCGACAACGTCATGGCAGGACCCGTCCTGGTCAAACACGCCGACAAAAAACAATCAGCCAAACACGCACAAGAACTCCTCACCAGCGTCGGCCTCGAAGCCTTCGGAGACCGCTACCCCGCCGAACTCTCCGGCGGCCAACAACAACGCGTCGCCATCGCCCGCTCACTGGCCATGAACCCCGAAATCATCCTCTTCGACGAACCCACCTCCGCCCTGGACCCCGAAAAAGTCGGCGAAGTCCTCAACGTCATGCAAGACCTCGCCAAAAAAGGCATGACCATGGTCGTCGTCACCCACGAAATGGGCTTCGCACGCGAAGTAGCCGACACCCTCATCTTCATGGACGACGGCAACGTCGTAGAACGCGGCGACGCCCGCGAAATCCTCACCAACCCCAAAGAACCCCGCACCCAAACCTTCCTCAAACAGGTCCTCTAACCATGGACGGAAAACTCGCAATCATCGGTCTGGGCAGCATAGGCAGCATGGCCCTCTGGCAAGCCTCCCGGCTCACCGACGCCGTGGTGGGATTCGAAGCGCACTCCCCTGCCCACGCACGCAGCGCCGCAGGCGGAGACACCCGGCTCTTCCGCATGATCTACCGAGGCAACCCGGCCTACTACCCACTCCTGGAACGTTCCCGCGGGCTCTGGGCAGAACTCGAAGCGGAGACCGGACAAGACATCCTCACCCGTTGTGGGGGACTCTCCATCGGTACCAGTGACGGACCGTACCTCCGCAGCCTGCTCGAAACGACACGAATCACCGGCGCCGCCCACCAGATCCTCAGCCGTGAGGAAATGGCCGTACGGTACCCCCAGCACAACCTCCGCTCCGACGATATCGCCGTCTACGACCCCAACGCCGGCGCCCTGCGAACCGATCGCGCCATCACCGCGGCCATCACCGCGGCGGAAACCAACGGTGCATCGGTCAAGACCAACACTCCGATTGACAGCATCACTGAAACTGACGACGGCGTCGTTATCACGTCCGGCGCAAACTCCTGGACCTTCGAACGAGTCATCGTTGCCTCGGGCGCCTGGTCCAAACAACTCATGCCGGAATACCTCAAAGCCCACACCGAAACCAAGCGGATCTTCCTCTCATGGTTCGTTGCCCGCGAAGCAGAACAATTCTCACCGGAAAAATTTCCGATCTTCATCAGGATTTCGGGAAATCGTTCCATGTATGGGGCCCCCGCAGTGGACGGCGTAACCGTCAAAGCCACTCTCGATGGTCGCGGGGCACCAACTCCCGCTGCCGACTCCGTGCCCCGTGATCTCAGCACAGCGGAGATCACGGAAACCATAGAGACAGTTTCGGAGTTCTTCCCGGGCTTGATTCCCAGCATCGTGCGCTCGGATGCGTTCCCGGACCTCTTCACTTCCGATTCGCAGCCCTTGATGGGTTTCCTCGGCAAATCCGCCAGGGTCTACTCTGCAACCGGATTCTCCGGAGCCGGCTTCAAAATGGCCTCCGCCTACGGGGAAATTGCAGCCAATGAAGCGCTCGGCAAGCGCTGGTTCGACGGTCTGGACTTCCTGCGCCCCCAGCGGTTCCAAGAACCCTGACAAGTTCCGCGTGAGCAGCGGGAATAACACTCGATTCGACAATTGTTGACAATCTACAGTTCCTAAGAAAGTATGAAGCCATGGCAACACTTAGCCCCATCCTGAAGCAGGCAACCCCCGTGGTTGTCGACCACGCGGCCGGTAGCTGGATCCACGCGACCGACGGCAAGAAATACCTGGATTTCACCACCGGGATTGGTGTCACCAGCACCGGCCACTGCCACCCCGATGTTGTGGCCGCCGCCCGCGAACAGGTCGGCAAGATTGTCCATGCCCAATACACCACCGTGATGCACAAGCCGCTGTTGGAGCTCACTGAACTGCTGGGAACTGTGTTGCCACAAGGTTTGGATAGCGTTTTTTACGCAACATCCGGCTCCGAGGCCGTAGAAGCCTCCATCCGCTTGGCCCGCATGGCCACCGGCAGGCCCAACATCATCTCCTTCCAGGGCGGGTTCCACGGCAGGACCGTCGCCGCGGCCTCCCTCACCACAGCTGGAACAAAGTTCCGTTCAGGGTTTTCTCCCATCATGGGTGGCGTGCACGTAGCCCCGTTCCCGCACTGGTACCGGTATGGCTGGGACGAAGCCACCGCCGTCGAATTCGCGTTGAAGGAACTGGACCACCTCCTCCTGACCATCAGTGCGCCCAGTGACACAGCCGGCTTCATCATCGAACCCGTCCTCGGTGACGGCGGCTACATCCCCACCCCCGTAGCCTTCCTCCAAGGCCTGCGTGAACGAGCAGACAAACACGGCATAGTGCTGATCCTCGACGAAGTCCAGGCCGGCGTTGGCCGCACCGGTAAGTTCTGGGGCCACGACTGGGCCGGAATCCTGCCTGACGTAGTGATCACCGCCAAGGGCCTCGCCAGTGGCTTCCCCATCTCGGCAATCGCCGCCTCCGCAGAGCTGATGGGCAAAGCCTGGCCAGGCTCCCAAGGCGGAACCTACGGAGGGAACGCCGTCGCGGCAGCAGCCGGAGTGGCCACTCTTGGTGTCATCAAGCGCGAAAATCTCGTGGAAAACGCTCTACTCCGCGGCGACGAACTCAGGGCAGGACTGGAGACACTGCAAACCGAGTTCGCCGGAATCGGCAACGTCCGCGGCCGGGGCCTGATGCAGGGCGTCGAATTCACTGCAGCAGACAACACCCCGGACGCGGCAACTGCACTGGCCGTTCAGCAGGCTGCCATCAAGGAAGAGCTCATCCTCCTTACCTGCGGGCCGCACGGCAACGTCATTCGCCTCATCCCCGCACTGAACGTCAGCAGCGACGAGATCCAGGTTGGCCTGTCCAGGTTCTCGCAGGCACTCAAGTCGGCCACCTCCTAGTCCCCCGATCACTGAAAGAGCCACCATGACCCCCTCATTTGATCCCAGCTCACTGCAGACAGACCTGTTCATCAATGGACGCTGGCAGCAGGCCGCAAACGGCGCCACTTTTGCAGTGGAAAACCCCGCAACGAACGAAGTCATCGCCCACGTTGCCGACGGCAGCCCCGAAGATGCCGCCCTGGCCATTGAGGCCGCCGGGCGCGCCCAAGCAGCGTGGGGGAAATCCACGCCTCGGGAACGCGCGGACATTCTCCGCCGCGCTTACGAACTCGTCATTGCCAATACGGACCGGTTGGCAGCCATCATGACTGCCGAGATGGGCAAGCCTCTCACGGAGGCAAAGGGCGAAGTGGCCTATGGCGCCGACATGCTCCGCTGGTTCTCCGAAGAGGCAGTTCGGATCGGCGGAGACAACGCCAGCTCCGTTGATGGCAACACCCGCATCCTCATCACCAAGGAACCTGTTGGTCCTTCCGTACTGGTGACGCCATGGAACTTCCCGCTCGCCATGGGCGCGCGGAAGATCGCACCGGCAGTTGCTGCCGGTTGCACCATGGTGTTCAAGCCCGCCGAGCTGACGCCCCTGACGTCGTTGGCCCTCGTTGCGATCTTCAAGGAAGCAGGACTTCCCGACGGCGTACTGAACGTTGTGACGACGTCGAGCGCTTCCAGCGTGGTCAGGACCTGGACGGACAGCGGGATTGCGCGCAAGATCAGCTTCACAGGTTCCACGGAAGTGGGAAAGATCCTCCTGCGCCAGGCTGCTGACAACGTCATGCGGTCCTCCATGGAACTCGGCGGAAACGCCCCCTTCATCGTGCTGGCCGATGCGGACATCGAGAAGGCCGTGGATGGAGCCATGAAAGCCAAGATGCGGAACATGGGCGAGGCCTGCACGGCCGCCAACCGCTTCTTCGTCCACCGCTCCGTAGTGGAAGAGTTTGGCGAGAAGTTCTCCAAAAAGATGTCAGAATTGCAGGTAGGCAATGGCGCTTCGGCAGGGACCGACGTCGGACCCCTGATTGAACAGAAGGGCCTGGAAAAAGTCGAAAGCCTGGTCGCGGACGCCGTATCCAAGGGCGCACGTATCCTAACCGGCGGCAGCCGTCCGGAAGGGCCTGGCTACTTCTACTCCCCCACCGTCCTGGTGGACGTACCCAGGGACGCAGCGTTGATGTCCACGGAAATCTTCGGCCCTGTGGCTGCCATTACACCGTTTGACAGCGAAGACGAAGTCGTACGCCTGGCCAACGATACTGAATGGGGCTTGGTGGGGTACGTCTTCACGGAGAGCATGGACAAGGCCATGCGGTTCTCCGCCGATCTGGAAGTGGGAATGGTCGGGCTGAACACCGGCCTGGTGTCCAATCCCGCCGCGCCGTTCGGTGGCGTCAAACAGTCCGGGTTGGGACGCGAAGGCGGCAAAATTGGGATTGAAGAGTTTTTGGAATACAAGTACACCGCAGTAGCGGTCTAATAAATTCAAATTGCCGAAGCATGGAATGAGGGGATGTCAATGGCGGCACCGGAGGGAATGTTCGTTTTGGAGGGCCGGCCCACGGCGCAGCTGATAGCTGACCAATTGCGGGAGCTTATTGTCCAGGGAGCTTTCAGGCCTGGACAACAAGTCAACGAATCGGCACTGGCCAGTCAGCTCAGCACGTCCAGGGGCCCACTCCGCGAAGCTCTGCAACGGCTGTGTCAGGAAGGCATCCTGGTGAGCAAGCGCAACCGCGGCGTCTTCGTGCTGGAACTCTCCCCGGATGACGTCAGGGAGATATATGCAGTCCGTGAAGCTGTGGAACTGGCCGCCGCCAACACGCTTCTGGGTTCCGAGGCGGATCAGGTCGCTGACACGTGCCGGGAACTTAAGGGCATCATCCGAAGTATGGCCAAACAGGTCGCGGCTTCGGACTGGCAGGCCATTGCCCGGCTGGATATGCAGTTCCACACTGCGTTTGTTTCCGGAACAGGGAACACGCGCCTGATCCGGATATACGAGACCCTTGCTGCGGAATCCAGGATGTGTATCCTCAGTTTGGAGGTGGCCTACCCACGTATCGATGCGTTGGTGCAGGAACACCAAATGATTCTGGATCTGCTCGAAGCGCGCGATCAGAGCGGCCTGCAGAATGCCATCAAACGTCACATGCAGAAAGCCGTGGAGGACCTTACTTCCGAGCCTGAAGTAAGCGGGATAACCGCCTAGGCATCGTCGAATTTCCGAATGGAGGGAGGGGCCCGGTTCATTGAACCGGGCCCCTCCCTCCATTCATTGACCTTGGATATTAGACCTGGGGAAGGTCGGCCACTACCCACATCTTCCTCATTGTTTCGTGGATGGTCCACGTTCCCGTCCAACCGGCCGGCGTGACGAACAACGAGCCGGGGCCGACTTCGAAGCTGGTTCCATCCTCTTCGGTGATGGTCGCCGTGCCACTGAGGATTTGGCAGATCTCGTCATATCCGGGCCTGGTGCTCGTGGACACACCGGGCGTTGCCTCCCAGATGCCCGTCTTGAGTCCTTCCCGTGCCCAAAGGCGGAGGGACACTTCGGTCTGACCTGGTGTGCTCGATGTGGGCTTCGGAAGGTGTTCGCCAGGGTTCTCGGTGTTTGCGTTTTTCATGACAGTTGCCTTGACCATTTATTTCTCCTCCTGGGGCCTTAGCCCCTCGCGTGAATGTGCCCGCCATCTTTGGAACGCACAGAAACAATCCTAGCAATTGTCAACAATCGACGATAGGAATGGCCAGAGAATGGACGCTGTGCCGGAGGGCCAGCCAACATGGTCAATCCCGATGATCACTGCCGACCGCAGCTCTGGCCCACGCCGCGGAGCAAGAGTAGCGTCACTGTGAGGACGTCGAAGAACGCCGAGGACTCAGCAGGAGCGTCAAAGGAGCCGGAAATGGCTGGATGGAATGCCGATACCGCTGCCGGTCCCTTGGGTGCCGGGACGGTCACCTTGGTGGAGGGCACGTCCTTCTGCATCTCATTGCCCAGCGGTGACATCAGCCCGGATCATCCGCACGGCTTGTTCTTCCAGGACACGCGCATCCTGTCCGCGTGGACCCTGACCGTGAACGGGCAGTCAGTGGAACCCCTGACAGCCCAAACGAGGGAACCATACAGGGCAGTCTTTGCAGGCCGTATCACCATGTCCGACGGCTATGCGGATACCCCGCTCATTGTTGAACGCACCCGGGAGTTGGGTTTGGGAATGGTGGAGGACGTCACCGTCCGCAACTACTCTGTAAAGCCTGCGGAATGCCTTATCGCGATTACCCTGGCCTCCGACTTCGCCGATGTCTTCGAAGTGAAGGAAGCGCGCGTGCAGACGCAGTGGGAAGAAAGCCGCGAGGTCGATGCCAACACACTGACCATTCGCGCCCGATGGCAGGAAGTCCGGAAGTCCGTCGTCGTAAGTTCCGATGTCGCTGAGGCGAGTCGTGAAGGGTTCACCTACCGGACCACCATCCCCGCGCGCGGCTCCTGGGCCACCCAAGTGGTGGTGATGCCTGGCCTTGAAGGAGCGGAACCGTCAGCGCCCTTGGTGCGTCCCGCGGTCGGCGAACTCTCCCGAAGCGACCAACGCCGACTGGAATGGGTGGCCAAAATTCCCGTCCTTCACATGGGTAACCGCTCCATCGAGAGGACCCTGCGACGCAGTTATGACGATCTCGGCGCCCTCCGCATTGAGGATCCTGCCCACCCGGAGAGAGTGGTTGTGGCCGCAGGTGCACCGTGGTTTATGACGCTGTTTGGACGGGACTCCTTGTGGGCATCGGAAATGGCCATGCCGGTGGATCCGTCGTTGGCCTTGGGAACATTGCAAACCTTGGCAGAGCGCCAGGGCGCGGTGATTGACCCGGTAAGCGAGGAAGAACCGGGCAAGATTTTGCATGAGGTCCGACTCGACGTTTCCAGCAGCTTGGCCTTGGGCGGCAAGTCCATCTACTACGGCAGTGTCGATGCCACTCCCCTGTTCGTGGTGGTTCTGGGTTCGGTGAGCCGATGGGGCTTCGCCAAGGACACCATCGCCGCCCTGCTCCCCCATGCAGACCGGGCCCTCGACTGGATCCGCGACTACGGCAATGCGGGACGGCGATGGCTTCGTCGAGTATGAGCGCCTCAACGATCGCGGGCTGATCAACCAGGGTTGGAAAGACTCATGGGACGGGATCAACTTTGCGGCGGACGGACGCCTCGCCGAGCCTCCTATCGCGCTGTGCGAGGTCCAGGCATATGTTTATGACGCCTACATGGCCCGGGCCTGGATGGCTTACGACGCCGGTGACGCACCCTTGGCGCGAGAGCTCGCCGATCGCGCGGCCCAGTTGAAGGCACGTTTCAACGAGCAGTTCTGGATGCCGGACCGCGGCTACTACGCGATTGCATTGGATGGCAAAAAGCGCCAGGTGGACGCGTGCGCCTCCAACATGGGGCACTGCCTATGGGTCGGCTTGGTAGACGATGACAAGGCGCCACTCATAGCTGAACGGCTGATGTCACCCGAGATGTTCAGTGGTTGGGGTGTGCGCACCCTGGCAACCGACATGGGTGCCTACAACCCGGCCAGCTACCACAACGGATCCATTTGGCCGCATGACAACGCCGTCATCGCGGCCGGCCTGATGCGCTACGGATTCGTGGAGGAGGCTCAAAGAATCGCCACAGCCCTGTTCGATGCGGCCGCCTTCTCCGAGGGACGCCTCCCCGAGCTGTTCTGCGGGTTCAACCGCGAGCAGTACAGCGAGCCAGTGCCCTACCCCACCGCCTGCTCACCCCAAGCCTGGGCAGCCGCCTCACCCATCCAGCTGATCACTAGCTTGATGAGGTACGACGCCCACGTATCTCACGGCGGATTTTGGATGGACCCGCAATTACCGGCCTCCTACGGCGACTTGCACATCACCAACGCACCCATGGCAGGGGGCAGGGTAACCATCGACATTGCCGATTCGGTCCCCCGAGTGCGGGGACTGCCGGACGGGATGGTATTCCATCAAGGACACCGGCCGTGGTTGACCGAACTCGTGGAACAGGCGGGGCTGCGCAAGAAGGGCTAGGCAAACTTCCCTACTTCAGTGGCCCTTGAAGGCTTCGGCAAGCCACCACGCACCGCCATCAGAGGCGATCCGTGCATCAATGACCAGCGGAGCCCGGCGGGGGCTTGCCAACCACTCCTTCACTCGAGCCAGGTCCTCGGGCCGCCGAACCGTTACGGCCGCCGCTCCATAGCCGGACGCGATGGAGGCGATGTCGGTGCTTGGAAACCTCACAACCTCAAGATCTGAATCGTCCGCGTCAAAGTGATGGACCTCAGCCCCGTAGGCGGAATCGTTGTAGACGATTGCTACCAGCGGGATGCGTTCCCGTACCGCTGTCTCCAATTCTGAAATGGCCATCAGGAAGCCCCCGTCCCCGGTTCCCAGGATCGGGAGCCGCTCAGGCCTGGCGATTGCCGCCCCAATAGCGGTGGAAAGGCCCAGCCCGATCGACTGAAAAGCCTGCGTAAAACAGAAGCCATACTCATCCGGGACGGAAAGATAGGTGCTCGGGTAGCCCATGAAGTTGCCGGAGTCCACAGAGACGATGCGATCTGCCGGCAGCATCCGGTCCAGTTCACGGCTCAGTACTCGAGGGTCGATGGTCTCATCAGTTGATAGGTCCTCCGTTTCCACGGAGTTCCAACGGGCGTGCTCATCGATGCGCTGTGCCATTTCGAGCGTCCGAAGTCCGGTAGCGCTGTACCCAGCGGATTGCACTTCCTTGAGCACAGCCACAGCCGTCTCAGCGCAGTCACCCAAGATCCCAAGATCGATGGGACGATTGGCACCAAGGGCTGAGTCCTCAAGGTCCACCTGAACCACCGTTGTTGAGTCACCAATCAGGGAGCCGTGCCGCATGGTCCACATGTTCAGCGCACAACCCCAACCCACGATCAGGTCGGCTTCCGCAATGGTCTTCGCGGTGAAAGGGGACGAGAATCCGCCGGAGATACCGAGGTTGTACGGGTTGCCATTGAACAACCCGTGAGCGACAGCGGAAGTCGCTAGAAGCGCACCCACAGTGTCGGCGAGCGCGGCTATTTCGGGCCCTGCTTCCCGGGCGCCACGCCCGGCAACGAAGACTGGCCGCTTTGCGTTTTTGATGAGTTCTGCCAACTGTGAGACGGCTGCCTCGGATGGCCTGACATGCTGGGGAGGGTCGAGCGGTCCAGGCTGGTTCCCTTCTTCAACTGCCCATTGGCTCTGAATATCAGTGGGCAACGACAGGACCACGGTCCGCCGCTGGTTAACCGCCGTACGGTAGGCCCGAACGGTATCTGCCACCGCGGTTTCAGCGCTGTGTACCCGTTCAGCCACAGCTCCGACGCTGATGGAGAGCGCATCCTGATCGATGTTGAAGTTGGATCGGGTGGCCGGCGCAGGGGTGTCTGCCGTAAGAACAATCATTGGTGTCCGGCTCTTCGCCGCCTCGCCTATGCCGGTCACGGCGTTGGTAAGCCCGCAGCCTTGGTGCGTTGTGGCTATACCTACCTTTCCGGACATTCGGCCATAGGCATCGGCCATGGTGGCGGCACCCCCCTCGTGCCTGGCTGCAGTGAACGGAACGCCGGCCCTTCGCAGGGCGTTTGTTACTACGAAGTTGCCGCTGCCCACTACGCCAAAGACATGGCCCACGCCAAGACTGGCGAGTGTGGTCCCAACGAGTTCAGCCACAGTGACAGCGCTCGGTTCTGTATCTGCCCTTGTGGATGCCTCGTCGGCCTTGGGACTGCTGGTTGTAAGTGTCATGTGTGTTTCTCTTTCCGGTGGGTCAGGTGACGTCTGTGAGTGATAGTGCCGCTCAGGTGTCCACGAATGCGAGCACCCGGGCTGGACTGCCCGTTCCGCCAACGATCGGCAGGGGCGCCACGATGATGGCCGCGCCGATGGGGGGAAGCTTTGAAAGGTTTTGCAAGGAGGTGATTCCGTATTTGTCGTTGGCCAGCAGGAAGTGGTGCGCCGGGAACGGGGGCTCTTGGCCGGCCGCGGCTCCGGCGTCGATTCCCACAGTTTCCACGCCTATTCCGGACAACGGGGACTCTTCTCCGATCCACTGTGCGCATTCCACTGTCAAGCCGGGTGAATGGGGACCCTTTTCGTCGTTGTTCAGAAACCGATGACGGTCATGGGCACGGGCTTCCCATCCCGTTCGAATGAGTAACCAACTGCCCTGCGGGATAGGACCGAAGGTGGCCTCCCATTGACGGATGTGGTGTAGATCCAAGAGGAAGTCGGGGTTGGCGGCGGCCTCTTCGCTCACGTCCAGGACCAAGGCCGAACCCGTCAGGCGGCCCGGCTCGATCTGCGCCACGTCTTTGCCGCCGCGCCCCGTGATCCAGTGCACTGGAGCATCCAAGTGTGTGCCGATGTGTTCCCCGGTGTGGATGTTGTGATGTTTCCAGTACGGGCCAGGTTCGTTGTACGCGGAGACTTCCTCGAGGCTGAAGTCGATGAGGTTCGCGAACGGTTCGGGTAGTTCCAGTGTTGGCGTTGCGTGGGACAGTTTGGTGGTCAGGTCGATGACATCGATCCGTCGGGTTGCGAGGCCCTCCAGCAGATGGGCGACGCTGCCCTGACGCACGTCTGTAGTGCTGTTCATATCCATGAGTACGTTCCTTGGTAGGGGTTTTACCCTTCGACAGGGCCGGGCCCGTGAAGATTCAAACGGGACTTGTGGCAGCGACGTTAGCACCCCCGCGATCCCTCAGGAACAGCTTTTCAAGCGTTGAGTCCCGGGTTACCCGGATAGGCATAGCCCCTGGCAAAACAGGCATTCGACGTTGTCCCGGCATGGAGAGAAACTGAATTAGCAGCTGTAACGCCCATCACAGTTCGTCTGCTTCGGCACTGGAGCGTAAGCCCCGCCGAGGCGTCCCGGCCGCGACAACGAGGTCGCTTTGGCCGGACGAACGCCCCAGCTTTTACTCAAGGAGCACCAATGTCCCATCAGCAGCACACCTTGCCAGGACAACGTCCCGGAGTCCGTCGGTACGTTGTTGCATCGCTCGTAGGCAACGCCTTGGAATGGTATGACTTCTTTCTTTACGCCACAGCGTCGGCGGTAGTCTTCGGCCGGCTGTTCTTTCCCGCCGACGTCGACCCGCTCGTCGGCACCATGGCCGCCTTCGCCGGGTTCGCCGTCGGATTCGCCGCGAGGCCCTTGGGCGGCATCATCTTCGGACATATTGGCGACAGGCTGGGGCGGAAGCGGGCGTTGGTCATGACGCTCACCATCATGGGCATCAGCACAGCCCTCATGGGTCTACTACCCACTTATGCCCAGGTTGGGCTTTGGGCTCCAACGTTGCTCATACTGCTTCGAATCGCCCAAGGCATCGCAGCCGGCGGCGAGTGGGGAGGCGGTGTTCTGCTGATCAGCGAAAACTCTTCGGACTCGCGGCGCGGAATGCTGTCGGCTTTCAGCCAAGGTGGCATCTCCTTGGGTTTCGTTCTCTCCTCGCTGGCCTTCTTCCTGGTTCAGTTGATGCCTGATTCGCAGTTCATGGCGTGGGGCTGGCGTATACCGTTCCTGCTGAGCGTTGTGTTGCTCGCAGTGGGCGCCTACATTCGTTTTCGGTTGCCTGAAAGCAAGGAATTCACCGCAGTTAGCGAGACCAAGCAACACCGTCTCCCGGTTCTGGCCGCCATCAAAACCCACCCTCGGGAAATCCTGGTTGCCATGGGCCTTCGGGTCGCAGAGAACGGGGGCTCGTACATTTTCCTTTCGTTCTCCATCGCCTACGGGGTCCACGTGGGCGTGGACAAGGGGCTCCTTCTGATGGCTGTGGCAGTGTCCATGCTCGTTTCGTTTGGCACCTACATCTTCTTCGGCTACCTCTCGGACCGGATCGGACGGCGGCCCGTATACGCCCTCGGCGCCATCGGCATGGGTGCCATGGCCTTCCCCTTCTTTGCCATGATCGATTCAAATACGCCGGCTGTGGTCATCCTGGCCTTCCTCGTGGCGAACGGTCTCTGCCACGGTGCCATGATCGGAACGCAGCCTGCGTTCTTCCATGAACTGTTCTCCGCTGAAGTCCGATACTCCGCGATGGCAATCGCACACGAACTCGCAGCAGTTTTTGCCGGTGGCTTCGCACCCTTGATCGCCACGGCCTTGCTGCTGCAATTCGGCTCCTCCGTCCCGGTGTCGCTCTACGTGATCGGTCTGGTACTGGTCACCGTCATAGCGCTGGTCTTCTCCCGGCACGGCATCAAGACTGAAAAGCGGGAGTCAGCAGAGCGCACAGTGCAGAGGGTTCCGTAGCAACGGACATCCCTTCTCTTCCTGTTGACGTACTCACCGAAAGGATCACCGTGACGGTCTCCATCGTCGGGACAGGACAGTCCCCCTACACCCGGCATCCCTCAGCCGGAACAGAAACATCCAGTGTCATCGCCCGTGCCGTGAGCAACGCGCTCAACGATTCAGGTCTAAGGCTAAGCGACGTAGACGGGTTCGCAGTGTCCAGCTTCACCCTCGGCCCCGATCACGCCATCGACTTGGCGTGGCGGATGGGCCTGCGTCTCTCATGGCTGATGCAAGACACCAACGGCGGTGCCAGTGCCGGCGGCATGCTCCAACATGCAGTCCGGGCCATAGAAGCAGGTGACGCAAACGTGATAGTCCTGGCCGCAGGGGATGTGATGGATCAAGCAGCCTTCTCCCGCCTGGTAGCCAGCTATAACAAAGCCACCGAGGACCACCTGGCACCGCTGCCAATGAACGGCCCCAACGCCCTCTTTGCCATGTTGACTACGCGGCAGATGGAGAAGCTCGGACTCAGCCGGGAAGACTACGGACGTATTGCTGTGGCACAACGCGAGTGGGCCGCCGATAATCCCGGCGCCGTGTACCGAAAACCCCTGAGCCTTGACGAATACCTGGACTCCCCCATGGTCGCCACGCCCTTGGGCAGGTACGACTGCGTACCGCCGGTCACCGGCGCGGACGCCGTTGTGCTGATCGCAGATCCGGGCAACGGAACTCCCCGGGCAAAGGTGCTCTCCGTCCGGGCCTCCTACAACACAGACCAGCAATCAGGCGACGGACTGGTAGCCGGGCTGCGGGAGTGCGCGCCCTTGGGCTGGGAACAGTCAGGAATTGGGCCTGAAGACGTGGGCCTGGCCTGCGTCTACGACGACTACCCGGCCATGGTGGTGGCTCAACTCTCGGATCTGGGAGTCCTTTCCGATCACGATGATCCTGCGACCTTCATCAAAGCCAGGCTCGCTACCCGCCTGCTGCCTGTAAACACCTCCGGTGGGCAACTCTCCGCCGGCCAAGCGGGCGCCGCCGGTGGAATGCACGGGTTGGCCGAAGCGGCACGTCAGCTTATGGGCCGCGCCGGAACACGGCAGGTAGCTGCCCGTCATGCGGTGGTCAGCGGCTACGGCATGGTCCTCTACCGCTACGGAGCCTGCGCCACCATGTCGGTCTTGGAGGCTGCCCGATGAGCGCCGCGATCCAAAAGTGCCTGAGCTGCGGGAACCTCTTCTTCCCGGCACGGCTTTTCTGTCCCGAGTGCGGTCGGGAGAACTTCTCCACAGAGTTGGTGGAGCACGCTGACGTGGCCGAAACAACGCGTCTAGCGGACGGCACACTCTTGGCAACGCTGAGAATCCCGGGCGGGCCATCCGTCGTCGGGCGTGTAACCGGCGGCCCCGCATCCTCCGGTGACCGTTTGCCGCTTGCGAACAATCTGAGCACTACCCGCGGTGTGTACGCCTATCTGCCGGACCCCTCACAGACAAGTGGGCAACAACCGTGAGCGAGGACAACCATGACCACGAAACAATTCTTGAATGGGAACAACAATGAACCTCGGTTTTGCCAATCAAAGCCAACGTCCAATGACCATTCCACAGATGCTGCTTGAACGCGCCCGCACCGCTCCTTCGGCTCCACTGTTCCGCTGCGGCGAGGTCCGTAGGGACAGCACCATGGTGGTTCAGGCCGCTGCCAGCATAGGTGGACTGCTGCGCAAGGCCGGCATCGAGGCGGGCCAGAGCGTTGCCTTGATGTCATCCAACAGGACCGAATTGCTGGACTTTATTCTCGGTTGCGCCTGGATCGGCGCGATCGCCGTTCCCATCAACACGGCCAACCGGGGAGAGCAACTACGGCACATCCTGACAAATGCCAACCCCGTCCTGCTGGTCACCGAGCAGGAGTTCCTGCCCCACATTGCCGCCCTCGGTCCGGCGCCCGTGCGGGTGAAGGTCTGGGTCCTTGATGGGACGGACGTACAAAGTCACCCCGAGCTGGGGGTGGAACCCATGCCGGAGCCCTCGGCCGCCATTGAGCCTCTGGAATCCGGACCAGCAGATACCGCGGCCATCCTGTACACCTCCGGCACCACAGGAGTGTCCAAAGGAGTTCTCTGCCCGCAAGGACAGTTCTATTGGTGGGCTGCGAACATGTCCGACCAACTGGGGCTACAGCCTGACGATGTCCTGTACACCTGCTTGCCCCTGTTCCATACCAACGCCCTTAACGCCTTCATGCAAGCGGTCATCTGTGGCGGCGAGTACGTGCTCGGACCGCGGTTCTCTGCAACGCGATTCTGGGCTGATGCATCCTTGGCCGGGGCAACGGTCACCTATCTTCTGGGCGCCATGGTGGGAATACTCGACAGTCGCGACCCCAGCCCTGGGGATCGTGATCACCAGATCCGATTGGCACTCTCTCCGGCCACACCCACACGCCTGGTTGAGCCCTTCAGGGAGAGGTTCGGGGTACTCCTGCTGGACGGTTATGGGTCCACCGAAACCAACTCCGTTATTGGGTCCACCCCACAGCAGTGGCGACCAGGGTACATGGGTAAGGTCCGGCCGGGCTTCTCCATCCGCGTGGTGGACTCAGACGGCGTGCCTGTTCCCGATGGCCAGCCCGGGGAGTTGCTGATCCGCAGCGATCAGCCGCACGCCATGGCCACCGGATATCACCACATGCCCGAGGCAACTGCCAAAGCCTGGCAGGATCTGTGGTTCCACAGCGGTGACCGTGTGGTAATCGACGACGACGGCTGGGTGCGGTTTGTTGACCGGATTAAGGATGTGATCCGCCGCCGCGGCGAGAACATCTCCTCTGTCGAGGTAGAGCAGGTACTCCGCCAACACCCTGCCATCCAGGAAGCCGCTGTATACGCGGTCGACTCCGAGCTCGGTGAGGATGAAGTCATGGCCGCCCTGATTCTCCGGGAGCCCGTAGATTTCGGCGAAGTCTGCAGGTTCTGCCTTCCGCGCCTGGCGTCCTTCGCCATCCCGCGCTTCTTCCGCACTGTGCACGAACTGCCCCAGACGGAGAACGGCAAGGTACGCAAACAGGTTCTTAAAGCCGCCGGCCGGGAGGCCGCCGAGTGGGATCGGGAAATCGCGCAGCCGAGGCGTGCCGCGGCGGTTGGTGCCCGCTGACCGTCATCCAGTCCCTGGAGCTCCGGCCGTGGAGGTAGCTGCCCGTAGGATGAGCGTATGGACCTGCGGGCGCTGCTGACAACCCACCTGAAGCTGCGCCACCTTGTCATAGTGCTCGCTGTCGCAGAACACGGAAGCCTGGTTCGGGCCGCAGAGGAACTGTATCTGACTCAACCGGCGCTCAGCCGTGCGCTTCGGGAAGCCGAACACGCCGTAGGGGCCTCCCTGTTCGACCGGACAGCGCGAGGCATGGTTCCCACTCCTGCCGGGGCAGCCTGCCTCGAACACGCCAAGGCTATCGTAGGACACCTTGGAACCCTGCGGCGTCGGGTAGATGAGCTTAGTGACCCCGATGCCGGCCTGGTGCAGGTGGGGGCCCATGTCACCGGCGCGAATCTGCTCTTGCCGCGTGCCGTGGCCAGGCTCATGGCTGAGAAGCCCCGGGTTGAAGTTCGGCTGCGCGAGGCACCACCGGAAACCCTGATCCAGGAGCTGGGCAGCGGGGATTTGGACCTGCTGGTGGGCAGGGTGACCGACCATCCAAGCACAGCACGGCTGCGGCTTGTCCCGCTTTATAGGGAGGAGTTCCGGATCGTTGCTGCACCGTCGCATCCTGCGCATGCGCTGCCGCAGGTGACATTGGCCGATTTGGCCGCTCACCGGTGGGTAGTGCCCTTGGCTAATACGCCCCTAAGGGACGAACTCGAACTGAACTTCCGGAATGCCGGGCTGGCACCGCCGGCGCAGCAGGTCGAATCAGGCGCACCCGCAACCCTGCGCACGCTTGTTGTTGAGGGCGGCTTCCTTGCCCTCATGCCCGAGTCCATGGCCACTGTGGAAGCGAAAGTAGAGATTCTGGACCTGCACTTGGAGGGGCTCGCCCAACAGGTTGGTTTGCTGCTCCCCCCGGACCGTCCGCTGACTCCGAGCGCGGCACTGCTCGCGGAGAAGCTACGGGAAGTTGGGGACGAAATCGGACGCGATCTTGCCCTTGGTCGAGATACGGATGCCTGAGGGAAGCAACTGCGAACCGTTCTTGATAATCTTTGAAGGCTTCAGCGCCCCCAGATAGGATCATGATGGCCAGCCCCGCCGCACGGCAGAAAAAGATCAGCCTGTCGGCTCCCCGGACCTTCGGTTCGATAATCAGAAAGGGACGTCCCGGCAGGGTTGAACCAGCGCCGCAACTTCTGCTGGCGAGCCAGTTGATTTTCAACATAGGTTTTTATGCAGTGGTGCCCTTCCTTGCAGTGGCCATGCGAAGTGACTTCGGCATGGGCGCATTGGCCATCGGGATTGTCCTGGGCGCCCGCACCTTTGCCCAACAAGGCATGTTTCTGTTCGGCGGAGCGCTCGCAGATCGATGGGGAGCCCGCCGGTCCATGATCACTGGATGCATCGTGCGTATTGCCGGCTTCCTGCTCTTGGTTTGGGCCGCTGACTTCCCGCTCTTTCTCATCGGGGCCATCGTCACCGGGATCGGTGGGGCGTTGTTCTCCCCTGCACTACAAAGCCTCGTTGGCGCCGCCGCCGAACGCGGTCCTTCCAAGGAATCCGCACCATCCGCCGGCAGCGGCACCGATGACGCGTCGGTGAAGAACGGCAAGGTGCAAAGCAGCCGGTCAACCCTCTTCGCATTGCTTGTGATCTGCGGTGAGGTAGGCGTCGTCGTCGGACCGCTGCTCGGATCGTTTCTCCTCAACACAGGGTTTGATACGGCACTACTGACCGGGGCCGGCGTGTTCGCCCTCATGACCGTGGTCTTTTGGCTGTTCCTGCCGAAAAACAGCCCCAACCCCAAGGCTTCTGCCGAACTGCACAGCCCCGCGCCGCCGTCGAACCTCTGGTCCTGCCTTAAGGACAGGAGGTTCCTCCGGTTCGCGGCCTTCTACAGCGTCAACCTCCTGGCGATCCACCAGCTCTACTTCGGGCTTCCCGTGGAACTTGAGCGGAGCGGAGCCGGAGTCGGCTCACTGGCGCTTGTCTTTACTTACGCATCCATCTTGACCATCACGCTGCAATGGCCGATAGCAGGCCTGATGCGGAGAGCCGGGCCCGGAATTGCCCTTCCCTTGGGCTTCGCTCTCCAGTCCCTTGGCTTCGCCTCATTAGGAGTCCTGGCCACATTGCCCCCGGCGGGCTGGCTACCGATTCTTCCAGCGTTTGTTCTTGTCACAGGTACTGCACTGGGCAACATGTGCGTGCAGCCAGTAACCATGGGGCTGGTTCTGGAGTTTGCATCCGGCCGCCCCACCGGCGCGTACTACGGATTGCTGGCCAGCGCCGGAGGACTCGCCGTGGTCTTGGGCAATGCAGCACTAGCGCCCCTCTACGAACTCGCCTACACACCTTCGGCCACAGCCTTCGCTCCCTGGATCTTCTTGTCCGGACTCGGGGCAATTACCGCAACGTTCATCCGCCGCTTCATCCCCCATCCGTCCACTCAGGCAGCGCTTCGGGACGAAATTCGGGCTACCTAAGTCAGCGCACCGCCTTAGAGGTAGTCATTGCCCCGCTCACGCGCAATCTCCAGAAGGGTTGAGTGGAAGGCTACCTCTGCGGGTGCATACACTTTGTCCTGGCGCTGGGCCAAGAGAACCCGGCGCTGTGGGGCGTCAGCACCGAGGCTGAGAATCCTGACATCCGGATGCTGCAGAGCCACTGCTGTCTTGGGGACCATCGCCACGCCCATGCCAACACTGACCATGGCTTGAGCCTCCTGATAGTCATTGGCAAGGAGGCCGATGGTCGGCTCAAAGCCGGCGTCGTGAGCGGATCGCTGAAGTACCTCCACTACAGGGTGGGCCTCCGCGCGGACTATCCATGACTCCTTGCGGAGTTCTTTCATGGTCACTTCATCACGGTCCGCCAGGGGGTGTCCCTTGGCCACGAGGATCACCGTGCTCTCCTGGAACACCTCCGTGATCCGAATAGCCTCGTCGTTGAACCGGTTCCACGGATAATCCCAGAGTAAGCACAGTCCAGTGACCCCGGACTCCAGATCTGAGACGAGCTCATCGAAGCGCGCGCTGCGCACGGAGAGGCCGATCGCCGGGTATCGCTTTTTGAACGCGCGGATCACCAATGGCAAGAAGGAACCGGCCAGCGTAGGGAACGTACCGACCGTCAACGATCCACGCTTCAAACCCGCGATCTGGCCCAGATCGGACCTGGCTGCCCTCATCTGTCCGACGATTTTCCGAGCATGCCCCGCCAGCACTTGACCCGCCTCAGTGGGAACCACCCCTCGGGATCTGCGGTTGAGGAGGGGCTGGCCCACTTCCTGCTCCAGTTTCCGCAACTGCTGCGAGACGGCAGAGGGCGAATACATCATAATGTCAGCCGCCGCCGTGATCGATCCCTGCTCAACCACCTCGACCAGGAGGGCAAGCCGCCGAATATCGAACAAATCCACATTCTCATCGTTAAGCAAAGCTTCACCCTTCTTCTTCTTTGGTTCATTCTATGCAGTCTCCAGCTGTGGAGAGGAATTTTCGAATGAAAAACCGCTTGGCATAATCCAAAGGCGCGAGATTTTAAGCCCACCTCACAGTGGTTGAAGCATTCCTACACTCCCCCTCATCTATCCAACATTGTCTTCATATGTGATCCGGATCATCCTCGTTGTAGGCCACAAGTTCACTAAGTGCCACGGGAAAGCAGGAATCACCATGAAGATCGAAGCCGAATGGATGCGCGGCGGCACCAGCAAGTGCTGGGTCTTTGAAACAGATCACTTGGAAAGGGCGGGCGCCAAGCTGGACGATCTCCTGCCACGACTCTTCGGAAGCCCCGATTCCAGGCAGATCGATGGGGTGGGCGGGGCAACTTCAACCACCAGCAAGGCAATGATCCTCAGCCGACCGGCAGACGAGGATGTGGATGTCGAATTCACTTTCGCCCAGGTGGGCATCGAGGAAGCCTCCGTTGACTGGGGCAGCAACTGCGGGAACTGCTCGGCGGTTGTGGGTCTCTATGCCATCGAGAAAGGGTGGGTGGTGCCCGACGGCGATTCCACCAGGATCGTCACCCGGAATACCAACACGGGCCAGATCATCATTCAGCGGGTTTCAACTCCCGCCGGTGCCCTGCCGATCGTCCCTGACGCACAGATGCCCGGCGTGGTGTTTCCCGGTTACCGGGTGGGCCTCGGCTTCCAGAATCCGGCAGGCAAGACCACCGGGCGTTTGCTTCCCACCGGCTCGGCAACTGACATAATCGTTGCCGGCGGAACCCGTTGGACGGTTTCCATGGTGGACGCGGGCGCACCTGTGGTCATGGTGCGGGCTGAGGAGCTTGGACTGGACACTGCCCGCTATGACACGTGGAAAGCCGGCGTCGAATTGCAACTGGACACCCTGGACAACATCCGTCGCCAGGCAGCCGTCCGGATGGGAATGGCGGCCACTCCCGCCCAAGCCGCGCGGGCTGTTCCCAAACTCGCAATCATTGGGCCTCCCGAAGGGCCTGACGCGGAATGTGACGTCAACGTCATGATGCTCTCCATGGGCAAACCGCATCCCGCCCTGGCCATCACCGGCAGCATTGCGCTGACGCTCGCAGCCCGGACACCCGGCACCGTGCTGAACACCATCGCCGGCAACGCAGACGAATCAGTTCTGAAACTCAGGACGCCGGCCGGCGTCATCGAAACCTGGAGCGAGGAGCACGAAGGGTCCCTTCTGGTCGGCGTCGATCGAACAGCCCGCACCATCGCCACCAGCATCATCCACCTCCCGGAGACTCTCGGCAATGCCGTCGAAGCCTCACTAGCAACAGCCACTCGATGAGGAGACACCACCATGGCTAAGACTATTTACCAACCGGCTCCCGAGGCAGAGAGCAACATCCGGGAAGAACGTTCCCAGCGTCCCAACAACCGCCGCCGTATCCTGCTGATAACGGTTGCCGCTTCCGTCATCCTGGGTCTGGTTGCCATCCTGTTCGGGGGTGCCATCTTCAACCCGGCGGCCACCCCGGAATCGGAGCCCACCATGACCGCCATCCAGATCATCCCGCTGGTCATCCTCGTGGTGATGTTCGTCGTCGCAACGAAATGGCCGTTGAACATCGGCGTCATGGGACTCGTCGCTTCCTTCGGTGTCGGCTACTTCATGCTCGGTATGACCGACAAGGAAATCCTGGCCGACTTCCCCGCCAACATCGTAATCACGATCATCGGCGTCACGTATTTCTTCAGCATGGCCCAGAGAAACGGGACCATCGACATCATCGTCCAAAACTGCGTCCGGCTTGTGCGGGGCAAGACGCTGCTTCTGCCATGGGTGTTCTTCCTCCTGGCAGCATCACTCACAGCATTGGGCACCTTCTCGCCGGCCGCAGTCGCACTACTGGCTCCCGCCGCCATCGGACTGGCTTACGAATCACGCATCCACCCCGTCCTCATGGGCGCTTTCATTATCAACGGAGCCCACGCCGGCGGATTCTCCCCGCTCTCCGTGGCAGGCGTCCTGGTGCATGATATTGCGGTGAAGAACGGCTTCCCGATCTCCCAAGGCGCGCTCTTTGGAGCAAGTTTCGCCCTGAACCTCATCCTGTCAGTCCTGACGGTGGTGCTGTTCGCCCTTCTGGGTAAACTTCGCGACGGCGCAACCGGCCAGCACGCCGATCTGGACACACGCACCACCCGGCCACGCGGCCAGCAGATCCTCACGCTGGGTCTCATCGTCGCCATGCTGGTCTGCGCTTTGGGCTTCCACATGCCGATCGGCTTCGTCGCACTCTCAGCGGGACTCCTGCTGGCCTTGGTCAACATCAAGGAGCACCAGACGTTCATCGGTGGAGTCTCCTGGTCCACCGTACTGCTCGTCGCCGGCATGATCACCTACGTTTCCCTCCTTCAGCACGTCGGAGTCATTGATACCCTCGCCGAGCAAGCTCTTGCACTCGGAGCACCGCTCCTCATCGCCCTGGTGCTCTGCTACGTGATCGGTGTCGGCTCGGCCTTCGCCTCGTCCACCGCACTCCTGACGGCCTTCATACCACTGGCCGGACCGCTGCTGGCGACGAGCTCACTCAGTGCGTCGGGGACGGTGGCGGCCCTCGCTATCGCAGCAACCGTCGTTGACGTATCGCCGTTCTCCACCGACGGAGCGCTGGTGGTAGCCAACGCCCGTGAAAACGATCGGCAGCGCGTCTACAAGCAGCTGATGATGTACGCAGGCGGAGTAGTCCTGGTGGCCCCCGCACTTGCCTGGGCGCTGCTGGTTCCCACGGGCATCATGTAGCTCCGGGCGGAAACACGCCGACGAACCAGTTCGGCAAGCGTTGTGGAACCGCTCCTGCACACCATCGCAACAGGTAGCCCGACCGACGGGCGCAGGAGCGCGACCCAACGCACCAAGGGCAGGACCATCCCATGGTGGTCCTGCCCTTGGTATGTACTGCAGGCGCTGTGTCTTTAGGACGCCGTGACTTTAGTGCGATCCGAGGGTGATGGCGATTTCGTTGGGCACGACGTCCAACCTGGACGATGCCGTGACCTTCCCGGTGGTCAGATCCACAGAGTGAACGGTGTTTGCTGCCGGCTCGGTGACATAGGCGATGTTGCCGTTGACCACGATTGCGGGGTGGGCGTCCTGCCAGTCGGCGGGGCCTTCCCAGGCTTTGATCACGGGGAATTCGTTGACGATCTTCCCGTCCTTGGGATCAAGCACATGGATTGAGCCGTCGGTGGAGAGGATGTAGGCCATGTCGCCTGGTCCCCGGGCGACATCGCGGAAGGTGTACTGGACAGTTTCGGGGAGCTTAACCACGTTGAAGGTGTGCTTTTCGGCGTCGATCAAGGCCACCGAGTTAAGAAGGTAGCCTTCGGCGTCAGGATCAGTCTTATAGTCGCCCACCACAATCGGGCTGGTCTCGGAAACGAATGCGTTGCCCATCCGGCCGTACTTGTCCGGTGCCGTGAACTTCTCGAACTTGCCGTGGTGGTATAGCAGGGCGCCATCCTCGCAGCCAAAGATCACTGCCTCGTCGGCTGCAGTGCCCTCACCATGAATGCCCGGGCATTCTTTGCTTTCGGCCACTTTGTCCCAGTGGTCGCCGTGGGATTCGAGGGCCATAGCTCCGCTGCGTGAAGTCTTGTCTCCGATGGTGGTGAGAAGCTTCCCGTCCTCCAGAACAATCGACACACCGTGGTGTGCGGAGTCAGCCTTGTACGTCTGTGCCGCAGGCACAGCACCCTCAGCCTTGGCGAGCTCGTCGGTCTTGAGGATGGTGGTGGTGCCCGTCCCGTCGTCGAACAGGACGGTGTTGCCGGCGTGCCGGACCACGTGGCCGGCAGCCGTTGCATCAACCCGCAAATCGGTGAGCTTGGGTTCCACCGTATCCAGCAGCTGGAAGCCTGCCTTGGTGGTGACAAAAACGTGGCGACCGTCCCCGGCAGCGTTCAGCCTGGTGAACTCCTCGGAGTCGAATTTCTTGACGACCTCCAATGTTTTGCTATCCAGGACGCTGATGCCTCCCGGGTAGGAGATGGCGACGCGTCCGTGCGCTTCGACCGAATCCGTGGAGGATGCGCCGGGCGTCTCGGATGTACCGGCTGGAGTGGTGCTGCCCGTTGTGGTGTTGGCGCAGGCGGAGGCCAGGAGCGTCATCCCGGCTATCAGTGCGATGCCACCCAGGCGGGTGCTTCTTTGGCGGAGCATGTATGGGTTCCTCATTCTGTTGTGGTGTTAAGGTGCTGGTGACGTGATCAAGGTTTGAGCCCGGTGACAATGCGCTCGGTATTGGCGCGCATCATGTCCAAGTAGGTTGCTGCGCCGCCGTCGGGTCCTGTCAGGGATTCGGTGAAGAGCTCCGCGACCCGGACCTGTACGCCGGCCTCATTGGCGAGGACTTGCACCAGCCGGTTTGGCTGGGAGGAGTCCGCAAAAATGGTGGGGACGCCGGCGCCACGGATGGCCTCGCTAAGTTGGCGCAGGTCAGCAGCACTCGGGGCGGCCAAAGTGGTCCCCCCGGGGATGACCGCACCAACAACCTGGAAGTCGAAGCGTTTGGCAAGGTAGCCGAAAACATGGTGGTTTGTGACCAACGCCCTGCGCTCCTTGGGGATGGCAGCAAATGCGCCAGTCATTTCTATGTCCAGTTGAGTGAGCTTGTCCCGGTAGGCCGCTGCGCTGGAAGCAAGCTTGGTGGGGTCGATTCCGTCGATATCGCGTGCGGCGCCTTCGACAGCGTCCACGACGTCGATCATTGCCGCCGGGTCGGTCCAGAAATGAGGGTCAGGCGCCCCTTTGGTGTCACCGGAACTGTAAGGCACGACGTCGATCACCTCACCTGCCACCATGACCGGTGCACCGGCTTTCGCGGCACTGTCCAGGTGTTGCTGCAGCCCTTCCTCCAGGCCGAGGCCATTGGAAACCACCAGGTCTGCGCTGCCCATGAGGGCAGCCTGTTGCGCCGATATTTCGAACGAGTGCGGATCAGCGTTGGGCTGCATGAGGGTAGTTACTTCAGCCTGGTCGCCGAGGACCTCTTTCGTGATGTCACCCAGGATGTTTGTCGTGACCACCACTTGGGGTTTCTCCGGCGTGCCGGGTTGGGAGCAACCCGACAGAACAAGCCCGGCCACCACGGTGAGGGCAAGTAGTGCCGCCCGCCTCATCGTCCGGTCTCCACGAAATGAACCGGCTTCGTAGGCAACTCGAGGGTTCGGGCAATCCGGGCGTCATCGGCATAGTCAATTTCATGGACCACGCCCTCGGCGGGCGCATTGACGTAAGCGCGTTGGGCATCGACGGCGAGCTGGATTTTATCGGCGAAGGCTGGATCAGCCAGTGATGCGGCCAGCAGCGGTTTCGTGCTGGCTATCCGTTCCTTGGTTGATACGTCATATACCTGAACCGTGCCATCGGTGCCGATGACCACCACGTGGTGGTCGGCGTCGTCGACTGTGGCGGCAGCGACTGCGGGCGTGGACGTCGGCAGCCATTCCCACGTGCGCTGGCGGGTGTTCAGGAGCCAGATCCCGGAATCGGTGCTGAGGCCGGCAATCGTGGGCCTGCTCTTGCGTCCGTCGAATTCGGTGGCCGGGGCAGCGACGCCCTCCGGGTAGGGAACCCTTTCGAACACCGGGGTTGACCCTTCCATGGTGGCGATTACCGCACCATCGGAGCAGCCAACCACCAATCCCACCCTGGTGGTGATAGTTCCCGCCGCTGCGGGGCAGTCGGTGGTGGCCAGTTCCTTACCGTCGACGTCAATGGCTCGCAGGCGGGCGGCATTCCCTGCATTGTCGGGTTCGGTGAGCACTGCCCCTTCGCCCAGTGGAGCGATCAAGCCTGCGTGCGGTTCGGTCTTGAAGCGAAGGGTCTCGGTAATGGTCCCGCCGGAGAGCGCCGGATTATCCAGAAGTACTGCCTCCCCGGAGTTTGGGAAGAACATCCCCGTTGTGCCGGCCGTCGACAGCAGCCCCGTGGCAATGGTGGCGGTACCTTCACCGTCAACCTTGCCAATATTCCTCGCTGCGCCCCGGTAGTAGTGGAAGTGATCCACGTGATCCCAGGTCCACGCGCCACTGTCCACGATGTCAACACCGGTGTTGCTGGCGGCAAAGACGTAACGCCCGTCGGTGCTGACCTCAGCTGGAGACCGGACCTTCCCCAACCGGGACAATGTGCCGTTCAGGAGGTCCAGCATGGAGGTTTCGCCTTCGGCGTCGATGGCCACAAGGTGAAGCTGCGGTTCAGCGACCTCGGCCACTCCGGTGATCGTCCCGTGCCCGTCACCGGTCGACGCCGATTCGCTGGCGTCAGGCTGCGGCGCCTGCGCAGTGGACGGGTTGCCGCACCCAGCAAGAAAGAGCAGTGCCAGCGTGGCTAGTGCCACCGGTTTTGTAGGGAGGTTCATGATTACTTTCCAGTGAGGGGTACAAAGTCAGGGGCCGGTTCCGGCTCAGGAATTTTGATCGCCCGCGTGCTGCGTCCGGCGTATAGGTGCCCACTAATACCGGATAAGGCGGCCAGAGTAATGGCCGCCATGGCGATGGATGCGCCCGCAGCTGTGCCGGCGTACCAGGAACACAGCAGACCAAGAGCCACCGCCACTATCCCGAAGGCGACTGCTACGGTCATGCGGGCCGGAATACTGCGTGTCCACGGACTGGCCGCAACTGCCGGCGCGAGCAGGAGTCCCACCACCAGCAGCGACCCCACGGCCTGATAGGACGACACAACAGCAAGGGTTACCAATCCCACCAGTGCCAGCTGGGCTACCTGCGGACGGAGTCCCAATGTTTGGGCGATCCGCGTATCGAAGGCTGCGGCCACGAAATTGCGGTGGAGGATGACCGCAATCGAGATGGTGGCAGTCGCCGCCAGCAACAACCCAAGCAGGTCACCATCGTCCATGGCGAGGATGTCACCAAACAGCATGGCAGTTGCGTCCGTGGCAAAAGAGCGTGAGTGGGACACAATAATGACCCCGAGCGACAGCATCGAAACGAAGAGCAGGCCGATGCTGGTGTCATACGACAAGCGGCCGCGGCGCTGCAAAAGGCTGATCATCGCGCTCATGACGACGGCGCTCACCGCCCCGCCCGCTATCGCTGGGGCGCCGGCGACTGTTGCCAGGGCCACGCCTGGCAGCATCCCGTGACCGATGGCTTCGCCAAGGAAGGCCATCCCCCGGATGATGACCCAGGTGCCAACGACACCGCAGATGATCGCGACGAAGGCACCACCGACGAGGGCCCGGAGGAAGAAGTCTGCGGTAAACGGTTCAATTAGCCAATGCACTCAGTCACTGTAAAGCATATTGAGATTCATTATCAAAAAGGATTAGGATCGAGTGTGAACTCTTCCAATTCAGCCCTGCGCGCCCGCAACCTTCACTTCAGCTTTGGCGACGCTCCAGCACTGATAGGCGTTGACCTGGACCTCGAGTGGGGCAAAGTGACCGCCATTGCCGGCCCCAATGGAGCGGGCAAATCCACACTCATCGAGATCCTTGCGGGGGTTCGTAAAGCCGCCCGCGGGACGGTAGACCGCAAGGACGACGTGGCCTTGGTAGTCCAACGTGTGACAACCCCTGACGCTCTCCCCCTCACCGTTCAGGACGTGGTGACGATGGGCACGTGGGGCGATCAGTCAGGTCGGGCACGCAAAATAGGGGCAGCGGAACGAAAAGCGCGGGTCTCGGAGGCCTTGGCCCGGGTTCAGCTCACGGAACATGCCTTATCGCCGTTCAATGCACTGTCCGGAGGCCAACGACAGCGTGCGCTACTGGCCCAAGGCATAGCCCGCCGTGCACGCATCTTCCTGCTCGATGAGCCCGCCGCCGGCCTGGATCTGGAAAGCCGCCAGCGCACACGGGCCATGCTCGCAGCAGAAGCAGCCCGCGGTGCAGCAGTGGCCTGCGTCAGCCACGATGAAGAATCAATTGCAGCCGCGGACTACGTCGTCAAACTGATCGGCGGCCGACGGGTGAGCTAGCTTGCGGGCTTCACTTTTCCTTCCGGCAAAAGACTCCGGGTGCTTTCAAAGATCCCAGCCATGGTCCATGCGTCAAAAGAAAGGAGCCGTGCCGAACCTTCGGTAGCGGCCAATGTCACGCGCTCGCCGCCCAGGGTCGGGTAGACACGGGCCGTGAGGGGCTTGCCGTTGGCAAAAATCTCGACGGCGGACCGGTCCACCACCACGCGCAGGCGAACCCGACCGTCCATCATGGGAACGGGGCCGGACTTGTCCTCCACATCGACGGCAGGGTCGAGGCTGCTACGGGTACGATCCAAGCGCAGAGTGCCGGCGGGGGTTCCATCTGCGGCCCGGCTCAGTACGATCACGGTCTCCTCGGCACCATCCGGGGACGCCAGCACTCCTAGCCGAACCTCCGCACCAAGTGCCAGCTGCATGTCCAGCTCAAGGTCCAGCTGGTTGCCGGATACACCGGTCTCGAGGGGCGTTCCAGCCCCTACCAGCACCTGCCCAGGGACGCTGACGTGGTGTCTGCGTAGCTTCTCAATTTCGGGAACCGGCGCAAACTCCAAGGTTCCATCGTTGGCCACGGTGGTGACCCGTGGCAGGCTCATGACGCCCGACCAGCCGGCTTCCACCATCGCCGCATCACTCCGGCCTTCTTGCATCCAGCCGAACATGACACGGCGGCCGGACTCATCTTCGAAAGACTGCGGTGCATAGAAGAAGCGGCCTCCGTAGTCGAGCCGGTGCAGTGCCTCCGGCTCGAAGGCATCCCCGGCGTAGCGGCCGGTCCAGTACAGCGGATGGCGGGTTTCGCCGTCGTCCCACGCGGAGAAGACCAGCACATCCGGCGCGTTGTCTGACGGGACAGAGCCCAACGAACCCTGTCCTGCGCGGAACAGGTCAACGCATTCCCACATGGTCCCGGTCCAGTCAGTGTCCGCAGGATCGCCCTGCGAAGCATCGCCCATGCACAAGGGCCCGATGTAATCCCAGGACCGTAGATCTGAAGACTCGTACAGGAAGGCCGTGCCCCCGCGGCCGCGAATGCCCGACCCCACCAGCTGTCGCCACTTGGTGCCTTCGCGCCATACGCAATGATCGCGGTATGCGGTGATCTCCACTCCTGCCGGTGGCGCCGCAATCACTGGATTCCCGGGGTCCTTGGTCCAGTTCTGCAAGTCCGGGGATCCTACAGCGACGCAGGGCAGCTCCTTGCCCTCGAACCGTCCCGAGTACACCAAGGTGGGCGTGCCGCCGTCGTTCACCAATACCCCCGACCAGCAGCCATCAGCGTCCGGTCCAGCGGACGGTTCCAAGGCAACGGGCAGGTCAGTCCAAGTGACGAGGTCGGCGCTGGTGGCGTGGCCCCACTGGATGCGATGGTGGAAAGCACCCTCCGGGTTGTACTGGTAGAAGAGGTGGTACGTACCGTTCCACTGGCTAACGCCGTTGGGATCATTGAGCCAGCCGGCCGGCGACACGAAATGGAACCGCGGGCGGAGGGGGTCGGCTTCAGCACGGGTCAGCAACTCGTCCTGGGGAACGGTGGCGAGCGGGTGGGTTAGTTCAGTCATGCGGAAGCCTCTTCCTGAGCGTTCGACGCCGGGGCGCTGGATTGGATTGGTTCGCTCGCCAAAGCATGGCCGCCGGCTGCGGCCCACGGCCGGTACAGATGGCAGCGCACCCAGTGACGGTTCGCGGGGTCACCAACTTGATGGCGCACAGGTTCTTCGGCCGAACATGGCTGGTTCGGATCGCCGTCGAACGCGCAGTGCGTTGAGGCCATGACCGCCTGCCGCAATTCGGCCCTGCGGACGGGATCGTACGTGCCGGCCCGGGCGGGGTCCGGTACGGCCGAAACCAGCAGTTGCGTGTAAGGGTGTGCAGGGTTGGAGAGCAAGTCCAGGGACTCGCCTTCCTCAACAAGTTCACCGGCGAACATGACGGCAGTCCGGTCCGCCAAGTAACGGGCGGATGCGAGGTCGTGCGTGATGTAGAGCATGGAGATGCCCTGCTCGTCGCGGAGCTTGCGCATCAGGTTCAGCACGCCGATCCGGACAGAAACATCAAGCATGGAGGTAGGTTCGTCGGCCAGGATGACCTGCGGCTCAACGGCGAGCGCCCGGGCTATGGCTACGCGTTGGCGCTGGCCGCCGGAAAGCTCATGCGGATACGAGTTCAGCATGTCAGCCTGCAGACCGACAGTGGTCATGAGTTCTGCAAGCCGACGCTGGGTCTCCTGCTCGGAACCGCCGCTTTTGCCATGGATCGCCAACGAGCGCCGCAGGAAATGGTCCATCCTGTGAGCGGGGTTCAGTGAACCGAAGGGGTCTTGGAACACCATCTGCAGTTGCGAGCGAAATGCACGCGACGCTTGGAAACGATCCCGTTTGAGGATGTCGACGCCGTCAATCAGGATGGCACCGGAGCTCGGCTTTTCGAGCCGTGCGACGCAGCGGGCCAGGGTGCTCTTGCCCGAACCGGACTCCCCTACCAGCGCCACGATTTCACCGCGGCCAATGGTGAGGTCGACGCCGTGCAGGGCACGAACGGAATCGCGGGAGAACAGCCCGCCAATGGGGAATGTCTTCCCCAGGCCGCGGATCTCGAGGGCAGGGGTGCCGGTGCTGGCCGCGGCCGGTGGGGCCATGAGTGAGTGGCTCATCGTGCAGCTCCTTCCAGGTTTGCTGAATCAACCGCGGGGGGCTCGCCACCAAAGGGAGCCACGAAATGGCCGGGTGCTTCTTCGGTGAGGTCGGGGATGTTCCGGAACTTCACGCCGTCGGGCAGTCCCGTCAACGGAATGCGGGGACCGGTGAGCGGCGGAAACGCGCCCATGAGGGCCTGGGTGTAAGGGTGTCGGGGATTGGCGTAAACGTCCTGGGCTTTCGCGGTCTCCACGATCCGGCCGCCGTACATCACGGCCATGCGGTGCGAGAGTTCCACCATGAGGGACATGTCGTGCGTGATGAAGAGGACAGAGAAGCCGAGTTCACGCTGGAGGTCCTTGATTTGTGCCATGATCTCCTGCTGCACCACCACATCCAGGGCGGTAGTGGGCTCGTCGAGGATCAACAGTGACGGCTTGAGCGCCACGGCCATGGCAATCACGGCTCGCTGACGCATGCCGCCGGAGAGTTGGTGCGGATACGACTTGAGCCGTGCGGGGTCGATCCTCACGAGTTCCAGCAGTTCACCGGCACGCCTCAGCGATTCCTTGCGGGAGTAGCCGGCGTGGGTGGTGAAGATGTCAACGATCTGTTCGCCTATGGTCAGCACCGGATTGAGCGAGTTCATGGCCGACTGGAAGACCATCGCCACGTCCTGCCAGCGGAAGCGCCGCAGCTCTTCAGGGCTCATGGCCAGGACGTCCTTGCCACCGAAGGAGATGCTGCCGCCTGCAATCTTTGCGGGGTCCTTCAGGAGCCTCATGATTGAGTTGGCAATAGTGGACTTCCCGCAGCCGGACTCCCCCGCGAGGCCGAACACCTCACCGGTGCCAATGCTGAAGGAAACGTGGTCGACGGCGGTGGTGGAGCGGGTGTCGCCGATGTACTTGACGGTGAGGTCCTTGACGTCGAGGACTGGTTCGTGTGAGCCGAAGGAAACTTGGGAGATGGTCATTTGGCGGCGCTCCTTTCGGCGGTTGCAGGGGTCTTGGGTGTTTTGATCTTTCGCAACCGCGGGTTGGTTACCTCGTCCACGGCGTAGTTGATGAGGGCAAGGGCGAAGGCGACCAGCGCTATGCACACGCCTGAGGGGACGAAGACCCACCAACTGCCGGTGAGCAGGGCGCCTTCGTTACCGGCCCAGAAAAGGTTGTTGCCCCAGGAGACCGTGCTGACATCGCCCAGGCCCAGGAACTCCAAACCTGCTTGGGCGCCGATTCCGTAAATCACGCAGGCAAGCAGGGTGCCCATGACAATCGAGGCCATGTTGGGCAGGATTTCGCGGAACATGATCCGGCCCGCCCGTTCTCCGGACACTACGGCCGCGGCCACGAAGTCCTTGGACCGGATGGACAACGCCTGTGAGCGAAGGACCCGAGCCGAGCCGGCCCACCCGGTGACCACGAGTACCAGGATCACCGTGCCCAGGCCGGGCGGAAGGAATGCGGCCAGGATGACCAGCAGCGGCAGGCCGGGCAGGAGCAGGAAAACGTTGGTGACCAGGGATAGTGCCTCGTCAATGAACTTGCCGAAATACGCCGAGGCGAGGCCCACCAGGATGCCGATAAACGTGGACGCCACACCCACGGTCAGCCCCACGAAGAGGGAACTCCGTGAGCCATGGACGGTCAGCGCGAGCACGTCCTGTCCCTTGGCGGTGGTGCCCAGCCAGTGCTCGGCTGATGGTTCCAACGAGGCCATCGCTGTGATCCTCGACGGGTCGCCGGGAAACAACACCGGCGCAAGCAGTGCCAGGGCAATGAAGATGAACATCACGGCCATGCCTGTCAGGGCCTTCTTGTTGCTGAGGAGCCCGTGGACGAAACTGCGGTTGGGTTTGCGGACGGCCGGTGTTGGAGTTGGCTGCTTCAAAAGTGCGGTTGTCATGATCAGTCCTCTAGTTGCTGCGCACGCGCGGGTCGAGGCGGACGTAGAGGATGTCCACCAGGAAATTGGCAAGCAGCACAGCGGCGGTGATGGTCAGGAACAGGCCTTGCATGAGCGGATAGTCGAGGCCTTGGACGGCATTGAGAAGTTGGTAGCCGACGCCGGGATAAGCGAACACCACCTCCGTGAGCAGCGCACCACCCACCACGAACCCCAATCCCATGCCGAAGCTCGTCACCGAAGGGAGCATGGCATTGCGTGCGGCGTAGCGGAGCATGATGCGGCCGGGGCGGAGTCCCTTGGCTTCGGCCATGGTGATGTAGTCCTCGGAATTCGTGGCGATCATGGTGTTTCGCATGCCCAGCATCCAACCTCCTATGGAAACCAGCACAATCGTCAGCGCGGGCAGCACAAGGTGGGCACCGACGTCGCCGATGAACTCCCAGGTGAACGCCGGCTCCAAACCGTCGGTGAACGCATGCCGGATCGGGAACCAACCCAGCACCACACCGAACAGGTACAGCGCACCCATGGCAAGCCAGAAGTACGGGAACGAGCCGATGAAAACCAGCACCGGCGGAAGCGCGGAGTCGATCGCGCCGCCACGGCGCCAAGCAGCCAGGATCCCCAGGAGGTTACCCACGACGGCGGCAACCACCAGTGCGGTACCGCCCAGCAGGAGTGTCCAGCCGATTTGGGACGAGATGACCTCGGTGACGGGGGTGGGGAAACGGGAAATGGAAACCCCCATCTGCCCGGTAAAGATGTTGTGCAGGTAGTCGATGTATTGCTCCCAAATGGGCCGATCATCAACACCCAGCAGCTTGCGCAGGGCCTCGATTTGTTCTGGCTGCATTCGGTCCTGGGAGCGGGCGAACATCCGGGAGACGGGGTCTCCGGGCATGAAACGCGGGAGCAGGAAATTCAGGGTGATGGATGCCCAGAAGGCGATCAGGTAGAAACCCAGTCGGCGCAGGATGAAGCGCACGGTTTCCCTCCATTCGGGAATTGCGGAAAGTTTTGGGGCACGCCCGGGCGGAGTTGGCCGCCCGGGCGTGCGGTGCGAGGCCCGTCCGGGCCTAGGGCGGCGGTGGGGACTACTTGCGCGGTTCCAGCGTGGTCAGTACCAACACCGTTGTGGGTGAACGGACCGAGAGAGTGGCGTACGGGTTGCCCTCGGTCGGCCAGCCGGTAAATCGGGTGTCATTGAAGGCTCCCCATTCCGGGCCGGAGAACAGCGGCACCAGTGGTGCGACGTCGTTGTACTGTTCCTGCAGCTTGTTGGCGAGGTCCTTCTGCTTGGACTCATCACTTTCCGCGGCGAAGTCGGCAAGCAGCGCATCCGCCTTCGTGTCGCCGAAGCGGTGGTAGTTGTCGAACGTCTTGGTGCCCACGGGCTTCACTGTTGCTGTGCCCATTGACGTGTTGAAGTACTTGTACGGGCTGGGGTCATTGGCGCTCCAGACAATGCCGGAGTCAAAGTCGCCGGTCTCGTAGCCGGCAACCACGGCAGCCCAATCCGGGGACTCCACCTTGGCAGTTACACCCACTTCGGCCAGGTTCTGCGCGATCACATTGGCCACTGACAGCCAGTCGGAGGAGGTCGCGCCCACGGAGATCTCGAATTCGAACGGCTTGCCGTCCTTGAGGGTGCGTTTTCCGTCCGCTCCCTTGGGGTATCCGGCCTTGTCCAGAAGCTCGTTGGCCTTTTGCACATCGTGGTTTGTCCACGTGCAGTTATCCTTGACCGCCGCGTTCTTCCAGGTCTCGTAGTTGCCGGAGAGTCCGGTGCAGTCCGCCGGTTTGGCGTAGCCGCTCATGCCGATCTTGGTGACTTGCCCGCGGTCAACGGCCATGCTCAGTGCTTTACGGACATCAACGTCGTTGAACGGTGCTTTAGTGGTGTTGAGCTGCCAGTTGATCATGGCACCGGTCGCCGGGAACCAGTATTGACGGTGTTCCTTGTCCTTGGAAACGAAGGTCTTTTCGATGTTCGGGATGTACTGCGGAGCCCAGTCCACGTCGCCATTCGCGGCGGCGAGGTTGGCGCCGTCGTTTCCTGCAAAAGCGAGCATTTTGATGCCGGCGATCTTCTGCTTCTCCGGCTGCCAGTAATTGGGGTTCTTGGTCAGCACGAAGGACTGGGCCTGGAAGCTGTCCACCTCGGTATAGGGACCGGTACCTACCGGCTTGGCATTTGCATCCTTTTCCGGGTCCGGCAAAGCGGACCAGATGTGCTCGGGCAGGATGACGAGCTGGCCGACGTCGTAAAGGGCCGGCGACCACGGCTTGTTGAAGTTGAACGTCACCTTATTGCCATCGGCCGTCACGGTATCCAGATACTCGAAGCCGCCCTTGATCTTCTTCTGAAGTTCGAACGTATAGGCAACATCGTCTGCGACGAAGGGTTGCCCGTCGGACCACTTCACACCATCACGGAGGGTGAAGGTGATCGACTTGCCGTCCTCCGCTGCCTTCCACTCTGTGGCGAGCCACGGCACAGTGTCCCCCTTGGCCGGGTTGAAGATCAGGAGGGATTCGTAAATGGACTGCTGAACCATCGGGTTCACCGTGGGAGCAAACGGGTTGAAGTTCTGCACGAACGTGCCCATGTCCTCCCGCGGGATGGTGAGGAACGCACTAGCGTTCGCGCCGGCGTCGGAAGTGTTTGTCTTGGTGACATTGGCCGTACAGCCGGTGAGCAGCATCGCGCCCACTGCAAGGCTTGCCGCCGTTATCCGGGCAGCCCTGAAGTATCGGGGTTGTGTCATGATGGTTATCTCTTTCCTATCTTCATCAGCAAGGTGAAGGGGTTGGTAAGGGGTTTGCTCTTCGACGTTGATTTCGCGGTCAGACCGAAGAGCGTTCTAGCAGCGGACAGTCGACCAGTTGCTGGTCGGCAATGATCGGCTGTCCTGCTGTTAGAGCGGCGAGCGTTTGGACGCCCAAGGCGCCCATTTTTTCGAATGGCAACGCAACCGTCGTCAACTTTGGCCTTAAGTAGGCCGCGATGAGTTCCTGGTTGTCGAAGCCGATCACGGCGATGTCCCCGGGGATGGTCAGCCCCCGTTCCTTGATGGCGTCATAGGCGCCCATCGCCATGCGGTCGTTGAGGCAGAAAAGTGCCGTCGGCCTGTCCTGTCGTGGATAGCGGTCCAGGATCCGGCAAGCGGCTTCATAGCCGCCGTCGGCCGTGGCATATCCGGACACCACCAGTTCCGGGTCCAGCTCCAGTCCGGCGACGGCAAGTGCTTCGCGTGCACCTTCCAACCGCCCCACTGCAGCAGGAATAACCGGGTCAAGGTTGATGACTCCAATCCGGGTGTGGCCGGCTTGGAGCAACCGTTCGACGGCGATCCTGCCTCCCCCACGCTCGTCAGGGACAATCGAGGGAAGCTTACCGTCCGCGTCGAAGCAGTTGATCAACACGGTGGGTACTTCATTGGCACTCGCCGGGACGTGGACGCCCCGGTGAAAAGTAGCTGCGTAGAGAAGTCCTTCCACTCGTTGTTCCAGCAGCTTTTCAGTTGCAGCATCTTCCAGGCCCTGGTTGGGTCCTACGGCATCGGCCTGGTCGGAGGGCGCGATGAGCAGGAACCGGCGGTCAAGCCAGGCTTGGTCCTGGGCTCCTTTGATGATGTTGACGGCGAACGGTGCCGTGACGATCTCCGTCACGATCCCATACCAATCGCTGCGCCGGGATGCCAGCGCACGGGCACCGGCGTTGGGCCTGTAACCCAGTTCCTGCACAGCGCGGTTGATCCGAGTGCGGGTTTCCTCGGAAATGCTGGCGTTCTCGCGGTTGCTCAAGACAAACGAGACTGCAGTCCGGGAAACGCCGGCATGTTTGGCGACGTCCTTCATGGTGACTCCCCGCTGCCGTACGGGTACGGCCTCGCCTGGGGTGGATTTCGCCATTGAACGCTCCGGGTGCTCTTGTTGGTCCGAGTGTGGTGCCAGGCAACCATTGCCGGGCTGATCGACAGCAACGCTGTTGGTAACGCGCGTTACTTGTTGAACATGTGACTTAGGTTACCCGCGTTACTTCGGGTCTGTCAACAGGCGCGCCGCACCCCCGAAGTGCCTCGAAACCATGCCGGTTGGCGGCTACTTTTCGCTGGGTTGGTGGTCTTCCGGCGATTCGTTCGGGACATCGTGAACTTTTTTCGGAATCTTGCCCTCTACATCGGCAGGAACGGGAGGGTCCTTCTCTTCATCAGTAGACATGAGGCAAGCATAGGGGCCCATGCTGACAGTATGCGGATTCTTCAGACTGCCAGAGCCCCGAAATGTGTGGGGCGTAGTGTGGACGTTGGACGAAAGGAGCACTTCATGAAGAAAATCCTCATGGTACTGACCAGCGTTTCCGAGCTCGGCGACACGGGCGAGAAGACCGGCTACAACGTGGCCGAGGCCGCACATCCCTGGAAGGTCTTCAAAGATTCAGGTCACTTCGTTGATTTTGCCTCCATTAAGGGCGGCCAGCCTCCCAGCGACGAGGTGGACACGGATGATCCCATCCAGGTTGCCTTTACCAAGGATGAGACCACGCGCGCCGGCCTATACAACACTGCCCGCGTGGATGTCATCGATCCCGGGCAATATGATGCCGTCTACCTGGTGGGAGGACACGGCACTATGTGGGACTTCCCGGACAGCGAAGGATTGCAGCGCCTGGTTGCCAGCGTTTACGACGCCGGAGGCTTGGTGGGCGCGGTCTGCCATGGTCCGGCTGGACTGCTGAATGTGGAATTGGAGAACGGATTCCGCCTTGTCCAAGGCCGGGACGTGGCCGCATTCACCAACGACGAGGAAGTTGCCGCCGGGAAAGACAAGGTCATCCCCTTCTTCCTGGCAGACCGCTTGGAGGAACAGGGAGCACGCCATGTCTCTGCAGGTGTCTTTGAGGAGAAGGTGGCAGTGGACGAGCGCTTGGTCACCGGTCAGAATCCTGCCTCAGCCGCCGGGGTAGCCAAGGAGATGGAGAAGCTCTTCGCCCAGGTCATCCACCAGGAAAAGGCCGACGAGCAGCATGAGGCGGAGGCGCTGCGTGCTGAGAAGGACGCGGAAAAGAGTGCCAGGAAGCAGGCGGCGGCGGATACAGAACACTAGGCCGCCGGCACCGCCACTGCAGCCCAAGACGCCCGTCATCGTATACTCCGAACATGCCATTTATGCGACTCTACCTAGGTATTCACACGCCGTTGCCCGCCCTTAAGCAGGACGGAGTTCTCCTGTGAGCGGCGGTCTCGTCGCACTTTTGGACGATGTCGCAGCGCTGGCCCGCATAGCGGCTGCCTCCGTGGACGACATCGCTGCAGGAGCCGCCAAAGCCGGGGCCAAGGCTGCCGGCGTCGTCATTGACGACGCCGCAGTCACCCCCCAATACGTCTCCGGGGCGGACCCGTCACGCGAACTGCCGATGATCAAACGGATCTTCTGGGGCTCGCTGCGAAACAAGCTCGTGATCATCCTCCCGGCGCTGCTGCTGATTAGCGCTTTCATCCCGGGAGTAATCCCGTTCATTCTCATGCTGGGTGGCAGCTACCTCTGCTACGAGGGCGCCGAAAAGGTCTGGCACAAGCTCCGAGGCCATGCTGCTGCCGAGACGGCACCTGCTGTCCAACGCGGCCCGGAAGCCGAGGCGAAAGTTACCAAGGGCGCCATCACCACCGACTTCATCCTGTCCTGCGAGATCATGGTCATCGCCATGAATGAAGTGGCTGCTGAGTCTCTGTGGCTCCGGGCATTCATCCTGGTCGTCGTAGCGATCGCGATCACGGTCATGGTGTATGGCGCCGTCGGCCTCATTGTCAAGATGGACGATATCGGCCTGCACCTGACCACTAAAGCTTCCGAGGGCTCCCAGCGCTTCGGCCGGCTGCTCGTCAAGGGGATGCCGGCTGTACTGGCCGCAATCACCCTTATCGGGACGATCGCCATGCTGTGGGTTGGTGGTCACATCATGCTGCAGGGAGCCCACGACCTCGGCTGGCACGGACCCTACGACCTTGTCCATGTACTGGAGACACCGTTCGTCGGAATCCCCGTGGTGGGCGGCTTCCTTGCCTGGCTCGTGAACACGATCTGCTCAGCCATTCTCGGTGCGGTCTGGGGTCTGGTCATCATGCTCATCCTGCATCCGCTGCTTAAGGTGCTGCCGTTTGGCAAGAAGAAGCACGGACACGAAGTGGGCGATGTCCGCGCCGCGATCGCCGATCATCGGGCGGACAAACACAACCCAAGTAAATAGCAGATCAGGCCGTTCTGAGGACTCCAAACGGCGTGCACTGAGACCTACAGGGTGCGCGACGAGGATTCACGATGAGCGGCCATTGAAAAGAGTGGCACCGCGTCCCGGTTAGTACCGGGACGCGGTGCCACTCTTTTGTGTGCGGCTCTTCTGCGTGTCATAGTGCGTCGCACTCTTGTGCTGGAGATTACACGACGCTTTGATATATTAGTCATGTATTAGATGTCTACGAACGACTCTTAAACTCAACGAGGAGTACACAGCATGCAGCAACTCGCGCATCGGCTCGAACGGCTCGGCACCGAAACCGCCTTTAGCGTCGCCCAAGCGGCGGCGGCTTGGAAGGCGAAGGGGAACTTGGTTTTCCCCTTCCACCTCGGCGACATCAACATCCCGACCGCACCACACATTGTCGAAGCCATGACGAAGGCAATCGCCGACGGCTACACGGGCTACTGCCCCGGCCCCGGTATCCCCCAGCTGCGCCAAGCCCTCGCCGAAGACATCGGCTCACGCCGCGGCATCAGCCTGTCCCCGGACAATGTGGTGGTCATGACGGGCGGCAAACCGGTCATCACGAAGTTCCTGCAGGCAGTGATGAACCCCGGGCAGGAGGTGCTGTACCCGAATCCCGGCTTCCCGATCTACGAATCGCAGATCGAATACCTCGGAGGCACAGCCGTACCGTACCGCTACCTCCCCACGAGCCAAGGCTTCTCGATCGATCTCGACCAGGTGCGTGCGTCGATCACGCCTAACACCGTTGCCATCATCTACAACGACCTGCAGAACCCCATCTCCGCGGAATCCACTGCAGCCGAGCGCGAGGCCATTGCTCAGATCGCCCAGGAGCACAATCTCTGGGTGCTTTCGGACGAGGCCTACTTCGAGACCCGCTACGAAGGAGTCTCCAGTTCGATCACGTCGCTTCCGGGCATGGCAGAACGAACCGTCATCCTCTACACCTTCAGCAAGAAGTTCGCCATGACGGGCTCACGCCTCGGCTGTGCTGTAGCTCCCCTTGAGATCGCCAAAATTCTCAGCACCCTCAACACCAACGACGAGTCATGCACCACCCATTACGTGCAGTGGGCAGGCATCGAAGCACTCCGCGGCACCCAGGAACCGGTCCAACAGATGCTCAACATCCTGCGTGAGCGGCGGGATGCCGCCTGCGAACTCGTGAACTCCGTCCCCGGAATGCACGTCGCAGTGCCCCAGTCGACGTTCTACCTGTTCCCCGATGTCACTGACGTCATGGAGAAAATGGGTTACACGGCAGTGGGTGACTTCGCCAGTGACGCACTCTACAAAACCGGCGTCTCCTTCTGCACACGCGAACACTTCGGCCGGCGCCAACCCGGCGAGGAACGGCAATACATCCGGCTCGCCTATTCAGGCATCGACGTCGCCGACATCCGCGAGGGCCTCGGGCGCCTCCGCGACTGGATCGTGACCGCATGAGCCGCGTTGTCGTCACGGGACGCATCCCCGACGCCGCCATTGAAAAGCTCCGCGCCGAACACGATGTCGAGGCCTGGGATGGTCCCGAGACCATGACCCGGGAAGAGCTTCTGCGCCGCGTAGCCGGAGCCGATGCCATAGTGTCCCTGCTCACCGAACGCGTAGATGCCGAACTGCTCGACGCCGCCGGACCGCAGCTCAGGGTCGTCGCGAACGTTGCCGTCGGATATGACAACATTGATGTTGCCGCCTGCACCGAACGGGGCGTCGTGGCCACCAACACGCCAGGCGTGCTCACCGACGCCACGGCCGACATCGCGTTCGGCCTCATCCTCATGGCAACCCGTCGGCTCGGCGAGGGTGAACGACTCATCCGCTCCGGCCAGGCCTGGAAATGGGGCATGTTCTTCCTCCTCGGCAGCAGCCTGCAAGGCAAGACACTCGGCATCGTCGGCATGGGCGGAATCGGCCAAGCCACCGCGCGCCGAGCCAAGGCCTTCGGCATGGACATCGTCTACCAGTCCCGCAGCGAAATCGACCCAACGATCGCCGCCGAACTGGACGCCCGGCGGGTCGATATCGACGAGCTGCTCTCTGTCTCCGACGTCGTCTCCCTGCACTGCCCTTACGGTCCCGCCACCCATCACCTGATCGGGGCCGGGCAACTCGCTGCGATGAAGAGCTCCGCGTTCCTCATCAACACCGCACGCGGACCCATCGTCGATGAAGACGCACTGGCAACAGCACTCCGCGAGGGTGCAATCGCAGGGGCCGGGCTTGACGTCTACGAGCAAGAACCCCGCGTCCATCCCGGCCTGCTGGAACTGGACAATGTCGCTCTCCTGCCGCACCTCGGCTCGGCCACGGTGGAAACACGCACAGCCATGGCCATGCTGGCCGCCGACAACGCACTCGCAGTGTTGAGCGGCGAACAACCCCCGGCACCGATCACCTAGGCGGATACAAACAGAAGTATTGCCTTCCACGCTGAGTCGAGTTGTAACACCAGGGGGCGTCCGGGTTTCACGGGCGCCCCCTGTCACCCCTCAGGTCCGGTCAGGCCAGCCAGCGCCACCAGCGTGGACGTTCCGGTTCCGCCGACAGTTCAAGTTCCGGTTCGGGTTCCTCACCCAAGGCCAGCGCGGCCTCGACGACGTCGTCCGCGGTGAGCGTCATGACGGCGTCACGATCGAGCGCATCGAGACTGTGTTCCTCGTCGCGTGACAGCCGCAGCGCCTGCCGGTTGAGCGCCTGCTCGAACAGCGTACGGGCGAACCGGGCGTTGCCCGAGTCCTCGCCAGCGTGGAGCCCGGTGAGGATGCGACGCAACATCTGGTCCGCACCAGCCTCCAAGGTGTACTCGTGCTGGGCCAGCATTTGGTGGAAAATCGTCTGGAGTTCGTCGACGGAGTAGTCGGGGAACGTAATCTCCCGGGCAAACCGAGACCTCAATCCGGGGTTGGACAGCAAGAAGGATTCCATCAGCCGCGGGTACCCGGCCACGATCACCACCAAGCGGTGGCGATGGTCCTCCATCCGCTTAAGCAGGACCTCGATCGCCTCGGGACCGAAATCCATCCGGCCATCCTCCGGTGCCAGCGCATAGGCCTCGTCGATGAACAGGACGCCGTCGAGTGCACGCCGGATCACCCGGTCCGTCTTAATGGCGGTCGCTCCCACATACTGCCCCACCAGGCCGGAACGGTCGACCTCCACGAGGTGGCCCTTCTGCAGTAGACCGACCGCGCGGTACATCTCGGCGAGGAGCCGCGCCACGGTCGTCTTGCCCGTGCCCGGATTTCCGAGAAACACAAGGTGCTGTGATGTGGCCACCTCCGGCAGGCCGTGGGCTTTCCGTCGGGCCTGGACTTGGAGCAAGGCAACAAGGGCCCGCACCTGTTCCTTCACGGTCTCCAGCCCGACCAGCGCGTCAAGTTCCGCCTGTACTTCCGATAGCGGCCGGGCCGGCCCGGGCCTCGCACCGATGAAATCGCCCATCAGGTCGTCGACGCGCTCTGAACCTGACAGCTTGAGCTGATTGGCCAGATGGCCTACGGTTTCGCGCAGGTCATCGAGCGGATTGCGGCTTGCAGCCATACAACCACTGTAGTCCTCGATTTCCTACCACGTACCACGAGTACGACGTGCCTGTTCGATGCCCGGCGCCGAACGGTTCACACCGCCGTCATGCGGGTGGTTAGGCTGGGTGGATGGCGACAGTTATTCTCGTGCGGCACGGCCGCACCACAGCTAATGCCACTGGACTGCTGGCTGGTCGGGCAGCGGGCATCAGCCTCGACAAGATCGGGCGCGAACAGGCGGCACTGATGGCAGGACGGCTCGCAGTCGTGCCGGTGGTCGGGGTGGTGTCGAGCCCTCTTGAGCGTTGCCGGGAGACCGCCCAGCTCATCCTTGATCGTCAGGCTGGCACGCCGCACGCGCCTGTGGATATCGATCTCACCGAATGCGACTACGGACTGTGGCAGGGCCGCACGCTCAGTGATCTTGCCACCGAGGATTTGTGGCCGGCGGTTCAATCGCAACCGTCCGCCGTCGTATTTCCCGGCGGTGAATCCATGGCCGCGATGCAGGCCAGGTCCGTGGCAGCGGTCCGACGCCACGACGCAGCTTTCGAAGCCGAGCACGGGCCGGGGGCCGTGTGGGCTGCGGTCAGCCACGGTGACATCATCAAGTCCATCCTCGCCGACGCACTCGGTATGCACCTTGACCTGTTCCAGCGTATTAGCGTGGGCCCGGCCTCCGTATCGATCGTGCGCTATGGCCCCGGCCGGCCAAGCGTTTACGCGACCAACACCGATGCGGGTGACCTGTCATGGCTGTCGAACGGCATCGATTCGGGCGATGCGCCGGTAGGCGGCGGTGCAGGGCAGAACGCGCCATGAACCTTATGTGCCTAAAATACTGACATGCCTACACGTGTTCACGAGTTTGCCTGGCCGGATCGGGTTGTAGTCGGCACCATTGGCCTCCCGGGCGCGCGCACGTTCTACTTGCAGGTGCGCGCAGGGAAGCAGATCGTGAGCATTGCTTTGGAGAAACAACAGTCGGCCCTGCTCGCGGAGAAGATCGACGCTATCCTCGACCAACTGATCACTGCCGAGGGCAACCCGTTCAGCGTTCCCACCGGCACTCCCGTTGAGCTTGTCGACAACGATCCCCTTGAGGCCGTTCATGAGCAGTTTCGCACCGGCGCCATGAGCTTAGGTTGGGATCCAACCACCGCCCAGGTGGTCATTGAGGCGTACCCCATCACCGATGACGATGAGGACGACGACGAATCGGCTGTCGGGGACGACGCCAACGAGATGCTGCTGGTGCGAATGCCGGTGGGCACCGCGCGCGCATTCGCCAAGCGCACCCGTGAGATCGTGGGGGCCGGGCGTCCAACGTGTTCGATCTGCGGTTACCCCATCGACCCCGATGGGCACATCTGCACCCTTCCTGAAGTCTGATGCCGACGCCGGACCTGGTGACCGCCGAGCTGACGCTCACCGGGCGCATCACCACGGCGTCGAACGCTACATTCCTGGGCAGCATCGGCGACGTCGAAGTCGTCTATAAGCCGATATCCGGCGAAAGTCCGCTCTGGGACTTTCCGTACGGCACCCTTGCTCAGCGTGAGGTGGCCGCTTACCTGGTCTCGCAGGTCTTCGGCTGGGACATTGTTCCACGCACCTGGCTCCGGGATGGCCCCTTCGGTGACGGGATGGTACAGCTCTGGCAGAATCAAGACCCGGTCCAACATGCCGTGAACCTTATTGCAGCAGACCAGGTGCCCGGGACAGGCTGGAAACACGTTCTCGAAGGACAAGATGAGAGTGGACGGATGGTGGTCCTGGTTCACGAAGACACGCCGGCACTCCGACGCATGGCCGTCTTCGATATGATCGTGAACAACGCCGACCGCAAAGGCGACCACATCCTCGCTATGACGGACGGACACCGCCACGGTGTGGACCATGGGCTCACCTTTCACCACGACCACAAATTGCGCACCGTGCTGTGGGGATGGCTGGGAGACCCTCTCACTGCCGAGGAACGCGACGGCATCGATCGTGTTGCCGACGGACTGCGCGGTGGGCTCGGCAGGGACTTGGCCGACTTACTCAGCGCCGAAGAAATCGCATCGCTTGCCACGCGCTGCGCCCGCTTGCAGTCGACAGGGCGGTTCCCCGCTCCAAGCGGTGACATGCCCGCGGTGCCTTGGCCGCTGTTTTAGCGGTAGTGCGATCCGGTCAGGTGACTTCTCGTCAGGATGTGTGCATCGGGCGTAGGCTGAATGAATGGGCCCCGACCGTCCGGGTTTCGTGCAGGCGCAGTTGGCGCGCTCCATGATTATTACCCCACCAATGAAGGGCAGTGCTGGTTGTTGTGCACATCAAAGAATTCTGGGACCACCTCTCTGCAGACACGCAGAAATGGCTTATGGACAACCCTGGAAGCATCATCGTTCCCCGTACCGTGACGGCCATCATCAACGGACAGACCGGCGAGGACAGTGCAGTGGACATCCACGGAGGCACAGTCCTCACCGCCGAGGACCAGGACTTCATCCACGCCAAAGCACGACGACGCGAAACCCAGACCGAAGGGGGACCCAAGTTCTTCGACGCAGTGGGCCCGCAGGACTAGGACCCGGCCGCTGGTCATCGACCGCGCAGGGACCCGAGGCAGGGCCGGACGGTCATCGGTGAGCTCGTTGGCTGTCTGGGCCGGAAGGTGCCGCACCAGCTTTCGATGGGCGGAGGACCAAGCCAGGACCAGTGCCGATTTTTGCGTACCTATAAGGCAAACCGAACGCGATCCACACCTCGCAGCGCTGGGCGGGTTGAAGGGTGCGGATCACGTCGGTCCCTCCCTAGTCCTTGCTGCTGAAGGCGGCGTCGAAGGAGGTCTGCGACGCCGGGAAATCGAACTTCTTGAGTGCTGCGAGGGCTTCGGGGGCG
>NZ_AKKK01000020.1 GCF_000281065.1 Arthrobacter sp. M2012083
GGGCGTCATCCGCCACGTCGACGCCGGCTACGACCGCGCCATCGAGGTCGCCAACGAACGCGGCGTCCGCATCCCCATGAACGAGAAGTAAGAACATGACTATTACGTCCAACGAACAATTGACCGTGACCCTCGGTTCCAGTGGCGTGACCCCGGAAGACGTCGTCGCCGTCGCCCGCCACGATGCCAAGGTGACCATCTCCCAGGATGCCCTGGACAACGTGGCCAAGGTCCGCGCCCACATTGACGATCTCGCCACCAGCGACGTCCCCGCCTACGGCATCTCCACCGGCTTCGGCGCGCTGGCCAACCGCCACATCCCCAACGACCTCCGCACGCAGCTGCAGAAGTCGCTGATCCGCAGCCACGCCGCCGGCATGGGCCCGGCCGTGGAACGCGAAGTGGTCCGCGGGATCATGTTCCTCCGCGCCAAGACCCTCGCCTCCGGCCGCACGGGCGTCCGACCCGTGGTCCTGCAGACCATGGTGGACGTCCTCAACGCCGGCATCACCCCGCTGGTCCGCGAGTTCGGTTCGCTGGGTTGCTCCGGTGACCTCGCCCCGCTGTCCCACTGCGCACTGGTCCTCATGGGCGAAGGCGAAGCAACGGGTCCCGACGGCGAACTGTACGGAACCGCTGGCAGGCCTGCAGTTGCTGAGTTGCTCGCGCAGCACGGCATCGAGCCGGTTACCCTCGCTGAGAAGGAGGGCCTGGCCCTCGTCAACGGCACCGAAGGCATGCTCGGCATGCTCCTGATGGCCATCGCCGACATCCGTTTGCTGCTTGCGACGGCGGATGTCACCGCAGCGCTGAGCGTCGAGGCATTGCTCGGCACTGACCAGGTATTCCTCCCGGAGCTCCACGCGGCACTGCGTCCCCACCCGGGCCAGGCTGCCAGCGCTGACAACATGCTGCGCGTGCTCTCCAACTCGCCGATTGTTGCGTCCCACCGGATCAACGACACCAAGGTCCAGGACGCCTACTCGCTGCGTTGCGCCCCGCAGGTTGCCGGGGCTGTCCGCGACACCGTGGACCACGCCGCGCTGGTGGCTTCCCGCGAACTCGCTGCAGCGATCGACAACCCGGTGGTCCTCCCGGACGGCCGCGTCACGTCCAACGGCAACTTCCACGGCGCTCCCGTGGCCTACGTCCTGGACTTCCTGGCCATTGCGGTCGCGGACCTCAGCTCCATCGCCGAGCGTCGCACCGACCGCATGCTTGATCCGGCCCGCTCGCACGGACTTCCGGCGTTCCTCGCCGGAGATCCCGGCGTGGACTCCGGCCTGATGATCGCCCAGTACACACAGGCCGGCCTGGTTTCGGACAACAAGCGCCTCGCCGTTCCGGCGTCGGTGGACTCCATCCCCAGCTCAGCCATGCAGGAAGACCACGTGTCCATGGGCTGGCACGCTGCCCGGAAGCTGCGCAAGGCGGTGGAGAACCTCCGCCGCGTGCTCGCCGTCGAGCTTGTCACGAGCGCCCGCGCCATTGACATGCGGACGCAAATGTCCGACGGCGAACTCACCCCGGGGCCCGCCGGCACGGCCGTGCTTGAGGTGCTTCGTGAAGTGGTCCAAGGCCCGGGCACCGACCGGTTCCTGTCGCCGGAACTGGAAGCAGCTGACCGTTTGGTTGGCTCCGGTGCGGTCCGCGCGGCCGCCGAATCCGCCGTCGGGATTTTGGCCTGATGTCGAATAAAACGCTCATTTGATGGGCATATTTGTCACGCCCCGGTCTTTGTTCGCAACGCAAGCGCCGGGGCGTGGCAAATGTAGTAAAACTTATGGTGTACGTCACGTCCACGCCAACGATGTCGTGGGCCTGACGGTCAACCGTTCACACAACTCAATACACAACAGAGAACATCCACAAAGGGGTAGAAGTTCAATGAAGGCACGCGGAGCAGTCCTGTCCAGGCGAAGCGCCCACACGGCTACAGTCACCGACTGGAAGACGCTGAAAGTTGGCGAGCGGGTGGAAGTGGTCAAATACGCCCACGTGATCGCCGCCGGCCGGGTCGAGGAAGTTTCCGGCAGCGGGAATGTTGTTTGGCTTGAGCACTCGGGATCGGGCGTGACCGAAGAGGGCAAGGAACTGTTCATGAAGTCCGACGGCGTGACTCTCCGCCGGGCGTAGGTGGCAGTCCCGGCCGAGCTACTTTGTTAAACCAGAAACCGGGGCTCGTTCCCTTTCCGCGGGTAGTAGGTGCGGAAACGGAACGGGCCCCGGTTCTTTGTTCGCTGTCGTCAGTGCCGTCAGGGGTGGCAATCAGGCAGCGAGTACTTCCCGGGTCTGACCGAAGGGAACGGATTCGTCCAAAGCCACGGTGTAGGTGCCGGGCTCGTGCCGGGTCACCAGAATGCCGCAGTTAGCGTCAGCTGCTGCGTTTTCGATCAGGGCATCCACGGCGCGGTCGAGTCCGTCGTGGATCTCGTCTGCCTTGGAAAAAGACAGACGAATTTCGCGTTCTGCAATCATTGCAGGGGTCATTTGGGGGCCTCCTATTACTTGCCGCATGCGAGGGCGACCCATCAATCATAGATGGCGGGCGTCAAATATCTGTAAGATGACTGGCAGGGCCGTGATCCGGGTCTCACCTGCGGACCATTGCGCGGAGCAGTTTTACTGCCACCGAAAGAGCTGCGATGTCCACAGGACCTGGCTTGATGGCTTCCTGGATGGTCTCCTGGATGCGCGCCAGTTGTTCGATGTTTCCGTGCTCCCAATCCATGATCCGTTCCTCGGGATCGGCCACTGCAGCAGAGGAACGCAGGGTGTGCCTGACCACGGCCTTGGTCATGTCCGCCAGCACCAGATACATGTCATCCCTCAACGCAGCCCTCGCCAATGACTCCCAGTGGGTATCACGCGGCAGCATGGTGATGTGCTCCAGCAAAGGGATCGCGGAAATCCGCTCAAACACGGCGAAGTACACCTCCGCCACGCCCTCGGCCGGCTCCTGCAGTTCCTCGGCAATGGCCGAAATGTCCAGCAGGCCGTAGCTGACCAGGAGCTCTGAAGCGCGGATCCCCAAAGAGTGGGGTAATCCCACGGCATCGGTATGGGCAAGGCGCTTCAGGGAGTGCGCCAGATTGATGCCATGCAGCAGCCCGGTGAAATTGGCACGCATCAGGGACATGGGATGCTCCAACCGGGCCAAGGCATCGGCGATAGGCTTGTCGCGGAAATCGTGAGTCACGTACCAGCGCACGGACCGGTCCAACAGGCGCCGCATGTCCAGGGCTACGGCTGCGCCATGCTCGCTGGGTGTGCTGGCAGGCAATTGGGCAATTGCCTGGGTGACCGAGTCCAGATCCCAGATCTTCCGCATCACCACGAAGGCGCGTGCCACGGCAGCCGCTGACACTGTGGTCTCTTCCATGGCCCGGAAAGCGAAGGAAATGCCACCCATGTTGATCATGTCGTTGGCCACCACCGTGGCAACGACTTCCCTGCGGAGCGGATGGGTGGACAGATGTTCGCCGAACCGCTCGGAGATCTGCTTGGGGAAGTAGTCGTGGAGGGTCTGCGAGAACCATGGATCGTCAGCAAGGCCGCCCTCCGTGAGTTCCCGGGCCAGCTCGATCTTGGCGTAGGCGGCCAGCACAGCGAGTTCGGGAGAGGTCAATCCCTTGCCCGTGAGGACTCGGGCCTGCAGTTCCTCATTGCTCGGGAGAAACTCCAATCCCCGGTCCAGGCCCGTGACTGACTCCAGCCAGTCCATGGTCCTTTCGAAGCTAGGGCTCCATTCGACGGCAAGTTGTTTGTCATTGAGGAGCAGGACGTTTTGGTCATCGTTGGTCTTGAGTACCAGACGCCCCACTTCGTCCTGCAGGGAATGAAGGAAGGCTGTCCGTTCCACGGAAGACATCCTGCCCGCGGCGATCATGCGGTCCAGGAAGATTTTGATGTTGACCTCGTGGTCGGAGCAGTCCACGCCCGCCGAGTTGTCGATCGCGTCCGTGTTCACCAGGATGCCCGCCAGAGCCGCCTCAATCCTGCCGCGCTGCGTGATGCCGAGGTTGCCGCCTTCGACGATGATGTGGGCGCGGAGCTGGTTGCCATTGACGCGGATGGCGTCGTTCGCTTTGTCACCGACGTCGGCGTTGGACTCCGTGGATGCCTTGACATAGGTACCAATTCCGCCGTTGTACAGGAGGTCCACCGGGGCAATGAGGATTGCCTTAAGAAGCTCCTGCGGGCTCATGGCCAGCTGCCCCTTCGGATCGGCGCCTTCCGCTAATCCGGCAGCTTCATCCAAACCCAGGGCGAGCCTGACCTCTTTGGTGATCAGGATGGATTTATCTGTGCGTGCAAAGATGCCGCCTCCGCCGCTCAGTTTGGTGCGATCATAGTCAGCCCAGCTGGAACGGGGGAGTTTGAAAAGGCGTTCCCGCTCAGCGAAGGACTCGACAGGGTCTGGTGTGGGATCAAGGAAGATGTGCCGGTGATCGAAAGCGGCCACCAGTTTGGTGTGGTTGGAGAGGAGCATGCCGTTGCCGAAGACATCTCCGCTCATGTCCCCGATGCCTACCACCGTGAAGTCCTCGGCCCGGGAATCGATCATCAGTTCACTGAAATGGTGTCGTACCGATGCCCAAGCACCGCGGGCGGTAATGCCCATCTGCTTATGGTCATAGCCCACCGAACCACCTGAAGCGAAGGCGTCTCCCAGCCAAAAACCGTACTCACCGGCGAGGGCGTTCGCGATGTCCGAGAAGGCGGCTGTTCCCTTATCCGCAGCGACAACCAAGTAGTAGTCGTCCCGGTCGTGCCGCACCACGCGAGGTGGCGCTACGATGCGTCCCTTGGTGCCGCCGTCGGGATCTGGTACGAGGTTGTCCGTGATGTCCAGCAGCCCGCGGATGAAAGTCCGGTAGCTGGCCTGGCCCTCGGCCAGCCAGGCAGCCCGGTCCTCTGCCGGGTCGGGGAGCCGCTTGGCAAAGAAGCCGCCCTTCGCTCCCGTGGGAACAATCACGGCGTTCTTGACCGTTTGCGCCTTCACGAGGCCCAGGATTTCCGTGCGGAAGTCTTCACGCCGGTCCGACCATCGGAGTCCTCCGCGGGCTATAGGTCCGAAGCGCAGGTGCACCCCTTCGACACGTGGCGAGTAGACCCAGATTTCGAATGTTGGCCGGGGTGCTGGTGCTGCCGAAATGGTGGACGGATTGAGTTTGAAGCTGATGTACGGCTTATCCAAGTAGAAATTTGTACGTAGTGTGGCTTCGACCAGGCTGGACAGTGTCCGGAGGAAGCGGTCTGCGTCAAGGACGGGGATAGCGTCAATCGCCTGGCCAAGTCTGGCCCGCGCCGCGTGGATTGCCTGCGTCCGATGGCTCAGTTCGCTGCTGCCTTCCTCGAAGACGTCACTTCCGGCCAGCACCGCAGTTGGGTTGTTGAGCTCGGGATCAAACAGGTCCGGCGCGTAGCTGTCCGGATTGAACTTCGCCTCGAACAACTCCAGCAACGCATGCGTTGACTCCGTGTTCTCCCTCAGCGTGTCCGCGATGAAGCCGTACGAGTTGGTGCTCCCGAGTTGCCGCAAGTACTTGGCGTAGGCGCGCAGGATGGCCACCCTCCGCCAGTCGATGCCTTCCCTGATGACAAGGGCGTCAAAGGCGTCCGACTCCGCGTCACCACGCATGGCGGCGCAGAACGCGCCGGCCAGCAGGTCGCCCGTGGTCAGGGGATCCACGCCGCGCGGATACTTTAGCCCGAGGTCGTACAGAAAGAATTGCCGGCCATCCCCGCGCTGCACGTCGAACGGGCGCTGGTCCAGGACCTTCAAGCCAAGGTTGTGGAAGAACGGAAGGATCTGGGTGAGGCTCTGCGGTCGGGTCAAGTACAGGCGGATGCGGGCATCCTCCGTGAGGACGGCAGTGCCGGGGCGCTTGTAGACCGTCAGCAGCGGATCGGTTTCGTCGCTTTCGCCGGGCGGAAAACTCTCAAATTTCGTGATGTCCTCAACAGCGTCCTCCACCTCGTAATAGGCCTTGTAACCGGCTGGGAACGCGGCAGCCCACTGCCGGGACAGCCGGGCTGCCTCATCAGAGGGATACCGCGCCTGCAGCGCCTCGGCCAGGCCCTGTGCCCACGTCCTGGTAGCGGCGATGATCCGCCGCTCCAGAACCGAGGCATCAACGACGCCGGAAGCACCCTGGTGCGGCGACGCCGCCTGGGGCAAAAGGATGCGGAAAAACACGCGTGCCATGGCGGATTCGCCCAAACGGAGCTCGAACTCAATGGAGTCCGAGCCGAAGGCCTCACGAAGTTCACGTTCGATATTGAGCCTGACGGCGGTGTTGTAACGACGCCGGGGCAGGAAAACGAGCGCTGTCATGAACCGCCCGTAGGAGTCCGGGCGGAGGAACAGCCGTGTGCTGTGGCGCTCCTGGAGTCGCAGGATCTCACGGGCATGGGTGGCCAACTGCTCTGCGTCAATGTGGAAAAGTTCGTCCCGCGGATACGATTCCATGACAGCCAGGAGCTCCTTGCCGTGATGCGAACCTGGCGGGTAGCCAAACGCTTTCAGGACTTGGTTAACGGTGTCGCGGATGACGGGAATCTCCAGGGCCGAATGGGACGTGGAGCTGGGGGAGAAAAGGCCCACAAATGTCTGCTGGCGGCCCTCCTTCCCCGCGGTGGTCACGCTGATTTCGTCGAGGTACGCCCGGCGCAGGACCGTAGAGCGCTGCGTGGACTTGGTGAGCGTGAGGAGGTGGGCGTCCGTCTCTGGAAAGCCTCTGTAGGGGCCCTCTCTTGGTTCCCGCAGCAAGCCAAGCCCATGCTGCCCGCGATACCCGAGGAACACAAAGTTCCCCTCACCCAGCCATGCCAGCAGCTCCTGGGCTTCCTTGGCTTCGGGGCCTGATGGTGCAAGTTCGCCCAATGCCCTGACGAGGTTTGCAAGTTCCTGGTGGATTGCTTCGGTGTCCTCTGCTGCGGACCGAACATCCCGCAGGACTTCCCGCAGCCGGCCGACAAGGAGCTCCTCTGCCGCCTCATCCGGGAGCCGGGGGATCTCGATCGCCATCCACGCCTCGGTGAGCAGTCCGCCGTCGTGATGCTGTTGGGTGACCGGCCCGGCAGGGGAGCCGGCGGCGGAAGGTTCGACGCCGGTAGGCAACCCCGTGCGGTGCGGCGCCCTGTGAAGCTCGGTCAGGCGGTGCGTGACGGGGTCGCGCTCGACGCTGAAGGTTGGATGGACCAGGAGCCGGATGGACGCGGTGTCCCGGGCGATCTCCGCTGTGACCGAGGGGAGAAGGTAAGGCATGTCGTCGGTGACGATCGCCACCACGCTGGCATCGGCCTCGTGGAGGACCCCGATCACCGCCTGGTTCGGCTCACGCCGTTCAGCCAACGACCGGTGGTAACGGGCACGTTCCAGCAGCGTCTCGGGGGTGTAATAGCGGACGTCGTCCTCTGAAACGTGCTCGTAGTAGTCGGTCAGGAATCCGTCCGCCGGCTCCACCCTGGGTGACATTTCCGTGCGCCTCCGCTGCGCAATGGAGAGGCCGTGCGTTGCGGCCCGGCGAAGTCCCTGCGCCTCACTTCATGCTCCCGCGAGGTGGCACTTAATGCCAATGTTTGAGGGAAACATTGTCATTAAGTGCCGCCTCGCGGGAGGTTTGCGCCCCCAAGACGTGGTGGCGGGATTCGAACCCGCGTGCGCTGCTTTGCAGGCAGCTCCCTGGCCTCTCGGGTACACCACGTGCAAACGACACTAGGTGCGGGGACGCGGCGGGATCAAAGTTCATTTCCCAGGCTTTCGCAGGGCTACGTGTGGTTTCGTCGGGCTACGCTGTGTGGCTTTCCGTTGCCGTCAATGACGCACGACCTGCCAGCTTCATCACTCCGGAGGCGGCCAAGAGTGTGAGGATGGCCGCGGCCATGTGCGTGTACAGCAGGAGGTGAACGGAGCCGCCATTGGCTACCGCCCCTGCCGGTGTGTCCCCCAAGACCGGGCCGCCGTGCAAGTGATCCAGGAACCCGTTACCGCGAAAGTACCCGCCAAAGGCGTCGAAACCCACGTGCAGCAACTGCTGGGCAAGGCCGGACAGCAGCAGCAACAGCAAGGGTCCGTGCACCCAGCGCGCAACGAGTTGGGCCGCCAGACAGGACAGTGCGGCGAAGCCCAGAAGGACGGGGACGGCGGGAATGCTGCCACCAGCCAGCATGTGCGCGGCCAGCCCGAGGGCAACAGCCGCCAACCCCGCGACCCAGGCCCACTTCTCCTGCACAAGAGGTGTGCGCATCGCTGTCCTTTCCTCCACACAGGCTATGCGGAGGAGCGTGCCCATGAACAGGGCCTTCCAAACGCGTCTACGCCAAACGTGTCTACGCCAGGAGCGTGTTGATCAGCCGCGCGGCAACCTTCGCGGTCCGGGAATCAATGTCGAACTCCGGATTCAGCTCTGCCACGTCCAGGTGCAGCAGCTTCCCGCTGTCAGCAACTTGCCTGCAAACGGCACTGATCACAGGCAGCGGCACACCGTACGCAGCGGGCGCGCTCACCCCGGGTGCCACCGACGCCGGCATCACGTCCAGATCGATGGTCAGGTACAACACGTCCACCCCGGCCAGGAAGTCTGCGACAAAGACCTCCACTGCTTCCGGAGTGCACTGCTCATCAAGCAGGTACTTCACGCCCAAGCGCTGGGCCGTGTTGAAGAGCGTTCGCGTGTTGTTGGGCTCCGAGATGCCGACGACGGCGTAGTGAAGTTCACGCCCCGCGGCGGCTTCCGCGTGGGCCATCTGCAGGAAGGGCGTCCCTGAGCTCGGCGTCGGTTCATCCCGCAGGTCAAAGTGCGCGTCCAGGTTCAGCACACCCAGTCGCTTGCCGCGAACTGCTGCGGAACCAGCCACTCCCAAGTAGCTGGCGAAGGCGGTCTCATGGCCCCCGCCCAGCACCACGGTGAGATTGCCGGCGTCGAGCAGTCCCGCGATGGAGCGTCCGGCGCGCTCTTGGCCCGCCTCCAGTGAGTCGTCCTCCACAACCACATCACCGGCGTCGAACACGTCACGATCAAGGTGGAAGGCCAGCGGCCCCAGCGCAGAGCGGATGGCGGCCGGAGCGGCAGCAGCGCCCACGCGCCCCTGGTTCCGGAGGACGCCGGCGTCGCTGCAAAAGCCAAGCACGACGGCGGGTCGCGAGGCTGCTTGGGCGGCAGACGCTTCGTGGGGAGCTACCGCTTGCCACCACCGCCGGTGCTCATCGCCATCGCCATCAAAACGACCCGTCCAGGGGGCAGGCGAGACATCTACGGTGAAGGGGCTGGTTTCCATGCTTCAAGCACACCGGACATGGGAGGCCAAAACCAGCCTTTGTGTCGTGGGGGTGTCTGGAATTCCGGACTCACGCTCCCCGTAGACGCCGCGAGATGGCATTTGATGCCAATGTTCAGCGCGCCAAACACCGTCATGAAATGCCATCTCGGCGAGAACCTACTTGACGCCCAACAACTCCTCCACCGTTCCAATGCCGAAGAACAGCAGGAACGCGGCTGCCACTGCCCACATCAAGGGGTGGACTTCGCGGGCGCGGCCCTGGAACGTACGGATCAGGACGTAGGAGATAAAGCCGGCGCCGAGGCCGTTGGCAATTGAATAAGTGAACGGCATGAGGGCGATGGTCAGGAACGCGGGAATTCCGACGCCCCAGTCCTGCCAATCGATCTTGCCCACCTGGGAGACCATCATGAAGCCCACGACCACCAGGGCGGGGGCCACGGCCTCGAACGGCACCAGGTTGATGAGCGGCGTGAAGAACATGGCCACAAGGAAGAGGACACCGGTGACGATCGAGGCGAGGCCGGTTCGGGCACCTTCACCAATGCCGGCGCCGGACTCGACGAAGATCTGGTTGGAGGAAACTGAGGCTCCGCCGCCCACGATTGCACCGAGGGCATCAACCTGGAGGACCCGGTCAACGTTGGGGATGTTGCCGTCTTTGTCCACGGTTCCGGCCTCGTTGGCCAGACCAACCATGGTGCCCATGGCGTCGAAGAAGATGCTCAGGAGGATCACGAATGCCAGCAATGCCGCAGCGATGAAGCCGAGGTGTTCAAAAGCACCGAAGGGGTTGGCTTTGCCGATGAGGGACAGATCCGGGGCGCCCCATTCGGTAAGCGTGGGGGCCACCAAGGACCAGCCGCGGGGGTTGACGTTGGTTCCGTCAAAGCTTGGGCCGATGTGCAGCGTGAATTCGAGGATGGCGGCCAGCGCGGTGGAGACCACGATGCCGATCAGGATGGCGCCGCGGACCTTTCGGACCACCAGGGCGATGGTCAGGATCAAGCCCACTGCGAAAACGAGCGTCGGCCAGCCCATGAGCTTTCCGTCGACGCCCAGGCCCAGCGGAACGGTGGTCCCGGCGGCATCGGGGATGCGGCGGACGAAGCCGGCGTTGACCAGGCCAATGAGGGCGATAAAGAGGCCGATGCCCACAACGATTGCCGTCTTCAGAGCCTCCGGAACCGCCTTGAACACCGCTGTTCGGAAACCGGTCAGCACCAGGATGAGCATGGTGACGCCAGACAACACTACGAGCCCCATCATGTCCGGCCAGGTCAAGCCGGGATGGGAAGCCACCGTGACTGCCACGAAGGCGTTGACGCCCAAGCCTGTGGCCACGGCAAACGGATGTTTGGCCCACGCCCCCATGAGGATGGTCAAGATGCCGGCAACGAACGCCGTGGTTGCTGCCACGGCCGTGAAGCCCAGCGACGCGCCACTCGAGTCGGGTCCGGAGAGGATCAGCGGGTTCAGCACCACGATGTAGCTCATGGCGAAGAAGGTCGCGAAGCCGCCACGGATTTCCCGCGAATACGTGGATCCACGTTCGGAGATTTTGAAGTAGCGGTCGATTGCAGAACCTTGTTTGAGCATGAAGGTCTCCGGGGATCGAGGGGAGTTTGCTCTCAAATCCTATGTTGTCCGGTGTGGGCCCTTTGAACGATTCGCCTAGTCTGTAAGGAAGCCAACACTAGGAGAAACCGCCCCATGCGTACCATCCGCCCGCTTCTGGCCGCCGTCGTCGCTGCCCTTGCTTTCGCGTCCGCCTTGCTGTTTTCCGCGGCTCCGGCATCCGCGCACGACGTCGCCGAGTCAACCGCGCCAGCCAACGGTGCCAGCGTGGCGGAAGTCCCGGCGTCGGTCTCCATCACGTTCAACAACCGCCCGCTCGCGATTGGTTCCGGCGTCACCGTGACGTCCGGCGGTGAGAACTGGGCGGACGGTCCGGTCGAAATCATTGACAGCCAGGCTGTCCAAAAGCTTCGCGAGGGCGCTCCAGCCGGTGAATACACGGTGGTATGGCGTGTAGTCAGCTCGGATTCCCACCCCATTGAGGGCACCTTTACGTTCACAGCCACCGCAGGAAGCACGACGACGGCGACCGGCCCTGTTGGTGCCTCGCCGTCGGTGTCGGCGCCGTCAGCGGTAGTACCCACGGCGGGTACCGCAGTGCCGGGAACGTCCAACCCTGAGCCGGCCGCTGATGCTTCGCAACCCTTCCCGTGGAGCATTGTCGGGTTGGCTGTTGTTGCTGTGGGCCTCGTTATTTACCTTGCTGTTACCGCACGGAAGAAACTCGCCGCTTCCAATGGCCCTAACGGCGATACTCCCGCGGAATAACGCGGTTTTCTACGTACCTGCGAATATCTCGAAACGGACACTGCGACACGCCAGAAGCCCACTTCCCGTTACTTAAATGTGACTTCGGTGGAATCATCGCGTACGGTAGTACCTGTGCCTGTTCCACGTAGCGGGCACTTCCGGCCTGATTGCCTAGCTCTGCCGCAGTCCGGAATCCGTTCGCAGACAAACCTACGGCAGAGACGGGGAACCCAATTTAGGCCGCTTTCGAGCGCGCCTTGGGGTGAAGTCACGAAGCTTCCGCTGAACAGCGGGGGATAGTGGCCGGGTGACTCCCATCCGAATCCGACAGCTAACCTCGCAGGCATCGGGAGAGGCTCTTTCATGTCTTCACGCATTCTTCGCGGCCGTCGTAAGGCGGACAGCGTACGTCCTAATCCGTTCATCTCCATCTCGAAGGCAGTAGCCAGCAACGCTTCCGGCGCTGGCCGCCAGGCAGCTGTTATCGCAGCAGCCTCGGGCCTCGTTTTGACCGGCTCCATTGCTGCTCACGCAGCTGAGGCACCGGTTCAGCGCGACTCCAGCCCCGCAACGGTCGCTGAGACCGTTTCCGAGGCACCCACCAAGGTTGTTACCGCCCTGGCAACGGCCACCGTCAACTTCGAGCGTCCGGCCGTTGCTTCCGTAGCAGCTCCGGTCATCGAAAAGCCGGCTCCCGTTGTTGAGGCCCCCGTGGCCAAGAAGGCAGCTGTCACCACTGCTGCTGCAACCGCTCCCGTTGCCGCCCAGGCCGCGGTTGCTGCTGCTCCCGTGGCTGCCGCACCGGCTGCCCCTGCTCCTGTAGCTGCTGCTCCCGCCGTTGGCGGCGTCAACGCAGCCATGGTTGCATCGGCTTACGCACAGATCGGCGTCTTCCAGGACTGCACCGCCATGGTCGAGAAAGCTCTCGGCTCCGCAGGCATCCCGGTAGGCGACCTCGGTCCCATGCAGTTCATGAACTACGGCAAGGTCGTCAGCGACCCCCAGCCCGGTGACATGATCGTCCAGTCCGGCCACGTTGCTATCTACATCGGCAACGGCCAGGCAATCAGCGGTGGCATCAACGGCAACCAGACGGGCATCCACCCGATCAGCTGGTTGACCGCAACGGGTCCCCTGACCTACGTACGCGCTGGCGCATAAAGCCTCACGCTTCAGTTCAAAGGCCGGTGCCTTCAAAGACTAATGTCTTTGGAGGCACCGGCCTTTGACGTTATGTTCTGTTTGTTAATGTTCAGCAGGGAAAGAATGTTCAGCGAGGAACGTTCGACGGCGGGTCGATAGCCGCGTGGGCGGCGGGGACCGTGTGGGCACCTAGGCGTAGTGCCCCTAGGTGTAGTGCCCCTAGGCGAGGGCGATGCCCGGACCTGCGGGCAGGGCAACTTTTGAGGAGATGGCTTGGCCCACTGCCTTGGCTTGCCGCAGCACTTCCTTGGGAGACGGGGTGATGAGGTCCCCAACGCCCACCAGGTGCATCCCTACCGCCCGCATGGCGGCCGCGAAGTTCTGGCCAACGGCTATTCCAAGTTCGGCGAGCATGCGGCGCAACTGGCTTTGGGCGCAACGCGTCACTACTACGTGGTCCGCCAGGAGGACGCCGTTGGCTGTGTGGACTGCCCACTGGCGTGGAGTGGATTCGAGGGGGCCGGATACGTGGAGGCCTGTTCTCAGTCCGGCCGTGGTCATGCTGGCCGCCAGTCCGTACCCGATCTGGCGGGAGGGGTCTGACCCCAGGAAATCAAGGCGTACGGCGCGGGTGGTGTTGCGAACGTCCAGCTGATGGTTGGCGGCGTAGTTGCGCAGGTGACGGAGGATCTCGTTGCGTTCCTGCATGGCGGTAGGATCGGCCACCTCGGTGCGTTGAAGCATTCCGGTGTGAACAGAAGGACCTGTGGTGGACAGTGCACCGAACCCGTCTACGACGATGGAGCCCACGCCGAAGCGGCTGAGCTCGCTGGCAACTGCCAAACCGGACAGGCCGGCTCCGATGACCACGGTGGTGGTGCGTTCCGTGGCGGAATCAGGCGTGAGTGACACTGCTTGGTTCCTCCTTGACGTGTGTGCCTTACGGCATCGCGTGGGATCGCGTCCGAGTTCCCCAAGCGGCCGCAAATAAATGGCCGGAGTGTGTGGTGTGAAACACGTTCGCCGGCCATTCGGTGACTCGAACACTACCGAACTTTTTCGGCCATGGATAGCCTCCGCGACTCCGCGTTTTGTGTGTTCGTCCGGAGCGCAATGTCGAAGGCCGGGAACCGAGCCCGGACCGTTATGCACATAGCCCGATGTCGCCTTGATTCGCCACTGCCGACCGAGAATAGTTGGGATTGGGAGGAGAAGTTTCCGGGTTTCTCCTGCCCCGGCCATTGACAATGAAACAGTGAGGCAATCCGACGAGGAGAACCTCTGGCAGAATAGCCGGAACATCAAGCAGTAGGTGGAGAGGCAGGCCCCCATGGACCAGCACGGCAGACACAGTGAAGAGCCACAGGACGGCCAGGATCAGGCTGTGGAACCAGGTGGCATCGTGGTCGGAGTGGACGGTTCAGAGCACGGGCAATGTGCTTTGGTTTGGGCCGCGCGGGAGGCTGAACGTCGGCGCCTTCCTTTACATATCGTCACGGCATATTCCGTGCCCATCTTTGCCGCCTCCGGGCTGGATGGCGGCTACGCAACAGTCGACGATTCCGTGATTCGCGAGGGCGCGGATGCGATCGTTCGGCAGGCCCTGGATAAGGTCTCCGGATATGCCATCGACGTCGATGCTTCTGTCGAGAACGGCGACGCCGCTGGTGTCCTGTTGGATCTTTCCAGCGAGGCCGCACTCCTTGTCTTCGGCAGTCGGGGCCGCGGCGGATTTGTTGGGCGTTTGCTTGGCTCGGTCAGCAGCGCTTTGCCCGCCCACGCCAAATGCCCCACGGTGACAGTCCCGCTCTACTGTGCCGATCGCCTTGGTGAAAGCACTGAGGACAAACACATCAAGGCTGAACATGCCAAGGCTGGCCCACGTACTGTGGAAAATGTGGTTGCCGTAGGCGTGGACGGTTCCGAGCAGGCCCGCGTGGCCGTGCTCGAAGCTGCCGAGCAAGCACAGCGCATGGGCGCGAAACTCCGGGTGATTTGTGCCGTACCTCAGTACAGCGGTTCCCTGGCATGGGTTCCGGCACCCTTGGACCGGGATGCCTTGTTTGCGGATATCAAAGTCCAGCTGGACGCCGGGGCTGATTGGCTCAGAAGCCATTTCCCTTCATTGCCCATGGAAACGGAACTCAGGGATGGTTCCCCCGTTGATGTTCTGGTGGAAACCAGCCGCAGCGTCGAGCTGGTGGTTCTGGGTACACGGGGCCGTGGCGGCTTCGCGGGGATGCTGTTGGGTTCTACATCGGACGGGGTCCTGCATCACTCCAAGGGCCCGGTAATGGTTGTTCCGGACCGTGACGATCCCAGGCTCGCTGACCGCCACAAGTTTGGGCCTATGCTCGGCGCTGCTTAAGCCGGATCCTGTTACGTCCATGGACGAGAAGCAGCCCGGGGAGCCGTCGCAGGATCCGGTACTGGTCCTGGACATCGCCGAAATTCGGGGAACCATGCTTCCCCGCGTCGGTGGCAAGGCCGCCAATCTGGGCGAGTTGGCCAGGGTCGGCCTGCCGGTTCCGCGCGGATTCTGCCTCACAACTGACGCATACCGGCGGGCTCTCTCGGGTGTGGGCCTGGAGTCTGTCTTTGCGGCTTTGGAGGAGGCCAGCGCCTCCGGGATGGACGCCTCCGACACCAGCGCCTCCGGCATGGACCAGCTCAATGAGCTTCCCGCCCGCGCCCGGTCCTTGGTGCTCGACGCCGGGGTGCCCGAGGGGATCGCCGAAGCCGTACGGTCTGCCTATGAAGATTTGGGGGACAACGTGCCCGTCGCGGTGAGGTCGTCGGCCACTGCAGAGGACTTGCCATTCGCCAGCTTCGCGGGACAGCAGGACACCTTCCTGAACGTCGTTGGTGTTGATTCAGTCCTTGATGCCGTGAGCCGCTGCTGGGCATCGCTCTGGACAGATCGTGCAGTGACCTACCGGACCACCAACGGGATCGACCACGGGACTGTGTCCCTCGCTGTGGTCGTGCAGGAGATGGTGAACGCCGTTACCGCGGGCGTCATGTTTACCGCCAATCCGGTGACGGGGAATCGCTATGAAACCGTCATTGATGCCAGCCCTGGCTTGGGGGAGGCCGTGGTTTCGGGTGCTGTGAATCCGGATCATTACGTTGTGGATGCCCAGCATGGTGCCGTGGTGGAAAGGGCTCTGGGCGATAGGCAAGTGGAGATCCGTGCCAGGCCCGGCGGTGGCACGGAACGCTTCGAACGCTCCGGCCAGCCCGGGATTGAGAGCCCACAACCGCAACCCTGCCTCAGCGACCGTCAGGTCCTCGAGCTTGCCAAGCTGGGCCTTGAGGTCCAGGACCATTACCGCGCTCCGCAAGACACCGAGTGGGCCATCGACGACGACGGAAAGTTGTGGCTTACGCAAGCTAGGCCCATCACCACGCTGTACCCGCAAACCACACGCACGCCCCCGGCTGCCGGCGAGCACGCGTTCCTGAACTTCAGCCTCGCTCAGGGCCTCACCAGGCCTCTGACGCCCATGGGGTTGGCCGGAATCCGGCTGATTGCCTCAAGCGTCGCCAAGACGGCGGCTTTCGACGTTCCCGATCCCCGGTCAGGGCCGCCTGCCTACTACGAGGCCGGACAACGAATCTTCTTCGACTTCACCGCGGTGCTGCGCAGCCGGGTGGGCCGGACAATCGTGCCTCGGGTTTTTGACGTCATGGAAGCCCGCTCCGCAGCCATCATGCGTGGACTCTTCGACGACCCGCGCTTCGCTGTGACTATCAAGACACCCAGGAAACTGATCCGCCATGTCGCCCCGGTGGCGGCTAAGTACCGTGTCCCGGAGTCACTGTTCCGCGGTCTGTTCCGTCCAAGCACAGCAATGCGGCGTGTGGAGCGGCTCAGCACGGAGTTACGCAGCACCTTCTCCGTCCCCAGTGGAGCCACACCCCACCAGCGGCTCGGCCACGTCCAGAGAATCCTGGGAGAGGAAGTGTTCGCCACAGTTCCGCAGGTGTTGCCCCTTCCTGCTCTCGGCTTCGCGATGCTGGCGCTGGTGAGGCGGATTCTTGGTGACCAAGCGCCCTACAGCGAGCTGCAAACAGTAGTCCGTGGCCTACCTAACAACGTCACCACGGAGATGGACCTGGCTTTGTGGCAGGTCGCCTCTGAGATTCGTGAGGATCCGGCCGCCGTTGCTTCCATGGTTGCCCGAACACCGGCAGAGCTGGCGGAACAGCATCGGGCAGCCAAGCTCCCGGCAGCTGCACAGGCCGGTCTTGAGAGGTTCCTGCGGAAATACGGACACAGGGCGGTTGCAGAGATCGACCTTGGCATGCCCCGCTGGTCCGATGACCCTACGCACATCCTCGGTGTCATAGCCAACTATTTGAGGCTCTCGGACGGCGCCGAAGCGCCCGACCAACAATTCACGCAAGCAGCCCTCGACGCCGATGAACAGGTAGCGCGTTTCGTGGCCCGCGCCAGGGCGAAGAGTCCGTTGCACGCGGTAATCGTGAGACTTGCTTTGGACCGAACACGGCGCTTCGCCGGGTTGCGGGAGTTGCCCAAGTACAACCTGGTTCTGGGGCTGTCAGCTGCGAGGAAGCAGTTGCTCCTGATCGGGGATGAGCTTGTGGCAGCGCGTCGGATCGAACGTGTTGAGGACATTTTCTTCCTGGACCTGGACGACGTCGAGATCGCCTTGGCTGGAGACGACGTCCACGAGGTCGTTGCTGAACGTCGTGCTGCTTACCACCAGGAACTCCGCCGCAGGCACATTCCCAGGGTGTTGCTGTCTGACGGGACTGAACCTGAGGCTACGCCCGGACGGAACGAAGGCAAGCAGCGCCCCGGCACTTTGTCCGGCAGTCCGGCGTCGGCAGGTCTGGTGTCTGCTCCCGCGCGCGTCATCATGGATCCGGTTGGCGCCCACCTGGAACCGGGAGAAATCCTGGTGGCACCGTCTACGGACCCTGGGTGGACGCCACTGTTCCTCACCGCGGGAGGGTTGGTCATGGAGATGGGAGGAGCCAACTCGCATGGGGCTGTGGTGGCCCGTGAGTACGGCATCCCCGCAGTGGTGGGTGTCCCCGACGCGACATCGCGCATCAGAACAGGCCAGCGCATCACCGTTGACGGCGCTGCCGGGACCGTCAGCATCGAAAACTCCGGGCAGTGAAACAGTGTCAGGCGTGCTGGTGTGATTCGTGCTCGGAGTGGCTCACCGGTTCCAGTTGGAAGGTGCAATGCTCGGTGTCGAAGTGCCGGCCAAGGCAGGAGCCCAGCTGATCCAGGATGTTGTCCGCCCCGCTGGCGCTGAGGACCGCATCCTCCACCACCACATGGGCTGAGAACACGGGAACGCCGGATGTAATGGTCCAAATGTGGATGTCATGGGCATCAACCACACCGTCCACGGCAACGATGTGCTCCCGGATCATGTTCACATCAACGCCCTTGGGTGTGGCTTCCAAAAGCACATCCACAACATCACGCAGCAAATGCCAGGCCCTCGGAATGATCATGAGGGCGATCAGCACGGACGCGAGTGGGTCGGCGGCGCTGAATCCCGTGGTCATGATCACGACGGCCGCCACAATGACGGCAATGGAGCCAAGAAGGTCGCCGAGAACTTCAAGGTAGGCACCGCGGACGTTGAGGCTTTCCTTCTGCGCTCCTTGGAGGATCAGCAAGGAAACGAGGTTGGCCACAGCACCCAAAATGGCGGCCCACAACATGACATCCGTCTGGATTTCGGTTGGCTCGCCAAAACGGCGAATGGCTTCGATCATGATCACCACGGCGATGACGATCAGGATCAGTGCGTTGGCCAAGGCAGCCAGAACCTCGGCCCTTTGATAGCCGTAGGTTCGCTGGTCGCTCGCCGGTCGGGTGGCAATCCACGCCGCCATCAGGGCAATAAACACGCCTGCCGCGTCAGAGAGCATGTGTCCGGCATCGGCCAGCAGGGCCAAGGATCCGGACACGACGGCGCCAACCACCTGGATGCCCACCACACCCAGGGTGATGGCGAGGACGGCAATAAGCCGCTTCCGGTGCTTGCCGGTTGCTGTGACTCCGTGGGAGTGGTTGTGGTCGTGCCCCATGCCTATAAGGCTAGCCCCAGCCGAGCTCATGCAAGCGGTCGTCGTCTATTCCGAAGTGATGAGCAATCTCGTGGACCACCGTAATGGCCACCTCATCAATAACTTCTTCGCGCGTGCTGCAGATGTTCAGGATGGGTTGGCGGAAGATCGTGATCCGGTCAGGCAAGGAACCCGCCTCCCACCAGGAATCGCGTTCGGTCAGCGGAACTCCCTCATAGAGTCCCAACAGCACGGTGGCCGGATCTTCACCTGGCTGTGGCGTGTAGTCGTCCTCGATGAAGATCGCCACGTTATCCATGGCACTCGCCGCTTTGGGCGGGATCAACTGCAAGGCGTCACTGACGGCTTCTTCAAAATCTTCGGGCGACATCTCGTAAGGACCCAAAACGTGGGCCTCTTCGGCCGGGGCATGCTCAACTGGACTGTGCACCGCATTCCGTTGCCGTAGCGGCGATGAAGGGCGCTCGCCGTCAGGAACTATCGGCAGGCCGGGAGGGAGATTCGCGGGCATGATTCGACTTTAGTCCGACTTGGCAGCATTGGCGCCGTGCGTGATGGGAGATACTGAACTCAATCCTCCTTTCGACAGACACAGGAACCGCATGACCGGCACCGCTTCCCTCGCACCTGAGCCCCTCGACGTCGTCGTTGTGGGTGAGGCATTGATCGACATCGTCCAGTCGGCTGACGGGCAGAAGGAGTACCCGGGCGGATCACCGGCCAACGTCGCTTACGGCTTGGGCCTGTTGGACGTGAAAACGGGTCTGCTGACGGCCATTGGCCGGGACGAGCGGGGCGATGCCATCGCCGCGCATCTGCAGCGTGCAGGTGTGGTCCTGCTGCCCGGATCAATGTCTGCAGGCAAAACGGCGACGGCGACCGCCCGGATAACTGCCGACGGTTCGGCCGATTACACCTTCGACATTGACTGGGCATTGGCTCCACTTGCCCTGCCGTACGCTCCAAGGATCCTGCACACCGGCTCCATCGCGACCTTCCTGGAGCCCGGCGCAAGTGTTGTGCGCAGTTTGCTTGAGCAGGCGCAGGGCGGATGCATGGTCACGTACGACCCCAATATCCGTCCCGATCTCCTGGGAAGCCACCACGAGGCTCTGTCCCTGTTCGAAGAGATGGTGCCGCTGACCGACGTCGTAAAAATGAGCGGCTCGGACGCCCGCTGGCTGTACCCCGGCAAGTCGTTGGAGGAAACGGCCAACCACCTCTTGGCCCTTGGGACGGGGCTTGCTGTGGTGACTCAAGGGGTCAAGGGAGCGCTCATGGCAACCAAGCACATCCACATCAATGTCCCAGCCGTTCCCGCTACCGTCGCGGACACCATCGGCGCCGGTGATTCCTTCACGGCTGCCCTCATCATGGGGCTGCTCTTGCGGGGCAGCGATGGATTGGCGCCCACTGTGCTGGAACGGATCGGCACCATCGCATCCATGGCCGCCTCGATTGCTGTTGGCCGCTCGGGCGCCAACCCTCCCACGCACCGTGAACTTCTGGTGGGCATGGCCCGCTAATCCAGGAGTTAGCGGGTCCTGCGGCGGGTCAACCCGACGCCGACCAGGCAGATGACGCCGCCGATCAGCCCCCAAATGGTTGGTACTTCCTGAAGCACCGCCCAGCTAATCAGAATGGTGGTCCCTGGAACCAGGTACGTCGTGGCAGCCAGTTTTCCGGCCGAGATCAGGGATAGCGCGTAGGCCCACGTGGTGAATGCGATGGCCGTCGGGAAGATCCCCAAGTAGACCAGGCCGAGCGTGGCGGGGAGCGGCGCCGCTTGGACCTCGGAGATGAGCTGACCGGTCCACGGCAGGCAGCAGATCGCGCCCACCATGATGCCGAACCAGGTCGCTTGGCCTGCCGTGAATTTCCGGAGCACTGGTTTCTGCAGGATTGCGCTCACCGAGGCGAGTACAGCGGCAAGCAAGCACAACAGCACACCGGCCACGTCCGCCGTCGAACGCTGTCCGGAACCCAAAGCGATCATCGCAACGCCGCAGAACGCCACGCCGCTGCCGATCAGCAGCCAGCGTGGGAATCCCTCTTTGAGGAAGACGCCGGCAAGGATGGCGATGAGGATGGGCGAGACGTTGATGAGCATGGCGCTGGTGCCGGCGTCGAGCATGTGCTCCGCGGCGTTCAGCGCAACGTTATAGCCGCCGAACCACATGACCCCGTATGCCACGATCGGCAACCACTCGCGGCCGCTCGGCCAGACCTTCAGCGTCGGCAGCACCACGATTCCAAGCACGACGGCGGCAACCGCCAACCGTCCCAGCGTCAAGGAACCGGGGGAGAAACTGGGGCCGACTGCACGGATGCCCACGAAGGCTGATGCCCATAGGACCACCGTGATGATGACGGCCGCGATGCCGAGTTTGCTGATGGTTGCTCCCGGCGCGGGGGTGGTGCGCGGGGGCAGGTCCGGGGAAGGCTGGCCGGGTTCGGCCGGGGTGGTGGTTGTCATGAGCCAAATCTATCCGGCATGCAGCGGGGGCGGCTGGCGGTTTTCGGACGCGTCAGGACAAGATCCTGCCAATGTTCGCTGGCACACTCGAGGGGCCCTGATCTGTGGTCCGGGACACCATGCAGACCTCGATTTGGGAATATCGCCATCTATGCTCTAAAGTTTTAGAGTCCAGTTCGGACGAGCGAGACACGGAAAGAACGCGTGAAGCGTCCCTTTTCTTTGCGAAATCCGAATTGAGTTCAGGCCCCCATCGTCTAGCGGCCTAGGACACCGCCCTTTCACGGCGGCGGCACGGGTTCGAATCCCGTTGGGGGTACGCAAGGAAGTGGTAAACCGGATGAAAAAAGTCTGGTAAGCTAGAAGCCTTGAAAAAAACGCGGTAGAGATACTGCAAACGCAAGGCCCTGTAGCGCAGTTGGTTAGCGCGCCGCCCTGTCACGGCGGAGGTCGCGGGTTCAAGTCCCGTCAGGGTCGCTCTGAGCGCCGAAGAAATTCGGTTCTCAAGGTGACATGTCACCTAGGCTCTGTAGCTCAGTTGGTAGAGCGTTCGACTGAAAATCGAAAGGTCACCGGATCGACGCCGGTCGGAGCCACCACTGGGAAGCATCAGTTCTTCGGAACTGGTGCTTTTCTTCTTTAACGCGGCTGGCACGGCGGGTCCCGGGGCTCAGCTGTAGTTGGTGGCCACGCTTACTATGCTCAGGCCAACGGCGATCATGATCGGCGCGATGGAACTGCCGGGTACAACTTTGCGGACGACCACCGTCCGCCCGATGACGTAGATGGTTGGGAGAAACCCCCATGCCCAGTGGAAGGGGCGCACGACGCCAAGGCGTTTGAGTCTGCGCCAGTCCAGGTACGCCATCACGACATTGGCCGCGCACGTGGGCCATGCGACACCGCCAACGATGAGATCACCAAGGCTGAGCTCGAGATCGGGATCAGCAAGCTGGGCCCCGTCGGGTCCGATGGCGTAGCCATGGAGAGACTTCACCACGATGTCCAGAATGAGAAACAGGGCAGATAGCCCCAGCAGCGCCCACAGAAAGGGCGAAGATGTGGACGTTCTTGGCGGCAGGAGGGGCCTACCTTTCGATCCTTCTGCCGGCACGTCGGCGAATTGTCCTGTCCATACGGCACCGTCCCACCATTGAAGCCTCATCGTTCCTGCTGGGTCCGCGTACCAGCCAGGTGGCGCGGTTACGTGGTTGGATGGCTGACTAATGGTTCTTCCTCCAAGAATGTTGTGACGGTCTCTCTGGACCATACCCGAGGCATTCGCCGGCAACTCCACGAGACTGTCTACGGACTATTTCATGACGGTGACCAATGCTTTGCGCGCAGTGCAGTGACATTCGCATGTCTTGGAAGGGTAACGCTTTACGAGACATCCTTACTCAGAGCCTTCGTCAGGAGCGGGGCGGTCGTCAAAGCTCAAGAACGGCGGGGGTTTGCGCCGGAGGAGTCTCATTTAGTCGCCTCACCGGGGCGTGTCTCAGCATAGGTGGGGGAGGGGCTTCCGAGACAGGGCGGGATGTCTTTCCCGAGGATCCACGTAGGGGGATCCTCTACCAGACTTGTGCACCGTTGGCGGCGTCGAACCGGAGCAGATCACTGCGTGTGATCGGGGTCGGGCTAGCGCCATCCACAACCTCGCTAGAAGCGATGCGCTCTTCGGTACGCCTGTAGGCGCCGGTGAGGTAGTCCGAGGTAGTGCGCCGGAGAGGAGCGATCGAAGGGGCTGCGTTACGCCTGCGAATGCTCCGTCAGCCAGTTGGCCAGGTTTTTGAGGTTAGAGCGGAGTGACCACCCCAGGACCTGGCTCACCAGCCGGTCGGGCAACTTGTCGAGGAAACCCAGCCCCGATCTGACTTCGATCAGTTCCGTAACCCGCGTACCGCCGTTGACCGGCTGGAACCTGAACGTCACGGTGACGTCGCGTCTTCCCTCAACCGAACGAGAGACCATCCGCCGGGGCGGGTCGAATTCCGTGTACTCGACCGTCCAGTCGGAGCTCTGGCCCATGTAGCTGCTCTTGCCCCGGCCCCGAGTTCCTAATCCCACCGGGCCGTCCCCCACCTGAGCGGAGGTGCGGACGAAGGGATCGTAGAGGGCGAGGTTTTCGAACTTCGAGAGGAAATCAAAGACCTCTTCCGGCGGCCGGGCAATGACGACGCTTTCTTCCACTGCCGGCATGAGATGCTCCTTTGAGAGTCACTTGGCGCTTGCAAGAGGGCAGGCACAGCGTCAGCTTGGACCTCTCCATAACCTCTGTCAACGCCGCGCGTCTGCGTTAACGCAGGCGTCGACAGGTTCACCAAAATGGGACCTGTCATTTCGAGAAACATCGAAACCTAGGCGCACCGCCGGACACTCGCACGCACGCTGTCTCATCTATGGATCCTTTGACGGGAACCGCGAACCTGGCGGTGGCTCACGATTCGTCTCGCGGATTTCCGACACCTCAACCGTCTAAACAAAGTGTCTCACTCGCGTATTCTCAGAATCATCAATATTGATCCTTTAACAAGACGGAGAAGTGATGGCACGCCTTGGACATGCCTGCGTTAGCCTGGCTGAACAAAACGCCGATTTTCAGATCCGTGAACTGAAAGAAGCAGGGTGCGATCGAATCTATAGAGACCAGGGGATCAGCGGGACCCGGGTCAGTCGTCCGGAGCTGCACCGGATGCTGGATCGTCTAGGACCCGGGGATGAAGTTGTGGTGTGGAAACTGGACCGGTTGGGACGCAACACTCGCCATCTGCTCGAGCTCTTGGATGACTTCAAATCCCGAGGCATCAAGTTCCGTTCCCTAAGGGATGGAATCGCCACTGACCCAGCCAGCGAGGTCGGGGGAGCGATAGCCCAGGCGATGGTCACCATCATTTCAGCGTTCGCCCAGCTCGAACGAGACCAACTCTCCGAGCCCACCAAGGCCGGCATGGCCGCCGCAGCTGGCAACGGACGCAAAGCAGGCCGCCGGGAGGTCAATGCTGACCATGAAAAGGTCAAGAGAGCACATGAACTGAAAGTTCGCGGACTGAAGCCGGCCGACATTGGGAAGATCGTTGGCGTGAGCCGTGCCACCGTGTACCGCTACCTGGCCATGGAGTCGTAAGGTCTGCAACTCTCCGTGCCAAAAGTGCTTCCAACAAATGAACATCACTGGATTGAGTGTTCCTTGAACGGTGACTGGGCGTTCGAGAGTGTCCTCTGGCAACAGACTGCCGGGGTTCCCATGGCGGGATTTCCTGGGTTACACGCGCGGCGCTTTGACAGTGTGACATTTTAGATAATATTCTCAGTCTATGATTACTGAGGTCGTCGCCGAGATGCTCGAGCAGGTTGCGTTTGAGATCCGCGAAGTTTACGAAGAGCGCGGCCACAACGTGGACTCAGCCTTGGCTCAGGATTCGGCGTTTAGGGAATCCGGACGTAGCCGTTCTTCGCTCAGCCGTGATCTCATCGCGGAAGCATTTGTCGCTGGCGCATCTCGCGTGGGGTTCGATCTCGACTCCGGGGCATGGGGAGCTAAGCAGTTCCGGGCAACCCTGGGCCACTCCTTCGGTTTATTCCGCTTGAAGAAGGCAGAAAAGACAGCAAACGGATCTTACAGGGTCGTCACCAGCAGTTCTTCTTCGTGGGGAGAAATTGATGAGGACACTCTGATTGTTGAAGAGCCCTATGTACTTGGTTACACGCTTAGCAATAACCAGATTGACGACATCTTTTTCGCCAAGGTCAACGGAGTAACCGAAGGCAATCCGGGCGAGCTTGTCCTTGGCCGCGCAGTGCTTCTGGGTGGACGGGGCCCTATCGGTGGTGGATCGTTCGAGCCTGTAGTGGATGACGACCTTCCCGGATTCGACGAGATTGAATCCGACGACTCAGCTTCAGGCGCCGCATGATCCGGCGCTTGGGTGGATTGGAAGTGTGGTCAAGGTAATGAGTGGTCAGGTAATGGATATTCAAAGTGTGGGAAATCGGGTTCGGCGGCTGCGCTTAGCGTCCGGACTTGGGCAAGTCGAACTAGCCGAGCGTATTGGAATCGCGTCCGGCACAGTGTCAATGATCGAGACCGGAGCGCTTCCACTTCCTGATGCTCATCTGGGGCTACTTGCCCACACCCTAGGGGTGACGGAGTCTTATCTTCTTCGGCGTCGAGCTGAGCCAGCCACCACTCGCCCATTGCTGCGCGCCTATGCCGATGCGCCGAAGAAATTGGTCGACACGTTGTCTTCGGACATAGTTACCGCTGTTGAGGCGATAGAGGATCTCTCGCTGAAGCGCGTCCCGGATGCACTCCTTTATTATGACGAGGACTTGAATGACGATGACGCCATTGAGCGGTTTGCTGGCGAAATCAGAACCCGGGCAGGGCTGTCTGCACATGGAATCGTCGATAGTGCAATTCGTTCTGCAGAGAGGCTTGGGTGTCTTGTCCTACCTATGGACAGTGAACTCGGGCGCCATCTCGGAATGTCGATGCGGGTGGACGACGTGCCCGTGCTTCGCGTAAGTAGGTCTTCTTTGAGTCAGGAACACGCCGTTCCAGGTGACCGCCAACGATTCACGGTCGCTCACGAGCTTGGCCATCTGGTCCTGCATCATGCTTCCCCGCAGCCGGCTAACCCCGCGGCAGCAACGAAGATGGAACGTGAAGCCCATCGATTCGCGTCGGCGTTTCTGACCCCAGGGGACGCCGTCGTCGATGATCTCGCCGCGCTAGGAGGCAGAGTCACCCTCTCCAACCTTGCAAGACTCAAAGAGAAGTGGGGACTTTCGATCAAAGCATTCGTCGTTCGATTCCAGCAGCTCGGAGTTATCGATGACGATCAGGCGCGAAGCCTCTACAAGCAGATCTCTGCGCGCAAATGGAACAAGCAAGAGCCCATCAGCGTGGCAAACGAATCTGCTGTCTGGATCCGGCGGGCAATCGACAAACAATTCCCCGGTTCCAATGATCTAGTCGCTGCCGCCGCTCATCACAGTGGCCTAGATAGGAAGTACTTTCATTCGTGGATGGACTGGAGTCCAGAGGCGTCGGGTTCAAAGGACCTAGTTAGCCTGGCGGCCGTTCGCGAACGGAAGCGCACTGAACCGGTCAAATCAAAGACGGATAGGAGGGTAAGCAGCATGGCAAAGGGTGACATCAGTACGTATAACGAGGACGGCGTTTGGAAGTCCAAGGTCGAGGGGAGCTCGCGTGCCGCTCACGCGGGGGGCACAAAAGCAGAACAACAGGCCATAGGGCGAGATATGGCTCGTGATCGCGGAGTTGAGCACACAATCCGCAATCTAAACGGACAGATCAGTGGAAAGAATTCATATGGAAACGACCCCAATCCGCCAAAGGGGTAACGCGGAACTCCGGTGTTTCGCGCCGGTTCTGGCAGATTGAACTAGATAACCGGTTCAGGGGGAGTCTGCGAAAAGTCGCCAGGCATCACCGCTACTTGGTCGATGAAGAGGCCGGCGGAGTGTTGTTTTTCCGCCCCGCCGTCGTTCTCACAGAGGACGAGCTGGCATATGAGCGGAATACGGAACTGTCTGCGAGCATCGAAGCAGCCCGTAAAAGCACCGCAGAACCTCCGTCCGCGACCGCCGCGCACACCGTAAGCACTGAATTTCCCTTGGAGGGGAAACTACAAAGAGGCTGGTACCAGATCAAGGATCTGGTACCAGCCTCTCGTGGAGAAACTCCCATCACCGACGACAGAAGAAATGTCCGTAGTACGCCGGGGTAATGTTTCCGGACGCCGTGTCTTCCGGGACCGTAACTACTGTGCCGTACTCCTCACGCAAAAACCGGACTCCTACCCGGGGATCCAACCAAAATCTCCTCCGTACTTCAGTAAGGCCGTTTGCGTTCCGCTAGTGCGGACGGAACGTTACTTCGCGTAAACGTGGGGGTACTTTGCTTGCAAGACTCAGTGGCCTGAGTTCGCCTCCGTCGTATACTGCGCAGTACTCTGCAGGGAACATAGGCTGGCCCGGGTCTGGAAGCAACTCCGCAAGCGCATCTCTATTGTGCGGAGTTTCACACAGAGCATGAAATACTCCGTCTGGATATTGTTCTACCTGCCCAATCAGGTAAGGGCGGACGCTCTCTTCGTACAGACGGCCGTACCATGACCACCAAACGGGGTAGGGCTTAAGTCCCACCCACTCGTTCCTCAACTCGCTTGACCGGAACACGAACACCAGCGACCTAAACAGTTCTGCGCTATTGTCGCCGAGGAGTTTGTCTCCATACCGCATATAGTTGCGAACTACTTCGGCTGTCGCATGGAAGGCCCCAATCTCGCGGGCAAAGCCGATAAAGAAATCCTTGAGTGTCGAGCGGAACCTGATTTCCTCTAGTGCTTCGCGGGCCACCGTCATGCGCATTGCCCTGACATCGCCGGGGCGTAACTGATTCACCGAATCTAGGGATACCCACGTCACCGGATACCTCGTGTCTAGGCCGAATGAGGTGCCTACTGACTGCTGCCACGCCCGAGCGAATCCCTCTTCTCCATCCCGACTGAAGTCTCCTTGCGGAGGGTGGTATGTGCCGAAGCGGATCGGAATTGCCTCAGGTAAAAAGGCCTGCGCCAAGCGGAGGTACCTGCCCGGGAGGTCAGCGGGTATTTCGTCTGCTAAGCAATACCAAGCAAGCTCCACGGCGTCTGCTCGTGGATATACTTCTGGCTCCGACGAGGGCCTAGCGCGTGGAGTAGGCCACAGTTCTGATGTCTGCTCATCCAGGACTACGCCATGGCATGCCTTAGCAAGCTTCCTAGCGAACCGAATCCCATGCGGAATCTCGGACTCGTCAGATCCTTCGACGTGGACCAGAAAGAGCGTGTCGACGTCAGGTGAGGTGTCTAGAACTTGCTCAGCTATGTCAGCTCGTGTTGTTCTGAACGGCCCGGCGACGGTGAATGAGTACTCGTGCTTCGCGCCACGTGAGACCAACACAGAGCCGTGACTCTGGTTGGCAGAATCTGCGTGGAGTCCCCGGGTGTTTCCGATTAACAGCAAGACGCTCTGCAGATCCGGAGAGTCCGGGCAGAATACCATCAGGTCGTAGGACACTCTTTTGCAGTTCCTTCCGGTTGATAGAGCAAATAACTGGCTGGCATGCAGATCAAGACTAGTGCGTGAGGGGGATATCTCGCCTTATGATGTCACCCCGGCCGATAGCATCTATAAGCCGCTGGTCCGTGATGATCGTGTTGTGTCTCGTATAAATAATGAGGTCTCCGCTGGGCTTATTAGGCCCGCTGTATGCAGCGTAAGTCAGGAAATCTTCGATCTGTTTGGTCCACCGTAACGTCTTCACATTCTTTACTTCGACAACGCTGCCACCCTGCATCCCATCGGGATACCGGTGTGTCGACATCCCAGGAACCTGAACTCGATGTTTCGCGAATTGATCCAATCCAAGAACGTGCTCTGCCCAGCGGCCGATCAGGGATGGGGCTTGGGGAGGGGTAGCAAAGGCCGGGTTATCCGCAGGATAGTTGCACGAATGGCTGGACGCCCGCTGCATCAAAGGCTGGGCGCCTATGGAACTCTTCTTGTAGACACCTGCTGTGACGACGAGGGTGGAGGATCCGGAGAGTGCGCTGACCCTGCCAGCCCCGCCGATCGAGCAGACTGCCGGGTTGTTCGCGTTCTTCTCAATGGCTTTGATGGCATCTTGGTGACGGGTAAAGAAGGCTGCGGCTTTGGGCAGAATGCGTCCGACGAGGGCGATGGCTTCGGCGGCTTTGAAGAGTTTGCCGATGGGGAGGACGCCGATCAGTGCCATGCCGCAGGCGCCGATGTCGCCCTTGGTGAAGCAATTGATGATGTCGGTGACGCCGAAGAAGTCCAGCAGAAGTTGGCCACCTTCTTTGATGATGAAGTCGGTGATGTCACCTTCGGCGAGGGTTTCATGGGCTTTGCGCAGTTCCTCTGCCGCTTCAGGCCCGCCAGCGGCTTCGGCTGCTGCGAGTTCCTCATCGGCAACATTACCGGTGGTGTTCGCAGCCGCTTTTGCCAGGTTCGCGGCGGCCTCTTCTTCGCGCTGTTTTGTGGTTGCGATGGTGACGGCTTCGGTGGCTGCTGCTGCGGCTGCTTCGGCGTCCTTGCCTGCGTTGACGGCTGACTGCTGCGCGTTCGCTGCGGCCTGGCTTGCTGTGGCGGCTGCTGCTGCTGCGTTGTTCGCTGAGGTGGCGGCCTCGGCAGCGTGGCGCTGCGCGGTTTTCGCGTCAGCACGTGCCTGATCGGCTGCCTGTCGGGCGATTGCGAGGGATTCTTCGGCCTGTGCTGCTGAGTCTTTGGCCAGGTTGGCTTGGGTTACTGCTGTGGCTGCCGAGTTCGCGGCAGCGGTCTTGTACGTGGCTGCCTGCGCGGCGTAAGTGTTCGCTTCGGCGCTGGCCTGGCGGGCCACAGCGGCGACACGGGCTGCCTCGTAGGCGTCCGCTTGGGCTTTGGCCGCGAAGCCGACTGCTTTGGAGATGCTGGCGTCGATGGCTGCGACGTGGGCTTTGGTCTCCAGGTCGCGGGCGGTGGCCTCTTTGAGGCGCGACTTGATGAAGTAGCGCATGGCCGTGACGGGGCCTTCGAGCGCTATTTCGGCTGCGGCTCGCGCTTCCGGACCACCAGTATCCAGAATGTTGTTGGCTGTTTCCCGGTCGTCCAGGTCTTTCTGGAGTTGGTACTCCTCTTCCAGGAATAGTCTGATCTTGTTTGGGTCGGCGCTGTCCAAGGCCCTGGCGGCGGCTTCGCGTACCTTGGGTCCGCTGGGGCTGGCGGGATCCAACAGATAGGTGACTTGAAGTTCTTTGGCCCCGGCTTCGAGCTGGTGGCGGGTTGTCGTGACGAATTCTGCGACGGCTTCTTCGCCGCTGTCCAGTGCTTCCTGGGCGGCAATGGTGATCGCCAGGGGCGCCTTATAGGCGTAGGTCATGGCTTCGTCGAATTGGTCTTGTTCGAGCGCGACTTGGCGGCCGGTTTTGATGTACGCGACGATTTCTGCGTTGTCACCGGTCAGTGCTGCTTCGGCACCGGCTTTTACCCATGGCCCACCGATTTTGGCGAGGCCGAGAAGGGCTTTCCGGGCGGCTGGCATGAGTGCTGCCACGCCGGCACCAGATGCGGTGAGTTGGGTCAGGAGTTGCTGGGTAGTGGCCGCATCGGTTTTCGCGCGGTCTTTCGCTGCCTTTTCAGCGGTTAGTCGTATTTCTTCAATCTCTTTGGCGGCGCCGGCCTGGGCGATCCCGTATTCGCGTTCGGCGGCCAGCCGGGCGACGTCGGCGTCTCTGGCTT